>CAWATN010000008.1:0-137717 GCA_963784945.1 uncultured Thermoleophilia bacterium | reverse complement strand
ACCCGGAGATGACGAAGAACACGTCGACGCCGAAGAACCCGCCGTGGAAACCTGGCACCTCGAGGTGGTCGAGCACGACGAGCAGCACTGCGACAGCCCGGAGCCCCTCCACATCACCACGGAATGCGATCATGGGCGGCCTCTTCTCTCGTTTCGTGCCGTGGACGGTTCCGTGAATGCCCACCGCGAGCCGAAGGCACTGGCCTCATACGTCACAGTGATCGCGACGCGCCGCACTCGCATCGGGGAGCCCCCTCATCGAGCGACGCGTAACTACGGACTACCTGGAGCGGCTCCGCCGTGAAGCCGCTCCTCTTGCGCACGATCGACCGACTCGCGGCCCGTGCATCCTGCACGCACCTTCCTGCGCAAGACGCTCGAGCCGCACCGCCGGCTCACGTCTCAGCTCAGCTTCAGCTCCGACTCGACCGTTTCGGCAATGAGACGATACCCGGCATCGTTCGGGTGGAAGCCATCGCTCGAGCGAATATACGGGCGGTCGCGAAGCCCCGTGATATCGACGTACGTGCCGGGGCAGGCCTCCCGGATCCGCGTATTGATGACGCCCTCGAGGCTCGAGCTTCCGGGACGCGACCAGACAGAAAGGCACAGAAGCTGGGCTTTCGGGTTGGCCGCGCGGATGCGGCGCGTGAGCGTGCGGTAGGCCAGCGCGAACTGCCTCGAGGGTGTCCCCAGGCGAACATCGTTCGTGCCGAGCTCGACAACCGCGGCATTGAGCTGCCTCGGCATCGGGGTATACATCCAGTAGGCGACTGGCACGCCGCCTCTCGCGTTGTTCTTTGAGATGACCCTCTTGCCGTGCGTTCGAAGCCAACTCGACACGCGGGAGACGTAACCGTGGCCCCGCTTGGAGGCTCCGAAGCCGACGCTCACCGAGTCGCCGAAGAAAGCAATGGCATACGCGGTCGCCCGCCTCTCCGCCACGAGCGGCTTCCGCACGAGCTTGCGTGTCGAGATCGAGGCGGCGTGGTACGCGGTGCGCGGCGGCTTCCGCGCCTGCTCGTGTCTCGAGACCGCGCCGGAGACCTGCGCGGTGCGCGCTGAGTTCGCGGGATGTACCGTTCCGCTCGCGAGATACGCGAGCACGACAGCCAGCGCAGCACACAGCGGCGTTACGGCAATGCGACTCCGGCGCCCAACTCGCACGTTCGCAGCGTACGCGGCTCATCGGCGGCCACATGGTCGGCGGGGCTGTCGCGGGTTCCTCAGGGTCGGATTCCAGAGGTCAATCCTGTGACAATCTGCGTGCTTTGCGCCATTTTGAGTTCTCGGCGGCAGCGTCGAGAAACGCGGGTCCATCCCTGAACAGGGTCGTTCGTGAAGCCGACGCGCGGACTCGAACCGCGGACCCCTTCATTAGAGTGATATTTGGCCTCGAAATCGTTGTCCGAAGTTGTCCACGAATGATCAGAAACTCCCTGGATATCAGGGGTTTTTTTTCCCTTGTCGGTGGACATCGTCGGACACGGGCAGCCAAAGTAGGCTGCCCCAAAACTGCCCCAATAGGGCGCTAGGATCTCGCCTATGGAGGCAACGTCACCCTACGTCTTCCACGGCCTCGCGAGTCACCGCACGGGCAAGGTGTTGACTGGTTCACGACCCCCGAGGATGCTGAGTGCGCGCTGGAGCAGATCGTGACCGAGGAGCCTGACCTCGCCGGGGTCCTCTACGTCGCTTCTGTGGCGTAGAAGCAGTGTCGTGAGAAAACCATTCGCCGTTGTCGGCTTGGTCGGCGCCCTCCTGCTGGTTAGCGGACTCTTCGCGGCGTCCTCAATGTCACTGGGGCAACAAGCCGCGAGCCACGGCGACGCAGCGTCAACGACCCGCTTAGACCTCATCGCTGTCAACACGTTTGTTGGGCGAGCCGTGTTCCCCATCGATTGCGAACCAACAGGCGGTGACCTACCCAATCCCGAGCGAGTATGCGCAGCCCTCGCAGCAAGTCCACGACTGATCAGGAACCCCAAGCCGTACATATGCGCGGGCGGCCCTGAAGACTCGTGGGACGTCAAGGTCAGCGGCCTTCTCAGCGGCCAGCAGATCCACGGAAGTTCTCGACCTGCTGGACGACACAGATGGCCACCCTCGGACGCCTTGGAATGAGTTGGAGCGTCCTGCGGAGCCACCTCGTGCCACGCCGCCACGAAACGGTACGGGCCGGAACCAAGCACACATTCCCGTCAGGGGCTCTGAGGCCATCCGACCTCGTGACCTGCAACATTCGCGGTCACCACCTCGAACTCGGAGTGCCGACGATCATCGGGCACCCCACGTTCACCGGCTTCGGGGGCGCGAAACATGACTACGTCAGCCTCGGAATCACCCGCCACGCCGATGGCTCCGTGACGGCAGCCTGTCTGATCGTGAGGTAGGAGAACGACCGAGAACCAGGTCGTGACCTTGGGCAAGTGTTCAGGAATGAGCTATGGGACTACCAAAGTCTGAGTGTGGTGGCCGCCGAGCGCGCAGACGACGGTGTATCCGGCCGCACCCGCGACGGTGACGTTGAGGCGGAAAAGTCCTCTGTCGTTGTTTCCGGGCAATGGCCACACGGTTCCCCATCCCTGCATCTGGCCCCAGGGTGCACGCACGAAGAGGGTGCGCCCCCGGTAGCGGCACACGACCCTCTCACCAGGACGCAGCTCCGTGCGGCTGTACGTCCGGTTGGTGCCGACCTTGACGACGAGCTTGGAGGGCGTTTTCGCCGTCGAACTTGCGGACGATGTCAACCCGGCGAACACGAGCGCACAGGTCAAGGCCACGAGTGCGTATCGGATCACGTCTCTCCCTCGGCGTCGGTGCGGATACCTGCTGGTTATTCGGACGCTGGCCTATGAGCGAGGTTAGGTGTCTCTTCACCGGTCGCAGCGTCGTGGCATGCGCGAGTGTTCGGGAATGACCCTTGACGGGTTTCTTGTTCCGGTCCGCGCTTGTGCTCGCGCAGGGCGTGTGTAAGGCTCCGGATCGCGGCACTGTGAGGAGGCGAAGTGATCGGCGAGAGCCGGGATCATCTCGGTTGGGTATTGGAGGAGTCTGGGCACGACGATGCTGATCACAGCGTCCTTCTGCTTCCCGGTGCCCTTTGCACTGCGCGCTTCTACGACGATGTTCTCGCGGAGCCAACCATCAAGAGTGCGCCGATCCGGTTCGTCGCCACGACGCTGCCGGGATTCGGCGGGACAGCCCCTCCCGATGACGACACCGTCGAGGGCTACGCGAGAGCAGCATCACGGGTCGCTGCCGATCTTGGCTGCGACGTAGTCGTCGGTCACAGCATGGGGGCAAACGTCGCGATCGAGATGGCGGCGGCCGGGGAGTTCTCCGGGCCACTGGTACTGCTCTCGCCGAGCTTCTCACGCAAGGACGAATCGGTGTTTCCGCGTGCGCTCGATCGCCTCAGTGGGGTGTTCGGGCACCTGCCCTACTCGCTGATGCTGAAGATCGTCGGCCCCGCAATGAAGAGCAGCTTGCCGCCCGCCCGGCGTGACGTTCTGATCGGCGAGTTGAAGAAGAACGACCCTCGCCTCCTCCGCCGACAGACCCACCTGTATCTCGGATATCTCGACCACCATGGCTCGGTCGCGCAACGCTTCCGTGATGCTGACCCACAGGCCTGGGTCGTGTTCGGCGCGAAGGACGACGTTGGGTTGACAGACGAGGAGCGAGGACTCCTCGGCGCAGCACCACACATAACACTGGTCGAGATCGCCGACGCCGGACACTTCACGCTGAACCAAAAGCCGAGCGAGGTCGCAGCACTCATCCTCGACGCCGTAGCGAGCAGGACGCCAGACTGACCCAGCGGAACCCTGTGCACACCCGAAGAGACCGAGGAACGTCGCCTGTGCGGTGGTGATCTCGCCTGAAGACCTAACCTGTAGCTCGTTACCGAAACCGCGGCCTCGGCTCCCCACCCGAAAGCGTCGGACGCGGAGCGACAAGGGCCAGGTGAACCGGCGTGAGCGTGGCTGCGCCTGTAGACACATGGACTCGTTCTGGCAGGCAGAAATCGAGCCCGCGTAAGGTACTTTCCTGTATTTGCAGGGACTTCGTGACCATCACGTAGCGCTGCACAGAACTGCGGCCAAATCGCCCGAAGAGGCGCACCCACCGCTTGTGTCATGGCGCGGGCTGCGGCCCATCGAATCGAGGCAGGAGGGACGTTGCAAAAGCAACGATAGACTTCCGCCCCATGTCTGACGACCCGGTGTTCAGCGCCGCCAACACGGATGCGCTCCTTGCCCACCTCAAGCCGGGGAGTCTCGCGGCGAGCCTAATCGCGGCCGCGGCTGGGGCTACATCTGAGGCGGTCGCTCGAACTGAGTTGGGCGCCGTGATCGCCACAAGGCTCGCGGAGGAGCGCGGGAAGCTCGATGCCGAAGCTCCAACAGCTTGAGATTTGCGGATTCCGAGCCTTCGGAACTCCGCAAACATTCAGCTTCGAGAGCGATCTCGCCGTCATCTGGGGGTTCAACAGCCAAGGCAAGACCAGCGTTGCCGAAGCTGTGGAATTCCTGCTGACCGGAGCAACGATTCGTCGCGACATGCTGGGAGGAGCGAAGGCCGAGCACGAAGGATCGCTCCGCAACGTTCATCGTTCGGTGGGTGATCCCGTCTGGGTGAGGGCCACGATTCTCGATGAAGCCGGGAACGCCCACGAGGCCGTTCGCACGCTGGTCACGGATTACACCGCGGAAGCCGACTGTCAGAGCACGCTAACGATCGACGGCAATGCAGCCGCCGACCTGACACCCCCTCGGACTGACTCGCTGCGGGATGACTTGAAGGAGTGGCGGAAGGTCTCGGACGGGAAGTCCGCCGCGCTCGTCTTCCCACGATCCGATGGCGAGCCATGGAACGAGACCGACTATCGCAACTGGCGGCGACGTGTCTACCGGCCGCTTGGGGAGACCGTGGGGATCGAGAAGGCCCAGCCGTACGAGCTGCGCCACTCGTTCGCGTCACTCCTGTTCCAAGAGGGCAAGACGAATCACGTCGACATTGCGGCTCAGATGGGGCACAACCTCCAGACGCTCTACAGCACGTACACGCACACAATCGAGGAGCTTCGAGACACCCCTAGGCAACCCGTGGAGACCCTGATCCGAACCGCGCGCAAGAAGGTGGCCTCCGAGAGGGCTGCCCCAATCCTGCCCCAATCGACTCGAACCAAGAAGAAGTGACGCGATCCTGATACGCGAAAGGCCCGCGTATGCAGGCCTTTCTTGAGAAGCCGACGCGCGGACTCGAACCGCGGACCCCTTCATTACGAGTGAAGTCGAGACCCGTTCTGACAGTCCCTTTCTGTCCCTTCTAATCCTATAAATACCCTGTAAATTGGCACTTTATTGCGAAGTTCGGAGAAACACCAGGGACTCGGAGGGACGCATGAGGACGGAACGATGTACGCAGATTGTACGCACCCTACGTAGTCAAATCAGACACCAGGGAAGAAGGGTCGAACTTTGCATCGCGCCGTTTTCCGGTTGTCGCCTGTTGTCGCGACGCCTGGATGCACACGACCGTTGATTCGAGTCGAGTACTACCTCCCACTCGTCGAAATGCACACTTTACGGCGATCGCGTGAGGCCGTAGTCATATCCGGGGAAGTCACCTCGTGCAATCCGGTCGCCAGGCCGACCACCCCCGTGGCGCACGGGTCCCATCTGCCTCGCAGCCCCCGGTTTGCCCTTCCCGTAGACATGCCAGCTCGTGATCGGTGCGTACACGACTTGCGTGGGGATTCGTCGTTGCCCGTGACCTGGGAATACCCGTTGCGCCTGTGAGATAGTGTGTTTGCACGCCGGAGGCGTCCCGTTGTGCGCTTTCCTTCCGTCGATGAAGGAGTTGCGGATGTCGCTCGCCGACCTCACGTTCATGGACATGCTTTGGGAGACGATCATTGTCTTCGCCTTCGTGATCTGGATCTGGCTCCTGATCACAGTCTTCGGTGACATCTTCCGTCGCCGCGATATCGGCGGAGTGATGAAGGCATTCTGGATCATCTTTGTGATCGTGCTGCCGTATGTCGGCGTCCTCATCTACGTGCTCGTCGAGCACAGCGGAATGGCTGAGCGCACTCAGAAGCACGTGGAGGCGGCTCAGGCGCAGCAGGCCGACTCCATCAAGCCCGTGACCAGCAGTGCCTCGCCGGTCGATCAGATCGCGCAGGCGAAGTCGCTGCTTGACAGCGGTGCGATCAGTCAGGCCGAGTTCGACGCACTCAAGACGAATGCACTAGGCTAGAAGCGCGAGGGTCGTTCCGAGGTTGAGCCCGTCCGGACCAGTCGGGCCGGGCCTAAAGTGCTGGAGATGCTCGCCAATGCGGGTCGCCATGCGCTCTAAGGGCTTGGGCGAAGAACTGGGCCGGCAGGATTGGAAGCGAGGGGTTCGAACGTGCAGCCGTGGCAGCAAATAGAAGAGGCGACGACCGGGTCGATCGCTGGATCGAGCGTGCCGGGACGCCGAGAAGCGCCGCGCTCGTGATCGCGTATGCGACGACCTCGACTGCCGTCGCCGCTGCGTTGCTGATGAGGATCATCGAAGCAAAGGAGTTTTCCTCGGTCGGGTCGGGGTTCTGGTGGGCCGTCCAGACGGTGACACGCGTCGGCTATGGCGACATCGTCCCGATGACGGCAGCCGGTCGAATCGCGGCGAGCCTTGTGATGCTTCTCGGGACAGCGTTCCTGATGGTGGTCACCGCGCTGATCACCAGCACGTTCGTGGCTCGTTCACGCGACTCGTCAGGCGACGGGACCGTCGTCGCACGTCAAGAACAGTTCCGTGTGATCCGTGAGCGCCTCGATTCGATCGAAGCCGCGCTGCTCGACAACACCTAGCCGCTACGCGCACAGGTAGCGAAATCGGGCGGGCGACCGCGCGCCGCGGACGCAGACTGTCAGTCGGCTGGGGTCGCCGGGATCGCGATCGTGCTCGACGCGCCCGGCTGGCCCCGGCAAGCCGCGCATCGGTTGTTGATGCCTCCCCGGCCGCGCAGGTGGACGAAGTGTCGTTCAGGTAGCTGTTGTGTGGCGCCGGATGCTGCTATCGCCCCGCGCCCGGAGGACGGAGACGATGGCGATGAGGAGGAATCCGTAGACGGCGACGACAGGAGCGATGAAGGCGAGCACGATCACGACGGCATAGAAGCCGATCGTCGGCGTCGCGGCCAGTGTGATCGCCTTGATCTCTTTCTCGTCCACCTCCGGCCGGAGCAGGTGGCGGTCGAGTGTGACCGATCCCCAGAGGGCGCTGAGCAGGGACGAGATGACGAGCAGCGTGGCTCCGTAGAAGATGACTGCGGCGCGTTCGGCGTCGCTTTGGTGGATCGCTTCGGCCATCAGCTTGGTCGGGAACGGGAGGAAAGAGACGACCATCAGGAGGAGTAGGTTGATCACCATCAGCCGCTGGTTTGCGTACTGCAGGCGGCGGAAGATGCCGTGGTGGGCGAGCCAGATCCCGCCGATCGTGATGAAGCTCGTCGCATAGGCGAGGTAGGAGGGCCACTGATCGGCGATGCCCTGCCAGAGGTTGTCGAACGCCGTCTCGGGCACGTTGACCTCGAGAATCAGCAGTGTGATCGCGATCGCGAAGACGCCGTCGCTGAACGCCTCTGTCCGGCCGGTGCCCCAGTAGTTGTCCACCGCGAACGGGTTCGTCCTCCTGTCGCCGGCTCCTGCGCGAGCGGCGATTCGCGCCGATCTGCGCGAGCAGCCTCGCCCTCGTCATCGCCGTCAGCATCGCGGCAACCCGAGGCTAAGTCCCCGGACCTGGCGGCCGAGGAGTGTGCCGCCGGTGCCGGTTCAGGGAGGGCCTGGGAGCGAGAGGATGAGGACGCCTGCGAAGATGAGGAGTGCGGCGCCGACACCGATCATGCCGAGCCGGACTCCGAGCGGCGGGAACTGGGTGCTGAGCCCGACCAGGAACAAGACGCTCGCGAGGATGACGGTCACTCGCACGTACTCGTCGCCCGTTTCTGCGGCCTTCTGACCTTTCGCGTAGAAGGCGTCGGCGCTCGCGTCGAGCGAACGTGATAACGCCTGTCCGGTCGGGATGTACTGCGGCATCTCCTGCGGGCCTGCCGGGGCGTTTGGGTTCGTGAACGGGTGGGTGGCGAGCCAGGCGTCAAACGCGACCCGGTATTCGGGTCGGAAGCGCTTCTCGGCGAGGCGCATCCCGTTTGGGTCGTGGGCCAGGTGCGCCGCGAACCAGGTGTTGAACAGGATTCCATCAGCGGTGCGGAAGGTCAGGGACTCCTGGAAGGCGCGGTTCGCTTTTGTCCGGGTGGCGGAGGCCTTCGCGAGCTTGAGCGATGACTCGGTGCCCCACTTCGCGGCCGAGTAGCCCGACCAGGCCGCCACGATCGTGACGACCGAGAGCAGTACCGCTCCCGAGACCGAAATCAGCCGGTCGCGCCCATCGCCCGCGCCGTGTTGGTGCGCATGCTTGTTGTACTCGCTGACCTCTTTGGCGACCTCGTTTGCAGACAGACCCTCTGGCACGGCGGCTCCTATTGCTCACGCTGACAGGTCGACTACCTCAAGCTATGTCGGAGACGGTCTGTCCGGCATCGGCCACATTGGCTGAACCACCTCGCCGTCCATGGGAGGAGGTGAGCTCAGCCCGTAGTCGGATCTGAGCCTGAGGGTCGACCGTCGGTCGCTCCGAGGTTGTACTGGTCGATGATCTCGACGGCCTCGGACCTGGTCTTGACGCCGAGCTTGTCGTAGATCGACGCAACCTGCGTCTTGACGGTTGGACGTGAGACGTGGACCCGGTCGGCGATCTCCTGGAGGGAGAGATGGGTTGGCAAGAAAGCTACGAGCCGTAGTTCGGCGGGGGTGAGTTCGAAGTACTTCCCTCGGTTGATTCGCTCTCTGAGGCCCTGGAGCCTGGCGGGGAGTGTTCCGGCGTCGGGGTAGCCTTGAAGGGCGTCATTCGCGGCGAGTTTGAACTCGAGGGCGCCGGCGAGGTCTCCGAGGTCGAGGCTGATCTCGGCGCAGCGCAGCCCTAGGTCTGCTTCGAGCCACGTGACCCCGTGCAGCAGTGGGCGGAGCCGCCGGACGTGTTCGAGCTGCCGGGCGGCCTCTGAGTTGTCGCCGTGTTGCTGGCGCGCTAGCGCTCCTGCGGCGTGGGCGATCGCGCTCTGGGCGATCTCGTCGAGACGCGCTTCCTGAACAAGCCTGAGCGCTTCGTTCGCCCATCTCTGAGCGTGCTGCCGATCGCCCGTCTCCGCGGCCGCGAAGGCCATGTAGCTGAGGCAGTAGAGCTGGATGTGTGTGAGCTCGGGTCGGTTGCCACAGAGGGCGATTGCCTCGCCGAAGGCGTCGAGTGCTTCCTGTGGTCGGCCGAGGAGAACGTTCGCTGTCCCGAGGGCGCGGCAGGCGCTGAGGAGCCAGCGGCTGCTCTCGCGCTTCTCGGCGGCGTAGACGTATTCGGCGTCGCGCAGCATCCCGTCGATTCCGTCTGGGGCGACGACACAGCGGACGATCGCGAGCGCCGAACGGAGCGAGGATGCGCCGTCGGCGGATGGGACGTCGAGCGGCTTGCGCTCGGCTGCGGCGATGAATCGCCTCGCTTTGACCGGATCGCCGAGCAGCGCGGCCGCCCATGCTGCCGCTACTGCTAGTTGGGCGTCGGATTCGAGTTCTGTGTCGGTGCAGCGCTTGAGCCAGAGCCGCAGCGTCTCGATCCGCCCGCTGCCGGTGAGCTCATCCCAGTGCGCGAGCGCGATCCTTCCTGTCTGGTCGAGATCACCGCTCTGGTGCGCGTAGGCGAACGCCTCCTCGGGGCTTCCGTGCTCCTCGCACCAGTCTGCCGCCCGCTTCAGGTAGACGGGGAGCAGCTCGGGATGACGACGCTCGAGTTCGGCTCGAAGGAGGTCGCGGAAGAGGCGGTGGTAGCGGTACCACTCGCCGCGATCGTCGAGCGGGACGACGAACGCGTTCGAGCGTGCCAGGGTCTCGAGCGAATCGGCGGCATCCTCTCTGCCAAGCACGGCGTTGCAGAGGGCCGGCGTCATCCGTCGCAGGATCGAGGTGGCGAGCAGGAATGTCCGCAGATCCTCCGGCTGGCGTCCTAGAACCTCGTCGAGGAGGTAGTCCGCGATCTGGGGCTGCGTGCCGGCCAGAGCGGCGAGCGCCGGCGGCTGCGTCGTCGCGGTCGCGGGACGAGAGTGCTGCCAGCGCGACCCCTGCCGCCCATCCCTCCGTTCGCTCGCGCAGGGCCTCGGCCTCCTTCTCGGAGAGCTCGAGACCGCCGAGGGCGGCAACGGCTCGCGTCTCCTCGCTGTCGAGTGCGAGCAGCGTCGCCCCGACCTCGGTCAGGTCGCCGCTTGCGCGGAGGCGACCGCGCCGCATCCCCGGATCGCCGCGCGTGATCAGTACCAGCTGCGAGCCGGCCGGCACCCGTTCGGCAATGAACGCGAGGATCGAGCGGCTCCTCCTGGCGGTGATCCGCTCAACGTCGTCGAGCACGAGCAGGAACGGGTCGCGCTCGCTGAGGTCTGCATCCAAGAGCGGCAGCACGGCCTCGACGATCCCCGGCGACCGTCGTGACAGCGTCTCGGCGAGGTCACCGCGGAGGGGCCTGATTCGCTCGAGGGCAGCCGCGATACGAGCGAGCAGCACCACCGGATCGTTGTCACCGCGCGCAAGCTGCACCCAACTGCCCGGACGCGGATCGAGGGCGCTCCACTGCGCGACGAGTGTCGACTTGCCGTACCCGGCCGGAGCGGAAACCAGCACGACGCGGCTGCGCTGCGCCGCCTCACCGAGCGCCGAGAGACGCGGTCGCGGGACCGCATCGGCGCGGACGGGCGGGACCTTGATGGTCGGGGCTTCCAGCGGTCGCTGACGCTCGCGAGGTGGGGAAGAACTAGCGATGCCGACGCCCCACATTTCGCAGGCCAGCCCGATTCTGAGACGGACGTGACGCTACGCGCCACCTATTGTGGCCCGGGCATGGCCGACGGGGCACCGACTCGTTAGCTGGATGCGAGTCGTCAGTTACGGCCATAGTCCATCGCCTCCCACCGGCGAGCAGTCCGGCGACGTCTGCGCTCTTGAACGGTCGCCCGTGAGAATATCAGCCTATTTGGTCGATGTAGATCGACCGCTCCGGGCGTAACGTCGGGCACATAGCCCGCCAGCACTGGAGGCAGTGGTAGCGCCGCCGGTGCTGTCACCGATCAAGGAGGTCTGACATGTTCCTCGCAGCGAATGGTTTCTGGCTCTGGTCGACGATTGCGATCATCGTCTGGATTGCGATTGCGTTTTGGCCGGCACGGGTCGCTGCCCGTAAGGGGCATAGCTTCTTCGGCTACTTCCTGTTCAGTCTTGTCTTCTTCCCGGCCGCGCTGATTGTCGCGTACATGGTGAGCGACCGGACGGCCATGATGGGAGCGGTATGAAGGATGACCACGATCCCGAAGTGACAGAGAGCTCGGCAGCGGACGTCGGCACCGGCCACGGTGGGGAGGGGTCGTCGACGGGACATCAGGGTGCTCCGCGGGTAGTGGAGCACTTCTCCGTTTCGGAGCGTGCGGCGCGGGGAAAGGCGGCCAGGGCGGAGGTGACGCGAGCCTCGCACGGCGACTGGGAGCCGGCCCCTCTTCGCCCCGACCCAGTCGAGTTGCTCGAGGAGCAGGCGAAGGCTCGCGTGCCGGAGCTCGTGCCGATCCGTTACGGCCGGATGCTGGTGTCGCCGTTCACCTTCTACCGGGGCGCCGCTTACTTGATGGCGTCGGATCTCGCGAGCGGGCCGAGGACGGGCCTGTACTCGCAGCTCTGCGGCGATGCCCACCTGTCGAACTTCGGCGGTTTCGCGGCTCCGGACCGGAAGATCGTGTTCAGCATCAACGACTTCGACGAGACCCTGCCAGGACCGTTTGAATGGGACGTGAAGCGGCTCGTCGCGAGCTTCGCGGTCGCGGGGCGCGACCGTGGCTTCGACGAGAAGCAGCGGGAGGCGGTCAACCTGATGGTCGGACGCGCCTACCGGGAGGCAATCCGGAAGTACTCCGCGATGAGGAACCTCGATATCTGGTACTCGCGCCTCGACGTGGACGAGCTTCTCGCAGAGCTACGCCGACTCGCAAAAGCGAAGGACGCGAAGGCGCTCGACCGCAGCGACGCGAACGTCGCGAAGGGCCGCACGAAGGACAGCATGAAAGCGTTCGGGAAGCTGACCGGGGTCGTCGACGGCCAGCTCCGGATCATCGGCGACCCGCCGCTGATCACGCCGATCGAGGATGTCCATGCTGGAATGGAGGCCGACCAGATCGAGGAGTTCCTGCGGCTCGTGATCCGCTCCTACCGGCGCACCCTTGCCGGTGACCGGCGCAAGCTGCTCGAGCGCTTCCGCTACGTCCACGCGGCCCGCAAGGTCGTGGGCGTCGGCAGCGTCGGCACCCGTGCCTGGATCTGCCTCATGCTCGGCCGCGACGACGAGGACCCGCTGTTCCTCCAGTTCAAGGAGGCACAGCCCTCCGTGCTGGAGCCGTTCCTCGGCCGCAGCGAGTTCGCGAACAGCGGCCAACGGGTGGTCGAGGGCCAGCGTCTCACGCAGGCGGCGAGCGACATCATGCTCGGCTGGATCAAGGTCGACGCGCCGGACGGCGTCAAGCGCGACTTCTACGTGCGGCAACTGTGGGACGGGAAGATGTCGGCCCTCGTCGACGTCATGGAGCCACGCACGATGGTCGCGTACGCGCGCGTCTGCGGAACCGAGCTTGGCCGCGCGCACGCACGGGCAGGTGACGGCGTCGCGATCGCCAGCTACCTCGGCCAGAGCCAGACCTTCGACCGCGCCTTAGCCCGCTTCGCGGAAACCTACGCCGACCAAAACGAGCGCGATTACAAGACGCTCACCGACGCAGTCAAGACGGGACAGCTCAAGGCCGAAACCGGTTTGTAGGGGTCACTCCGACATCAGAACGGGAACGGGAGCGGTACTGGTGGCAAGCACGGCATACACGGGGGTGGCCGCAGATGCAGTCAGGGTCGTCGAAGCCGTATGGGGGCCTGGAGACCGCCGAACACCAGACCCTGGGAGGGAGCGCGCATGCGTTGACAAAACAGGCTTCGCGCTGAACAGCTCGAGCGCTCCCGGTGACAAAGTTGGGATGCTCGCAACCCGAAGGAGACGCGGTGGCACGCAAACATCATTACGACGTAGCAGACATCACCTTAAGCAACGCGCAGTCGCTTCGCGACGCCCTCAACAAACGGGATGAAGACGGCTGGGAACTCGTCACGGCTGCTTTCACCCCGAGGGATGAACTGTTCCTCATCTTCAAGCAGGATTTCACATCAACGGCCGAGGAGCCCGAGCCTGCTGTCGCGCCGGGCTAACAGCTATTTCAGATTGGCGGGTGTCCGGTCGAGCAGATCAGGCCAACAGAAGTCTATGGCCTCTCGCGTTTGCTCCTGCTTCTGAGCCGCCGGGGCAATGATCGGGCCGCACCCACGTTGCGGAGGAGCGTCGCAGGACCCGGGTCTTGTCGAGGCGCTGACGATGCGCGGGCGCGCCCATACCACCACCTGCGGGCACTATGCTGACGCGGGTCTTCGCGGGCAGGTCGCGGTTGGCGCAAGGCCGACCGGATTCTGAGACCACCGTCAGGCGACGCGCCGGTCTATCCCGGCCTGGGCGCGGCCCAAGAGCCACCCCGTTTAACGGGCGAGCAATCCGCCGAGGGCTGCGTTCCTTTCGTCTGTCGTCAGTTGAAATATCAGCCTATTCGGTCGATGTAGTTCGGCGGCTCGAGTCGTAGTGTCGGAGGCATGGTCAGCCAGCTGAGAACGTCGCGCAAGACACCGGCGGGGTCGGCGGTTCATCTGACGCCGACCGAGACGGCCGTCCTCGCTCTGCTTCCGACCCATTTGACGCTCGCCGCGATCGGCGATCGCCTCGGTATCGGCCGGCCGACCGTGAAGACCCACATCCAGCACATCTACCGGAAGCTCGGGGCCTCGAACCGCGCCGAGGCGGTCCAGTCGGCTGAGAGTGCCGACCTCCTGCCGGGCAGCCGGAGTGAACCGATCGGCAGAACACGAGCCCTGAACAAGGAGGCACAACGATGAGCGAAGCATTGGCCGAACAGCTCGAGGCCGAGGAGTCGATGTTCGTGCAAACCGCACAGGGCGTCAGCAGTGAAGACGGCACGCTCACCTTGCGGGGGATCACGCCCTCGACGCTCTACTTCTCCGACCGGCCCCAGCGGGTTGTCGGGCACATGGCGACGACCGATTTCGTCGACCTCTGGGGCGTCGGCGACAACAGCTTCGAGACCGACCCACCGAACGCGGTGCTCTCGTTCCTCGAAAGCGGCGCCGACGTTCCCACGGACGCGGTCGTCGTGCTGACGGCACCGAGCCTCAGCGGCGACGGCGACCTCAGCTACTCGATCGACGTGCTCGAGGGAGACGTCCCGGCCCAGACGGGGCCGGTGACGCTGTTCATCGACCCGTTCGGGCGGCCGCTGTCGCCCGTCTCGGTCTGCGGCGTGCGCCGGCGCGAGAGACGCCGCGATCGGCGCGGGATGTAACACAAGCACGACCCGGGCTGCGGCGTCCCGCCGTGTCCCGAACTATCTCCTGAAGGGAGAAATCTGATGGCAGAAGAAATCGTTGAGAGGCCCGTTCTCGATCTGCTCGCGAGCATGACGGCGGACTCACTCGAGGCGTCGAATCTCGACTCCGAGACGCTGATGCTGGTGCGCCTCGCAGCGCTCGTCGCGGTCGATGCTTCGGCCGCGTCGTATCTGCTCAACCTCGGCGCAGCGAGCGAGCTGGGCTTCGGGGCGGACGAGATCCAGGGCGTCCTGACCGCGGTCGCGCCGATCGTCGGCACCGCACGTGTCGTTTCGGCCTCGGCAAAGATGATGAAGGCGCTCGGGATCGCGATCGAGATCGCCGAGTACGAGGCCGAGCTCGAAGCAGAGACCGCCTCGTAGCAGTGGCTGCCGGGTGGGCGCGTGCGATGTCACCGTCGTGTCCCCGCGCCCACCCCGCGTCACAGCAGGCCAGAAGCAACAGCAGTGCAGCGCTCAACCTATCGAGTGTTCTCAAGTTCCCAAGTGAAGGAGGCGAATGATGGCAGATGACAATCTCGTTCTTGTGGTCGGTACCTACTCGGTTTCCGGGGCCGCAACCGACGACTACAAGGCACTCAAGGCCGGCGAGGACGCCGGCGACTATCAGGTCGTCGGGGCCGTCGTCCTGAACCGCGACGCGAGCGGCAAGGTCGACGTGGCCGAGCACGACAGCGGTGCCCACGTCGCCGGCGGCGCCGTTCTCGGCGGCACCGCCGGGCTCGTGGTCGGCCTGTTCGCGCCGCCGCTGCTTGCCGCGACCGCGGTCGGAGCCGGGATCGGCGCCGTCGTCGGCAAGCTGAGCAAGAAGCACCAGGAGAAGCAGCTTGGCGTCGAGATGGAGGAGTATCTGCCGCCGGGATCGTCTGCGGTCGTCGCGGTCGTCGACGACACCTACGCGGACAGGGTCGAGGCAGCCCTCGTCAACTCGGACAAGCGGATCAACAAGGCAATCGACAAGGACGACTACGACGAGCTCCAGAAAGCTCTCGCCGACTCGTCCGACGAAGTCACGAAGGCCGTGAACTCCTAACTCGCTGGTAGGGAGGGTCGGCAGACCCGCCGGCCCTCCCGCCGCCCAACAAGGGACACGACGATGACATCCACTCGCACACTCACTCTGATCGGCCTCACGGTCTCGCTGGTTGTCCTCGCGGCGGGCTGCGGCTCGAGCGGCGACAGCTCGACGACAACAACGACCAGCGCGTCAGCGACGGAGACGTGGGCGAGCGGTGTCTGCACGTCGCTCACGACCTGGCAAGACGCAATCAAGACAGCCGCCGGCTCCCTGAAGAGCGACCCGACAAAGAGCGGTCTCCAGACGGCCGTCGACGACACGAAATCTGCGACGCAGACGCTCTCCTCCGACCTGAAAGGGCTGGGCAAGCCCGACACCGAGGCCGGACAGCAGGCGAAGGACTCGCTCGACCAGCTCTCGACGAGCCTCGAGCAGAACGTGACCACGATCGAAACCTCGCTCAAGAACGCCTCCGGGATCAGCGGCGTGATCGCTGCCGTCTCATCGGCGACGGTGACCCTCGCGACGATGGGGACAGAGGTCAAGACGACCTTCACCGACCTCCAGGGACTCGACGCGAAGGGCGAACTGAAGAGCGCATTCGAGAACTCGAGCACCTGTAACTCCCTGACGGGCACAGCCGGCTCGTGAGCGCAACGGTCGCCGCCGGCACGGCAGTCGCTGCCGTGAGCCCGCTCCGCGACTCGTCGCGGAATCGACGCCTGGTCAAGGTGGGCGGCTGGATTCTGGTCATCGCGGCGTCTTCTGGTCGTCCTGAACCTGTTGGGCGTCGACGTCCAGGGCTGGCTGACCCATCTCTGGGATCAGCTCAAAGCGGTCCCGGTCGGCTACCTGATCGCCGGGGTGCTGCTGCAGGTCGCCCAGACGACGTTCAACGGGGTCGCCTACTACGGAATCCTCCGCTATGCCTACCCGGACGCCGGCGTGACGCTGTGGCCGATCGTGACCGCCTACGCCGTCGGTGTCGGGATGAACAGCTTCCTGCCGGCCAACATCGGCACCTTCGTGACGCTGCTGATGTTCGTTGCGATCATCCCCGGCTCCAGCTTCGCGGGAATCTTCGCCGCCTACGTCGTCAACAAGATCTTCTTCACCATCGTCGGCGCCGTCGTCTACGGCCTGCTGTTCCTCCAGGCGGGAGCGGCCTTCGACGTCGAGCTCGGCTGGTTCCGCCACCACGCGCTGCTCGCGCTGCTGATCATCGTCGGCGGTGCGTTCCTGATCTTCTTGCTCGGCCGGATGTTCTGGCACAAGCTGAAGGGCCTCTGGGAGAAGGCGGAACAGGGCGGCAAGATCCTCACCGACCCGAAGGCGTACGTCACCAGGGTCCTCACGTGGCAGGTTCTCAGCTACGCCGCGAAGCTCGGCGTGATCGTGGTCTTCCTGGCCGCGTACTCGATCCCCGTCACGTTCGGCTCGGTCGTGCATGTGATCGGCTCGAGCTCGGCCGCGAACGTGACCTCGGTGACCCCAGGAGCCGTCGGTGTCACCCAGGCAGCCAACGCGGCCGCGTTGCGCGACTACGCCGACGGCGCAACAGCGACCGCCTACTCACTGAGCCAGCAGCTCGTGACCTCCGCCACCAACGTCGGCTACGCGCTTGTGCTCGTTCTCCTCATCTTCGGCTGGACGGGCGGAAAAGCTCTCGTCTCGACGTCCTACAGCGGTGCGAAGGAGAAGGTGCACAAACCGAAACACGACGACCCCGAGGCAACGGGCGCGGGCGGGGACGTGTGATGAGGCATCGGTCTCTTAAGGTCGGCCGCGTCATCGTCGTATGGGTGATCAACACGGCGGCGTTGATGCTGCTTGCCTGGATTCTGCAGGGTTTCTCGATCGAGAGCTGGGGGAGTGGCCTTGCTCTGGCGGCGGTGCTCGGGTTGCTGAACGCGCTCGTCTGGCCGCTACTGATCCGGGTAGCGCTGCCGTTGACCGTGATCACGCTTGGATTCGGCGTACTTCTCCTGAACGGCGTGTTTGTCTGGCTGGCCTCGGACATCCTCGCCGACTCCGTGCAGATAAGCGGGTTCTGGACGGCGGTCATCGTCGCGCTCGGCCTGACGCTGATCAACAACACGGTGACGCTGTTCCTGGGGATCGATGACGACGACCTTTACTACCGCGAAGTGATCAAGCGACACGCGCGAAAGTCGAAGGAAACAGCGGCGCCAACCAACATTCCGGGCGTCTTGTTTCTGGAGATCGATGGGCTTGCTCACGATGTGCTCGTGCGGGCGATGCGGGACGGAAGCGCACCGACGATGGCCGCCTGGCTGCGCAACGGCTCCCACACGATGACCGAGTGGGAGTGCGACTGGTCGTCGCAGACCGGGGCGATGCAGTCGGGGATCTTGCAGGGCTCGAACTGGGACATGCCGGGTTTCCGCTGGTGGGAGAAGGACAGGCAGGAAGCGTTCGTCTCGAACAGCCCCAAGAACGCGAGGGAGATCGAGAAGCGGCACTCGAACGGCAAGGGCCTCCTGTACGCAGACGGGGCAAGTAGGGCGAACCTCGTCTCGGGTGATGCGCCTCATTCGATGATCACGATGAGCACCGTGCGCGAGAAGCGTGAAGGCCGCGTCGGCGAGGACTACTTCGCCTTTTTCGCCAATCCCTACGACGTCACCCGCACCTTCATCCTCGTGATCAAGGAGATCGTGGCGGAGATCTGGCAGCAGACGCAGCAGCGGCGCCTCGAGATCGAGCCGCGGGTGCACCGTGGCTGGTTCCCGTACCCGCTGCTTCGCGCCTACACGAATGTGCTCCAGCGTGAGTTGGAGGTGGCGTCCACGATCCAGGATCTCTACAGCGGCCGGCCGGCGATCTACACGATGTTTCTCGGCTACGACGAGGTCGCTCATCACTCGGGGATCGAACGGCCGGAGACGCTGAGGGAGCTTGCGAAGATCGACAAGGCGTTCGCGCGCCTCGCCAGGGCGGCCGAGGACGCACCCCGGCCCTACCGCCTCGTCGTCCTCGCCGATCACGGCCAGTCGCAAGGAGCAACGTTCAAGCAACGCTACGGGCTCTCCCTTGCCGACCTCGTGACCGAGAAGTGCGGTGCCGACGAGGTGCTTGTGCCGGGAGGCGTCGACGAAGGCTGGGGGTACCTGAACGCTGCCGCCACGGAAGGGGCGTCCTCGTCCGGCGTCACAGGCTCGATCACGCGCCTCGTCACCAGAAGCTCGACCGGGAAGGACGGCACCATCGGCCTCGGCGGCGCCCGGGACGAGTCGGGACGCAAGCACAAGCGCCGGGAGAAGAAAGGCGCGGAGGGGCCGCCCGAGGTGACCGTGATGGCGTCCGGCTGCCTCGGCCTGATCTCGTTCCCACAGATCGAAGGGCGGGCCACACTCGAGCAACTCAACGACCGCTACCCCGACCTCGTCGAGGCACTGCGCACCCACCCCGGTATCGGCTTCGTGCTCATTCGATCCGAAAGCCACGGCGCCGTCGTGCTCGGGCGCGACGGGACGAACTACCTGGACGAGAAGCGCATCGAGAGAGACGATCCACTCGCCCCGTTCGGCCCCAACGCCGCCCTGCACGTGAAGCGGACCGACACCTTCCCCCACTGCCAGGACCTCATGGTCAACAGCACGTACTGGACCGCAGTTGACGAGGTCGCCGCGTTCGAGGAGCTCTGCGGCTCACACGGCGGCATGGGCGGCACCCAGAACCACCCCTTCATCCTCAGCCCCTCGGAGTGGGCTCAGCCCGCGCAGCAGATCGTCGGCGCCGAGAACGTCCACCTCCAGTTCGTACGCTGGCTCGCCGACCTCGGCCAGACCGCCTACACCGACCTACCAGACGTCCCGCACCGACTCGCACCAACGCAGACCATCGAACAAAGCGAGCGTGCCGCAGTATGAAGACGGCTGCTTGCTGCCCAACCAGCGAGACCGCCCCGACCAGGTTACGACCGGCCGCGGCACTACGATCGCAGGCACGATGGTAGGCCGACCCCAGCAGATCGTGATCTCGTTCAAGACGCTGCTCCTGGCGGTGGCGCTCTTTCTGCTGACGTGGGCCGTCGTCTCGATCCGCGAAACCTTCGTCGTCGTTGTGGTGGGGATCTTCCTCGGGCTCGTCTTCGAAGGCCCCGTCACGGCTCGTGGAGCGAAAGACGCGACTGGGACGCGGGATGGCCGCGACGGTGACCGTGATCGGCGCCCTGATCGTGCTGACGCTGCTCGGGCTCGTGCTCCTGAAGCCGCTCCTGGAAGGGATGCAGTCCTTCCTCAAGGACCTGCCACAGACGGTCGACCAGCTCAAGAACTCGAGCGAGCTCGGCTTCCTCAAGAACACGGGCGCCGCCGACAACGCCAGCTCCGGGGCACAGAGCGTCTCGAACTCGGTTCCCGACGCGCTCGGAGCGCTCGTCGGGTTCGCCGGCTCGATCGCCTCGCTGGCTCTCGACGGCTTCCTGATCACGTTCATCTGCCTCTTCTTCCTCTGCGAGGTCGCGGAGCTGAAAGCGGCACTCGCGAGCGTGCTCCCGAAGGGGCAGGAAGAGGTGTGGCTGCCGCTCTGGGATCGCGTCACCACGATGGTGTCGCGCTGGGCGATCGGGGTCGCGATCATCGCCACGATCGCGGGCACCGTCCAGGGCACGACCGCCTACCTGCTCGGCTCGAGCTACGCGGTCGCGCTGGGACTGCTCGCCGGCTTCCTCGACATGATCCCGAACATCGGCGCCACGATCGCCGGCTTCATCCTCTCGATCACGTTGTTCGCCGAGGAAGGCCTGACAGCGGGCCTGATCATGCTCGCGGTCGTGCTGATCTACCAGCAGGTCGAGAACAGCGTCCTCACCCCGACGATCCAGGGCAAGGCCGTCAAGCTGTCGGCGTTCTTCATCATCATCTCGGTCGCGCTCTTCGGCGCCCTGCTCGGCGTCGTCGGAGCGCTGATCGCCGTTCCGGTCGCTGCAACGATCCAGATCGTGCTCGGAGAGGTCACCAAGACCTACAGGGCCCAGGTCGCAGCCGGCAAGCTCGATGCCGGAGCCACGCCCACCGGCGAGGGCGCGAGTGCCTGACGCGATCGCATCAGCAGCGGCGGGCGACGCCGGGGTCGGCGCTGGCGCCGTGTCGGCACCGGCGGTGGCGAAGAAGGTCGGTTGGGGTGTGGCCGCGATTCTGGCGACGGCCCAGTTCGTGATGGTGCTGGACACGACGGTGATGAACGTGTCGATCACGCAGGTCGTCGCTGACCTGAACACGACCGTGGTGGGTCTGCAGACCGCGATCACGATGTACACGTTGGTGATGGCCTCGTTCATGCTGATCGGCGGCAAGATCGGCGACCGCTGGGGCGCGAAGCGGGCGTTCTGGATCGGCGGGCTCGTGTACGGGGCCGGGTCGTTGACGACGGCGCTGTCGCCGAACCTGGGCGTGCTCCTGATCGGTTGGTCGCTGGTCGAGGGTCTCGGCGCGGTGCTCGTAATCCCCGCGATCGCCGCTCTGACGGCCGCGACCTATCAGGGCAAGCAGCGCGCGATGGCCTACGGCATCCTCGGCGGTGTCAGCGGCGCCTCGATGGCGGCGGGGCCGATCATCGGCGGCTGGGTGACGGCGAATCTCTCCTGGCGCTACGTGTTCGCCGGCGAGACGGTCGTGATGTTGATCTTGATGCTGTTCCTGAAGGTGCTCCCGGCGACGGTCGGCCGCAAGAGCAAGCTCGACCTCGGCGGCGCCGTGCTCTCGGCGGCCGGACTGGGCGCAGCCGTGTTCGGAGTCCTGAAGTCGAGCCAGTGGGGATGGGTGACAGCGAAGGCCGCCGCCCCGGTGTCCCCGCTCGGTCTGTCGCCGACCTTGTGGCTGATCGCGATCGGCTCCGTCCTGCTCTGGCTGTTCGTGCGCCAGGAGGAACGGGTCAAAGAGCGCGGCCAGGAGCCGCTGCTCGACCTCGCGCTGCCGCAGATCCCGAGGATGCGGGCCGGGCTGGTAGTGCAGTGGTGCCAGGCGTTCATCATCCAGGGCACCTTCTTCGTGATCCCGCTCTACCTGCAGACCGTGCTCGGCTTCGACGCCCTCAAGACCGGCAAGACGATCCTGCCGATGTCGGTCGCGATGTTCGTCTTCGCGATCGCAGGCTCCGCGATCACAGGCCGCTACTCACCGAAACGGATCGTCCAGCGCGGCGTCGCCGCGATGCTCGTCGGCGAAGCGCTCCTGCTCCACTTCATCGGCCCCGAGCTCAACAGCTGGGGCTTCGGGATCGGGCTGGCGCTACTCGGAGCAGGCCTCGGGCTGCTCGCCTCCCAGGTCGGCAACGTGATCATGTCCTCGGTCGATCCCTCCCGCGGCGGCGAAGCCGGCGGGCTTCAGGGCACCTCGCTCAACCTCGGCGCTTCTCTCGGCGTCGCGCTCGTCGGCTCGATCCTGATCGCCTCCCTGGCCACGAACTTCTCGAACGAAGTGAAAGCGAGCCCGAACCTGACCGACCGCGTCAAGCAACAGGTGGTCGCTGCCTCCGAGAAGAACGCCAACTTCGTCTCAACCGACCAGGTCGAACAGGCAGCAAAGGACGCAGGCGTGCCGCCACGCCAGACGGCCGAGCTCGTCGCCGTCTACTCCGACTCGCAGCTCCAGGCACTCCGCGCCGCGCTGGGATTCCTCGCCCTCTTTGCGCTCGTCACGCTCGTCTGGGTACGGCGCCTACCCAACCACGCCCGCTCCGCCCCCGACGACGACGAACACCCTCCGCAAGACACCGCCGGGGCGGCCGCCTTGAGCTAATGGCGCAGCGGGCTTCGGCCGGGCGAGGCTCTCGCGCTCCGCTGAGCCGACATTGGTGAGAAGACCATCGTGGTGGAGAAGGCGATCAGCCTCGGGAGCGAGAAGAGCACGAAGACTCGCGCGAACCGCACCGTGAGACTCCTGGCTCCGCTGGGTGAAGACCTCGCCGCGTGGAAGAAGGTGGCGGGCGACCCGGAGTCAGGTTCCCTCCTCTTCCCCCGGTTTGACGGGGAGCCTTGGCGCGACACCGATTACCGCAATTGGCGACGTCGGCGGTTCCAAGTGAGCACGGCTGCTGTGGGGCTGAAAGCAACGCGCCCATACGACCTTCGGCACTCCTTCGCCTCACTGCTCTTCCACGAATGGATCAACCCCGCCGAGGTCGCGGGACAGCTGGGGCACGGCCTGGAGACGCTCGTCGGCACGTACACCCACGTCATCGAGGAGTGGCGCGGGAAGAAGGCCATCAAGGCCGAGACGGAGATCGGCGAAGCGCGCCAGAAGGTGTCCGCATCGCGCACGCCGACCAAACCTCTCGTACGCACATTGTACGCAACTGAGGCCAAACCATCCGTTCACAACCCTTCTGGGGAAAGAAGAAACCCCGCCTGAGCGGGGATTTCGTAGAGAGCCGACGCGCGGACTCGAACCGCGGACCCCTTCATTACGAGTGAAGTGCTCTACCAGCTGAGCTACGTCGGCGCGCCCGCATTGTAGGGACTCCCCGGCGATCGCGGATTCAACGCGCACCGGGTAGCGACCGGGAGGGCGACGCTTCACATCGCCCCTACGTGTCGTGCTTACGGACGTTGTGAACGGTTAGGGGTTCATCCGGTCCTCCTTCGAGGCTGTGCGTCTGCGACGACGTTTGGCCAGAAGGAGGACCAGATGTGGATTCACCGTAACGCGAGGCTCGGACTCGCTCGTCGTCGTGAGCTCGTGCTCGCGGTCGCTGCGGGTTGTTCGAGTCGGCAGGCTGCTGTTGCTTTCCGGGTTTCGCCGGCGACGGCGCACCGCTGGTGGCAGCGGTGGCGGTCAGCGACGGATGTTGAGCGGGCCAGCCTGTCGTGTTTGTTTGATCGCTCGAGCCGGCCGAGGCGGAGCCCGAGGCGTCTTGCTCCCGACCTGGAGCAGCGGATCTGTGACTGCCGTCTGAGGACGGGTTGGGGGCCGAGGCTCGTTGCCGGCGAGACGGGGTTCCCGCACTCGACGGTCTGGAAGGTCCTCCACCGCCACGGGATCTCGCGGGCGCCCCGCGAGGAGCGGCAGCCGGCCAACCGGTACGAGTGGCCCTGCCCCGGCGACCTGCTGCACATGGACGTCAGTACCTACGCCCGTTTCGACGAGCCGGGCCGCCACCGGCTAACAGGGATCACCGTCCGGCCGCACGCGAACAAGAAAGCGAAGGTCGGCTACGACTACGTCCACGCGATCGTCGATGACCACTCCCGCCTCGCCTACGCAGAGATCCACGACGACGACCGCGCCCCCACCGTCGTCGGCTTCGTCGAACGCGCCCTCGCCTTCTACAAAACACACGGGATCAGCGTCAAACGGCTCCTTACCGACAACGCCTGGTGCTACACCAAAAGCCACCGCCTCCGTGACCTCCTCAACGACCGCGAGACCAGCCACAAACGCACACGGCCCTACAGGCCCCAGACCAACGGCAAGGTCGAACGCTTCCACCAAACAATGGGACGCGAATGGGCCTACGGACTCATCTACACCTCACACAACGCCCGCCAGGCCGCCCTGCCACACTGGCTCCACCACTACAACCACACGCGGCCCCACAGCGCCCTCAAAGGACAACCCCCCATCAGCCGCGTTCACAACGTCCGTGGGTAGGACACCTACGAGCCGCCGGCTACCGGCGCGACGACATCGACGGGATACGGCCATTCCTCCACGGGAGCCGACAGCGGGATCGTGATCCGCACCGTGAGGCCCTGACCACCGTCACGACCCTCGTTCACGACCGCCGCCGAGCCGCCGTGCGACTCGGCTATCGCGGCCGTGATTGCAAGACCGAGACCTGCGCCGCCGGCATCACGCGAGCGGGAGGCGTCGCCGCGGTAGAAGCGCTCGAATGCGTGCCCGAGCTGCAGGTCAGAGAGACCCGGCCCCGTGTCGGCTACCTCGATCACGGCCTGGTCTCCTTCGGCGAGCACGCGCACAGCTGCAGCGGAACCGGCCGGCGTGTGGGCACGGACGTTCGCAAGCAGGTTGTCGAGAACCTGCCGCAGTCGCTCACGATCCCCGACAACCTCGACGGGCTCCGGCGCGTCGAGCACGATCTCACGCCCCGGATCGAGCGTCCTCGCCGCCTCCACTGCATCCGTTGCGATCGCACCCAACTCGACCGGCTCACGCTCGAGCGGCCGCCCCTGGTCGAGGCGGGCGAGAAGCAAGAGGTCGTCGACGAGGAGGCCCATCCGACGCGACTCCCGCTGGATGCCCGTCATCGCGCGCTCGAGGTCGTCGGGCCGCTCTCGGGCGCCGCGGTCGAACAGCTCAGCGTACGCGCGCACCGCGGCGAGCGGCGTGCGCAGCTCGTGCGATGCGTCCGCGACGAACCTGCGCAGCCGCTGCTCCGAGGCGGTGCGCTCGTCGAAGGCCTCCTCGATCTGACCGAGCATCGTGTTCAGCGCACCACCGAGACGACCGACCTCGGTCCGCGGGTCGTCGTTCTCGACTCGCTGCGAGAGGTCTCCACCGGCGATTGCGGCCGCTGTCTGCTCGATCCGGCCGAGTGGGCGGAGGCCAACGCGCACCAGCCAGAGCCCCGCAAGCAGGATCGCGACCAGAACTGACAGGGCGACGACGAGTTCTACGACGAGCAGCTGGTGCAACGTGTCGGCGACGTCCCTCAGCGGTGCCGCAACGACGAGCGTCTGCCCGCCGCGAAGCCGCTCGAGCTGGACCCTGTACCGCGTGTCGCCAGATACCGCTGCCACGGTGAACGGGTCCGCACCCCCGGCAGCCGAGGTCGCCTTGCCCGACGAGAGACGGGGTTGCGGCAGCGGAGTCTCACCGGGACGCACGCCCACGGGTGCCCAGCGGAGTGGCTGGCCGGAGACGGCGAGGCCAATGTAGACACCGGGAATCGACGCCCCGAGGCCGTCGACGTCACTCGGTTCGAGATGGCCGCGAACCTCGAGCGACCGTGCGAGTGCCGTCGCGTTACCGCTCACCGTATGGTCGACCCGATCGACGAGAAACGAGCGGAGCGACGCATAGGTCACGACCGCAGCAACGATGAGCCCGACCGCCGCAAGCGACACGAGCACCGTCAGCAGCCGCGCCCTCAGGGACACGCGGCTAGGCCTCGCGGAGCGCGTAGCCCACGAGTCGTACGGTCTGGATCAGCGGTGGGCCGAGCGGATCGAGTTTCTTGCGCAGATAGCTGATGTAGGTCTCGACGACGTTCGCGTCGCCGCCGAAGTCGTAGTGCCACACGTTGTCCAGGATCTGCCGCTTCGTCAGCACGCGCCGCGGGTTCAGCATCAGGAACCGGAGCAGCTCGAACTCTGTGCGGGTCAGCTCGATCGGCTCATCTCCACGCCGCACCTCGCGCGTCTCCTCGTCGAGCGACAGGTCGGCAAACCGCATCGCTCCATCGGTGTCGCCGCGTGTTCGTCTCAGCACCGACTGCACGCGCGCCACGATCTCTGCGAGGCTGAACGGCTTCGTCACGTAGTCGTCCGCCAGCGCGAGGCCGGCAACCTTGTCCTCGGTCGCATCCTTCGCAGTCAGGAAGATGACGGGCACGCGGTGATTGCCGTCACGCAATCGTCGGGCGATGGCGAAGCCGTCGAGGTCGGGCAGCATCACGTCGAGGACGATCAGGTCCGGCCGGAATTCGTCGATCGCGCGCTCGGCCGCGCGACCCGCTCCGACCTCCATCGTCTCGAATCCTTCGTAGCGCAAAGCGGTCGCGACCGCGTCCGTGATCGAGGGCTCGTCGTCGACGACGAGCACCCGGGCGACGCTCGACGAAAGGGCTGCTGTCTCGGCCATCGGTTGTAGAGTGCCAGGGGTTTCTGAGAGCCGCCTGGGAGATTGCTGTGGAGCGGTTCGGAGACGACGCCACGTGTCTCGGCCTCAGTCGCTGCAGCAACGTCCCGCGGTCTTCGAATCGCTCACCTGGCCACGAGGTCATCGATCGCCGCGGCCGCCAGCTCGAGCGCTTCCGCGATCTCGACGCGAGCGCCGTAGATATCGAGGAGTGCCTCGACCCAGCGATTCGCGACCGCGCGATAATTCGAGGCCGGCGTCACGAGAACGGATGCGTCGCGCTCGACGAGCGTCCGCGCGACGTCGTAGAACGCGCCCCACGGAGCGGTGTGCGCGCGGAAGCTCTCGTCGTTCCAGATGCTCGTGCGCGTCGGGTTCATGTTGCCCTCGAAGGCCGAACGAAGCAAGAACGCCTTCCCGGTCGCCCACTCGATGAACCGCCAGGCCTCCTCGTTGTTGCCCGAGCGGCTGTTCATGACGACAGACCATGTCCACAGGTTCGGGTGACGCTCTCCGCCGGGGCCGAGAGGCGGCAACGCGTAGCCGATCTCGCCCGCGTGCCGCGACAGTGTCGCGTCTTCGAAGTACGCGACGTAGTGATCCGAGTCGACGAGCATGCCGTAGCGGCCGTTGGCGAAATCGAGAGCGAGCTCGTACCAGCGCTGCTCGGGCCAGTTCGACGGGCCGGCGGCGCGCAACGCAGCGATGAAGTCGGAGGTCGCGCTGAACGACTCGGGCGATGCGAGCGCGGAGCGGCCCTCGCTGAAGTCCGAGGCACCGTACGACCAGAACTGCGTCGCGAACCCGGTGTACATCGTGTGCCACGCCGTGGTACCGCGCTGCCCGAACCCACGGACTCTCCCATCCGTGTGCTCAACGATCGCGCCGGACGTAGCGAAGTACTGTTCCCAGGTCGTCGGTACCTCGAGACCGGCCTGCTCGAACACCGAGGGCAAGTACGCGAGGTTGTACGACTCGCAATTGACGGGGATCTCGAGCAGCGGCCCTTGCCCAAGCGCGTCGCCGAAGCGGCCGCTCCACCGGTTGCACGAGATCAGCCGCTCTGAGAAGTCCGCTGCGTCATATGCATCACTTGCACGCTCCAGGAACTCGTCCAAAGGCTGGACGAAGCCTGCCGCGAGGTGCTCCCAGACGAGAACCGGGCCAGACATGTACACGGCGGCCGGCCGCTCGCCGTCCAGGAGGTGATGGATCTGGTTCGAGAAGTAGAGGTCGCTCGGAACGATCTCGATCTCGAGCGCGATGCCTGTCTCGGCCACGAACTCGCCGGCATGACGCTCGACGCTCGCAACGTACGCGTCGGTGTCCGGTCCAAGGAAGCGAACGGTCACTCGAGAACGTCCAGCTCCAGGCCGAGCAGATCGGCCACCATCGCGATCCGCCGCACCTGGTGGCCGAGGCCGAGCGCGACGTGGTGCGTCGGCCCGACGGCACACCACGCGTCCATGAAGTCTGCCGGCCCACTGGCGAATCGGATCCGTGAGTTCGTGTTGCCGATCCGGAACGTCGGGCCGCCGATCGACTCACCCTCAGCCGCGATCAGCTTCAATCGCCCGTCGGCGGTCTGTGAGAAGCCGAGAATCGTGACCGGGCCGAGCTTGACCTTGAACTCGACCGACAGGCCCGCACCGGACTTGCCGTGGTAGAGCTTCAGCGCCCGCACGACAGGTCGACCGTCCGCGATCGCAACGTGCCCCGGGCCGTCGTGCCCCATGAGGATGAAGCCGTCGTCGAAGTCCAGGCCGTAGAACTCGGTGAACGAGCCGCCGGCGCCGAGACGGTCGAGCACGAACATCGCCACGTTGGTCTTCAGGTCTCCCTCGCCCGCTGTCGGAATGCCTCGCGCAGTGAGCAACGAGTTCCCGACGATCAGCCCGGCGCCGACGCGCTCGCTCACGTTCCCGTCGAGTCCGCGGTAGTAGTAGCTCAGTCCGTTCAAAGCGAAGTCGTCGACCAGCCGGTCGAGCCCGACGGAAACCCGAGCGGACCACTCGAAGCTCTCTGGCGTGATCGCAGCGGCGACGGGATCGTCGCCGGGGTCGACGAGGTCGAACATCGCGCGGATCTCCTCGCCCTTGTCGTCGATCTCCGGCCCGGTCGCGTTCTCGACACGCTGCACGAGGTCGTCGATCTCGAGCACCTCGACGTGGGAGCCGAGCAGGCCGTGCACCTGCGCGAAGTCGGAGTACATGTCGAGCATGCCCGGGTAGTTGTGACCCAGGAATCCGAGACGCGCGGTGCGGAGGCCCGACGCGGTGGCCGACGCCACGATCCAGTCACCGATCTTGTCCCAGGCCGGATCGCCGGCAACGAGTGTTCCCGTCACGGTTCGATAAGGAATGCGCGCGCGGGTGAATGCGCCGGCGAGCTCGGGCACGCAGCAGGCCGAGCAGTTCGCAAGCCACTCCGCGGTCGTCATGGCCTCGTAGTCGACAGTCCTCGTCGGTTGGAGATTCAGGATCACGACCGGCGCCTTCGCCGCCTGCACCGCCGGCAGCACCTGCGAGGAGGTCGCGTACGTCGCCGTGTAGATCATGAGCAGCTCGATGCGAGCCGCCGCGAGCTGTTCCCCTGCGGCACGGGCTCCCTCGGGCGTGTCGACGAGGCCGGCCGAGACGACGTCGGCGCCGAGGCCGGCGAGCGTCTGCTCCAGCTCTGCCTGGTAGCCGGTGAGCCTCGTCTGCAGGCCCTCGAACTGCGGCCAGTAGGCGGCGAGCCCTATCCCCATCACCCCGACCCTGGGAGCGGGCCGTGCTGCGCTCGCGGTTCGAGCGGCGGAGGTCATGCGCTTCCCTCCCGTGCCGCGAGCCTACCGTCGGCCTCTCTGAGCCTTCGAGCGCGGATGCTCTGGATCCGCTCGCGCGCCCGCCGGATCATCCCCGTGATGTTCGGGACGATCACGCTGACGAGCAGCAGCACTCCGGTGACGATGTTCTGGGTCTGCGGCGAGACGAGGGCGAGCGTGAGTGCGCTCTGGAGCGCTGCGACGACGCAGACTGCGAGAACGACGCCGAGGATCGTGCCGCGGCCGCCGAAGATCGAGATTCCTCCGAGCAGGACGACCGTAACGACGTTGAGCTCCATGCCCGTCCCTGCGTCGAACCGTGCGGAGGCAAACCGGAGGGTCCAGAGGATTCCCGCGAACGCGCAGACGACACCGGAGAAGACGAAGAGCGCCATCTTGATGCGTTTCACGCGAATGCCTGCGAAGAACGCTGCCTCCTGATTGGCGCCCATCGCGAAGATCGAGCGTCCGAGCGGTGTCGCGTGCAGCATGACCCCGACGATCACCGTGAGCACGAGGAAGAACGCGACCGAGTAGGGCAGCTGCGTGTGCGGGATCGGGTCGAGGCCGATGCTGGTGAGCCGATCCGGGAAGCCGCCGATCGTCGTGTCGGGGATGAGAATCTGGGCAATTCCGCGGTAGAGCGTGAGGGTGCCGATCGTCACCGCGAGCGACGGCAAGCCGACGCGCGTGACGAGGACACCGTTGAACGCTCCTGCGACAGCGCCGACCACGAGCGCCGCCCCCATGGCCACGAAGATCGGCCAGCCGTGCGAATAGAGGACTGCCAGCACGGCACCCGAGAGCCCGAGGATCGAGGCGACGGAGAGATCGATCTCGCCGGTGATCACGATCAGGGCGAGCGGCAGCGCCATGATCGCGACCTCTCCGAAGTTCAGGCCCATGTAGAAGAAATTGACCGGCTGCATGAACGCAGCAGACAGTTGCGAGCCCATGATCAGCGTGGCGATGAGAAGAATGACGAGCGCGCTCTCCCACCGAACGAGCGGCGCCAGCAGCGCGTGCAAGCCGCGCTCGCCGCTCGGCGCCTCTGCCGTCGCCTCGGGCGGTGTCTGGTCAGCGGTCACCTGGTCTCCTTCGGGTTCGGAGTGAAGGGGCGAGACGGAGGGCGAGGATGCGGTCGAACGTGATCGCGGCGAGCAACAGGGCACCCTGAACGGCCTGCGACCAGAACGACGAAATGCGCACGACGACGAGCGCGCTGTCGATCGTGTTGAGCAGCAGTGCCCCAAGGGCGGCTCCAACGACCGTCCCACTGCCGCCGAAGATTGCGACCCCGCCGACGACGACGGCTGCGATGACGAGGAACTCGTATCCCGAGCCGGCAGTCGAGTCGACGGAGCCGAATCGGGCCAGCCAGAGAACTCCCGCCACACCGGCGATGCCGCCGCTCAGCGCGAAGGTCGTGAACACTCGCCTGCCCGAGGGGATCCCGGCGAGCCCGGCGGCCTCGGGGTTCGATCCGATCGCGTAGAAGTCGCGGCCGGCGCGGAACATTCGCATCGCATACGTCGCGATCGCGACGGCGACGATTGCGATCAGGCCGAGATACGGAACCCCCGCAATCGTCCCGTACCCGATCTTGATGAACGAATCGGGAAGATCGAAGGCGTTGACCTGCTTTCCGCCCGACCACGTCGCGTCGATGCCACGAATGATGTAGAGCGTCCCGAGCGTGACGACGAGGCTCGGAACGCGGGCGACGGTGACGATCGCGCCGTTGACGATGCCACACACGAGGCCGAGCCCGAGGCCGGCGAGGAACACGAGCGGCAGCGGCACCGTGGGGTGGTGAACGAAGAGATAGCCCGCCATATAGGCCGAGAGCCCGAGGACGGAACCGATAGACAGGTCGACGTTGCGGGTGATGATGACGAGGGTCTCGCCGATCGCGAGCAGGATGATGATCGAGGCGCCCGAGAGGAGCTGCTGCAGGCTCGTCGTCTCGACGAAGCGGTAGTTGAAGGCGGCCGTGACGCCGATCACGATGAGTAGCGCGAGAATGATGCCGAGCTCACGGAAGCGGAAGATGAGCTCGGCGACGTGGTGCGTCCGTGGCCGCCTGGAAACGTTGTCCGGCACAGCTTTCCCGGGAGGACTGGCGGCGACGCTCATGCGGCGACCCCACCGACGAGCCCGGTTGCGGCTTGCATGATCACATGCTCGCCCGCCTCCGCCCGCGTGAACTCTGCCGTGACACAGCCCTCGTAGAGCACGATCACGCGATCAGCCATCCCGAGCACCTCTGGCAGCTCCGAGGAGATCATCAGGACCGCCACACCGTTCGCAGCAAGATCGGAAAGCAGGCGATGGACTTCGGCCTTGGTTCCGATATCGATGCCGCGCGTGGGCTCGTCGACGATGAGCACCGAGGGCTCGCGGGCCAGCCACTTGGCGAGCACGACCTTCTGCTGGTTCCCGCCGGAGAGAGTCGAGACGGCATTCGACATCCGTCCGTACTTGAGCTGCAGCCTCGTCGCCCAGTCGAGCGCGAACCGCCGCTCGCTGCCGAACGGGATCAGCAGCCACCGCCGCACGCGGCCGAGGGAGGCGAGCGCGACGTTCCGCTCGATCGAGAGGTCCATGATCAGTCCCTGCTGCCGTCGGTCCTCGGGCACGAGACCGACGCCGGCCGCCATCGCGGCCGTCGGTGAGCTACCGCGAAGCTTCACGCCGTTGATCTCGACGGATCCGGCGTCTGACTTGTCGATGCCGAAGATCACCCGGGCGACCTCGCTCCGGCCCGCCCCGACGAGCCCCGCGAGTGCGACGATCTCGCCACGGTGCACCTCGAACGAGACGTCGAAGAAGACTCCCTCGCGGGTAAGGCGGTCGACCTTCAGCACCACCTCGCCCCGCTCGGTATCGACCTTGGGGAACAGCGCATCGAGATCGCGGCCCACCATCGCGTGGATGATCGACTGGGTCGTCATCTCCTCGATCGGCTTCGTCAAGACATGGCTGCCGTCGCGCATCACGGTGACGCGTTGACACAGCGCGAAGACCTCCTCGAGCCGGTGCGACACGAAGAGAACGGCTGCTCCGGCCGCCCTGAGCGTCTCGACGACCCGGAACAACCGGTCGACCTCGGACAGGGTCAGCGCAGCGGTCGGCTCGTCCATCACGATCACGCGGGCATCAGTGGACAGCGCCTTCGCAATCTCGACGATCTGCTGATCGGCGATCGAGAGCCCGCGCGCCGAGCGATCCGGATCGAGCTTCACGCCGAGCTCGTCGAAGAGGGCGACGGCGTCCCTGCGCATGCGCCGTCGGTCGATCCGACGGCCGCTGCGGAGGGGCTGCGAGCCGACGAAGATGTTCTCGGCCACGCTGAGGTCGGGGAAGAGCGTCGGCTCCTGGAAGATGACAGCGATGCCTGCGGCCCGCGACTGGGCGGTGTTGTCGAACCCGACCTCGATGCCGTCCAGAAGGAGTCTGCCGCTGTCCGGGCGGTGGACTCCCGCGAGGATCTTGACGACGGTGGACTTGCCGGCGCCGTTCTCGCCGACAAGCGCGTGCGCCTCACCCGCATACAACTCGATCGAGCCGTCGATGAGCGCGCGCACCGCACCGAAGCTCTTCTGAGCGTGGTCGACGACGAGGAGCGGGCTGCTGGCCGCAGTCGATCCGGGTGCCGGACCGCCGGCTGCCGGAAGCTCAGTCAAGGTGAAAGATCTCGTCCAGCAGCGTCAGGCCCTCATCTGGTCGCTTTCCGTCCAGCCCTTCGAAGAATCGCAGCATCTCACTTTGCCACCGTGCGTTCACCTCTGTCTTCTCCATCGCGGCGCGAGCTGCATCGAAGTCCTCGCACTCGAGATACCCGATCACCGCTCCGGAGGTCGTGATGAAGAGCGAGTAGTTGTGCCAGCCCGTTGCCGCGAGGGCCTCTCGCATCTCGGGCCAGACGGCGGCATGCCGCTCCCTGTACTCGGGTACCAGCTCCGGTCGCACCTGGAGTTGAAAGCAGATTCGCTGGGTCATAGACGGCTTCGTAAAACGGAGGAGGGCGCCGCCAGATCGCGGCGCCCTCCTCCTGCGAAGGCTCCTAGAACTTGAACTTCGCGACGTTGCTCTTGTTGAAGACGTACGGCGGTCCAAGAATGACCTGCGGGCCACCCGCAGCCTTGATAATCGTGTACTTCCCGAGCTTGCCGGCTGTGAACGTCTCGCCGACCTTGCCCTTGATCAGACCGGACGAAATCGACGAGGCCGCATAGGCAGCCAGGTAGCCGAGGTCCTCCGGGTTCCACAGGGCGAACTCCTTGACGGTTCCGTCAAGGACGTATTTCTTCATCTGGCTCGGCAGACCGAGGCCGATCAGGTGAATCTTGCCCTTGTACTTCGAGGTGGACAGATACTGCGCGGCCGTCGAGATGCCGACCGTCGTCGGGGAGATGATCCCCTTCAGGTTCGGGTAGGCCTGGATCATGCTCTGCGTTGCCTGCAGCGACTTGGCGGGGTTGTCGTCGCCGTAGTAGATCTTGACGAGCTTCATGTTCTTGTACTTCGGAAGCTTGGCCTCGAGGTTCATGAACTTGATCCAGGAGTTCTGGTTCGCCGCGGTGGAAGCTGCGGAGAGGATCGCGTACTCGCCCTTGTAGCCCATCTCCTTCGCCATCAGTGCCATCTGACTGCGGCCGATCGTCTCGGTATTCGCCTGGTTGATGAACAGCTGTCGACAGGCGACATCGGAGTCGAACGAGACGACGGCGATACCCTTCGCCATTGCCTTCTTCAGCTGCGGGCAGAGTGCCACTGGATCGTTACCGGCGATGACGATCGCGTTCGCGCCGGACTGGATCGCAGTCTGGACCGAAGGCAACTGCGCAGCCGCCGTGTCCGCCGTGCCGGATGAGACGACCTGCTTGTTGCCGATCTGCGTGAGGGCAATCTTGCCGCCGTTGTCGGCGATGACCTCGTAGGGGTTGAGGGTGTCCTTGGGGATGAAGTAGACCGTCTGGCCCTTCTTCAGAGGTGTCGCGGCGCTTGCTGCAACGACCATCACGACCGTCGCAGCCAACGCGACGAGCCCTGTGACCATCATGATCCGCTTGGAGCGGAACGATGTGAAACGCATATCTGGATCCTTTCGATGTGGAACGAAACATGACCCGTACTGAGATTCCGCTTGAGAGCGCCGGCGTCGGCCCGGTGTCTGCCCGGGTGGACCGGAGCGAGGCTTACACAACGTCACTGTTGATCTGTAACCCTCCTTTCATTGCAGCCGACCGGGCGGCAGGTCGTACCGACAAACCGACACTGATCGCTCATCGCGGGTACGCAGCGGTGACCCCGCCATCGACGTTGACGACATTTCCGGTGGACTTGTTGGAGCGCGGCCCAGCGAAGAAGGCGATCGCCTCGGCGACATCCTCGGGGTAGACGTTGACGCCGAGCCGGGTTCGACCGCGGTAGTAGGTAGGGAGGTCATCCTCGCTGACGCCATACGTGCTCGCCCGCTCGGCCTTCCAGTCCGACGACCAGATGCCCGAGTCCGCGATGACCGCGTCGGGATTGACAGTGTTCACACGGATGCCGTGTGCGCCTCCTTCCTCGGCCAGGCAGCGGGCGAGGTGGAGCGCTGCGGCCTTCGCGGAGGAGTAGGCGGCGGCGTTCGCGCCGGCGACAAGGGCATTCTTCGACGCGACGACCACGATAGAGCCACCGGTGCCTTGCTCGAGCAGGACGCGGAACGCCTCGCGCGCAGTGAGGAACGTCCCTCGCGCAAGAACCGCGTGGTTGAGGTCCCATTCACGGAGCGTCGTTTCGACGACCGGAGCGCTCGTCGCGAGCCCTGCCGACGCGACGAGAATGTCGAGTCCGCCGAAACTGAGGACGGTCTGTCGGAGCATGTCCAGCACCGCTGCTTCGTCTGTTACATCGAGAGGCAGGGCCAGCGAACGACGTGAGCCATACGTAGCGGCGATTTCCGCGGCGACTGCCTCGGCGCCGTCGGCGTTCAGGTCGGCAACGACGACGTGGGCTCCCCGCGAGGCGAGCAGCCGCGCGGTCGCTCGCCCGATGCCACTCGCACCGCCGGTGATCAGAGCGATCCGACCCGCGAGCTCGCCCCGCGGGGGTGCCTGCGCGAGCTTGTAGCGCTCGAGCGGCCAGTACTCGATGGCGAACGCCTCGGCCTCCGTGAGAGACGTGAAGCCACCGATGCCTTCGGCGGCGTCCTGCACCGCGATGGCCCGGTGATAGAGATCCCGCGCAGTGCGTGCCCGCCCCGAGTCGGCACCGCTCGTGATCACTCCGACTCCGGGCACCAGAACGACGCGCGGGCCGGCCGGGTCGATCGGAAACGGCTTGCTTTCCTCGTTCTGGTTGCGCGCGAAATAGCCTCTGTACCACTCCGCGTACTCGGCGACCCCCTCCCTGAACGCCTGTGCCAGTCGCTCGGCGCCATCGGCGGCTGGATCGAAGTCGACGACGAGCGGCTTGTGCTTCGTGTTGATCAGATGGTCGGGGCACGGCGCGCCGATCTGACTCACTTCCGGGGCTCGGATCGACGAGGCGAAGGCGACCGCCTCGGGGCTGCGATCGACCTCGAGGATCACTCCGTCGGTATCGGTGAGAAGGGCGCCGCGGAGCGCGGGGAGCGACGTCTGGAGGAGGGTCGCCACGTCGTCATCCCCGAGCACCGCGACGTCCGAGCCGCCCATTCCGAACCTGCCGGCGGCTGCTCTGTCGATCGCCTTCGCCGCGCGGGAGACGAAGTCGATCGTGCTTCGATAGCTCTCCTCACCTGTCTCGCCCCAGGTGACGAGGCCGTGCTTCGCGAGTAGCACGGCTCGTGCTGCCGGTTGCGCTTCCAGCAACTCGGCGATCCGGCGCGACATTGCGAAGCCCGGCCGCTCGTAGTCGAGCCAGACCGCCTCGTCTCCGAAAGTCTCCTCGGCGAGGCGTCGGCCGTCGGGTGACGACGTCAGCGCGATGATCGCATCGGGGTGCGAGTGATCGACATGTGCTGCCGGCACGAAGGCATGGAGCAGGGTCTCGATCGACGGTCGCGGCTGATCGGGGCCGAACGCGGACCGCAGGAGATAGTCGACCATCTCCGCGTCCGCCATCTCGGATCGGGCGCGGAGCGGCAGGAGATCATCGAGCCGTAGTGCTGCGAAACCGGACGGCGTGATCGTCGCGAGGTCGGTCCCCGAGCCCTTCACCCAGAGAACGCGCGTAGCCCGCCCGGCGTGATCGTCGACCGTCGCCTTCGCGGACGTATTGCCGCCACCCTGGTTGGCGATCGACCGATCGGCCCCGAGGAGGTTCGAGCGATACGCGAGCGCCTCGAGCTCGTCGGAGGGCACCGAGGCGCCGTCCCACAGGTCGGTGGGAATCGAAACGCCGTGCAGGATCCCCGCCGTCTCGGTCACGCGCTCACCCCGACCTGCGAAGGCGAGGCAGTGGTCAGCTCTCCGAAGCGCTCTCGCGCCTCCCGCCAGATCGACGAGCCCGAGGGCTGATAGCTGACCGGTTCAGTCGAGGCCCGCACGACCTCGCGAGCCTCCTGAAGCGACGAAAGCTCTCCGAGCGCGATCGCCTGGACGAGGAGATTGCCGATCTGGGTGGCCTCTTCCGGGCCTGCGAGGACGGGGAGACCTGTCGCTTCGGAAGTCCACGCGCAGAGCAGCTCGTTCCGCGCTCCGCCCCCGACGACATGAATCTCGGGTGGCACTACTCCGGTCGCCTCTGCCAGCGCCTCGATCGCCTGCGCATGCTTGAGCGCAAGGCTTTCGAGCACGCAACGGGTGATCGCGCCTGGGCTCTCCGGAACGGGTTGGCGAGTGGCCACGCAAAACGCGGCCACCTTCTCCGGCATCGACCCGGGCTCGGCAAAGCGTTCGTCATCCGGATCGATCAGAGCGCTCAGCTGTGGCGCCTCCGAGGACTCGGCCACGAGCTCGGCGAAGGTGGCGTCGCGCCCCTCGAGGGCCCAGGCACGCCGACATTCGTGGAGGAGCCAGAGCCCCGCCACGTTCTTGAGAAGTCGCACAGTGCCGCCAACACCGCCTTCGTTCGTCAGGTTCGCCGCATACGTGCGGTCGTCGATGATCGGGCTGTCGACCTCGACGCCGACGAGCGACCAGGTGCCGGCGCTGATGTATGCCGAGCCGGGCTGCCGGAACGGGATGGCCGCAACCGCCGAAGCGGTGTCGTGGGTCCCCACGGCGACGACTGTGGCGCCGTCGAGTTGGACATCCTCGGCGACGTCGGGAGTGAGAGGACCGAGCGCCGTCCCCGGCGGGACGATCTGGGGCAACACACGCGCCGGAATGTCGAGACGTTCGAGCAGATCGGCGGCCCACCCATCCGCGCGCGGGTCGAAGCACTGCGTCGTCGTTGCGTTCGTGCGTTCCGCGACCCGGGAGCCGCAAAGCCAGTAGTGCAGGAGGTCGGGGATCAGAAGCAGCGTCTCGGCCGCGGCGAGGATCGGGTCATTTTCGGCTGCCATCCCGGCGAGTTCGAAGACCGTGTTGATCGGCAACAGCTGGATCCCCGTGCGCTCGTAGAGCTCGCGCCGGGGGATCCGAGCGAAGACCCGCTCCGCCGCCGCCGACCGGCGTGCGTCCCGATAGTGCACCGGGTTCCCGAGCAGACGCCCCGAGCTGTCGAGCAGCCCGAAGTCGACGGCCCAGGAGTCGACAGCCACCGAGTCGACACGGCCACCTTCGCGGCCGGCCGCACGGAGCCCGGTGAGAACGTCTTGGTAGAGCCGGAGGATGTCCCACGAGAGTGTCCCCCGCGTGCTGACGGGCACATTCGGGAACCGATGGACCTCGGTGATCTCGAGCCGTTCTCCGTCGAAGCGCCCGAGCGCGACTCGTCCGCTCTGCGCACCCAGGTCCGCCGCAACCATCGTGGTCATCCGCTCGCGTCCTCGTCGAGGGGCGCCACACGCCGCAGATCGCGCGGGCGCACCGGGGGCCAATCGGGTGAGCCGATATCGGCGATGTGAACCTCGACGCCCTTGGCGCGCCACGCGTCTGTCTCCTCGACGGGCGCACTCGAATCCGTGACGATGCTGTGGACCTGAGCGGAAGGCACGAACGAGAGAAGCGCGCTCCGATGCCACTTTGTGCCGTCGAGGATCCCGATCACACGCTCGCAGGCGTCTGCCATCTCCTGCTTGATCCGTACCTCCTCTGGATTGAGATCCATCAGGCCACGCTCGAGGCTCAAGCCGCGTGCCCCGAGAAAGCCCTTGTTGATCCGAGTCGTCCGGAGTGCATCGGCGCCGATCTCGCCGACGAGCGACATCGACGAGAATCGCAAGGTGCCGCCGGTCACGAGCACCGTGATCCCCGGCGCATCGGCGAGAGCTGCGGCGATCAGCAGGCCGTTCGTGACCACGACGAGCTCCCGCTTCGCACGGAGCTCGAGCGCGAGGTAGTACGCAGTCGTACTCGAGTCGAGCGCGACGGCCTCACCCTCCTCGACGAGCGCCGCGGCTGCCCGTGCGATCGCCTGCTTGCGCTCTGCCTCGAGACGCAAACGCAGATCGAAAGCGAGTTCCGACTGGCCCCGCTGCAGCGGCCGCACACCGCCACGGAAACGAGCGACAAGGCCCTGGCGCGAAAGCTCGGAGAGATCGCTTCGAATCGTGACCTCGGAAACCGCAAACACTTCCGCAAGTTCCGCAACATGAACGGAATCACGGTTCTCGAGCATCCGCAACACCTCTTGCATACGGTCACCCTGTGAGAGAACCGGGATTTCCTGCGCCATGCCGCTCCTTCGTCGTAGCGGATACCCGTGGAGGTGCCGACGCTACGCCTGCTTCGAAGCGTTGTCAATAGCTTCGAATGAACTTTCGAAATACGGAGTTTCGAAAGCAACTCGACAACCGGCCTCTCGTGCGCCAGACTGCTGCCATGCGTGGCGACGACGATGTCCTCGGCGAGCTCCGGCTCCTCGAGATCGAGACGCCCTCCTGGGGTTACGGCAACTCCGGCACGCGGTTCCATGTCTATCCGTGGCCAGGTGCGGCTCGGACGGTTTGGGAGCGCATCGATGACGCTGCCCTCGTTCATCGCCTGACCGGCTGCTGCCCTACCGTCGCGATCCACGTTCCGTGGGATCTGGTCGACGACTGGGGCGCTCTGGCCGCGTACGCGGTCGAGCGGGGTATACGGATCGGTGCCGTCAATCCGAACCTCTTCGGTGAGGACGAGTATCGCCTCGGTAGCGTCTGCGCTCCCGATCCAGGCGTGCGCCGGCGGGCTATCGAGCACTGTCTCGAGTGCATCCGGATCGCGACGGAAGTCGATTCGTCACTCGTCAGCGTCTGGCTCGCCGACGGCACGAACTATCCAGGGCAGGACGATCTTCGAGGGCGCCATCGGAGGCTGCTGACATCGCTCGAGGAGGTATACGCCGCCCTGCCCGCGGGCATGAAGCTCCTCATCGAGTACAAGTTCTTCGAGCCCGGCTTCTACAGCACCGACCTGCCCGACTGGGGCACGGCCGCCCTCGTGTGCCGGCGCCTCGGGGCACAGGCACAGGTGCTCGTAGACACGGGGCACCATGCACAGGGAACCAACGTCGAGCAGATCGTGGCGCTCCTCCTCGGAGAAGAGCTACTCGGCGGCTTTCACTTCAACAACCGGAAGTACGCGGATGACGACCTCATCGTCGGCGCGATCGATCCGTTCGAGCTCTTCCGGATCATGGCCGAGATTGCCGCAGCCCGTCGCGATCCGAGCACTGCAGCTGCAGCCCAGGGCCTCGCCTTCATGATCGACCAGTCGCACAACATCGAAGGCAAGATCGACGCAATGCTCCAATCGGTCGCGAACATCCAGTCGGCCTATGCCAAAGCGCTGCTCGTCGACCCAGACCGGCTCGCCGCGGCGCAGAGTGAGGGCGACGTCCTGGGCGCCCATCGGGTCCTGGTCGAGGCGTACGAGACAGACGTACGGCCAATGGTCGGCCGCCTCCGCACGGAGCTCGCGCTCGACCCCGATCCGGTGGCAGCATTTCGGGCCGGAGGACATCTCGAGCGCCTGGCACATGAGCGCGGCACGGCCCGGGTGCGGAGCGCGTACGAGCCCGACTGATCGCCCCACCCTCCGGGGAACCGCAGGTTCCCGGCTTCAGGATCACGCGAAGCGTGCAGAAGGAAGCGTGCAGAAGAATGCGTCCGACGATGCTGCGATACGCTCTTCCATCGCAGCATCGTCAGACGAACGCGCGCGGAGCTGTACGAACAACGCGTCGAGCCAGAGGCCGGTGTTGACGTTGAACTCCTCCGCCGAGCGCCACGACTGCCGCACGAGGGCTGCGGCTCGCTCCGGCCCCCGGTCGAGCTCGAGCGCCACGTCGGCCCGAAGCTCGTCGAGGTGATCGGCGTGGATCGCGGTGCTCTCGGCCCCACTCGCAACCACGACCAGATCGCGGTACCACGCCGCGAGCTCCTCGAGCTGGGCGAGCAGCTCCTCGCGCTCGGCTCCCCGCTGCACTCGCTTGATCCGGAGCTCGGCATCACGCGGCGTGAGATCGAGACCCGCCACGACCTCCTCCTCGCGGCCCTTTGCCGACGCTCCACTGAGATCGACCGCGTCGAGGAGCGCGCGCGACGCGTCGCCAGGCTGAAACGCCGGATCGAGATACGGGCCGCGTGCGGCAGCGATGATGGCGGCCCTCCGTTCGCGAACAGCAGGATCGATAAGCCGTCGGGCACGGTCGAGGCGACCGGCGGCGACACGCGCGATCGCTGTCGACTCCGCCTCGTCGAGCTCGGGCGCCTTCGCGGTCAGCCACGTTCGAACGGCGCGCTCGGAGAGCCGGCGGAAGGGCACGAGCTGGCAGCGCGATCTGATCGTCTCGGGGATCGGCCCGAGCTCATCGGCGATCAGCACGATAGTCGCGTACAGCGGCGGCTCCTCGAGATCCTTCAACAAGGCATCGGCGGCGTCGTCGTTGAGCAGGTGTGCGGAGAGGAGGAGGTATACCCGGCGGTCGGACTCGAACGGCCGCAGATGGAGGTCGTGATGGAGCTCGCGAATGGCGTCGATCCGGATCATGTCTCCAAGGGGCTCGATCACACGCAGGTCGGGATGCGTGCGCTCCTCGACGCGGCGAGGATCGCCGAGCAGCGCCCCCGCGAAGGCGAACGCCGCGGTTGTCTTCCCGACGCCCGCAGGCCCGTGAAAGAGGTACGCATGGGCATGAGCGTCCCCGCCGCCGACCGCCGCGGCAAGCAGGCGCTTCGCCTCGTTCTGCTCGGGCACGGCAGCAAACGGGTCCCCCGCCAGCGAGCTCACCACCAGTCGATCGTCGGGAAGGAGGGATCGCCGGAGATGCACTGCCAGGCAAACAGTGCGGCGCCGACGTCGCCCGTCCAGAGGGTGAAGCGCCCACGGCCGTTCGCGGTCCGGCCGTGCTCGACCTGCTCGAGTGCATGCATTGCGAAGCGGCGGGCACGCTCGAGCCAGATGCGATCGCCGGTGCGGCGATACAACGTCAGGAAGGCAAACCCGTTGCCGGCTGTTCCGTGACAGAGTCCCGGGCCCTTCTGCAAGGGACCTGCCTGCCAGGTCAGCTCGCCGCCTTCGAGTAGCACCGCGTCGAGCTCCGGTGAGTTGGGGAGGAGACCGAGGGTGAACACCATCCCAGGCGAGCCATGACACCACTGCACGCGGATCGGGCCGTGGCCGTCGAGGGAGGTACCGTCGGCCAGTCCGGGCCAGTTCGCCTGGCCGCCGTCGCGAACAGCGCGCGTGAGTGCGACTGAGGTTGCACGCTCCACGACCTGCTCGCGCACGTGCATGGAGAGCAGGTCGCCTCCGAGCATCAGCGCTGCAACGTTGCCGCTGAGTCCGTGCGCGGGCCCGAGAAACGCCCATTTCTGCCCGTACAGGTCCTGCGTCCAGAGATTCGTGGTCTCATCCCAGGCGCCGACCAGATTCTCAGCGGAGGCGAGCCACGCCGCTTTCCACTCCGGCGCACCTGTCCTCGCGAGCATCGTGTGCGCCGCGAGCATCGTCCCGGGGGCGCCCCACATCAGCTCGAGCGTTGCGTTGTCCGCGTTCCGTTCGATGCAGCGAGGAGCAACGCGGCCCGTCTCTCATCGGGCCGCAGCAACTCGGCGACGAGCAGGATGCCCGACTCCCCCGTCCAGAGCCCGGGCACCGCAGGGTTCCCACTTCCTGCTCCAGCGACGTATCCGGCGTAGACCGCATCCGGTGCGTCCCGGTAGTCACGCTTGAGGGAGACGGCCCCGGCCCGGTCGAGCGCGTCGAGCGCCCACAGCATGCCGGCCGCGCCGGCCCAGAGCCCGTGGGTGTAGTAGACATCGGTTCCCGAGTACGCCTCGTCGGCGGGATGCACGGGCCACGTCTCTCCGTTGAAATGCTCCTCGGCTTCGGCGACGATCGTGGCGATCGCGGCACGAACGGCAGATTCGTCCCACTTGGTCGACGTGACCTGTTCGTGAGACGGGGAATCGAAGAGCGCGGTCATGCGCCGCCGGGGATCGCGGCGGCAATCTGCTCGGCCAGCACGCTTGGCTGCAGCGTGCCGTCGAGGACGAGATACCTGTCCGGAAAGCGTCTGGCCAGCTGCCGATAGGCGTCGGCGACGCGCTCGTGGAAGCCGTCGTCCTCGCGCTCGATGCGGTCGCGCTCGCCGCCCATGCGCGCGACCGCGACCTCCGCCCCGATCTCGAGCAGGATCGTGTGATCGGGCATCAAGCCCCCGACCGCCGCAATGTTGAGGTCGAGCACCAGCTCGAGCCCGAGCCCGCGGGCGATCCCCTGGTAGGCGACCGACGAGTCGACGTAGCGGTCGCAGATGACGGTCGCTCCGCGCTCGAGCGCGGGGCGGATCAGCTGCTCGACGTGCTGCGCGCGAGAGGCTGCATACAGCGCTGCCTCGGCCCACGGAGCCACGTCGCCACCGTGCAACACCAGGTTGCGAATCTCTTCGCCGAGCGGCGTGCCACCAGGCTCGCGCGTGAGCACGACCTCGTTCCCCTCGGCTTCCAAGCGGGCGCCGAGGAGCCGGGCCTGCGTGGTCTTGCCAGAGCCGTCGAGGCCCTCGAGTGTGACGAACATCGTCTATAGATTACGGCGATGACGGTCATCGTCACCGGCGGTGCCGGCTTCATCGGATCACACGTCGTCGAAGCATTGCTCGCACGGGGCGACGAAGTGCATGTCGTGGACGACCTCTCGAAGGGCGTCCGGGAGAACGTGCCTCCTGCCGCGATCCTCCACGTTCACGACGTCCGCGAGCCGCTCGACCGGATCGTGCGGGAAGCGGGCGCTGACGCGATAGTGCATCTCGCCGCGCAGGCGGACGTGCGCGTCTCCGTCGCCGAGCCACTGAGCGATGCCGCCGTCAACGTGCTCGGCACCGTGAACGTGCTCGAAGCAGCGCGTTCGGCGGGGGCGCGCGTTGTGTTCGCCTCCACCGGTGGAGCGATCTACGGCGAGTGCGAGCGGCCGGCCCACGAGGACGATCCGTGCCTCCCCTTGTCGCCCTACGGCGCCGCGAAGCTTGCCGGTGAGGGCTACCTCGGGGCGTTCGCCCGGCTCTACGGCAGCACCGCATCTGGCCCTGCGGTTCGGCAACGTCTACGGGCCGCGTCAGGACCCACACGGCGAGGCCGGCGTCGTCGCAATCTTTCTCGGGCGGCTGCTCGAGAAGTCCGAGTGCCGGATCTTCGGGGACGGGCTCCAGAGCCGCGACTACGTCTACGTCGGGGACGTAGCGCAAGCGACACTCGCCGCACTCGATAGTGCCGCGGCAGGCGTGCTCAACATCGGCACGGGTACGGCGACAACGGTGCTCGATCTCTATGACGTCTGTCGCTGGGTGGCCGGCTCCGATGCGTCACCCGTTCACGAAGCAGCGCGGGTCGGTGAGCTCGAACGGAGTGTGCTCGACGGCGGACGCGCTGCGTCCGCGATCGGCTTCCGGCCACAAACGTCGCTCGCCGAAGGCGTTGCGGCCACCTGGGAGTCCCTGCAGACCCACGGCTAGCGTTCCCGTTCGCCGTTGAAGAAGGAGCATGCCGACATCGGGCGAACCTCTTTGCGTGGACGTCTCCTTTCATCACGTCGAGCCGATGATCCGGCCGTGGCGCACCGCGGCGCTCGTCGCAGCGGCCGTCGCTGCCGTCGAGCTGATCGTCCTCGTTGTCGTCGGCGGCGCACTCCTCGCAAAGCCCTCGCCCAGCGCTGCCAGTCACTCCGTCGCCAAGGTCGCGGCAGCGAAGAGCGCACACAAGGCCGCTTCCGCGAAGATTCACAGGGCGGCCGCCCCTACTGCGCACCTGACACGTGGGAAGGTTTCGGTCTTGATCCTCAACGGCAACGGCCGGCAAGGAGCAGCTGCGTCGGCGGCGCTCCGCGTCTCACGCCACGGATACCGAATCGGCGGCGTCGCAAACGCACCTCGCTCCGACTTCACTCGCAACCTCGTGATGTATCGCAGGGGCTTCGAGGGAGAAGGCCGACGACTCGCACGCGACCTCGGCATCCGCATCGTCGGGCCACTCGACGGTCTACGGGTCTCGCAGCTGCACGGCGCCCACACGGTCGTCGTGGTCGGCGGCTGAGCCGAGCAAGACCGACTACCGCCCGCAGGCCGGATTCTTTGGATCGTTGACCGCGGCTTTCGCGCGGTCGAACGCGCTGTCTCGGTAGAAGAGGCTGCTCTTCGGGTCGAGCGTGTACGCAGCGTTCAGCGCGAAGTAGGCGCCACACAGATCTCCGGCGATGTATCGGAAGATGCCGAGCTGGTACCACGTTTCCGGGTTCTCGGGCTGAAGCCGCGTCGCCTTGACGTAGAACGTGTCGGCAGCCGACGTGTCGCCTGCGAGACCTGCGACGGTAGCGCGGGCGAACAGCGGCTCGGGAGAGAGTGGGTTCAGGCCCTGGGCGCGGCGCGCGGAGCGTGCAGCTGCGGCGAGGTTGCCTGCATCGCTCTCGCGGATCGCGGTGTCGACTGCGCGAACCGAGAGTGCGGGAGCTATGAGCACCCAGGCGGCCGCGGCCGCGGCGGCGACGGCGCCTATCTGCAGGACGACACCTCCACGCGCCGGAAGAGCCGGTCTGCCGGCGGCGAGCAGCGCCGCGGAGACAAGCGCGGTTGGTGCCGCTACGGCGAGATAGTCGAGGTCGTAGTCGACGAGTGAGTGAAGGCCGAAGGCGAAGGGAAGCGCCAGGAGCGCCACCGCCGCGGCGCGCTCGTCTGGCTCGAGTCGACCTATCGTGGCGCGAAGCCCGAGGACGAGCCCGATGACGAGCGCGACCCCGAGGACGAGTCCCGGAAGGCCGGTGTCCGATAGCAGTTGCAGGGGAACGCTGTGCGGCTCGGTGACGTTCTGAGCATTTTCGCGAAACCTCTTGCGCGCGATCTCGAATGTTCGTGCGCCGGTTCCACCCGCAGGGTGGGCGAGGAATACCTGCCACGCCTCTCCCCACCAGACGGTGCGGTTGTTCGTCTCGAGGCTGCCGATGTGGCCGGCGCCGTTCACGACCTCTCCCGAGCTCGTCAACTGATCCACCGACCACGTGAACGGGTTGCCGACGCTGAGCACGAGTCCGAGCACGCCAACGATGGCCACAACCGCACCGGCACCGAGGAGGCCGCGAACGACATCGCGTCTCCGGGTCGCGACCAGTCGCACGACCGGCACTCTGGCGGTGAGCACGAGAGCGATGACCACGCCGAGTCCCGCGAGGATGCCGAGGAGCGCTCCAACGGAGACGCGATCCGAATGAGCGCCGCCGTCCTCGACGAGAGCCGGCTGCGTGAACGCCCACCCGGCGACGAGGACTGCCGGGCCGGTTGCGAGGAGCCCGAACAACGCCACCTCGACACGGTTCTCCGAGAGCCAGAGCGTCAGCACGACAACTGCGAGACCCGCGAGAAGGCCGGCGCGCGACTGCGTCAACAGGAGCACGAGTGTCGCGGTGTACAGAAGCAAGGCACCCGCCGGTCGGCCGAAACGGTCGCGTGCGGGAGCGACGAGCCAGAGGGCGAGCCCAAGTGCGGCATCGGCGATGAGTGCGAGCGCGTTCCAGTATCCGATCGACCCCTTCAGACGCGCAACCCGGCCGGCATCGTCAGGGCCGAGTGCCGGCACCACCTTGCCGAGCAACGCCCACGCAAGGACAGCGCCGAGAGCGACGGCAAGCAACAGCGCCAGGTTTCGCAACGGCCGGCCGGGGAGGGAGGCTGCTGCCAGACCGACCACGCCGAACGCGAGCAGAACGATGCCCTTTGCGAGCGCGTCCCAGGAACGGTCACCGGCGATCGACCACCACACCGTCAGACCCGTCCACGCTACGAGTGCGACCGCCGCGACGCCGGCAGCGAGCCCCCATCGATCGAGGAGCGGCAACGACACGAGCCCTCGCGACCAGCCGACGAGAAGGAGCGTGGCGACGACCACCGCGGCGGATCCGAGCGACGCCGTCGCACCGGTTCCCGAAGCCCCGCCGAAGAAGAGCGCCCACCCGACGAGGACGGCAAACGCCGCGACAGTGGCTGCGGCGATCCCAGACCGCAGCGCGCGTGGAGCCGCGTCCATGGCGGGCCACGGTACCACTAGGAGGGTCGGTTCCGGAGACGCGAAGACTTACAATTCGTTTACCCTCCGCTCACCAGTGCCTCAATGGCAGCCGGGAGACTTGCAACACTCTCCGGCACCGTCCTATTGCGTCACCCCCGTGTTCCGATCCCCCCTTCCTCATCGCACCATGCCGCTTGGCCTTTTGCTCATGGCCTTCGTGCTGCTCTGCGCGGTGATCAGCGGATCAGCAATCGCAGGGCCGCTCTCGAACCCATGCGCGAAGAAGGTGATTGGTGACTGGTACGACGACGGCCGCATCAGCAAGATCTATCCCCTCGAGTGTTACCGACTGGCGATCGCGGGCCTGCCGCCCGACGTGCGCGACTACTCGAACGCGAAGGAGGAGATCGGCCGAGCCCTAGCCTTCGCGAAGCAAGGGAAGCCCGACCCGGGAGGAGATGATCCAACACCTCCGACAGTCTCGGGTGGAACCGATACGACGCCCAGCACCGACACGACCGAGACAGACACGAGCAACACGGATACGTCCAAGACGGATACCTCGGGATCGGGCCTGACGAACACCGACACAGAGACGAGCCTGAAGCCGCTGTCGACCGACACCTCGGGGCCATCCTCGGTGCCGATCCCTCTCGTCGTGCTCGGAGGCGTTGCCGTCTTGCTCCTCGCGGCCGGCTCGGCCGGCTATCTCCGCCGACGCATGAACGGCGGCAACGACGGCGACGGCACACCGCCCGCCTCCGCGTAGCACCACCCGCGCGCGGTACACTGTAGTACCAGGTTTTGCTCGTCATTTTCCTGCAAATTGCAGGAAAATGGAGGGCTTCTCCCGAGAAAGAACGCGGTCGTGGGCACCGTCCGACCCACCTCCTAGCATCCCGAATCCCTCCTAGCGACACGATCGCGGGACGGAGGAAACTCTTTTCTGATCCACGGACGGCCGGGAGGCAGGCATGGCAACCACAAAGGCAACACCAGAGTCGGCGACCGCAGCAACGGTCACGCCAGCGGCGACGGACGACTACGTCAACGCGGTGATCGACGAGGGCGCGGGCGTCGCCCCACCGCGCTTCTTCACGATTCCCGGCCGCGACCCGTTCGACGAGATCGAGTGGGAGTCGCGCCAGGCCCTGATCCCGGGCAAGGACGGCCCGGCGTTCGACCAGAAGGATGTCGAGTTCCCGCGCTTCTGGTCGCAAACGGCGACGAACATCGTCGCGCAGAAATACTTCCGCGGCCGGATGACCTCGCCCGAGCGCGAGCGCTCGGTGAAGCAGATGATCGGCAGGGTCGTCGACACGATCGGCGGCTGGGGCCGACAGGGAAGCTACTTCGCCACCGACGAGGAGGCCGAGACGTTCGAGGCCGAGTTGAAGGCGATCCTCGTCAATCAGATTGCGTCGTTCAACTCGCCCGTGTGGTTCAACGTCGGCTTCGAGGAGAAGCCTCAGTGCTCGGCGTGCTTCATCCTCTCGATCGAGGACTCGATGGACTCGATCCTGGACTGGATTCGGCGCGAGGGTGTGATCTTCCGCGGCGGCTCGGGCTCGGGCTTGAACCTCTCCCGCCTGCGCTCCTCGCAGGAGCAGCTGTCGAAGGGCGGGTATGCATCGGGACCGGTCTCGTTCATGCGTGGTGCCGACGCGTCGGCGGGCACGATCAAGTCGGGTGGCAAGACACGCCGAGCGGCGAAGATGGTCGTGCTCGATATCGACCATCCGGACGTCGACGAGTTCATCTGGTGCAAGGCGAAGGAGGAGCGCAAGGCGCGGGTGCTCGAGCAGGCGGGATACGACATGTCGCTCGACTCGCCCGACTGGGGCTCGATCCAGTACCAGAACGCGAACAACTCGGTTCGGGTCACGGATGCCTTCATGGAGGCAGTCGTCGAGGGCAAGGAGTGGAACCTCACCGCACGCACCGACGGCTCAGTCGTGCGCACGGTCGACGCTCGCGCGCTCCTGAAGGACATTGCCGAGGCGTCATGGCAGTGCGCCGATCCAGGCGTCCAGTACGACACCACGATCAACCAGTGGCACACGAGTCCGAACACGGGCCGGATCAATGCATCGAACCCGTGCAGTGAGTACATGCACATCGACGACTCGGCCTGCAACCTCTCGTCGCTGAACCTGATGAAGTTCCGCAAGGAGGACGGCGAGTTCGACGTGCCCATGTTCGAGCACGCCGTCGACGTGATGTTCCTCGCCCAGGAGATCATCGTCGGCTACTCGTCGTACCCGACGCCCGAAATCGGCCGCAATGCCCTCAGGTTCCGCCAGCTCGGGCTCGGCTACGCAAACCTCGGTGCCCTGCTGATGGCACGGGGCCTGCCGTACGACTCCGACGAGGGCCGGGCGTACGCCGCGGCGATCACTGCAATCATGACCGGCCGCGCCTACCGCAAGTCGGCCGAGGTCGCGAAGCGCATGGCCCCTCACGCGGGCTACGCCGAGAACGCGGCTGCGATGCTCGGCGTGATCTCGAAGCACCGAGCTGCCGTCGGGAACATCCAGCACACGGACTCGGTACCGGCAGAGATGCTCTCGGCAGCGCGCAAGGCCTGGGACGACGCTCTCAACCTGGGCGAGATAGCGGGCTTCCGCAACGCCCAGGCCACCGTCCTTGCGCCGACCGGGACGATCAGCTTCATGATGGATTGCGACACGACGGGCGTCGAGCCAGACTTCTCACTGGTCAAGTCGAAAAAGCTCGTCGGCGGCGGTGAGCTCACGATCGTCAACAAGACGGTGCCGATGGCACTCGGCGAGCTCGGCTACGCAACACGCGAAGTGGAGGAGATCGTCGCGTACATCGACGAGCGCGGGAGCGTGATCGGTGCTCCGCACTTGAAGAACGAGCACTACCCGGTATTCGACTGCGCCATCGGCGAGCGCGCGATCCACTACATGGGTCACGTGAAGATGATGGGAGCGGTGCAGCCGTTCATCTCGGGGGCAATCTCGAAGACGGTGAACCTGCCCGAGGAGACGTCGGCCACCGAGGTCTCCCAGCTCCTGATCGAGGCATGGCAGCTCGGGGTCAAGGCAATCGCCATCTACCGCGACAACTGCAAGGTGGCGCAGCCGCTGTCCGGGTCGAAGGACACGTCGGAGGAAGGGATCATCGCGCAGATCCACGCGCTCGGCGGCGTCGTCGCGGCACCGAAACGGCGCCGGCTGCCGGACGACCGCACCGAGGTCGGACGCAAGTTCCGCGTCGGCGAGTACGAGGGCTACATCCATGTCGGCCTGTTCGAGGACGGAACGCCGGGCGACATCTTCGTGGACATCGCGAAGGAGGGCACGACGCTCGCCGGGTTGATGAACTCGTTCATGATCTCCGTCTCGCTCGGACTGCAGTACGGGGTGCCGCTCGAGGTGTACGTCTCGAAGTTCAGCCACATGCGGTTCGAGCCGAGCGGGATGACGAACGACGCAGACATCCGCATCGCGAAGTCGCTGGTCGACTACATCTTCCGCTGGATGGGCAAGAAATTCCTCTCCGCCGACCAGCAGGAAGAGGCAGGCATCCTGACGCCCGAGGTGAAGGCACGGCTCGCCGCCGCCTACGCCGCAGGCGAGGCGGCGGCACCGGTGCACGATGCCCCGCCGCCCGGTCAGACGGCTCTCTTCAACAGCTGGGAGGACGCCGTCGAGTGCTCCCGCTGTGGCGGCAGCATGGTCAGGACCGGCAGCTGTTACACGTGCCGCGACTGCGGCACGAACACCGGCTGCAGCTAAGCGTCACGCTGTTGATGCAGTCTCACGGGCGCCTCCGTCTCGTGAGACTGCATCGCGGCTCCCTCTCGCGCCGAGGCGGCGTCAGAAGGCCGAATCGGCGGCGTATTCCGCCAGGCGTTCTGCGAGCGCTTCCGTCACCTTCCGCTCGATGCTGCGGTTCTCGTCGAGTACGCGTCGGAAGTCGCCTCGCATCAGGATCAAGCAACGCACAGGTGTCGTTGCTCGCACCGTCGCCGTACGCCGCACCGACGTGAGCAGCGCGATCTCGCCGACGAAGTCCCCTGCCTGGCGTGTGGCGATGGGTTTCCTACCGCGTGTCACCTCCACTGTCCCCTCGACGAGGACGAAGAATTCTCGACCGAGCGTGTCTTCCTTGCAGAGCACGGTGCCCGCGGGAACCTGGAGATCCTCGGTCACCCGGGCGATCTCCACCAGTTCCTTCTTCGACAGCCCTTCGAAGAGCGGAGCCCGCCGAAGAGCATCGACCTTGGTGTTCTGGCTGAGCCCGCGCATGAGGCCAGTCTATGCGGTAGCGGCCCGCTGAAACCCCTCGGCCGCTAGCCGCCGGCGGCCCTGTTTGCGCGTTCGAGCTCGAGGTCGCGAAGCTCGATGCGGCGAATCTTCCCGGTCAGCGTCTTCGGCAGATCGGGCACGAACTCGATCCGGCGCGGGTACGCATACGCCGAGAGACGGTCACGAACGAAGCCCTTGATCTCGTCGGCGAGATCATCGGAGGGCGGATAGCCGTCGGCCAGGACGACGAACGCCTTGACGACGTTGCCGCGCAACTCGTCCGGTGAGGCGACAACCGCCGCCTCCCTCACGGCGGGATGCTCGAGGCAGGCGGATTCCACCTCGAACGGCCCGACCCGGTAGCCGGCCGCGATGATCACGTCGTCGGCGCGACCGACGTACCAGTAATAGCCGTCCTCGTCCTCGACCGCGGCGTCCTTCGTATGGAACCACTCACCTCCGAAGGTCTGCTCGCCCGCCTCGTCGTTCCTCCAGTAGCCGAGCGGGTAGTGCGGGTTAGAACGGGCACGCAGGCAGATCTCGCCGCGTTCTCCACGCGCGACCGGCCGCTCGTCCTCGTCGAGGATCTGGACGTCCCACCCGGGCATCGGCTTCCCCATCGATCCTTCGCGCACGGCGAGACCGGGATAGTTGGCGACTAGCGGATACGACTCCGTGAGTCCGTAGTAATCGAGCACGGTGACGCCGTACTGCTGCCGGAACCAACGGATCGCTTCCGGGTTCAGCGGCTCGCCCGCCGAGCAGACGCGACGGAACGCCTGCGGATACCGCGTGCCGGCATCGTCGATGCTCATCATCGACCGCATCGCGGTGGGCGTCGTGAAGACGTTCGTCACCTGGTGGCGACTCAGGAATGCGAGCTGCTTGTTCGGGTCGAATCCGCCCTCGCGCCGATAGACGCACTGCAGCGCACCGAGACGCCAGGGGCCGAGCAGCGGGGCGATACCAGCGGCCCAGGCCCACTCGCCCATCCCGTGGAATCGCTCTCCGTCCTGCACCTCGTGGCAGTAGCTGAACTCTTCGTGGCCGAGGATGTAGCGGTGCGCATGGACGACGCCTTTCGCGAGGCCCGTTGTCCCCGACGTGTAGTACAGCTGTGCAGGGTCGTCGGCCGACGTGTCCGCACAGACAAAATCAGTCGCCGCGGCAGGAAGCGTGTCGGGCTCGAGCACGAGGATATCGGGCGCCCACGGACGATCGAACCGCGGCGCATTTTCCGGGTCGGTGACGAGGAGCCGAGCTTGTGAGTCGGTCAGGCGGTGTTCGATCCCGTCGTCGCCGTACAGCACCGACATCGAGAGCAGGATCGCCCCGAGCTTCCAGACCCCGAAGAAGATCGCTGCTGTCTCGGGAGTCGCGGGCAGGACAACCGCCACGCGATCTCCGCGCGTCACTCCCAGTGCGGCGAGCGTATGAGCAGCCTGATTCGCAAGGTCCTGCAGCTCTCCCCAGTCGAGCTCCCGAACGGTGCCGTCGAAGCTCTCCCAGATCATCGCCTTCTTGTGGCGCGGATGCCTGTCGCAGACGTCAGCGGCGATGTTGTACCGAGCCGGCACCTCCCACCGATGCGAGGCGCACAGCTCGTCGTAGCTCATCTGGCTGATTTCACACCTCCGTGGGTCGGAATGGATCATCGCAGGTCTTGTGACGCTGATTCCCTCGAGAGTAAGGATTCCGTGAGGGATACCAACCCCAAACAGAAGCGAGCGTCTCTCTCACCATGGGAGACAACGGCGACGCGACTGCGGGCGAGGTCGTCTACCTGCTCGCCGAGCTCCGGTCGGACGAGCGGGGCGCCGTGCACGAGATCGGCTCGCGCGCTCGCGTGCTCGACGCGGAAGGCGACCGGCTGACGCTCGCTGTCGATCGCGGTCGACACGAGGACGTCGTCACCTGCTCGCGCGGCCTCGTAGCGCGACGCCGACGCTCGTTCGCACGCTCGCGTACCTTCGTGCGCCGCGACATCTCGCCTGCGACCTGAGCCCAACCCCTGCGGCAACAGCCGCATGTCGGTCAGGAATCCGGGTCGATCCCCTTCGCGCGCAATTCCGCCAATGCACCGTCGCTCTTGCCGAGGTCGAGATTCATGCTGCGCAGCACTGCCTCTGCCTTCGTGAACTGCACCTCGTCGTACTGGACGATCTGAACGAGGTTGCCCCACGGGTCGCGGAAGTTGAGGCCTCGTCCTCCAAGGAGATCGGCACCTGCGTTCTGGAGCGCACGGCGAGTGGCGTCCGTGTCATCGACGACGAGGCCGAAGTGGCGATGCGCATCTGCCGCCTGGGAACGACCCTGCGAGAGCGCAATGAACTGATCTCCGATGTCGATGAACGCCATCGCCCGGGAGCGCCCACGCAGCGTGAGCTCGAAGACACTGCCGTAGAACGCGAGGGCCGCTTCGATGTCCCCGACCTCGATCGCAACGTGGTTGATCCCGACGAGGCGTGGCCGTGTCATGGCGTCAACGTATACCCGTCATGACCTGCTAATTTACTTGTGCACTCAACTTCATGGAGAAGACCCCATATGGAACTCGGCCTCTACACCTTCGCAGAGCTCACCCCCGACCCGGTCACGGGCCAGACCATCTCGCCCGCCGTTCGACTGCGGAACCTGATCGAGGAGGCGACGCTCGCCGACGAGGTCGGGCTCGATGTCTTCGCGATCGGTGAACATCACCGGCCCGACTTCGTGGTCTCGGCGCCGGCCATCGCCCTCGCCGCTGTCGCCGAACGCACGACGACGATCAGGCTGAGTAGCGCGGTGAGCGTGCTCAGCTCGGACGACCCGGTGCGGGTGTTCGAGCAGTTCTCGACCCTCGATCTGCTCTCCGGCGGGCGAGCGGAGATCATGGCCGGCCGCGGTTCGTTCATCGAGTCGTTCCCCCTCTTCGGCTACGACCTCGCCGACTACGACGAGCTCTTCGTCGAGAAGCTCGACCTCCTCCTGCGCCTGCGGGAGTCCGAGCACGTCACCTGGGTCGGTCGACACCGCGCCTCTCTCGACGGTCTCGGCGTCTACCCGAGGCCGATCCAAGATCTGCTGCCGGTGTGGGTTGCCGTCGGCGGCAACCCAACCTCCGCCGCACGCACGGGACTACTCGGGCTGCCGATGGCCCTCGCGATCATCGGTGGGAGACCGGAGCAGTTTGCTCCGTTTGCAGAGATCCACCGGCGCGCCGCCCGCGAGGCCGGCCACGACGTCCCGGCCCTCAGCATCAACTCGCACGGCTTCATCGCACGCACGTCGCAGGAGGCGGCCGATGTCTCGTGGCCGCCGTTCGCGGCGATGATGACCAAGATCGGCCGCGAGCGCGGCTGGCCGCCGATGACACGCGAGCAGTTCGACGCCTCGCGATCGCTGCACGGAGCCAACTTCGTCGGAAGCCCGGAAGAGGTGGCCGAGAAGATCCTCTTCCAGCACGAGATCTTCGGGCACGGCCGCTTTCTGCTGCAACTCACGGTGGGCAGCCTCGACCACGAGCACACGATGCGTGCCATCGAGCTCTTCGGGACCGAGGTGGCGCCCCTCGTTCGCGCCGAAGTTGCCCGACGCGGTGCGACTGGTGAACCGACCAAGAGCCTCACACCAACTGCGTAGACGGCGGCGGCGGGCGCGCCCTCGCCAGGGCTCGCGCATGATGTCGTACGGTATGGCCGCGTGACAGACGTCGTTGAGCGATACCTGACACTCGGCCTCCGCCTCGGGAAGCATGTCGACGGGCTCGTCGACGCCTACTACGGCCCGGCGGAGCTCGCACAAGCGGTGGACGCCGAGCAGCTACTCGATGCGGCGGATCTGGCCACCGAGGCGGACTCGCTCGCATCGGCTGTCCAGGGCGCCGACCTCGACGTACAGCGGAAGGGTTGGCTGGGAGATCAGGTTCGCGGCCTCCGGGTCTATGCCGGCGTCCTGGCAGGCGATGCGCCCTCGTACGCCGACGAGGTCGAGGGGTGCTACGGCATCAGGCCGGAGGAGGGCTCAGAGGATGCCTACCGCGAGGCACATGAACGACTCGACGAGTTACTACCCGGTACCGGCCCTCTGAAGACGCGCTACGAAACATGGCGAGAGGAGCACGCCGTACCGTCCACGCGCATGGTTCCTGCGCTGATCGCGCTCGCCGAGGTGTTGCGGGCCCGGACCAGTCGGTTCGTCGAGCTCCCGGCCGGAGAAGCACTTGCCATCGACGAGGTACACGACGAGCCCTGGTGGGCTTTCAACTACTTCCTCGGTGACCTCCGCAGTCGGGTCGTCATGAACGTCGACCAGCTCACGACTGCCTCTGACCTCGTCATGCTCGCGAGCCACGAGGGCTACCCCGGGCACCACACGGAGCACGCCCTGAAAGAGCAACTCCTGATCCGTGACCGTGGCCGGCTCGAGGAGGCGATCCAGCTCGTGCCGACACCCCAGGCAGTCGTGAGTGAGGGCATCGCAGAAACCGGGCTCGAGATCATCCTCGACGACGAGCTCGAGCACGAGCTCGCCACCGTGCTCGAGGCGCAGGGACTCAACGCCGACCTGAGGCGAGCGTCTGCGATCGCAAAGGCTCGGCGGCCACTTCGGAGGATGGGTCTTGATGCCGCGTTGCTCGTGCACGAGCACGGTGCGTCGACCGACGTGGCGCAGGCACACGTTGAACGCTGGGGACTCGGTACCGCCGCGCAGGCGGCGCACACTGTCCGTTTCGTCACCGACCCGACCTGGAGGGCGTACGCAATCACGTATTCGGCTGGACAAGATCTCTGCGGCTCGTACGCGGCGGGCGATCCGGCCCGTTTCCGGACGCTCCTGACGGAGCAGGTCCGCGTCACCGACCTGCTCTCAGCGCGGGCATAGCCGCAGCAGGAGAGTCTTTACGCAGTCCAGGCGTCGGCGATGCTGGCGACGTGGCGATGGTCGGTGCCGCAGCAACCGCCGAGAACGGTCAGATGCGGCAGTCGCTCGCTGATTGCGACGTAACCGGCGGCGAGCTCGGTCGGATCGCCGTCGTCGAGGACCTCGGACTCGTCGAGCTCGGCGTGGCTCTTCGCCGATGCGTTCGCACGAATCCCGAGGATTCGATGCCACGGGCCGGGTTCGGCGAGCGTCGGCAGGAAGTGCGTCGGATGTGCACAGTTGACCATGAAGTAGGCAGCCGCCGCGTCCGTCTCCCCGTCGACCTGCTCGATCGCCTCGGCAAGCCGTTGCCCGCTCGGCAGCCGCCCGTCAGTCTCGACGGTGAAGGAGATGGCGGACGGCATCCCGACGGCGCTCGCCGCACGGACGATCCCGATCGCTTCTTCGCTGTAGGTGATCGTGAGGCCCGCGACCATGTCCGCCGTGGTGTCGGAGAGAACGCCGACCTGCCACGCGTGGAAGGATTCGGCGGCGTCGGCCGTCATCTGGCTCTCCGGGTCGTAGGCATCGCCCTCGGGGCCGATCGGAGCGCTGACCACGAACGGGCGTGCGGGCGTCTCCTCCTGCTCTCGGATCTCCTCGACGAACCCGACCGACCGTCGGTTCGCCTCTGCGAGCTCAGCGAGCGAATAGCCGAGCTGGGCACCCCACGCCGGATTCGCCCGCCACGTATTGGCCTCGAGCACAAATCCGGTGCCGTGCTGACGAGCAACCTCGAGGTACGGCTCGAAGTACTGCGACATAGCCGTGCGACCCTCTTCGTGCTCGAGCAACGGAAACGAGGCGAAGCACGGCAGTTCGAAACCGTCGATGAAGATCAACGTGGTCTCCATCCCGCCATCGGTGAGCATCAGACGTCCGTTCAGCTGCGGCAGCGCTTCTCTGTGGCGCATGCACCCGAGTGTAAGCCACGCGCACGGCTGCGCAAAGGCGGCTGAAACCTGGGAAGTCAGTAGCCGTACACTCGCCCCATGCGTGAGCACGATCTCGAACTCCTCGAGCTCCCTGCCGTGCTGACCCTGCTGGCCGCAGCTGCCGCGAGCGAGCCCGGTGCTCTGCTCGCCGAGGCGTTGCGTCCATCGGCCGAGGCGGAGTTGGTACGCCGGCGTCAGCAACTGACGACCGAGGCGATCGCGCTGCTCGAGGACTCGGCGGAGCCCGACCTCGGCGGTGCCACGGACGTGAGCGAGGCCGCCGAGCTCGCGACCCGCGGAAGCGCGCTCGATACGCGCACGCTCTCACGGGTCGAGCGGACGATTCGTGCGGGCGTGGCTGCCCGCCGGGCCGTGACGGAGCGCGATGACATCCCGACGTTGGTAGAGCTCGTCGCGACGATCGACCCCGCCCTCCTCTCTGTCGCTGATGAGATCGGGCGCTCGGTCGAGGAGGACGGATCCGATCTGCGGGATTCGGCATCACCACCACTACGCCGGCTCCGTCGTGAGCTTCGCGAGGGCCGTGGGCGGCTGGCCGAGCGCCTGCGGAAGATCGCGCGCGACCCTGCGCTCGCGGAGCACCTCCAGGACGACTTCGTCACCGAACGCGGCGGCCGGCCCGTTCTGGCGCTGAAGGCGTCGGCCCGCGGACGCGTGCCGGGCATCGTGCACGACTCCTCAGGCTCCGGACAGACGCTCTTCGTCGAGCCGCTCGCGGCGGTCGAGGACTCGAACCGGCTTCGCGAGGCCGAAGCCGCCGAGCGTGACGAGGTCGTGCGCATCCTGCGCAACCTTTCGTCCCTCGTCGGTGCGCAGGCCGACGCACTCACGGCCCTCGTCGGCGCGGCGGCGGAGCTCGACCTCGTGCTTGCGTGCGGCAGGCTTTCGCGCGGTTGGGGCGGAGCGCTCGTCGTGCCGAGCAACGAGGTCGTTCTTCGCGGGACGCGCCATCCACTGCTCGACAGGGCTTCGGCAGTGCCGATCGACCTCGAGCTCGGCGACCTCCGCGCGCTCGTGATCAGCGGGCCGAACACCGGAGGCAAGACAGTGGCGCTGAAGACGCTCGGACTGGTCGCAGCTCTGCATCAGTGTGGGCTACGGCCCCCGGCAGCCGAGATCGCCCTTCCTGTCTTCGACGAGATCCTCGTCGACATCGGCGACGAGCAGTCGATCGCGATGAGCCTCTCGACCTTCTCGGCGCACGTTCAGAATCTCGTGCGCATTCTCGGACACGCCACTGAGAGGTCTCTCGTCCTACTCGACGAGATCGCTGCCGGCACCGACCCGGTCGAGGGCGCTGCGCTGGCGCAGGCTCTCCTCGACCAGCTTGCGATCCAGGCGCGCCTCACCGTGACGACGAGCCACTACGCCGAGCTGAAGGAGTGGGCCAGCGCCACCGAGCACGTCGCGAACGCAGCGACGGGCATCGACCCCGAGAGTCACGAGCCGCTGTATACGGTCACACTCGGTCGCCCCGGGACCTCACACGCGCTGCGCACGGCCGAACGCCTCGGCCTGTCGGAGCCTATTGTGGCCGCGGCGAGAAGCAAGGTCGCGCCCGAGCGTTTACGTGTCTCCGAGCTGGTCGCGGAAGCCGAGGCTGCGGCGCTGCAAGCGCACACCGCCCTGGCCGGGGCCGCCGCAGAGAAACAGGAAGCAGAGGTTGCGCGCCTCGCAGCCGAAGGTGCCGAGCGGCTCCTGCGCGACGAGACAGAGCGGGTTCGCGCGTCCGCGGCTGCCGAGAGGGTACGCGCGCGCGCAGAGGCTGAAGCCGAGCTTGCGGGCGTGCGCGTCGAGCTCGAAGCGCTTCGCGCGGAGATTCGAGCTGCCCGCAAGCTCGAACGCGAGCGCGGTCGCGCCACGACACCTCGAGCGCGGGTCAAGGAGCAGGAGCGTGACAGGCTCCTCGGAGCCGCTTCCGATCGCAGCGTTCACGCCCAGGAGACGCTGGCACGGTTCGACGAACCGCCGCCACCGGCAGGTCCGCTCGCGCCCGGCGATCCGGTCGTAGCCGGAGCGCTCGGAGTGCGCGGCACGATCGCGGAGATCATCGGCGGCGAAGCCACGGTGCTCGGCAGCGGCGGCCTTCGGGTGCGCGTACCCCTCGACCGTCTTCGCCCTGATCACACGCCTGAACAGAGCCGGGAGGCGTCGGAGCCGGCAGTGACGGTCAGGGCCATGGTTCAGAACGATCTACCCGACGAGATCGACCTGCGAGGGCGCACTGCGCAAGAGGCACGAGAGGTGGTTCGGGATCTGATCGATGCTGCAGCGCTCGCGGGCAGAGCCGAGGTGCGCGTGATCCACGGTCGCGGGACGGGGGCCGTGCGCAAAGCGGTGCGCGACGAGCTCGCGCACCACCCGCTCGTCGAAGAACAGGTGTCGGACTCGGCGGATGGGGCCACGATCGCGCGTCTTGGCGGCCACTGAGCTGCGCGGGGAGAAGCAGACCGGCTGGATCGGGTCAGCGGCGTTTCGGGCTCGTCAGCCGATCGTCGAGTCAGCCGCCGCGCGACCGAGCAGACCGCCCAGGGCAACCCGTTCCTCGGGCGACCAGAGCCTGGCAAGCGCCTCCCCTGCGGCCTCTTCGGCCGTAGCCGCCGCCTCGTCGGCAACCTCGGCGCCTCGCGCGGTGAGCACGACGAGAGCGAGTCGCGCATCGGCTGGGTTGGACTCGCGGGTGACGAGTCCGATCCTCTCGAGCGGCGCCAGTTGCCGCGCGATACCCGAGGTGGTCACGGCGAGCCGCCGCGCGAGCTCGACGCGGCGTAGCGTCCGGGAGGGTGCCGCCTTCAATTCGAGCAGAACGGCGAGGTCATTGAGCCCCAGCCCGTGATGCCCTCCAAGCGGCTGGTCGATGCTCCGAACCACGAGCGTGCGAGCGCGGGCAAGATCGAGCACGATATCCAAGTTCGTTGACATATCATCATCATATCAACAACCTGTTGTTTACAAGGGGCTGTTTTCCACAAGCGTTCGCAACGAGCACCAGAACTACCAACCCTCTCGCTCGAAAGCCGCGAATTCTCCCCAAGCGGGCCGCGGGCGGCCCCCTTCAGGATCACGCGAAGCGTGCAATAAGCATGCCGGAGGAGATGTCACGTTACGCTCATCCAACGTGACATCTCCTCCGGCCCGTATCCTGATGGGTTGTGTTCGAACCAGAGACGATCGAGCTCGACCTCGGCCCGGAGCGCCCCTCCCTCGAGATCCTGTGGCAGCAAGACGTCAGCGCGACTGTCCTCGCACGCGGCCCCGACAATTCGCTCTCCGCCGGTGGGCTGCAGATCGGCATTCCGGCGGTCTCCGACCTGGCGGAGCTCGGCCACGGGGCGACCGCCCGACGTGTCGGTCTCTCCGAGCTGATCGGCCTCGCCGCTGACCCGCCGCCCGGCCTCGAGCTGGGTGGCTCGGCGCGCGCGACATTCGCCGTTCTCGCGCTCGCAGCGCGCTCGGTAACGGAGGGACTCCTCCATCCCCAGCTGCAACAAAGTGGTCGCATCTGGCTCGCCCACTGGGGTGCGACGATCGACGAATCGGTCCAGGAGGCCCTCGACGCGATCGCCGTAGCGCTCCCCCCCGTGTGCGCCAACGCGTTCGATGGTGATCGGGACGCCCTTGTGCACGACCTCTATGCCTGCGCAGTCGACCAGATCGCTCGGGATCGCCTCTCGAAGGCGGGAGTGCATCTCGGTCACCGGCTCACGCGCAGCCGACCGAGTGCGCCCGAGCTCTTTCTCGACGGCCTCACCTCGGCCGAGCCGGACTTGCCACCCCATGCAGGCCTTGGTGCACTAGAGCGGCGCCTCACCGACTGGGTCGATCACGGGCTGGAGCGCCGCTCGACCGCGCCGTGGCTCCTCAGCCTGCACCTCGACGAGCACACTGAACCGCAGCCCGAGGCAGGCGGATCGTCAACTGTTGTCCTCGAACTCTGGCTCCAGGCCGCCGACGATCCGACGCTTGCCCTCCCCACGTCCCTGCTGCACGACGGGGGCGACGCCGTGTTCGGGTTCCTTCGCTCTGCCGATCCCCGCACCGCAGTGCATCGCCAGCTCGGGCTGATCGAGCCCGTTCTCGCCGAGGGTGGCCTTGCATTCGACCCAATCGAGCCAACGACGATCGAGCTCGACGACGACGGCGTCAGGTTCGTGCTCCGCGATGCGATTCCGCGCCTGGAGGAACTCGGCGTCCCCGTTCTCCTTCCACGGAACTGGGTCAGCTCCACCAGCCGACTCCGGGTCAATCTGACCGCAACGAGCGCAGCGGGCCGGTCGAGCGGCCTGCTCACGACGGACAACCTGGCTCACTTCGACTGGAAGCTTGCGATCGGCGATACGACTCTCACAGAGGACGAGCTCGTCGAGCTGGCCGCTGCCAAGGAGCCGCTGATCCGGGTGCGCGGCCGTTGGCATGCTCTCCGCCGCTCGGAGGTGGAGCGAGCGCTTCTCTTCCTCGAGCGCCGCCGAGAGGGCTCCGTCGTGGACCTCGTCCGGGCCATCTCGGGGGTCGAGCTCGAGGATGCCGGTCTGGAGATCGGCGAGGTGACCCTCGACGACACCCTCGACGAACTGCTCGCCGGCGGCGACGAGCGGCGCTATCACCCCCTCGACACACCCGAGACGATGGCCTATCCACTCTTCCCGTTTCAGGAGCGTGGGCACGGCTGGCTGAGAATGCTCGGCGACCTCGGGATCGGAGCGATTCTCGCAGACGACATGGGCCTCGGAAAGACGATTCAGGCGATCGCGATGCTGACGTCGGAGCGGGAGCAGTTCGGCGCCCTGGCGTTCGGCCCGACGCTGGTCGTCTGCCCGATGAGCGTCACCCGCCAGTGGGCCCGTGAGGTCGAACGATTCGCGCCTTCGCTGCGCGTCCATATGCATCACGGCGGCGAGCGGTTGAGCGGCGAAGAGCTCGCACGTGTCGCCCGTTCGAGTGACGTCGTCATCACGTCGTACGACGTTGCCACGCGCGACGTCGATGCGCTCGCGGCCGTCTCGTGGGATCGTCTCGTGCTCGACGAGGCGCAGGACGTGAAGAACCCTGCCACGAAGCGAGCCCGCGCCATCCGCCGGCTCCAGGCGCGCCGCATGCTCGCAATGACCGGTACGCCGATCGAGAATCGCCTCGACGAGCTCTGGTCGATCATGGACATCATCAACCCCGGCCTCCTGGGCTCGCGCGAGCGGTTCCAGCGCACGTTCGCTCGGCCGATCGAGGCGCATGGAGACGCGCGGGCGGTCGACCGCCTGCGCGCGATGGTGCAACCGTTCATTCTGCGCCGGACGAAGGATGGGCCCGAAGTGGAGCTCGAGCTACCGACGATCACGGTGACCAAGGAGTACTGCCGGCTCACCCTCGAGCAGGCGAGCCTGTACCGCGCCACCGTCGATCGCTGGATGCCACGGATCGAGGAGCACGAAAAGACCTTCGGTCGCCGTGGCGCCGTGCTGGCGATGCTGAGCCAGCTGAAGCAGGTGTGCAATCACCCCGAGATGGTCCTCGCGACCGGGCGTTCGCTGGATGGGCGCTCCGGCAAGCTCGAGCGCCTCGTCGAGCTCCTCGAGGCAATGCCAAGCGACGACAAGGCCCTCGTCTTCACCCAGTACCCCGGGTTCGACCGCCTCGTTCCGCATTTGCATCAGCGGCTCGGCCGCCAGATCGGCTTCTTCCACGGCGGCCTGCCGGCCCGTCAGCGCGACGAGCTCGTCGCGTCGTTTGCCGAAGCCGACGGGCCGTCGGTGCTCGTCATCTCGATCCGGGCAGGCGGACGCGGCCTCAACCTGCCGGCCGCGAACCACGTCTTTCACTTCGATCGGTGGTGGAACCCCGCAGTCGAACAGCAGGCAACCGACCGTGCGTACCGCTTCGGCCAGCGCAAGGACGTCTTCGTTCACAGCCTCATCTGCACAGCCACTCTCGAGGAGCGGATCGATGAACTGCTGGACGCGAAGCGCGAGCTCGCGGAGAAGGTCGTCGCGGGCAGGGCCGACGACTGGCTCGGGGAACTCGATCTCGACGCGATCCGGGCCGCCGTGTCCTTGTCGCCGACGTCTGTCGAGGAGGCCGCGTGACCGTCCTGAACGACGGCCGGCCAATCTTCGTCGGCGGCGATAGCGAGCGTATCGGGAGAGGGCCCTGGGCTCGCTGGCTGGCCACAGCCGTCGCGCCCGACGAGAGCTCTCCCCGCGCCGAGCGCGGCAGGATCCTCTCCCGCACAGGGCATGTGCACAGCGTCGCGGTCGTCGTGGGTGAGGTCTCGGCACGGGTGATCGGATCAGCCGGTAGCGAGTACCGGGCGGGGCTTACTGCCGATCCGATTGCACCGCGCGTCTGGGCGGCGGTGACTGGGTCGTTGCGAGGCCGTGCGCTCTTCGAAGCGGCCGCGGCCGGGCGCGAGCAATCGCTCCAGCTCGAGCACGTGATGACCGTGGACTGGGACGAGCCACTGATCCCGCCGGCCCGGGCTCTTCGCCGCTCGTGCACCTGCCCGGATGCGACCCGCGGCGAAACCTGCAAACACGTCGTCGCCCTCGCCTACGTCCTGGCGGACGCGATCGACGCCGATCCTTCCCTCCTTCTCGAATGGCGCGGCTGTTTGCCCGGCTCCGCCGACGAGGCGCTCGAGACCCCGGATGTGCCAACGGGGGATCCCTGGGCTGCTGGACAGCTCCCCGACCTCGCCGCGGCGCGCGCGCTTCCTATCGGCTCGGTGCTGAAGCGACTCGGGGCGAGCGGTCTCGTCGTCGACGGCGTGGATCTTCGCGACGCCCTCGAGCCGGCGTACTCCGCATTCGCCGGCATCTCTCGCTAAGAGCACGAGTCAGGAGGACCGCAGTGAGGGGCGCCGGAGCGCCCCTCACCATTCACGAACCCTCGCGGTCTACGCAAACGCGAGCACGGCCGAGGTCGAGGAGGATGACGACGACGATGAAGAACTGCCCGCCGCGGGGTCAGCTCCAGGCGGAGGGCCGAAGCCCAGCCCGAGATCACCTGGGCCGCCGTGACCCGGCCCGCCGTGACCACCCATCCCGCCCGCCCCGAAGCCGGGGAACGTGGCGGCGTCGATCTTCGCTTTCAACTCTGTTGCGTACTTCTCGGTGATGTTCCCCGCAGTGACAGCGTCATCGACCCGCGCTTTCGCACGTGCCTTCTGGGCACTGCTGTAGGCGGCATTGAGCTTCGCCTCCGTCGTATCGAGTTGCTTCGCGACTCCAGCGGCGGTTGCGAGCCGTATCGCGGGAATGCTCCCATCGGCCAGTGCGTCGTTCAGGGCCGCTGCCTCAGCGGCCGTGATCTCGTCAGCTGCGAGCGCCACATCGATGCGGGCTGTTGCCGCAGCGTTGATCGCCGCCTTCATCCTTGCGGACGTCGTGCCGAGGTTGCTCGCCACCGCGGCATCGAAACTCGACCGTTCGGTGATCCGGGCGGCCTCCTGTTTCAGCGTTCCGCCACCTGTCGCCGCGATCGCTGTGCCGACACCCACCATGAGGGCGAGTGACGTCACCGTCGCGAGCAGGATACGTCCCTTGGTCAGTCTCATCTTCTGTTCTCCTTTCGGGAGATTTCGAGGTGAGACCCATCGAAGCGCCGGGGACTGAGAGCGTCCTGTGGCCGGCGTAGGAGGTTCGTGTGAGTCGCGCGAACGGCATTGCACGACGAGGGGCGACGCTGCGCGTAGCCCCCACGGCAAGTGTCTGCAACGCGCCGCGGACTCGTAGGGCGAGGCAGAGCCTTGCCCTCTGAGCGCGACGCGGGAGAGTCAGCCGCCGAGGATGTTCACTGCGCGTGCCGCGACGACGAGAACCGTCACGGCCGCGATCAGCGACTCGATACCCATGAAGAGCTTGGCCCTGTGTGTCAACGGCATCGCATCCGTGGGGCTGAACGCAATCGAGTTGGTCACGGCGATGTAGAGATAGTCGTTCAGTGCCGGAGACCAATCCGTCGCTGCGAGCGTCGGGTTCTCATCCTGCGGGAACTGGAAGTCCGGGGTGTCGCGGCTCTCGGCGAGGGCCCGCCGGACGGGGCCTCCGCTGTCGAGCTCCCAGAAGACGAGCGCGAACGTGATCACATTGACGAGCAAGACGACGGCGGCGCTCGCGAGGAGCTGAGCCCCGGTCAGATCGCTGTGCCCGTCCACCAGGGAGCCGAGCACGAGCCCAATCCCCGTGAGGTTCGCGGCCGCGAGGAGGGCGAGGAGGGTGACCGCGACCTTGCGCCGGTGCTCGCTGCTCACTCCTAGCCGGCCCAGGCCGAGCACGAAGACCACGGCCAGTACCGCGGCCGGCAACGCCAACACGAGCCACACCCACCAATCGTCGTCCGAGTACAGCCGCCAGTTGTGCCAGGCGCTGTTGGCGGCGAGCAAGGCGTTGACGCCGACGGCGACTGCCACGAACGGCGCTGCCTCGCGTTGGGCATCGTGCTGGGCCTGCTCGAGTCTTTGATCGCTCACGTAGGACCGTTCGCCGCCGAGGCCGTCAGCCCTCGGTGGCCGGCCGTAGGGGCGACGGCAGCGTCGTCCACTCTCCCGGGTTACGGGCTAGTGCTGGCTCGACGCCGCCCAGAGGTTGACGGTGCTCTCGGGCGCGAAGCGATCGATCTCCTCGAGCTCGTCGGGAGAGAATGCAAGGTTCTCGAGCGCTCCGAGATTCTGCTCGAGCTGCTCGACGCTGCTGGCGCCGAGGAGGGTCGAGGTGACACGCGGATCGCGCAACGTCCAGGCGAGCGCCATCTGGGCGAGAGACTGCTTGCGTCCTGCTGCGATCGCGTGCAACGACTGCACCTTGGCGAGTGCTTCGGGGGTCAGGGTGTCGGTCGAGAGCGAGTCGCCACGGCTTGCCCGTGATCCCTCGGGAATGCCGTTCAGGTAGCGATCCGTGAGCAACCCCTGCGCGAGCGGCGAAAACGTGATGCAACCGACTCCGAGCTCTCCGAGCGTGTCGAGCAGTTCCGGCTCGATCCAGCGGTTCAAGAGCGAGTAGGACGGCTGATGGATCAGGAGGGGCGTACCCAGGTCACGGAGGATCGCTGCGGCATCGCGTGTTTTCTCGGCCGAATACGAGGAGATCCCCACGTACAGGGCCTTGCCCTGACGCACGGCGCTGTCGAGCGCACCCATCGTCTCCTCGAGCGGCGTGCCGCTGTCGAACCGGTGCGAGTAGAAGATGTCGACGTAGTCGAGGCCGAGTCGAGCAAGGCTCTGGTCGAGGCTGGCCAGCAGGTACTTTCGCGAGCCACCGTCCCCATACGGCCCGGGCCACATGTCGTAACCGGCCTTCGTCGAGATGATCAGCTCGTCGCGGTACGGTCGTAGATCCTCCCGCAGGAGTCGGCCGAAGGTCTCCTCCGCCGAGCCGTAGGGCGGACCGTAGTTGTTGGCGAGATCGAAGTGCGTGACACCGAGATCGAAGGCGCGCCGGACGATGGCGCGACTCGTCTCGAGCGGACGAACGTTTCCGAAGTTCTGCCACAGACCGAGGGTGATAGCCGGAAGCGACAGTCCGCTGCTGCCACAGCGGTTGAACCGCATCTGGTCGTAGCGATCGTCAGCAGCAACGTACGTCATCTCGGGTCCTCTCGGGTATTGGCAGCGTTGGCCCGAACCTAGCCGATCGCCACCCGGAGACGCGGAGGCCGGTCCCTCCCCGTAGGATCGGCGGCATGGAGGTACGTCCCCTCGGTGGCAGCGGCGTCGCCGTCACGCGAATCATCCTCGGCTGCGGCAACTTCGGCGGTATCGGCTCGTCGCCCGCGTTCTTCGGCCAGGGCACGACGAGGGACGATGCCTTCCGCCTGCTGGACACTGCCTGGGATCTCGGAATCACCACGTTCGATTCCGCAGATGCATACGGAGGCGGCCGGAGCGAGAGCTTCATCGGTGAGTGGCTCTCGACGAAGGCGCCAGACGTACGTGACCGGATCGTGATCGCGACGAAGACGTTCAATCCGATGGCCGACGGCGAAGACCACGGCCTCGGACGCGCGCGCATCCGCCGCCAGCTCGAATCGAGCTTGCGGCGGCTCGGTGTCGAGCGAGTTGCTCTCTACCTCGCGCACGACTTCGACCCGGACACGCCGCAGGAGGAGACACTGCAAGCCTTCGACGATCTCGTCCGCGCCGGCAAGGTCGCGTCTGTGGGTGCATCGAACTTCACCGGCGAGCAGGTCGCGGAGGCGCTCGAGCTGTCGGAGATGGAGGGGCTTCAGCGCTACGAGTGGGTCCAGAACGGGTTCTCGCTGCTCGACCAGGGCGATAGCGAGACGGTCTTCCCCGTCTGCCGGGAGCACGGGATCGGCTACACGCCGTTCAGTCCACTCGCCGGGGGTTGGCTGACCGGCAAATACCGCCGCGGTGAAGCTCCGCCGGCGGGGTCGCGGATGACGTTGCGGCCAGAGCCGTACGCGGGGTACACCTCGGATCGCGTCTTCGACGCACTCGAGTCACTCGAAGCGGAAGCGGCCGCGCGCAGCGTCTCCATGGCGGGACTCGCACTCGCGTGGCTGCTCGCACTCGATGAGGTAACAGCTGTGATCGTCGGGCCGGGCCGGGCCGAGCATCTGGCACCTGCGGTCGAGGCGATGTCGACAACTCTCTCACCCAACGAACGCGACTCACTAACGGAGGTATTCCGATGAGCGTCCTCGTTCTTTCCGAGCACGACGTGCGCGAGGTGCTCGATATGGAGTCGTGCATCGCCGCGATGGAGGACGTCCTCGCCCGGCTCACCCGCGAGGAGCTCCACAATCCGCTCCGTTCCATCATGCGCCCACCCGGGCCGGCGATGATGGGGTTGATGCCCGCCTACCGCGGCGGGGACACGCCGTCCTTCGCTCTCAAGGAGATCGTGGTCGCTCCCGAGAACTCGACCCGCGGGCTCGACCCGCACCAGGGGGCGGTACTCCTGCACGACGGTGTCACGGGTCAGCTCATTGCAATCCTGAACGCATCGCCGATCACGGAGATTCGGACGGCGGCGGTATCCGGCGCCGCAACGAAGGTGCTCGCCCGTGAAGGAGCGCGCACCGTCGCGATCCTCGGTTCCGGTGTGCAGGGTCGCTCTCACGTCGACGCGATGCAGACGGTGCTCGACGACCCGATCATCCGAATCTGGAGCCGGAATCCGGCGCACGCCGAGGCGCTCGCGCTCGAGACCCACTCACTCGTCGCGTCCTCGATCGAGGAGGCACTCGACGGCGCCGACATCGTGTGCACGGCTACCGCGACCCGCGAGCCGATCGTCGAGCTGGCTTGGCTCGCTCCTGGAACCCACATCAACGCTGCCGGTTCATCGATCAAGACCTCACGAGAGCTCACCTCCGAGACGGTCGCGGCCGCAACGCTCTTCGTCGACCGGCGCGAATCGACGCTCAACGAGTCCGGCGACTATCTGTTCGCCGTCGAGGAGCGAGGGATCGGCCCGGATCACATCGTGGCCGAGTTGGGAGAGGTCCTCGCGGGGGACCACCCCGGCCGGCGGGCCGACGACGAGTTGACGATGTTCAAGTCACTGGGCATCGCCGTCGAGGATCTTGCCGCCGCGGAGCTGTGCGTCGAACGTGCCCGTGAACGTGGTATCGGCACCGAGGTTGCATTCTGATCCCGCTCCGCGACATCGAGGCCGCCCGTGAACGAATCGCGGACGTTGCCATCCGGACGCCGCTCGTGCGGTTGCAGGCCCCGGAGTCTCCCGCCGAGATCTGGTTGAAGCTCGAGTGCCTGCAGCCGATCGGCTCGTTCAAGATCCGCGGCGCGGCAAACGCCGTCCGCAGCGCACCGCCCGGTGCGATCGCCGGAGGGCTTCTCACGACGAGCGCCGGCAACATGGCCCAGGGCGTCGCGTGGATGGCCCGAGAGGAGGGCGTGCCCGCGACGATCATCGTGCCCGAGCACGCCCCGCAGGCGAAGCTCGATGCGATCGAGCGGTTGGGCGGCGTCGTGATCAAGGTCCCGTTCGAGCGCTGGTGGCAGGCGATGGAGGAAGGCTCATATCCGGGTGCGGCGGGACACTTCGTGCATCCGGTGATGGACGACGCCGTGATGGCGGGAAACGGCACGATCGGGCTCGAGCTGGTCGATGAGCTCGACGACATCGACACGGTGCTCATCCCGTGGGGCGGTGGAGGGCTGACGACCGGGATCGCGAGCGCGCTCGCAGCTCTGAGCCCTCGAACGAAGGTCTTCGCGTGCGAGCCCGAAACGGGCGCGCCGCTCGTTGCCTCGCTCGCCGCCGGCGAGGCCGTTGGCGTCGACTACACGCCGTCGTTCGTCGACGGTTCCGGGAGCAAGGCCCTGTTACCCCCGATGTGGGAGCGTGCGAAGCCCCTGCTCTCAGGTGCGTTCGCCCTGACGCTCGACGAGACGGCCGCAGCCGTGAGGCTGCTCGCAGGGCGCGCCCGAGTCGTCGCGGAAGGCGCCGGGGCGCTTGCGGTCGCGGCGGCGCTGTCGGGGCGTGCCGGCGAGGGGCGTGTCGTCTGCATCGTGTCTGGCGGCAACATCGACGCCGGCCGGCTCGCCGCGATCCTCGAGGGTCGCACGCCGTCGTGACCGGGCTCGGAGCCCGGTCGAGCGCTAGATTGATCTCAACCATCATGTGAGCTTGCCCGCGGAGACTCATAAGGTTGCCGCAGCTGGGCGAGCAAACCCAACGCCAGGGAGAATCTCATGCCGAATCGAAGTTCGTCCAAGAGACGACGCTGGATTACGTGCGGCGTGGCCGCCGCTGTCGTTGCCGTCGTCGCGGCGGGTTCCGTCGTCGCCGCCTCGGCGGCAGCCCCCACCAATACGAAAGAGCCGTTCGTCACGGGAAGCCCGATCGTGGGCAAGGACCTCACAGGTGATCGTGGAGGATGGTCCGGCAGTGGCAACACGTACGCCTACAAGTGGCTTCGTTGCGACAAGAGCGGCGGGAACTGCACCGCGATCAGCGGCGCGACCGGAACACACCACACCGTGACCTCCGCTGACCTCGGAACAACGCTTCGCTTCGAGGTGACGGCCTCCAATTCGGACGGCAAGAACACTGCAACGTCGAACCCCACGGCCGAGATCACGAATGGCACCGGCGTCCCTGCGAACAGTTCGCCGCCGACGATCACGGGCACCGCCGCGGTCGACAACACACTGACGGCGGGCATCGGCTCCTGGGTCGGCGATCAACCGATCACCTACTCCTACCAGTGGCAGCACTGCGACAAGAGCGGCAACTCCTGCGGCTCGATCTCGAACGCAACAAAGAGCACGTACAAGATCACTCAGAAGCAGTTCGACCGCACGATTCGCCTCAAGGTGATCGCCAAGAACAACCGTGGAAATTCGAACGCGATCTCGGTTCAGACCGCCGTCGTCGCAGCCTCGTCCGGCGGTGGTGGCTCGGGCATCATCAACCTGCCGAACGGCGGGAAGTCCGTCGACGTGGTCGACATTCCGGCGAGCGAACGGCTGATCGTGCAAACCGTCGATTTCAACCCCAACCCGGTTCGCTCTCGTACGCAGCCGATCACGATCACGGTCACGGTCAAGGACACGCGCGGTTACTACGTCCGGAACGCGTTCGTCTTCGTCCGCTCGACGCCCATCCTCACCGACACGCCAACCGACGCGCAAACGGCCGTGGACGGGCGCGTCAGCTACGCCGTCGCACCGCGATCGGACTTCCCGCTCCGGACCGGGTACAGCGTGCAGTTCTTCGTCAAGGCCTACCGCAAGGGTGACCCGACGCTCGCGGGCATCTCTGGCACCCGCCTCGTCCAGGTCTCGACGGCGAGCAACTGACCCAAGGAGTGAATGCCGGGGATGCGTAACGGCGCATCCCCGGCAGACTCGACACAGCAGGGCGCCTTCGACAGAACATCATGCGAACCATCTCCCTCACAGCGTTGCGACGCCTCGTGATCGACGCCCAGGGGTACGCCCTCCGCTCACGCACGGGAACCACGCGCGAGGTCGAAGCCGTGATCGGGCGGCTTACCTGCGTCCAACTCGACTCGATCTCTGCCGTCGAACGGAGTCATCGCATCGCCCTGACATCCCGCGTCGGCGCGTACCGCCCGGGGACCGTGCCGCGGCTGCTCGAGCAGGGCCGCGTGTTCGAGTACTGGGCACACGAGGCGTGCCTGCTGCCGATCGATGCCTGGCCCCTGTTCGCTTCACAGATGCACGAGGGCGGGCGACGCTGGTACGGCGATGTCGGCGACACCCATCCGCATCTCGCGGACGAGATCCTGGAGGAGATCCGGGCCCGTGGCCCGCTTGGCTCACGGCATTTCGAAGGAGCGAGCGAGGTCGGGATGTGGAACTGGAAGCCCGCCAAAGCGATGCTCGATCGGCTCTGGAACCACGGCGACCTCGTGATCGCAGGACGTCAGGGGTTCCAGAGACTGTACGACCTTCCCGAGCGTGTGATTCCGAAAGCGGTGCTCGACGCCCCGATCCCGCGCGAGGCCGAGCGTCTGCGTGCCCTCGTCCTCACAGCCGTGCACGCCCGTGGCGCTCTAACGGAAGCGGGGATCATCGAGCACTGGCGGTTGAAAGGTGGCCGCGTGCGCATCAGACCCGTCACCAGCCTGCTCGTGGCAGAGGGCGCGCTCGAGCAGCTGGCAGTCGGAGACGGCGGCCCGCACGTTCTGGTGGCCCCCGGGGCCGATCTCGAGCCCCCCGCACCCTCGGCGGCAGTGCTGCTCTCGCCGTTCGACAACCTGCTCTGGGATCGGCCGTTCGCACGCCGCGTGCTCGGCTTCGATCATCTGATCGAGGTCTACAAGAAGGAGCACGAGCGCCGGTACGGCTACTACGTCTTGCCCCTTCTCTGGCGAGACCGCATCGTCGGGCGAGCCGACCTCAAGTCCGAGCGAGGCGAGGGAGCGCTTGTAGTGAAAGACTTCCACCGCGAGGCCGGAGTTCGCGACTCGGGAGCGCTCGACGATGCGCTCGACCGAGCGCTCGACCGGCTTCGGCGGGCTTGCGGGCTCGAGACCGTGCGGCGCTGAGTAGCGGGCTCCCGACCGGCGCTTCGCAACTAGCATCTCCGCAATGGACTTCGAGACACGCGCGATCCACGTAGGGCAGGATCCAGATCCGGCTACGGGTGCCGTGACGACCCCGATCTACCAGACCTCGACCTATGCCCAGGAGGCGGTCGGGGTGCACAAGGGTTACGACTACGCGCGCGTCGGGAATCCGACCCGCACGGCGCTCGAGGAGTGTCTCGCCTCGCTCGAATCGGCAGCCTTCGGTCACGCGTTCTCGTCCGGACTCGGAGCCGCCACGACGATCATGCACCTCGTCGATCCCGGCGACCGCCTCGTCTGCGTGAACGACGTCTACGGCGGCATGTACCGCATGTTCTCGCGGGTCTACGAGCCGAAGGGGTACGCCTTCGACTACGTCACGCCGGATGAGGTATCGACGAACCTCGAGGCGCACCTCGACAAGCGCACGCGTATCGTCTGGATCGAATCACCGACGAACCCGCTGCTCAACATCGTGGATATCCGCGCCGCAGCGGACGCCGCACATGCCGCCGGTGCTTTGCTCGTGGTCGACAACACGTTCGCCACCCCGTATCTCCAGCAGCCGCTCGAACTCGGAGCCGACATCGTCGTGCATTCGACCACGAAATACCTCGGTGGGCACTCCGATGTCGTCGGCGGCTTTGCCGGCACGAACGATCCGACGATCTCGGAGCGGCTCCGCTTCCTGCAGAAGTCGCTCGGGGCCGTCCCCGGGCCGTTCGACGCGTGGCTCGTGCTCCGCGGGCTGAAGACGCTCGCCGTCCGCATGCGCCAGCATTGCGAGAACGCACAGGCGATCGTCGCGTTCCTGCAGGAGCACCCGCGTGTGACAAAGGTGCTCTATCCGGGCCTACCGGACCACCCTGGCCACGAGCTCGCCGCCAGCCAGATGCGCGACTTCGGCGGCATGGTCTCCTTCCTCGTCGAGTCGGAGGAAGAGGCCGTAGCACTGGTCGCCCGCACCAACGTGTGGACGCTCGCGGAAAGTCTCGGCGGTGTCGAGAGCCTGATCGAGCACCCGTTCCGGATGACGCATGCCGCGACGGCGGACGGCCCGTTCGCATCGCCACGGAACCTCGTGCGGCTCTCAGCGGGAATCGAGTCGGCCGACGATCTCATCGCCGACCTCCAGCAGGCGCTCGAGACGTAGCTCGGGACGCGGGCGGAACCTCTTCGTCACAGCTTCTTGATTCGCACTGCCGTGCCGTACGCGCAGATCTCCGTCCACGTCGAGCCGAGCTCAGACGTGTCGAAGCGCATCGCGAGAATCGCGTTCGCACCCTTCAGTTCGGCCTCGGCGACGAGCCTCCGGATTGCCTCCTCACGACCTTCGAAGAGCATCTTGGTCATGCCGCCTAGCTCACCGCCGACGAGCGATTTGAAGGCTGCGCCGATCTGCGACCCGAGGTGCCGTGAGCGCACCGTCAGCCCGAACGCCTCTCCGAGGACCTCCTGGACCTCGTAGCCCGCGACATCGTTCGTGGTCGTGATCAGCATCGCCGTCCTCCGCAGTCGGATACGTTCAACCCGTATGACGCTACCGATACCCATTGACCTCCTGCACTGCGGCGTCAGGCGGAACGTCGGCTGCTACGTCGTCGACACAGACGATGGGCCGGCGCTCTTCGATTGCGGCCCGACCTCTTGCCTGCCGGCGCTGAAGGCGGGCCTCGCGGAACGCGGGATGGAGCTCGGCGAGATCGGTCATCTCCTCCTCTCCCACATCCACTTCGACCACGCCGGTGCTGCCGGCGCGATCGTCCGCGAGCACCCGGAGATTCGCGTCCACGTCTCCGCCGTGGGGGCGCCTCATCTGGTCGACCCGGCTCGGCTAGAAGCGAGCGCGCGACGGCTCAACGGTGACGCGTTCGACGTTCTCTGGGGAGAGCTCGTTCCCGTGCCCGCGGGGAACATCGACCTCACGGATGCCAACGTCCTCGGCCTCGAGTGTTTCCCGAGCGTGGGCCATGCAAGCCACCACGTCTCGATGCTGCACGCCGATGGAACGCTGTATGCCGGCGACTCGGTCGGCGTGCGTATCGCGCCTGCAAACTTCGTGCTTGCCCCGACACCGCCCCCCGATATCGACCTCGAAGCGTGGGAGGAGACGATCGCCGAAACGGAGCGGCGGGCTCCGGCACGACTTGCACTGACCCACTTCGGCGTCTTCGAGGACGTCTCCGACCACCTCGGTCGCCTCCGGCAGACGCTACAGAGCTGGGGCGGTCGCGTCGCCCACGGCATGGACGAGGCGACATTCGTCGCTGCGGCTCGAGCGGACTGCCGCGCTTCTGACCCGAGCGAGGCCGAGGCATACGATCGTGCCGCCCCATACTCCCAGTGCTTCCTCGGGCTCGAGCGCTACTGGCGCAAACGGCGCGAAGCAGCCTCGTAGCACTGCAGCTCACGTCTTTCCCCAGCCCGAGTCTCTATCGTTCGCACGAGATGGATCGGGAGGCGCGGGTATCACTGGCGGCGTACAGGTGCCTCTATCCCGGGGCAGTCGAGCTCGGCGGGGTGACGGTGCTGCGCGCGAACGCGGCACCCCTGAGCCCGATGCTGAACCAGATCGTTGGGCTCGGAGTCGACGAGCCCGCGACGGAAGCAGCGTTGGACGAAGCGCTCGCGGCGATCGGCGACGACGTCAGTTGCTACGTGTCCGTCGCGCCCTCAGCGCGCCCCGACTCTCTCACCGGCTGGCTGCGTGACCGGGGGCTCGAGCCCAGTTGGGGCTGGATGACGTTTCGACGGGGAGTCGACGGCGTCACCGAGAGACCGACCTCGCTGCGCCTCGTCAGGGTGGGGCCGGCTGAAGCGCCGGCCTTCGGCCAGATCGTCGCGACCGGCTACGGCCTGCCGCAAACTGTCGTGCCGTGGGCTGCGCAAGCCCACGCAGCCGGCTGGGACTGCTGGCTCGCGCTCGACGGCGACCGTCCTGCGGCCGCGGCCGGAGTCTTCATTGCCGAGGGGGTCGGCTATCTCGGCTTCGCCGCCACGCTGCCGGAGCACCGGGGCAAGGGCGGCCAGAATGCTCTGCTGGCGGCACGAATCGAGCACGCGCGCGCGACCGGTTGCGACGTCGTCGTCACCGAGACGGGGGAACGACGGGATGACCGGCCCTCGAACTCGTATCGCAACATCCTGCGCTCGGGGTTCGCAGAAGTCGCAGTGCGAGCGAACTGGCTACGCGAGGCACGCGTCACGCATATCCCGTAACGAGCCAACGGCGCCGCAGGAAGCGTGCCCCCATCAGGAGGAGACGCGTCACGATCAGCACCGTGACCGCCGCCCACACTCCCCGCACGCCCCAGTCCGCCCTGGCTGCAACCGAGAGCACACCTGCGAACACACCGAACGCCGTCGCCATCGACAGCGCGAGATACCTGCCGTCACTCGCCCCGATCAGGATTCCATCGAGAGCGAAAACTGCCCCGTTGAGCGGTTGCATGAGTGCAAAGATCGGCCAGAGAAGCGCGCACTGCGCGAGAACGGCAGGGTCCGAGGTGAAGGCACGCGGGATCACGCCTCCGAGGGCCAGCAGCGCGATGGAGAACACCGCTCCCGTGCCGACCGACAGCCAGATCATCCTCACGCTTGCTGCGAAGGCCTCGTCCGGCCGGGTCGCGCCGAGTTGCTGACCAACGATGATCTGACCCGCGATTGCGATGGAATCGAGTACGAGGGCGAGGAAGATCCAGAGCTGGAAGGCAATCTGATAGGCAGCGAGTGGCGCATCACCGAGTCGCGCGACAACGACCCCGGCGAGAAAGAACGAGGCGATCAGCGATGCCGTTCGAATGAAGATGAACTTGCCGAGTGAGAGAAGGCGGCGGGCGAGTACGGGTCGTAGGCCGGCGTTCGCGCGACCGACGCGGCGGAGGATCGCGACAGCCATCGCAATGCCCATGGCGGTTTGCGCAGCAACCGTTCCCCAGGCCGACCCCTTGATCCCGAGGTCGAGGCCGTACACCAGCCAGACCTCGAGGACAACGTTCGCGATGTTCCCGGCGATCACGATGATCAGCGGCGTGCGAAGGTCCGAGACTCCGCGGAGGAAGCCCTGGCCGCCGATCGCGACGAAGGCTGACGGAATCCCGAGCGCCGCAATCCGCAGGTAGGTGACGGCGTACGCCGCCGTTGCCCCCTCGGTTCCGAAGAGATCGACGACGGGGCGTGCGAGCACCGCGATCGTGACGGCGAGCGCACCGCCGAAGGCAAGCGACAGCCACAGGCACTGCGCACCGAGACGCGCAGCCGTGCGATCCTCTCCGGCGCCTGTCGCTCTGGCGACCTGCGCCGTCGTGCCGTACTGGAGGAAGTTGAACATCGCCAGAACCGAAAGAACGGTGGCCGCCACGCCGAGTGCGGCGAGTTGCGACCGGCCGAGGTGGCCGACGACCGCAGTATCGACGAGCACGTAGAGCGGCTCGGCAGCGAGCGCGCCAAGCGCCGGGAGTGCGACGTGGAGGATCTGGCGGTCGTACGGTGAGCGGAGGCGCAAGAAGCTTTGTCAGGCGGTCCGACGCACGACACGGGCGCCGGACGACTGCGCGATCGCCTTGATCACGATCTCATCGAGGTTCACGTGCGGTGGCCGCGACAGTGCGAACATCACGCAGTCGGCGACCTCGTCGGGGGTCACTGGGTCGACGCCCTCGTACACGGCGTCGGCGGCGTCCTTGTCGCCGCGGAAACGAACAACGGAGAATTCCGTCTCGACGAGCCCCGCGTCGACCGTCGTGATCCCGATCGGTCGACCCAGAAGATCCTCGCGCAGCGCGTACGAAAAGCCACGGACGGCGAACTTGGACGCGATGTACGAGGCGCCGTTGGGATACGCCTGCCGGCCCGCGATCGAGCCCATGAAGACGATGTGGCCGCCGTCTCGGATGTGTGGCAACACCAGGCGTGTGATCCGCAGAACACCGTCGACGTTCGTGTGGAGAACGCGCTCCTCGTCGTCAGCTGTCGAGTCGGTGAACGGGGCGCGACCAAGGGCGAGCCCTGCGTTGTTGAAGAGGATGTCGACTCCGCCCAGCGCGGCAACGGCCTGCTCTACGAAGGTGGTCGAGCCGGCCTCGTCGGTGACGTCGAGCTCGAGCGCAACATCGGCCTCTATCTGCTCCACCCGCCGCGCACCGCCAGCGACGCGGACCCCCGCCTCCCGTAGCTTCCGGGTGGTTGCCGCGCCGATTCCCGACGAGGCCCCTGTGACAATCGCAGTCTTCCCTTCCAGATCCACGCGGTGAGCCTACTCGTTTCCGAACGGCCGAAGTGCCTCATCTGGGGGATGCGAGAGCTCGTGGGGACGGAATGATGATGGGGAGATGTCCGAGAGCGACACCCTGCACCTGACGGCCACCGACCCGTACGAGCGCATCGCGCTCGCCGTTCGAGAAGCACTGCCCGGCGACGCCGGCGAACTCCTGCTGGCCCGCATCGTGGATGAGCTTGCCGCCGTCGACGACGCGGACGGCGAGACGACGTACGCGGAGCTGCGCCTCGAGTTGGAGCGGCAGGTCGCGACGGACCCGGTGACAGGGCTACCGAACCGCATCCACTTCATGGACGACCTCAGCCGCGCAATCGCTGCGGCGACACGCTACGACGAGCCGGTCTCACTCCTCGTCCTCGATCTCACCGACCGGGACGGGAACGAGCAGGCGGCGGGAGAAGCACTGCTCCGGCTCGTCAGGATCAGCGACACCGTCGCCCGGATCGCAGAAGGACGCTTCGCGATCATCCTGCCTCGCACGGGGACGATCGGCTGCACGCTCGTCTCGGACCGCATCGCGGCTCTGGACGGGCACTCGTTCGCGCTGGGCAGCGCAACGTTCGCGGGGAAGCCCACGGACGCTCCGACGCTGCTCGCGCGCGCCGAGGAAGCGCTCGAGCCCGACCAGGCTCAGTCCTCCTGAGACGCTCCGTCGATCTCGACGCGTTCGAGCGTGACCGGCGTTGTCGGCCTGTCGCGGCCGTCGCGGTCGACGTGTTGGATGCGGTCGACGACGTCCTGACCGGTCGTGACCTGGCCGAACACGGTGTGCTTGCCGTCGAGCCACGGCGTCGCAGCCGCGGTAACGATGAAGAACTGAGAGCCGTTCGTGTTCGGGCCGGAGTTCGCCATCGCGACGGCACCTTTGACGACCTTGTGGTCGTTGAACTCGTCCTCGAACTTGTAGCCGGGTCCGCCGGTGCCGATGCCTTGCGGGCAGCCGCCCTGGATCATGAAGTCGGGGATCACGCGGTGGAAGATGAGGCCGTCGTAGAAGCCCTCGGAGGCGAGCTTGACGAAGTTCGCAACGGTCTTCGGGGCGTCATCGGGGAAGAGCTCGATCTCGATCGAGCCTTCACTGGTGGTGAGCGTCGCAGTTGTCATGCAACCGACGCTAGCACGGCATTCCTGAGGACGGCCGCGTGACCCTCTTAACAGCCGATCAACACCGATTCTTGCCCAGCTGCGTACACTTCGGCAATGGCTATCGCTGAGCCGCTCGCCGTCCTGCCCCAGGGCGAAGCATCCGAAGAGCTCGCACGGTCCTGGCGCCGGCTGACTCGCGTCGCAACGATCGTCGCGGCCATGACGGCGCCGGCGCTCTTCGTCTGGTTCACCCAGCAGAACGGTTGGAACTGGTGGGTGTCGCTCCTCGCCGCCCTCGCAGTCGTGATCGTCTTCCGCGGCTTCGCGGATCTCGTGTTCCGCAAGTTGATTCCGTGGCCGAGCCTCTTCGGCGTCGAGAGCGCGGAGTTGCGCGAAGCCGATGTCGTCGGCAGGCGTCGCGCGTGGTTCTGGCGCTTCTGGTTCAAGTTCGCGCTTCTCATCGCGATCGCGATCACCATCACCTGGATCTTCGTCGGCGGCACGTGGTGGGGCGCGGCCGGGACCATGTGGGACAGCATCGCGAGCCTCCTCACGAATCCCACGCTGTGGATGCAGGCCGTCTTCGTCTTCTTCCTCTTCTTCGCGAACTTCGCGATCATGTTCGGCCCACTGCTGATGATGAACCTGTCGCAGATGCAGTCGTTCGAGCCGGGCGACGCCGAATGGGGTGTCAAGCTCGATGACGTTCGCGGTCAACTGGAGGCGAAAGAGGAAGTGCGACGCGTCGTCGACATCTGGCAGTCGGGCGACCATTTCGAGCGCGCGGGTGGAAAGCGCGAGCGCGGGTTGCTCCTCTTCGGCTCTCCGGGCACGGGCAAGACGATGCTCGCGAAGGCGATCGCCACCGGTTTCAACTCACCGTTCATCTCCATGCCGGGCTCCGGTTTCGCCGCGACGTTCATCGGAATCGATGCGATCGTCGTGCGGGTTCTCGCGCGCCGGGCCAAGAAGCTCGCCCGGAAATGGGGCGGACAGTGCATCGTCTTCATCGACGAGATCGACGCCGTGGGCATGCGGCGCCAGTCTCTCGGAACGGGCGCTCAGACCTTCGAGCCGCTCTCCTCCGCCAATGCCGAGGATCTTCTGTTCTTCGGCCCGCTCGGGTCACGCGACCCCTCCGGTGATCTCATCGTCGAGACGCGTGCCTGGCGCGACCGGCTCTTCGACTCCCGGGCGCCGCAACCGATGGGCGTTTCCGGCTTCCAGCTGCGGATGGCGAGCGTCTTCAACTTCATGTTCCCGGGCGGCATGGGCGGGATGGGCGGCGGCATGGCGCTCAACCAGCTCCTCGTCGTCATGGACGGCATCGACAACCCGCCCTTCATGCGGCGCTTCTCCACGAGCAAGCTCAACACCCTCCTCGATGCAACGTTCATCGTGCCGCGGTCGGTGGGCAAGGTGAAACTGCGAATGCCGGCCGCCCGGCCACGAAACGACCAGATCTATTTCATCGGCGCCACGAACGTTCCAATCGACCGTCTCGATCCAGCGCTCATCCGCCCGGGGCGCATGGGTCGGCACGTGTGGTTCCGAACCCCGAACAAGCAGGATCGCCTCGACATCCTCGACCTGTACATCGGGAAGGTGTCCCACAGCGACGAGCTCGACTCGCCCACGCGTCGGGACGAGATCGCGCGGATCATGAGCGGGTACTCCCCCGCGATGATCGAGCAGGCGATCTCGATGGCGTTGACGATTGCGCACCACACCGGCCACACGGCATTCGAATGGGACGACCTCGTCGAGGCGGTGACCACCCTCGATGCCGGGACGGCGGTCGGCTCCGAGTACATCCCGATGGAGCGCAGGGCGGTTGCCATCCACGAGGCCGGACACGCCGTCGCGGGCCACGTATACCTCACGGGCCGCGAGTCGACGCGCCTCACGATCAAGAAGCGTGGCGACCAGGGAGTCGGCGGTCATCACTGGATGATCGAGAAGGAAGAGCGGCTGTTCTCGTTCCAGCACGAGATGTTCCACGACATCGTCTGGGGCCTCGGTGCCATGGCGGCGGAACGTGTCGTCTACGGCGAGAACTCGAACGGCGTCGGCGGCGACGTTGCCGGCGTGACCGCCCGCGCAGCACTCATGGTTGGCCGTGCTGCGATGGGGCCACAGCCGTTCCACGTCGCTCCGAAGAACGGCGAGACAGACGAGCAAGCGCGCAAGCAGGTGCTCGACCGCTTCGAGAAGATCGGCCTTCAGATCATGTCGCGCGCCGGCGGTGGCGGGCCGTTCGACGCCGATCCGATCGCAGGGGTGCTCGGCGACCCGACCAAGCGCACGGTCGCTGCACAGATCCTCGGTCAGGCCTACGTGACCGCGCATAACCTGGCGACGACCAACCGCGCAGGGATCGAGACGATCGCCGACGCGCTCGAGGACAAGCGCGAGATCATGGGCGACGAGTTGCTGGCGCTTCTCGAATCAGCTGAAATCAGGATTCCCGAGCTCGACTTCAGCGACGAGTCCGTCTGGCCACCACTCGAGTTCTCGGCAGCGATCGGGCGCGGCCCGCAGCCCACCGGACCACCTGCGCCGCTGCTCGAGAGCACGAACGGCGAGAGGACCGTATGAGCGAGGCCACGGAGCAACCCGAAGACGCGGCGCCGCAGGCGTTCATCGAGGCGGAGCCTGCCCAGCCGATTGGCCAACCGAAGGAGCCGACGCGCGCTGATCGTGCGCGCGGGCGCGGCTATAGCTCGCGGTTCGTGATCGTCTACGGGGCACTCGCCGTGATCGTGGGCCTCGCCGTCGCCGCTCTCGGTGTTCTCGTGACGCGCCCGGACGCGGCGCCTACACCGCGCTGGTCGGCCTGGCAGCCGACCGGTAGCGATACCGCCAAGGCCAAGCAGATCGCCGATCACGTTTCGACGACGTACCGACAGGCGAACGGCCAACAGATGACGACCGCCCTCGTTGGGCCCCCGACCGTGAGCGCCGCGAGTACCGCCGGCGGCGACATCCCCGTGCGTGCCATCGCGGTCAGGCCCGACACGTCGACCGGCAAGAAGGAAGAGAGCGACATCTCGATCATCAATGCGCAGAACAGCCTCATGTTCCTGCTCTGCGGACTGGGCCAGAACTGCTCCATCATCGGAGGCAAACCGTCAGTGGCACGACATGCCCTCCTCCGTCGCGAGGCCCTCGAACTGGCGCTCTACACCTTCAAATACGTTCCCAGCGTCGACTCGATCTCGGTGTTTCTGCCGCCTCCGAAGGGTGCTGTCAGCAAGCCGACCTCGGTTTTCGTTCGCAAGGGCGACCTCCGGGCCGAACTGTCGAAGCCACTAACGATGACGGTCGGCGCGAAGACCCCGACCGTGGGCAAGATGTCCAAGCCCGAGCTGGCGACAGTGAACCGCATCACGAGCCCGCGCCTCTACTCGTACCAGTACCAGCAGGCTCAGGACGGGAGCGCCGTCCTCGTGTACGACCCGGTCATCGGCGCATAGCCCCCTGGGCTCAGACGATGTCCCACGTGGACGAGCGCTTGCTGGCTGCGAAGGCACGTCTCGACCAGCTCGACTGGTGGCCTCGGCCCGTTCGCATCGACGGCGTCCGGATCCTGATCGCTCCGCTCGTCTTCAGGCTGCCGTGGCTCGAGCGCTTCGACGGCTATGCAATGCACCGCATCATTCTCCTACGCAGTCGCAACGCGACGCTCGATCTCGTCACGCACGAGCTCTGCCACGTCTGGCAGATGCAACATCGACCGTTGCGGATGCCGCTCAGCTACCTGCGCACAGGCTATGCCGGCAACGGGTACGAGCGACAGGCCCGGGCCGCCGTCGATTCGACCCGCTAGCAGTCAGGCTGCGACGAGCACGGCGGCATTCCCCGAGGGATCCGTGATGACGTCGCGCCCCGCGCTGTCCGCAGTGACCTCGGCTCCGGCGTCGCGTGCTGCTGAGATGGTGCGTCGCAGCTCGGCCGTGTCCGGGAGCACGATCGTGAAGCTCCTCAATCCACGCGAGCCTTCTGGCGGCGCGGGCGCTCCCACCCCTGCCCAGGTATTGAGCCCGACGTGATGGTGATATCCGCCCGCTGAGACGAAGAGCGCACCCGGGTAGCTGCCCACCGTCGGATCGAAGCCGAGCGCATCGACGTAGAACGCCTCGGCGTCGGGAATGTCTGCGACCTGGAGATGAACGTGGCCGATGCGCGTGTCCGGAGCCATCCCGTCGCCGGCATCGCCGGCGGGAACGCCGGCGAGGACGCCTTCGAGATCGAGCGGCAGCGTCCCCATAGCGAGCGCGCCGTTCTCGTAGGTCCACTCCTCGCGGGGACGATCACGGTAGATCTCGATCCCGTTGCCCTCGGGATCGTCGAGGTACAGCGCCTCCGAGACGAGGTGATCGGACGCCCCTGTGAACCGGTGACCCGCGCCTGTGACGCGGTGCAACGCCCGCGCGAGCTCGGTTCGGGAAGGGACGAGCAGCGCAAGATGAAAGAGACCGGTCGTCCCCGACGGGCGCGGGGGAGCATCGGGTCGCGCGACGAGCGAGACGAGCGTGGCGTCACCGTTCGGTGCTCCGAGCTCGACGGTGTCTCCGTCGCGGCGGAGCTCTCGCAGCCCGATCGCGTCCTCGTAGAAGGCAACCTGCGCGTCGAGGCCGGCCACCGTCAACGAGACACCACCCAGGGAGGTAGCGGGCGAGATCGTCATAGGGCTCCCCTCAGATGATCAGCGGTCACAACGGCACCACTGTGTCGCCGACCCTGACAGGCCCCGGCTGCTCGACCCCACCCCACACGCCGATCGGTAGCGCCTCCTCGCCGTCGTTCGGACGGTAGCCCCTGAGAATGCGCAGCGTGTCGAGGTCGCGTATGCCGGTCTCGGGATCGTGCGTCGTCACCGCACAACGGCCTACAGGCCCCCGCACCCTCACGACCGCCTCGCCGACCGCGACGCGGCGTCCCGCCCAGCTGTCTTCGGCGTGAGCCTCGACGCCGTCGACACCGAACAGCATCCGGAAGCGCCGCCCGTCGATTACGTCTCTCCCGGCCTCCTGGGCGAGCCTATCGAGGGTCCCACGTGAGACGACCGAAACGCTCGCACCAATGCCACGATCCGACCCCGCACCGGGCTCGTTCACACGGACGAGCCTGAGGGACCGGTCGGCGAACGCCGAAAGGCTCTCCGAGAACGCTCCCTCGACGAGCCGTCCTGCGACCGGCCTCCCGAAGAAGTCTGTCTCGACGGGATCGCCGAGTACCACGGGGCCTTCGAGAACCGAGCCGTCTGGAAAGCGGAGTGCGAGCGTCGTCCCGTCGAGATCGGCATCAGCCGCGACCTGGACGAGCTGTCCCGCGACCTTCCCGTTCACAAGCCGTCCCGTCGCTCGAGATCAGGTGGAAACGACGGTTGTCTCGCACGCCGGTCAGCTCGAGCTCGACCTCCTCGACGTCAACGAGCCCAAGCCCTTTGATCGGCGCATAGCTGATCGAGGTAACGACGCCCGTCATCCGCGCCATTTCACGGTGCAACCAACGGCGGGTGTCTCGCTGGGACTCGGCGCCCGCCCCGCGAGGACGGAGTCGAGGGCATCGCGTAGATAGTGCTGCGTGACGGCCTGGTCGTCGCGGTTGTCGTCGACGGCGCCGTGATACGCGAGCCGGCGTTCGGCATCGAAGACGTAGACCTCCGGTGTCCGTTCTGCCCCGAGCGCCCGCGCCACCGACTGATCGTCGTCGTGGAGGTAGTCGAACGTGTAACCCTGCGCCGCAGCCCTGGCCACCATCTCCGAAAATGAGTCCTCGGGGTATGAGTCGGCGTCGTTCGAACTGATCGCCACGATGCGCACACCCTGCTTCGCATAGTCGGACTGGATCGCGTTGATTCGTCCTTCCCATGCCTGGGCGTAGGGACAATGGTTGCAGGTCTGAATGATCACGAGCGCGGCAGCATCGGAGTAGTCGGCGAGCGAATGCGTGAGACCGTCGGTTCCGGGCAACGCAAACGCGGGGGCGAAGTCGGTGAGCGCGATCGTCATCGAAGGGCCTCCTCGAGTTGTTGGCGGCTGGGGACGGGCGACACGCGCCCGTCCGGAAGTCGGTAGGTACGGCAGGTGAGCGAGAACCGGGTGTCTGCCCCTGCCGGATCGATGTCGACGCCATCGAGCCGGATCGTCGGTGAGCCGGGAAAGTGTGCACCGACCGCATCGTCGTGCGACACGATCTCACGCTCGACGATCGGCTCGGTGATACCGCGAGCGGCAAGCGCGTCAGCGAGCAACTCCCGCGCCTCGGCGAACGAGGGGCAGCCGTCCCAGTAGAGGAGCTCGACCCTCACAGTGCAGCCACGTCTCGATGCGTGGCGCCCGCTGCCTTCGGTTGTGAGCTACGGTCCGCGCCCATGCGACGCACGGTATCTGCCACGCTCGAGCTCGAGATTCGCGAACCCGCGGAGATCGCACTGCAGATCGCGGTCACGGCCGGCGAGCGTATCGATGAGCTGCTCGACATACAGCTCGATGGTACGCCCACCACAGCACTGGAAGTGACGGGTGGCCACGGCGGCCGCACGCACGTGCTCGAACCGAAACGAGGGCGTCTCGTCGTCAGCTACACGGCGACCGTGGTCGGGCGGGCCGACCCGCTTCTGTGCGCTCCCGACGAGCGGCTCGTCTATCTGCGGCCGAGCCGCTATGCGGAGTCGGATCGGTTGGCCGAGGTCGCGGCGCGCGAGTTCGGCGGTCTCAGAGGAGCCGAGAGCATCCTTGCCGGCGTCTCGTCTTGGGTCGGTGGGCACATCGGTTACGAGGCCGGCAGCAGCCTTCCGACCCATGGCGCAGTCGACACGCTGCTAGGGGGACGTGGGGTATGTCGTGACTTCGCACATCTCGTCGTGGCACTGCTACGGGCGCGGGATGTACCCGCGCGCGTCGCTGCCGTCTACGCGCCGGGACTCGCGCCGATGGACTTTCATGCGGTCGCAGAGGCGCTCGTGGGTGACACGTGGCGCGTGGTCGACGCAACGCTGCTCGCGCCGCGCTCGTCGCTCGTCCGCATCGCGACCGGGCGCGACGCCGCCGACACGGCATTCCTGACCGTGCTCGGCGGCACCGTCGATCTCGTCGGGATCGAAGTCGGCGCGGTCATCGAGGGCACCCTCCCGAGCGATGACCCCCGGGCGCTCGTCTCGCTCGGCTAACCCATCTCGATCTCGGGCGGCAGCCCGAGTCGACCCATCGCCCGGAGGTGGAGAAAGTGTGAGCGCAGGGCACGCCCGAGCGACGGGTGGAACGAGTAGCGCACACCGTGCTTGACGCAGTTGCGCCGCACGATCTCGGCGATCTTCGGGTAGTGGGTGTGGGGGATCCGCGGGAAGAGATGGTGCTCGATCTGGAAATTGAGCCCGCCGAGCATCCACGTCAGCACCGGGTTGCGAGGGCAGAAATCGACGGTCGTCTCGACCTCGTGCACCGCCCAGATCCGCCGCTCGACTCGGAGGTCCTCCGCCGATGCGAACGATGCCTCCTCGACGCAGTGGGCCAGCTGGAAGGTGGTTGCCATGATCAGGCTCGTCACCATCGTGAAGATGACGTAGGCGCCGAGAACGGCCCACCACGGGTACACGAGAAGAGGGATCACGATCGCCCACGTGATGAAGAACGCCTTGCCGGCGATCACCCCTGCGAGTGTCCAGCCGCGCGGGGCGCGGAGCGCGCTCTCGCCGACCGTTCCCCGGCGAAACGCGTTGAGATCCCCAACCGTTTGCCACCGAAGTCCCATGAGAGTGTACATCGGCCAGATGTAGTACTGCTGGAAGCGATACCACGGCCGGGCGGGCTGCGACGGAGTAAAGCGGGCGAGGGGCGTCTGGGTGGCATCGTCGTCGTAGCCATCGACGTTCGTATAGGTGTGGTGGGCGACGTTGTGCTTGACGCGCCAGGCGTAGCTCGAGAAACCGAGGAGCAGGTCGGTCGACCAGCCGACGAGATGGTTGTAGCGGCGCTGCCGGAAATAGGCACCGTGATTCGCGTCGTGCTGAACGCAAAACGCGGTCAGCATCGAACCGAGGACGAGCCCCAAGAGGCACATGAGCCCGAGGACGACGCCAGGGTGGAAGAAGATCAGCACCGTCCACGAGATCACTGTCAGGGCCAGTGCGATCGGGGCCTTCAGGTAGAGCAGGACTGCGCCTTTGATGCGCGTGCTGCTGCGCGAGAGATACTGCTCGACCTCGCGGCGCGTATCGAGAATGAACGCTCCACCGTTGTCGAACGCAAGCTTCGTTGCGACTGATTTCATCCGGCCCTCTCCTGTTTCGAACGGATAGGGAGAGCGCAGGAGAGCGCCGTCGATACTCGTCCTCGTGTGGTGACAGGGTAACGACTGTTGCGGCTGGAAACGTTACGCAACAGTGATCCCGGACGAGCGCCTTGGCACTTGCCCGGTCTCCAATCGCGCACTCGCATCAAGCCTCTAGAGACTCTGAATCCCGCGCGCGGTCAACGCGATGCCAAAGACCAGGAGGATCCCGGTCATCACGGCAGCGTTGTGAACGGTCAGCCACGCCCGCATCCTCGCAAGGAACGGCGCTGAACGTGCGGAGGCGAAGGTGCCGAGCGCCGCCACCGCGATGACCGTGGACGATCCCAGGATGACGAAGAGAACGGCGAGGGTCACCTGATCGGCGCTGCTCAGATCGTCACGAAGGATCTCGCCCGCTGCAGCGACGACGAGGGGATACGTGGCCGAGTAGATCCCGATCAGGAAAGCTCCGATGAGGGAGATATCCTCGATCGCGCGCAGCCAACCCGGTTGCTCCTGCTCGGAACCACTCGTGCCGGCGGAGGCATTCTGGCGTGCCTTGAGCAACCTCCAACCTCCGAATGAGAGCAAGACGAGCCCGATCACGAGCTCGGCGATCGAGGCGGCCTTGCTGGTCGTACTGCTCGAGGTCGAGCTGCTGCCGAACCCCGCCAGGATGAGTGCCATCACGACCGAGATCGAGGCGATCCAGGCAACGACGTAGGCCCAGACGATCCAGAGGCCACGGCGCGCGTTGAGGAGAAGCACGGCCACCATGATCCCCCAGGGGTTGGCGGCGCAGCCGAGGCCGAGCAGAACGATGCTCGTGATATCGCTGCCGCTCATCGGCGCTGTCTTCGTCGTGCCACCCGTCGGCCCTTTGTTCGCTATTCAGGACGCCGTCAGGGATACCGCCTATCCTGGGCGTGATGCCTATTGGCCAAACGGTTCGCGTGCTCGTGCTCACTGCGCCGGTCGGGGAAGGTCATCTTGCGACCGCGAGGACGCTGACGGACGACATTCGGCACCGTGATCCGACGGCCGAGGTCACCATCTGCGATGTGCTCGAGGAGTTCAGCCGCCCTCTGAGCTGGCTGCTCCGTGACGCATACCGATGGCAGCTCGACACTGCTCCGTGGCTCTTCGGCACGCTCTTTGCTGCCCTTCAGCGGAGCCGCCTACTCCGCTCGCTCTCGCGGGCGCTCCTATCGCTGACGGGCTCACGCGCGGTGCGCCGGGTCATCCGCGCTCAGCAACCCGATGTCATCGTGTCGACCTTTCCGGCAGCAACCGCGATACTCGGCTGTCTGCGCCTGCGGGGTCGGGTTCACGCGCCGGTGTGCGCGACGATCACTGATTTCGCGGGCCTCGAGATGTGGGTCAATCGCGGTGTCGACCTCCATCTGGTGATGCATCAGAGCCTCCTACCTGCCGTCGAGCGGGTCGCAGGGCCGGGGAGCGCTCGCGTCGTCTTCCCGCTCGTCTCCTCCGAGTTCCTCGTGCCGAAGTCGGCGGCAGACGCGCGCAAGGCTCTCGGCCTCCGGCAGACCGGTCGCCTCATCGTTGTCTCGGGCGGCGGTTGGGCTGTGGGTGACCTCCACGGGGCGGTCGTTACGGCACTGGAACTCGCGGATGTCGCCGTTGTCTGTCTCGCCGGACGGGACCCAGCCGCCAAGGAGCGGCTGGAGAGCTCCTTCGGGGCCGACCCACGCGTCACCGTGCTCGGATTCACGGACCGGATGTGCGATCTGCTCGCCGCTGCCGACATCCTCGTCCACTCGACCGGCGGCGTCACCTGCCTGGAAGCTCTCGTGAGCGGGTGTCCGATCATCGCCTTCGGGGCGCCACCGGGGCATGCGCCGCTGCTCGCCCGGGACATGGCCGCGCTCGGCCTCCTCATCCACGCCCGCTCGGTCGGCGAGTTGCGGACAGCGCTCTCCTCCGACGCGCCACGCGCGGCCGCGACCCTTACGCATGATGACAACGCAGCGGGCCTCGTTCTCGCAGCCCGCCCACGGGTCGCCGCTCGGGCGCGCGCGAGAGCGGTACGGCCCCTCGCCATGGCCGCGGCGATGGCCGTCCTCGTCCTCGCGGTCTTCTCGAGCGACCTCACCTACCCGCTGGTCGCGGGGGCGTTTGCGCTGCCCGGGACAAAGGCCATCGTTCAACCCCACGACGCCGTCGCGCTCGTCGTGCGAGGAGATCGAGCCGATCTGCTGGCATTTGCTCCGATAGCGCGGATGCACCATCTTCACGGCTCAGTCGTGACGTCCGATCCCCTGACTCCGAGCGAGGTGGCGCAGCTTCGCTCGGCCGGCCTCGATCCGATCCCCGAGCTCAGGGCCGAGGGTGTCCGCTGGTCGCTGTCAGCCGAGAGAGCGCTCAAGGCTCAGGTACGGGAGTACGGCCTCGGAGGTTCGTTCCACTATCTTGCGCCGCACGATGGCTTCACGATCACGGAATATCTGTTTGCACGTCATCTCGGAGGCCAGCCCCTCCAGGGCAGCGTCACGCTCACGGCGCACGGGAACATCGGACTGCGCCCGGGCGTCATCGTGACGGCAACCCTCGGGCCTGGGGCTGCAGAGGCGCAGCGACTGCTTCGATCGTGGCAGCAGCTCAGCCGCACGGGTCCCACGATCTCATCCGTGCAGCGGCTCACGACGCCTCGATCTGCCTGACCGTGCGGCGTGCCGTTCCGCTCACCGTAGGCGGCGCCGTGGCGATCCACTGGGCGCCGGCGGCGGCGGCGTTCGTGCCCTGGCTGGCCAGGGCCCTCGGAATCCAAACCGGACGACCGGGTCGAGCCGGTGTCCTGCTCTCCTTCGACGACGGCCCTCACGTCGAGGGCACTCCTGCCGTCCTCGCCGAGCTCGAGCGCGCCGGGGAGCGCGCGCTCTTCTTCGTCTGCGGTGAGCAGGTCGAGCGCCATCCGGCGATCGTGCGGGATGTCATCGCAGCCGGCCACGAGTTGGGGCTGCACGGCTATCGCCATCAGAGCCGGCGCCAGTGGACGCGTCAGCTGCTCATCGAGGATACGAAACGTGCAATCGATGCCATCGGCAGTGCGACGGGCTCGGCTCCGCACTTGTACCGGCCCCCGCACGGTGTCTTCAGCCTGTCCGGCATGTGGGCCATCCGTGAGCTCGGCCTCGAGCCGCTGCTGTGGTCCAAATGGGGTCGAGACTGGCAGGAGAGGGCCACACCTGCGTCGGTCGCCCGCCGCGCGACATCGCAGATCGCCGCTGGTGACGTCATTCTCCTCCACGACGCGGATCACTACGGTGCACGGGGCAGCTGGCGCGTGACGGCAGCAGCCCTCCCCCTCGTCTTCGCTGCGCTCGAGCGCGCGAGTCTCGCCACCGTGCGTGCAGGAGAAGACGAGGTCCTCGCCGCGGCCGCTGACTCGCACAGTCGCTTTTCCGTGGACTCAGATTAGAGCGTTGCACAAACGAGAGTGGGGCCACCGCCGAGGCCCCACTCTCACGCAGGCTCCCCGTGGGGAGTCCGTCTCTCTCGACCTCCGCGTCCGCCGCACCGTCGCGCCCCGCTGAGGTTGAGATAGTTGCATCGTGTGCGCCGATCTCTATTCGTGCACTCACCCCGTGGGAGTTGACTCGTCACCCAGACGGGGTTGACGAGACTGCTTGACTCGGCGTTCACCGCCTACGAGCTCACGCCAGTACTACTTCGTGAGCTCGACGGCAACGCTGCGGCGCACGCCGGCCGCAATGAGGAACTTCCGCATCTGCGGATTCAGCTTCGTCACCGTCGCGCTCCCGCTCGACGACACTGCCGAAAACAGCGCCTTGATCCGCGCGAGAGGGACTCCGAGCGCCTCCCGAACCTGGGCGTCCGTCGGATTCTTGGCCAGCATCACCTTCGCGGCCGCGCAATCGTCGATCTTCTTGCCGTGGTTGTCGAACGCCAGGATCTGATCGATGTCCGCGCGCTCTCCGGCCAGCCAGCGTCGGAACACCGCCGCGTGTGGATGCATTGCGGCAACGGTGGCGCGTACGTCCAGCAACACGGGCCGCAGCTCGTTGACGGCTTCGATCAACAGCACCGGAAGCATGGCAAACACGACCGCAAAACTCTCACCGGGCGTCTTGGCGAGACCCTTGCAGCCCTTCAGGGAGTTGGTGATCTTGTCGTCGCCACCCTTCGAGGCCGAGGTCACCTTCTGCAACTCGACGACCTTCGCGGCCAGCCGGTGCGCAAGAGCCCGGTCGTGGGCATCGGGTGTCGGCGACGCGGCGGCGGCCACGGGGGCGGAGACGAGCCCTGCGACGGCAACAGCGATCAGCAAGCGCAGCATCCGAGCTCCCCTCGACAAACGAACCGTGAAGCGACGGTACAGGTTCCTTCGGCCGTGTCGCGAACAGTTGAAGCGCCCCCACGGCTAGCAGCACGTGCCCGAAACCGCCCCACCGTCTCACGGCTCTCCGCATCGACGGGCCGATGGCAGACTGCGGAGGTGGCGTATTTCCGGTATGTCGACCACACTGCGGTACATACTGTCGTTCGCGGTTGGACGGGTGCTGACAGCGTCTCCTGGGAGGCTGATGATGACGTCACGTGGGGTCCTTCGTCATTCCGTAAGCATCGACGAGCAGGAAGTCTTTCGCTTGATCCACAAGCCCGTCGAACTGCTCGAACTCCAGCCGAGTCAGTTCACCGGCCGTGTCGCTTCATGGGCTGAATATGCGGAGCGTCGGTACGGCGACTCCATCAATCCCGTCATGACCTACATCGAAAACGGACCTCATAGAGTCTCATGGATCTACCACGAAGGTGAGGATTGGCAATCAGGCGAGAGATTCTCCACCTACCACATCATTTGCGACTGCATCGCAGGACTCGAGGGAAATTCTCCACAGGAATCCGTCGATCACATCCTGGGCTGCGAAGGCGTCCTCCGCGCCCTCCAGAGAAGGGCGGCCTTCGTCGACCACAAGTATCGAACCGGCGAGATCCTGGCTGCACTGAGACACCCCGATACCGGCGACTTCGAGCAGTCCAACACCTTTCACAAGTTTGCCGTCAAGACCATCGGCAACATCCTCGAGCTCGACGCAAGGCATCCGCAGGAATGGCCGGGCAACGTCATCAACGGCGAACATCGCGTCAGCGTGCTCTCGACCCTCTTCCAACTGCACCCCGAGGTCGTGAAGTGGTACGGCCGCTTGTTGGAGGAGAGTGGCGTGATCGAGGACTTCGATGGGGAGATCCTGAAGCTCAGGCCCGAAACCCTCGCTGCATAGCCCGAGAATGGGCGATGAAAGGTGTCCACGAGGTGGTGAGTTCCTAGGGCCTGCATGGTGAAACGGCCTACGACACCCCACCTCCGCCACTGGAATGCGTTCGAAGCAGCCGCCCGCGACTAACCGTCGAAGACCTCGCTCAGGTCGAAATCGCCATTCTCTGGTCGGCCGTGATGGGTTCGAACCAGCGAGGTTGGGATAACTGCGCCCTGCGGCCAGAGGCCGGTACGCTCACCCAAGCGCGTTCCGACGGTATTGGTTCGGCGGAAATCCGGGAACCGCTCGAGGGTGGATCCGGTTTACGCTCGTCGCAGGACGGTCACGATGCCAGCGTCGGCATCGACCCGTATGCGGTCGCCGGTCCTGATCTGCTTAGTTCCGGTTCCCGTTCCGACGACTGCAGGAAGGCCGTATTCGCGGGCGACGATGGCCGCATGGCACATGATGCCGCCGACGTCGAGGACGGCTCCAGCGAGCCTGCCGAACACAGGTGTCCAGCTCGTTGACGTCGAGGGCGCGACAAGAATTTCGCCCTGTTCGAGCTGGCGCAGCTCGTCGGCGTCCAGGATCACGCGCGCGGAGCCTTCGGCCACTCCGGGAGATGCGGCGATTCCTGGTACCTCCACCGTGTCGATACCGTCGGGCGCGAGCCATGATTCGACTCGCTCCGCGGTGATTCCCCAGAGCATGACGGTGAATGGTTCCGTGATGTCGTCGGGCACCGGGCCGAGCGCCGGGGGCGGCGACCACCGTCGCAAAGCCTCGTAGGTCGCCTTCCGCCGTTCGACGAGCGGCGGCCACTGGGAGGGGCCGCGCGCAAGGCCCGCGCTGCCCGTGCTCCAGAAGAGCCTGAGTTCCTCGAGCGCTGAGCGAACCTCGTCGTGGCGCATGTAGAAGATGTCCTCGCCTGCTGCGAGGAACCCGTGTTGGGCGAAGAGTGCGCCGAACTCGCGAACTTTGTTCCAGAAGATCGTCAGGTAGCGGTGATCGATGTAGAAGTTGTGGTTCTCGACGTAGGGGAAGACCGTCCGAGCGAGCGCGAGGCTCTCGTCGAACGCCCGACGGTTCTCTTCGGGGAGCAGCGCGCGATATTCGCTGGTGATCTGCTCGCGTTGAGCGATGATCGCGGCGGATGGGCGGGAGACGTCATGTCCGGCTTCGATACGTTCGATGTAGGAGCCGATCGTGATGATCGGGAAAGTCGGATCGTCGATCCAGGAGCGGTGGTGGTGGTAAAAGACACCGGATCCGTGGGAGAAGTAGAACCACGGGTCTTTCGTCGCCTCGTACTCGGCGAGCCACTGCGGCCCGGTCGTTGCTGCTGGCGAGAGCCGCCCGCAGTTCCTCCTCGCCGCCTACTCCCTTCACGCCCTCGGCTACCCCGAGCGCTACCGCGAGCCGGGCCAGACGTTTGAGCTCCTCGTCCGGGCGCAGGACGAGAACGTCGATCCCCGCGACCATCTTCGCCATCACGCGGTCTTCGATTCCGGGGAACGCCTTCCGACAGAGGTCATAGAAGACGAGATACGCCCCGTAGCCGAGGTTGAGGAACTCGAAGTGATAGTGGAGCATCCGATCGAGTCCCTCGAGCAGGCGATCGTAGGCGGCAAGCAGCAGATGACTCGAGCCGAAGCCCCGACCCTCGAAGACAACGATCTCGTCCTCGAACTCGGGCAAGTCCGGCACCTCGAGCCCTGCGAGGTCGCGTGTGGCGGCCTCGACCTTTTGCACCCAGCGTTCGTAGAGTTCGTCCCAGTGTGCGTAGTAGTAGCCGCCGCGCCGCTCGAACAACTCGCCCCGCTGGGCGAGGATCGTCTTGTCAGCGACCGAGTTGGGACTGTGGAAGACGTACCCGTAGAGGATTCGGTATTCGGTGCCGAGCGAGGGAGGCACGGCAAACACGCGAGCGCTCGCCTGGTTGAGAGCAACGGCCGCGCAGTCGAACACCACGGCGTCGAACGGAAACAGGGGCTCGGCCGCGTGGAGCCCGTTCTGGAACCAGAAGCGGCTCTCCTCGAATGCGCGCCGCTCCTCACAGAAGAGGACATGAGAGGCGTACATCTCCCCCCATCCCTCGCAGTCCGGAGGGCCCGTCACCTCAAACGGGTTCTGGAAACCCGTGCGCTCCGCGTCCTTCGGGCCGGCAACGGCCATGCTCCTGCCTCCTCCGGTCTCAGCCAATTGTGAGCTTTGTCTCATATCTTCACAGAACGAGGGCGCGCGTTCAGATCTGGCGCGCGATTGACATACCTGCGGGAGGAGAGAGCGATCGTCTCCCCTCCCGCAGGTGTCGGCTCTACGGGGAGCCCGCTGCCCCGGCCGCGAGCTGCGCGAACGTCAACGCCATGATCTGCTTGGTGTACCGCCTCGTTTCCGGGCTCATCGAGGCCAGTACGGACGCCATTGTCGGTCCGCTCTGAGCGCTCGGCAGGGCATACCCGCTACCAAGCGCACCTGCCGCAAGCCGCGCCGGTGTCAGCGACATCAGCGACGGGACTCCAAGCGCGTCCTGCGCCGCGGACGAGACCGGAACGGACGCATTGCTGTGGACGGTCGGCGCGGACGTCGAAGCGCCCCCGTCGAACGCGAATGCGAACACCAGATAGGTGATGGTCGCGGCAAGAGCCGCGGCCGCCCCAATCAGGCCGAGCAGGCGAGTGCGCCTAATCTCGACGGTTGCGGGAATGGATGCAGAAACGTTCATCGAACGTCTCCTTTCGGTTTGACAGTGATTGCACGAACGATCCGGTCGAACGGCAGGCCCGCCTTCCGGTTCGCCTCGGCGACGGCCGCCTCAGAAGGCCCTTCGAACTCACAAAAGCAGGCCTCGTCACCCAGCACGATGGTCGAGCCGAGATAGCGCACAACCGGCTCCGAATCCTTCTGCAGCTCCGACCGCTCGAGACGGGAGAGCCGCCGCAGAAGGTCGGACCGGAGGAGGCCGGGGAGGTAGCGCTCAACGACAAAGACCATGACCCGAAGCTACGGTCTAGGGTCGAGGACCCGAAACAGGAAATGCCCTAGCTTTGACCTGCCCCGCCCCTCGGTATGACGGCTTCGACAGGCGCGCCGATCCGGCCAGAAAGCTCGGTACGAGAGCGGATCCCGACCTTCCGGTAGACGCGGGAGAGATGGGATTCCACGGTACTTACGCCCATGTAAAGCTCGGCCGCGATCTCCCTGTTCGTTCGGCCCTGCGCCGCGAGATCCGCGACCCGCCACTCGGTCTCGGTCAGCTCGTCAGAGGGCGGCCTGCGGCCGCTGACGCGCTTCAACTCCGCTCGGGCCTTCTCCGCCCAAAGAGCGTGCCCCGAGCTCCTCGAAGATCGAATGCGCCCGTTGGAGCGTCTCCCTCGCAGCCCGCCTCTCTGCGCCTGCCTGCGCACGACGCCGAGGCAGAGCAGGGTGCGGCCACGTTCGAAGGGGTACAACGAGGGCTCGAGCTCGGCGAGGGAACGCTCGAAAGCATCGAACGACACGGCCAGATCGCCGTCTGCGGCCGCGACGAGGCCGCGGCAGCGCGCAGCACCGCCCAAGGCCCACGGGCTGCCGAGGCGCTCCGAATGCCTCTCGTACTGCTCGAGGTGCAATCGAGCCCCGTCAACCTCGCCCAGCGCCACCAACGTCTCGACCACGTCGGCCCAGACCGGATTGGTCGGGTCATTCCATCCCTGCTTGAGGAACAGTCCGGGAAGGTCGCGGAGGTAGCCGCCGGCCGCCCTCAGGTTGCCGAGCGAAAGCTCAATGCGCCCGAACACGCCCAGAGCAGGAAGGGTGACAATGTAATCCGAGCTTGCATCGACGAGGGCAATTGCCTCGTTGGCTGAGGCGCGCGCCTCGTCAACGAGGCCGAGGTCCGCTTTTACCAGCGCCCTGATGCTTTGCGATGAATCCGTGGGTGTGGCGTGGGCCCGTCTGCTCCACGAGCTCGATCGCGGCAGTGGCGTAGTCGAGTGCCCGCGGCCAGCGGCACGCGTACCACTCGAGGGTGCTCAGACGCCCGAGGATGAGGACTCTCGTGAGTTCGTCGCCTCGCGCCGCGGCATTCGCCTCTGACTCCTCCAGGAGGACACGAGCGCGGTCGAATTGACCGAAGCGAATGAGGAGCCGACCGAGGACGGCGCGAGGGCTCTCGCCGTACTCGAGCGCGAGCCCCAGACGCTCTTCGATCTCGACACCGCGCTCGAGCAGGCCCGGAGTGATCTCGGCCGCCCAGTTCTCCGCTCGTCCAACCTGCGCGATCGCCATGGCGAGAAGCGCCGGGTCGCCGACCCGCTCCGCCATGTCGAGTGCCAGCCGGCCGTCCGAAAGCGCACTGCCAACGTCGCCCATCATCAGGTGCAGCCAACACCGGAAAGACAGTATTCGTGAAGACCGAGCGTCGTCGCCGGCCGCCTCGACCAGCGCCTGCCCGCAGAACTCAATCAATTTCGTAGGTTCGACAGTGCGGGTCAATGCGAGAGCGAAGAGGACGTCTGCCCGGCCGACTCCGGACGGAACCTCGGGCAGAACCTGCTCGAGCAGCGCAGCGGCTCGCTCCCCCTCGCCGGCGAGTCGGTGGAGGTCCGCCGCTCGCAACCGCCGTTGCCGAGCGAGGTCGGGATCGCCCGGCGTCAGCTCGGCGGCGAGCTCGCAGAGCTCGGCGGCCGTCGCAGGCGCCCCACGCGCGGTTGCCAGCTCGGCGGCCGTGCTCGAGGTAGGAGGCTGCGACGGCGTCGGGGCCGTCGACGGCGAGCGCCATGTGACGGGCCCGCTCCTCGACGTCTGCGACCGTCCTGGCGAGGGCACCGTGAATGGCGCGGCGCTTCCAAGGCGGCGCTTGCTCGTAGCAGATCGAAGCGAGCAAGGGGTGCGCGAAGCGCAGGCGGGAGCCGTCGAACTCGACAACGCCGTCCCGGGCGGCGATATCGAGCGCCTCGAGGACGCCCTACTCGGTCGCCGTGGGCCGTCGTCACCAACTCGATCGTCGGCCGCGCGAGCGCAGCCGCAAACAGCACCACATCTCCGGTCTCGGTCGGCAACCGGGCGAGACGGCTGCCAAGGAGCTCGTGCAAGCTCTCCGGCACCCGCAACGCCTGCCGCCGGATCCGGGTCTCGGTCCGCCCGGACGAGCTCGCGTCCGAGCTCGAGCGCGAAGAACGGGTTTCCCCCAGAAGCCTCCTGGACGCGGACGACCTCGGGCCGAGTCAGCTCGAGCCCGATCCGCTCCGCGAGCAGCCGGTGAAGCGCGCCGAGGCTCAGCGGACTGAGCGAAAGGCGCGTTAACCGTTCCTCCGGAAACGCCCGCTCGAGCACGAGCGGCGCTGCGACGTCGGGCGCATCACGGAGCGTCGCAAGTACGCCGAGCGGTTCGCTCACCAAGGCGTCGGAGAGCGATCTGGAGCACGCGGCCGAGGGCGAGTCGAGCCACTGAATGTCGTCGAGCGCGACGAGCACCGGGCCGCGATCGGTGAGCGCGCGAAGGATGTCGAGCACCGCGAGCCCGATTGCGCCGGGGTCCGGAGCCGTCTCACCCGGCTCGGCGAGGAGGAGCGCAACCTCCAGTGCTCGCCGCCGCGGCGGTGCCAGGCAGGGGCGCTATGTCAGCGAAGACCGGGGCGAGCAGGTCGGAGAGGCCGGTGAAGGAGAGCGAGGCTTCGGCCTCGGCGCTTCGGTGAGACAGGACGCGGCCGAACCGGTGCTCGGCCTCCTCCGCGCCGGCTTCCCAGAGACTTGTCTTGCCGATGCCCGCCTCCCCGGAGAGGACGAGCGCAGCGGGACCTTCTTGGACACGATCCAGGAACGCCCCGATCGAAGCCAGCTCCTCGTCTCGCCCGATGATCTCCGTGGCCATCTCTCCTGTGCCATTGTGAACGACTACGGTTCGTCGCCAAATCCCGGTCAACACCCGATGCTACGGAGCCTTGACCTGAGGAACCTCTTTCATCGGTACCGCAAGCCGCGTCGCGAGCTCGGCTCGACGAACACCAAGTTTCCTGTAGACATGCGAGAGATGCGCCTCGACCGTGCTCACTCCCATGTAGAGCTCGGCGGCGATCTCCCTGTTCGAACGGCCCTGCGCCGCGAGATCCGCGACCCGCCACTCGGTCTCGGTTAGCTCGTCTGACGGCGGCCTGCGGCCGCTGATCCGTCTCAGCTCGGCTCGGGCCTTCTCCGCCCACAGACGAGCCCCCAGCTCCTCGAAGATCGCTAGCGCCTGCTCGAGCGCGTCCCGCGCCGACCTCTTCCGCTGCGCCCGCCTGCGCGCAGTGCCGAGCGCAAGCAGGCTCCGGCCGCGCTCGAACGGAAAGGGGTGCTCGTCAAGCTCGGCGAGGGCTCGCTCGAAGGCCCCGAAAGCGCCTTCGAGATCACCATTGGCGGCTTCGAGCAGGCCACGGCAGCGCGCTGCTGCTGCCAAGGCCCAAGGGCTACCGAGCTGTCGCGCGTGAAGCTCGTACTGTTCGAGGTAGGTGCGTGCCCGCCCGACCTCGCCAAGCGAGATCAGTGTCTCGATCGTGTCCGCCCAGATGGGGTTGACGGGGTCCTTCACCCCTCCCGCGAAGAGCCGTTCGGGCAGCTCGCGCAGGTAGGCCCCGGCAGCCTCCAGGTTGCCGAGTGAGAGCTCGAGGCGGCCGAGCACGCCGAGGCAGGCGATGGTGAAGATCTCATCTGACCTCGCCCGTGAGAAGGCGAGACCCTCCTCGGCTGAGGCTCGGGCCTCATCGACCAGGCCGAGATCAGCCTCCACCGTCCCCTTGATGCGACCCGCCCAGGCCGGATTGTGGGCCACCTGACTCTGCTCGAACTCGCCCGCCCTGGACGCGAGGTCGAACGCCTGCGGCCAGCGGCCCGAGAACCACTCCAACAGGGTCAGGTACCACATGACCAACACGCGGCTTCCTTCGTCGCCGCGTGCGGTCGCTTCCGCCTCCAGTTCCCCGAGAATAGTGCGAGCCCGATCAAGCTCACCGAGACGCATCAGAAGCCTGGAAAGGAAGGCGCGTGGGCTATCGATGAACTCGAGCGCGAACCCGAGGCTCTCCTCTATTTCCGCCCCTCGCTCGAGGAGGCCGGGCGTGATCTCAGCACCCCACGTTTCAGCGTGCCCCACTCTCGCGATCACGACGGCGAGCAAGGCTGAGTCGCCCACCCGCTCAGCCTTGCCCAGCGCCGCTCGAGCGTCCACCAGTGCGCCGGGCACGTCCGCCGCGAGCAAGCGAAAGAGGCTCCGAAGGGCTAAAATCCGCGCGGAGCGGGCATCGTCGCCGGGCGCCTCCTCAAGCGCTTCTCCGCAGCGCTCGATCATGGTCGGAGGGTCGGCCCTCACTGTATTGGCAAGTGCGAAGAGGACATCCGCTCGTTCCACACCAGGCGGAACCTCTGTCAAGAGCTCGCCGAGCAGCACGGCCGCCAGGTCCCTGTCACCTGCGAGCCGGTGGAAGCCTGCCGCCCGCAAGCGTCGCTCTCGCGACAAGACCGGGTCGTCCGGCGTTAGGGCACCGGCAAGTTCGGAGAGCTCGGCGGCGGCGGCGGTCGCACCGCGGGCTGCCGCCTGCTCGGAGGCAGCTGCCAAACAGGAGGCAGCAACAGCGTCGGGGCCGTCCACGGCGAGGGCGAGTTGGCGGGCCTGCTCCTCGATATCGCTGACTGCGCCGGCTAGCGCGCGGTGTACTGCCCGGCGTTTCCACACCGGCGCCTGCTCGTAGCAAATGGAGGCGAGCAAGGGGTGCACGAAGCGCAGGCGCGAGTCGTCAAATTCGATGACGCCTTCCCGAACAGCCGCCTCGAGCGCGCCGATGACCCGTTCTCTATCCCCGTGCACCGTCGCGACCAGCTCGATCGTCGGTCGCGCAAGCGCTGCGACCTGGAGGAGGACGTCGACGGTCTCCGCCGGTAGTCGCGCGAGGCGACCACCGAGCAGCTCGTGCAAGCTCGCCGGCACACGTAGGGCCTGACCGGCGACCGGCCTCGTGTTCGTCCGAACGAGCTCGCGCCCAAGCTCAAGGGCAAAGAACGGGTTGCCCGCCGTCGCATCCTGGACTCGGACGAGTTCAGGACGGGTCAGATCGAGCCCGTGCCGCTGCTTGAGAATATCGTGGAGAGCGGCGATGGTGAGCGGGCCGACCGAGAGTCGGCTCAGCCGCTCTTCCGGAAAGGAGGAGTCGAGCTGGAAGGGGACGTTGGTTTCGGGCGCCATTCGCAGCGTCCCCAGTAGGCCGACAGGCGTGTCACGCAGCCGCCGAAGCGCGATCTGCAGGACTGCGGCCGAAGAGGAGTCGAGCCACTGCAGGTCATCGAGGGCGACGAGGACGGGACCTCGCTCGGCCAGGAGATGCAGCGTGTCGAGCAAAGCAAGCCCGATCGCGTGCACGTCCGGAGCATCTTCGCCGGGCTCGATAAGCAGGAGGGCAATCTCCAGCGCTCGCCGGCGCGGCGGCGCCAGCAAGGGAGCCATCTCCTCGAGCACCGGCGTGAGGAGCTCCGAGAGTCCCGCGAACGACAGCGAAGCCTCAGCCTCGGCCGCACGGCAAATCAGGACACAGCCGAAGCGCCGGTTGGCTTCGTCGACGCCCACGTCCCACAGAATCGTCTTACCGATCCCCGCCTCACCGGAGAGGACGAGCGCGCCAGGGCCATCTTGAACCCCATCCAGGAACGCCTCGATCGAAGCCAGTTCCTCGGTTCGTCCGACGATATCTGTGGCCATCTTCTTGTGGCATTGTGAACGAATACACGCCGAAAATGGGATCCGGGGTTGCACCCGGTCATCGCGGCAACCGTCGACGCTGCTTTGCAGCAAACGCGGTAAGCCGTCCGTTGAAGCGCAAGGGGTGTTGAGTCGCTTTTTCAGCGTATGACGTGAGTGTTGGCTCGTCGCGGAGATTCGCCCACTGCCCTCAACGCTCCATAGCCCAAATCGCAAGAGCCCAGCCGCCCAGATCGAGAGTGGCCTCCAAAGAGCCCAGGGGGGAACTTCGGAGGCCCCTTATCTCCTAACCCCCTAGCTAGGTACGATCGGGGGCCGCCGCCCCCATCGACTAGCGGCCTAGGTCACCACCCTTTCAAGGTGGCTGCACGGGTTCGAATCCCGTTGGGGGCATCTCCGCGCAATCTCAGACTCACCGGGGGATTCGGACCACTGCTCCTCCAAGAGGAACAGACGGCTGAGACCCGAGTGCACCACTGCCTACACCATTCCGTCTTTGCCTCGACGCGGGAATAGACTGCATCGATGAGATTCGGATCGACTTCCGCCTCGTCCGCGGACCTGTGCCCCACGTGAAGGCGTCGTTCATGCTCGCCGAGACGGGTACGGGAACGAGTTTGACGTTGGAGGGTCAGCTGGGAACGGAATTCTGGGCGGCCGGCGCCTGGTGGGGTGACCGCGTCGCGGTCGCCTGGGAAGAAGCAGTGCGGAACTCGCTGCGGACGGTCGGCGAAGACGCTGAACGGCGCACGAAGCCGACGAACGTGCTTAGCCGGGCCTCTTAGGTGCCGGCCGCAGCACGGATCTCGAAGGATGGGGAACCGGTCGGCAGGCTGGTCTCCCTCAATGTCGGCCTGCCGCGCGATGTGGTCTGGCAGGGGCGGAGGGTGCACACCGGGATCTGGAAGGACGCGGTGGACGGGCCTCGGATGGTACGCCGGCTGAACGTCGACGGGGACGGTCAAGGCGATCTGGCCGGACACGGAGGCGAGCAGCGAGCGGTCTTCGTCTACCAGCTCGACTCATACCGCTACTGGGAGCGTGAGCTCGGCCGAGACGATTTCGTTCACGGCCAGTTCGGAGAGAACTTCACGGTCGAAGGCTTGGGTGACGACGACGTCTGTATCGGCGACCGGTACCGGATCGGGGCGGCGATGTTCGAGGTGAGCCAGCCACGGGTCACGTGTTACCGAGTCGGGATTCGCATGGATGACCCCCGCATGCCCGCAATGCTCGTCTCGCACAACCGTCCCGGCTTCTACCTCCGAGTACTGGTCGAAGGCGCGGTACAAGCTGGCGACGAGATCTTCAAGGTCGTCTCCGGGCCTGAAGGGATGAGCGTCGCGGAGGTCGACGCGCTCCTTTACCTGCCAGGGCATCCCCGCGAGGGCGTCCAGCGGGCGCTCCGGATTCCCGCGCTCAGCCCCGGGTGGCAATCCTCGTTCCGCTCGCTCCTCGAAGACGAGGGCACCGGCAACGCGGGCCTCGCGGCGACGAGCCCGCCTCCCGCCTGGCCCGGATTCCGCCCGCTCACCGTCAGCAGGCTCGAGAGCGAGAGCGACTCGATCGTGTCCATCCACCTCGTCGATCCGGACGGCATCCCGGTGCCGGCAGCCCTTCCGGGCCAGTACCTGACCCTCCGTATCCAGACGGAGCCTGGAAAGGCATCGCTGTTGCGCAACTACTCGCTCTCAGGGTCGCCCGGCGCCGACTACTACCGGATCAGCGTCAAGCGCGAACCGGCCGGGGCCGTCAGCGGCTACCTGCACACGCACGTGCGAGTCGGCGACCGGCTCGAGATCGCAGCACCCCGCGGCACGTTCACCCTCGACCAGACCGAAGCACCGGTGCTCCTTGTCAGTGCCGGCGTCGGCGCCACGCCCACGCTCGCAATGCTCCACGCGCTCGCCGCCGAACATTCAGCGCGCGAGGTCTGGTGGCTTCACGGTGCGCGCAACGGCAGCGACCACCCGTTCGCGGTCGAGGCCCGTACTCTCCTCAGCTCACTCCACAGCGGGAGAGGACACATCGCCTTCAGCCGCCCAGGGCCTGACGACGTACAAGGTCGAGACTTCGACACGACCGGCCGCCTCTCCCCAGCCGTCCTCGCCTCGCTCGATTTGCCGCGCGACGCGGACGCGTATCTTTGCGGCCCCGCGCCATTCATGAACGACACCAGCGCGGCACTCGCCGAGCTTGGTCTCGACCCGAGCCGCGTCCACGTCGAGCTTTTCGGCCCTGCGCCCGGCCAGACTCCAGGCATCGCCTCAGCGCCATCCCAGTCCCCCCACACGCCCGTGGGGACGCCCGGGACTGGACCGACAATCGAGTTCGCCCGCAGCAACATCTCCGTTCCCTGGGGACCCGTGTACGGGAGCCTGCTCGAGCTCGCAGAGGCATGCGACGTACCGGTTCGCTGGTCGTGTCGCACCGGTGTCTGCCACAGCTGCGAGACCGCCGTCATCTCCGGCACCGTCGTGTACAGCCCCGATCCAGTCGAGGCGCCCCCCGACGGCTCCACGCTCATCTGCTGCGCCCAGCCAAGCAACCATCTGATCCTCGATCTCTGAGCGGCCTCCCCCTCCTACTGGGCGCTGAGCGTCGAGGCCAGGCGATCGAGGAGGTCGGCGAACGCCTCAGGAGCCTCGACCATCGGAAAGTGACCTCCGGGCAGCTCGATCGGCTCAACTCTCAGGAGCCGACTGGCAACGAATCGTTCCCACTCTGGTGTGAAGAACTCATCGTCGGCGGTATAGACGAGCGCCGTGGGGAGATCCGGATGCCCGGTCAGCGGGTAGTCGCCGACCGCTGTGGCGCCGGGACGTAGACGGGCCGTCAGCGCATGAGCGATTTCCGGGCGTAGCCGGGGATACATCGTTGCGATCGCGTCCTCTGGCGTCCAGACGGACCTGCCGTCGCCATCGCGCGGGGGAAACGGGAAGCCTGCTCGGAAGACATCGGGAGCATCGGACGGCGTCGGGAACGTGCCGAACCGTGGGCATACGTGAACAAGGAGTGCGGCATTGCAGGCAGCCGCGACAAGCGCAGCCTCCGCCGACGCGATCGAATGCCCGACAACGATGACTGGCCCGTCGACGAGGTCGAGCGCCTCCAACGCTGGTCGGGCCCGCTCGGTGTAATCGGCGTGTGGATCGTCGAACGGCATGTCGGGCGCCACCGCCGAGTAGCCCAGCACTCCTAGGCGTCCGCCGACAGGCTCCCAACACGATCCATCGTGCCACTGGCCGTGGATGAGACAGAAGGTGATCAAGCTCCTTGGTATGGCACAGCGACGGGTCGAATGCAAGGAGTGCGGTTCGCGCTGGGCTCAGTGAGGTCGCTGTGAGGACACCTTCCCAACGCTCGCGAGTCAGGCCTTGCTAGCCCTCGGCGATGTTCCAAGCAACTTCTCTCGCCGTGTGGATGGGCTCGAGCGAGCCGAAGACCGCCGCCTGGACGATCGCTCCGTCGATGAGGACTCCGAGGGCGACCGCGACGGAATCAGGGTCGTTGGCGCCCGCGTCGCGCATGAGCTCGGCCAGGCGCTCAACGACGCCACGCTTGTGCGCAGCGATGATCTGGAGCTGCCGGTCGTCGATCTCGGTCACCTCGGCGGCAGTGTTGAGGAAGGCACAGCCGCGATAGCCCGGCGTTGATGCCCATACGGCAAGCGTGTCGAAGATCGCGTCGATCGTCGCGGCACCCGAGTTCACGCGCTTCTCGATGCCGTTCGTGAACCATTCCATCCACGTTCGATGGCGAGCCTCGAGCCACGCACAGGCGAGGTCGTGCTTGGAGGGATAGAGGCCGTAGAGGCGTCGAAGTGACACGCCGGACGCGTCTCGGATCTCTGCCATCCCCGTTCCTCCCAACCCGCGCGCGTAGAACACGCTGTCGGCGGCGGCGAGCACCGCCGCGCGGGCCGTCTCGTCGTCGAGCTTCGCGGCAGGGCTCACGCGGCGATGCCGTCCGCCGCTGGGATCAGCTCGACGGCGTCGCCGACATGCACCGTGCCCGCTGCGATCACGTCTGCGTTGAGGGCGAGTCGTCCGCCGAAGCGCCTGCCGATGTCCTTCAGGACGCTCGGGTCACGCTCGAGCGTGTCCGGATCGACCGTGGTCATCGGGCAGCGCGCTCTGAGCGAATCGAGTCCGATCACGACCTCACCGATCCGAAGCGTCGCCCCGGGCCAACGTCGTTCGGCAAGACCCTCGACGCCACCGATCACGATGTTCGGGCGGAGACGACGCACATCGCGACCGAACTCGGCCACAGCGCCGTCTGTGGCGACGAGGAGCGGGAGCACGTCGAACCGCTCGATCCCGTCGTAGGCGACCAGCTCCGCATCCTCCCCGGCCGCCTCGCGCACCAATGCGAGAGCTTCAGGTGATGACCACGGCCTCCCGTTGATCAGTGGCGTGCCGTCTGCTGCCAACGCTGCCCGGAGCCCCAGCAGGCGATGCTGACGGCGCGATGTCCGGACGCCCTCGGGGCCGCGGACGTGGACGAGCCGGTCGCCGGCGACGCCGTCATTCGAGACCTCTGCCGATTTCAGCGCCTCGCCTGCCAGGCTCTTGACCGGGTAGCGCCACAATTGCTCTACGAAGAGGCTCATCGGAGCGGAATCCCGGTCTCGTCGCCCTCCGGGCGCGGGCCGCTGATCCGGCGTTCCGAGGCATCGATCGCTACGTCGTTGATGCTCGCCTCCCGCCGCCGCATCAGGCCGCTCCCCGCGAACTCCCAAAGCTCGTTGCCGTACGAGCGGAACCACCGTCCGCCGCGGTCGTGCCATTCGTACTGGAACCGGACGGCGATCCGGTCGACGTCGAACGCCCAGAGATCCTTCCGGAGGACGTAATCGAGCTCCTTGCTCCACTTGCGAACGAGGAACGCGACGATCTCCTCTCGTCCGTTGATGAACTCGTCGCGGTTACGCCAGACCGCGTCCGTGGTGTACGCGCCGGCGACGCGTTCGGGGTCGCGGGTGTTCCAGGCAGCCTCTGCGGCGCGGACCTTCTGCAAGGCCGTGTCGGCGTCGAACGGTGGAACGGGCGGGCGTGTTTCGGGCAACGGGGGCTCCTCGTGAGAATGATCGTTCTCACTATACGAGAACGATCATTCTCACGTCAGGTGAAAGCGCCTAGCCCTTCGCGAACACCTCGGCTGTTGGCGACTCGAACTCGAAGCCGATCATGGGCTCGTCGCCGACCACCCACGCATCGTGACCGGGCTCGATGACGTAGGCCTCGCCTGGGCCGATCTCGCCCTCGGCACCGTCGTCGTGGATCACGTGCATCCTGCCGGACTGAACGACGCCGACATGCCGCACCTGGCAGCTTTCGGTGCCGGCGATCGGCTTGATGCATTCCGACCACCTCCAGCCGGGTTCGAGCGTCAAGCGGGCTGCTGTGTTGGCGCCCATCTTGACGACGTCCACCTGCGTCTTCTCGGGCCGCCGGGTCTCGTCGGGTGCGTCGAAAGTACGGACCTCGAGTCCAGCCATAACCGCCTCCTTCCGTTCAGCTTGTGCCCCATCCAAGACGGGGCGGGGTCTATCGCCAAAGCTGTCAGTCCGTCATCCGGAATGCGACGTTGTATTTCGCAACGGAGGTTCGCTGGCCGGGAGTGTCACCGGCCGGCATCGCGCTCAGGACAGCGTCGCCGCGCGCGTAGTCGTCCTCCGTCTCGAAGAAGAGGACGACGACCGATTTCTCGCCGTCGGGATCGTGAAGCACGAGGATCTCTTTCGCCGGCACGTCATCTGGCCGGTCGGAGTTCTGCATCTCGCGCTGCATCTCTTCCATCCGCTCGCTACTGACACCATCAAAAGACACCACTCGCGCGAACGCCATCGCTGCCTCCTTGTCGAGAGTTCGCGCTTGAGCCTAGACCTTCGGCTCCGGCGGAACAAGAGCCCCGGCACTGAGCGTGTGACGTCGTCCTGCCCGTCACCGGACCTCGGTCGAGCGAAGGTACGCACACGCGCGTGTACGTAACTGCGCGCATCACCCGAAGCAAGGGATTGGTTGGAGAGTCGGCTAGCTCACTGCCTTGTCGGGCGCGGATCAGAGGCCGCATGATCCTCATAGCGTTCGGGGGCCTCGCGAGAGTGACGTGCTGGGCGTTTGATGGCTTCGCCGCTACGGCAGCGAGAGCGGATCGAAGGCCGCGGTCGGGCCACCGATCTGAGCCGCAGGTGCGCCGGCTGCCCCGGGCGCGGAAGTCCTCGCCCAGACGATACCGCTGTCGGGGAACTCGTTGATCTCCGGTGCGTGCATCGTGCTGACGATCAGCACACGCGCGGACTCCGCCGAACGGTTGTCGAGTCGGTGAGCACCACGTGTACCTGCTGGACATGCAACAACGTCACCCGGCCCAAGTGTCTGCTCGCCGCCGAGGCTCCTGAGCACCAGCGTTCCCTCGAGCATGAGCACGAGTTCTTCGTTCGCGTAATGCACGTGGAGTGGGAACGTGGATGCTCCCGCCTCTATCTCGAACAACGACGCTCCGAGTTGCTCCGCACCGGCGCGGCGGCCGATCCAGCTACGTCGCCAGCGATAGGGTGGCTGCTGCGTCTCCGCATCCCACTCGGGCTCGAACACGCTCGGAATAGTCGGCGCCGGCGCGGGTGCTCCCTCGAACTTCGCGTCGTCGGTTGCCCCCATGAACAAGAGCATACGAGACGGCACCGATTGTGATGACGGTTGGACATCGTCGTTTGTCAGCACCGCCTGGCAGATCTGATCGACAACGGCGGGAGGCCTGTAGAGCTGACCTGCCTCCACGGGCCTCCCGGCGTGTCCTCTCGAGGGGTTCGACTACGCAGGCTTCACAGCGTGCCAGCCGTCGACGCCGTCGCACTTGACTACTCCGGCCTTGTCGCCGCTGTAGGTGTAAGCAGGGAGACCGTTCACGGTGAGCTGGTGCTTCATACCACGCTTGACCGTCGCGAAGGTCGCCATCACACCGGTGACGTGCTTCGGAACAGCCCCTGTGACATAGACGGGCGGCCACTGCTTCAGGCAGGAACCGGTGCACTTGACCTTTCCTCCGGCCTTCTTCTCGACGTCCCAGTAGTAGATGCCGAGCCTCATCGGAGTGGCGATCACAGTGCCGATATTGGATTTTGTCTCGATCGCCGGTTTCACGGGTGCGGCGGCCGTGGCGCCAGAGACCACTACGACAGCGGTGGCGAGGACGGCTAACAGGAGTGCAAGGCGCACAGATGGCTCCTTCGGTTGGTGACGGGAGTGCATGTGCGAATGGTTTGCCTGCGATTCAGCGGCAACGCAATGGTTGGAGCCTCCTCTTAAGCGACTGTTCAGATTCGCCGCCGGCGCTTCTTCGTCGAGAGAGCTGCGAACAGGAGCCTGTGCCCGCCCTCGATGTCGCCCGGATCAGCGATCACACCCAATCGTTCGGAAGGACGCAGATCCGGCGCCGCCTCAGCGACCACCTCCAATCTGACCACGTTGATCACCGGTACTCCGGGTTCGGGAAATCGAACCGGCAGCCGGCATCCCAGGCCGAGCGTTGGTTCCCATGGGCCGGAAAGCCACCTGCGTCCTTGAGCAGCCTTGCCGTGTGGAGGAGGTTCCAGGTCATGAATGTCGTGTTCCGGTTCGTGAAGTCGTTCTCCGGGCCGCCCGAGCCAGGGTCGAGGTAGGACGGTCCGGGGCCGGCTTCGCCGATCCAGCCGGCGTCGGCTTGGGGAGGGATCACGCAGCCGAGATGCTGGAGCGAGTAGAGGACGTTCATCGCGCAGTGCTTCACCCCATCCTCATTGCCCGTAACGAGGCAGCCACCCACCATGCCGTAATAGGCGTACTGGCCCTGCCCGTTCAGCTGACTCGAGTTGCCATAGAGGCGCTCGATCACCCGCGTGCAAACCGACGACTTCTCCCCAAGCCAGATCGGCGTACCTAGGACGAGGATGTCCGCCGCCTCGACACGCGAGTACAGCGACGGCCAGTCGTCATGCGCGGCACCGTGCTCGGTCATGTCGGGATACACACCCGGCGCGAGCTCGTAGTCGACGGCGCGAACCTGGTCGACCGCCACACCGTTCTCCTCCATGATCGCGACCGAGATGTCCATCAGGCCCTGAGTGTTCGACACCCCGGGCGACGGCTTCAGCGTGCAATTGACATACAGCGCACGCAAGTCCGCGAAATCCCACGTGCTCGTCGTGCAGAGCTCCTGCTGGTAATCGTTGAGCGGCATCCGTTCGTCCCCTCTGCTGTCGTGTGTCGTGAGATCGTGTCGGAACTGTCCGGATCGTTACAACTCCAGGCTCCGGGCGACGTTACAGCGCGTAATTCACCTTTCCGTAACTATTGCGTCCACATAATGCGGCGATGGCAACTGTTCTCGTAGTCGACGACGAGCCGATCGTCCGGGAGGTCGTCGTGCGCTATCTGGAACGCGAAGGGCACACGACGCTCGAGGCCCGGGACGGCACGAGCGCACGCGCGATCGTCGAGCAAGAGCGGGCCGACCTGGTCGTGCTCGACGTGATGCTGCCCGGGATCGATGGGCTCGAGCTCTGCCGCTGGATTCGCGCCCGGTCGGCGCTTCCCGTGATCCTGCTGACGGCGCGCGGCGAGGAGGCCGACCGCATCGTCGGACTCGATCTCGGCGCCGATGACTATGTGACGAAGCCCTTCTCGCCCCGCGAGCTCGTGGCCCGCGTGCGGACGGTGTTGCGCCGCTCCGCTCCCACCGAACCTGGATCGGCGCGTTTCACCTTCGGTGACATCGAAATCGATACCCAAACGAGAGAGGTCCTCAAGTCCGGGCGGGAGTTGAATTTGACCCCGAAGGAATTCGATCTCTTGACCTTCTTCGCCGGCAATCCGAGGCGCGTGTTCGGGCGAGATCAGCTGATGAGCCGAGTTTGGGGCTATGAATCGGCTCTAGATACAGGAACCGTAACCGTGCACGTCAGGCGCCTGCGCGAGAAGATCGAGACGAATGCGTCCGAGCCGCTCCATCTCCAGACCATCTGGGGAGTCGGCTACCGACTGGTTCCCTGAATCCGATGATCTGGGGAGCCGTCGCCGTTTCGCTCATCACGCTCGGCGTGGGACTCATCCTCGCGTTCGCACTGAGATCTCTGCCAACCGTTCGCCTCCAACTCATCGGTCTCGCAGCCCTTGCCGTTTGCCTCCCGTTGGCTGCTGTCTTCCTGTCGGGCTGGGTGATGTTTCACATGGGCGACGACGTAAAGATCCTGGCGGTATCCGCCGTGTCGGCAACCGTCGCGATGATCGGCGGGCTGTTCCTTGCCCAGTCAATCGCGGGGTCCATCGACCAGGTCCGTGACGCGTCTCTGGCGCTATCGCGCGGAGATCTGACCGTGCGTGCGCCCGAGTCAGGACCGGCGGAGGTGGCAGACATGGCCACGTCGTTCAACGAGATGGCCGCGAACCTCGAGCGCCTCTTCGATGCCCGGCGCGAACTCGTGGCCTGGGCGAGCCACGATCTGCGAACACCGCTCGCGAATATGCAAGCGATGCTCGAGGCTCTCGAGGACGGCCTGGCCGAACCCGACGACTACCTCCCCGCACTCGGCGACCAGGTGCGCGGGCTGACACTTCTCGTTGACGACCTCTTCGAGCTCGCCCGCATCGATGCCGGCGCCCTAGCCCTCGAATTGCGCGCCTCCTCTCTCGGCGAGGTCGTCTCCCTCTGCCTGCGTGGCGTCACGGCTGAAGCCGCCCACCGTCACATCACTCTCAACGCGGACGTTGACCCTGCCGCGATCGCACGATTCGCGCCCGACAAGGTCGAGCGCGTGCTGCTGAACCTGTTGACGAATGCATTGCGCCACACCCCATCAGACGGCACAGTCGCTGTCCGCGTCGAGCCGGATGTCGACGCGGTGAGAGTAAGCGTCGAGGACACCGGCGACGGGCTCGGTCAAGAAGCCGAGCGCCGCATGTTCGATCGCTTCTGGCGCAGCGACCCAGCGCGATCCCAGCGCAGCGCCGGCCTCGGCCTCGCGATCGCCCGCGGCCTCGTCGAAGCACACGGAGGTCGCATCTGGGCCGAAAACCGCGCCGAGGGCGGCGCGCGGGTCAGCTTCACGCTTCCCGCCGGGTAGCCGAGCCGAATCGTCCGCAGTAACGGAGGCGGTTGCGCCAGACCGATGGCTCAATCGACAGCGCGTCGATTCGCTCGTCATGTCTGCTCATGCGACAAACACCCGTGGGACGTCAAGTTCCTCGACGCCGCGGGCTTGGCGAGTGGCTACCGCCGATCGCGATGGTCGCATGCGAGCTTGCCGCGAAGCTCTACAAGACCTCCCCCATCATGGCTGAGATCGGAGCCGACCCTGGCGAGCCGATGGTCGCGTCCTTCGGCAGCGTTATCCAGGGCCGAACTCCGACGGCCGGGCTCAACAGCAGTCGTCTCCGTCGCAGCAATCGTCCTCACAACCGTTGAGATGGCTCATCTTCCCTCCCTTCCTGCGTGTTGGGCTCATTTGCAGCGGCGCCGCGGACGGCCTGGTAGAGCAGTGCTCCGACAAGCGCCCCGCCGAGGGGACCGGCCAGGTAGACCCAGAAGTCCGTCCAGTCGTTGGCCACGAGAGCGGGTCCGAACGAGCGGGCCGGATTCATCGAGGCGCCGGTGACGCCGCCCCCGAAGAGTGCGTCCAGGCCGACCGTTCCTCCGACTGCAATGGCGGCCGCGGGGCCGACCTCGTCCTCACCCTAGTGTGACAACGAGATAGATGTGTGTCAATATAGAAGGGATGGCAAACACATTCGCCACCATCACGAGTTGCTGCCCCCCGATCCTCCAGGGAGCGCTCGATGCAGACGAAGCCGAGAAGCCGAGAATCTCGCCTCCGCGTTGAAGGTCATTGCTGATCCAACGCGGCTCCGCCTACTGAGCTTGATCCAGGCCCAACCCGACTATGAGGCCTGCGTCTGCAACCTCACAGAACCACTCGGCCTGACCCAGCCAACCGTCAGCCACCATCTCAGGGTGCTACGAGAAGCCGGGCTCGTGCAACGCGAACAACGAGGTAACTGGGCGTACTTCCGCATCGTCGGCGACCAACTCGAACACCTCCGCAGCCTGCTCTCGTAGCGACGGCTTCGTCCGAAGCCCTGCGAATAACGACAGGGCGAGGCTGCGCGTGAGCGTGGGCGCGAGCGTCGGATGCCGCAGGGGGTGACCCTTCGTTCGTGTCGAAGCAGCAGCTTGCGCTCGCCCTCGGAGCTCGTTCATCAAGTGAAGTGCCCGATGCAGAAGCGAAAGCACCACCGAGCGACTGAGCTCGGAAACCGCTTCAATGGTGTGCGAAGCACGGGCGGTTAGCTCAGTTGGTAGAGCACCTCGTTTACACCGAGGGGGTCGGCGGTTCGAGCCCGTCACCGCCCATAACCTGCAAGGCGCTTGCTTACGACGCTTCCGCCCCGAAAGCGAATGCGTCTGCGAGCACCAGCGCAGAGCCGTGATCGCCGTTTGTGCCCGAATCTGTCCAGCTTGAGCTGCTTTTTCCGGACTTCCGACTGACCACGGACTATTCGCACTCGGGAACGCGTTGGAAGGCTTGTCCTAACCAACATTGCCCGCACGGGCGTGCAAACGAGGAGACGTAGCGATGACCGCGCTGAACGAGAAACAGGCGAAGCTCTTCACCGACCGCAACTGGGGCGTGATCGCGACGATCCGCGAGGACGGATCACCGCAAGCCACCCCCGTCTGGATCGACTACGACGGCGAGAACGTGCTCGTCAACAGCGCTCACGGCAGGACAAAGGTCAAGAACATCGAGCGCGACCCGCGAGCGACCGTCACGGTCATACCCGCCGAGGACCAGCAGTCCGGCTACGTAATGGTGAGCGGCAGCGCCACGATCGTGGAGGAAGGCGCGCTCGAGCACATCAACATGCTCGCCAAGAAGTACCTAGGCGAGGACAAGTACCCCTACCTCGGCCCCGGCGAAAAGCGCGTCATCATCCAGATCCATCCCGAGCGCATCGACGGCTACGGCGCAGGCAGCTAGAAGCCAGCCCAAAAAACGAACAGGGCCGGGTCACTTGTCCTGCCCTGCCCGCTCGGGTGATATTCCCGAACTCACTGTCATCGTGTTGGTGACGGTGGTATCCGACGAGCGAAAGAGACTCGGGTTGGCGGCGGCTGACTCTATTCCCGAACGTCGCCTGAGGGCTGACTTTCCAGTGTTGTGTCGCCGCCGCCTTCCCGAGACCGTCGAGCGTGACCTGATAGGAGCCTGGCAGCTGCCTTGAGTGAGGTCTGTCCGCTCGCCGGTCGCCCCCAACGGATAGGAGGCGATGTCAATGATCGTGATCGGGGTGGACGTGCACAAGCACTCGCTTACTGCTGTCGCCGTCGACGAGGTCGGCAGGCCGTTAGCTGAGCGCACCTGTGCTGTCGACGACGGTGTCGTGGAGTGGGCGCAGTCGCTCGCCGACGACAGATTGTGGGCGCTGGAGGACTGTCGTCATGTGACCCGCGGTCTTGAGCAGGCGCTCTTGGCTTCGGACGAGCGGCTGGTGCGGGTGCCGCCGAGGTTGACCGCGCCGCAGCGGCGACGCAACCGGACGCGAGGCAAGTCGGACGGGATCGACGCGCTTGCGGTCGCCCGAGCCGCCCTCCAGGAACCACGGCTCGAGGGCCCTCGAGCCGGTGAGGAGACGCTGCGGGAACTGAAGCTGCTCGTCGACCACCGCGATGACCTCGTGGCCGAGCGGCGCCGCTGCCAGCAAAGGTTGCGCTGGCACTTGCATGAGCTCGACCCGACCCTGCAGGCGCCGCTGGGCGCGCTCGACCGGGCGGTTTGGCTCGACCGTGTCGGCCGCAAGCTCGCCCGGTGCGAGCAGACGACCCAGGTACGGATCGCCCGCGACCTGCTCGGCCGCTGCAAGACCCTCACTCGCGTGATCGTCGAACTCGACCGCGACCTCCACCTCCGCGTCACAGGGATCGCACCGCAGCTGCTGCAACTGCCCGGCTGCGGACCCTTGAGCGCCGCGAAACTGCTCTGCGAGATCGGCCCGATCGGCCGCTTCCCAAGCGACGCCCAGCTCGCCCGCCACGCCGGCGTCGCCCCGCTCGACGCAAGCTCCGGCAAACACCAACGCCACCGGCTCGACCGCGGCGGCAACCGCCAACTCAACTGCGCCCTGCACCGGATCGCGATCACCCAAGGCCGCGTCCACCCGCCCGCACGCGCCTACCTAGAACGGAAACAGGCCGAGGGCAAGAGTCGCCGTGAAGCGATCCGCTGCCTCAAACGACAACTCGCAAGAACCGTCTACGTCACCCTCAGAAACGAGCCGCCCTTGACATAGGAGCAACACTGGCGCAGGCGAGGACGGCACCCCCGCTGAGGAAGGCGTGTTCTGCCGGAGGGCGTGCAGCGGGGGTTCGGGGTCGGGGGGTAGGAAGGGCCGCCCGGGCGGCCCTCCGGGCGCGGTTAGTGCGTTACGTATCCGTCCCACTCGTTCGTGTTTCCGCCCGCGTTGCCCACTGAGGCCCAGCGGCCACCACCCGTCCAGCCCTTGTATGTCCCGGTGCCCTTTGAGATCTTCCAGGTGCCGGACTCGTTGTACGACGGCGCCTTTGTCGGGTCGATGTTTGTGATCGGGACGCTGACGCCGCGAATGTTGAAACTGAGCGTTCCCTTCTTGGATGTCAGCGTGTCGTAGGCGTAGATCGGATTCTGCCTTTGCCCATCCACGAGCTTCTCCTGCCCGTTGTTGGGGTGGATGCTCGTCGTGCCGGAGTCGGAGATCACGCCATCCAGAAGCAGGACGAACCTCCCTTTGACGGCGTTCCCGGCGCTCATGTGAGGGTCACCATGCTCCCTAATCGCGACTAGAGACTTCCCTTTCACCACCCGGTTCAGACCGGTCGAACCGACCGCGACACTCACGAGAACGAGCATCACCACGCTCGCCGCTCCGCCAGTCGCGCAAAGAGCTCGCTTCATCCCAACCTCCTCCCGTCACGGGCGGCGGATGCCCCCGCGATGCCCAACGAGGAACGAGGACTCTGGGTAACAAACATGCGTCTACCAGAAGTCGACCTTGCTCGACTCCACCCGTTGAGAGCGCGACTGTACGCATAGTCACAAAGTAAAGTCAACCCTGGTGACCGCATTCGAGACGAAAGAGGCTGTTCGTGCTTCTTGCTCGGATCGGTTGGCTCTCCGTCACTGACGAAGGTCGACGTGATCGAAGGGCGGATCGCGGTCGAGCACAGCGCTGACCCGGCTCTACGTGTGCCAGGAGCGACTCGAGTCCTGGTCGTTGCGAACAAGGTGGCCGCAACCCGGCCCTCATCGAGGCGGTACGAGCTCGGGCCGGCGCGGGTTCGGCCGAGTGCGTTCTGCTCGTGCCAAACCCCGCCCATCAGCAACTCAGGTCGAACTCTTGAAGCAGCGCGTGAGGACGCTATCGGGGGCTACACGTGAGGGTCAGTTCGCCCCGGGTTTTCTCCCGCGAAAGCGCTTGCACATCGGCGCAGGTCACCTAGCTACTGGCAGGTTCTGGCTGGCCGAGGCCGGCGGCGCGGGCGACGAGTCCGGCTTCGGCGCGGTCGGCGACCTGGAGTTTCGTGAAGATCGCGGAGACGTAGTTGCGGACGGTCTTCTGGCTGAGAAAGAGCTTGGCTGCGATCTCGTGGTTAGTCTTCCGTTCCGCGAGTAGCTGGAGGATCTCGAGTTCCCGCTCGGTGAGTTGCGGAAACGCAATGCCGGGGTCGCGCGATGGCGGCGTCGTGAGGAATCGTTGCAACCGTTCGGCGATTTCGGGGCCGAAGATAGCTTCGCCGTTCGCGACCGACCGGATCGCGCGGAGGGTTTCGTCCTGGGCTGCTCCCTTCAGCTGGTAGCCGCGCGCTCCGGCGCGGATCGCAGCGAACACGGCTTCGTCGTCGTCGTGCATCGTCATCATGAGCACGTTGACGCCCTCGGTCTGATCGACGATACGACGGGTTGCGTCAATCCCGTTGAGGCCTGGCATGTTGATATCCATGACGACGACGTCGGGGATGAGGGTGCGGGCGACCTCGACGGCGTCTTCGCCGGTTTCGGCTTCGCCCACGACATCGGTGTCGGGGATGGAGTCGAGTAGCGCCCGGAGCCCCGCCCGGAACAGCGGGTGATCGTCGGCGATCAGGATCCGGATCGGCGGGCTCATCGAACGCCATCTCCAATCGCGATCCGTGGAAGCGAGGCTGTCACAAGCGTTCCGCCGCCGGTTCGCGGTCCGATCTCGCAGGTGCCGCCGACCTCGGCGGCACGTTCTTTCATCGTTTGCAGACCGAGTCCGATGGATCCATCCAGGAACCCACTGCCGTCGTCGGCGATCTCGATGTGGAGTGCGATCGGCTCGACGGCAACGCGGACGTTGCATGTTCGGGCACGAGCGTGTCGTTTGACGTTCGTTAACGCTTCCTGCGCGATCCAGTAGGCGGCGACCTCGACCGCAGCGGGGAACGGCGGCATCGAGCTCGGAGCGTCGATCGTGACTGAGGTTTCGGGCGAGGTCTCTTGTGTCGCTAGGCCGCGGAGCGTGGCTGCGAGGCCGAGCTGATCGAGCGTCGGTGGGCGGAGGCCGTAGATCAGTCGACGGACGTCTCCGATCATCGTCTGCACCTGCTCTGTGGCGGCCACCAGGAGTGCATCAGCTCGTTCGAGGTCAGACTCGGTGAGGTTGCGTACGGCCTCGAGTGTGAACGTGAGGCCGGCGAGCGCCGGCCCGAGGCCGTCGTGCAGGTCGCGGCGGATCCGTCGCCGCTCTTCCTCGCGAAGCTGCACGATACGTTGTCGCGCGCGCTGAAGTTCGTGCGAGAGCCCGACCGCGTGAACCGCGGCCGCGACCTGTGGCACGAGATCGGCGATCAGGCGGTGATCGCGCTCGCGAAGGCGTTCGCCCGGTCGCGGTGCAAGCCGTAGGTCGCCCACGGCGATACCCTGGTGGGAGAGCGGAAAATCGAGCGTCTCGAGGCCCGGAGATCCGTACTCGGCTGCAACTCCGCTTTCCCTTGGAGCGCCGTCGGTGGCGAGGACGATTCCTACGTATTGCAGAGCGAGCGTGTGGCCGATCGTCTCGACGACGGTGGGAAGCACTGCATCGAGCTGCACGGAGGTAGCGAGCGTTCGACCGAGCCCGGCGATCGCGGTGTACGGGTCATCGCGCTCGCCGTACATCAGCCGGTTAACGAATCGCTGCACGCGCTCACGCAACGGCTGAAAGCAAACCGCAACGACACCGGCCACGATGAGCGAGAGCGCGAGGTTACGACCCTGTGAGAGGATGCTCCCGACCAGACCGACGACTGCGACGTAGCCTCCGACGACGCATACCGTCATCAGGAAGTAGACGACCGCGCGGTTGATGACGAGATCGATCTCGTACAGGCGGTACTTCAGGATGGCCACTGCGATGCCGGCGGGCAGAAGGAGGAATGCCAGCAAAGGCAGCACCTCGGCGCCTGGGACGACACCCCACAGCAGCGCGCCCACGACGAAGAGCGGTACGGCGAGGCCGAGCGACAGGCCGACCCAACGCAGCTGTTGTCGCTCGTCGCCGCCGGAGCTTCGGTAGCGAACGACGAAGGACACGAGTGACGCGACCAGGCCGACGATGACGAGGATCACACCGACGACCCCCGCGACGGCGGTCGCGGTGCCGCCGACGCGGGCAAGCGGATTGGGGATCGGTGTCGCGGCGCCGAGATCAAACGTTGGAGACGCTGAGATCGCGAACGACCCGAGCACCGTTCCCACCGAGACGGCAGCGACTACAGGCCACCAGCGACGCGATAGCAGGTGGCCGCTCGGCATTAGGAGAAGCAGCGCACTCAGTGGCAGGGCCAGGCCCGGCAGCCACCACCAGTTGTCGAACCACGCCGCAACGAGACCGCCTGGCAGAGACCCGGGCTGAGCGACGAGCGCGTCGACCGCGTAGGCGTAGAGGAACCCGCCGAGAGTCCCCCAGAACGCCATGACGGCCAGAACCCACGAGATCGGATGCTCGGGCCGGCGCGTCGTCAACAGCAGGGCGATCAGAGCGAGAACCAGGTTCGCTCCGAGGTAGACAACCGTCTTGTAGGAGCTAGACCGAACATCGAGAGCAAGCGCGGCGCCGAGCAAGGCCAGCGTCAGAGCGAAGACCGCCCGACCCAGCGTCACCTTCCTCCGCTCAGGACGCACGGCCAAGACCCGACGCGCGGTCGCCATGGCCTCCATCACGTTGGCCCTTCTGTTAGCCCCATCGCTCGAGCGTAGACCTGTTTGCCCTGTCCGGCCACAGCCGAGAGACGATTCGTGACGCCGATCGGGACACGGTCGGGACACTGCCCCCTGGCTACGGGACACACCAGGCTCGTACCGTCACTTCCGAAGGCGCACCCGCGCCGACCAACATAGGAGGAGCGGACATGAGCGATCTAACAGTCACACAGGCCACAGGCGGCCACGGACGCACAGCACTGGCGCTCGCCGTCATATCGCTTGTGCTGTACGTCGGCGGCGGGTTCACGGTGGGTGGGATCTTCTGGGTACTCGGACCGCTCGTCGGGCTCGCCGCGATCGTCCTCGGAGTGGCCGCGCGTCGCAACGGCGCAGGGCGAGACGCGACGGTTGCGATCGTCCTCGGCGCGGTTCCCGTCCTCTGGTTCGCCGCCTTCATGATCGTCGCAGCGATCAGCTGAGATGACGGCGACCCGATTCGACCGCTCCCTGCCGGTCGCCGGCATCCTGGCGGGCCTGCTGTTCCTGGTCGGCCTCGTCCTGAACCGAACCGATCCGAGCAGCGAGACAGGGCCCGCGAAGACCTTTGCGTACTGGCAGAACAATCACGGTCGGCACCAGATCGTCGGTCTCCTCGTCGCACCCTTGATTGCGTTCCTGCTCCTTTTCTTCGGAGCGGGACTGAAGCGCCGACTCGAAGCGGGAAGTGGCGATTCCGGCTACGGCTCGGTTGCGTTCGGCGGCGCGCTCCTCGCGGCTGCGATGTTCGCGCTCGTCGGGATGCTCGAGGCAGCGATGGCAAACTCCGCGCACGCACACGAGCGGCAGGCCGTCTACACCCTCAACCAGCTCCACTCCTACGACTGGCTCGGCTGGAACGCCGCCTTTGCCGCCCTGCTCCTCGCGACTGGCCTCGGCGCGCGCCGCAACTCGATGCTGCCCGCCCCGCTCGCCTGGGCGACAATCGTGATCGGAGCGTCGTTGCTGACGCCGGCCGGGTTCTTCGGGTTCATCCTCGTGCCGATCTGGCTCATCGGGGTGGGGCTATGGCTCAGCCGAGCGACGGCCACCTCGCCCGGACCGACTGCACGCCTGCTTCACAACACCTGAGAGGAACACCATCATGCTATTTCCGAATCGAAACCCAATAGCGATCATGTGGCTCGCGCTCGTTGCCTTCGTGCTCCCGGTTGCCGGTTGGGCGCTGTCGTCTACGCAACTGGACGGCAGAGTGCCGAAAGACCGCTGCCCCTAAACGGAGCGGCGAGCGTGGCGAGCAATAGAGAGGTGATGCCCCCGGCAAGAATCGAACTTGCGCCCGCGGTGTAGGAAATCACTCCTCCCGAAATCGTCGCCGCGTAGGCAGTAGCGGATAGTCAATCCGCTGCCACGCGTAAAGGGCCTGCAAGCGAGCTACTGAGCGCACGTTGCGCGTACTGGCCGTACGGCTCGTCCCCCACGAGGCAATTCGACGATTTCCAGATCGGCGCCGTCTCCCACAGAAAGAGCTCTGTCCTCCCGGAAGAGGCACCTGCGAGCGCCGGCAAATTTCCGATGGGGGATTGCCTTTGTACGGGTCAGTTCATGGATGCTGCGAAGGGACGAGCGGAGGCGGCCTGCGACTTCTTCGGCGATCAGGAATGGAGAAGGCGTCAGTGTTCGCTGCGCAGGCATCGTCTCTACTCTGTACGAGTCCGGCGCCGCGCCACGTCACGCCAACCTCGAACGACATGCAAGTTCTTCCTGTGCAATTTGGTCAGCACGAGAACTCCGGTGAGCGGTTCGAAGGCCACCGCGTGGCACACGGATCGGGGTCTACCAGGGGTCTACGAGGCTGTCGGCCGAGGGCATGATGCGACCCTGTCCGTTGCACGGAGTTCCCTATTCAAGCCGTTTGTGGTGTCCCGCCGAGCCATCTCGTTCCGCCTAGCATCACTTGTAATGAAGGGGTCCGCGGTTCGAGTCCGCGCGTCGGCTCTTAAGTCACTACCGTTTCGCACCAGGGGGTCGCGGATCCCGCTTCCTGTCCCGCGCCGTCCTCGTTGGCCGACGCTCCTCATGACCTTTCTCCGGTCCGTCCACTTGGCCCCCTTTCCTCACAACAAGAGTTCCGGTTCGGCGCTACAGATGTATTCTTGGACGCAGGGAACGTTCCCACGCCGTAAACAGAGGGACTGAGGAGCACTGTGGTCGAACCGATCTCAGAGAACGGTGAGCAGGACGACAGGCGAACGGCGACGATCTTCGATATCGCGCGCGAGGCAGGGGTGTCGAAAACGACTGTGTCGCGTGCACTGACAGGCTCTTCCAATGTTGCGCCCGAGACTCTTACGCGGGTTCTCGATGCGGCCATGCGGCTGGACTATCGCGTCAACGTCGCGGCGCGGAGCCTGCGGACGGCGCGTACATTCCTGGTTGGGCTCCTCGTTCCAGCGATTAGCAACGACATCTTCGGCCGAATAGCGGAGGTGATCGAGCGAGATCTCCGTCGTAGTCACATGGGCTTGCTCATTGTCAGCTCGGGGTGGGAGGCAGACGGAGAGCGGGTGGGGCTAGAGTCGCTGCGCTCGCGCGGCGTGGACGCGCTCGTCGTGTCGCTCGTGAGCGATCGGGACAATAGAACCGTGGCTGACTTGCGATCTTTTGACCGGCCGATCGTGCTCCTCGACCGTGAGCTCCAGGGTGTTCGGGCCGACCACGTATTCGTCGACCACCACCGAGGGGTTTCCGAAGCGCTGGAACACCTTGTCGGGCTGGGTCATCGTCGTATCGGCATTGCAACGATCACCCTCTCTGTTCGCCCTGGACGCGAGGCGCAGGCTGCATACCTCACGGAGTGTGCACGCCTCGGGCTGGACACGATTCCGCCGATCACAGTGCCCTACAGCAAGATCGACCGTCAGGGCGGTCGAGATCTCGGGAAACGCCTCTTAGAGCTGGAGGCGACGGCGGTTCTGGCATTGACGCCGACATCGGTCACTGCCGGCCTGTTGGAGTACTTGGAGGAGCGGCGGATCTCGGTTCCCGACGAAATGTCCCTCGTCGGTTTCGACGACAGCGAACTTGCCGCTGTGATGCGACCGCAACTTACGATCATTTCGCGGCCGGTCGACGATCTCGCGCGCTCCGCGAGCCGATTGGTGGCCAGCTCGCTGGCGAACCCCGATTCCTCACACCGCGTCGATATCGTGTATCCGAGCCTGGTCGTGCGAGGCTCTACAAGCGCGCCGCGAGCTGCTCTCGGAGCTCGCTCGAAATGAGCGGGCGGATTGAAACGGTTGAGTGCTTCGACTGCTCACTCGAGCTTCCGCGGCCCCTCCTCGTCGGGTCGAGCCGCGTGACACACCGGTCATATGCGGTCGTCCGAATTCGGACCGCCGACGGGCTCGAAGGGGTTGGCTACGGCTTTGGCAGGGGGCTTCCGGTGGCCGCGATTGTCCGTGATTCGCTCGCTTCAGTGCTCGTGGGGTCAGACCCCTCCGTTCCCGAGGCATTGCGGAGCGCGGTATCCAATGCGTACTGGTCCTATGCCGAGCGCGGCTTGTTTGCCGTGGCCGCCAGCGCGGTCGATCTCGCGGTGTGGGATCTCCTCGGGAAGCGGGTCGGAAGTCCGCTGGCGGATCTTCTCGGCAAGGCCAGGCGTCGCGTCCCGGTTTGCGGTGTAGGCGGGTACGCGCACGAAGGCGAAGATGCGCTCGATTCGCTCCAGGCCGAGATGCGTGTCTACGCCGAGGCCGGTTGCAAATCGGTCAAGATCACGATCGGGTCAGTCGACCCCGCAGCGGATGCCCGGCGGGTCGCCGCCGTGCGCGAGGTCGTCGGTCCTGATTGCGGTGTGGTGGTGGACGCGTTCCGGTCGTTCGTCAACCTCGAAGATGCCCTGCGACGGTTGCGCCTGCTCGAGCCGTTCGATCTGGCGTATGTGGAGGATCCGTTCTCGGACTCTCTGGCGCCGCTTCTGGCGGATCTGCGCCGGCGCTCCGGCATGCTGATCGGAGCGGGCGAGTCGCTTGGCGGACACCGGGCATACCGGGAGCTCATCGACTCGTCCGCGGTCGATGTGGTGCGTTGCGACGCAACCGTGGTCGGAGGCGTGCGGGAGTTCATGGCGGTTGCCGCACTTGCGTCGGCCCAGGGCCTCGAAGTCTCTACGCATGTGCACCCGGACGTGCACGTTCATTTCGCCGCGGCGCTCCCCAACATCCACCGCGCCGGCCTCGAGTACATGGCCCCGGAGCTCGGACTCGACGCATTCCACGAGTTGGTCGGAGCCCGCCTCGAAATCGTCGACGGCAACACCGAGGTTCCCGCACGACCCGGGCTCGGTCTCGACATCGACTGGTCGGCGGTCACGAGGTTTGCACGTGGCTGAGCACTGGCGCGGAGCCCAGCCGCACGACCAACACCTCGATCCGGAGAGCGTGGTCGGCGGGCCGTTCTCGTTCCCGTGGGACGCACCGCTCGTCCCACCGTTTCCTCTCCGCTTCCGGGACGTCTCGATTTTGACGCTGTGCTGGCGAACCGATCCAGCAGCGATCGCCCGGCTGCTGCCGCCGCCGCTCGAGCCCATTGGCGATGTCGTTCTAGCGCACATCTATCGGATGCCGGACACCGACTTCGTCGGCAGCGCGCACGAGTGCAACGTCATGTTCGGCGCCCGGCTCGAGCTCTCCGACGAGATCGTCGAGGGCGGCTATTCGATGGGTCTCTACCTCGACTCGGATGTCGGCGTCGCCCACGGCCGCGAAGTGCACGGTCAGCCGAAGAAGCTCGCCGCCCTCAAGCTCGAGACGAGAGGCGACCTGATCGTGGGCGAGGTCGAGCGGAACGGGATAACGATCCTGACAGGGACACTCCCGTACAAACAGCGCGCAGTCGACCCGATCGAGATGCGCAGGCACTTCGATTTCACCGAGAACATCAACTACAAGGTCATGCCTCACATCGACGGCACGCCGGCGATCCGCCAGCTCACCGCACGCAGGCTCGCCGAGGTCGAGGTCTACGAATGCTGGGCCGGCCCCTCCACCGTCGAGCTGCGGCCAAACGCCCAGGCACCTGTCTGGCGACTCCCCGTTGTCGAGTCGCTCGAGGGCTTCTTCTGGCGGGCGAGCTTCACCCTCGTCGCGGGCCGCGTCCTGCACGACTACCTGCTGGAGCGCCCCACATGAGCGGTCGGCTCGTCGTTCTCGATGCGTCGTACGGAGACATCGTTGTCGAGACCGCCGCTGCCGCCCCGTTCGGGGTGACGATCGAGGACGCCGGCGGCGTCTCGGGGCTCGCGGTCGTGGCCGCGGCGGGCGCGGCGGACGGCGTTCTCGTCCAATACGGAAAGATCGGCATCGAGATCATCGAGCGCTGTCCGAATTGGCGCGTGATCGGGCGCTACGGCGTCGGCGTCGACAACGTCGACCTCGATGCGGCGACGCATCACGGGATCGCGGTCATCAACGTGCCGGACTACTGCATCGAGGAGGTGGCGACGCATACCGCCGCACTCGTCCTCGCTTCGTGGCGAAAACTGGCGCAGTCTCGCTCGCTGATCGACGACGGGCCGCTGGGGAGACTGGCAAGCACTTCGCCGGGTCGAGCCCCTGTCGGCCTCCACGCTCGGCCTCGTCGGCATCGGGCGTATCGGGGCGCGAGGTCGCGCGGCTCCTGCGACCCTTCTTCTCGCGCATCATCGCCTTCGACCCCATCCAGGATCCACCCACCGGTGTCGAGGCCGCCACGCTGGACGAGGTGTTCGCCGAGGCCGACGTCGTCTCCCTTCACTGTCCGCTCACGCCGCAAACCGAGAATCTCGTCGACGCCGCGCGGCTCGCCTCGATGAAGCCCGGCGCGGTGCTCGTCAACGTCTCGCGCGGTGGGCTCGTGGACACCGCAGCGCTCGCGCAAGCGCTCTTGGCGGGCCACCCGGCCGGCGCCGCTCTCGACGTTCTCCCACTGGAGCCCCCAGCCGGCGACGACCCCCTCCTCGGAGCTCCGAACCTCGTGCTGACGAATCATTCGGCCTGGTACTCGGAGGCGGCGCTCGTGACGCTGCGCAGGCTCATGGCAGAGCGGTGCGCCGCATATCTGTGCGGTTTGCCGGTGCCGACCGTCGTCAATGCGCGCGGGCTCGCAGCGGTGGTTCGATGAACGAGATCTTCGATCTCACGGGCCGCGTGGCGGTAGTGAACGGAGCGGGAGGCGGGCTCGGCACTGCGATCTGCTCGGGTCTCGCCGCCTGCGGGGCAGACGTCGCGCTGATGGATATCGACGCCGAAGCGCTCGGAGCTTCGGCAGCCGGCGTCGAGGGGCAGGGTCGTCGCGCGCTCGCGCTCGAAACCGATGCCTCCGACGAGAGGTCGGTGGCGGACGCTTTCGCCCAGGTGGACGAGACATTCGGCAAGATCGACATCCTCGTCAACCTCGCTTATACACCGACCTTCGGTATGCCCGAGGAGTTATCTCTTGCGGACTGGGAGCACGCGTTTCGGATCAACGTGACGAGCTACTTCCTCTGCTGTCAACAGGCCGGGCGACGAATGATCACGCGCGGGCGCGGCGGCAGCATCTTGAACATGTGCTCGATTGCCGGCACCTCGGCGATCGGCCGCGGCTCGTACCCTTACAGCGTGAGCAAGGGAGGCATCGTGATGCTGACGAAAGAACTTGCGGTCGAGTGGGCGCGGCACGCGATCCGCGTCAATGCGATCCAGCCGTGCCAGTTCATGACACCCGGCCTCAAGCACCGGCTCGACAACCCAGAGCTCGGTCACATCCGGGAGAAGTTCCTTTCCGGTATCCCGCTCAACCGCCTCGGGGAGCCGCACGAGATGGTGGGGCCGGTCGTTTTCCTCGTCTCCGACGCCGCTGCAATGGTCACGGGAGTCCTGCTACCGGTGGACGGCGGCAATCTCGCGCTTAACGCCGGCGGGACGAGGGGCTCGCGATGAGAGTTCTCATCCTCGGCGGGACGCGCTTCGTCGGACGGCGCGTCGCTCAGATGCTGGTGGACATGAATGCAGATGTCACTCTCCTGTCGCGCGGCCAGACAGGCGATCCGATCACGGGGACGCGATCCGTGATCGGCGATCGTTCGCGGCCGGACGGGCTCGCAGCCCTCAGCGACGAGCGCTTCGATGCGGTGCTCGACCTCTCGGCGTACTTCGCCGACTGGACCAGGGCGGCTGCCGAGGCACTCACCGGCCGTGTTGCTCACTACGTGTTCATCTCGAGTGGCGCCGTCTACCGCCCTTCACCCGAGCTCCCTTGGCCGGAGTCGACGCCGTTCGGGCCTATCCCCATCTGGGGACGGTACGGTGCCGAAAAGGTGGCCTCGGAGAAGCTCCTCTGGGAGGCCTATGCCGCGGGACACTATGCAGTTACCGCGTTCCGGTTTCCGTTCATCCTCGGACCCGCGAACTTCGCCGACCGGGAATCGTTCGTACTCTCACGGCTTGAAGCGCGCCGCCCTATCCTCCTGCCGGGAGGCGGCGAGGCCGTCAACCAGTTCGTCTACGTGGAGGATGTCGCGCGTGCGCTCGTCGTCGCACTCGAGCGCCCGGACGTTGCAGGCGGCGCGGCCTACAACTGCGCCTACGGTCGGGGGATCACGAACCGTGGGTGGGTCGAGCTCTGTGCAGACGTGCTCGGCGCCGAGGCCAATCTGGTTTCAATCGACGAGCGAGAGCTCGGTGTCGAGGCGGAGACGGTTGATCTGACGAACATCGTCTTCCCGTATCCCAACGAGCACTACGTCCTCGACGGGACGAAACTGACCCGGGACCTCGGCGTCGAGATGAAGACGGGAAACCGGCGCATGATCGAGGAATACGCCGGGTGGTGGGAAGCAGTGGGCAACAAGCCGCCGCTCCGCCGCTATGACCGCGAGGAGACGGCCCTCAAAGCACTGGGATTGGCCTCCGAGAGCGGTTGACTCGTCAAGCTGAGGGCGCTTGATAGATGACGGGGCAGATGTCGTGATCGCTCAGGTAGGACATGTAGGCGGCCTCGTCGACGGGTAGCGGGCTGAGATCGGCGAGCTCCGATTTCTCGGTGCGCAGGTGAATAGCGAGGCTTCGACGCGGGCCAGTCGAGCTGTTCGGGCCGCTCCCGTGGAATGTCCGCTGATGGTGGAAGCTCGCCTCCCCTGGCGCCAGGATCATGGGCATCTCCTCCCAGACCTCTCCGTCGGGCACGCCGATCTGCTCGCGCTGCCGATCGGTCTCCTGCTCGAAGAAGTCGCCGCTCGTCTGGAGCCCCCACCGGTGTGAGCCGGGCACGAAGCGCATGGCGCCCGACTCCACCGTGACCTCACTGAGCGCCAGCCAGCACGTGAAGAGCTCGCTGTCGGGCGTCCACCAGCGCAGCCAGTACTGCTGATCCTGATGCCAGCCAACCGTCCCGGCAGCAGCCCCTCCGGCCGGCTTGAGAAGAAGCTGAACGCCCCAGACCTGAATCGTCCTGGCGCCGTAGAGCTCAGCCGCGTGGTGCCCGAGGGCGTCATTCGCGATCAGGCGTTGGATCGTGCGATCCGAGAGTTGGGGTTGGTCGATCTTTCGGAGCCTCAGCTCGTCGTCTCCGGGATTCCAGCGACGCCAGTGCGGAGCGATGCCGGTCTCATAGTCGCCGGCGATGACCGCGTCCATGTGGTCGACAGCCTCTGATACCTCGGCTGGCACAACGAGTGCAGGCACTCCGACGAACCCATCCCTGTCGTACCGTGCGTGCCCTGTCGGCTCGTGATTGCTCACGCTCTATGCTCCTTCGCTCGAGGGCCAGCGCCCGATTGACGCGCGCACCGCACCGACGATCGAGTCGACCTGTGGGAGCAGCGCCTCCATCAGTTGCGGTGCGTGCGGAATCGGCGAGTGCGCGGCGGTGACGCGCGCCACCGGGGCATCGAGATACTCGAAGACCGACTCTTGCACCGAGGCAGCGAGCTCCGAGGCGACGCTGGCGTACGGCGGCTCCTCCGTGACAACCACGGCTCGCCCCGTCTTGCGCACCGACTTCTCAATTGCCTCTTCGTCGAACGGAGAGATCGTGACGAGGTCTATGACCTCGGCTTCGACGCCATCGGCAGCGAGGGCCTCAGCGGCTTTGAGCGCCTTAGCGACGACGATTCCGGCTGTGATGATCGTCACGTGCCTGCCTTCACGAACGATTTTCGCCTTGCCGATCGGCATCGTATGGTCGGGCCCGAGGACCGTTCCGCGGACACCCGTGAGGCGCTTGTGCATGAAGAAGATGACCGGATCCTCACCCCGGAGGGCGGACTTGATGATCCCCTTCGTGTCCTCCGGCGTCGACGGCATGACGACGACGAGGCCGGGCGTGTGCATGAACCAGGCTTCGAGGCTGTTGTTGTGCTGGGCGGCGTAGAGGGCGATTCCCGACGACGCACGCACGACGAGCGGGACCGGGACGCCCCACAGGTAGCGGGCCTTGGCTGCCTGGTTGACGATCTCGTCCATGGCCCCGAGCGCGAAGTCCATGAAGTTGAGGTCGATCACCGGCCTCATCCCGTTGAGCGCCGCGCCAACGCCCGCGGCAACCATCGCCGCCTCCGAGATCGGCGCATCGATCACGCGATCAGGCCCGAACTCTGGCCCAATCCCCTTCACCTGGGCGAAGTGGCCACCGCGGATCGTGAGGTCGGTGCCGAGCACGAATATCGACTCGTCGCGTGTCATCTCTTCTCTGATGCCCTGCTGAAAGGCCTGGCCGACTGTGACGAGGCCGTTCATGAGAGAGGCCCTCGCGTGTCGAACGCGATCCCCGTGACGCCGGACGCCGCGGTGGTGAGATCGGGGAAAGGCGAGGCATCCGAGAATTCGATCGCCTCCGCAACGATGCCCTTCGCGCTCTCGACGAGGACGTCGTACCGCCCTTCATCGATCCGGCCTGTCTCCTCGAGGCGTCGACGGAGTCGCTCGATCGGGTCGCGCGTGCGGCGCCAGTGCTCGACCTCCTCCGTCGTCCTATAGGTCGGCACCTCGCCACTGCTGTGTCCGTGGTAGCGGTAGGTCAGGGCCTCGATGAAGGACGGGCCCTCCCCACTCGCAGCGCGCTCATGCGCTTCGCGAACCGCGCGGTACACGGCGCAGACGTCCTGACCATCGACCTGCACCGCCGGGACGCCGAATCCCGCCGCCCGCTCGGCGACCGAGCTACCAGCGGTGGAGTCTGGCGAGAACGTCTCCACCGCGTATTGGTTGTTCTCGCAGAAGGCGATCAGCGGCAGCCGTTGCACCGCAGCGAAGTTCATGAACTCCCAGGTGCGCCCGGTGTTCGCGCCACCGTCCCCGAAGAATCCGACGCACACCTGATCGAGATGGCGAAGCCTCGCGGCGAGCGCAGCGCCCATCGCGATCCCGAGTGAGGCGCCGACGATGCCGTTCGACCCGAAATAGCCGATCGTGAAGTCACCGAGGTGCATGGTTCCGCCGCGCCCTCCGGCACAACCGGTGGCTCGCCCCCAGAGCTCGGCCATCACGATGCGCGGTGGCATGCCCTTGGCGATCGCGTGGTGATGCGGTCGGTGAGGGCTTGCGATGACATCGTTCGAGCGAAGCGCGCGCATGGCGCCGACCGCCACCGCTTCCTGGCCGCTCGCGAGATGCACTCCCGCAGGAATCGAGCCGCTCAGGACGAGCGGGTCAAGGGACTCTTCGAATTCCCGAATCAGGATCATCGCCTCGAGCCACTCGCCGAGATCATCGACGGGAACGCCCTCGAGGTCGATCCCGAGTAGCTCTTCCGATTCGGCCGCGACGCTGCGATGCTCGCTCATCCGTTTCCTCCTCTTCCGTCGCGGAGTGTGCCCTCGGCAGAGTCGGCGAACGCGACGAGCAGGCTGGCTGCGCCGGCGCCGTCGTAGGTTCGGTGATCGGCGTTGAGCGTGGCATGGAATGTCTTGCCCAGTCGGAACGAACGCCCGTCGCTCGCGGGCACGACGCGTGGGATGGCTCGACCGACGGTGAGCAGGCTGGTCTGACCCAGCGCGATGATCCCCGTGAACTGGTCGACGCCGCGGCCACCGAGATTCGACAGCGTCGAGGCCGGTACCAGCTCGAGATCCGAAGCGCTCAACCGACCTGCAAGAGCCCGCTCCACGGCGTCGGCTCGCGACTGTGCGAGCTCGGACGGGCTGCTGTCGAGCACGCCGCGGACGACGGGAATCACGACGCCGTGAGGCGTCGCGACAGCGAGGCCGACATCACCCGGATCTTCGTGACCCGTCTCGCGGAGGCCTTCCGCAAGAGCGTGGAGCAGTAGATCGGTCAGCGTGGGCTTGGGATCCGTCCCCGCGGCGCGAAGCTCGGCCAGCGCCGCGTCCATGGGTTCGCAGTCGACCTCGCGCGTCACGGCGAAGTGAGGTATCTGCCGCCACGACTCGGAAACCTTGGCGGCGATCAGGTCGCGAAAACGCTCGGCCTGCGGGACCGCAGCGGCAGCTGGCTGGTCGGCCTCCTCGGCGAGGCGGCGGCGCGCTCGTGGACTCGACGCGTGCGGCCGCCTCGCTCCCGCATCCTGGTCCGCGAGGGGAGGCGCGGTCTCGGTTGAGACTTCTGCCGCTGCGACAACGGGCGGACCGGCGGCAGGAGACTCCGCCGGCGCCACAAGGCCGTCGGTGAGTACGACGGCGACCGTTCCACCGACCTCGACGACGGCGCCGGGCTCGAAGAGGTGCGGGCCGAGCGTCCCGTCGCAAGGACTGACGAGCTCCATCGTTGCCTTGTCGGTCTCGATCTCGACCACCGGCTCATCGGCAGCCACGCTGTCCCCCGGCTCCTTCAACCAGGTGAGGATCAGCGCCTCGGTCATGCCGACGCCGACCCCGGGAATCACGATGTCGGCCATCAATTCCCTCCGGGTGCAGCAAGGGAGCCTGCAAAGGTGTCGATCGCGTCGCCCCCGGCGAGGACACCGAACTCGAGCTCGTAGACACGCTCTTCGCCGGGCTCCATCATGATCGGGAACCCCTGGTCGGTCAGTTCCGGGATCGACGCGAATCCGTTCGTCGCGGGCTCCATCCCGACGGCGTAGAGACTCTCGCCCATCATCCGCCACTCGAGATACACGGGGAGCGTCGTCGGGTCGTAGCGGAGATAGACGCCCAGGCCGCCGTCGAGACCCTTGAAGCCGCGGTTGACCACCGCCGCCGCAACCCAACCGTCTCCGCCGGGGGCCATCGGAATCTCGTAGCCCTCCGCGAAGAAGCTCTGCTCCGGCCCCGAGAACATCCGATAGCGGTCGGTCGCTCCTGAATCACCTTCGAAGATCGAGCCGGGCACCGGGCCGCTGAGCGAGGCGAGGAGCTCCGCGCCGTCGTCGACGACCGGGTAGCCGATGTTGAAGTGGTACAGCAACTGGTGCGGGCACGGGTAGTAGCCGTCGTTCCGCACGACATCGCGAAGCGTGAACGAGCTCGATCCGACCTCCGCCTCGTACCGGCGCGTCAGGAGCAGGTTCTCGCCGTAGACGATCTCCTGCCGGACGGTGCCTTCCGCCCAGAGAAAGCAGCGCTCGCCCTCCCAGCGCTCACCGTAGTTGAAGTGGCTGGCCGGAGTGATCGCGACGCGGTCGTGGGTCCCGTTGCGGTCGTCCGGGCGCGAGTGGAACTTGAACTGCGATACGTCCACGGTCTGCGGGTTGCCGATGGTCATCAGTCCTGCGGTGTTGCAGAGGCCGCCGAGCACAAACCGCACCCACGAGTGATCGCTCGTCTCCCAGTACCACGGCGCGACGAAGGGCTTGGGCGGGAGCCACGCGAGCGATGCTCCATTGAATTCGGCGAAGCCGGGGTCCATGCCCCGGTCGACGTGGACGGAGAAGCGAAACCCGCTACCCGTGCGAAAGTCGAGGAACCGCGAGCCGCGGGCGTAGCCCTGCTCGTGCTGAAGCAACTCGACGCTGCCGACCTGTGCCAGGTTGCCAACTCGACGCAGTAGTTCGCGGCGCGGGATCTCAGTGTTGTAGACCTTCATCGCTTTACCTTTCGTTTGCCTCTCACTCTGAACCTCACTGTGCGCTCGGTCTTCCCCCGGGGCCGATATACGCCACGACACCTCCATCGGCGAGAATGGTCGTCCCCGTCACGAAGCTGCTCTCGTCGGAGGCGAGGAACACGGCCACCTGCGCGATCTCATCGACTCCTCCGAACCGCCCCATCGGGATGCGCTCCTCGAGCGCCGGGAAGTCGAGCACGCCCGGGAACTGCTCGTTGTAGCGTTGCAGCGCGTCGGTCATGATCCAGGCCGGGGCGATCGCGTTGACGCGGATCCCGTGTGGCGCCCATTCGACACCGAGCGTCCGAGTCAGATTGACGATCGCCGCGGCAGACGACGTGTATGCGGCTCGGCGCGGCAATCCACCATGGCCGCCGATCGAGCTCATGTTGATGATCGACCCACCCGTCCCCGCCTCGATCATGTGTCGCGCGGCTGCCTGGGCTCCTGCGAACTGGCCGAGCACGGTCACCCGGAACACTTTCTCGAAGTCCTCGAGTGAGAGATCGACGGACGGCGCCAGAACCGTCGTGCTCGTCAGGTTGTGCATCACGTCGAGCCGGCCGTGGCGGCCGATGACGTCCGCTACGAGCTCCTCGAGGCTTCCCGGCTCGAGGGCGTCGATCTGGGTCGCCCAGGCCGTGCCGCCGGCTTCCTGCACCCGTTCGGCGGCCGCTCCGGCCAGGTCCTCGGCGAGATCGGCAACGACGACTGTCGCGCCCTCACGGGCGAACGCCACCGCTGAGGCGACGCCTATTCCGCCACCACCACCGATCATCAGCACGACCCGATCGCTCAGACGCGCCATGCCTACCTCCTTCCGAACGTGAAGCCGGCGACGTAGACGGTCGCGAGCAGAATGAGCCCGTACGAGATCTGGATTGCCGCCGTTCCGAGCGACAGCAACTGCAGGTTGGCGGCGATAAGCGTGAGGATCAGTGCGCCGGCGACCGTGCCGATGTAGTTTCCCCGGCCGCCGAGGATCGAGGCACCTCCGACGGCCACCGCCACCGCCGACGAGAAGAGGTACTCGTCTCCGATGTTCACGAAGGCCTGGCCGAGGAAACCGAGCAACAGAAGGCCGGTGAGTGAGGCGCCTACCGCGGAGACCACGTACGGGACGATGAGCACCTGGCGCACTTTTACGCCGGCCAGGAGCGCCGCAGTCGGGTTCGTCCCGACCGCGTACAGCTTCCGGCCGAACACGCTGAAGCTGAGCAGAACAGTCGCACCGACGATGACTACGGCCCAAATCAGGAGAACGGTTGAGATACCGAGCGTGTCGCCGTTGACGAAGTCGATCAGACCCTGAGGCGGCGCCGTCGAGATGCCACCGTTCGTGTAGATCAGCAGCAAGCCCTGGATCGCGCTCAGCATCCCGAGCGTCATGATGATCGGTGGGACGCCCGCGTACGCGACGCCGAGCCCGTTGACCAGGCCGATCAGCGCCCCGAGACCGATGATCAGGGGAACGATCCACCACAGTGCCGATGTCCTGCCATCCGCGAGAAACGCAGCGAGCACCGCCGATCCGGCGAGCGTCGCAGGGATCGACAGATCGATCCCTCCGGTCAGGATGCACAGCGTCTGCCCGAATCCGACGAGGCCGATGAACGAGGCACTGATCAGGATCGTGCGCACATGGTGGTAGTTGGCGAAATTCGTCGACTGAACGGTTCCAGCCACAAAGAGCGCAGCGACGACGGCGTAGGCCAGGAAGACCGCACTGTTCCTGCGCGCGAGCCTGAAGATCGCCATCACGAAGCCCTCCCCGCCCGGTGCTGGATCACCGAGTTCAGCGTCACGGCCACGATCAGGATCAGTCCCTGGAAGAAGATGCTCCAGAACGAGGTGAGGTTCATCCCGAAGACGAGGTCGGCGATCATCAGGAAGGCGATAGCGCCGAGGATCGAGCTGGCGACCGACCCTCTGCCGCCGAAGATGCTCGTGCCACCGAGGACAACGGCAGCAACCGAAGCGAGGATGAACTGATCGCCGACATTCGGTGCTCCCGAGGCCGTCTGCCCCGTCACCCAGATCGAGGCCAGCGCCGCAAAGACACCCGAGACGGCGTACACCTCGATCTTGCGCCGAGCGACTCTGACGCCGAGGAGGCGCGCGCGGTCCTCATCGCTCCCGATCGCTGTCAGATCGTTCATGAACCGGGTTGGGCGAAGCCATCTCCACAGGACCACCAGCAGAACGACGGCCACCACCGATTTCGGGACCCCGGCCACCGACCCCTGCACGCCAGAGATGAGACCAGGGGCCGGCTCTCCTCCCTCCACGTCGAGGATCGCGAACGCCACACCGCCCCAGATCGACCACGTCGCCAGCGTCACGATGAAGGGCTGCAGACCGCTAAAGGCGATCAGCGAGCCGTTGAGCGCCCCGATCCCGGCCGCCAGGACGAGAATTCCGAGAAGCTCGAGGATCATCAGCACACCGCCTGCATTGAGGTGTGTTGCCAGCAGCACGGAGACGAGGCTGATGACGCCTCCGACCGAAAGGTCGATCCCGCGAGTGAACATGACGAGGGTCTGACCGAAGGCCACCAGAGCGAGTGGCACGATCAGCGCGAATCGCGAGTCGACCGCCCCCGGGCCGCTGATCAGGCCAGGCTGGAGGATGTAGATCGCGATGCCGAGACCCAGAACGTAGACGTACGGCATGTACAGCGGCAGATCGCGCCGACCGAGACCCCCGAGGAAGGGCACGGAACGACGAGGGCCCTCTGCCGGCGGACGGTCGGCCGCGGGTTGTACGCTCAACTTGCCTCACCCCTCAGACCACCGACGGCAGCGGCAACGATTCGATGCTCGTTCAACTCTTCCCCCTCGAGATGGGCGCGCACCGTGCCGTCGTGCAGGACGACGACACGATCGGCGATGTTCGCGAGTTCCGCGACGTCCGTCGAGTAGAAGAGGATGCCGACCCCCTTCGAGCATTGATCACGCATCAGGTCGTAGATCTCGGCTTTGGTCCCGACATCGACGCCCCGGGTGGCGTCGTACATGAGCAGAACCGAGGGATTCTGCGCCAACACGCGCGCGAGCAGGATCTTTTGCTGGTTCCCGCCGGAGAGTGCGCTTGCCTCCTGTAGTGGGTCGCGCATCGTGATCTGCAGCCGAGACGCCATCTCGTTCACGAGCGCACGTTGCTTCCGGGGGTTGATCAACCCGAACGTCGAGACCGAATCCAGGCTGCCGAGAAGGATGTTGTCGCGAATACTGAGAGAGAGGCACAGTCCTTCTGTTGCTCTGTCCTCCGGAATCAGCGCGATTCCGGCGCGGAGCGCGTCGACCGGCCTCCGGAGCCGCAGCGTGCGTCCGCCCATCTTGATCTCGCCCGTTGACTTGCTAGCGCCGAAGAGGGCAAGGAACAGTGGCAACTGCCCCTGTCCTTGGAGCCCACCCACGCCCACGATTTCACCGCGACGGACTGTGATGCTGGCGTTCCTCAGTCGTGGTGGGGCAGCAAGATCGGAGACCTCGAGCAGCACATCGTCGGCGCGATCGTTCTCGCCGGCAGCCGGATAGAAGCGCTCGATGCGCCTGCCGAGCATCAATTCTACGAGCCGGGCCTCGGGCATCTCTCCGATCGCGCCGGAGCCGACGTCCACGCCGTTGCGAAAAACTGTCACCCAGTCGCTCAACCGCTCCACTTCATCCAGGCGGTGCGAGATGAAGACGGCAATGCCGCCCTCGTCCGCAAACGATCTCACCTTCGCGAAGAGCCACTCGACCTGCTCGGGCAACAGCGCGGACGTCGGCTCATCGAGCACGAGGACTTGAGGCTGACGCAGGAGCGCCTTGCAGATCTCGATCGTCTGCCGTTCGGCCAACCCGAGCTCGCGAATGCGGCTATTCGGGTCAATCCCCTCGATACCCAGCTCATCGAGCGCACGCCGGGCTTCGCGCCGAAGCTCACGCTCGTCGATTCTGCCGGCTCTCACGCGCGGCTCGGACCCGTAGAAGAGATTCCCCGCGACCGTGACGTCGGGAATGAGACTCAGCTCCTGGAACGCAGTGACGATCCCGAACTTCTGCGCGTCGAGAGGGCGGCGAGGCTGAAGCGCCTCGCCGAAGAGCGTGATCTCGCCCGCATCGGCCCTGAGCGCACCTGAGAGAATCTTGACGAGGGTGCTCTTTCCGGCTCCGTTCTCACCGATGAGAGAGTGCACCTCTCCGCGCCGGCAGGTGACGCTAGCGCCGTTGAGCGCCTGTACCCCTCCGAACGCCTTCTGGATGCCTTGAAGGTTGAGAGTGTCGCTGGTCAAGGGTGTCCTTTTGACGCAGCCGCCGGCGGGCACGAATCTTGTCCGCCGGCGGCTGCTCTCATCGAGGGAGGGTTCTCGAGGAGTTCGAGGAGTCGCCTACTTCTTGCCGACTGCGTCCTTTGCAGCGATCTTGTACTGCGGCAGCGTGTACGGCAGCGCAAGTCCCGCCGGGAGCTTCGGGAAGTAGTTCACTCCCGCCCTGATCACCTGCACCGTCACGCCGGGAACCTTGACGGAGACCTTCGGTGTCGCGGTGACGAACAGCACCATCGGAACCGGAATGATCTTGTTCTTCGGCGGAGCGGGCTTGCCTTCGAGGATGGCGAGCGCGTTCTGCATCGCGATCTGGATCACGACGGGCGAGCCGCTGAGCACTGCACACTCGTTACCGCCCGTGTCGCAGGCGCCGAGCTCACCGTTGTAGCCGTAACACGTCGCCGGAACATTCTCTTTTCCGGCCTGCTTCATGGCGTTGAAGACCGGCGTGCAGTACCCCTGCGTCATGACCCCGCTCACGTCAGGATTTCCGACCAGAAGGTTACTGATGCCTGACTGCTCGGGGCCGGGAGCGTACTGGCCCGCGAATGTGCCGGCGTCCTCGACGGCGGGGCCGGTCATCTTAAGGCCCTTCCGGAAGCCGTTCTCGATGTCCTTGGAGATCCCCAGGCCGGGAATCCCTTGGTCAACGAAGACGCTGCCTTTATTCTGCAGCACTTTGCCCATCCACTTCCCGACTCCGGTCATGCCGCCGAAGAAGTCCTGGTTGACGTTCCAGGCGCACGGCTCTGTTACGGGCGCCGAGATCGTGAACACCAAGATGCCGGCCTTGCACGCCTTCTTGATGGTCGGGTTGAGCGCCGTGCTCGATCCCGGTATGAGTAAGAGAACGTCAGGCTTTGTCTGAATGATGCTGTTGAGGTCCGCGATCTGCGCCTGATTCGTGCTCGCAGAGTTGACGATCTTCATGTTGACCTTCCCCTTGAAGGGGGGCAGCTTGGACGTCAATACGGCGAGCTTTTCAACCTGGGGCCGCCAGTCGTTCCCGAGGAAGTTGTTGCTTACGACAAAGTCGTACGGGGGCGACGAAGCCGCGTGACCAGACTTGCCTGCGGTCGCAGTACCTGTCAGCACGATGCCTGCCGCTATCGCGACGGCGACCAAAGAGATTCCCGCAAACAACGTCTTGCGGCGTTTCCGCGATCCTTGCATGCCCTGACTCCTCCTTCTACCTTGGTGAGTCCCGGACGCTCCGAGCTCCCGGGGTGGGATCGTTCCCACGACCCTAAGGCATCGCTCGCCGGAAAGTCAAGCGCACGCGAAATTCGTTGTGCTACGTTGCCGCGAGCCGGGCCGGTAGCACGATTGGCACGCGAACACCCATCGTCTGGCGCCACCGAATTGCGTCCAGTTCGGGCGTGGCGTCCGGGGCGCGTGCGATGAACTTGCCAAGCGCGACGGACGCTTCGACGCGGGCCAGGGGAGCGCCGAGACAGAAGTGGGGACCCCAACCGAATGCCAACTGGCGGTTCTCGTTCCTGGAAAGGTTCAAGGCGCTTGGGTCTGGAAACTGAAGCGCGTCTCGGTTTGCCGCACCCATGTGCAGGACGACAAGATCGCCGGCAGCAATGCGTTCTCCCCGGAGCTCCACATCCTCCCGAGCGATGCGGGGAAGGGTCTGGATCGGGCTTTCGAAGCGCAGGAACTCCTCGACTGCGGATTCGATCAACGCTGGGGATGACGCCAGCTGGTTGCGCACATCGTCGCTGTGCAGGAAGTACGCAAGGGCGGTCGCGATCAGGCTCGCAGTCGTCTCGTGCCCCGCGACCAGAAGAAAGACAGACAGTCCGATCAGCTCGCTCCGGCTGATCTCGCCGGCGGCCTCGGCCGCGGCGAACGACGTGATCAAGTCCTCCTGCGGATCCTGCAGGCGCTCCGCGACCAGCTCTTCGAAGAGAGCTCGAGTTGGAGGTAGCTCGCCTGAGCATCGTCAGCGACTGTCGTCAGTGACGGCCCGAGATGGCTCGTGAACGCCAACATGTCGTCGGACCAACGTTGGAAGTCGGCCGCGCGTTCAACCGGGACGCCGAGAAGCTCGCAGATGATCGTGGCGGGCAGTCGAAACGCAAGTCCTCGACCAGATCGACCTGTTGTCGCGCCAAGGCCTCGTCGAGCAGATTGTCAACGATCGCCTCGATCCGTGGTCGTGCAGCTTCGGCGAGTCGCGGGGTAAACGTCGTCCGAGCCAGCGCACGAAGGCGCGAGTGCTTCGGTGGGTCTGTGAATCCGAGCCAGTTGGACACGTGCTCTCCCAACGCAGAACACCTAACCCGCTGCTCAACTGGCAATGCAGCCATGTATGCGCCCACCCGATCGTTCGCGAACCTACGGTCGAGCGCACCGGCAAGCACGTCGTCGTAACGAGTGACGATCCAGCCCCTCAGAACTGGGCTCCAGTGCACTGGCTCTTCTTCGCGCAGCCGATCGAGCAGCGGATACGGGTCGTCCAACCCGGAGTGGCAGTACTCCTCGTACCCCTCGAGCTCCGAAATCCTGATCACGGCACCTTCATCCTCCCACTGGAGACGCGGCGTTTGCCGCGAGTGCCTGCAGGCGCGGGTGTCCCGACCGTTTCGTCGCGCGTGGCGCCGGAGCTAGCGGACGACGCCGTGCTGGATCGCCCACAG
>CAWATN010000007.1:0-164285 GCA_963784945.1 uncultured Thermoleophilia bacterium | reverse complement strand
AACTCCGATCCGCGCGAGTGAGTCAAACTCGATCAGACGCCGTCACACCGACCCCGCCGTAACCGTCGACTCACTCACCTTGCTGCGCGTCACGGCCCGGCGTCCAAGTGACGAACTACGTCTGTCGTTGAGGGTCGAACTGGCTCTTGAGCTCGAGGCTCATATGGTGGACCGTCTGCTCCATCACATCGAAACCCGCCGAACACTGACGGCCAAAGAGAACGGCGGCCCGGCAGGCCGCCGTTCTCAGGACGATCGTGCCGAGCTAGGAGCTAGCTGTTCGGGAACGCCGTGTTGTTGCCCACCGGACCATCCTTGTTCGTGGCCGAGCCTCCACGCGTGATGTCGACAAGCGTTCCGTAGTCGACCACACTAGGCCGCTCGTACTCCGGCACCTGATCCTTCTCATGCTTCTCCATCTTGGCCTCCTGTCCGTTGATGTCGCGAACCCATGGGGGAAACTCTGAGAACTCATGGGCAAGTCTAGAGAACCATCAGGTGCCTGTAAGGCGGAAAAAAGTGCCGGTGTAGGCCAATGAGACCCGGTGCGCCGAGGGGGCGTGGACATCATCCCGGGCCAGCATGTCGTCCACGAAGCCGGTGTCGGCCTGCGCGCGCAGCCAACACTCGCCGGCAATGATCCGCCAGATCACCGTGCCCCACGACGCGGTGTCCCTGCCCGGTGCCGGCCGGTCGTGGAGCCAGCGGTGGCGCACCCACTCCACGTCCGCGTAGGCGCCAATCTCCGGGTTAGGTGCGCCCAGGAGGCGCTCGATACCCTTTGCGTCGGCGTTCGTGAGGATCTCGTAGCAGAAGGACGAGAAGTCCGCCTTCTGGTCGTTGAGCCTGACCTCGTTCGGGATCACGTCGCCCATCGCGTGCCGCACCAGAGGACGCGTGTGCTCCGGCGCAAACGCGAGCTCCGGCGGGAGCCTCAGGCAGTAGTCGACGAGATCGAAGTCGTACAGCGGCGAGTCGTTGACGAGGCCGACCTCGGCGGCCCGGTGACGGAGGTAGTCGATGCGCAGTACGCGGTTGGGGGTCCTCGACGAGCTGATCGCTGAGGTGTCGCCACCAGCGCGGGCCGGACGAGCCGACCTTCCACGCCCACGGGTCCTGCTGCTCCGCGAAGCTGCGCCGCAGGGCCGGGGCGAGCCACGGCGGCCCGCCGTCGCCGTCCCGGTTGCGCAGGCTACGCGCGGCGTTCCCCAGCCGGTACGGCAGGGCGCCCTTGAGGCCGACGTGCTCGAGCATCCACCGGCGCTCCCGAGGGGTCGCCCGGTGCCCCAGCGGCCAGCGGCCCGTGAGCCCCAGCGCGGCGATCAGGCGCCCGTGCCGAAGCAGGTCCGAGAGGAGGTACGGAGCGAACCCGAGCGTTTCGTCACCTGTTTGCCCGTCCAGCACGACCTCGACGCCCTCGCGTGCTGCCTCGTTCACCATCGCGCTCTCGAACACACCGCCGGCGCCTATTAGCGGCAGGCCCCACCGCTGGACGTGCTTCAGCGCGAGCCACAGGGCGCCCTGGGGCTCGACCTCGAAGGCCGCCGGCTCGATCCCGAGGGACTCGGTCAGGCGCTGAACCTTCCAGCCCTCGTCGAACAACTTGCCGGGGAACACCGCCGAGTAGGTCCGCAGCTGCGTGCCAGGCTCGCGCTGGCCGGAGGCTATAGCGGTGACGATCGACGAGTCGAGGCCACCGCTGAGCACCACGCCCGACAGTCGCGGCGAGAGCCTGCGCCCGACCGAGCGCTCGAGCTCGGCCCGCAGGCCCTCGGCCAGCTCGTCCCGCGTCCCGCTCAGAGTTCCCTGGTAGCGCGGCCGCCAGTACCGGCGCGGCTCGGACGCCTTGGGGCCTAGCTCGATCAGCCAGCCCGGGTGCAGGCGGGCCACGCCGTCGTACAGCGTGCGGTCCGCGGGGCACGATCCCATCCCCCAGCCAGCTGCTGAACGCGATCGAGTCCGGTCCGGGCGTGGCCGGGAGCACCGAGAACAGGTCCTTCAACTCACTTGCGAACGCGAGCCGGCCGGCCCCGCGCCAGTAGAAGAGCGGCTCCATCGCGAACAGGTCACAGGCAAGCAGACCTCGCTGGCTCTTGCCGTCCCACAGCGCGAGTGCGTACCGTCCGCGGAGCTGGGTGAGGATCTCCTCGCCGGAGCGCCTGTAGGCGCGAGCGACGAGCGCGGCCGCGTTTCCGGCGGCGACACCCAGTTCTCGCGCGAGGCGCGGCGGCGCCGTACAGGTAGCCGTTCAGGACGCAGGTGACCTCGTCGACGTCGGCGCAGACGGCGGCGGGCGCCGGGTCGAAGGCGATCGCCAGCGGGCCCCGCCCCACGTGCTCGAGTCCTTCGGTCTGGGCGCGGTCGAGGGTACCGCCGGCTCGGCTGAACACGCCCTTGAGCATCAGGCCGTCACCTGCCCGGGCGTGGGCGTCGACCTCGTCGATGGCCTCCTCGACGTCGATCGTCCGGGGGATCTGGAGCCGGAACTGCGGAACGGTCTCGTCGAGCAGCTGGGCTATCTCGAGCTGGCGCTGGAGACGCTCCGGCGTGACGAGGTACGGGACGAACACGCTCGCCAGCAGGCGCGGGACGATGTCGCTGCCGATCGGCTCGAGCTGCAGGCCGGGCCCCGACTCGAGGTGGTAGACGGCCCGCAGCGGGAACGCGCCTCGCCCGACCGGCACGACGACGTTGAGCTTGTCGCTCGTGCCGACGAGCCGTCCGATCCGAGCGGCGACGTCGACCTGGTCGGCGTCGCCGTCGAGCACCGCGAGGTAGGGTGGCCCGGGATAAGCGATAAGCCCATCGGCGCCCTGCTCCAGCGCCAGCACGTCATCGGTAAGGAAGCCGGCGCCGCGGACCACGAGCCGGCTCACGAGCGTAGTCTTGCCGGCACCTGAAGGGCCTGCGAACGCAACGGCGGCGCCGTTCAGGCACGCGGCGCTCGCGTGCAGGAGCTCGAACCCCCGCAGGACCGCCGCGAGCGGCAGCACCTGCGCGAATAGGAACCGCTCCTGCGCATGCTCCACGACGGTCCCGCGCTCGCAGCGAACCTCGGTTCCGTCGGTGGACACGACGTAGCGGCCCGAGTCCTTCGCCCAGATTCGGTAGTCCACCGCCCGCTCGAAGGTGATGCCGATCTCGCCCCTGAACTCGCGCTCGAACAGCCGCTCGCCGGGTGACTCCCACGCCACCGCCAGCGACTCGGGCTCGACCCGGCGCACGGTGGTCGGTCGGCGGCCAGCCTCGGCCGCCGACGCCGGTGTCGCACCTGCCAGCGGCCAATCGAACTCGACGGCGAACCCGAACGCGTCGAACGTATACAGCGAGCGAGGCTCAGCCGCGTCGAGCGGCCGCACGACGGTCACAGCGATGCCACCCTTTTCGCCACGAGATCGGCGAGCTCCGCGGTGGGCACCGAAAGGTCGGCCGTCAACTCGAGCACCGGCGTCGTGGCGACCAGCGACGCGTACAGCTCGAAGCGGGTCCGCTCGCGCTCGAGATACGGGAAGCCGACGAGATGCGCGAGCAGCGCGAGGGCACTGTTCTCAGCCCGCACACAGCGTGTGTCCAACCCGGCGGCGCGGGCCACGATCACCACGGCGGCGAGCGGCTCCGCCGACAACGGAGGCCGCTGGACGCGCACCCACTGCTCCTCACCGAAGTCGGCGAGGACGTTGGCCTCGCCGACGATCTCGGGGACGAGATGGCAGGGCAGGTTCATGAGCGCCGGCCCGCAGTGCGCGACGACGCCGCCGTCGCGCTGCTCGAGGGCCAGGATATCGTCCGTGTACAGGGCCGCCCCGCGTCGAAGGAACTCCGCCGCGAGGCTCGTCTTGCCGCCTCCGCTAGCCGCGACGAAGGAGACCACCCCATTGGCGGTCCAGACGGCACTCGCGTGGAGCAGTTCGTATCCGCGCAACAGGCTCACGGTCCACAACACGGTGTCGAGGAGCACGCGTTGCCAGATCGGGTCGTCGCGTTTAGTGGGAGCACAGCGGACGACGCGCCTGTCGGTCGACAGGTGGAAGATCGCGCGGTGCCCATAGCAAATCAGCATGTTCCCGTCGGGGCCTTCGAGCATGGCGTACGGGCAGTCGTCGAACACGTGCAGATACCTGAGCACGCGCGGCTCGGCTGCCAGCGCCTCCAGCTCGTCCCGGCCGGCGACCCGGAGCGCCAGCTCCCGTCCCGCGGCCGCGGGCTCGGCCCCGGGCAGGGCGAAGTCGGACTCGATCGTGAGACCGAACGCGCTTAGCTCGCGGTCGCCCTCGTTCCCCAGTGCCTCGGCCTCCCGCGCGCCGGGATTGCTGAGCTGCTGCGCTCGCACCCTCAGACCGTTCCCTCGAGCAGGCACCACACATGGCCGGCTCGCGACACGGGCCGTTCCTCTGGCGAATGCCGGCCGACAAAGATGGCTCCGTCCGCGACCGCGTGCCGCCCCGAGGCCAGTACGTCAAGTCCAAACGCGGGGACGTTGCCGTGCCCGAAAACCCCCAAGACCCCGACGAGAGCAGACGACCTCGGGTTAGCCACGATCAAATCTCCACCAGCCGGCTGAACTCGCCTTCACTTGGTGGAAGTAGCGGTGTGCCGCCGCTCTCGACCCAAGCGTGCGCACCGAATTCGGGCTCGGATTTGACGCCGATCACAACCGATGACGCGATACCTCGTTGTGCGAGCAGGCTCATGAGCACGAGCGACCGGATCAGGCACCGCGCATCTGTGGGCAGCACGCCGAGCGTCTTTCCCACGGCTCGCCCCAGTCTGAGCCCTGCCACGTTCTCGGCTCGATCGCCTCCGAGTGCACGTTCGGGCGGCGGAGCGGTCGCGCGAAGCAGCTCGACCGTTTCGGGGACGCCGTTCCCCCGGGCAAGAGTCCATCGAACCCGGACGTATGCGACCACGACCTCCATTGAGAGGCTGAGCTTCTGCGAGGGCGACAGCGGTCCGACGAGTTCCTCGATTGCCGCGGCGGATTTCAAGCGCGTACATCCCCGTCGCCTGCTTTCCGGCCATGCCCGTCCACGTTGGCGGCGACTCGGCGGGTTTCGAACGCCGTGCCCCGCCGGTCAGCCTCGTGCACCGTCGTTCAATTCGAGCAGCCCGCGCTCTAGTAGCTGTGAACAGAGGTCACAAAGGTCATCCTCGATCTCTTGTCGGCCAATGCCGTACTCGACCGCGAGGTCGGCTGCCGCGTCCCCGACGGTCGGACTACGCTCCAGAGCGTCCAGCATCCGTGCCCCGGTCGGATTCAGGCCGTGATACATGCCCGACTGGAGGTTCAAGACGACAGTTTCCATGGCGAACTCTCGATGCACAACGTGCTGAGGAACAACCACTGAGGCGCTGAGAAGCGTCGCGCGAACGTCAGTATCGGTCGTCGGGTTCATGGATCCTCCTGTTCTCAGGACTCCTGATGGGTACATCGTCGTTTCCGTGATCAGCCTTGAGTTAGAGAGACGCAATCAGCGCCGTCGGCCTCGGAAGAAGGCCCCCAAAGGAGGGATGCGCGAGATCCGGACGTTGCTACGCGTCCGAGGCGTACTGAATCCACCTGGTCAGGCGAGCCCCAAGCAGGAATCCGGTTTGGAGACGAGCCGGGAAACTAGTTGGCCGAGAAGCCATCCACAGGCCCGAGGCGCTCGTGCTCCTCGGAGATCGCAAGGATTCCGATCCCGAGTCCGCTGTCGAGGTCAAGGATCATGGCCGTCGCCTCGTTGCGAGAGCGGACACCGAGCTTCGAGAAAACCGAGGACAGGTGGCTCTTCACCGTGCTCTCCGCGAGGAAGAGCTTTGACGCGATCTCCCCATTCGAGAAGCCCAGGACAACCATCCCGAGAACCTGTTTCTCACGTGCCGATAACTTCGGTCGGGCGACGATGCTTCGAGCGGCACGGGGCACGGATAGTTGCCCGGAATAGACCCCGCGGACGGCGGCCGGAAGACTCTGCTCGAGTTCATCGTCGAGGACGTAACCGTCCGCCCCGGCTGCAAGCGCGAGCCGCATGACGTGCCGGTCGGACGTCCCGGAGATCACAACGATGGGTGTTCCGCGTGCTTGCTCGACTATTGGGTGTAAGTCGCCCGCACTCGCTTCCGCGCAATGCAGGTCGACGACCAGCGCGTCCCGGGTACGCGTGCCGGATTCCTCAGCGAGGTTCCGAGTGCTCGCAGGTTGCTCGGAAACGTCGATCCCGTCCCGAACGAGCACGGAGACGATGCGTTGCCTACGACCGCCCGAGGCATTCAGGATTTCCACGGACAGGGCTGGAGGCGTGCGCGAAGTTGAACGAGAAGTGGCTGAAATGGGGTACCTCGATCAGGGTGCTGTGCGGGGGCGTTCTGTTCCCGGCGCTGCGCGTATCCGCCGTTTCCTCAGTCAGCACGTCCATCGGCATCTTCCGCGAGCAACGTGAGACGCAAACGGGTGGGCAGGAGATCTAGGGCGATATCTAGTACTGGGCCAGCGCTCCCTGCGCACGGGCCCTGCTCAGCGCGAGCGAGAAGAGCCACAGGCTCAGCGGCAGCAGCACCACTCCCCACCCCACGAGAATCAGCGCCTCCGACCACGGGCTGCCGTCGCCGTACAGCGCCTCCCGCATCCCGTCGAGGGCGGCCGCTGTCGGCATCGCTTGACCGATCGGCTGCAACCACGCGGGAAGTAGCGCGATCGGGAACATCGCGCCCGAGATGAACGTCATGGCGAATACCGACACCGCGACGACCGAACCACCGCGCTTGAACACGACTGTTGCAGCCCCCGCGAGAACGCCGATACCAAGCATCGCAAACGCGGACAGCGGCACGATCAGTGCAATCCCGGCCCAGTTCACGTCGCCCGCGGCGAGGCCGAGGAACGCAACGCCAATGATCAGGTACATCATGACTCGGACCGAGCCGTAGAGGAACGGGAACGCAGCCGTCCCGAGCGCAAACTCGGACGACCGCACGGGATTGGCACAGATGAACTCGAGCGTCCCGGTCAGTTGCTCCTCGCGCACCCGGCCCGAGATCGACGACGTAGCCGACAGGATCACAACCGACACCATCAGCCCGGCCAGGGCGAACGCGAAGTACGACGGCGCACCACCCAGGTCGGCGTCGGGCGAGAGGCCGACGATCTGCGAGAAGAAGTAGTAAAAGAGGACTTCGATCGCGCCCCAGAAGAGATCCAGCACGAACACGGTTCTGTACGAGCGGGTTATCTCGAAATCGCGGCGAGCAAGTGACGCCGCGACCGCGTAGCGGATCATGCTGCCGCCACCGCCAGCCCGGGCATTGCTTCGAGTCGGAACACCCGGTCGCACGACTCGATGTCGGCGTCGAGATGGCTTGCCAATACCACAGCACGGTCGCGGCGACGGTCGAGTGCCTCCCAGACGCGCTCGCGTGCCTCGTGGTCGAGCGAGCGCGTCGGCTCGTCCAGGAGCAGCACCGGCGGCTCTCCAAGCAATGCTCGCGCGAACGCCAGCTGCTGCAGCTGCCCCGTCGAGCAGCGGTCAGCGCGCCGAGCCGCCACCTCGCTCAGCTTCAGCTCATACGTCAGCTCGTCGACACGAGCGGCGGCAGCCCGGCGGGAAAGGCCCCGCAGCCGAGCGAACAGGATCAGGTTCTCCCGCCCCGATAGGCGCAGGTAGAACGAGCGCTCCTGTGCCAACGAGACGCCGATGAGCGATCGCGCAGCGAACGTGCCGGCGCGATGCCCGCCGACCGTTACCGTACCGCTCGTCGGCGTGACGGTGCCGAGCACACAACGCAGCAGCGTTGTCTTCCCGGAGCCGTTCGGCCCGAAGAGCGCGACCCGCTCACCCGGCTCGACCGAGAGCGTGAGGCTGTCGAGCACGGTCGTCCCGCCAAATGTGCGATTCAGCCGGTCGACTGTGACTTCAGGGCGCGGTCGTACCTCTCGCACGGGAGGATTCGTTCCCACCATCGTGATATCGGCAGGTCGGCTCGTGCGCGTACCCCTCGTCTGAGTCTTCGACGAGAATCCGGAACGACGCGTGATCTCCCTCGCACGGGGGGCGTTAGCGCCGAGAAAGACGCCCAACGCAGGCCTTCACAACCGACCTGCGAAATCGTAATATCCGACGGCGATGGAGCTCGACGACTGGATTCTCGCCCTGCACCTGCTGAGCGCGTTCGCGCTCGTCGGGGCGATCACGATGTTCTCGATCGGGCTCGTCTCGCTCCGTTCCGTCGAGACCCCCGGGCGGGCGCTCGCCGTCGATTCCGCCTTGAAGGTCGCGAAAGTCGCCGTCGGGATCGGTGGCGTCGGGACGATCGTCTTCGGCGTCTGGCTCGCAATCTCGCTCGACGCCTACCAGGTGTGGGACCTGTGGGTCCTCCTCGGAATCGCCGGGTGGGCGATCGCGACAGAGACCGGACGCCGTGCCGGCCTCGAGCTCGACAAGCAGTTCGAGCAGGCGCGGCAGCTCGTTACCGAAGGCAAGGATGGCCCCGACCCTGACCTCACCGCGGCATTTCGCTCCTCGCGGGCACACATGCTCAGCTGGACCGCAGCTGTCGTGACCCTGCTCGTGCTGATCGACATGATCTGGAAGCCCGGAGCATGAGCGTGCTCGCCTCGATCCGGCCCGACTCGTGGAACCTGCCGCTGCTCGTGCACGTCCTCGGCGCGATGGTGCTCGTCGGCTCTGCGGCACTGGGGTCGTTTGCCGCGCTCACCTCCGGCGGTGCGACGGAGAGCTCGTTCCTCCGGCGGCTCTCGTTCCGCTCGTTCCTCTTCGTCTCGCTCCCCGCCTACATCGTCATGCGGGCCGGCGCCGAGTGGCTCTACAGCAGGGAGTTCGGCAACGCGTCCGACGACCCGACGTGGATCGGGATCGGCTACATCACCGCCGACGGCGGCGCGCTGTTCCTCCTCGTCACGCTGATTCTCTCCGGCGTCGCCGTGCGGCGCGGCAGCAAGGGCCTCACGCTGGCCGCAGGGATCGTGTCGCTGATCGCAGTCGTTGCCTGGCTCGTCGCCGTGTGGGCGATGAGCGGCAAGCCGTGACGGCGGGCGACCGCCCGCGCCAGCAGGCTGGTCGTGCTCTAGCCGCTGCCGGCTGCCGCCGTGTTGATGGCAGCGATCGTCGTCGGGCCGGCGACCCCGTCCTGGGTCAGGCCCTTCGCCTTCTGGAAAGCAGTGACGGCATCCGTCGTTCCAGGGCCGAACTTGCCGTCCGCTGCCCCCGGGTCGAATCCGAGACTCGCGAGCGTCTGCTGTAGCGCCAAGACGCTGGCGCCGGAGTCGCCGGCCCGGAGCGTCGCGCCCGTCGGCACCGCGGTCGCGCTCGGCGTCGTCGACGCGGGGGTGCTCGTCGTCGGCGTCGAATCGGTCGGCGTGGTCGTGGTTTCGGTCGTCGTCGCGGTCGTCGTCTCGGTCGTGACCTGCGTCGTCACAGCAGTGGTCGCAGCGGTGCCGCTCGTGCCGTCGGAGCCACCGAGCGAGCGTGCGAGCAGGATGCCGGCCGCGCCCAGCGCGATCGCGGCGACCACAGCCAGCAGGACCATGCCCTGGCGTCGAGCGAGGCCGTTCGATGGGCCGGGTGGCGGATCCGGCTCGTCCTGCCAGGCGACTTCGCCGGGCAGTTCCAGTTCCGCGGGTTCCACCGCGGGGGTCGCGAACCAATCGTCTTCGTCGATGGGGGGCGGCCGCCGGTCGCTCACGTTGCGAAGGCTACAAGAGCGGCCGAGGACCGTGCGTCTAGCACGGCGAGAGACTCAGTGGACCTCACCGAGCCAGGGCTCCTCGAGTCGTAGCTCGCCCAGCTCCCGATACACCTCACGCCGCCGCCGAGAGACGACCTTCTCCGTCACCTTGTAGCTCTCCAACCGAGCAGCAGCGTCCGGCTTTATCGCTTTCGACCCTGCCAGCAGGTCGATGCTCTCGTGAAGCCGCCGCCGGCGCTCCGAGAGTTGCCGATGCTCGTTCTCGAGAACCGCCAATCGCTGCTCAGGCGGTGTGCTGCTGTCCTCGCCGGCCGCGGCAGCCTGAGCCGCGTCGGCGAGATCCTGCGCCAATGACCTACGCCACATCAGAGTCCCTCCCCTAGAGGACCGAGGAGACGCCAAGCACACCCCCTCGACACGCGCCAACAGCCTCCTCCTCCCCGGAACTCCTGTCAAGTTGGTTAGAGCGGAATCCAGCTGCTGTCGCTACGTCGCGATCAGGTCCAGCCCTCGTCCAGCGGCTCAGCAGGCCTCGGATCTTCGACGTGGCTGTCGCTCGGCTCGGGACGGGCACCCTCGACGCCCGAGCCCGACCGCCGCGCGTCGATGAGCAGGTGCAGCTCCCTGCGGATGCGTGACACCTCCCGCTCCTCCTCGATGAGCTGCGCCAGCCTCTCCTCCGCGTCGGGCTCACCCATGCCGCTGCCGGCGAGGAACTCGATCCGATCGTGCAACCGACGTCGCCGCTTCGAGATCGCCCGCTCCTCCTCCTCGAGCTCCTCGAGCGGCCTCGCAGCATCGTCGGACATCGCCGTTCTCCTTCAGGCCGAGAGATAGCGAGGATAGGCCACGGATCGTTGGCGGGAGGGCCCGATCAGCCCGTGTCGGCCCAGGCGAGCGGGGCAACATCCGCGTGGGCTTCCTCCCACTCGCCGGCTCCGTCTGGTGCCGGTGCTGCCTGCGTGCGAGCCGTCTCCGCGATCCTTGACGAGAGCCGCAGGTCGGCCCAACGCCGTTCGCGCTCGAGATCGCCCGCAGCCTCGATGCGCATGTGGGTGACGAACCAGTCGAAGTACGCGTCGCGTTTCGCCGCAGCGGCCTCGAGCACGTCGTCGACGTCTTTCCGCACGCGTGCGGTGATCGCACGGCGCTCCGCAAGCCTCGCTTCGCGGTCGAGCCGGTGGGCCTCCGGTTCCATCCGCGGAGTATGGCTGATGGCGGGGCGCCTTTGAAGTGAGCTGGCCACTCGGGCGGCGCGGAGCCTTCCGGGCGACGCTACGCGTCGCCCCTACGCGTAGAAGCAACGGACGAGTCCTGCGAACTGCGGGAGATCCGCGAGCTCGCACCAACACGGCACCCGTAGGGGCGAGGCACAGCCTCGCCCACCACACGCGTCCGTCGGCGGCGCAGGCACTTCCGGGCGACGCTACGCGTCGCCCCTACGGACGAGCGCCGCGAATTGCGCGCGATCCTCGAGCGCCACGGGGAAGAGCGGTGAGAATACGACCGCTGCCGCACCATCGACGTTGCCGGCTGCAACAGCGACTGCCTCGGCAAGGTCGGCCACCGATCTCGGCTCCACCCCACGCTGACGCAAGAGCGGAGCGAGCCGTGCGCCTCCAGCGCCGAAGACGACGACGAGCCGTGCCACGCGAGCGATCTCGTCGCAGGCGCGCTCGAGGAACGCGTGCTCTTCGGGGGTCGCGTGGACAGGACCACCTCCAGCATCGTTCATCCCTCCCGCGATCAGGACGACGCTCTGGTCGGGGTACGCAGCGAGGGTCGCGACACCCTTGAGCGGGGTCGCCGCCATGCCGTCATCGACCACCGAGACGCCTGCCAGCGTGCCTTGTGCCTGGGCGCGCCACGGCAAGGGCTTCGCCAGCCGAATTCCCTGCTCGATCGCGTCGGGGGTCGCTCCGGCGGCGGCCGCGATTGCAGCGGCGGCGACGACGTTCCCCGCGTGAGCTGCCCGCTCGTGAACAGGCCCTAGTGCCGTCTCTCCTCCAGAGTCGACGAGGACAACGCCCCGCATCTCGTCGAGGTAGGCGCCGCGCTCGACAGGCTGCAACAGCGAGAACTCAACCCGCGCTGCCCTGGTCAAAGCGACGAACTCCGCAGATGAGTCGTCAGCGTTGACGACCACGATGTCGCCTGGGCGCTGGTGGCGCACGATTGTCTCTTTGGCGGCGCGGTAGCGGGCGAGATCACCGTGAAGCTCGAGGTGATCGGGCCAGAACGAGGTCACCGCGGCGATCCTGGGGCTCATTTGCATGAATGCGAGGTGCGAGCTCGTCAGCTCGAGCAGAAGAGTTGCTCCTTCGGCCTCCGGCCGGCTCGGTTGCAGGCGGTCGAGCAGCTCACCGGTCGGCCAGAGGTTGCCGGCACGGGCATTGCTGCTGACGACGATCTCGATTCCGGCAGCGCGCAGGATCGAGGCCACCAGGGATGTTGTCGTCGTCTTGCCGGCCGTGCCGGTGATGCCGATGCTCCGGCCGGGCCAGCGCTCGAGCAACAGGTCACCGAGGCACGAGACCCTCGTACCCTGCGCGCGCAACCGTTGCACACGAGGAGCGGTCTCGGGCGTCCACACGTCGAGGTACGCGATCTCGGCCGGGCCCGGATCGGTGTCGAGATCAACATCAGCCTCGAGGTAGACGCCGCGGCTGCGGAGGTCTGCGGCCTCAGCGGGCTCTCCGCCGGGGCCGGCGAGGCGCACGGTCTGGCCCTCACCGGCGAGGAGGCGCGCGAGGGCGATCGCGTCGGAGCCGAACCCCTCGACGAGGATGGTCACGGGGCGATCATGGCAGCTTCTGCTCGTCGCACAGCGGCGTCTATACTCGCGCCGCGCCACCCCGGTCATCCCCGCTCAGGGGAGGCATAACCTAGCCTCGCCACCGTCCTCCACCGGTGGTATAACGATCCCAGAGGCCAGTCGGCCGCCAAATACTCGGGGGAGTTGTCAGGTGCAACGACGAAAGCTGCGATTCACGGTGCTCGCGGTTCTGGCCGCCGTCTTTCTGGTCGGTGGTATCGCGTCGCCGGCGCACGCGGCCAAAGCCGACCGTGACCCGTCCACGATCCTGGTCAAGTTCTCCATTCCCTCGCAGATAAACGGCATCCTCCAGGCCCTCGGCGCCCGGATCGGCGCACGCCTGAGCGACGGCGTCGTGCTGGTGAATCTCCCCGCCGGCACGTCGGTCGACACTGCCGTCGCACGCTACTCGAGCCTGTTCGGCGTCGGGTATGCAGAGCCGAACTACATCGCAACGATAGACGCGCTCGCTTCGCCGAACGACCCCTCGTTCGCGAGCCAGTGGAGTCTGGCCAAGATCTCCGCCGTCAACGGCTGGTCGACGCTCTTTACTTCGTACCCGACGACAACCACGGGCGCGACGATCGCCGTCGTCGACACCGGCGTCCAGGCCGACCATCCCGACCTGAACGGCAAGGTGCTGACAGGCTCGGGCGCGAACTGCCTCACCGGCTCCTGCACCGCGGGTGGCACCGCCGACGACAACGATCACGGAACCCACGTCTCCGGGATCGCCGCCGCGAGAACGAACGACGGCATCGGCATCGCCGGCGTCGCGCTTACCTCCCCCATCCTCCCGGTCAAGGTGCTGAACGCCAGCGGCTCGGGCTCCTATGCCGCTATCGCAGCCGGCGTCGACTGGGCTGTCAGCCACGGCGCCAACGTCATCAACATGAGCCTGTCCGGCTCCTCGTACTCCGCGACATTGTGCAACGCCGTCACGAACGCGATCTCCAAGAACGTGGTCGTCGTCGCGGCGGCCGGCAACAACAGTTCGAACGCCGCCGCTTACCCCGCGGCGTGTCCGGGAACGATCGGCGTTGCCGCGACCGACTCGAGCGACGCAGCTGCGTCGTACTCCGACTACGGCTCGCCGGACGTGTTCCTCGCAGCCCCCGGATCGGCAATCTATTCGTCGATCGCCGGCAGCAGCTACGCCACCTATAACGGCACCTCCATGGCATCTCCCCACGTCGCCGGCCTGGTGGCGCTGCTGCAGACACAGACGCCCGGGATCTCCGTCTCGAGCGTGAAGACGATCCTCGCATCGACCTCTGACAAGATCGGCGGCGGTAGCTACGGATCCGACCCCTACGCAACGACGTGTACGGGCGGGTGCACCTGGTCGTCGACGTTCGGGTACGGCCGGATCAACGTCGACCGCGCTCTCAGCGCCAGCGGAACGACCACCGCCGCCGCCCTCTGACACACCCCTCCCCCCAACCGTCGTCACCGGCAGCGCCACGCGGCGTCAGCCAGACGCAGGCGACCGTAGCCGGCACCGTCAACCCCAACGGCACCGCCACCACCTGGTGGGTCGAGTACGGAACGACGCCGCTCTACGGCCAGCTAACGCCCGCACTGAGCGTCGGTTCGGGCTCCACGATCCAGTCCGTGTCGGCCACCCTTTCCGGCCTCACCGCCAACACCCAGTACTACTACCGAGTCGGGGCGCAGAGCTCGAACCCGACCAAGACCTACGGCAGCGGCCTCACCTTCTCCACCACCCCCGTGGTGAATCCCCCACCCACTTCACTGACGCTCACCTACCCAACCGGCGTCACAGTCGTCGGTGGCTCCGCACCGAGCGGCAACGCCACGAACCTCAGCGGTGTCGATGGGAGCTACTACTCGTTGCGCTCGCCGTTCCTCGGCAGCCCCAGCTGGTATGGCACGTTCGGCGTCGCGGCGAACGCGTCGGACTTCAAGGTGACGTACACAGGCAATTCGACCCGGACGTGCACCCTGTCGCTCGCGATCTACCGGTGGACGACCAACACGTGGGTTGCAGCAGGATCGTCGGTGTCCGTCGGCACCTCGGCCGTCACGGTGAGCAACGCTGCCCCTGCCGCCTCGGTCAACGCTGCTGATCTACGCAGCGCTGCCGGCGTGGTGCGCGTCCGCGCCTCCTGCTCGGCCGGGTTCTCGTTCTCGACCTACACGCTGAACAGCGACATGCTGCAGCTCTCCTACCGCTCGTAGGCAGCAGCCCCAGCCTCTAGCGCGTCTGCGGGAATCCGAGGTCGACCTTGCTCGTGGCCGGGTCGGGCCAGCGGCTCGTGACGACCTTGCCGCGCGTGTAGAAGTGGATTCCTTCAGGCCCGTAGATGTGGCTGTCGCCGAAGAGCGACGCCTTCCAGCCGCCGAACGAGTAGTACGCGACAGGCACAGGGATCGGGACGTTGATCCCGACCATGCCGACGTTGACGTCGAACTGGAACTGGCGGGCAACGCCACCGTCGCGCGTGAAGATCGCGGTGCCGTTCCCGTACGGGTTGTCGTTGATCAGCTGCATCGCCTCGTCGTAGGTGCCGACGCGGACGACAGAGAGGACGGGACCGAAGATCTCGTCGCGGTAGCAGTCCATCTCGGGCGTGACGTCGTCGAGGAGGGACACGCCGAGGAAGAAGCCGTCGCCCTCGGGCGCCGAGTCGCGGCCGTCGGCGAGCACCTTGGCACCCTGCGCCGCGCCCGACTCGAGGTAGCCGGCCACCTTGTCGCGGTGGGCCTCGGTGACGAGCGGGCCCATCTCTGAGGACGGGTTCATGCCGTCCCCGACCGTGATCTTCGGCAGCCGCTCCTGGATCGCCGAGACGAGCGGATCGGCAGCATCGCCGACCGCAACGACGACGGACACCGCCATGCAGCGCTCGCCCGCGGAGCCGTACGCGGCGCTGACAGCTGCATCGGCCGCCATCGCGATATCGGCGTCGGGAAGCACGATCATGTGATTCTTGGCTCCTCCGAGGGCCTGCACGCGCTTTCCCTGCTTCGTGCCGGTCTCGTAGATGTACCTCGCGATCGGTGTCGAGCCGACGAAACTCAAGGCAGCAACATCGGGATGTTCGAGCAGCGCGTCAACGGCGACCTTGTCGCCGTGAACGACGTTGAAGACGCCGTCTGGGACACCCGCCTCCTGCAGCAGCGCGGCCGTGAACAGCGACGCTGACGGGTCCTTCTCCGACGGCTTCAGCACGAACGTGTTGCCACACGCGATGGCCGGCGCCCACATCCACATCGGGACCATCGCAGGGAAGTTGAACGGCGTGATACCCGCCACAACTCCCACCGGCTGGCGAATCGAGTAGACGTCGACGCCGCTCGAGGCCTGCTCCGAGAACTCACCCTTCAGGAGCGTCGGGATCCCGCAAGCGAACTCGATCACCTCGAGACCTCGGGTCACCTCACCCATTGCGTCGGAGAGCACCTTGCCGTGCTCGGCGACGAGGAGCTTTGCGATCTCTTCCTTGTTCTGATGCACCAGCTCACGAATGCGGAACAGCATCTCCGCACGCCGCGCGAGCGAGACCGAGCGCCAGGTGGTGAAGGCCTCCTTCGCCACCTGCACTGCCTGATCGACCTCCTCGATCGAGGCGAGGTCGACTGCGCCACTCTGGCGGCCGGTCGCCGGATTGAAGACCGGGCTGGTGCGACCCGAGTTGCCCGCAACGAGGGCGCCGCCGATCCAGTGGTGGATGGGCGCGATACCGCTGCTGCTCGCGTCCGCGGCATGCTCGCCGGGCGCCGGTGCAAGTTCCGTCATGTCAGCCTCCTGAAGATGTGAGCTGAGGGTAGCGAGCCAGAGCCGCCGACGCGCGCCTTTACCCGTACGTGCGCTTGAGGGCAACGATCCGGCTGTAGCTTGCCTGGAGCGCCGCCCCCGAGATGCGGCCCTGCTCCGCGAGCGCGGCAACATGTTCGAAGGCGGCTGCGCTGGATTGCTCGCTCCCGATCAGCAGCAGGATGTCCACTCCCGCCTGCGCGGCGAGCGCTGCGACCGACGGCAGCGATCGGCCCCTCGTTGCCGCAGCACCGTCCAGTGCGTCGCTGATGGTCACGCCACCGAAGCCGAGCTCGTGTCGGAGCAATGACTGGATCCTTGGCGACCACGGTGCCGGCTTGACATCGAGGGCGGGGTAGCTCGCATTCGAGATCATCACGAGCGGCACACCGGCGCCGATCGCCGAGCGAAACGGCAACAGGTCGCGGCGAGTGAGCTCTGCGTGCGTTGCGCCGATCTCGACGGCGGCACGGTCGGTATTGCTCGTCGCCCGACCGATTCCGGGAAAGTGCTTCACCGTGGCGGCGACCCGCGCTTCGGCAAGCCCGCTTGCGAATGCCACCGTTGCGTCGGCGACCGACGGCGCGCTCGATGCGAATGTCCGCCGGTCGAGAGCCATGAACGATCCCGCGGCCGGCACGTCGGCAACAGGGGCCAGATCGACGTTGACGCCGGCGAGACGTAGAGCCTTCCCCGCCGCAGCCGCCTCGGCACGAATCCGCGCTGCACCGAACCGTCCGAGCTCGGTAGCCGACGAAGCCGGTCCCGCCCAGGGGAGGCGCCGGACTCGCCCACCCTCCTGATCGGTGGCGACGAGCAGCGGCGGCCGTCGTGCATCGCGCGCAGCCCCCTGCAACGTCGCTGTCAGCCGGCGGAGCTGAGCCGGGCTGACGACGTTCGCTCCGAACAGGATGACGCCGCCGATCTCCCCTCTGCGGATCCTCGTGAGCAGCTCAGGTGACGGAGAGGTTCCGCGCATCGCGACCATGAAGCGCTGGCCGACGAGCTCTCGCACGGTGGGCGCATCCGACGACCGCGCCGCTGCCGCCGTCGCAACCTGGTAGCTCCCCGAGCACAGGACTGCCCCCGCTGCGAGGAGCACTCCAAGCACCATGCCCGCACGCCCAACCGCCCCCAGCCCTCCACGCTGAAGGGCCCCATGGGGGATGACGCTCCCTGATTGAACGGTACCGCCGATCATGTGACATGACTGTGCCGAAAGTGCGTCGGCCGTGTGGCGGCGATGGTGAGCGTCGCGGGCCAAGCCAGCGCCCGACAACCCCGACCAGGCGCTGTTCGTTCCTCGAAGCGGCGCTCCGGACTAGAGGGCCAGCCCGGCTTCGGCGAGCGGCCGCCGCGCCCAGGCGAACGTGGTGGCGTACCAGCCCTGCAGTGGCTCGAGTGTCACGCCCGCGCTCGAGGAATGAACGAACCAGCCGTTGCCGATGTAGATACCGGAGTGGCCGACCTCGGCCGGGCTCGAACGGACTCCACGACTGCCGAAGAAGAGGACGTCTCCGGGGGCGAGATCGGCAATACCGATCCGAGCGGCCTTGTCGACCTCAGCGCTCATCGCGTAGGTCGTTCGTCCTTTGAGAATGTCACCCAGGAACGGCGCCCCGGCGAAGGGCTTCGTCTTGTAGACGCGCCACACGAATCCCGAGCAGTCGAAGCCGCCCGGGGCCGTCACGTAGCCACCCGGGGCCGTGGCGCTCCACAGCTGCTGGGTCTTCTCCGATGTGCCTGCCCACACGTACGGGTACCCGACGAACCGAACGGCCCTCCCGAGTACCGCACGCTGCCAGTCGCTGAGCACCGGCAGCGAGAATGTCTGGCTGAGCTGATCGAGCCGGGTGATCTGCTCCGGAGTGAGAGTCAGCGCTCGCGCAAACGAGTAGGCCGCCTCAGCGCGGGTTGCGGGCTGTGACGGGAGCAGCTCGAGGTCATCCGAGCCCTGCGGATGGTTGAGCCGAAGACCGAGGAGACGCGCAACCGTCTCGGTGCCGAGGATCGGGGGCGGCGCGAGGCCGGCATCGCGGGCCGCGATGCGGATCCGGCGTGCTGCCGGCTGGAGTCCGAGCGCCGCGACGAGCTGTGCGTCGAGCTCTCTCATGGCTACGAGGTGCGAAGGATCAGCCGGCACGGCGGCGTGCTTGCCCCAGGCCGTGAGCGCGTCCGCCAGCTCGCCCCGCGTCAACGGGTCGAAGGGTCGAAAGGTGGACGGGTCGCTGCCGAGGATCGCCGCTGCGGTGACACTCCGAATCTGGGGGTCTGCCCACGACGCAGCAGACACCAACGGGGCACCCGAGGCGAGCGTCGACGGCACGACCGACTGGGCCGCGCTCGAGGTACCTGCCGCGACGAGGGCCGCGAGAATCGTCGAAGTGAGCGCCAGCGTGCGCCGCATATCTCGTGTATCGGCGGCTTCGAGGCGCCCTTGAGCGCTCAACCGAGGGGAGGGGCCAAACGGAAAGGCAGCTCTCCTTCGTCAATGTCGACCCATCTAGGGCACTGCTACGCCAAGGCGCTTGTCTGCGGGCGCCGCGCGCCGATGTGCCCTCCTTTCGGCGCGCCACCACCGCTTGTTGTAGCCATCCTGCCGTTGCCGTCGACCCGCTGCGAGGCTTTGGCACGCTTCCGCGACCGAGACACGTAATCTCCGCTCGCTGTGACACTCCTCGCCGGACATTCCATCTCGAAGTCATTCGGGTCGCGCCTCATTCTCGACGGCGCCGACCTGACCGTTGAGCCAGAGGCACGCATCGGCGTCGTCGGCCCGAACGGTGGAGGGAAATCGACCCTCCTCAAGATCCTTGCCGGACTCGAGACGCCAGACAGCGGCGAGGTCTCGAGTCGGCGTGGCACCCGGATCGCATACCTCGACCAGCATCCAACCGGCGACGGGCGCACCGCACTCGAGACCGTTCTCGCCGCACGGCCCGACCTCGTCGAGCTCGAGCGCGAGCTCGACGCGCTAGCTGCCGAGCTCGGCAGCGACGAAGTCATCGCCGACTGCATCGTCGAGGTCGACGGCAGCGTCAGCGCGACGGACCGCGGTTATTCGGCCTGGCTCGAACGCAAGAGCGCTGCGGCACTCTGATGGCGCGTCCGGCTGCCAACCCGCTGGAGACGCTGGAAGGCGTCGACCCACCCGACCAGTGGGTTCTCCTCTGCCTGCTTGCAAGCCACGACGTCACGCTCGACGAGCAGGAGCGCCGGGCGGCGATTCGACGCTCCGAACTGCTGCTCGCAGCCGGCGGTGACCCCCGCCGGCCGCTCGAGCTCTGGGGTCGCGCCGTAACGGCGCTCGCGGAGGATCTTGGTACTGCGTCGGCGCGGGAGCAGCTCGCCTCGGGCCTCCGCACACTCGGCCCCGCGGCGGCTGAGTTTGGCCGAGTCGCAAGTGCGCTCCAGCTGCTCGTGCAGGACGCCGATCTTGCATGGCAGTGCTACGTCATGGCCCTCCTCGCCGAGGCGCTTGGAAGCGACGAATCGACCGCATAGGGGAGAACACGTGCGCATCGTCCCGCGGGCGAGGCTCTGCCTCGCCCCTACGCGCCATGCCACATCCCAAGTACAGCGTAGGGGCGATGCGGAGCGGCGCGTCAGCGCCGCGCAGCGTCGCCCACCGTCTTCGCAGCCTGCGTAGGGGCGATGCGGAGCGCCGCGCAGCGTCGCCCACCGTCTTCGCAGCCTGCGTAGGGGCGATGCGGAGCGGCGCGTCAGCGCCGCGCAGCGTCGGGCCAAGGCTCAGACGCCGACGGCAGTTGCGCGGACGATCTCCAGGTCGCCGCTGACCGTGCGGACGCGAAGCTCGTACACCGGGCCGGACGTGTCCGCCGGTGGGGAATCGTTGACGTCGAGCTCCGAGCTCACCGTCCCGCTCACCGAGCTGGCGTCGATCCGCAGTCGCTCGCCGGGCTTGATCGCAAGGTGGACATCGCCCGAGACCGACTGAACCTTCATCGCGCCACCTCCAACCGCATGGACACGCACATCACCCGAGACCGTCGTCACCGTCAGCCCAGCAGCCGCCTCACCGATCGAGACGTCGCCGGAGACGAGATTGACGGTCAGAGCGCCACCGCAGCGTCGTACTGACGCATCGCCGGACGCCGTGCGAAAGCTGAGGTCCCGGTCGACGTCGCGAGCCCGGACGTCGCCGCTCGCGGTACTGACGTCCAGGCTGGCCGCGTCCTCGACACACGCGTCTCCCGAGGAGGTCTTGACATCGACAACGCCGAGCAGCCCTCTCGCATCGAGGCCGGCCGATCCCGCACGGAAATCGAGATCCGTTCCCCGGGGGCAGCGGATGCGAACCCCCACTTTCGGCCCGCGCCCCTTGAGAAAGCCGGATCGCTTCTCGAGCTGCACGACGATCAGGTTCCCGCCCCGGCGCTCCGTCATCTCGACGCGGGCCTCCGCGATGGCGTCCCTTGTGACGTCGTTGTCGCGCAACGGTACGAGGTCGATCTCGACCTGGTTGTCGTCGGCAGTCTCGACGGTGACCTCACCGCCGCCGAGCGCCACCCGGAGCGCGACGTGGCCAGTCGTCTCGAACACCTTCACGATCGTGTCTCCGGTGGGGCGGGCTTCGGCCGGCGGACGCCGTCGGGACGGTGGCGCGGCGAGCGGGGATCCCAGAATTCGGGAAGATCTGCATTGCCGAACAACGAACGGTGAATTGCCATGACGGTGTTCCTCTCCTTCCTAGCTCTGGGCGAAGCCCTTTAGGCGGTTGCCGGTACTTCGCGTCCGGCCCCACTGTGGCTCCAGCGCGCGTGAGAGCGCCCGAACGATCCAGGCGTTGGTCGAGACGCCCTCGCTGCTCGCGAGACCCTCGATCTGTGACTTCAACACCTCGGGTAGCCGAAGGGTGATGCGAGCACTGAGATCGTCGCCGGGGGCGGGCGGCGGCTCGGCCTCACCCGCGTGATCGTCGACGAGAACGAGCTCTGGATCCCTCCCGGCGAGTCGCACCTCGATGTGCCCGGAGGACAGCTGCGCGTTCAGCGCCAGCGTCGCATCGGTGAGTACATCGAAGAGCCGCAGCTGCAGCGACGACTCGACGGCCGCCGCAAGGCGCTCGCCTGCCGCAGCCGACGCCTCGTCGCCGAGCGCCGCGGCCGCAGCGAGGTCGGACTGGATTGCCTGAACGTGACGTGCGATATCCATGGTCTGGAGTATATGACATCATAATGATGTCTGTCAAGCGTCTCATCGAAGTCACCTCGATGTCGCAGCCGGACGGGCTGGTAGAGTGCCGTGGCCTGCCGCCTCGGAGCCGCGCTCCGGACGGCTTGTCGCTCGCCGTGAGGCCGAAGCGATAGCTGTGTGTCCCGCCGACAGCGTGCCGACCTGGCACCGAGCTAGGAGTTCAACCTGCGCGTGCAACACGTCGATCCACCCGATCTGAGACTCTGGCCGACCCTGCGCCACCTCTACCCGCTCTGGCGGGCGCAATGGCGCCTGGTCATCGTCGGGCTCATCTGTGCGCTCGCCTTCACAGGGCTCTCCCTCGCGATCCCGATTCTGATCCAGCGGACGATCGACAACGCGATCGACGGCGGTGACACCGCGCTCCTCCTCCCCTACCTCGGTCTCATCCTCGTGATCGCCGCGATTCGTTTCGGTGTCAACTTCACACGCCGCTACTCGACCGCGCGCATCGGCATCGCCGTCGAGGCCCGCTTGCGCGGGATGATGTACGACGCGTACCTCAACTTTCCGCGTGCGTTCTACGACCGCCACGCCACCGGTGAGGTCATCTCGCGGGCCACGAACGATATCTATCCGGTGCGCTACTTCATCGGCTGGGGCGTCGTCCAGGCGATCCAGAGCGTGATGATGCTGATCGGCGCAGCGATCGTGCTCATCTCGGTGAATGCCCGCTTGACCCTCTTCGCCGCTCTCGCGATGCCTCCGATCGCGGTGCTCACCTACGTCTTCGCGCACAAGGTGTTCCCGATCTCCCGCGTCGTCCAGGCCAAGAAGGGCAACCTGACCGAGGCGACCGACGAAGCCGTTGTCGGAATCGAGATGGTGCAGGCGTTCGGACGCGAGGACGACGTTCGCGAGCGATTTACGGGGCGCGCCGAGGCGGTGCGGCACGAGACCATGCGGCAGGCAGGCGTCGAGGCGCGCTTCCTCCCGGGGCTGATCTTCCTCCCCACACTCGCCATCGCTGCAGTCCTCTACTTCGGCGGCCGCGAAGCGATCGACGGGACGCTGACGATCGGCCAGTTCACGCTGTTCATCACCCTGCTGCTGCAACTCGTGTGGCCGCTCGAGGCGCTGGGCTGGATCATCAACCTGGGCCAGCGCGCGACCGCGGCCGCGTCACGGTCGTTCGCCTGGCTCGAATCGATCGAGCCACTCGCCGAGCCGTCAGAGCCGGAGCAGCTCCCGGAAGGGCCTCTGACCGTACGGATGGAGGGCGTGCACTTCAGCTACGGCACCGGCAGCGAGGTGCTCTCGGGTGTCGACCTCGATGTCGCGCCGGGCGAGATCGTGGCGGTGTGCGGCGCCACCGGCGCCGGGAAGACATCACTCCTGAATCTGCTGCCACGCTTCTACGACCCGACCGCCGGACGGGTGCTGATCGGAGGCGTCGACAGCCGCCACATCGCCCTCGCAGACCTGCGTGGGTCGGTCGCCCTCGTGACCCAGAAGGCGGTGCTGTTCTCGGTGCCGCTCCGCGACAACCTGCTCGCAGCGCGACCGGACGCCGACTGGGCCGACGTGTTGGCCGCGTGCGAGGCGGCCGGCGTGGCCGCGTTCGTGGACGGACTTCCGGACGGCTACGACACGCTGATCGGCGAGCGCGGCGTCAACCTCTCGGGAGGGCAGCGGCAACGTGTCGCTCTCGCGCGAGCGCTCATCGCGCGCGCCCGGGTGATCGTGCTGGACGATCCGATGTCAGCGGTCGATACGGAAACCGAGCGCCACCTCGTGGCAACTCTCCGACCGGCCGTGGCGGGACGGACCGTGCTGATCGCCGGCCAACGCCTCTCGACGATCCTCGTGGCCGATCGTGCCATCGTGCTGCGAGACGGCCGTGTCGTCGAAAGCGGATTGCCGCAGGACTTGATTCGCCTCGGCGGCGCCTTCACCGACCTGTTCGGAGATGAAGCCCTTGCCGCATAGCAACCGCACAGGTCTCTCGCGTCTCGGGCGTTACACGGTAGGTCGCCGCAGGCGGCTCTCCTTCGTCATGCTCATCGCTGCGCTGTCGGCGGCAGCTCCCGTGCTCGGTTGGCTGATCGTCGGCGACGCGATCGACAACGGCATCAAGGCCTCCGACCCGACGAGGCTCGCGCTCGACGTCGCGGTGTACATCGGGGTCGGGCTGACGGCGTGGGTGCTCGGGACGACGACGTGGTTGATGCTGGCCGGCATCGGCCAGCAGATCGTGCTCGATCTCCGCCGCGATCTCTTCGACCACCTCACGTCTCTGTCGCTTCGCTACTTCTCCCAGCAGAAGGCCGGCTGGATCATCGCTCGCCTGACGAGCGATGTCGACGCGCTGTCCGACGTGCTCAACCAGGGCCTGACGACGCTCGTCGTCAACTCACTGACACTCGTGGCGGCGATCGGCGGCCTCTTTCTGCTCGATTGGCGCCTCGGGGTCGTCGCGCTCGTCGTGCTGCCTCCGGGAATCGTCGTCACCCGCTGGTTCCAGACCTCGTCCCACATCGCGTTCGCCGACGTCCGCACCCGGATTGCCGCCGTCACGGCGCAGCTCGCCGAGTCGGTTGCGGGGATGGCTGTCGTTCAGGCCTTCAACCGTGAGCGCGCGTTCCAGACCGAGTTCGATGATCTGAACGAGGCGAATCGAGTCTCGAACGTGTACGCGCAGAAGCTCTCGTCGTTCTTCTTCCCCGCAATCGAGTTCCTCGGTGTCGTGGCGACTGTGATGGTCCTCTTCGCCGGTGCAAAGCTCATCGACGGCGGCTCGCTCGAGATCGGCACGCTGATCGCCGCCATGGGCATGCTCCAGCTCGTCTTCCAGCCGCTGCAGGAGCTGTCGGAGCTGTACGGACAGGTGCAGGCGGCGAGCGCGGCGATGACGAAGATCTCGACCGTGCTCGATGCCGAGCAGGACATCACCGATCGCGAAGGAGCGCCCGAGATCGGCCGAATCGCGGGGCACCTGCAGCTCGACAACGTCGTCTTCGCCTACGGTGACGAGCCGGTCATCCACGGGATCTCGATCGACGTGCCCGAGGGTGGATGTGTCGCGCTCGTCGGGGAGTCGGGCGGTGGCAAGTCGACGACCGCGAAGCTCATCGCGCGGTTCTACGATCCGCTCGAGGGCGCGGTGCGCGTCGACGGCACCGACCTCCGCGACGTGCAACTACGGTCGGTGCGGCGGCAGCTCGGCGTCGTCCTTCAGGATCCCTTCCTGTTCAGCGGCACGATCGCGGACAACATCCGGTTCGGGCGACCCGAGGCGACCGATGAGGAGGTGGCCGCGGCGGCGCACGCGATCGGCGTCGATCGGATCACGGCGCGATTCGAAGGCGGGCTCGACCATCTGGTCCGCGAGGGTGGGTCGGGTCTCTCTGCGGGGGAACGGCAGCTGATCTCGATCGCCAGGGCGCTGCTCGCCGACCCGCGCATCCTGATCCTGGACGAGGCCACGTCGAACATCGACCGCCCGAGCGAGATTCTGATCGAGCAGGCATTCGACACCCTTCTTCGCGGCCGCACCTCGGTGATCATCGCGCACCGGCTCGCAACAGTCCGCCGCGCCGACGAGATCCTCGTGATCGAGAAGGGCCACGTCGCTCAGCGCGGAACCGAGGCGCAACTCCTCGCCGAAGATGGCCCGTTCCGTCGACTCGCCCAGACGATGCACGGCATGCCCGTCCGCGACGTCGCCTGAGAACGCAGGGTGTCTCTCGCTCTCGCTCGCTTCAGCTGCTCGTGCGATGCGCGCCCGTGAAGGCCGTGACGATCCCGAGCGCCACGAACACCGAGCCCGACACGTAGCGCTGCACCCGCGCCCAGCGCTGGCTCTTGCGCAGGGTCTCGCCCGCCGAGCCGGCTGCAAGCGCCCAGATCGAATCCGTCACGAGCCCGAGAAGCATGAACATCAAGCCGAGCTCGAGGATCTGTAGCGACGCCTGCCCCCGGGCCGGATCGACGAACTGAGGCAGGAACGCGAGGAAGAACAGCGCCGTCTTCGGGTTGAGGACATTGACGACGACACCCTCGGCGAAGTCACGACGGCGCCGACGCGGCGGACGCTGTGGATCCGTATCGGCGGGATCCGCGCGTCCGAGCAGCGTCCGGATTCCGATCACGATCAGGTACACGGCCCCCAGCGCCTTGACGAGGGTGAACGCCGTCGCCGAGGAGACGAGGATCGCCGACAACCCGACGGTGGCAGCAGTCAGGTGCACGAGCGTGCCGACGTGGATGCCGAGCACCGAGGCGAGGCCCGCCCCGCGCCCCTGGTCGATGCTGCGGGTCACGATGTAGACGACGGCCGGGCCTGGAACCGCGAGGATCGCGAGCGCCGCGAGCGAGAAGACGAAGAGGGTCTCGGGCTCGGTGATCACGCGTTGAGATCCCAGACGAGCCGTAGCCCGTCGAGTGTCAGGTGCGGATCGACGACCTCGATCGTGCTCGAATGCGGCGCCACGAGGTCGGCGAGCCCACCCGTGGCAATGACGCGGGCGTCGACACCGAGCTCACCGCGGATCGCGGTCACGATGCCGTCCACCTGGCCCGCGAACCCGTAGACGATGCCCGACTGGAGCCCGCCGACCGTTGTCTTGCCGATCACGCTCGGCGGCTCGACGTAGTCGACCTTGACAAGCCGTGCTGCCCGCGCGAAGAGCGCCTCCATCGAGGTCTCGATGCCCGGCGACAGCACGCCGCCGACGTACTCACCGGCCGGAGAGACGACGTCGAAGTTCGTGGAGGTACCGAAATCGACGACGATCACCGGCGCCCCGTAGCGCTCTTTCGCCGCGATCGAGTTCACGATCCTGTCCGGCCCGACTTCACGTGGATCGTCGTAGCGGATCGGGATGCCCGTCTTGACTCCGGGCCCGACGATGAGTATCGGGACGTGCGCCCAGCGCGCTGCAACTCGCTCCCACTCGCGGATCAGGGTCGGGACGGTCGAGGAGAGGCAGATACCGTCGACATCGTCGAGGTCGAGCATCCCGCCGAGCAGCACGCCGAGCTCGTCACCCGTGCGCGTCCTCTCGGTCGCGAGTCGCCAGTCGTCCGTCAGGCGGTCGCCCTCGTAGAGGCCAAGGACGGTCTGGGTGTTCCCTACGTCGGCTGCGAGCAACATCGTCGTTCAGGAACGAGCACGAGGCCGTGCGGCCTAGATCGCTTCCTCGTCGCCCGGCAGGGACTCTCCGATGCGGTCTGCGAGCGACTCGGCAGTGAGCTTCGGCTCGTCGCCCTCGCCGCGGAGCTCCTCGACGGTCATATCTCCCGACGTGTACACCTCGGCACGCGGAATCATGCGCGTCGGCCGGTTCTTGTCCCACACCCACACATCCTCCATCTGGAGGTGGAAGAACGGGTAGCTCGCCTGCGGCTCGACCTTGAGATCGAGCCGGTTGCAGAGATACGTCGCATCCTGGGTCAGGATGCAGTAGCGAAAGAGGCCGAAGACGGCCGTGTATTCGCGCTTCAACTCGAGCTCGAGCTTTGCCTCGAACTCGTCGAGCTCATCCAGATGGCTCATGGGGACGATTCTAGTCGGTCGTGAGCCTGTATCAGCCCGAGGAGCTCCTCGACCGAGCCGTACCCCGGCACGACGAGTGACGGGTCGAGCTCGACGAGCGGCGCGAGCGCGAATGCGCGCTCGTGCAGGCGAGGATGCGGAACCGTCAATCCCGGCCCGTCGACGATCATGCCGTCCAGTAACAGGAGGTCGAGATCGACGGTCCGCGGCCCGTAGCGCGGCCCATCCCGGGTGCGACCGAGCTCGCGCTCGACCGAGAGCAGCTCCACGAGGAGCGCCTCCGGCTGCAGCTCGGTCTCGATCGCAATTGCGCCGTTGAGGAACGCCGGCTGGTCGAGGTAGCCAACGGGCTCGGTCTCGTGAAACGACGAAACAGCGACGACCTCGACCCCCTCGCGCCGGCCGAGCAGCTCGATCGCACGCGTCAGCGTGGCGCTCCGGTCGCCGAGGTTCGATCCGAGCCCCACGAAGGCGCGAGCCACAACCCAACCTTAAACACCCTTTACATCCTTGGGGTCCCGCAGCACGTAGAACTAGGAACAATGCGCGTCGCCAAATCGCTCGTCGCGAGCGCCGCGCTCGCGGTGATCGTGACCGTCTCACCCGCCGCCGGAGCACGAGTATCGCCCGGTTCGTCGCTCATCGAGCTGCGCCCTGCCGCTACCTGCACCGAGGCCGTCTTCGTGACGGGTCACGGCGGCACGCTCGTGGCGCCGACCCTAGGGCTGTACCGCGTTCCCGGCCCCTCGGTGGCCCGGGTCGTCTCCAGCCTTCGCTCGCGCGGCGCTCTACGCCTCAGTGCCCCGAATCGGACCGCGCGCACGCTCGCGGTCGCGGACTTCTCCGACCCGCTCGTCTCGGCTGAGTGGTGGCGTGCTGCTGTCGGTGTCGACACGCTGACACCGCCCGGTCCCGGCATACCTGTCACCGTCGTCGATGCCGGCATCGACGTGCATCACCCGGAGTTCCTCGGCCGCAAGGACACCGTCATCCTGAACCCGCAGGAACCGGCACCGCTGGGCGGCCAGCATGGCACGAAGGTTGCATCGCTTGTCGCTGCCCCCGAAAACGGGGTCGGGATGGTCGGCATCTACCCGGAGGCGGTGCTGCGCTCGTGGGATGTGGCGAAGGGGCAAGGACTCGAGCTCGAGACGGGCGAAATCGTGCAGGGCATCCTTTCTGCGGCGAACAGTGGTCCCGGCGTCGTCAATCTCAGCCTCGGCTCCGACCGGAAGGAGGTCGTGATCGAGCAGGCGATCTACCAGGCGATCAGAAAGGGCACGCTCATCGTCGCAGCCTCGGGCAACGACGGCGATCACGGGAATCCTCTCGGCTACCCGGCCAGCATCCCACACGTTCTGACTGTTGGCGCGAGCGACCGGACGAACTCAATCGCAGCGTTCTCGAGTCGATCGCGCTTCGTCGATCTCGCGGCCCCAGGGGTCGATATCCCCGTCGCGAGAGCGTACGACGACGAGACCGGGCAGGTCGATGAATCTTGGACGTTGGACGGCACCGGAACGAGCTTCGCCACCCCTCTCGTGTCCGGGGCGAGCGCGTGGGTGTGGACGGCTCGTCCCGAGCTCGACGCAAGTCAGGTGTTCGAGGTGATGCGCAGATCGGCAACGGACATCGGCGCCCCGGGCAGGGATGACTCCGCAGGCTTCGGCCTGCTGAACGTTCCCGCAGCGCTCGCGTATCCGACTCCCGTCCGCGACCCATTCGAGCCGAACGACGACATCGCATTCGTCCGTCCCGGAGGTCTCTACTACACCTCGATCCCGCCCCTGACGACGAAGGCGAAGCCGTCGGCGACCATCCAGGCGCGGCTCGCACGGGCAGAAGACCCGCGTGACGTCTACCGAATCTGGTTGCCGAAGAACAGCCGCATCACCGCCTCCGTGACGACCGATACGGACATCGACCTGAGCCTCTGGAAGCAGGACTCGGGCAGTGTCACCGAGCGACTGAGCAATGCAGACCGGCTTGCCCGGGCCGCGACGGCGGGGACATCCGAGCGATTGACCTATGCCAACAAAGGACCAGGACGTTTCGCGTTCCTCGCGGTCGTCTTCGCGAAGAATGTGTCCGAGGCGACCTATCGCCTGCGACTCGCGCCAAGCCTCTAGAACTAGGACCGGCGACGCTCGAGCGAGACGGCAGCGAACTCGACAGGCGGATCGAGCACGACGTCCGGCTTTCGGACTCTCACCCGTACGACTGTGACTGGAAACTCGTGGAGTAGCGCATCGGCGAGCGCTGCGACGAAGGCTTCGAGCAGCTGATAGGCGCGCGCGTCCGAGATCTCCCTGATCCGCGCGACGACCTCGCGATAGTCGACAGCATCCTCGATGGAGTCCGTCCGTGCGGGTTCGTCCGACTCGAGGTCGAGTTCCACGTCGACCAGAAATCGCTGGCCGTCTCGGCGCTCCTCGTCGAGAACTCCGTGGAAGGCGTGCAGAGCGATGCCGTGGAGCTCGATCGTCATGTGAGTCGCCCGCGCTCGATCGCTGCCGCCACTGCCAGGGCCTCTACGTGGGGCGCGACGTCGTGGGCGCGGAAGAGCACAGCGCCTCGGTCGAATGCCGCCACGGCAGCACCGACGGACGCCGCCGTACTGGCGACGCGTCCGTCCTGATCGCCGAGCACCCGGGCGAGCGTGCTCTTCCTCGACAAGCCGACGAGAACCGGTCGACCGAGACGGCAAATCCGGTCGAGGCCACGGATCAGCGCAAGATTCTGATCCGGTGTCTTGCCGAAGCCGAAGCCCGGATCGAGACAGACGTGATCTTCGGCGATCCCCGCAGCCACGGCGGCTGCCAGGCGGTCTTCGAGGAACCCGGCCACCTCTCCGACGACGTCGTCGTATCGCGGCGCGGCCTGCATCGTGCGAGGCTCTCCCTGCATGTGCATGAGACAAACGTACGCGCCCGTGTCGGCGATCACGCCGGCGAGCGCGGGCTCGGCCCGCAACGCAGTGACGTCGTTGACGAGCTTGACGCCTAGCTCGAGCGCGCGACGCGCGACCTCGGCTTTCGACGTGTCAATCGACACCGGCAGTCCCACGAGCCCTTCGAGCACCGGCAACACGCGGCGCAGCTCCTCGTCGAGTGACACGGCGTCGGCGCCAGGGCGTGTCGATTCGCCGCCGATGTCGACGAGCGCCGCACCTTCGGCAAGGAGCCGCCTGGCCGTCTGCACGGCGATCGCGGGGTCGACATTTGCACCCCCGTCGGAGAAGCTGTCAGGGGTCACGTTGACGACACCCATCACCGAAGGGCGCGGCCAACACTCCTCGAGCGGGGGACGTCTCACCAGGCGATGGAGGGTAGCGCCATGAGCAGCTCGCGACGACGCCCACTGCTCGCCCTCGCAGTCCTCGTCCTCCTGCTGCTCGCAGTCGCGGTCGCATCGACGGGCTCCGTCCCTACCGGCTCGGGAGGTGCTCGTCGCCCCTCCGATCGCGTGCTCGACGTCGTCTTCAGCCTCTTCCTGCTTCTGATGGGGCTCGGAGTGCTCCTGTGGGGCTACCTCCTTCTCCCTCGCAGAGACGTCGCTGCCGACGTGCGCGCAAGCCGTTCTCGACCGCGCACGTGGAAATCGATCGTCGGATTGGTGCTCGTCGTCGGGCTCTTCGGGCTTGCCGTGCGCTGGTTCACGGCGCACGGCAGTAGAAGTGACGCGCGCGGAGTCGGGCTCAATCCTCCGAACCTCGGAGTCGGCGCGGGACGGGGAGTGGCCACCAGGTACCAGCCCGAGTTCGCAACTGGGCCTGTGCTCCTCGTCCTCGTGTTGCTGGCCGTCATTGGTGCTGCGTGGTATCGGTCACATCGTGCACGGCGGCGTCGACTCTCGAGCGACCCGGAATCGCTCCTGCCTGCTCTGGCGGACGTGCTCGAAGAGACGCTCGATGACCTCCGAGCCGAGACAGACACGCGGCGCGCCGTGATCGCCGCGTACGCCCGCATGGAGCGAGCGCTCGGCGCCTACGGGCTCCCACGAGGGCCGGCGGAAGCGCCCGATGAGTACCTCCAACGCATCTTCTCGGACATCGAGGTCAGTCGGCGAGCGACATCCCGCTTGACGGCGCTGTTCGCGTGGGCCAAGTTCTCGTCACATGACGTGGCACCCGAGATGAAGCAGGAAGCAATCGAGGCTCTCGAGGCCGTCCTCGAGGAACTCCGTGCGGCCGAGCTCCTCGCCGAGCATGAAAGCACGATGGCCGCCGCAACGTTCGGGTCTGCCCGCTGATGCGGCGCACCAGAGAGGTAGCCAAGCTATTGCTGCTCCCGACGATCGGGCTGGGGGTGGCCGTGGCTCTTGCTCCTGATCGAGCGGAGTTGGAGATCCACGTGTGGCTCCTCGTCGCGCTCGCCGTCGCCCTACTGGCGTTCCTGGCTTTGGTGCGGGCCGCCTACCCGAGCACGCCGTCGCCGTTCGTCATGAGCCTTCGACAGCCGCCGGCAGCCACCACGCGTCCCGCCGCACTCGCCCGTCTCGAGCGCGAGGTCTCGATGGCAGGATCGACCGCATTCGACGTGCACTTCTTTCTCCGCCCCACCCTCATCGAGCTCGCTGGTGGCCTCCTCTCGTCGCGCCGCGGAATCGACCTCGAGGAGGATCCAGAGCGCGCGCGAATCGTGCTCGGGGACGATGTCTGGGAGCTCGTCAGACCCGACCGTCCCCAGCCGATAGACCGCATCGGAACCGGCATCGAGCCAGCTCGCCTCGAGCACGTTGTCTCAACGCTGGAGCACATCTGATGGAGATCCGGGACGCGGCAGAGCAGGGCGGTCGTGTCGTCGACGAAGTCGAGCGCGCGGTCATCGGCAAGCGAGAGCAGCTGGAGCTGGTGCTCCTCGGCATCCTCTGCGACGGTCACGTCCTCCTCGAGGATGTCCCCGGGCTCGCGAAGACGCTAACCGCACGCTCCTTTGCCGAGGCGAGCGGCCTTGGCTTCAGCCGCGTCCAGTTCACACCCGACCTCCTGCCCGCCGATGTGACCGGCTCCTCGATCTGGAATCAGCGTGACAACGAGTTCGAGTTCCGCTCCGGGCCTATCTTCACCCACATCCTGCTCGCCGACGAGATCAACCGTGCTCCGCCGAAGACGCAGGCTGCGTTGCTCGAGGCGATGCAGGAGCGACAGGTGACAACGGATGGCCTTACCCGGCAGCTCGAGCGGCCGTTCCTGGTGCTCGCCACGCAGAATCCGATCGAGTACGAGGGCACCTACCCGCTACCCGAGGCCCAACTCGACCGATTCCTGCTGCGCACAGGCTTCGGCTATCCGGATGCAGCGGCCGAGTGGGAGATGCTCGCCCGTCGGATCGAACGGCGTGGTGACGACGTCACGATCTCACAGGTCATCGACCGCGAGACGCTGCTCGAGATGCAGGCGGCCGTAGAGCTCGTCCACATCGAGCCTTCCGTCGGCCGCTACATCGTCCAGCTCGTGGCTGCGACGCGCGAGAGCTCGAGCCTCGCCGTCGGAGCGAGCCCGCGAGGCAGCCTGGCGCTCCTGAAGCTCTCCCGGGCCCACGCGGCGCTTGCAGGTCGCGACTTCGTCACCCCGGACGACGTCAAGGCCGTTGCTGTCCCCGCACTCGCCCACCGCCTCGTCCTCAAGCCGGAGCTCTGGGTGCAACGACGTTCAGGAGAGGATGTCGTCCGGGAGACACTGGCGGCGGTGCCGACCCCCGCCGCCGAGGACGTCGCTCCGAGGTGACGGAAACGTGACGCCGTATGCGTCACCACGGCTCGTGCCGTACGTCGGCCTGGCGGCGCTCGGCCTGATCGGAGCCCTGGCGCTCCGCCGCCCGGAGCTCGTCGTCCTCGCGGCTCCGTTCGCCCTGGTCGTCGCGGCCGGGCTCCTCTTCGAGAAGCGGCCGGACGTCGGCATCCGGCTCTCTGTCGATCGTGACCGCGCCCTCGAGACGGACGAGATCGACGCAGAGCTCGAAGTGAATGCACGCTCCGCGATCGACCTGCTCGAGATCAACCTGCTCATTCCCCGGGGTTTGAAGGTCGTCGAAGGAGACATCCCGTGTGGAATCCGCCTCGGCGCCGCGGAAGAGCGGACGCTGCCACTGACACTTCGTTGCGAGCGGTGGGGGTCGGTCGCGCTCGGCGACATTCGCCTGCGCGCGCGTGGACGCATCGGGATGCTCACCTGGGAGTGGCGTGTCGCACTCCCTCACCGGCTGAGCATTTACCCTCGCCCGGAGCTCCTGCAAAGCCTGTTGGCGCCGCTCGAGACACAACTCGCGTCAGGCGACCTCGTCGCGCGTGTGCGTGCCGAAGGCCTCGAGTTCGCCGACACGCGCGGCTTCGTTCCCGGCGATCGCCTGCGGTCGGTCAACTGGCGGGCCAGCGCCCGCCGCGGCGAACTGGTCGTAAACGAGCGACACCCCGACCGGAATGCCGACGTCGTCCTCTTTCTGGACAGCTTTGCCGAGACGCGCGGCGGCATCGAGGCAGACGGCACGCTCGAGCGCGCCGTGCGGGCCGCGGCAACGCTCGCGGGCCGTTACCTCCAGCGTCGCGACCGTGTTGGTCTCGTCACGTTCGGAGGCATCCTGCGGTGGCTCGAGCCCCGCGGAGGGCTCGTCCAGCGCTACCGCTTGATCGACGCACTCCTCGAAACCGGTGTCGAGTTCAGCTATGCGTGGAAGGACGTCAACATCATCCCGGCTCGCGCACTGCCGCCGAAGGCCCTCGTGATCGCTATCACGCCACTCCTCGACGAGCGGTCGATCGTGGCGTTGCTCGACCTCCGTGCACGCGGTCACGATCTCGCGGTCGTCGAGGTCTCGCCCGAAGACCTCGTCGTGCCGGGAGAAGGCATCGACCGGCTCGCCTATCGGCTCTGGCTCCTGCAACGAGCCGAGCTGCGGTCGCGGTTCGAGCTCGCCGGCGTTGCCGTCGCCCGCTGGAGCGACGGGTGTCCACTCGATGCCGCGCTGGAGGGGGTGAGAGCATACCGTCGACCCGCCCGAAGCTCACGTCGATAGCCCTGGGGGCGGGCTCGATTGCGGTCGCGGCGTGCCTCGCCGGTTGGCTGGCAGTCATTGCAGGCCCTGAGGCCGTATGGCCCGTCGAGCTCATGGGGGCACTTGCCGTCGCCGGACTCGGCGTCACTCTCGCCGTCGGCCAGACCGTGCCCATCGGAGGCGTGCTTGCGCTCCTCGGCGCGGGGTACGCGGTGATTCTCGTCGTAGACGACCCGGCGCTCGATACCCGCGCAGCCGTCGTCGGCGCGGCGCTGCTGGCGATCGGCGAGCTGGCGTACCTCTCAACCGAGGCGCGGAGCGCTGTCACTGAGGAAGCAGGCGCCGTTGCCTGGCGCGTCGGCACCGTTGCCGTGCTCGTCCTGGTCGTCTTGATCCTGGGGGGCGCGCTCGTCGCGTTGATCGACGTATTGCGCACAGGCGGCTTCGCCATCGAACTCATCGGAGCCGCTGCAGCTGTCGGCGCGGTCGGCTTACTCGCACGGGCAGCCCACGAAGCCCAAAGAAGCTGAGAGCAGTCAATCGAAATAGACCCCCGCCGAGGCACGAGAGGGAGGGATCGCTGGGAACCGTAGGTTCCCAGCTTCAGGGATCGTCGCGATCAATAATCCCGGCTACGGGAGTATTGATCTGCGGGGCAGATCAGCCGCCAGCGCCCTCGGGCGGCGGCGGCTGCATTGCAGCTCCTGGGATCGTCCGGGGTGAGGGCCGCAGGACCGGCTTCTTCTCCGGGGTCTCGTCGGAGGCAGGCGGCTCAACCGGCGTGACCTCCTCGGGGAACACGGTCGCCTCCGCCTCACCGGCGAGCAGCCGCTCGAACTGATCCTTGTCGACTGTTTCACGCTCGATCAGGATGAGCGAAAGGTTGTGCAGCTCGTCCATATGCTCGCGCAGGACGCGAGTTGCCGTGTCGTGCGCCTCCTCGATCACGCGACGAATCTCATCGTCGATCTCGCGCGCGATTTCCTCTGAGTAGTCGGGCGCAGAGCCCATGTCACGACCGAGGAACGGCATGTCATGGTCGCGGCCGAGCACGCGCGGGCCGAGCTTCTCGCTCATCCCGAATCGCATGATCATCTGCTTCGCGGTATGGGTGACCTTCTCCAGGTCGTTCGCCGCGCCGGTCGTGACCTCGTGGAACACGAGCTCCTCGGCCGCACGCCCGCCGAGCGTCATCGCCATCTGATCCATCAGCGTGCCCTTGGTCGTCAGGTACCGGTCCTCGCTCGGGAGCGAAATCGTGTATCCGAGCGCCTGACCACGGCTCACGATCGAGATCTTGTGCACGTCATCCGTTCCCTCGAGGTAGTAGCCGACGAGCGCGTGGCCCATCTCGTGGTAGGCCGTGATCTTCCGCTCCTTTTCCGAGAACAGGCGCGACTTCTTCTCGGGGCCGGCGATCACACGCATGATCCCTTCCTCGAGCTCGTCCTGGCCGATGGTCTTGACACCGCGTCGCGCGGCGAGGAGAGCGGACTCGTTGATCACGTTTGCGAGGTCGGCGCCGGTGAAGCCCGGCGTCTGCGCCGCAAGAACGTCGAGGTCGAGATCCTTCGACAGGGGCTTGCCTTTCGAGTGCACCTCGAGAATGTCTCGACGACCCTTGCGATCGGGACGGTCGACGACGATCTGGCGGTCGAAGCGCCCGGGCCGCAGCAGTGCCGGATCGAGGATGTCAGGACGGTTGGTCGCGGCGATCAGGATCACGTTGTCCTTCTGCTCGAATCCGTCCATCTCGACGAGGAGCTGGTTGAGCGTCTGCTCGCGTTCGTCGTGACCGCCACCCATCCCGGCGCCACGGTGGCGGCCGACGGCGTCGATCTCGTCGATGAAGATGATGCAGGGGCTTGCCTGCTTTGCCTGCTCGAACAGGTCGCGCACCCGCGAGGCGCCGACACCAACGAACATCTCGACGAAGTCAGAGCCAGAGATCGAGAAGAACGGCACACCGGCCTCGCCGGCCGTGGCACGAGCGAGAAGCGTCTTGCCGGTGCCGGGTGGTCCGTAGAGGAGCACTCCCTTCGGGATCCGCGCGCCGAGCGCCTGGAACTTCTTCGGGTTCTCGAGGAATTCCTTGATCTCGTGGAGCTCCTCGACAGCCTCGTCGGCACCGGCGACGTCCTTGTACGTGACTTTCGGCGAGTCGGGCGACATTCGCTTCGCCCGACTCTTGCCGAAGCTCATCACCTTGGAGCCGCCGCCCTGCATCTGGTTCATGAGGAAAATCCAGAAGCCGACGAGGAGCAGGATCGGCAGCAGTCCGGTGAGGAGCGCGACCCACGTCGATGTGCCGGTGCCCTTCGAGTCGAACTTGACGTTGTTCGCCGTGAGGACGTTCTGGAACTGAATCTGGGACTGTGGGGTCGGGTAGTTGACCTTGACCTTCTGGCCCGAGTCGAGCGTGGCGCTGATCGACTGGCGGTTCGGGTTGAACTTGACCTCGCTGACGTTCCCTTGCTTGGCCTGCGTGATCAGCTCGGAGTAGGTGAGCTTCGCCTGGTTGCCCTTCTTCGGGATCAGCGTCTGGCTCGCGAGATACACGAGCAGCACGATCACGACCAGAGGGAACAGCGCGCTGCGGAAAAAGCGATTCACGGGTACCCGAGAGGGTAGCAGCGTGGTCTGAGCCCGGATCGGGCCGGCCGCAGCGGGACCGAAGCGCGGAGAGCCTCTAGTGGGCCGCGCCGGGGATCAGATCAGGGTGCAGAACCCCGATATAGGGGAGATTGCGGTAGCGCTCGGCGAAATCGAGCCCATATCCGATCACGAACCGATTCGGGATATCGAAGCCCACATACCGCACCGGCACCTCTATCTCACGCCGCTCCGGCTTCGTCAGCAGCGCGCAGACCTCGAGTGAGGCAGGCTCGCGTGCCCTCAGGTTTCGCATCAGGTACGACAGGGTGAGGCCCGAGTCGATGATGTCCTCGACCACGAGCACGTCGCGACCGGCGATGTTGATGTCTAGATCCTTGAGGATCCGGACGACGCCGGACGAATCCGTCGCCGCCCCGTAACTCGAGATCGCCATGAAATCGATCTCGCACGGGATCGAGAGCTCGCGCATCAGATCCGCCATGAAGAACACAGCACCCTTGAGAACACCGACGAGCAGCAGGTCGCGACCGGCATAGTCGGCCGAGATCTCGGCTCCGAGCGCTGCGACGCGGGCGCTGACCGATGCCTCGTCGATGAGGATCTCGCCGACCCCGTGGCTGACGTCGGTCATCTCCGCTTCCGTCATCGGGCTCTCCGCGCCGTCACGGCCCCGTCCCATCCTGGTGCTACTGCGATGCCCGGTACCGCAATGACCTCATCGGCACAGACGACCACCGGCCAGCTCTCACGTTCCGCCCTCGGCACCTTCGCGTCCACCAGGAGATCTTGCACCTTCTTGCGGCGTCCTGCCAGGTGATCCCCCGGCAGCCTTGCTCGCACCTCGAGATCATCTCGAGCAGTCTCGAGCGTCCACGGCCCCCATTCGACGGAGCCCTCGAGACGTAGAGTCGCGTATTCACGCACCGCGCGGACGCCGCCGCCGAGGTCTGCAGCTTTCGTGCCGGCGCGCGAGCCGAGCAGCTGGACGAGCGCGTCCTCGAGACCTCGCGGCAGGCGAGGCCGCTCGTCGCCCAGGGCACGCAGGTTCGCTTCGGCGCCCGGATGAAGACGGTGCAGCAGCGGCAGGATCTGATCCCGGATCAACCCGCGCGTCGTCTCCGGATTCGTCGCGTCGATACGAACGGGAAGCCCGCGCTCCACGCAATATGCGGTTGTCTCGTCACGCGTGATGGCAAGCAGCGGGCGCACGACGCCGTCTTCACGACGGATCTTGATTCCGCGTGTCGAGCCGCTCGCGACGATCCGATAGAGGACAGTTTCGGCCTGGTCCGACGCTGTGTGCCCCGTGGCGCGAAGCCCGACACCATCGGTCGCGTCGTAACGGAGAGCGCGCATCGCCGCCTCCGTCGCAGCCGGTTCGACCCGGATCACGCGAGCACCCATCACGGTTGCACAGTGCTCGGCATCCGCGTCGGCGGCATCGCCACGCACACCGTGGTGCACGTGAACGGTGGACACGTCGTAGCCGAGTGTCGAGAGGGCGTGCCAGAGACACGTCGAATCGGCACCGCCCGAGACGAGACAGACGACACCGCCACCCGGCTCGATCAGGTCGTGGGTGCGGATGAACGCCTCGATTCGCGCAGTCAGCAGCGTCGCCACACGACTAGTGTGACTGAAGCACCCGTGGGTGGGCGAGGCTTCGCCTGAGGGCGAGGCTACGCCTCGCCCCTACGGGGTTTTCTTCAGGGTTGCCGCGTCGACGACCTCGTCGGCCGAAGGAAGCGCGAGATCGAGCGGCTTGCCGTAGTCGTAGAGCTCGATCACGAGTGAGGCTTTCACCGGCTCCTCGGAGCCCGGCTGCTTCGCGTCGAGGTCGACCGCGAGCTTTGCAACGCGCTGCTCCGCATCGATCCAGACATCGAGCGGCAGCGCCGTCAGACCTGCTTGCTTGGCAGCCTGGTCCAGCCCGCCGAGGCTCTGGCGCTGAGCGGCGGGCACAAGCGCTTCGAGCTTCGCCGTGTCGACGGCAGCCCGATAGTGGTTCGTCTCGACACCGCGAATCTTCTCGCTCCCGACGAGCTCGATGGAGCCCGAGACCGCCTTCAACAGCCCGAAGGTGTCCCGCGGGTCGGTACCGGCGAAAGAGCCGAACTGGCTCAGCTGGCCCCCGTCGGCACTCGACAGTTCCTTCGCGTTGCCCCTGATCCAGGTCTTGCCGGCCGGGAGTTGCTTCGCGAGCAGCGGGAATTTGATGTACGTCGTGTCCCCGTCCTGGATCGCCTCGAGCTTCCAGTCCTCCGGCGAGCCGAGGTCGCCCGTCATCGTCCCTCCGAAGCTCGATCCGATGGTCTTGAACAGCTCGGCGAGCGATGAGAGATCGAAGGTCAGTTGCGCCCGCTTGGCGGGCGTGTCAAATCCACCTTCGGCGCCAAACGACAGCTTTTGATCGGTACCCGGCATGGTCATTTCGAGCGTGAGCGCGAACCGCGCCGTTTCCGCGGCGGAGCTGGTCTGCGCCACCTGAGTCAGGCTTGTCAGCTCCGGAATGGCCACGGCTGAGCCGCCGCAACCTGCTGCGGCGAGGGCGAGGACGGCCACGAGGGCTGCGAGAGGAGCAGAGAGACGCCGCACGGTCATGCCGAAGGATGCATTGGCGCGCGGATGCCGGTCATCCACCAAATGGGGTATCCGAGAAGCGGGGCTCTCGAGCCCAGTCGCGCAGCGTCTCCACAGCCAGCTCGACGCTCTCTCGCTCGAGTCGGTACGGCGTCGCATGCGGGACATACTCTACCCGGGCCGCCGGGAAGCTTCCGTCGGACGCGTCGAGCACGTAACGGACTGGCACTGCGTGGCTGACTGCGAGCACCGTGGCCTCGGGCCGTCCGAGCAGCGCGACAAGGCCGTCAGCGAACCGGACGGCTGCGCGCGCGCGGCTCTCACCTCCCCCGGGGCAGTCTGCATCGGGTGTATGTCCCCACGCCCAGGTGCGGTAAGCGGCAAGCGGACCTCCCTCGAACGAGCCGAAATCGATCTCGTCGAGGAGCGTCTCGACCATCGTCGGGACGGTTCGATCGCCGAGAGCGAGTGCCAGCGTCTCCTGCGTCCGGAGCAGGCGCGAGCTGACGCCGAGGTCGATCGGCTCGTCGGCGAGCAGGCGGCCGAGGGTACGGGCCCCCTCGATGCCGACCTCAGACAGTGAGGCCCCTGGGGGAACAGCATTGACCGTCTTTCCCGCGTTCGACGTGGCGTACGCGTGGCGGGCGAGGATCAGTGTCCTCACAGGAGAACCGACCGGTAGTCGAGGACGTGGTGCATGCCGACGGACTCGTAGAGCCGGATCGCGGCCGTGTTTTCGGTTCTCACGAACAGGCAAACGGTGGGTGTGTCGACGAGCAGCAGCCTGATCAGATCACGCAGTGCCCTCGCTGCGAAGCCCTGCCTGCGGAGAGGCGGGTCGGTCCAAACCTGCTGGAGTTGCACTGCCTCGGGGGTCCAGGCTGACGCTTCGGCCTTGAACCGGATCAACCCGTTTTCAGTCCACAGCCACGAGCGCCCCTCTTCGACCTGCGTTCTGGTGCGCCAGCGGAAGCCGCTGGGATCACGACGCAACGGGTCGACCCCGAGCTCCTCGTGATGGGCCGCCGCGCACGAGGGGATCAGCAAGTCGAGATCTGACACGGTCGCCTGCCGCAGGCCCGTGTTTCCGCCGGGCGGCGACTCGGTGATCGCGTACACGGGCTGGTTCGGGCGATCGAGCCGGGGTTTCGGCAGCTTCTTGCGGGCGGCGCCCCACAGCTCGGAGACGGCCCCGGCCTCGCCGATCAACATCCGCGCTCCCGATTTCGCCGCCAGGCTGGCAAAGGCCTCACAACCCGATCCCGAGGGCACGAGGTTGCTGCCGAGGTGACACAGGGCCGTTACGTCTCCACTGCCATCGGCGAGCGCGGCGAAGCGGCCCTGCCGGCGGCGCGCGACATCTTCGAGAAAGACGCGTTCGATCGGTGCCTCCGCGCAGAAGCGGAGGATCTGCTCGAGCGACGGTTCGATCAGCTTCCTGCCCATCGGAACGGAACTCTAGACATCACCTTCCCTCCGCTCCTCTCCCGTGGGAATCCGTACGCTTGCCACCATGCCAATTCATGTTCGTGCCAACCCCGGCGATTACGCCGAAGCCTGCCTTCTGCCCGGCGATCCGCTCCGCGCCAGGTACATCGCCGAGACCTTCCTCGGCGATGTGGTGCAGCGAAACAGCGAGAGGGGGATGCTCGGCTTCTCCGGGACGTTCAACGGCAAGCCGGTATCCGTGCAATCGAGTGGGATGGGATGCCCGTCGGCCGCAATCGTGATCGAGGAGCTCGTCCAGCTCGGCGTCCAGAAGATCGTGCGTGTCGGGACATGCGGTGGCCTTCAGGCCGATCTCGCGATGGGTGACCTCGTGATTGCGCTGTCAGCGACCGGTGCGGATGCGACCGCCTCCCATTACGTGCTCGCCGAGCCACACGCTCCAACCGCAGATTTCGGTCTCCTCCACGAAGCGGTGCACCAGGCGAAACACCTGGGAAAACCCGTCCGGGTCGGCCCCATCGTGACGAGTGACATCTTCTACAACCCTGATTCCGGCATTGCCGGCCGCTGGTCCGATCGAGGCATTCTCGCCGTCGAGATGGAGGCAGCGGTGCTGTTCACGCTCGGGGCCCTCAGGAAGATCCGAACGGGCTGCATGCTCATCGTCAGCGACCTCGTCGTCGAGGGCGAGTTCGTGCGGATCAGCGACGAGGAGATGCGCAAGGCAGTCGACGAGATGACCGAGCTTGCGCTGCACACCGTGACTGCGTCGTGATGTGAGCGAGACCGTCTTTCTCGTCAATCCGGCCGCTGCGAACGGCGCAACAGGCAAACGCTGGCCGGAGATCGCGAGGCAAGCCGCTCATGCCGGGCTCGAAGGCGACGCGCTCCTGAGCGAACGCCGCGGCCACCTCGGTCAGCTTGCCCGGGAAGCCGCGCTCGCGGGCGCCCGCCGACTCGTGGTCGTGGGCGGCGACGGCGCCGTGCACGAGGTCGCGAACGGTCTCGCCGACCTCGACCGCGCACCGGCCGTCGCACTGATCCCCCGGGGAACCGGTGGCGACTTCGCGCGGACATTCGGGATTCCGAACGACGTCTCGGGCGCCGTCGCGATCGCTCTCGACGGCGAGGTGCGAACGATCGATCTCGGCCGCGTCTTCTACCGTGCCTGGGACGGCCACGACGCCGAGGCGGCGTTCGCCAATGTGGCCAGCGCCGGGATGAGCGGGGCGATCGCTCAGCGCGCCAACGACAGCTCCAAGGCGCTCGGGGCCAAGGCCTCGTACCTCTGGGCGACGTTCGCGGTCTTCACCGGCTGGTCAGCGGTCGAGACGCGCGTCACGGTCGACGGCGAGAGCCGCAGCGGCAGGATGTTCGACGTCGTCGTGGCAAACGGAAGGTATTTCGGGGGCGGCATGAAGATGTGCCCCGACGCGTCTCCCAGTGATGGGCTACTCGACGTGGTCACGATCGGCGACGTGACGAAGCGTGATCTCCTCCTGACGATGCCGAAGATCTACCGCGGCACGCATTTGCCGCATCCCAAGGCCGAGGGGCTTCGCGGGCGGGTCGTGACGGTCGAAACCGACGAGCCGGTTCCTGTCGAGCTCGACGGGGAGCAGCCGGGTACGACACCGGCGCGGTTCGAGGTCAAGCCGGGTGCGCTGCGGCTCTACGTGCCGACACGGAATACCCGAGAAGCGGGCTAACGAGGCGGCGGCGTCTTCGGCTTCTGCGTCCGCTTCAACGCAGTAACTTCCTTCTCGAGCTTCGCGACGCGCTTCTCGAGCACATCGATACCACGCACCTTCTTGCCGAGCTCGTCGACACGCGTCCTGAGGTCGTTGACTGCCTTCAGGGCCTTCGACCCTCCGGGCAGGTCGGCGAGCCTCGAGATCGTCTGCTCGCCACGATCGGCGAGTCGTGCGATCACGTCGCGGTCGTCCTTGGAGATCTTCGTCGTTTCTTGCATAGGTCAGTCATACCACGGCAGCGCCCAAGACGCCCGTATTGTTGCCTCGTGCCGGAAGGATTCCATAGCGCGTACGAGGTCCGCGTCCGTTTCGCCGAGACAGACGCCCAGGGGATTGCTCATCACGCCTCGTACGTCGTGTGGCTCGAGGTCGCCCGCGTTGCGTACCTCGCCGACCACGCGGGCGGGTATCGCTCGATCCAGGCTCAGGGGATCGAGGCGCTGACGACGGGCGTGCGCGTCGACTATCGCGCTGCTGCGACGTTCGACGATGTCCTCACGATCCACCTCCGTTGTGTCGACGTTCGCGGAGCCCGCTTCAGGTACGAGTACGTGATCGAGCGCGAAGGGACGGTCGTGGCGACGGCGGAGACACTCCATGCGACCGTCGACTCGGCGACGCGACAGCCGACGCGCGTCCCACCCTGGTTCGTCGAGGCGATCGCTACGGCAGAGCTGCGGTCGTAGCGGTCGGATCGACCGGCGTCACACTGCCTTCCCCCGGCACTGACGTTGCCGGAGCGCCGCCCTTGGCCGTGGTCGGCTTCTTGGGCTTGGCGGCAGGCTTCTCCTTCGCCTTCGTGCCGACCCGGACGAGCGACGGCTCCCCGACGTAGAACGACCGCCAGGTGTTGTCGTACAGCAACGTGCCGTTCGCGGCATAGACGAGCCGCCGAACACTCGTCTCGCGCGGCGGTGAGCCGAACTCGTCCACCACCCGCTTGCCCTTCTCGAGCGACGGATCGTCGGTCTCCTTGATCGGCGCAGGCCCTGTCTCGACGAGCGGCGCCGTCGTGCTCTCCACGCGGCGATCGAGAGGCGTGCCGTAGAGGTTCACGGTCAGAGAGCCCGTTCCGACGAAGGTTCGGAGGAGCAACCAATGATCCGAATCGTTCGAGAACCGTAGATCGAGATCGGGATAGTTGACGGTCGCATCGCGGCCGAGCGGGTAGTGGCTGATGTAGAGCGCGTGGTTCGTCCGGGCAGAGATCGGCAATCCGGCATCGAACGCAGCGTTGAACACGGTGGTCGAGACCTGGCAGATTCCGCCGCCGAGGCCGTTCTGCAGCTCGCCGTTGATGATCACCGGGGCTTCCTGGAACCCCTTTGCGGCCGTTCTCTCCCCCGTCGTGTCGTTGAACGAGAACGTTGCACCAGGCTTGATCAGAGTGCCGTCGATGAGTTTCGCCACGAGTTGAACATTGTTGAGACGGCCGGGCGTGCCGCCGTAGGTCGTCGTGTACGAGGAGACAACGCCGGTAATCCCCATCGTCTTCGCAATCTCGGTCGTGCGCTCTGGCTGAGCGACCCGAACGACGAGCTCTGCGGTCCGTTGATCGGGCGAGAACGCCGCAGCGGCAATCGCCTTCGCAGTTGCAGGCATGTCCAGCAGAAGTCCGGGAGCGGATGGCTTGACCACGATCTTGCCCGTCGCCGTGACCTGGAATCGCGCGTCCTGTGGCGTGCGCGAGACGGCTCCGGAGAGCCGCTCGAGATACTTCTCGGCGCCCGTTCCCGAAATCGAAACGTGGGTGCTGCCGCCGGTCGGGAACGCGAGCAGAGGCGCGATCCGCCAGCGCGGCACGCGCCAGCGTGTCTCCCCGTACGCGAGTCGGATTGGCGCAGAGAGCGCGGTGCGCGCCTCTGCCGCGGCCCGCGCGAGCTCGGCACCGCTGACGTTCGGCTCGGTCGCTGCGAAGGGGAGCGCCACCCGCGCCGTCCGATCGAGGCTCCCGAGAGCCTTGACGATGACGGCTGCACTTCGGGCTCGATCGAGCTTCCGCCCGGCCCGGCCGTCTACCACGCTCACAGTGAGACCCTTGCGGACGAGTCGTGCGTCGACGCCGTCCCGGTCGACCGCCCTCTCGATCTGACCGAGCTTGTAGTCGAGGGCTGCGTTGTACGCGGTGACCGGCGGCGTCGATTCAGCGCCGAAGAACCTCGCTCGGAGGCGCCTGAAGCCGCGGACCGGACCGAAACCTGCGCCCTGGGCCGCCGCTGCCGAGACACCCGTGCGCCAGTCCGTCATGACCCCGAGCTGCGACGCGGACAGGGAAAAACGCTGACCGCCGGCCGTGAAGGTGATCGGCTGCCGCTCCACCGCTGCCCCCCGACTCGAGAGCATCTGCACCGCCTGGGCTTCCGACAGGCCACCGACGTCGAGGCCGGCGACCGTAGTTCCTGTCGCAAGCGTCGTCCGCGAGCCGGCGAACGCGAGCCCGGTCAGCCCGCCGAGCAGCACGACAGCCGCCGTCAGAAAAACGACTCGGCGCAGGACAATCCGACGGGAGGATTGGCTCTGGCGCACGCGCGGGCGGTAGATCGTCGTATCCGTGCGCACCGAATTGGAGATTCTAGCTACTTCCCCCGTAGCGTCGTGTCCCTGCGACCGCTGGACTATTCAGACGACGTCAGGTAGATCTCCTTGGCGATCACGAGCCGCTGGATCTGCGACGTACCCTCGTAGATCTGGAACAACTTCGCGTCGCGCATGAGCTTCTCGACCGGGTACTCCTTCATGTAGCCGTACCCGCCGAAAACCTGGACGGCGTCGGTCGTCACTTTCATGACCGTGTCAGCTGCAAAGAGCTTCGCAAACGACGAATACCTCGTCGCCTTGCGGCCCCAGCCCTCGTCGATCATCCAGGCCGCCTGCCACGTGAGGAGACGGGCGGCCTCGATCTCGGTTGCCATGTCGGCGACGAGAAAGCTGACGCCCTGGTTCATGGCGATCGGCGTCCCGAACTGAACACGCTCCTTCGTGTACTCGACTGCGAGCTCGAAAGCGGCCTGCGCGACACCGACCGCGCCGACCGCAGTCCCGGGTCGCGTGAAATCGAGTGTCTGCATTGCGATCTTGAAGCCTTCGCCCTCTTCGCCGAGCCTGTTGGCGGCCGGGACGACGACGTCCTGAAACGCAACGGCAGACGTGTCGGTCGCACGCTGGCCCATCTTGTCGAGGTGCTTTTCGATGATGACGCCCTGGGCATCCATCGGGATCACAAACGCCGAGAGGCCCTTGTGCCCCTTCGTGGGATCTGTCGACACGAAGCAGACCATCCATGAGGCGTGACCGGCGTTCGTGATGAACATCTTCGAGCCGTTGACCAGGTACTCATCGCCTCTGCGGATCGCCGTCGTCTGAATCCCGGACACGTCCGAGCCGGCGCCGGGCTCGGTGAGGCCGAAACAGCCCAGGATGGGCGCCTCGACGAGCGGGCCGAGCCACTGCTTCTTCTGCTCGGTCGTGCCGCTGATCAGGATCGGACCGGCTGCAAGGCCGTTGCCGACGATCGAGGTGCCGATGCCGGAGCAACCCCAGTTCAGCTCTTCGCTGATGAGGATTCCGTCGAAGCAGGGCAGTTCGAGCCCACCGATCGACTCGGGCAGATGCACGTTCATCAGGCCGATCTCGTGCGCCTTGGCGATGATGTCGGTTGCATGCGTCTGATGCTCGTCACACTCGGCCGCGCGCGGCCTGATCTCCTTCTCCGCGAACTCCCGCGAGAGGCCGCGCAGCTCCTTCTGCTCGCCGGTCAGGGCGAACGAGACGCCGCCGGAAACCCCTGTCTCGACCGTGGTCATGAACCGCTCCTCCGGGTATCGACACGAAACGATGTCGATGTGGATTGTTTCGATTGACTAGTCAGTCAATCAGTGTAGAGACAGGCTCGGAGGCTGGTCAACCACCACCCGCGGTCCGGCTCACAGGCGTTCAGGTCTGGCGCTGGCATCACGAGAGCGGCAGCCGGAAGACCCTTCTCGACGACGTCTCGTGGGAGGTCTGCCCAGGAGAGCACTGGGCGCTCCTCGGGCCGAACGGAGCGGGCAAGACGACGTTGTTGGCGCTCGCGGCGGCCGCCGACTTTCCGAGTCGCGGCCAGGTCGAGCTCCTCGGCAGCACGATGGGGCGCACCGACGTGGCACGACTACGCCAGCAGATCGGCTTCGTCGACGTCCGTGACGGCGAGCGGTTCGCACCAATGCTGACGGTGCAGGAGGTGATTGGAACGGGCGCGACCGGCACGATCGGCTACTTCGAGGAGCGGCTGACGACGCCCGACGTCGAACGCGCCGAAGCGCTGCTCGGCACCTTCGGCCTCTCCCCGCTGACCGAGCGCCGCTTCGCCACCTGCTCACAGGGTGAACGGAAGCGCACCCTGATCGCCCGCGCCCTGATGGGACAGCCGCACCTCTTGCTGCTGGACGAGCCTGGTGCGGGCCTCGACCTCCCCGGGCGGGAGCTCCTGCTCGCCGCTCTCGCCGGCCTGTCGAACATCGATCCGACGCTCGCCGTCGTGATCACGACACATCACGTCGAGGAGCTGCCGAGCTCGACCAGTCACGCGATGTTGCTGCGTGACGGCAGCGTGTTGGCGGCAGGGGCGGTCGCGCAGACGCTCACCGACGCGACACTCAGCTCGTGCTTCGGCATGCCGATCAGAGTGACGCGGGCCGGGCAGCGCTGGAGCGCGATCGCCGCGTAAGCTTTCTCTCTATATTTCGTCACCAGGATTTTCGACTCCGGAGGTTCGTTTCCGTGGCTTCAACCGCTGCACCGCCCGCGCTCGACCCTCTCGACTTCCTCGCGATCGATGCGTTGCTCGACGACGAGGAACGGGCAATCCGGGACACAGTGAGGCAGTTCGTCCGTGAGCAGGTACTGCCCGAGGTCGGTGACTGGTTCGAGCAGGGCATCTTGCCGCGAGAGGTGATCTCGGAGCTCGCGAAACTCGGCCTCTTCGGCATGCACCTGCACGGCTACGGTCTTCCCGGTGCGAGCGCGGTTGCCTATGGGCTGACGTGCCTCGAGCTCGAGGCGGGTGACTCGGGTATCCGCAGCGCCGTCTCGGTCCAAGGATCGCTCGCAATGTTCGCGATCTGGCGTTGGGGCTCCGAGGAACAGAAGGAGCACTGGTTGCCACGAATGCATGCGGGCGAGGTCATCGGGTGCTTTGGGCTCACCGAGCCGGACGCGGGCTCCGACCCCGGCACCATGCGCACGCATGCGCGGCGCGACGGATCGGACTGGATTCTGAACGGGACCAAGATGTGGATCACGAACGGCTCGATTGCCGACATCGCTGTCGTCTGGGCGCGAACCGAGGACGGCGAGATCCGTGGCTTCATCGTCGAGAAGGGAACCCCCGGGTTCACGGCGCCCGAGATTCACAAGAAGCTGTCGCTTCGCGCCTCGGTCACGTCGGAGCTCGTGCTCGACGACGTTCGGGTGCCCGCCGACTGCATGCTTCCAGGCGCCAAGTCACTCAAGGGGCCGCTGTCGTGCCTCAATGAGGCACGATTTGGCATCGTTTTCGGCGCCGTCGGCGCCGCCCGCGCGTGCTTCGAGGAGGCGCTCTCCTATTCCAAGGAGCGGATCGTGTTCGACAAGCCGATCTCTGCCTACCAGCTGACCCAGCAAAAGCTCGCCGAGATGGCGCTCGAGATCAACCGGGCTTCCTTGCTGGCGCTCCACATCGGGAGGATGAAGGACGCGGGCACACTCAGGTCCGAGCACGTCAGCCTGGGCAAGATGGGCAACGTCCGTGGGGCAATCGAAGTGTGCCGCAGCGCTCGCACGATCCTCGGCGGCAACGGGATCACGCTCGAGTACCCCGTCATCCGGCACATGAACAATCTCGAGTCCGTGCTCACGTACGAGGGGACACACGAGGTGCACACGCTCGTCGTCGGCCACGCGCTGACCGGTACGCCGGCGTTTCGGTAAAGCGTCCCCCGGGCGCGTGGAGGGCTGCGCCGGACGAGTTCAGGCCCGTCGAGCGAGCGCCCTCCTGCCCGACCCATTCCAGGAGAGGTCGGGCAGGAGTCTCGCCGTGCTGACTAGATGGGCGACCCTGAAGGCAGGATGGGAAGAACACCCGACGAGGCCGGTGGCTGCCACCCGGCCGGCGGAGGACCGCCGAAGCCCTCGCCGCCCCCGTGGTGACCACCAGGGCCGCCGACACCGTTGACGAGGTCGTCGAGGCGCTCGGTCATCTGCTTTTGCACATCGTCGGCCTGCGCTTGCGTGAGCCGCCCGTCCTTCACGGCGGCGTCGAGCTTTGTCTTCGTCTCCGCCGCGAGCGCCTTCTTGAGGCCATCGACTGACTTCTTCTGCGCCTCAGCGACCTGCGCAAGCGTCTTCCCGGACTCGAGTGCCGTGTGCAAGGCCGCGGGGGTCATGTCGAGGTAGGCGGCAGCCGCGTCGAGCGAAAGTGGCCCGTGGTGGCCGAAGCCTTCACGATGTCCGCCACCATGGAAGAACGGCACGCCGCCCTCGTTCGTCCGCGCCTTCATGGCGTCGGCCTGCTCCTTGGTGATCTTTCCCGCAGCAACAGCAGCGTCCAGCTGGTCGCCGTAGGCACCCTGAAGCGCGGCTTTGAGCTCCGCCGGGGTGACGTTCAGACGCTTGGCGACATCGTTCACGAAGGCTTGCTGATCGTTGCCGAAGCCAAGTCCTCCGTCGGCCACGGCTACGCCGACACCGACGGCGAGAGTCGCAGCCAGCGCACCGATCACGATCGCCTTCTTCGTCCGCTTGCTCACGCGCTCTCCTTCGACTCGAGGTCTACGCCGGAAGTAGAGCAGCCGAAGTTAGGACCCAGCTGTGAGTTTGCTCGACGCCTCTTCGGGCCTGATGAGTGACGCGACGAGCGGCACCGCGAGCAGGATCGGGACGGCGAGAATCGGCCAGAGCACCTGATAGCCCTCCGTCGCCGGGAGATACGGCCGCAGGACGTCGATCAGAATGCCCGCGAGAAGCGTCCCGAAGATCAGACCGATGCCCTTCGTCGTCGTGGCGAGGCCGGAGATAGCGCCGCGATCGTCGGGCGGCATCAGCTTGAAGAGGAGTCCCCACGCCAGCGTCATCACCGCGCCCGCGAAAACGGCGACGATGAAGATCGCCGCGAGGTACCACGCATGCCATTCGGTTGCAAGCCCACCTCCGAGCAGGCCGAGCCCGTAGACGACCGAGCACCACGTGATGACGCGCGCCAGCCCGAATCGATCGCCGATCGGGCCCGAGATGAGCGCCGCGAAGATGTACCCGGCGGCAACGGCAGCAAGAGCGAGCGTCGACGTGGCGAGCGACTCTCCGAGGCCGACGGTGATGTAGAGGACCACGAACGTTCGAGCGCCAGCGAATGTGCCCTCCCACGCTGCGTTCGCAAGCAGGAAGCGGCCGATGTCCGGGTTCCGACGCAGGACGCGCCACGAGTGCCCGAGATACGTCGTCACTCCTTCGAAGACGCGACCGTGGCCTCCATCCTCGCGCAGGAACAGCACGGGTACGAGGCAGGCGCCGCACACGATCGCCGCCGCGAAGAGGAACGGCGCAGGCTGCCACAGGTGGTAGAGCAGCCCACCGCCAATGAGGCCGCCACCCAGTGCGATCCCGCGGAAGAGGTGTTGGACCCCCTGGGCGCGACCGTAGACGCGCTCCGGAAGAAGGTCGGGGTAGAGCCCCCGGTACGGAGGCTCGTACACGTAGTACGCGCCGAAGAACGCAAAGACGAGAAGTGCTGTGGTCCACAAGCTCGGCATGAACGCCATCAGCGCCAGACAGAACGTCAACGGCCCCACCGCGACGAGCATGAACGGGCGGCGCCTGCCTAGCGGCGTGTGGAAGGTGTCGCTCCAAGGGCCGATCACGAGGGGCAATGTGAGTGCGAACGCACCTTCGGCTGCGAGCACGGCGCCGATCAGCGAGGTCGAGGTCGTGTACTCGCCGAGCACCGGCGGCAGGTAGGCAGCTGTGGTCGTCAGCGACCACGCCAGGCCGAAGGCACCGACGCCGAGCTTGACGACGGTGCCGGCGTTCGACGGTGGCTCAGGCGCCGACGGCGCTGCGGACGGAGAGACCGCCACAGACGACGTCGATGATCGTCCGCTCTGCACGGGCAACCTCCTCGTCACCATCGGGAAGCTGCCCGAGCACCCATCCGGTCAGGATCTCCTCGAGCCCGCCGTAGAAGATCCAGCTCGCGAGCCGTGGGTCGAGGTCGGTACGGAACACGCCTTCGCTCTGCCCCCTCTCGATCACCCTTTGGATGGTCGCGAAGCCGGCGCGGATCTCGTCGACCTGTTCCTGTAGATGCGAGCTGCGGGCAACCTCCCGCACCATCACCCGCACGAGGTCGGGATCGTTGCGCCAGGAGCGAAGCAGGATCTTGGCGATCCCGCGCAGTTGCTCGTCGGCAGGCTCTTCCGACTGCTCGACCCGCTCCAGGCGGCCGAGCAGCTCCCCCCAGTTCTCGCGAAACAGCGTCGCCAGAACCTCGTCCTTGGACGAGAAGTAGTGGTAGAGCAAGCCGTGCGCTATGCCGGCTTCCTCAGCGATGTCGCTGACGCGGGAGGTGTGGTAGCCGTCGCGCGCGAAGACCCGGACGGCCGCCTCGATGATCAGCCGGCGCTTCTCCTCGCTCGCGGCCTGACGATCACGCCCAGGGCGCTCTTCTGTGAGGGAACGCTCAGCCACGCTCGACCCAGAATAGACGGTTGATCTACCCCCCGGCGTGCAGTTCGAGCGCACCGGCGAGCTGAAAGAGGTCGGTGATCCGCTCGGGCTCCTCGGGGTAGCGCTCGTCTCGATCGAGCAGAATCGCTCGCATTCCGAGTGCGCGTGCTCCCGCGATGTCGTCCTCGACGGAGTCGCCGACCATGACGGCTTCGAGCACCGAAACCCCTAGTGCTCCGAGGGCTTTTTCGAAGATCGAGGCGTGCGGTTTCGTCCAGCCATGGCTCTTCGATCCGACGGCTATGTCGACGTCGAGTCGATGGTGGCGAGCGAATTCCTCGAGGTCGCGTTGACCGTTCGAGATCAGGCCGATCCCAAGTCCTTTCTCGCGAAGGTTCTCGAGAACGGGGACGACGTCGTCGTAGAGGTCGAAGTTGGCGTGGACCTCCCAGCGAGCGACCATGTCGACGGCGCAGGCGCGTGAGCGAGCGGCATCGCCTCCCATCCAGCGGACGATGTCCTCTGTGAATGCGATCCAGATCTCCTCGTCGTGCACGAGCTCGGGGTGTGCACGCAGATCATCGAAAGCAGCAAGGCGTGCCTCCTCGTACCGGGAGGGCTCGAGCTCGAGTCCGTGCTCCGCCCCGACTCGTCGATATGCCTCGGGCCCGAGCTCAGGCCCGGGCCGTGAAAGCGTGAAGTCGACGTCGAAGATGACGGCCCGGAGCACCCTACGAGCATAGGCCCGAGCCACGACGCCACGGCCCTAGCCTCCAGAAGGGAGGGATCACAGGGAACCGTAGGTTCCCGGCTTCAGGGATTCTCGCGATCTGGGATCCGCGCGAGCGGATCCCAGATCTGCGGATATATCGGGGTGCCCAGATTCGAACTGGGGACCTCTCCGACCCGAACGGAGCGCGCTACCAGGCTGCGCCACACCCCGAGCGCTGACTAGCGTACCCGCTCCACGCTGGAAAGCGCTGTCGTGCCGCACAGACGCCGTCTGCGAGACCACGGCTCCCCGCCACTACACTCTGCGCGTGGCCGGGAGGGACGAGATCGTGGCGTACGCGAACGCGTTGCTCGATATCGAGCGTTGGCCGGAGTTTGCGCCGCCCGGGCTACAGGTCGTCGGCGCCGACGAGGTGACGCTCCTCGCCTGCGGCGTTTCGAGCTCGCAGGCGTTGTTCGAGAGCGCCGCCGCTGAAGGAGCCGACATGGTGCTCGTGCACCACGGTCTCTTCTGGCGGAACGAGCCGCTCGTCGTCGACCGGCGCCAGCGAGCCAGGCTCGAGATCCTGTTCGCCGCGAACGCATCACTTCTCGCGTACCACCTGGCTCTCGATGCGCACGCCACGCTCGGCAATGCTGCACAGCTCGCCGAGCGGATCGGCGCGAGCCCCGAGGGGACGTTCGGGAGCGTTGGGCTTGCGTGCACGCTCGACGGCCTCTCGATCGGCGAGCTGACGGAGCGGGTGAAGAATGCAGTCGACCGGGAGCCGCTCGTCTTCGGGCACGGCCCGGAACGGATCGAGCGACTCGCTGTCTCGACCGGTGCAGCAGGGTACGACTTGATCCAGGCGGCACACGAGGGCTTCGACGCGCTCCTCACCGGCGAGCCCGAGGAGCCGAGCCTCGCGACCGCGAGGGAGCTCGGGATTCACTTGATCGCAGCCGGACATCACGCGACCGAGCGGTTCGGCGTCCAGGCGCTCGCGGCACACCTTGCCGACACGTTCGCGATCGAGTGGCGGTACATCGAGGTCGACAACCCGGTCTAGCCGCATTTCCCCGGTGTGCGTCTTCCCGGGTATGACTCGTAGGGGCGAGGCTAAGCCTCGCCCTTCCACCGCGAGTCACCCAGGATTGCGGACGTCGGGTCCCGGGAGTATCCTGAGTTCATCATGGTGCTATTCGGGAGGCGGGCCCGTTGACCCCCGCCACTGACAACCGAGCGTCGAATCAGCCCGACCGAGCGCCTTGCGCCGGCGGGCTTTTTTGATTCTCGAAGGAGGCGACGAATGGCGAATCACTTGACGCCCGAGGAGCTCTCGAACGAGCTCGGCATCGACCGCGATGCAATCATCAAGCTCTGCATCGAGGAGGGCGTCCCGATCTATCACGGGAAGATCGACAAGCATCTCTTCCAGGCTCAACTGGAAGCGCTCGGTCTGCAGGTTGCGCAGCACGCCTGACGCGCTCGAACTCGACACGTGACGAGGGTGTCTCTCTCCGCCGGGAGAGGGGCACCCTCCTTTTGCTTTGCGGCCGAGCCCTGACGGTCGCGCCTGACGTCCGTCTCTAGCGAGCGCGGGAGCGCGGCTTGGTGGCGGCCTTCGCCGCCGGCTGCTTCGCCGATTTCGACTTCGACGATCGCGGGGGCGTTCCGGTCTTCGCCGCGGCGACACTCGCTTTCAGCGCCTCGAGCAGATCGATTGCCGGCGCCCGCTCCTCCTCCGGCTCGCTCGGCAGGGGAAGCTCCCCGCCTTGCAGCTTCGCCTCGAGGAGCGCGCGAAGATCGCGTCGGTACGAGCTGGTCAGCGCCGCCGGCTCGAAAGAGCCGTCGAGGCTCTCGATGATCTGATGAGCGAGCGCGAGCTCGGGAGGCTTCACTTCCGTCTCCCCGACAGCCTCTGCGATCTCCGCGTCGGTGTAGACGTCCTCGGCGAGATACATCGTCTCGAGAACGAGCGCGTCGCCGCGCGAGCGGATCAGACAGAGCGTCTCACGCCCCGAGCGGATGAAGCGGCCCAAGGCACCGGTGCCCGTCTCGCGCATCGCCTCGAGTAGGAGTCGATACGGACGTCTCTGGGCCGGCGTCGCTCCAGGGACGAGAAAATACGTGCGGTCGAGCCAGATCGGATCGACCTGCTCGACCGGCACGAATTGCGAGATCTCGATCGACCTGGAGTCGTCGTGCCCTTCCAACCCCTCGAGCTCGGCTTCCTCGACGACGACGTACTGGCCCTTCGCCGCTTCCCATCCTTTCACGATCTCGTCAGGGCCGACCTCACGGTCGTGCTGCGGGCACCAACGCTTCTGCTTGATGGGCGTCAGGCACTCGCGATGCAACAGTCGGAAAGAAACGTCCGACTGGCGGGCGGCGGGCTTCGTTGCCGGGGCGAGGCCGACGGGGATGCTGACGAGCCCAAATGTCAGTGATCCGTTCCAGGTCGTGCGCATGACTCCTCGATCGATCGGGGACCGACCTCATTCTGCCCCGGTTTCGCCGATCCTGCACGCAAGATGCGAGTAGATTGCGGATCGATGAGCACCGAAGGACGCACGATCGGCCGTCTTTGGCGGGATGCCGCCGCCCAGAACCGCGCGGGTGCGGCGTACCTCGTCCAGCGCGGGGACCTCTGGCACGAGGTCAGCTGGGCCGAGGCGGCCGAACGGGTCGAGAACCTCGCGAACGGCTTGCTGGCCCGCGGCGTCCAGAAGGGAGACGCGTTTGCGACCCTCGCTCGAACAACTCTCGAATGGGCGCTGTTCGACTTCGCACTCGCTCAGGTCGGCGCCGTCGGTGCACCCGTGTACGCCAACAGCTCACCGAAGGACGTCGCATACGTCCTCGATCACTCGGAGTCGGTGGGGGTTCTGTGCGAGGACGCGGCGCAGGTGGCAAAGGTCGACGAGGAGCGTGCATCGCTACCGCGCCTGCGCCATGTCTTGACGTTCGACGATCTGCCCGGACTCGAGGCCGACGGGATCGTGTTCAAGAGTGAGCACCCGACGGCACTCGACGATGCCTTGGCCGCGATCGACGAAGAAGACCTGTTCACGTTCATCTACACGTCTGGGACGACAGGGCCACCCAAGGGCTGCATGATCCGCCATCGCAACTACTACGCGATGGTTGCCGTGATCGACCACCTGCCGGGCTACGTCCACGCTGACGATGTGATGCTCCTGTACCTGCCGATGGCGCACAACTTCGGGCGCCTGATGCATCTCACCGGCCCCTACGTCGGGTACGCGATCGCGTTTCTCCCTGATCCGCTGCAAACAGCCAACGCGCTCAAGACGGTGCGCCCGACCGTGCTGCCGAGCGTTCCCCGCGTGTACGAGAAGATCCACACCGCCGTGGTCGGCGCACTCGACGACGCGACGGGAGCGAAGCGACGGCTCGCAGACTGGTCTCTCGCGGTCGGGCGGGAGGTCAGCAGGCGGGAAGGAGACGGCCTGTCGGTCGGAGGAGTCCTGCGCGCCAAGCATCGCGTCGCAGACAAGCTCGTCTTCACGAAGATCCGCAATCAGCTCGGTGGACGCCTGCGAACGCCGATTTCCGGCGGAGCACCTCTCGTCAAGGAGATCGCCGAGTTCTTCGACTCCATCGGGATCCGGATCCTCGAGGGCTACGGACTGACCGAGTGCACGACTGCCGCAACCACGAACACGCCTGAGCGCTGGCGGTTCGGGACGGTCGGTCCAGCGCTACCGGGGTTCGAGTTGCGGTTGGCAGAGGACGGTGAGCTACTGATTCGCAGCGATACGGTATTCGCCGGCTACTACAAGGATCCAGAGGCGACGGGGGCGGTGCTCGGCGCCGACGGATGGCTCCTGACGGGTGACATCGCCGAGATCGACGCGGCCGGCTTCGTCACGATCACCGATCGGAAGAAAGACATCATCGTCACGGCGGGTGGCAAGAATATTGCGCCGCAGAACATCGAGAACGACCTGAAGGCATCCAAGTACATCTCACAGGCGCTCGTCGTCGGCGACCGTCGGCCCTATCCTGCGGCCCTCGTGACCCTCGACCCAGCCGAGATCGAGAAATGGGCCAAGGCTCAGGGGATCGCGGGAGAGATGGAGACCCTGGCCACGGACGAACGTGTGCACAGCCTCGTGCAGGCAATCGTGGACGACGTCAACCGCGAACGATCGAGGTTCGAGCAGGTCAAGCGATTCGCGGTGCTGCCGCGCGACTTCACGCTGGAGCGGGATGAGGTGACGCCGACCCTGAAACTGAAGCGCCGCGTCGTGATGGAGAACTTCGCCGCAGCGGTCGACTCGCTGTACGAGCCGTAGGCCGTTCCACGGACTCCTGCGGACGACGCTCCGCCGCATCCCCTACAGCCGGCGAGCGCCGACGAACGTGCTCGAGTACCAGCCGCTCAGCGACGAGATCTTGACGACGTCGCCCGTATGTGGGGAGTGGATGAACTGGCCGCCGCCCATGTAGATGCCGACATGGCCGAGACCGTCGAAGAACACGAGATCGCCGGGCTGGAGGTCGCCGATCGAGACGGGAGTGCCGTACCCGAACTGCGCGGCAGCATTGTGCGGAAGCGACACGCCGACCTGGCCGAAGACGTACTGGACGAAACCGGAGCAGTCGAACCCGCCGGGGCTGGCGCCGGACCAGACGTACGGTGTCCCCAGGTATTGCATCGCCACGCCGATAACGCCGCCGTACTGAGACGGAGGCGGCGCAGGAATCGCGGCATCGAGCGGACTACTGCCCGTGTCGGGCGTGGACGTGAAGTCTGCGACTGCAGAGTCGGCAATCTGCGTCCGCGCCTGTGATGCAGCCTGCTGCTCCGCGGCGAAGCGCGCACGGGCCTCGGCAGCGAGTTGCGCCTGACGACGAGCCTCCTCCGCCTGAAGCTGCACGATTTCGGTCTGGATCCCGGCGAGCATCCGTTGACGCTCGGCCAACCGGCTCTCGATCGACCGCTTCTGACTGACACGCTCGGCGACGATGCTGGCCTGCTTGATCCGGGCGCTCTTCAGGTTCGCGCGGCGCTGCTTTACCTCGCTCCGGAATTGCTTCACATCTCCGAGCACCTTTGCGTCCTGGTCGCCGACGCGCTGCACCATGTCGAGCCGCCCGAGCAGGTCGTCGAGGTTCTGCGCTCCGAGAATCACCTCGACGGCACCGCCTCCATCGCCGTTGACATAGAGAGCCTTCAATCTGTCTGCGATGTGCGCCTGGGCGGCGCCGAGGCTGCCCTGGGCAACCGCGAGATGGCGGGCGTTCGAGTTGAGATCGGCGTCGAGCTGGGCGAGTTGGTCGTTCGCGAGGTTGTACGACTCGATGGCCTTCTCGAGCTCCGAGTCCGACTGCCGGATCTGCGCCAGCACGGCCTGTGCCTGTGCACGCTTGGATTGGATCGAGGGGTTGGCGGTCGCAGAGGACACAACTGCGAGCAAGGCCGCAAGGAGTGCCGCAGAGGCAAGGAAGATGGCCGGAGCCTGTCGCGTTCTCGAACTATTCATGAGCCGGTTCGATCGTCGAAAGGCATGCCAGAGTAGGCGACACCCGTCCGAGAACAAAACCTTAGCAGCGCCTGGTGCTGGATGCAACCGACAACCGGATAAAATACCTGCAAATTGGGGTTTTCTATAGCGTTGACGGAGGCAATTTTGCTACGGTCTCCCTCCTGTGAAACCGCTGACTCGAAGGTGGTCGCTGCTCGGCGCAGCTCTGGCCGCAGGCGTTTTGATCACCGGCTCGACACCATCGGGCGGAGTCGCAGAGACAGCTCCGGCGCTTCGGGCGCAGGCAGCCTCGCTCGGCCGGTCCGAGGCCGCAGCCCTCCTCGACCTGTACGCGGCAGAGTCGGCCCTCGCGCGCGCGCAGGCCGATCTGTCGCGCCTCGAGCGACGCTCGGCGGCGCTCGCGCGCTCCGAGGGAGACGCGCGTCGACAGGCGACGATCGTCCGTCGTTCACTAGCGGTGTCCCAGAAGCGCGTTGCAGCTCTCCTGCGCGATCTGTACGTCCAGGGCGAGCCCGACCCCATCTCGGTGATCCTCGGTGCAACCTCTCTCGACGAGGCGGTCGCAGGGATCGAGGGGCTTTCACGCGCCACGGCACTGAACGAACGGCTCGCGATCGAAGCCGAACAGCGAACGCGCCAACTCGCTCTGCTACGGGTGCGCCTGGCCCATCAGCGAGTGAGCCTGAACCGCTCACGCAGCGCCGCGCGTGACAGTGCGGGGCGCCTCACCGCAGCCGTTGCAGGCCGCCGCGCAACGATCGCCGCCGTGCAACGACGCCGGTCGTTGACAGCGCAGCGTCTCGCTGTGCTTCAGGCTCAGGCTCGCGAGGCGGAACGCGTCTCGGTGGACATCACCGCGAGCGCGAGCCAGACGGTCGGTACAGGCGGTACAGCGTCCGCCACGGGCACATCGGCGGACGTCACGCCGGGCGGACAGACGACGACAGCTCCGGGGGCGCAGCCCACTGCTTCTCCGCCAACGCCTGCTGGTCCACGAACGTTCGTCGCCGACGCGGTCGCCTACCACCTGCCGGGGAGGACGGCCAGTGGCCTCCCTGTCGGTGTAGGAGTGATCGCGGTCGATCCGACCGTGATTCCACTGGGCACACGCGTCTTCATTCCCGGCTATGGCCCCGCCGTCGCCGCCGACGTGGGCTCGGCAGTCAGGGGGAATATCATCGACCTCTGGATGCCGAGCACGGCGCAGGCGCTCGCCTGGGGACGGCGTACCGTCACGATCACCATCTACGGTTGAGCTGATGAGGGCTGCGGCCAGGGCTTCTGTCGTACTCACCTTGGCCGCTTTCGCCTGCGCCACAGCATCAGCAGCGATGGCGGCCGGACCCGCCGGGCTCGAGTCGAAGCTGGCGAAGGCGCTGACAGCACCGTCGCTCTCGCTTGGACGAACCGCCGCTCTCGCGGTCGACATGTCAACGGGCACGATCGTTTTCGCGCACAACGAGTCACTGCCGGTGGCGCCGGCGTCGAACGAGAAGATCCCCGTCTCCTGGGCAGCGCTCAGTCGTCTCGGTGTGGGGTATCGCTTCCACACCGAGGTCTATGGCGTCGGCGCCCGTGCCGGCGCGACCTGGGACGGCGATCTCGTACTGAAAGGGTTCGGCGATCCGACCCTCTCAACGACCGACCTGGAGCGCCTGGCGGCCACGATTCGCGGGCGCGGGATCCGCTCGGTCAGCGGACGGATACTCGGGGACGAGTCGTTCTACGACGCGAAGCGCGGCGCAGCCGGTTGGAAGCGATACTTCGTGGGCGGCGAATCTCCCCCGCTCTCGGCCCTGATCGTCGATCGGGCCCAGGGCTGGCCCGCGCTCTCGCCGCCGCTCCTCGCGGCCCGCGCACTCCGGGAGGCGCTGGTCCGCCAAGGCGTCTCGGTGGGTGGCCGACCTGGGCTCGGCGTTACCCCAGCCATGTCGGTGTCGCTCGCATCCGATACGTCTGACCCTCTCGCGCAGATCGTCCGGCGGATGAACCACGAGAGCGACAACTTCTACGCCGAGATGCTCTTGAAGCAGCTTCTCGCCGCAACGGGAGTCGTGGGGACATCGGCTGGAGGTGGCAAGCTCGTCCTCGCGACGATGCGCGATGCCGGCATCCCGATCACCGGCGTCCGACTGCTCGACGGCTCCGGGCTTTCGAGCCTCGACCGGCTCACGGCAGAGGCGCTCGTGGGCGTGATCAGGGCGGGAGCCACCGATCCCACGATTCGAACCGCGTTCGTGAATTCGCTGGCTGTGGCGGGCATGAGCGGAACGCTGAGCACGCGCCTTCCAGCTCTCCGGGGGAAGGTGAAGGGGAAGACCGGCACAACGGATCTCGCCTGCACGCTGTCGGGCCTGATCAGGAGCACGGTCGCGTTCGCAGTGCTCGAGAACGGCAGCCCCGTCCCGTCGTGGACGGCGCGCGCGGCCCAGGACAGGTTCGTGACGATCCTCGCCTCGAGCCAGATCGGATAGAGGCTCTAGGAGAGCAGGTTCTCGAGGTCGGCCGCGTCGAGGATCGGCACGCCAAGCTTTTCGGCCTTGGCCGCCTTCGACCCCGGGCTTTCCCCGACGATCACGCCGGTCGTGCTCTTCGAGACCGAGTCCATGACCCTTGCGCCACGCTCCTCGAGCGCAGCCTTCGCCTGATCGCGGCTGTATCGCTCGAGCGTCCCGGTCAGCACGTAGCGATGGCCCGTCAACGGGCCTTCGACGGGGCGGTCGGCCTCCCCCACTTCGAACTGCAACCCGAGCCCACGCAGATCTTCGACGAGCGCACGGTTCTCGTCGTCGGAAAACCACTCGGCGATGAGCTCGGCACGGTCCTGGCCGATCCCCTCGGCCTCCTCCAACTGCTCTTGGGTCGCGGCGATCAGCGAGTCGACGCTCCCAAAGTGCCGGGCGAGATTGCGCGCGAGCACCCAGCCCACCTTCGGCATGTTGAGCCCGAAAAGCACCCGCGAGAACGGCTGCGCCTTCGAGCGTTCGATGGCATCGATCGCTCGAGCGGCCGAGATCTCACCGTACCCCTCGATCTCGAGGAGCTGCTCGGCCGAGAGCCGGTAGAGATCGGGCATCGAGCGAAGGAGCCCTTCATCCCAGAGCTTGCGGACGAATTGCTCGCCGACTCCCTCGATGTCCATTGCCGCACTGACCCAGTGGATCAGCGTCTCGAGCCCGCGCGAGGGACAGGCGCGATTGGGGCAGCGGTGCTTCACCTCACCCTCGGGCTTCACGACTGCGACGCCGCAGAGAGGGCAGTGCGACGGCATCTTCCACGGCCCGGTGCCGGGTTGGTGCTCTCCCGCCGGGCCGACGACCTGCGGGATCACATCCCCGGCCCGTTGCACGACCACGAGATCACCTTCGCGAATGTCTTTGCGGTTGATGTCCTCCTCGTTGTGCAGCGTTGCGGTCGATACGGTCACGCCGCCGACTGCCACGGGCTCGAGCTCGGCCCAGGGGTTGAGCGCTCCCGTGCGGCCGACGCGAATGTGGATCCTGTTGAGCGTCGTGATCGCAGTCGACGGAGCCCACTTGAATGCCCGTGCCCATCGTGGCCTCTCGTGCAGGGCACCGAGCCGTTCCTGCTGAGCGAAGGAGTCGACCTTGATCACGATGCCGTCGATTTCGTAGTCGAGCTCGGCTCGTCGGCTCTCCCAGCTCTCGCACGCGGTGGCCACCTCGTCGATCGTCTCGAATCGCTCGGCATGCGGGTTGGTCCTGAAGCCACGCGCCTGCAGCCACGCGAGCATCTCGAAGTGCGTGTCCGGCGCGTCTGCCTCGTGGACGCCCGCACCGTAGGTCCAGAACGAGAGGGGCCGCTCGGCAGTGATCGCCGGATTCAGCTGCCGGAGAGACCCCGCCGCGGCATTGCGTGGGTTGGGCGCCGGCTTCTTGCCGGCAGCCACCTGCGCGCTGTTGAATCGAGCGAACCCGGAGAGCGGAAAGTAGACCTCTCCACGAACCTCGAGGAGAGCCGGCGACGACGCCCCGTCCGGCGCGCGCATTCGCAACGGAACCGCTTCGATCGCGCGCACATTCGCGGTCACGTCCTCGCCGCGGAAGCCGTCGCCGCGGGTGGCTCCCCGAACCAGGCTCCCGTCTTCGTAGACGAGCGAAATGGCAGAGCCGTCGATCTTCGGCTCGATCACGTACGCGACAGGCTCGTCCGAAGCAAGGCGCTTGCGCACGTCTGCGGCCCACTTCTCGAGCGCCTCGGAGGTGGTTACCTTCTCGAGCGACCCCATCGGCGCGAGGTGCTCCACCTTCGTGAAGCCGGCCGCCGGCGCAGCCCCGACCCGACGCGTCGGCGAATCAGCCGAGGCAAGCTCCGGGAACGCCTCCTCGAGAGCCTGGAGCTCGTCGTAGAGAGCGTCGTAACCGGCGTCGTCGATCTCCGGGTCGTCGAGGACGTGGTAGCGATATGCATGGTGCTCGACGAGCGTCCGCAGCTCCTCGACTCTCGCTCTCGGGACGTTGGACGCGTCGTCGTCAGACAAGCTCCAGGATCTCCTCCGGATGCTGGACGAGGGCGTCAGGGCCTTCGTCGAGGAGTCGCTCGTCGGGATGTATGCCCCCCCAGCCGACGGCGATGGCGAAGGCCCCTGCTGCCCTTCCCGCACGAATGTCGAAAGGAGAATCTCCGACGTAGACCGCCTCGTCAGGCGTCGCGCCGAGGCGACGGAGTCCCTCGAGCACCGGGTCGGGGTCGGGCTTGTGACGCTCGGTGTCCTCGGCACCGACGAGCACATCGGTCAGCTCGCGGAGGAGTGGAAAACGGTCGAACGCGAGTTGCACGGTGGCAACACGCTTCGCCGTCACGATTCCGAGCTGATGGCCGCGCCTCCGGAGCTCGGGCAAGAGCTCGAGGACCCCGTCGAAGGTGTGGAGCGTCGCGTGCAGCGGCTCGTTGTGCGCACGATAGACATCAACGAGCTCGTCGACACGGTCGGGGTCGAGCTCGCGCATCTGCGCTATCAGGCCGGGTCCGCCGATAGCTGCGCGAACACGTTCCTCGTCCGGCTCGCGTCCGAGCACGGTGACAGAGGCATGGCGCATCGACGCCATGATGATCGGCCCGGAATCGATGAGCGTGCCGTCGAGGTCGAAGAGGATGACGCGATACCGCACAGGTCGATCGTATCGACGTCAGGGGTTTGCGTATTCGACGTGCTCGAGATAGAGCCCCCAGGCCGGCGCGGTAGCACCCCCCTCGCGTCGCGGCCGGCCCTCGAGCAGCTCGATGAGCCGGTCGGGCGAACCCTGGAGCATGGTGCCGACCAACGTTCGCACCATGTGACGAAGGAACGAGTCGGCCGTGACAGTGAAGTGGAGATGGTCGCCGTGCTGTTCCCAGGCTGCCTCGCGGATGACGCGGAGGAATACCTCATGCTGTGTCTCGGCTGGGGTGAACGCCGTGAAGTCGTGCTCGCCCCGCAGCAGGGCGGCGCATGCACGGAGTCTTGGCAGATCAATGGGCCTCGGCCACCAGAGTGATCGCCTCGCCTCGAGCGCCGAACGCTGCCCGCGGTTCAGGACGATGTAGCGATATGACCGAGCGGTGGCCGAGAAGCGGGCGTGGAAGCCCTCCGGTGCGTCTTCGACCGAGAGCACGGAAATATCTGGAGGCAAGGCCGTGTTGAGTGCAGAGGCCGCTCTCTCGGCGGGTGCGCCTCCTGTCACGACAACGCTGGCGACCTGACCCGTTGCGTGGACGCCGGTATCGGTGCGGCCCGCGACCCCGAGCCCCGACCATCCTCCGGGGTAGATGGCATCGAGCGCGGCCGTGATCGCGCCTTCGACCGTGCGCACGCCCGGCTGTCGGGCCCAGCCGTGGAACTCGCCGCCGTCGTATTCGATTGTGAGCCTGAGAATCCCCACGGTCGCCGTTTCTATCAGGCGCTCACGGTACCCGCGTGGGCTCGACGTCGAGCACGAGACCGTTGACGGAGCTGATGGTGATAGCGGCGCCCGGATCGATCGGTTGGACCGACCGAGCGCTCCAGATTTCGCCTGCGACACGAACCTGACCGACGGGGTCCAGGGCGGCCGGGTCGAGACGGCCGAGCGCAACGCCCGTCCGACCGACGATAGCCTCCATACCGACGCTCGACCGGCTGAGCCGGCGTCTGCGGCGCGACCACCAGACGAGAACGCCGGTCTCGGCGACGTCCACGGTCGCAGCGGCCACGACGACAACGACGTTCCAGGGTGACGAGAGGAACAGCAGAGCCACGACGAGCGCGATGATCGTCAGCATGATCGAAGCGTACGCGCAGACCGAAGCGTACTCGTGCCTCCGTCAGACCCCTGGCGCCGCGGGAGCCGGGGCCCGGCCGTTGGCCTCAGGCGGGCTGGTAGTCGACGAGCTCGAGTAGAACCATCGGTGCGTTGTCGCCCTGCCTCGGCCCCAGCTTGATGATCCGCGTGTAACCGCCGTTCCGTTCGGCGAAGCGTGGCGCGACGTTGAGGAACAACTGGTGGACGACGTCGTTCGAGCGGAGCTCGGCGAGGGCAAGCCGACGGGCGTGCAGATCGCCACGCTTCCCGAGCGTGATCAGCTTCTCGGCATACGGCTTGACCGCCTTGGCCTTGGCCTCGGTCGTCTGGATTCGGCCGTGTTGGATCAGCGCACCGGCGAGGTTCGAGTACAGCGCCTTGCGGTGGGCGGAGTCTCGGCCGAGCTTCTTTCCCGAACGCGCGTGGCGCATTTAGACGAGCTCCTCACCCTTCAAGGTCAGGCCATGAGCCGCGAGGGTCTCGCGCACCTCTTCGACCGACTTACGTCCGAAGTTCGGGATCGCCGCGAGCTCGGCCTCGGACTTCGAGGTGAGGTCACCGATCGTCTCGATCCCGACACGCTTCAGACAGTTGTAGGAGCGGACACCCAGCTCGAGCTCCTCGATCGGGAAGTTCTCCATCCCGTGCGAGACCGACGCCTCAGCCGCAGCCTCGATTGCGGCCTCGCTGAAGCCTTCGATCGAGTCGAGATCGGTGAAGATCGCAAGCTGGCGGATCAGGATCTCTGCCGCCTGGCCGATCGCGTCACGGGGCTCGATCGAACCGTCGGTCGTGACGTCGAGGACCAGCTTGTCGTAGTCGGTGCGCTGACCGACGCGGGCGGCCTCGACCTCGTATGCAACGCGACGGACGGGCGAGAAGATCGAGTCGATCGGAATGACACCGATCGTCGTCTCAGAGCTGCGATTCAACTCGGCGGGAAGGTACCCGCGGCCGCGGCCGATCGTGAGGGTCATCTCTAGCTTCCCCTTGGCGGCGAGCTGCGCGATCTCGAGCTCAGGGTTGAGGATCTCTAGGTCGGCAGGAGCCTCGATATCGGCAGCGGTTACGACTCCGGGGCCCTTCTTCGAGATGTGAACCTCGATCTCGGGGGATTCACCGTGCAGCCGGCAGATCAGGCTCTTCAGATTGAGGATGATGTCGGTGACGTCCTCCCGCACACCAGGCAGCGTCGTGAACTCGTGCGAGACGCCCTCGATCTTGACAGCGGTTACGGCCGCGCCCTCGAGCGACGAGAGAAGCACCCGGCGGAGCGAGTTGCCGAACGTGTAGCCGAAGCCACGATCGAGCGGCTCGATCGCAAACACGCCGCGGTGGTCGTCGCTCTCTTCGCTGACGATGCGGGGAATCTGGAAGTCCATCAGGCTTGTACGAGTTGCCAAAACGATCCTTTCGTGTTCTGCGGGCGGGCCGGTCGAGGCTGCGCCTCGCCCCTACGGTCGGGAGGGCACGCCCTCCGTCGTTTACTTGGAGTAGAGCTCGACGATGAGAGATTCCTGAACGGGGGTGTCGATCTCAGCCCGCTCGGGCCACCGCAGCACCTTGCCGGCGAGACCCTCGTGGTCGGCTTGCAGCCACGGCGAGACGGACGCGGTCAGGTCGGTCGCATCACGCACGAGCGGCGCGGCTGCACTGCCGGACTTCAACGTGATGACGTCGTTCGGGCGTACCGCGAAGCTCGGGATGTTGACGCGGCGGCCGTTCACCTGGAAGTGGCCATGGCGGACGAGCTGGCGCGCCTGCGCGCGCGAACCGGCGAAGCCGAGCCGATAGACGACGTTGTCGAGCCTGGTCTCGAGCATCCGCAGAAGGTTCTCGCCCGGTGATCCTGTGCCGCGAGTCGCCTTCTCGTACGTGTTTCGGAACTGCTTCTCGAGGAGGCCGTAGTAGCGCCGCGCCTTTTGCTTCTCGCGCAGCTGCAACAGGTACTCGCTCTGCTTGATGCGACCGCGGCCGTGCTCTCCCGGGGGATAGGACCGGCGCTCGATGGCGCACTTCTCGGTCAGGCAACGCTCGCCCTTGAGAAACAGCTTGATGCCCTCGCGTCGGCACAGGCGACACTTGGGGCCGAGGTCTCTGGCCACTAGACGCGCCTCCGCTTCTTCTGGCGAACGCCGTTGTGGGCCTGCGGTGAGACATCCTTGACTCCGAGGATCTCGAGGCCCGCCGCCTGGAGCGAGCGGATCGCCGTTTCACGCCCGGAGCCGGGGCCTTTGACGAACACCTCGACCTTCTGGAGGCCGTGCTCCATCCCCTTACGCGCGCAGTTGTCGGCGGTGACCTGCGCTGCGAACGGGGTCGACTTGCGTGAGCCCTTGAACCCGGCCGAACCGGCGGACTCCCACGCAATGACATTGCCCTCGCGGTCGGTGAGCGACACGATCGTGTTGTTGAACGACGTCTTGATGTGCGCCTGGCCGATCGCAATGTTCTTCTTGACGCGGCGGCGCGTACGCCCGCGAGCGGCCGCTGCTTTACGGGGAGGTGCCATCTATTTCCCCTTCTTCCCGCGGCCGACGGTCTTCTTCGGGCCCTTGCGGGTTCGGGCGTTCGTCTTGGTGCGCTGGCCACGGGCAGGGAGGCCACGGCGATGACGGATCCCGCGATAGCACCCGATCTCCGAGAGGCGCTTGATCGCCTGCGAGCGCTCGCGCCGCAGGTCGCCCTCGACCTCGACGTTGTCGTCGATGTAGGTGCGGAGCTTCGTCACCTCATCGTCGGTGAGATCCTTGATCTTCTGATCGGGGTCGAGCTCCAGGTCCTTGCAGATCTTCTGCGCGGTCGACTGGCCGATCCCGAAGATGTACGTGAGCCCGATCTCGAGACGCTTCTGGTTCGGGAGGTTGACGCCTGCGATGCGAGCCAAAGTGCTAGCCCTGCCTTTGCTTGTGCCGGGGGTTGACGCAGATCACCATGGTGCGCCCGTGCCGCTTGATAACGCGGCAGCGCTCACACATTGGTTTGACGGACGGACGAACTTTCATCGTGATTCCTTGCTGCTGGTTCAACGGTGACGGAACGTGATGCGGCCGCGCGTGAGATCGTAAGGAGAGAGCTCGACCTTGACTCGGTCGCCTGGCAGGATGCGAATGTAGTGCTTGCGCATCTTCCCGGAGATCGCGGCGAGAACCGTGTGACCTTCATCGAGCTGCACCCTGAACATCGTGCTCGGGAGCGCTTCGATGACCTCGCCTTCGACCTCGATCTTCTCTTCCTTGCCTGCCACCCTTCCCTCGCGAACGCCTCTTTGGTGTGGAGAGCCCCGAACACGAAGCTGCGAACGGAGAACGTGAATCGAACGACCTGAAACGAATCCCACTGCGCAGCAAAACGGGCCCCGCCGCGGGCCGCTTACTGTAGCAAACTCGCTCTCTCTACGGCGCTCCCGACGCGAGGCGTCAGGATTCGTGGCCCCGAGGCGGTGATCGCGACCGTGTGCTCGAAGTGAGCGGCGAGTGATCCGTCCTCCGTGGAGATCGACCAGTGGTCATCGTGCAGGTACACCTCCGGCGACCCGACCGTGATCATCGGCTCGATCGCGATCGTCATCCCCTCGGAGAGTTTCGGACCACGACCCGGCTGCCCGAAGTTCGGAACATGGGGATCCTCGTGGTAGTAGCGACCGACCCCGTGCCCGACGAGGCTCCGGACGACCGAGAATCCCGCCGCCTCGACCACCGTTTGGACGGCGTGGGAGATGTCTCCGATGCGGTTGCCGGGGCTCGCCTGCGCGATGCCGGCAGCGAGCGCTTGCTGGCAGGTGTCCAGGAGTCGCTCCGCCTCGACATCGATCGTCCCGACGGCGAATGTGTAGGCGCTGTCGGCTATCGCCCCGCCGAGAACGACGCCGACGTCGATGGTGATCAGGTCGCCATCCGCGACGCGGTAGGGGCCGGGAATGCCGTGGACGACCATCGAGTTCGGCGAGATGCAGATCTCGGCCGGGTAGGTGCCGTGGTAGCCCTTCGAGGCAGACGTACCCCCGTGTTCCGTAATGAACGCTCCGGCGATCTCGTCGAGCTCACCCGTTGTGATGCCTGGCTGGATGTGGTCGCCGACGTGCGCGATCGTCGCCGCAACGAGATCGCCTGCGCGCGCAATCCGCTCGATCTCGTCCGGCCCTTTGCGAATGATCACAGAGCCTCCTCGATCTGGGCAAAGACATCGTCGACACTCCTGGCCGCGTTGAGCGTGTGGAGTGTCCCGACCGCTCGGTACCGCTCGACGACCGGCTCGGTCTGCTCATGGTAGATGGCAAGTCGCCTCGCCATCACTTCCGGCGTGTCGTCGTTTCGTCCTTCCTCGTGCGCGCGCCCAGTCACGCGGTGTGTTGCCGTCTCGTCGTCGAGATCGAAGAAGAGGACGGTGTCGAGGGGTCGGCCGATCGATCGCAACATCTCGTCGAGCGCCTCCGCCTGCACGAGATTCCGCGGAAATCCATCGAGTACGAATCCCCCCGCTGCGTCATCCTGAGAGAGCCGGTCCCGGATCAGCGCGATGGTCAGCTCGTCGGGAACGAGCTCACCGGAGGCGAGAATCGGCTCGACCTGTCGCCCCAGGTCCGTGCTCTGCGCAATCGCGGCGCGGAACATGTCCCCCGTCGACACGTGAGGCACACCGTGGACAGCGGAGATCCGCTTTGCCTGCGTGCCCTTCCCAGAGCCCTGCGGGCCGAGAACGAGAACGTTCATCGTCGCTATTTGAGGAAGCCCTCGTAGTTCCGCATCATCATCTGGCTCTCCATCTGGCGCATCGTGTCGAGAGCGACACCGACAGCGATCAGCACCGAGGTGCCGCCGAGCGCGCGGGAGTTTGCCTGGGAGAAGCCGCCGTACTTGATGAAGATGCTCGGTGCGACAGCGACGAGGGCGAGGAAGAGTGACCCGGGAAGCGTGAGTCGGGTCATCACGCGGTCGAGATACTGCGCCGTCGGCGGCCCCGGCCGGATACCGGGAATGTAGCCACCGTACTTCCGAAGATTGTCGGCTTGCTCGACCGGATTGAACTGCACGGCCGTGTAGAAGTAGGTGAAGAGGATGATCAGAGCAGCCTCGGTCAGCAGATACGTCCAGTTGCCGGGCTGGAAGTGATCAGTGACGAACTGCTGCGTACCCGGGAAGTACTGGGCGACCGTGGCAGGGAATGCGAGGAGTGCGGCGGCGAAGATGACGGGAATGACGCCTGCCATGAGGATACGGAGAGGAAGGTAGGTGGCGCCGCCCGTCGTCATCCGGCGTCCGACCATGCGCCGTGCGTACTGGATCGGAATCCGGCGTTGACCTTCCTGCACGAAGACGACCGACGCGACGATGCCGATCGAGATGAGGGGGAAGAAGATGCGCTCCATCGGCCCCCCGTTCCACCAGGCGCTGACGCCCAGGGGGAGGCTCGTCAGGATGGAGGCGAAGATCAAAATCGAGATACCGTTGCCGATCCCGCGCTTCGTGATCTGCTCGCCGAGCCACATGAGCAAGACTGTTCCGGTCGTCAATGTGACAACGATGAGGGTCAACCTGCCGGCATTCGCCTGCAGGACGTCCTGACGCTGGAACAGCAAGGCGTAACCGAATGCCTGGAGCGCCGCGAGGACCACGGTCAGGTACCGCGTGTACTGGTTGATCTTGGCGTAGCCTGCCTCGCCCTCCTTCTGGAGCTCAGCGAGTTGCGGTATCACCACGGTGAGGAGCTGGACGATGATCGATGCCGTGACGTAGGGCATGATCCCGAGGGCAAACACCGAGAACCGCGAAAGTGCGCCACCGGAGAAGAGACTCAGAAGGCCGAGGATCGAACCACCGTTGCCCGAGAAGTAATTCTCGATCGCGCTCGCGTCGACGCCTGGCGCCGGCAGCCACGAGCCGAGCCGATAGATGGCAAGCACGAATGCTGTGAAGAGAATACGCCGCCGGAGCTCCGGGACGCGCCAGGCGTTTCCGAGCCAGCTCAGCATTACTCAGCCGGCGCCTCGTCGGCCGCAGCCGGCGGTGCCTCCTCGACGATCCCGAGCTCGGCCTCGTCGCTCGCCACCTGGCTCTTCGCTTTCGACCGCTTCGGCTTCGCCTCGACGGGCTCGTCAGCCGACGCCTCGTCGGTCGCAGAAGGCGTCGCCTCCTCGACGACCGCGGCCTCTGTCTCGTCGCTTGCAACAAGCCGCTTCTTCTTCGACCGCTTGGGCTTCTTCTCGACGGGCTCGCCGCGCAGCCAGCTGACGGTGCCGCCTGCTGCTTCGATCTTCTCCCTCGCCGTCTTCGAGAAACCATGAGCGGTAACGGACAACTTCTTGGTCAGCTCACCGGAGGCGAGGATCTTGATATCGATCTTCGTGTTCTTGATCAATCCGACCGTGACGAGCGCGTCCGGGGTCACCTCCGCACCACTCTCGAAGCGAGCCTCGAGATCGCGAAGGTTGACAGGCTGCGTCGACGTGCGGAACGGGCCGATCGGCATAGCATCGGCCGACGTATTGCCTCGCAGCTTCGGCAGGCGCATGTCGATCGGCATCTGGCCGCCCTCGAACCCGGCCGGCATCATGTGCGAGCCCGACCGGGACTTCTGGCCCTTGATCCCGCGGCCGGAGTACCGGCCCTTGCCGGAGCCCATGCCGCGGCCGATGCGCTTGCGATCCTTCCGCGGCTGCGCCGGCTGGAGGCTGTGGAGATTGAGCTCCTCGGCCATGTCTAGGCGTCCTTCCCTTCGATCTTGACGAGATGAGCAACGTGACGTAGCTGACCCGTCAGCTCCGGAGACTCCTTGTGCTCGGCGGTGCGGCCGATCTTCCCGAGACCAAGGGCGCGGATCGTGCCGTGGTGCGCCTTGCTCTGTCCGATCGTGCTCCGAACCTGGGTGATCTTCACCGTACTCATGCGCTGACCTCGACGAGATCGGCCGGAGGCTCTTCTGTCCCAGCCTCTGCCTCGGCTGCCGCCGCTGCTGCTGCCGCCGCGACCTTCGCCGCGTCGTACTTCCGCGGCAACGGCAACACCTCGCGGATCGTCTTGCCACGTTCGCGAGCGATATCCTCGGGGCGCCGCAAGTGCTTGAGTCCCTGAACGGTGGCTTTCGCCATGTTGATGGGATTCGTGGTCCCGAGGCTCTTCGCCAGAACGTCGCGGATGCCGGCAAGCTCGAGCACTGCACGCACGCCGCCGCCGGCAATAACACCTGTTCCTTCACTCGCCGGACGGAGGAAGACGCGGGCGGCACCGAACTCGCCGAGAATCTCGTGGGTGATCGTCGTGCCGTGTTTCGGCACGGAGAACAGGTTCTTCTTGGCGTCGTCGACGGCCTTCGAGATGGCCAGGGGAACCTCACGGGCCTTTCCGTACCCGACGCCGACACGATCGATCTCGTCTCCGACCACGACGAGAGCCGTGAAGGAGAACCGCCGTCCGCCCTTGACGACCTTGGCAACGCGGTTGATCTCGATCACGCGCTCTTTCAGCTCGCGTGTCTCAGCTACTCCAAAACTGCTCAAAACTCCAGTCCTCCTTCGCGCGCGCCGTCGGCGAGCGCTTTCACGCGTCCGTGGTAGAGGTAGCCGCCGCGATCGAACACGCAGGTCGTGACGCCCGCAGCTTTCGCGGACGCTGCCAACTGCTTGCCGACCTCGGTCGCCTGTTCGGTCTTGTTTCCCGAAAACCCCTTCAGTTGCAACCACCCTGCGGCCGCCAGCGTACGGGCATTCCCGTCGTCGATCAACTGGGCGAAAATGCCCCTGTTCGACCGGAAAACGGCAAGGCGAGGCCGTTCCGACGTGCCCGCCACCTTGCCGCGGATGCGGCGGTGCCGACGGAGGCGCGCTTCTCGTGTCGACAGAGAGCTCATGCGCGCTTCCCAACCTTTCTCCGAACCTGCTCGTCCCGGTAGCGAATGCCCTTGCCCTTGTACGGCTCGGGGGGCCTCACCTTGCGAATCTCGGCGGCGATCTGACCGACCGCCTGCTTGTCGGTGCCCTTGACGACGATCTGCGTCGGCACGGGCACCTCGAACGAGACGCCAGATCGTGGCGTGATGGTCACAGGATGGGAGTAGCCGACGGCGAGCTCGATGTCATTTCCCTTGAGCTGGGCCCGGTAACCGACTCCCTGGATCTCGAGATGCTTCTCGAATCCCTTCGTCACACCCTCCACCATGTTTGCGACGAGCGTCCGGGTGAGCCCGTGCAGCGCGCGATCCTCGCCGCGATCGGTCGGACGGGTGACCGTGAGAACGCCGTCCTCCTGCACGATCTGAATGCGCGCGGGAACCTGCTGCTCGAGCGCTCCGAGCGGCCCCTGGACGTTGACCGTTCCACCGGGCGACACCTGGACGGTGACCCCACTCGGAACCTCGATTGGCTTCCTGCCGATGCGGCTCATCGTGTTACCAGACGAACGCGAGAACCTCGCCGCCAACGCCGCGCTCTGCGGCCTGACGGCTGGTGATCACGCCGGTCGAGGTGGACAGGATTGCGGTTCCAAGACCGCCGAGAACGCGCGGCAGCCGGTCCTTGCGCGCGTACACGCGGCGTCCCGGCTTCGAGATGCGCTTGAGGTCCGTGATCACGCGCTCCCGGTTGCGGCCGAACTTGAGCTCGACCACGAGCGTGGCGAACGGCGTACCTTCGACGACCCGAAAGTCGCTGATGTACCCCTCGTCCTTCAGGAGGCGTGCGATCTCCTCCTTCATGCGTGAGGACGGCATCTGGGTGCTGTCGTGCATCGCCTTGTTGGCGTTGCGAATCCGGGTGAGCATGTCTGCGATTGGATCGGTCAGCATCTCTTCTCTCCTACAACACACGCGGTTTTCGTCGCGTTGAAATCGTCTCCGCCGAAGGCGGAACCATAAGAATCGGAAGAGCTCATGGTGATACGGTTTTCCATCACCATGAGCTCTTCGTCATCCCGGGGATGGCGCCCTGATGCGCGAGCTCGCGCAGGCAGATGCGGCAGAGCTTGAACTTCTTGTAGACGGCCCGCGGGCGACCGCAACGGTTGCACCGTGTGTACGCCTGTGTCTTGTACTTCGGTGTCCGCTTCTGCTTGACGCGGAGGGAGGTCTTGGCCATTCCCTGTTAGTCCCTTCTACTCTCGGTTGCGAACGGCAGACCGAGATGGCGCAGGAGCGCACGCGCCTGCTCGTCGGTCTCCGCCGTCGTGGTGATGGCGATGTCGAGGCCCCGGATCGACTGAACGCTGTCGTAGTCGATCTCCGGGAAGATGATCTGCTCCTTGATGCCGAGCGAGTAGTTGCCGCGCCCGTCGAACGAATCCGGGTTGAGACCACGGAAGTCGCGGATCCGCGGCAACGCAATCGACACGAGACGATCGAGGAACTCGTACATCCTCGCACCACGCAGGGTCACTCGTGCTCCGACGGGCATTCCCTCGCGAAGCTTGAAGTTTGCGATCGACTTGCGGGCGCGCCGGACCTGGGCGTGCTGGCCCGCGATCGTCGAGAGCTCCTCGATCGCTGCGTCCATCGCCTTGGCGTCCGTCTTGGCATCGCCGACACCCATGTTGAGCGTGATCTTCGCCAGTTTCGGGACGCGCATGATCGCATCGAGCTCGAGCTCGTCCTTGAGGGCCGGCCTGATCTCGTCCTCGAACCGCTGCTTGAGCCGCGCCACGTATGTCTCTGTCGCGGCCATCAGCGATCGATCTCCTCGTTGCAACGCTTACAGAAGCGAACACGAATCGACTCGCCCTTGACGTCTTTGAAGTGGACGCCGGTGCGTGTTGCCTGGTTGCACGTCGGGCAGACGAGCATGACGTTGCTGATCTGGATCGGCGAAGGCTTTTCGATGATGCCGCCGGGGGTCATCTGAGCGCCGCCCATCCGCGACGTGTCTCGGACGGGCGCGGGCTTGCGATGCCGCTTGACGATGTTGAGGTTCTCGACGATGACACGACCCTCGCTCGGACGTGCTTCGACGACGCGGCCTTGCTTGCCACGATCCTTGCCGGCGACAACCTGCACGGTGTCGCCTTTCTTGATCTTCATCGTTGCTGCCATTTCTAGAGGACCTCGGGTGCCAGGCTGACAATTTTCATGAAATTCTTCTCGCGCAGCTCGCGGGCAACAGGCCCGAAGATGCGTGTACCGCGCGGATTCAACTGGCTGTCGATGATGACAGCGGCGTTCTCGTCGAAACCGATCAGGGTGCCGTCGCTGCGACCATAGGGCTTCTTCGTTCGGACGACGACGGCCTTCACCACCTCGCCCTTCTTGACGGTGCCCTGGGGCGTTGCGGCCTTCACGGTAGCAACGATGATGTCGCCGACGCGCGCGTAGCGACGATGCGACCCTCCCATCACTCGGATGCAGAGGATTTCGCGGGCGCCGGTGTTGTCTGCGACCTTGAGGCGACTCTCCTGTTGGATCATGTTACTTCGCCACCTCGATGATCTCGGTGAGTCGCCAACGCTTGGTGGCCGAGAGCGGTCGGGTTTCGACGATCCGGACCACGTCGCCGAGCTTCGCCGTGTTGCCCTCGTCGTGCGCGTGGAACTTGACCGATCGCCGGACGACCTTCTTGTACTTCCTGTGCGACTTCGTCACTTCGACCTTGACGACGATCGTCTTGTCCATGGCCGCGGAGACGACTGTGCCCTGCCGTTCCTGGCTGCGGCCGCGATCGTGTTCCGGCTTCTCGAGACGGACGATCGGGAGGCGCTCTGCAGACTTCGTGCGCTGCGGACGCGTCTTCTGCGGCCGCAGGGATCGCGGCAGCCGCTTCTTCTTGAGCTTGGGCCCGGACTGCGGTGCGGGAGCCTTCTCCTCGACCGCCGCGACGACCGCGGCAGCCTCGACGACCTCCTCTGCAACCACCTCGGCGGCTGCTTCCTCGATCGCCTCCTCTACAACGGCTGCCTCTGCGATTTCCTCCGCCACCGCTTCAGCGGCAGCTTCCTCGATCGCTTCCTCTGCAACCGCAGCCTCCGCGATCTCGTCCGCCACGACCTCGGCAGCAGCCTCCTCGATCGCGTCGACCGCGTCGGCGCCCTCTTCGGACGTGATCGCGCCTTCGGCCACAGCCTCGGCGATCTCGTCCTCGGCGACTTCGACCTCGGCCGCGATCACCTCGACGTCCTCGACCACGGCCTCCTCGATCGCCTCCTCAGCAACCTCGACCTCGGCCGCGATCACCTCGACGTCCTCGATCACGGCCTCCTCGATCGCCTCCTCGGCAGCCTCGACCTCGGCCGCGATTTCCGCAACGTCCTCTGCGACGGCCTCGGCAACGGCGTCCTCGACCTCGGTGGCGTCGACCGGCGCTTTCTCGGTTGTCTTCTGCTTCTTTTCAGCCATCTCAGATGTTCCCCAGTTCACGCTCGGTCTTCACGGTCAGGATGCGGGCAATCTCACGCTTCGCCGACCGCAGCCGGGCGCTGTTCTCGAGCGCGCCGGTGGCCGACTGAAAGCGAAGGTTGAAGAGCTCCTTACGGGTCGCGACCATCTGCTCCTCGAGCTCCTCGTCCGTCATGTCACGTAGCTGGCTAGCTTTCAAAGAGATCAGCCTCCCGTCTCACGAACTTCACCTTGATCGGGAGCTTCTGGCTCGCGAGGCGAAGAGCCTCGCGCGCGAGTGCCTCATCGACACCTGCGAGCTCGAAGAGCACGCGACCGGGCTTGACGACCGCGACCCATCCTTCGGGCGACCCCTTGCCGGACCCCATCCGCGTCTCTGCCGGCTTCTTCGTGAACGGCTTGTCCGGGAACAGATTGATCCAGACCTTGCCGCCGCGACGGATCTTGCGCGTCATGGCGATGCGGGCAGCCTCGATCTGCCGGTTCGTCACCCAGCCGTCCTCGAGAGCCTTGATCCCGAAGTCGCCGAACTGCACAGTCGTCTGACCCTTCGCGAACCCGTCACGACGGCCGCGATGGTGCTTGCGGTGCTTGGTCCTGCGTGGCATCAACATCAGGCGTCAGTCCCCTCGGACGGGACGTCTGGCGTCACGTCGGGCGCCCCGGCGTCGGTCGATTCGGGAGCCTTTGGCTCCGTCTGACGCGGTGGCCGCGGCGACCGTTGACCCGGCTGCGCGCTGCCGCCTTGCTCAGATCTCGGGCTGCCACCGCCGGCAGGGCGGCCGCCCTGACCACCGGGCCGCGGTCCGCGGGTGCCGCCGGGACGCGCACCGGGTCGACCGGCACCTGAAGCGCCGCCGCCGGCAGCTCCTCCACCTGCACCCCGACGACCCTTCTTGACGAGCCCGAGGCCCTCGCGGTCCTGGCTCCGGCCGCGAGCGCTCTCGCGGGATGCGCCGAGACCTTCAGCGGCGCCACCGCGCTTCCTGCGAGCCTGATCCTGGTCGCCGAGGCGCGTCTCCTTGCCCGTCGAGGTTCCTTCGTAGCCCTCGGGCATGATCTCGCCCTTGTTGACCCAGACCTTGACGCCAATCCGTCCGTACGTCGTCTTCGCCTCGGCGAAGCCGTAGTCGATATCGGCGCGGATCGTATGCAGCGGGACGCGGCCTTCGGTGTACCGCTCGGAGCGGCTCATCTCGCCGCCTCCAAGCCTGCCGCCGCACTGGATCTTGATCCCTTGCGCACCTGACCGCATCGCCGAAGCCAGCGCGCGCTTCATCGCGCGGCGGAACGATACGCGGTTCTGAAGCTGCTCGGCGATCGACTGCGCGACGAGCTGCGCGTCGAGCTCGGGCCGCTTGATCTCGTTGATGTTGATGTGCACGGACTTGCCGGTGATCGCGTGCAGCTCCTTGCGGAGCGCATCGACCTCGACCCCCGACTTGCCGATCACGATCCCTGGACGGGCCGTGTAGATGTCCACCGTGATCCGCTGCTTGTCCTTGCGGATCAGGATGTCGGACAGTCCGGCATGTGACAGCTTGCCGTTGATGTGCTCGCGGATGCGGACATCCTCGAGGATGTAGTCGGCGAATTCCTTCTTGCCGGTGTACCAGTTCGACTTCCAGTCGTGGATGACACCGACGCGTAGGCCGCCAGGATGGATCTTCTGGCCCATCAGGCAACAGCCTCCTTCTTCTTTGCCGGCGCCTTGCGCTTCGGCTTCGGCTTCTCGTCACTTGCGGACGCCTCGGACGCCGGAGCTTCCTTCGCGGCGGGCTTCTCGGCCGACCTCTTGGGTCGCGCCTGGGCCTTCGGATCCTCGCTGACGATCAGGGTGATATGGCATGTGCGCTTACGGATGCGATTGACGCGACCACGGGCGCGGGCACGCCAGCGCTTCAGCGTCGGGCCTTCGTCCGCATAGGCGGCGAGAACGACGAGCTCGTCACCGTCGAGGGCGTGTGCCGACTCTGCGTTGGCAACCGCCGACCGAAGCACCTTCTCGATGTCGACTGCAGCGGCGCGTGGAGTGAAGGCCAGGATCGTGCGGGCCTCCGGCACGCTGCGACCACGAATATGGTCCAGGACGACGCGGGCCTTCCGGGCAGACAGGCGCACGTACTTCGCTTCAGCGCGCGACTGGGTCAGCTTGGATGTGTCTGCGGCAGCCACTAGCGCTTCTTCACCTGGGTCTTGTTGTCACCGGCATGGCCTCGGAACGTGCGTGTCGGAGCGAACTCGCCGAGCTTGTGCCCGACCATCTGCTCGCTGACGAATACCGGCACGTGCTTGCGGCCGTCGTGGACAGCGATCGTGTGGCCGACCATGTCGGGGAACACGGTGGAGCTGCGCGACCAGGTGCGGATCATCCGCTTTTCGTTCGCGACATTCATCGCTTCGATCCGGCCGAGCAGCCGCTCGTCGATGAAGGGCCCCTTCTTCGATGATCTGGACATAAGTGGTTAGCGCCTTTCCTTGCCGCGACGACGGCCGCGAACGATCAACTTGTCGGATTCCTTGTGCTTGGGGCGCGTGCGCTTTCCGAGCGTCGGCACGCCCCACGGGGTCACTGGATGGCGGCCGCCCTTCGACTTGCCCTCACCGCCACCATGCGGATGGTCGACAGGGTTCATCGCGGAGCCGCGAACTGCGGGACGCTTGCCGAGCCAACGGCTGCGGCCTGCCTTACCCGATTGCTCGTTCGCATGATCGGAGTTCCCGACCTGCCCAACGGTGGCGCGGCAGGTGAGCAACACCCGGCGCATCTCACCTGACGGCAGCCGGAGGACGCCGTAGCCCTGATCCTTTGCGACGAGCTGGACGCCGGCGCCCGCAGAACGCGCCATCTTGGCGCCCTGACCCGGCTTCAGCTCGACGTTGTGGACGAGCGTCCCCGTCGGGATGTTGTCGAGAGGGAGAGCGTTACCCGCCTTGATGTCGGCGGTTGGCCCTGACTCGACCGAGGTTCCGACGCGAAGACCCTGCGGAGCGATGATGTACGCCTTCGCTCCGTCGGCGTAATGGAGGAGCGCGATCCGAGCCGACCGGTTCGGGTCGTATTCGATCGCAGCCACCCTGGCCGGCACGCCGTCCTTGACACGCTTGAAATCGATCACGCGATACATGCGCTTGTGACCGCCGCCCTGATGGCGCGTGGTGATCCGGCCATTGTTGTTCCGGCCGCCCGTCTTCTTGAGCGGCTCGGTGAGCGACTTCTCCGGCGCCTTCTTGGTGACGTCCTCGAACGACGAGACGGCCATGAAGCGGCGCCCCGGGCTCGTCGGCTTGTACTTCTTCACTGCCATGACTAGACCTGTGCCCCTTCGAAGATCTCGATGCTCTGGCCCTCGTGCAGCTGCACAATGGCCTTCTTCCAGCCCGGACGGACACCCTTGAAGACGCCGCGCCGCTTGGGCTTCGCCGGCACCTTGATCATGTGGACGCTATCGACCTTGACGCCGAAGAGCTGCTCGACTGCCTGGCGCACCTGCGTCTTGTGGGCATCCTGGTGCACCTTGAACGTGTACTTCCGGTCGGCAAGTCCCGAGTAGCTCTTCTCCGACACGACCGGGGCGATCAGGACGTCGGCGGGGTTCATGATGCCTTCCCTTCGACGAGCGGGAGTGCTGCCTCGCTGACGAGAACCGAGCGCGCCCAGACGATCGGCGCGACCTCGAGCTCGGAGGCGACGGTGACAAGGACGCGGTCGAGGTTGCGGAACGACTTGATCAGGCCGATCTCGTCCTCGTGGGCAACCACGACGAGCGGAGTCGACTTGCCCCACGTGTCGACGAGGGCCTTCGCTTGTTTCGTGGACGGCGTTTCGAACGCGTTGCCGTCGACGAGAGCGAGGGTCTCGTTGCCAACGTGATTCGAGAGCGCCCCGGCGAGTGCCGCGCGGCGCACCTTGCGGTTGACTTTCACATCGAAGCTACGCATGCCGGGTGCGAACGCGACGCCACCCCCGGTGAAGTGCGGCGCGCGGATCGTGCCCTGGCGGGCCCGGCCGGTGCCCTTCTGGCGCCACGGCTTGGCCCGGCCGCCCGAGACGAGCCCACGTGTCTTCGCACCTCGGGTGCCCGCCCGATGCGCGTTCAATTCGGCACGCACGACCTCGTGCACGATGTGCCGCTTCAGCTCGGCGCCGAACACGGCCTCGGCGAGCGTCGCTTCCTTGGCGGCAGCACCGCCCAGAATCTGTGCTTTCAACGCAGCCATCAGTCGGTGCTCCTGATCTCGACGATGCCACTCTTGGGACCCGGAACCGACCCCTTGACGAGCAGCAAATTGCGCTCGACGTCGACGTCGTGGACGACCAAGCCGAGCTGCGTAACCCGCACGCCGCCCATTCGACCCGACATCTTCTGACCCCTGAAGACCCGTGAGGGGGTGGCCGAGGCGCCGATCGACCCCGGCTTGCGGACATTGTGTGAGCCGTGAGAGACAGGGCCACGCGCGAAGTTGTGGCGCTTGATCGTGCCCGCGAATCCCTTGCCGACCGATGTTCCGGCGACCTTGATGGATTCGCCGGGAACGAACGCCTCGACCGTCACGGTATCGCCCACGGCAAGCTCGGTATCGCCACGGAACTCGACGAGGTGGCGATGGGCCGGTGCACCCGCCTTCTTCAGGTGACCGAGCTCGCCCTTCGTGATCTTACGGTCGGCAACCGGCTCGTACGCGAGCTGCACGGCGGTGTATCCGTCGGCGGCATCACTGCGAACGTGAACGACGGGACACGGGCCGGCCTCGATCACGGTGACGGAGGTCACACCTCCGGTCTCGGGGTCGAAGATCTGGGTCATGCCCAGCTTTCTGCCAAGAATGCCTTTCATCGCCAGTCCTAGAGCTTTATCTCGATGTCGATGCCGGCGGGAAGATCGAGGCGCATCAGCGAATCGACCGTCTTCGGCGTCGGGCTATGGATATCGATCAGGCGCTTGTGCGTGCGCACCTCGAAGTGCTCGCGCGAGTCCTTGTCCTTGAACGGACTGCGGATCACGCAGTACACATTCTTTTCGGTGGGCAGCGGCACAGGACCGGTGATGGTCGCACCGGTGCGCTGTGCAGTCTCGACGATCTGCGAGGCAGAGCGGTCGAGCTGCTGGTGGTCGTAGCCCTTGAGCCGAATGCGGATTTTCTGTTGCGCCATGTGGGTTCTCCCGAGGGGAGAGGCTTTGCCTCTCCCCTACGCAAGTAGGAGAGAGGCATGAGCCTCTCTCCTACTTGATGATCTCCGTGACGACGCCGGCGCCGACGGTGCGGCCACCCTCGCGGACGGCGAAGCGAAGGCCGGCATCCATTGCGATCGGCTGGCCCATCTCGATCTCCATCTGTGTGTTGTCACCTGGCATCACCATTTCCTGGCCGTCCGGCAGCTTGATCGACCCCGTGACATCCGTCGTGCGGAAGTAGAACTGGGGCCGGTAGCCGTTGAAGAACGGCGTGTGGCGTCCGCCCTCGTCCTTCGAGAGCACGTACACCTCGGCCTTGAAGTGCGTATGCGGCGTGATCGAGCCCGGCTTCGCAAGCACCTGACCGCGCTGGACGTCCTCGCGCTTGACGCCGCGGAGGAGAACACCAGCGTTGTCGCCGGCCTGCGCGAAGTCGAGCACCTTGAGGAACATCTCGAGCCCCGTCACCGTCGTCTTCTCGACCTTGTCGTTGATGCCGACGATCTCGATCTCCTTGCCGACTTCGATCTGACCCTGCTCGATGCGACCCGTGACGACCGTCCCACGGCCCGTGATCGTGAACACGTCCTCGATCGGCATCAGGAACGGCTTGTCGGTGTCGCGAACCGGCTCCGGGATGTAGGAGTCGACGGCGGCCATCAACTCGAGAATCTTTGGCGTCCACTCAGGGTCGCCCTCGAGCGCCTTGAGCGCCGAGACCTGGATGATCGGGATATCGTCGCCCGGGAAGTCGTACTTCGTGAGCAGCTCGCGTACCTCGAGCTCGACGAGCTCGAGGAGCTCGGGATCGTCGACCATGTCGGCCTTGTTCAGAGCCACGACCATGAACGGGACCTCGACCTGGCGGGCGAGCAGGATGTGCTCGCGCGTCTGAGGCATCGGGCCGTCAGCGGCGGAGACGACGAGGATCGCCCCGTCCATCTGCGCGGCACCCGTGATCATGTTCTTGATGTAGTCGGCATGCCCAGGGCAGTCGACGTGCGCGTAGTGCCGGTTCTCCGTCTCGTACTCGACGTGCGCAGTGTTGATCGTGATACCGCGCTGCCGCTCCTCGGGGGCCGCGTCGATCGAGCTGAAGTCACGCGCCGCGGTGCCCGTGCCGGACTCCGAGAGCACCTTCGTGATCGCTGCTGTCAGCGTCGTCTTGCCGTGGTCGATGTGGCCGATGGTGCCGACATTGACGTGCGGCTTCGACCGCTCAAATTTTTGCTTCGCCATCCTGCGATCTCCTTCTTACGAGCCTGACTGCGAGTCGATGATGTCGCTCGCGATGGACTGGGGTACTTCGTCGTATCTGTCGAACTCCATGGTGAAGGCTGCCCGACCCTGCGACATCGAGCGCAGGTCGGTGACGTACCCGAACATCTCTGACAGCGGCACACTCGCCTCGATCGACTGCGAGTTACCGATTGGCTTGAGCGACTCAACCCGCCCGCGCCGACCATTCAGGTTACCCATAACATCGCCGAGGTAGTCGTCGGGCGTGACGACCTCGACCGACATGATGGGCTCGAGGAGCTTCGGCTTGGAGCGCTTCAACGCCTCCTTGAAGGCCATCGAGCCCGCGATCTTGAAGGCGCGCTCGCTGGAGTCGACGTCATGGTACGAGCCGTCGATCAGCTCGATCTTGACGTCGACGACCGGATAGCCGGCGAGAACGCCCGCGTTCATCGCCTCCTGGATGCCCTCGTTGACCGGCTTGATGTACTCCTTGGGAATCTTGCCGCCGACGATCTTGTCGACGAACTCGTACCCTGCTCCCGGCTCCTGCGGCAAGAGGTTGATGGTCACGTCGCCGTACTGACCCGAACCACCCGTCTGGCGCACGAACTTGCCCTGCACCTTCTCGGCCGGCTTGCCCGCAGTCTCGCGGTAGGCGACCTGGGGCCGACCAACGTTCGCGTCGACGTTGAACTCGCGCATCAGGCGGTCGACGATGATCTCGAGGTGGAGCTCACCCATGCCGGCGATGAGCGTCTGCCCGGTCTCCTCGTCGGAGGTGACACGAAAGGTCGGATCCTCCTCTGCGAGGCGCTGCAGGCCCTGCGAGAGCTTGTCCTGGTCGCCCTTCGTTTTCGGCTCGATCGCAACGGAGATAACCGGCTCGGCGAACGTCATTCGCTCGAGCACGATCGGGGCTCGGTCGATTGCGAGCGTGTCGCCGGTCGTCGACTGCTTCAGGCCGACAGCGGCCGCGATGTCGCCCGCGCCGATATCGTCGCGCTCCTCGCGGTGGTTCGCGTGCATCTGGAGGATGCGGCTGATCCGCTCTGTCTTGCCGTTCGTCGTGTTGACGACGCGGTCGCCCGACTTGATCTGCCCGGAGTAGACGCGGAAGTAGGTCAGCTTGCCGACGAACGGATCGGACATCACCTTGAAGACGAGTGCCGAGAACGGCGCGTCGAACGAGGCGGCGCGCGTCAACTCCTCCCCGGTCTTCGGGTCGATGCCCAGAACCGACGGGACGTCGAGCGGGCTTGGCAGGTAGTCGACCACTGCATCGAGTAGCGGCTGCACTCCCTTGTTCTTGAAAGCGGAGCCAAGCAAGACGGGTGTGATCGCGCTCGCGAGCGTGCCTGTACGGAGCGCGCGACGGATCATCTCAGGTGTCACCGAGGTTTCATCCTCGAGGTAGCTCTCCATCAACTCGTCGTCGAACTCTGCGACGGCGTCGATGAGCGCGTGATGGTGCTCGCGGGCGAGCTCGACGAGCTCGGCAGGGATCTCACCGACGGTGAACGACTCGCCGAGATCGTCGTCGTACGTGATCGCGTTCATCTCGACGAGATCGATCACGCCGCGATGATGCTCCTCCTCGCCAACCGGAATCTGGGCACAGACAGCCGTGGCGCCGAGGCGGTCGCGCATCGACTGCACGGCCGCGAAGAAATCCGCGCCGGTGCGATCCATCTTGTTGATGAAGGAGATGCGGGGCACGCCGTAGCGGTCGGCCTGGCGCCACACCGTCTCCGACTGCGGCTGAACGCCGGCAACCGAATCGAACACCGCGATGGCACCGTCGAGCACGCGGAGTGAGCGCTCTACCTCGGCGGTAAAGTCCACGTGCCCGGGCGTATCGATAATGTTGATCCGGTGGTCGCGCCACTCGGCCGTCGTCGCCGCCGAGGTGATCGTGATGCCGCGCTCCTGCTCCTGCGCCATCCAGTCCATCGTCGCAGCGCCCTCGTGCACCTCACCGAGCTTGTGGGTGCGCCCGGTGTAGTAGAGGATCCGCTCGGTCGTCGTCGTCTTGCCCGCGTCGATATGCGCCATGATTCCGATGTTCCGGACGCGGTCCAGAGAAATGCGGGAGGCAGTGGTGCTCATCGTCGGCTCCGTCTACCAGCGGTAGTGAGCAAAGGCCTTGTTGGCCTGTGCCATCCGATAGATGTCGTCTTTCTTCTTGAAGGCGCCACCCTGCTGGTTGAACGCGTCCATCAACTCGGCGGCCAGCTTGTCGCCCATGTGCTTCTCGCGCCGATCGCGCGCGAACTGGACGAGCCAGCGGATCGCGAGCGTGCGAGCACGACGCTGCGGCACCTCGATCGGTACCTGGTAGTTGGCGCCACCAACGCGGCGCGAGCGCACCTCGAGCACGGGGGTAACCGACTTGACAGCTCCCTCGAGAATCTCGAGTGCAGGCTTCCCGGTCTTCTCCGAGGCAAGCGCGAGCGCGTCGTAGACGATCCGCTCCGCCGTCGACTTCTTGCCGTCGAGCATGACGCTGTTGATGACCTGCGTCACGAGCACGGACCCGTAGACGGAGTCGGCCTCGAGCTGACGCGGCGTAATCTCTGCTCGACGGGGCATCAGCTGGCGGTCTTCTTGGCGCCGTATTTCGAGCGGGCCTGGCGACGGTCGGAGACACCCGACGTATCGAGGCCGCCGCGGATGACCTTGTAGCGGAAACCCGGGAGATCCTTGACGCGGCCGCCGCGAATCAGGACGACCGAGTGCTCCTGCAGGTTGTGCCCCTCACCGGGAATGTAGACGCCGACCTCCATCCCGTTCGTCAGCCGTACGCGCGCGACCTTGCGCAGAGCCGAGTTCGGCTTCTTCGGGGTGGTGGTGTAGACACGCGTGCAGACACCGCGCTTCTGCGGCGCGCCGCGAAGGGCCGGTGTGTTCGTCTTGGCCACGGGGGCCTTGCGGCCTTTGCGGACGAGCTGATTGACGGTGGGCACGCTACTCCTGGGGTTTTCGTCGACGAGCGATCATCACAGACAGACGGCGGCAGGGATTGACCCCGCCACCTGCGGACGTGGAGTGTAGCTGACGTGGCGCATGTCGGTCGCAAGAGCAATGCCGCTCGCTGTTCGACCGTACCCGTATACAAGGCCTACTTTGCCGCGTACAGTTCTCCCAGGGGAAGGGGGAGGGATCACGACTGCGGTAGCCGTTGCGGCTTTCGGTGCTATCTGCGTTGCCGGCGTGCTCGTTGCGCTCTGGGCCGTCTTGCGACGGCCTCTGGATGCGCGCGTCACGAGAGCCCTCGAGCAGGTCGACGAGAGGTTGGTCGAGATCACCGAGCAGATCTCGGCCGCCGCTCGGGGAGCGGGAGAATCCGATGCTGGGCTCGGCGATGCGATCGGCTCGACGATCGACCTCGGAGAGGTCTTGCAGCGGACGCTTGCGGCGGCTGAGGCGCTAACGGCAGTCGACGGCAGCCGCGTCAGCGTGCGCCGGCCGGACGGCACGAGCGCGATCGCGGTCAGAGGTCTCGTCGCCGAGGACAGTGATTCGACGTTCGGTGGGCCACCCGACGGCACTCCCTTCGGCTCGGGATTCGCTGACTGGGAAGGAGGGGGTGCAGATGGATTGCGCGCCGGCCTCGTCGTTCCGCTCGGACCCGATCGCTTGGGATCGCTCTCCGTCTATTCACGGCTCGCGAACGCCTTCGACACAGAAGCCGCGGATGTGCTCAGCGCGATCGCGCGCCGCGCAGCCCCTGCGGTGCAAAACGCGTTCAGGTATCTCGAGGTGCAGGAGCTCGCGGCGACCGATTCACGCACCGGGCTCGGAAGCGCAAGCGCGTTCGAGGATGCCCTCCCGCGCGAGATCAGCACGGCGCGCCGGCATGGACGCCCGCTCTGCCTGATCCAAATCGACCTGGACGACTTCGGCGAGATCAACAAGGCCTACTCGCACGCGGCAGGCGACGCCGTGCTGGAGGAGTTCGGCGAGAGGGTTCGCGCGACGATCCGAAGCGGTGACTCGGCGTTCCGGAACTCCGGAGGCGCAGACGAGTTCTTCGTGATCCTGCCCGAGACGCCCCTCGAGCACGCGAAGCGTCTCTACGGGAGGCTCGTCTTCGAGATGGGATCTCGCCCCTTCGGCGATGTCGGCGACGTCACGATGACGAGCGGCCTGGCCGAACTCCGCGCTGACGACTCGGAGAACTCGCTGCGCGCGCGGGCCGGACGAGCCCAGCGCCTGGGAAAGGCGAGCGGCAAGAACCAACTGGTCGCGGATGACGACGGCCGCCTTGCTACGCCTGAGTAGGCTGCTACCACGTCGATGAGCACAGCTGCTTTCGCACTCATTGCCGCGGTCACGGCTCTCGCGGTCGCGATTGTCGCGACCGCGTTCCTGCTCCGCTCCCGGAGAGCCTCGGACAAGCGAGTTGCCCGAGCCCTCCACGGGATGCGGGAACGGATGGACGCTCTCGCCGACGAACTTGGCCAGACGGTGGAGAAGGTTCGCGAGGACGCGCACCGGACGCGCCTCGTCGAATCGCTCGGTCAGGCTCTCGACCTCGATGAGGTGATCACACGTTCGGCCGAGGCCGCCGCCTCGCTCCCGGGAGTCGCCGGCGCAGTCGTCAGGATCGAGGTAGACGGTGTCCCTCTGGTCGCCTCCGCCGGCCTTACCATCGACCCGACGAGCCCCGCCACCGCGGGAATGGTCGGCGGCCCACCCGACGGCAGCACTGTCCGTGCCGTCGGGATCTCGTACCACTTCACGCCAGGGAATGAAGAGCGGACGTCGATGAAGTCAGCCGTCGCCGTCCCTCTCGAGTCAGCAGGCACGCACCTCGGGTTTCTGACCGTCTTCGGGCGTAGCGAGGAGCCACCCGTGGCAGGAGCCGACTTCCAGACCCTCGAGGTGATCGCCCGCCACACCGGGCCGGCGATCGACAACGCGCGAATCACCTCTGTTTCGCGCCTCCCGGAGACCGATGGGCTGACCGGCCTCGGTAACCGACAACTCTTCCACGAGACACTGGCCCTCGAGGTCGCGCGGGCGCATCGTCACGGACGCAGGTTGGCGTTGTGCGTCCTCGACCTCGATGACTTCAAGGTGACGATCGATCGAGTCGGTCAGATCGAGGGCGACAGCCTTCTCGTCGACCTCGCGGACCTCGTCCGCGAGACGATCGGGCCGGCCGATCTCGCCTGTCGCATCGGCGGAGACGAGTTTGCGGTCATCCTGCCGGCCTCCGGCCGCATCGACGCCGAAGCGATGTATGCGCGCCTGCAGGCCACGCTCCGGCGGCGACCGTCAACCGCGGCGGTCGGGCTCAGCGTCTCGGGAGGGATCGCCGAGCTGAAGCCGGACGACGACGGCGTGTCGCTCTTCGAGAGGGCTGAGAGAGCACTCCACCGCGCCAAGGGGGCCGGCAAGGGGACTGCCGCGTGAACTGACTGGAACGCCGGGTTGCCCCGGCGTTCCAGTCATTCGATCGTGCTTCTCATGAGGGCGAGGCTCCGCCCCGCTCCGCGGGGCTGCGCCTAGCCCCTACGCCTCGTCGGCGGCCTCGGGTGGTGCGTCCTCGACCGGCAGCTCCTCGTCGAACGCGAGTCCGAGTGCAGTCAGGTCGACGTCACCGTCGCCGATCTCTTCGAGTGCGGCCAGCAGCTCCTGAGCCTCGGCCGCGAACATCGAAGACGGCAGCGGATCCGCCGGCTCGATCTCGATGCCCCGATACTTCTTCAGGCCCGTTGCTGCAGGAATCAGCTTGCCGATGATCACGTTCTCCTTGAGGCCGAGCAGCCGGTCGATCTTGCCTTCGATCGCAGCATCCGTGAGCACCTTGGTGGTCTCCTGGAATGACGCAGCAGACAGGAACGACTCGGTCGCGAGCGAGGCCTTGGTGATACCGAGGATCAGAGGCTCGAACGTCGCCTCCTCCTTCTTGGCCTTCTTCGCATCGTCGTTCGCCCGTCCGAGCACAGCCTTGTCGACGAGCTGACCCGGGAGGAGCGGCGTGTCGCCGGCGCTCTCGACCCGCACCTTCTTCAGCATCTGCCGCACGATCAGCTCGATGTGCTTGTCGTGGATGTCGACACCCTGCGACTTGTAGACCTTCTGCACCTCACCGACGAGATAGAGCTCCGTCGCAGTCGATCCCTTCAGGGCAAGCAACTCTGCCGGGGTGATCGAGCCCTCGTTCAACGGGTCTCCGGCCTCGACGACGTCACCGTCCTTGACGAGGAACCGGGTGCGACGGGAGAAGCTGTATTCCTTGGCCGGGATCGGTTCCCCGTTCTCGTCCAGCGTGGACGGGACCACGGTCACCTTGATCGTGCGGTCTGCATCCTCGACCTCGACCTTGCCCCCCACCTCGGCAACCGTGGCAGCGCCCTTCGGATTCCGCGCCTCGAAGATCTCGACGACGCGTGGAAGGCCGTGCGTGATGTCCGCTCCGGCGACACCGCCGGTGTGGAACGTGCGCATGGTCAGCTGGGTGCCAGGCTCGCCGATGGACTGGGCGGCGATGATGCCCACCGCGTCACCGACCTCGCAGATATACCCGGTCGCAAGGAACGTCCCGTAACAGGCCCTGCAGACCCCGTGCTCGCTCGTGCACTTGAGCACGGAGCGCACTGGCACGTGATAGCCCTCGGCATGCTCCTCGAGACCGTCGAGTACCTCCTGCAGAAGCGGCAGCGTCAGCTCGGTTCCCGCCTCTACGAGAAGGGTCTTGCCGGGCTTTCCGTCCTTCAGGGGCTTGAACACGTCTATCGCGACGATCCGCCCTGCTGCACTCGCGTTCAACTTGTCGTCGAGCACTGCGGCCAGCTCGACGTGATCGCTCGTACCGCAGTCGAGATCGCGGATGATGACGTCCTGCGAGACGTCGACGAGACGGCGCGTCAGGTACCCCGAGTCGGCGGTTCTGAGTGCCGTGTCGGCAAGGCCCTTGCGGGCACCGTGCGTCGAGATGAAGTACTCGAGCACCGACAGACCCTCCATGAAGTTGGCCTTGATCGGGCGCTCGATGATCTCGCCCTTCGGATTTGCCATCAGGCCACGCATGCCGGCGAGCTGGCGGATCTGGTTGAACGAACCTCGGGCACCGGAGTTCGCCATCATGAAGATGGTGTTGGTCTTGTGGAGGTTGTCCTTCATCGCCTCGGCCACGGCCTCGGTCGCTTCCGTCCACACGGCCACGATGCGCTCGTGTCGCTCTTCCTCGGTCATCAGGCCCCGCTGATACTCGCCCTCGAGCTTGCGGACCTCGGCCTCGTACCCGACGAGGATCTCTTCCTTGTTCGGTGGAATCACGATGTCGTTCTTCGACACGGTGATGCCGGCCTGCGTGGCGAAGCGGAATGCAAGTGACTTGATCGTGTCGAGCACAGTCGCGACTGCGTGAGCTCCGTAGAGCCCGACGAGCTCGGCGATGAACACGTCGATCTCTCGCTTCGACAGCGGCCGATTGATGAACGTGTGGGCGACCGTGTCGGTCGTGTGTACCGCGACCTCGAGTGACCGCTCGATCTCGACGTTGAAGATCACGCGGCCCGGCGTCGTCAGGATGATCTCGCTGTGCCAGCGGTACTCGATCGGCTCCTGAAGGTGCACCTGGCCCGACTCAACTGCGAACTCGACCTCTTCCTCGGTCCGGAATCGCTTCAGCCCCTTCTTGCCAAGGGACTTCGCAACCTCCTCCGTCGTCGACAGCGGAAGCTCCAGATCGCAATAGGTCAGGTAGTACGAGCCGAGGACCATGTCCTGCGTCGGTGTCGCGAGCGGCCGGCCGTGCGCGGGCGAGAGAATGTTGTTCGCAGACAGCATCAGAATCCGTGCCTCTGCCTGCGCCTCCGCGCTGAGCGGAAGGTGAACAGCCATCTGGTCGCCGTCGAAGTCGGCATTGAAGGCGTGGCAGACGAGCGGGTGCACCTGAATCGCCTTGCCCTCGACGAGAATCGGCTCGAAGGCCTGGATCCCGAGGCGGTGGAGCGTCGGGGCGCGGTTCAGCAGAACCGGATGCTCGGCGATGACCTCTTCGAGGACATCCCAGACATCGAGCGACATCGACTCGACGTGCTTCTTTGCCGCCTTGATGTTCTGCACAGCCTTGCGCTCGACGAGCCGGCTCATGATGAACGGCTTGAAGAGCTCCAGCGCCATGATCTTCGGCAGGCCGCACTGGTGGAGCTTCAAGTTCGGGCCCGAAACGATGACCGAACGGCCCGAATAGTCCACCCGCTTGCCGAGCAGGTTCTGGCGGAACCGACCCTGCTTGCCCTTGAGCATGTCGGACAGCGACTTCAGGGGCCGGTTCCCCGGGCCCGTCACCGCGCGGCCGCGTCGGCCGTTGTCGAAGAGCGCGTCGACCGCTTCCTGCAACATGCGCTTCTCGTTGTTGACGATGATCTCCGGCGCGCCGAGATCGAGCAACCGCTTGAGTCGGTTGTTCCGGTTGATCACGCGGCGGTAGAGATCGTTCAGATCGGAGGTGGCGAAGCGGCCACCGTCGAGCTGCACCATCGGGCGCAACTCCGGCGGGATCACCGGCACGGCCTCGAGGATCATCCACTCCGGCTTGTTCTCCGACTTGATGAACGCCTCGACAACCTTGAGCCGCTTGATCCCCCGCTGCTGCTTCTGCCCCTTCGACGTCTTGATCACGTCACGCAGCGTGATGGACTCCTCGGCAAGGTCGAGGTCGCGGAGGAGATCACGGATCGCCTCTGCTCCCATGCCTCCACGGAAGTACTGACCGAAGCCGTAGGGTGAGCCGAACCGGTCCTTGAGCTCACGGAAGAGCTGCTCGTCGTTGACGACCAGCTTGGGCTCGAGCTCGCGGAACAACTTCCACGTCTCCTCGAGCCGGCGTACACCGTCGACTGCCGCCTCACGCGCGTCGTTGCGGCGCGAGTCCATGTCCTGCACCATCTCTCGAACCTTCAACGCCCACTGCGCCGCGACGTCGAGATCGTCCTTCTTGGCGCCGGGCAGCAGGCAGAGGTCGTAGGCGAGCTCACGAACTTCTTCGACCGTCTGACCGACATTTTCCTGCGCGAGCACGTCAGCAAGCAGGCCGTTGCCGACCTCGCGTGCCTTGTCCAGATTCTTGACGTCGACGCTTGCGACGATCTCGGCGTCGTCGCCGGAGAGCTCCGCGCCGCTCGTGAGCGAATCGATGAGCTTGCGGAGATGCTTCGTGATCGCGCCCTTCTTCGATCCCGTCGCCTCCTCGAGCTCTGCGCGGATCGGGTCGAGCGCTTCATGGATCTCCTGGGCCGCAGTGGCGACGGACTCGATCTCGCGCGGGGCGAGCTTGCGGTCGTCGCGCGTCGCGGTCGACCGGACGAGCTCACGGATCTTCTTGCCGTCCTCCGTCGTCAGCGACTTCGCGAGCTTGGGGAAGATGCCACCAGCGAGCTGGCGGATCTCCTCGAGCGTCGGCAGCACCTGGTCCTCGGCCCAGTTGTTGAGCCCGCGCGTCCAGAACTCGTCATCCTCGTCGAAGTTCTTCTCCTTGCCGGTCGCGAAGTACTCGCGGCGGCGCGCAAGGCGATCCTCGACAGCGAGAACGTGCTCGTCACGATCGACGTAGATCTGCTCGGACTCGGCACGCACCTTGTCCTCGAGGTCGGCGAGGTCCTTGGCACGCGCCTCGTTGTCGACGCCGGTGACGATCGAGGCGGCAAAGTAAAGGACCTTCTCGAGCTCGCGCGGGGCGATGTCGAGGAGATAGCCGATCCGACTCGGAACACCCTTGAAGAACCAGATATGCGAGACCGGCGCCGCCAGATCGATGTGGCCCATCCGCTCGCGTCGTACCTTCTGGCGCGTCACCTCGACCCCGCAGCGCTCGCAGATGATCCCCTTGTAACGGACGCGCTTGTACTTGCCGCAGTAGCACTCCCAGTCCTTCGTGGGGCCGAAAATGCGCTCGCAGAAGAGCCCGTCACGCTCGGGCTTGAGCGTGCGGTAGTTGATGGTCTCCGGCTTCGTAACTTCGCCCGACGACCAGTCGCGAATTTTCTTGCTCGACGCCAGTCCGATGCGGATCGCGTCGAATTCGTTGATGTCGATCACGTGTGTGCTTCGCCTCTTTCCGTGTTCTCAGTGGTCGTCAGGTGTCAGTCTTCGAGCTCGCCGTCGGCGAGGCCGACCTCGAGCTCCGCTTCGGCTTCGAGACCGTCGAGCAACTCGTCGGCGGCGACGGCGATGTCGCCGCCCTCCTCGACTGCAACGGCGCCCTCCTCGACCTCCTGGGCCGAGAGCTCACCGGCAGCAGCGCGAACGGCAGCAGGTGACAGGTCGATGCCGAGCTCCTCCGCGGCGCGGAGCAGTTCGTCGTCCTCCTCGCGAACCTCGACATCTCGTCCGTCGAACGACTGGACGTGAACGTCGAGTGCGAGAGACTGCATCTCCTTCAGCAGCACCTTGAACGACTCGGGGATCGAAGGCTCGGCGATGTTCTCGCCCTTGACGATCGCCTCGTATGCCTTGACGCGGCCGATCGTGTCGTCGGACTTGATCGTCAGCATCTCCTGCAGCGTGTAGGCGGCGCCGTACGCCTCGAGTGCCCACACCTCCATCTCGCCGAACCGCTGGCCGCCGAACTGCGCCTTGCCCCCGAGCGGCTGCTGGGTGACGAGCGAGTACGGGCCTGTCGAGCGAGCGTGGATCTTGTCGTCGACGAGGTGGAGCAGCTTGAGGATGTACATGTACCCGACCGTTACCTTCTGCTCGAACGGCGTTCCCGTCTTGCCGTTGAAGAGCTGCACCTTGCCCGATGCCTTGCGGCCGGCAGGACGCGAGTGGTCGACGTTCATCTTGATCGGCGAGTCCGTCGTCTCGGCCCAGCGGACGAGAGCCTCGTCGACGTCCGTTTCGGTTGCGCCGTCGAAGACGGGCGTTGCAACCGGATGCGGCTTCGGTGCGTTGATCGGGGCTCGCGGATTGACCCCGATGGGCGCGTCGGACTCGGCGAACACGCCGTGTGCCGCCGCCCAACCGAGGTGTGTCTCGAGAATCTGGCCGATATTCATCCGGCTCGGCACGCCGAGCGGGTTCAACACGACGTCGACCGGGCGACCGTCCTCGAGGAACGGCATGTCCTCTTCGGGGACGATCTTCGAGATGACGCCCTTGTTGCCGTGACGGCCTGCGAGCTTGTCGCCCTCCGAGATCTTGCGCTTCTTCGCAACGAAAACGCGCACGAGCTCGTTGACTCCCGGCGGGAGATCGTCGCCCGCATCGCGGGAGAACGTCTTCACACCCATGACCTTGCCGCCCTCACCGTGGGGAACCTTGAGGGACGTGTCACGGACCTCGCGCGCCTTCTCCTTGAAGATGGCGCGAATCAGCTTCTCTTCAGCAGTCAGTTCGGTCTCGCCCTTCGGCGTCACCTTCCCGACGAGTAGGTCACCGGAGCCGACCTCCGCGCCGACCCGCACAACCCCGCGCTCGTCGAGGTTCGCGAGCGACTCCTCCGAGCGGTTCGGAATATCGCGCGTGATCTCCTCGTCGCCGAGCTTCGTGGAGCGAGCGTCGATCTCGTACTCGTGGATGTGGATCGAGCTGAGCACGTCGTCCTTGACGAGCCGCTCCGAGAGGACGATCGCGTCCTCGAAGTTGTAGCCCTCGAACGGCATGAACGCGACGAGCAGATTGGCGCCGAGCGCGAGCTCGCCGCCGTCCGTCGACGACCCGTCTGCCAGCACGGCTCCCTGCTTCACCTTGTCGCCGAGCTTGACGATCGGCTTCTGGTGGATCAGCGTGCCCTGGTTCGAGCGCATGAACTTCGTGAGGTCGTACTCCTCACGCGTCCCCTTACCCTCGACGACGATCTTCTCGGCATCGACGTCGATCACCGAACCGTCGCTGCGGGACATGACGACGTCGCCCGTATCGACGGCTGCGCGGTACTCGACCCCGGTGCCGACGAGCGGCGCCTGCGGGATCATCAGCGGGACGGCCTGCCGCTGCATGTTTGCACCCATCAGGGCACGGTTCGCGTCGTTGTGCTCGAGGAACGGAATCAGTGCTGTCGCGACGGAGACGATCTGCGACGCCGACACGTCCATGTACTGCACGTCCTTCGGCGCGACCATGACGGCCTCGCCCTCGCGTGAGCGGCAGAGCACCTGCTCGTGGAGGAACTTGCCCGTCTTCTCGTCGACCGTCTCGGAGGCCTGAGCGATCGTGAACTGAGCCTCCTCCGAGGCGTCCAGATAGACGATCTCGTCGGTCACCTTGCCGCCCTTGACGATGCGATACGGCGTCTGGATGAATCCGAACTCCGAGACCGTGGCCATCGAGGCCAGCGACCCGATGAGACCGATGTTCGGGCCTTCAGGCGTCTCGATCGGGCACATCCGGCCGTAGTGCGTCGGATGAACGTCACGGACCTCGATTGGTGCGCGCTCACGGGTGAGGCCACCGGCACCGAGGGCGCTGAGGCGCCGGCGATGCGTGAGACCTGCAAGCGTGTTCGTCTGATCCATGAACTGCGACAGCTGCGAGGAGCCGAAGAACTCCTTCAGCGCCGCCACGACCGGCCGGATGTTGATGATCGTCTGCGGCGTGATCGTGTCCACGTCCTCCGTGGTCATCCGCTCGCGAACAACTCGTTCCATGCGATACAGGCCGACGCGGAACGCCTCCTGGATCAGCTCGCCGGTCGTGCGTAGACGGCGATTGCCGAAATGCTCGTACTCGTCGAGCTCGGCGCGGATCGGATCGCGGTTCAGCTGCGCGGCATCTGCCGCGTGGTCCTTCGAATCCTCCGGCACGCCGAGCTTCGTCGGCATGGCGATCAGCCGTCGGATCAACGCCAGAATGTCCTCGGTCGTCAGTACACGCGTACCTTCCGGCACGCCTACACCGAGACGCTGATTGAGCTTGTAGCGGCCGACCTTCGTCAGGTCGTAGCGCTTGGGATCGAAGAACAGCGCCCGCAGAAGATTGCGTGCGTTGTCGAGTGTCGGAGGCTCGCCGGGGCGCTGCTTCTTGAACACCTCGATCAGCGCCTCTTCCTCGCGTGTCGTCGTGTCCTTGTCGAGCGTGTTCTGGATGTACACCGAACCGTCGAAGAGCGCGAGGATCTTCTCGTTCGTGCTCGTATCGAGCTCGAAGCCAGTCGTCGGATCGACCTGCGGCAGGGCGCGGAGCAGCGTCGTGATCGGGAGCTTGCGCTTCCGATCGATGCGGGCGTAGGCGATGCCTTTCTTGTCGATCTCGAGCTCGAGCCACGAGCCACGAGACGGCATCAGGTTGGCGATGAAGACCTGCTTCGTCGCGTCCTTCGGCTCCATCAGATAGGCGCCGGGTGAGCGTACGAGCTGCGTCACGATCACGCGCTCGGTGCCGTTGATGATGAACGTCCCCCAGTCCGTCATCATCGGGAAGTCGCCCATGAAGACCCGCTGCTCGCGAATCTCACCGGTTTCGGTATTGACGAATCGCACCGTCATCGACAACGGTGCCTGGTAGGTCATGTCCTTCTCGCGACACTCGTTGATCGAGTTCGCGGGATCACCGAACGAGTAGTCGCCGAACTCGACGGCCAGCGTTCCGGTGTAATCCTCGATCGGCGAGATGTCGTTGATCGTCTCGCGTAGGCCTTCGTTCAGGAACCAATCGAACGACGTCTTCTGGATATCGATCAGGTTGGGGAGGTCAAGGACATGCTTCAGACGTGAAAAGCTCGTGCGCGCGCGCGGCGCAACAGTAGTGCTGCTCAAGATGCGACAGCCTCCCTTAACGGCGTGCAGGGTCGGAGGAGCAAGAACGCTCGGGGCGGAACGATGGATAATAGCGGACACGCATGCGCCGCCGCAACCGCTTGGGGGCGGCGTCGGCGGAACGTCCAGTCCGGAGTGTAGCGGATCGGTCGAGCGAGACCGTCCGTGTCGCGCGTGGGTAGGCGGATGGGGTCAGCGCTCCCTGTCCGACACGTGTCGAACACGGAGCCTGACCCCACCCGAACCCGTTCGCCTGGCCGGATTACTTGAGCTCGACGGTCGCGCCTGCCTCTTCGAGCTCGGCCTTCAGCTTCTCGGCCTCTTCCTTGGCGACGCCCTCCTTGACGGCGCCAGGAGCGCCGTCGACGACGTCCTTGGCCTCCTTGAGGCCGAGACCGGTGATCGCGCGCACAACCTTGATCACCTGGATCTTCTTGTCGCCGACGTTTGTCAGCACGACGTCGAAGGAGTCTTGCGCTTCCTCAGCGCCGGCGTCGCCACCGCCGCCGGCCGGTGCTGCCGCAGCAACAGCGACGGGAGCTGCGGCGGTGACGCCCCACTCCTCCTCGATCGCGTTCTTCAGTTCGACGAGCTCGAGGACGGTCATCTTGCCGAGCGTCTCGAGGACTTTTGCCGTATCCGTAGCCATCGTGTGGTGTTCCTCTCACGTGTGTGGTTTGTCTGCTTCTCGTGGTCTCGGCCCTATACCTCGGGCGTCTCCTCGGGCGTTTCCTCAGATGGTTCGTCTCCCGCCTGGGCGACGGGCTCTTCGTCCGCGACCGCAGCCTCTGCAACCGCAGCCTCGGCAACCGCAGCCTCGGCAACAGGAGCCTCCTCAACAGGAGCCTCCTCGGCCGGGAGATCGGCTATGGGAGGCGCCTGTTCGCCACCCTCGCCGAGCTGCGTGATTCTGGCGTCGATCAGGCCCACCAGATTCTGCAACGGCGCGTTCAGTACCGCAACCAGCTGGCTCAACGGAGCCACTATCACCCCGACGAGCTGCGCCTGGAGGACGCCGACGGGTGGCAGCTTGGCGAGACTCTCGATCTCGGCACCGCTGATCGGATTGCCCGAGAGCACCCCGCCACGCAACACGAGAATCTTCGTGTCCTTCGCGGCGTCGCTGAGAGCTTTCGCAACGGCAACCGGATTCCCCTCAGCCTCGACGAAGGCGATTGCCGTCGGCCCCTCGAGCAGAGCGAGCAAGGCATCCGTCCCAGCTGCTTCGGCTGCTCTTCTCGTGAGCGTGTTCTTGACCACGGTCAACTTCGCCCCGTGTTTCAGAAGCTCGATCCGTAGCCCTGCGAGCTGGCTATTCGTGAGCCCACGGTAGTCGGCCACGAGCAGCGTGTCTGCCTCGCGCAAGCGATCGGTCAGCTCCTCGATCAGCCGCTCCTTGTCTGCTTTGTGCATCTTTCACCTCCTCTCAAGACATCGAGCCCGCACGGAGGCGGGCTCGAAGAGAAACCGGATCCCGCTAATCCTCCCTCTTCGGTTCGGGAGGCAACGGGACGGTTGCACTTGAGGCCACCTCGGCCGGGCTTCTACCCCACAAAGGGGCTGCCGGCTGTCTTAGGCGACGGGCATGTGGACAAACGGAATGTGGCCGAGGCTGCGCCTCGCCCCTACGACAGGGTTGTAGCCTCCTCGAGCTCCTCGACGATGCCGCGCGTTCGGGCCGGATCGACATGCAGGCCGGGCCCCATCGTCGACGTCAGCGTGATGCCCTTGATGTAGCGGCCCTTCGATGACGCGGGCTTGGCCCGCACGATCTCCTCGACGAGAGCGGCATAGTTCTCGACGAGCGAGCGCTCGTCGAAGCTCTTCTTCCCGATCGAGACATGGACGTTCGCGCCTCGGTCGGTGCGGTACTCGAGCTTGCCTGCCTTCGCGTCCGAGACTGCCTTCGCGACATCGAACGTCACCGTGCCGGTCTTGGGGTTCGGCATCAGACCGCGTGGCCCGAGGACACGCCCGAGCTTGCCGACGTTGCCCATCTGGTCGGGCGTCGCAATCGCAACATCGAAGTCGACGAAGCCGCCCTCGATCTTGGCGGCGAGGTCGGCGGAGCCGACGACATCCGCTCCGGCTTCCTCGGCCTCGCGGGCCTTGTCGCCTTCGGCGAACACGGCAACCCGCGTCGTCCTGCCGGTCCCGTGCGGCAACATCAGCGTGCCGCGAAGCTGCTCGTCCGCATGACGAACGTTCAGCCCGAGCCGGAAATGCACCTCGACGGTCTCGTCGAACTTCGCGCCCTCGATGTCCTTGAGGATCTTGATCGCTTCGACCGGCGAGTACAGATTCTCACGATCGATCTTGGCTCGAGCTGCCGTGTACCTCTTGCCGTGGGCGCTCATTCGACCTCAACCCCCATCGACCGCGCCGTGCCTGCGATCACTTTCATCGCCTGCTCGACCTCATGCGCGTTCAGGTCGGGCATCTTCGTCTCGGCGATCGACCGGAGCTGCGCCTGCGTGAGCTTGCCGACCTTGACTCGATTCGGCTCGGCCGAGCCCGACTGGAGGTTCAGCACCTCCTTGATGAGCACGGCGGCCGGCGGCGTCTTCGTGATGAAGGTGAAAGAACGGTCTTCGTAGACCGTGATCTCCACCGGGATGATCCGGCCATTTTCGTGTGCAGTCTGCGCGTTGAATGCCTTGGTGAACTCCACGATGTTGACACCGTGCTGGCCGAGCGCAGGGCCGACCGGCGGTGCCGGGTTGGCCTGGCCACCCGGGATCTGGAGCTTGATCAGTGTGAGGACTTTTTTTGCCATATGCGTGAGTGCAGTCGGGGCTGCTCGCCCCTCCTCCCGTCTTGTCGTTGATCCGGTATCAGTCGATCTTCTTGACCTGGTCGAAGCTGAGCTCGACCGGCACCTGCCGCTCGAAAATGTCGACGAGCACCTTGAGCTTCTGCGCGTCGGGGTTGACGTCGACGATCTCTCCGTCGAAGTCCGAGAGCGGCCCCGATGTGACCTTGACCGATTCGCCGAGCGTGAACTGTGCCTGCGACTTCGCAGCCGGGCCGCCACCCGCGCCTGCGGTATGGAGGATCCGGTCGACTTCGCCCTGGGAGAGCGGCACCGGTTTCGCGCCGGCGCCGACGAACCCCGTGACACCCGGCGTGCCCTTGACGACGGTCCACGCCTCGTCGCTGAGATCCATGTTGACGAGGACGTAGCCGGGCAGGACACGCTTTTCGGTCTGCACTTTCTGACCGTCCTTCGTCTCGATCACCTGCTCTGTAGGCACGACGACTCGCCGAAACCGCGGTGACTGGTTCATCGAGACGATGCGGTGCTCGAGATTCGTCTTGACCTTCTTCTCGTGCCCGGAATAGGTGTTGATCACATACCAGAGAAACATGTCAGCCTCACTGCCCGAGAAGGACGTTGCGGACGAAGGGACGTAGGATCTGATCGACGCCCCAGAGATAGCTGCCGACGATGAGGACGGCGATGATGACGGCGACCGTGCCCTGAATCACCTGGGCGCGATTCGGCCAGTCAACCTTGTGCAGTTCGGCCCACGACTCACGGATGAAGCCGCCCCGGCGCCGCGACTCACGCTCGAGTGGTGCGATCGATCCGCCACCGGCACCCGCCGGTTGAGGCACGCCCACGGGATCGTTCACCGGCTGCTCGCCTGATGCACGGCGCGCATCGCGCCTCTGCCTGCGGGTCTCGTCGGCCACTAGCGGGTCTCGCGATGGATCGTGTGGGAGCCGCACCAGCGACAGTACTTCTTGAACTCGACCCGGTCGGGCGAATTGCGCTTGGACTTCTCCGTCTGATAGTTCCGCCGCTTGCAGTCGATGCAGGCGAGCGTGATTGCGACTCTGACTCCGGTTGCCATGGCTTCTTCTCGTGTGGTGGGAAAAGGGCGTGCGAGGTAGCGGCGGTAGGACTCGAACCTACGACACGCGGATTATGATTCCGCTGCTCTAACCAACTGAGCTACGCCGCCGAGTAGTCCCGCAGTCTAGCAGCGCCGCAGTCTAGCAACACCGCACGGCAAGGGCTGTCCGCTCCGCCTCGATCCGGTTATGGAGAGCGTCCCGGGTCCGACCGATCGGGCTAGTAGTCTCCCGCCCCGTGATTCGGATTCCCCCACAGCGCGGCGGTTGGATCGAAGCGATCTGTGGTCCGATGTTCTCGGGCAAGAGCGAGGAGATGATCCGCCGCCTGCGTCGGGCCGAAATCGCCGGGCACCAGGTTGTCATCTTCAAGCCTCGGATCGACGATCGCTACGACGCGACCGACGTCGTCTCTCACGCCGGGGCGCGGATGCGGGCTATCGCTGTCGAGTCGGTACCCGAGCTCGTGGTGCGTGCCGGCGGCTACGCGGTCGTCGGCATCGACGAGGTGCAGTTCTTCGACGCCACGATTGTCGGCGCGGCGCTTGCGCTCGCCGATCGCGGTGTCCGCGTCGTCGTCTCGGGCCTCGACCAGGACTTTCGCCGTCTACCGTTCGGGGTGATGCCGGAGCTGCTCGCCTATGCCGAGTTCGTCGACAAGCTCCAGGCCGTCTGCCACCGCTGTGGCGGCACGCGCGACGACGACGCAGCGTCTCGTTGACGGGAGACCTGCCCCCTACTCGGGTGAGACGATCGTCGTGGGAGCGCTCGATGCGTACGAAGCGCGTTGCCGCGACTGCCACGAGGCCGGCGCCGACGCGATCACGCTCGTCGCCTAGGCGCAATCTCAATGTGCCGGTTGCCAGCCCGAGGCCGGCGAGAGTCTCGTCCATGACCAGGATCGAGCGCGCCCCCGTCCCGTGGCGAAGTCGGTCGAGTGCGTCGGTGACGCCGTCGAGGCTCGAAACGTTCGAAACGACATCGGAGAGGTCGAGCTCGCCCGTGGTCGCAAGCTCTGCAAGCACCGGCAGTTCGACTGCGGGGTTCCCCGAGCCGTAGTACGAGCCGCGGATACCTTTGTCCGAAAGGAATTCGATCGCCGGCAACGACACCTCGACGCCCTTGGTGGCCAGACCGACGACGACCGCGGTCGCTCCCGGGCGGATGAGTGTCCAGGCGAGGCGGATCGTCTCGGGGAGCCCAACGACCTCGAACGCGTGGTCGACACCGCCGCCGTTCAGATGGAGTACCGCTTCGGCTGGATCGTCGGTCGAGGAATCGACGAGGTGGGTTGCTCCGCGCCGGCTCGCGATCTCGAGCTTCGACCCGTCTCGATCGATCGCGATAAGCGGCCATGCGCCGGCAAGCGCTGCCGCGGCCACAACTTGTAGACCCACCCCCCCACACCCGATGACGGCGACGCTCTCCCCACGCCTCACGTGGGCGACATTGCGGACTGCACCAAAGCCCGTCATCACGCCACAGCCGAGGAGAGCCGCCTGCCACAGCGGCAGCCCGGGTGGAAGCCGAACGGCACCGTTGCCGTCGACGACCGTTCGCTCCGCGAAGCACGCGGTCATGAGGCCGTGTTGCAGGACTGTGCCATCGGGAAGCCGCAGGCGCGACGTGCCGTCCATCAACGTCCCTCTGAGGCCGTTTTCGCCAGCGGGAACGCAGAGATTGAATCGCCCTGCAAGACACTCGGGGCAGTTCTGGCACGACGGGACGAAAACAAAACCGACTGGGTCGCCTACGGCAACGTGCTCGATGCCCTCGCCGACCTCCTCGACGACGCCGGCGCCTTCATGTCCTAGAACCATTGGCCAGCGCCCTTCGCCGAGCCCTCCGTCAACGAGATGCAGATCGGAATGGCAAACCCCTGACGCGGCGACCTTGACGAGGACCTCGCCAGCCTTTGGCCGATCGAGCTCCACTTCCTCAACGCCTACCTTCCCCGGTTCGCGAAGCACGGCCGCGCGCATCGCATCAGGCGATTCTCCACTGCTCGAGCGCGTCGAAATCGGGAGTGACACCGAAGCCGTGACCGTCCGGTGGCGCGATCGTCCCATCGGACCGAACCGTGATAGGCGTCGGCAGGAGCCAGTCACGCCGCTCCGCCGACCAGGCGGGCGGGTCGAACGGCACCTCGATGTACGGGACGGTGGAGAATGCAAGGGCTGCATGCAGATTGATGAGCAGTCCGTAGCCGTTCGACCACGTGTGTGGCGACCACGCACGGCCCGTCAGATCGGCCAGGGCCGCCGCCCGGCGGCAGCCGCCGATTCCGAGTGAGAGAACGACGTCGCACTGCAACACGTCGATGCCACCGCGGAGAATGAGATCGCGCGCCTCCTGGGCCGAGCGCACCATCTCGCCGGCCGCGAGTCGGAGGCTCGTCAGCCGGCGAAGCGTCGCATAGCCGTCGAGATCGTCCGTGCGCAGTGGCTCCTCGAGCCAGTAGATGCCGAGTGGCTCGAGCGCCCGAGCGACCTGCGCTGCTGTCGCCACGTCCCAGCGTGGCTCGAGATCGCCGGGCATCCTCCAGCCCTGATTGGCGTCGACCATGATCTCGACGTCCCATCCAACAGCGTCGCGCACCGCCTCGACGACCAGAACGTCGTCGCGCCAGTCGGCGTGATGGAAGCGAAGCTTGACCGCCCTCACGCCCGCATCGCGAAGGGCAACGCAGCGCCTTGCCCGCTCGTCCGGCGTCGACGAGCTCTCCGCTCGAGGCGTACGCGACGAGCCTGTCCGAGCGGCCGCCGAGGAGCTTCCACACCGGCTGACCCGTCGCCTTCCCGATCAGGTCCCAGACAGCCGCCTCGGCGATCCAGGGGCGGCTGCCGTGAAAGTCGACCGTCTCGCCGAGCGCCCGGACGATCTCCGTTCTGAACGGGTCGAGCCCGACGAGAAACGACTCGAGCTGCTCGCGATCGGGCAGCGCATCACCGCTCGCCCACCCCGAAACGCCGTCGTCGGTGTGAACGCCGACGATCGTCGCCTCCTGATGGTCGCGAGGAACGGGGTCCCATGCGGCTCGAAACGGCGGGTCGAACTCGACGCGATAGCGTCGGGTCTCGACGGCCGTGATCCGCATCAGCTGCCGCCGTAGAACGGGTTGCGGAGAGAGTCGCGCTCGTCGACGAGCCGCGCGGCAGCAGCGGGATCACGACCCTCGACGCACATTCCGAGTGCCTTGCGGACCGCAAGGCGATCTGCCTCGCGCACAGCCGTCTCGTCGCTCGCCCGTGCGTCGACCCAAACCGCAACTAGCACGAGCAGATCACCCGTTGCCTCGATCACGTCGTCGGCCACCGCGTCGAGCACACCCTGGCCGATGCCGAGCTGGGCGGCACCCCAGGTGATCGTCTCGTGGTGATCGCCGTTGCGGTCGCCTTGTTCATCATCAACGTCGGCGGCCAGATCGGCTCGTACTCCTGCTGCGTCGGGCCGACGCAGCAGAGCACCGGCGTGTGGCCGGGGGACGGGTGCGCGAACATCGAGAGAGCTGCCGCGGCGGTCGGGCTGCCACGCCGCGCCAGCACCACGTTCACGTGAGCGCCGTTCGGCGCCGTGCCACCCCAGCCCTCGCCGATGCGGCCGTCGAGATCGTCCAGGTTCATCATCCTCCCTTTGGATTGGCGGTTTGGAACGTTGCCGCGGTCTTGTTCGTCACGTGTTCAGATCGAGCACGACTCGAAGAGCCTCGCCGGTCGTCATCAGATCGAACGCACGACGACCTCGTCGAGCGGGAGACGATGAGAGATGAGCCGATCGAGCGGGAGACGTCCCGTCTCATAGGCGTCGAGAGTCGTGCCGAAATCTCGCTCCGGCTGCGACGATCCATAGATCGAGCCGAGAATCCGCCGCTCCACGCGCGGGATCGATAGCGCAGGAAGAGCCAGCGTCGCATCCTCGCGCGGGATGCCGATCAGCACAGCAGCGCCGCGCGCTCGGGTGGCGAGGTACGCCGCGATCATCGCCTCCGGTCTGCCAGTCGCCTCGATCGCGAAGTCAACGCCTCCACCCGACGCCTCCCGCACCGCTCGGCCGTTGCCTCCGGCGTGCCCGCCCAGAGAACTCCGGTCGTGGCGCCGAAGCGATCGGGCGATTTCGAGCTTCGGGGGCGGAGCGTCGACTGCGATCACCGGTTCCGCGCCGACGGCGACTGCGGCCATGACCGCGGACAATCCGACGCCGCCACAACCGATGACCGCGACCCGATCTCCGGGCCGGACCCCGGCCGTACGCCACACCGCGCCGACGCCTGTCGTGACCGCGCAGCCGACGAGCCCTGCGACGTCGAACGGAACGTGCTCTGGGATCGGCACACACCACCTCTCGGGGACGACGCATGCCTCCGCGAACGTCGAGAGAAACGAGTAGTGATACACGGGTTCGCCGGAGCGCGAAAGGCGCGTCGTTCCGTCCATCAGTCCGCCCGTTCCCATCGCCGGCCACGCTGCGGAGCAGAGCTGCGGCAGATCCCGCAAGCACTCTCCGCACGCTCCGCAGGACGGTGCCCAGGAAAGAGCAACGTGGTCACCGACGGCAACGCGGGTAACCCCAACGCCGATCGCCTCGACGATGCCCGCTCCCTCGTGACCGAGCACGGCCGGACAGCGTGTCTCGGCTGTGCCGTCGATCGCGTTGAAGTCCGAGTGACAGACTCCGCTTGCTCTCAAGCGTACGAGGACTTCCGCCGGCGCCGGCGGAGCAAGGTCGAGAGAAACCACCTCGAGCGAGCCGCCCGTGTGCTCGAGAACCGCGGCACGAACTTTCACGGGGTCGTGATCGCAGGTCTCGGCGACGACTGATCGCTCTGCAACACACGAAGCTCATCGAGCGGGATGTGACAGCGCATCAGGTGATTGTCCTCGACTTCGATCAGCGGCGGCTCGACATCGTCGCAGATCTGGCCAATGCGGCGCGGGCAGCGCGTGTGGAAGACGCATCCGGTCGGGGGATTCGATGCGCTCGGTATGTCGCCGTCGAGCTTGATCCGCGCGCGCGCGCCCCCGTCGATCGTCGGCACGGCCGAGAGGAGCGCCTCGGTGTACGGATGGTGAGGCCCATCGTAGATCGTCTCAGACGGGCCGAGCTCCATCAGCCGCCCGAGGTAGAGAACCGCGATCCTGTCAGAGACGTAGCGCACAACACCGAGGTCGTGCGAGATGAAGAGGTACGAGACCCGCTTCTCGGCCTGAAGCTCTACGAGGAGGTTGAGGATGGCGGCCTGAACGGACACATCGAGCGCCGACGTCGGCTCGTCACATACGACGACCTTCGGGTCGCCGGCGAACGCGCGAGCGATGGCGAGCCTTTGTTTCAGCCCGCCTGAGAGCTGGCTCGGGCGCGCGCTGATGTATCGCTCGGACAGCCGCACCGACTCCATCAGCTCGAGCAGCCTCGCGTCCGCAGCCTTCCCGGTCAGGCCCGAGAGCTTCTTCAGCGCCCGGCGGAGGATGCGCCGGACCTGGTGGCGCCTGTTCAGCGCCGAGTCGGGGTTTTGAAACACGATCTGGAGTGCGCGGAGATCAGCCGCCGAGCGCTTCCCGAGCGTTCCGGCAAGCTCGCGACCGTCGAGCACGACGCCTCCGGACGTCGGCGGGATGATCCCGAGCAGCGTGCGAGCGAGAGTCGTCTTCCCGCTGCCCGACTCCCCGACGAGACCGAGCGTCTCTCCGGACCAGATCGCCGCCGACACACCGACGAGCGCGTGGACGTCGTGTCCTCCCTGGGCGAACACCTTCCCGAGGTCGTCGAACTTGAGGAGCGGGGCGACAGAGCGATCGACGTCGGGCAACACGAGATCCGCGGTGTATTCCCGCGGAAGCGCCTGCGCGCGATCGTGAAAATGGCAGCGACTCACGTGTCCAACACCGACGATGTGGGCTTCCGGCTCCTCGATATGGCAGCGATCCTCGGCGAGGGTGCAACGGCCAGCGAACACACAGCCCGGAAGATCGTCACCGACATTGGGCATGAAGCCGGGAATCGTGTCGAGACGCCCATGATCCTTCCGGACACCACCGCGCGGCACACAGCGTAGGAGCCCCACCGTGTACGGGTGGCGCGGATCGTTGAGCAGCGACTCTGTGTTGCCCTCCTCCACGAGTCGACCTGCGTAGAGAACGCCGACCCGGTCGCACATCTTCTGGATGATCCCGAGGTTGTGGCTGATGAAGAGGACCGACGTCTTGAGCTCGGACTGCAAACCTGCGACGAGATCGAGCACCTCGGCCTCGACCGTCGCGTCGAGCCCTGTCGTTGGCTCGTCGAGGATGAGCAGCGCTGGGTCGGTTGCAAGAGCCATAGCGATAATGACGCGCTGCTGCATGCCGCCCGAGAGCTGATGCGGATACCTCGTCATCACCGAGCCGGGATCGGCGATCTGCACGGTCTCGAGCGCTGCACGTGCGCGATCCGTCGCATCCGCGCCGCTCGCGCCGAGCACCTTGAACACCTCCGCCACCTGGCTTCCGATCCGAATCGACGGGTTCAATGCGGCGCCTGGATTCTGGTAGACCATCGACACGGCGTTCGCACGGTGGTATCGCAGCTCGCTCCCGGACATCGCGAGGATGTCGCGGCCGTCGATCCGGATCGCCCCAGCTCGAACGAATCCGTTACGAGGGAGGTACTGGACTATCGCGAGCGCCGCCGTCGACTTCCCACATCCGGACTCGCCGACAAGGCCGTAGGCCTCGCCGCGCTCGACGTTCAACGTCAGCCCGCGCAACACCTTGCGGTCGCGACCCCTGACGCGATACACGACGTCGAGGGCATCGAGTTCGAGCGCCGCCGCCGGCGAGTTCGCATCGTTGGCAACGTCCGTCATGAGCGCCTCATCGGTCGAGCACCTGCTGGAGGCCGTCTGCAATCAGGTTGACGCCGACGACGAGGCTCGAGACCGCGAGCGCGGCGAAGAGCACCGTCCACCAATACGTGCCCGAGCTCAGGAGCTGGTAGTTCTCGGCGATCTGTAGTGACCAGTCCGGCGACGGGGGCTGGACGCCGAATCCGAGGAAGGTGAGCCCAGCAACGGCGAAGATCGCGTAACCCAGACGCACGGTCGCCTCGACGATGATCGGGCCCGTTATGTTCGGGAGGATCTCGACGAACATGATGTACCCGGAACGTTCGCCGCGCAGTTTTGCCGCGTCCACATAGTCGAGCTCGCGCTCCCCGAGCACTGTCGCCCGCACCGTTCGGGCGACGATCGGCGTAAAGGCGATCCCGATCACGATGATCAGCGTGGCGTTGGAGCTGCCAAGCCCGACGAGCGCCGTCACGGCGAGAACGATGAGCGGAAGGGCGAGAAAGGCGTCGATGACGCGGCTGATCGACTCATCTACGATTCCCCTGAAATAGCCGGTGATGAGCCCTATCGTCGTTCCGAGGACGATCCCCAGCATCGTCGCGAGCGGCGCAATCTTGAGGGTCTCGCTCGCACCGACGATCACGCGCGAGAAGACGTCCCTTCCGAGTCCGTCCGTTCCGAACCAGTGGGCTCCGCTCGGCGGTGCGAGAACGTCACTGGTCAGCTCGAGCGGATCGTCAGGCGCGATCGTCGAGCCGAAGATCGCACAGACGACCCAGAAGCCGACGATCAGGACGCCGACGATGAGCGTCTTCGACTTCGCGAGCTGGCGCAACGTCTCGCGCCGTGCGATGTCCCGCTCGCGCGGCTGGATTCCCGCCGCTGCCTCGCTCATGCCGCTCATTTGCTTGCCTGCACCCGGATGCGCGGGTTGAAGACCGAGTAGAGAACGTCCGCGATGAACGTCGCAACGAGATAGATGACGCCGACGATCATGACACCGCTCTCGAGCATCAGGAAGTCCTTGTTCACGGCGGCGGTGTAGATGCGCTGGCCGATCCCGTTGTAGTTGAAGAGCTTCTCGATCACGAGTAGCCCGCCGATCAGGTACCCGACCTGCGTCGCGACGACTGCGATGGTGGGCAGCAGCGAATTGCGCAGGACGTGGCGTCCGACGACCTGTCGCTGCGTCAGGCCTTTCAGATACGCCGTTCGGGTGTAGTCCGCATCGACGGACTCCATCACGCTGGAGCGTGTGATCCGGGCGATGTAGCCAAAAAGGACCGCGACGAGCGCGAAGCTCGGCAGGAGCAGGTACTCGATCTGCGTCGGGATACTCGCGCCCTCTGGCGCAGTGGCGGTGACCGGGAGCCAGCCGAGCGTGACGCCGAAGATGAGGATGAGCACGATCGCCGTCACGAACTCGGGCACCGCTGTCAGCGAGAGGCCGCCGACGGTGATCACCCGGTCGACGATCCCTCCGCGCTTGAGGCCGGCAATCGTGCCCCCGATGATGCTCAGCGGCACAACGAGCACGAACGCGACCGCGGCAAGCTTGAGCGAGTTTGCAAGGGCTGGCCCGAGCAGATCCGAGACAGGGACCTGGTATTGCAGCGACGTGCCGAGGTCGCCGCGCATGAAGTGGCTGATCCAGTCCCAGTACTGCACGATGAGCGGACGGTTGACGCCCAAGGCCTCGTTGAGACTATCGACCTGCGCCTGTGAGGCGAATGGTCCGAGGACGTTGCGGCCGATGTCGCCCGGAAGAAGCTGCGCGAGAGCGAAGACGAGAACGCTCAGGAGAAACAACGTGATGAGCGCCAAGCCGAGCCGCTTGAGAAGGAACCTGGTAATCGCTCGCTCCCGATCCGAACATCACGGCTCCGGTGTGTCGGGTCGCGTCGCGACCCGACACACCGGAGCGAGGTACCCCTAGGCCAGCGAGGTGTGGCTCAAGTACACGAGCGCCGAGGCGTCGTGGTTATAGCCCCTGACCTTCTTCGATCCCGCCGCCAGCGAGTTGAAGAAGTACGGGAAGATGAACGGTGTATCTTGCAGGAGCCCTTGCTGGATCTGACCGGCGTACTTCTGCTGATCCGAGAGTGCGATTGCTCCGAGGTACTTATCGATCACCTTGTCGATCGCCTTGTTCTTGTACTGCGCCTCGTTCCAGATGCTGCACGACTTGACCTCTGAGGTCAGCAGGACGTTCGGCACCGAGCGCCCGCCCCAGCCCGTCAGGGTCATTGGGGCGTTGAGCCACGGCGTGACGCCGTAGTTGCACGGCGCGGACCAGTTGGCCCCTGCGAAGAACTGGGCGTCTGTCTGGAGCTCCAGAGCCAAGTTGACCCCGATCGCCTTCGCAGAGCGCTGCATGATCTGTGCCAACTGCGGCATCTCGCCGTTCTTCTGCACGATGAATTGCACCTTGAAGCCTCGTGAGTGGCCCGCCTGTGCGAGGAGCTTCTTTGCCAGCGGGATGTTCTTCTTGCGCTGCGGAACACTCCGGTTCGTCGACGGGAAGGCGGGAGCGAACGGCGAATCGTTGCCGACGTCTGCATACTGGTTGAACAGCGTCTTGACGATCGCCGGTCGATCGAGTGTGAGGGCGATCGCCTGCCGCACCCGTCGGTCCTTGAGCGGGTTGTTGAGGTTGACGCGCAGACCGGCGGTCCTGTTCTGTGCGCCGCGAACCGCGAAGATCTGGACGTTCGGGTTCTTGAAGAGCGCGCGTGCGTTCGCGAACTGGATCTCGTTCAGCATGTCCACCTGCCCACCGAGCAGCGCGGAGACCTGAGCCGCGACGTCGGTGTAATAGGTGATGTCCACCCCGTCGAGCGCTGCCGCGCCGCCCCACCAGGTCGGGTTCCGGTCGAACTTCGCACCGACGCCCGGCGTATAGGACACGAGGCGGAACGCCCCCGTTGCCTGCGGAGTCTTGTCGAACGTGCCGACCTTGTAGTCCTTCGGCAGGATGATCGCCTGGTAGGTCGACGAGCACGTCAGGTAAGGGAAGCTCGCCGTCGGCGAGTCGAGCGTGAACTGCACCGTCAGGTTGTTGATCGCCTTGATCCCGCCCGGCGAGAGCACGCCCTTGTAGGCGGAGAGGGCTCCGGAGTCCGCGCTGACGAGCCGCTCGTACGTGGCGACGACGTCGTCGGCCCCGAAGGCCTGACCACTCTGGAACTTGACGTTCGGGCGCAGCTTGTACGTCCAGACCGTCGCGGTGGCATTGGGAGTCCAACTGAGCGCGAGCTCCGGGACGACGGTGAGGTTCTTGGTCGAGCGATTGAGGAATTCTCCGGCGATCCCATCGGTCACGAGACCACCGGTGTCAGCCAGCTTGTACGGCTCCAGATCCTTCGCGGGCGGCGGCAGGACCGCAAGCCGAAGCCGTCCGCCTACCTGTCCGCGCGACTGCGCTGCAAAGGCTAACGGGACATCGTACGCCGCAAGAGCCGAGCCGACGACCCCCATCGACAGCCCGAGCAGCGTTGCCTTCTGGAGGAAGCCCCTCCGGTCGAGCTCGCCGCTTGCGAGCCCGTCGATGAGATCGTTCTCAAGGACCCCTGCGTGATTCAACCGATACTCATCAAGCCGACGCATCTGATCAGAATTCATCTCGATCCTCCCTCGTTCCTATGGCTGCTGACGTGGGACCTTACTACTCACTTCAGGAACTGTCGCGGCTAGATGCTGGCCGTCTGCGGTCAGCGAATGCGCCAGTGTGCACTCTGACGCACGTTCGACCCCCCAAGTTAGGCGTTGCACGAAACCCGGCGTGCACGCATGTCATATCGCGCGTTGGCACTCAAATCGGATACGATATATGACATGTTCCCCAGAGGAAGTCAAGCTCGACTGCGGGAGTGTGCGCACGATAGCGGCGCCGCCGCATGAAGGCCATCGTCTTCACCGGTGCGGGAGGCAACGAGGTGGTCGAACTCGAGGAGCGCCCAGACCCCGACCCCTCCGGCGACGAGATCGTCGTCGCCGTCCGATACGCGGCGCTCAACCCCGCCGACCTTGCTCAGCGGGCGGGCCGATACCCCGCGCCTCCGGGCTCTCCGCCGGATATCCCCGGAATCGAGGTCTCCGGGATCGTGGCCTCTTGCGGCCCGACAGCACGGCGCTTTGCTCCCGGAGACCGCGTGTTCGGGATCGTCGGCGGGGGCGGACTCGCCGAGCGCGTCATCGTCCACGAGCGACACGTCACAGCCGTCCCGACCATCCTCGATGATCGGTCTGCCGCCGCTGTGCCCGAAGTCTTCATCACCGCCCACGACGCGATCAGGTCGCAGGCAGGGCTTCGGATGGGCGAGCTACTGCTCGTCAACGGCGGCAACGGTGGAGTCGGGACGGCAGCCGTCCAGATCGGTGCCGCGGCCGGAGCGAGAGTCCTCGCGACCGTTCGCGCTGCAGCGCTCCGCGAACAGGTGGCTTCGCTCGGCGCAACGGTGATCGGCGCCGACGAGATGGTCGAGCGATGCCAGCTCGAGGGCGGAGCGGACGTCGTGCTCGAGTTGGTCGGCGCACCGAATCTCGCGAACGACCTCGACGCTCTCGCAGTGAAGGGCCGAATCGTGATCGTCGGCACCGGTGCCGGAACGGAGGCGCCGCTCGATCTCCGCAAGCTCATGGGGAGGCGCGCACACCTGATGGGAACCGTGCTTCGTGCCCGGCCTCTCGAGGAGAAGGCGATCGCCGTCGAAGCGTTCGCCCGCGAGGTTGGCCCACACCTGGCGTCCGGGCGAATCGTCCCGCTCGTCGACCGCGTCTTCTCCGCAAGCAGCGCCGCAGCTGCCTTCGATCGTCTGCAGGAGCCGGGGAAGCTCGGCAAGGTGTTGCTCGACTTTTCAGAGAATTAGCTCGCGCGACCGCCGCGGCGACTGCCAGGTGACAGCCCGTTCAAGCAAGACCTGTTTGCGGCGCCACATGTGTCGGGGCGCGGAGCACGATGAGCGCGCTGACAGCTGCGCAAAAGAGCAACCCCGTTGCGACTGCAAGCAAGATTGCCGGGCTCGCCACCAGGTCGAGCAGGTAGCCGCCCACGAGCGTCGTCAGCGCGATTGCCGTGTACTCGCGGACGTTCCAGGCGATTGTCACCCGAGCTCGATCGGTGGGGAGGACGCGGGCGAGAGCACCGTCGACGATGATCGGCCACGTTCCGATGCCGAAGAACGTCGCGACAATCATCAGTACCGCGTAGAGCAGAGCTTGATCAGCCCCGATCAACAGGCCAACACTTACGGCGCTCGCAGCCAACATCGCCCCGACGGTCACTCGCACCCCGACGGTCGGGGCTGCACGCCCCGCCACGCGCGCGCCGGCGATCTTCGCGAGCGCTGTCGCGCCTGCAACGCACCCGATCACGAACGGGGTCAACCCGAACACCTCGGACAACACAACCGGCGCCAGGCTGACCAGCATGCCCATTGCCCCAACGAGGAACAGGTCTGGCGCCTGGAGTGCAAGCCCGGCTGCCAGCGTCAACCGCTGACGCGGCGCACTGACCACCGTGGTCGTGCGAAGCCACGCCACGACGCGCACCAGAGGAACGAGCGCTGCAATCGCCCCGAACAGGAAGCAGAGCCTGAGACTCGTCTGCTCCCCGGCACCGAGTGCCCGGAAGCCGGCGATCCCGAGCCCCGTTGCGATACCTCCGGCAATCGTCCCCGAGACGTACATCGAGTACTGATTCACGAACGCGCGCCCCGAGCCGCTCCGACCGGCGTTTCGACCCAGGCCTGCCTGAACGCCGACCCAGAACAGGCCGTGGCCGACCCCATGAAGGAATGCCCCGAGCGCCATCGACGCGGTCGACGGTGGTAGGACGAGAGCGGAGCTCCCGGCCGCGATGAGGCCGAGGCCATACCCGACACCGCGCTCGGGGTTGCGAAGCGCGAGTGCAGCGAGAGCTCCGACCGAGATCGCGACCGTATCGAGTGCCAGGAGAGCGCCAGCGAAAAACGCGCTACGACCCTCAGCGAGGGCAAGGAGCGGCAACGCAATCGCGAGATTCGCATAAGAGAGCCCGGCACCGAGCGACGCGAGCCCGATCGCGCGCTCCATCTCTGTTGCCGAGCGACCCACCTAGGATCCCCTCCACTCCGCACCGACGACACACACCCCACTCTCCGTGCATCGTATATGGGATATGAAGTGGTAGACTGGAGAACAGACATGGGTTCAAATCTCTTCGACGCCGTTGAGAGCGACGCCGGCCGGACCGACGAGCGAGATCCAAGTCTCGGCGGCCTCAACGAGCTCACAGCCTCGAACCTCGTCGACCTCGTCTTCAACGAGGTACGCAGCGCGATTCTCGACAAGTCGCTCCCCCCGGGCCTCCGCGTCACGGAGGCAGGGCTGGCGAAGCATCTGAATGTCAGCAAGACACCCGTCCGAGAAGCGCTTCTCCGGCTTCGGCAGATCGGACTCATCGAAGACGACGGGCGACGTGGCGGCAGGGTCATCGCACCATCCCGCACGGCGATCGAGCAGGCGTTCGAGATCAGGGACGCGCTCGAGGCGTTTACCGCGCGCGCTGCTGCCGAGCGAGCGACGGAGTCGGAGCGCGGCTCGATCCAGGCAGCCGCAGAGGAGTCGCTCAGGGGCGCCGAGGCGGGGAACCGAGAGGCATTCAGCCGCTGGGATTCGACGTTCCATGAACGAATTGCAGCAACGACCTCGAACACGCGATTGACGAGCCTCCTCGACGACGCGTGTGCACTCATCGCCACGCTCCGTAGCCGCGACCTCCCCCACGCGCGGGCCTCGATCGAGTGCGCGAAAGGGCACATCGCGGTCGCTGCTGCAATACAGGCCGGCGATGGACAATCTGCTGCAAACGCTATGTCCGCTCACCTCAGCCAGGTGAAGGAGTACGTGCTCGAGGCACTTGCAGACGTCCTCGATGGGCCGTCGTCAGCTGCGTGAATCCGCATCCCTTCACCCAACGAGGTCAGGAGCATCATCCGTGAACACGATCCCCCTCAAGGCTCATGCCGGGCCGGTACGCGACTTCGTCGGCTACGGCCGCACGACGCCCGATGTGCGCTGGCCCGACGGACTGCGGTCGCCGTCAATCTCGTCCTCAACTACGAGGAAGGCGCCGAGTACTCGCTGCTCGACGGTGACGAATTCAACGACACATGGGGCGAGTATTCGTACCAGATCCCACCGGAGGTCCGAGACCTCGGAACCGAGATGCACATGGAATACGGGAGCCGCGTCGGGGTCTGGCGGCTTGCACGAATGTTCGATGAGTACGGCATCGACGTCTCGATCGACGCGCCGGCCGTCGCGCTCGAGCGCAATCCGGACTTCTGTGGTTGGATCCGCGAGCGCACCCACGACGTCATCGGCCACGGTTACCGATGGACTGAGGATTCGCGCATGACGCGCGACGAAGAGAAGGCCTACATGCAGCTCGCGGTCGCGTCGATCGAGCGAACGACAGGTCAGCGTGTCAAAGGGTGGATCGTGCGGTCGTTCCCGAGCGTCAATACGCGAGAGCTCCTCGTCGAGCACGGCGGCTTCCTCTACGACTCGGATACGACGAACGACGAGCTCCCCTACTACGTGACTACCCTCGGCACGCCGTTCCTCGTGGTGCCGTACTCCAAGGTCCATAACGATGTCCGGTACCTGATCGCGCCAACCTTTGCGACGCCACGGCACTTCTTCGAGAATCTCAAGCTCGCACTCGACTTCATGGTCGATGAGGCCGAAAAGGGATATGGCGGGCGCACCATGTCCGTTGGCCTGCATGCGCGCTGGAGTGGCCAGGCAAACCGCGCCTCCGCCGTCCGGGACTTCATCGAGTACGTGCTGGCGAAGAGGGTGCGTGCTTCATGCGACGCGTGGATATCGCGCAGCACTGGCTAGATCACCATCCTCCCGCGTGACCGGCGCGGGCTATTGCGGCCGCCTCCACGGACGGGTCACTATCGTCACCGGCGGAAGTTCGGGCATCGGTCGCGCGATCTGCCGGCTTGTCGCCGCCGAGGGCGCTAACGTCGTGATCGCGGACCAGACCGAGGACGTAGTCGAGGGCGGCCTGCCGACGCAACAGCTGATCGCGGATGCGGGAGGCACAGCGACATTCGTGCGCGCTGATCTTGGCATCTCCGCCGAGATCGCCTCGCTCGTCGATTCAGTGATGGCTGAGCACGGGCGCATCGACATCCTCGTCAACAACGCGGCGACGTACGTCGGCAAGCCCCTGCTCGAAACGAGCGAGGAGGAGTGGAATCGCGTCTTCGCGGTCAACGTCACAGGGGTCTTCCTCCTCACGAAGGCAGTCGTTGGGCACATGCGTGAGGCAGGAAATGCACGCGGGGGTCCGGGGTCGGATCGTCAACATCTCGTCCCAGCACGGGATGATCGCTGCCCCCAAGGACATCGCATATGGCACTTCGAAGAGTGCGATCGTCTACATGACGCGCCAGATCGCTGCGGACTACGCGTCCGAGGGGATCATCTGCAACGCTGTCGCACCCGGCAAGATCGAGACCGGAAAAGGCGGTCGTGAGGACGAGCCGAGTTGGACCGAATACTGGCGCTCACGGACGCCACTCCCTCGCTTGGGCACGCCAGACGACGTCGCGCGCGCCACGCTCTTCCTGGCCAGCGACGAAGCGACCTACATCACGGGCGCGAACCTCATGGTCGACGGCGGCTGGAGCGCGAGCTGAAACCGTGCGGATAGGGATCGTCGGAGCGGGATGGGCCGCGAGCGAGCACTGTACGACGCTCGCGCGCCTGGATGGGGTAACGATCGCGGCAGTGGCAGACCCGGACGTGACGCGCGCGAGAGACCTCGCCGTCCGCTATGGAGCGAACCACTACGTAACCGTGGGCGAGCTCATCGCCGCCGGCTCCCTCGACGCGGTCGTCGTCGCGACCCCTCCTGGAGCGCACCGTGAGGCGACGGTCGAGGCCATCGAGGCCGGCGTCGCCGTCTTCCTGGAGAAGCCAATCTCACGCTCGCTCGAGGACGCACTGGCGATTGTCGAGGCTGCCGCCTCGAATGAGGCGGTCTGTGCGATCGGGTACCAATGGCGTGCGGTCGCCGCCGTCGATCCACTTGCGGACGCACTTGCCGAAGAAGGGGTGCGGCACCTCATGAGTGAGGGGATCGGGATGACCCAGGCACGCAGCTGGTTTCGGGACACCACGCTCTCCGGGAGGCTCGTCGCCGAGCGCGGGAGCCATCATATCGACCTCCAGCGCCGAATCGGCGGCGAGATCGTCGCCGTCCAGGCCGCGGGAAGTAGCCTCGGTTTCGCCGAGCTCAGCCCACCAGTAGGAGAAGGCGCGCTCGTCGAGACAGGCGTGTCGCTGACACTCCACTTCGAGTCGGGCGCCCTCGGCGCCGTGCACGTCCTCTGGGTGCCCGAGACGTACCCGAGCCGGCACCGACTAACGGCCTTTTCCTCGACGTCGATGTACGAGCTCGACCTCGACCCCGCGTTCTCTCTGCGCCGCGGCTCCGACGACGTATTCCATCCGGATCCGGCTGCGGAGACCCCGTTCGCGGCGGGCTTGATCCGCTTCATCGACGCGGTGCGGCAACAGAATCCCGGCGGTGTCGTCTGTTCTCCACTCGAGGCGGCTCGCACGCTCGCGGTCGTCATCGCCTGTGAACAGGCCCTTGCGACGGGCGAGACCGTCCACCTCGAGTCGATCTCGGGCGTCCCGGCGTGATCGCCGGCCGCCGAATCCTCGTCACCGGCGCCGCCTCCGGAATCGGACGCGCGACCTGTGAGCACCTTGCCCGCGCGGGAGCCGCCGTCGCCGGACTCGACCGGAACCGTGCCACGCTGGATGACGTGATCGACGCGGCGCGCACGGGCGGAGCGACAGCGATCGGCGTCGAAGCCGACGTAGCATCTTTCGACGAAGTAGAGGCAGCTGTCAGTGCCGTATGCACCAAGCTTGGCGGACTCGACGCTGCCGTAAACGTCGCGGGCATCGGCGGATACACGGGCGACGTCGTCGCGACGCCCCTCGACGCATGGCACCGCACAGTTGCGGTGAACCTCACAGGTGTCTTCCACGTCTGCCGTGCCGCCATTCCCGCGCTCCGCGCGGCGGGCGGCGGCTCGATCATCAACATTAGTTCCCAGTACGGGCTCGTCGGGTGCCTTGCGAGCCCGGCGTACTGCGCCTCGAAGGCAGGGCTGATCGGTCTGACCCGATGTCTCGCACTCGATCACGCGGGCGACGGAATTCGTGCGAACTGCATCTGCCCTGGCCCCATCGAGACCCCACTCCTCCGGGCCAGCGAAGCACAAACGGACTCTGCCCAGCGGGAGCGAGCACGAACCGAAGGTAGGCTCCTTGTCGGTCGGCCAGGCACACCGACCGAGATCGCCGAAGCCGTCGCGTACGTGCTAGAGGCAGCGTTCATGAACGGAGCTGTCCTCAGCCTGGACGGCGGCTGGACTGCCGGGTAGTTCGTATCTCGTATATGATGGAGCAATGAGCTACGACCTCGTCGTCCGCGGTGGGACCATCGTCACTGCCGATCACACCACGCTCGCGGATGTTGGCGTCCGAGGCGAGCACGTCGCCGCGATCGGTGAAAACCTGAGCGGACACCGCGAGATCGACGCGACCGGGATGTACGTGCTCCCGGGTGCTATCGACGGCCACGTCCATATGCGCACGAACCGCTCCACCGACGTGTACGACGACACCTTCGAAACCGGAACGATCGCCGCGGCGTTCGGCGGCGTGACGACGATCGTCGATCAAGCTCAGGTCGAAGCCGGAACCTCACTCAGCGACGGCCTCGACAGCCGCCTGGCCGAGGCGGAGTCGTCGTCACTGATCGACTACAGCTTGCACGTCAACCTCCGCGAGGCAAGTCTCGACCGGGTCGCCGAGATCCGGGCGATCGCAGAGCGCGGCTTCCCTAGCTTCAAGTTCTTCATGAACTACGACACCTACGCGCTTCCGGACGAGATCATCTTTGCCGCGATGCAGGCGGTTGCCTCGTTTGGTGGGCTCGCGATCGTCCATGCGGAGCACCAGCAGGTGATCGAGGAGCTCGAGCGCCAGAATCGCCTCGCGGGCCGCACCGGGCCGGAATGGCATCTGCCCGCGCGCCCAGCGGAGCTCGAGGGGGAGGCTACTCATCGCGCACTCGCACTCGCCAAGGTCGCCGGGGCGCGGGCGCTGATCTTCCACATGACCGCGTCCGAGGCGCTCCGAGAGCTGCGGGCGGCCCGAGCCCGCGGACAGGAGGTCTACGGCGAGGTCTGCACGCAATACGTCCTCCTCAGCGACAACGATATCTACGACCCGCTCAGTGGCACGGCTCTCAGATTCAGTCCGCCGCTCCGAACGAGCGAGCATCAAGAGGCCCTCTGGACGGCGTTGGCCGATGGGACACTCGACGTGATCTCGACCGACCACGGGCCGAGGCGACGTGTACTCGATGTCGAGGGCCGGCTCTACACCCCGCCCGGGACGAGCGGGATCGAAGTGCGCCTGCCGCTCTTCTACACCTTCGGTGTCCTCGAAGGGCGGATTTCGCTCAACCGTTGGGTAGACGCGTGCTGCACGCGCCCTGCCGTCGTCTGCGGCCTACCGACGAAGGGGCGCGTCGAGGTGGGCTACGACGCCGATCTAGTGGTCTTCGACCCGGAGCGCGAGCTGACGTTGTCACACGAGGTTCTTCACTCGAATATCGATTACTCCACCTACGACGGCATGAAGGTCCGCGGCCTCCCTGTGACGACGATCAGCCGTGGTGAGGTGCTGGTCGAAGATCGAACGCTCGTCGCCGCGCCGGGCCGAGGACGATTAGCGCCGCGCAGTTATCCCGGCTCTCCCTGATCGCCGGACGCTCGCGCGGCATCGATCAGGTAGGGCAGCTCCTCGTCGTCGACGGCAAGCCGAGTGACGGCCATCACCTTCCGCTTCGGGAACGGACGCCAAAGGTCAGCCAGGAGCTCGCGTGCGTCGTAGCCGCGCAGCGCGGCGTCGAACTCGGTGGTCGCAAAGACGATGCGCACGACACCTGCGAGCAGTGCAGCCGCCTGGCACATCGGGCAGGGCTCGGTACTCGCAGCAAGAATTGCCCCGGTGAGCTCAGGTGTCGAAAGGGTGCCCGCAGCCGCACGCAACGCCACGAGCTCGGCATGCGCCGTCGGGTCGTCGTCAGCGACGTATCGGTTAACGCCTTCACCGACAACGCGGCCATCGAGGGCGACAACGGCCCCGAACGGACGGCCACCTGTACGAGCGTTCTCCACCGCAAGCTCAATCGCACGGTTGAGCCAGATCGCCTCGTCGGCCGACCCGAGCTCCGTCATCTGATGCGTGCCTCAGGCGAGCACATGCACCCTTCCATCGAGAACCTTCACCTCGTAGACGGCTACGCGCATGCCGGGGTCGTCGAGGCAGACGCCTGTTTGGAGGTCGAACTCCCATCCGTGGTGTGGGCAGCGGAGAACCTTGCCCTGCTCGAGTGTGTACAACCCGGGCGAGCCACTCTCCCGCGTCCTGAGAGCACCACGACAGAGAGGGGATCCGACGTGAGGGCACCGATTTCGCAAGGCCTTCAGGCTGCCGTCCGTCGGGTCGACGAGGACTCCAATTTCACGCCCACCGACCCTGACGACCACGCGCCCGTCGCGTTCCACCTGCTCGAGCGATGCGATGTCGTGCCATTCCCTCACGCCGTGACAAGTCCCAGCTTGTCTCCGTAGAACGCAGCGGCATTGTCGTGCATCACCTTGCTGTGCCAGGCCTTCGGCAACCGGTTGACGACGAACTTCGGGTCGTCCCAATCCCAATGAGGATAGTCGGACGCGAAACAGAGGATGTCTGGGGCTCCAGCAGCCTCGAGCATCTCGAAGAGCAGCGCATCGTTGCCGTCCGTGTGCTCGAGTGGCTGAGTCGAGAAGCGGATGTGATCGCGCATGATCTCGCTTGGGCGCCGCTCCAGCCAGGGCACCTCGGCCCGCAGGCCACGCCAGTTCGTGTCCAGGCGCCACAGGAGACCGGGGAGCCAAGCGACGCCGCCCTCGAGCAGCATCACCTTCAGAGTCGGCAGGCGCTCGAAAATGCCGTTGCAGATCAGCGATACGAGATGCGACATCACGCTGGTCGCGGAGCCAACCGTGTGCCACTCGATGTAGAACGTGTGCGGCCCGACTCCACCCCCGGGGGCGGCGATGCCCATACCCTCGCCGCTCGTGTGGATCGCGACTTGCAACCCGCACTCGGCTGCAGCTTCGAAGATCGGCAGATAGCGAGGTTCCCCGTACGGTCGCTCGGATCCAGCGCAGAGCAGAACTTCTACGAATCGGTCGTCCGTCGCTGCGGCGCGCTGGATCTCGCGCGCCGCTGCCAGCGGGTCCTGCGCTGGACAGAGGATCGAGCCTCGAAGGCGCGGCTCACCGTCGAGCCACTGCTCCCTCACCCAATCGTTGTGTGCCCGCGCGAACGCGGCTGCCCGATACGGGCTTGCCATGAGCGAGACGGTCGACGCGTCGTTCGCGTGCAGGATCCCGATGTCCGCGCCGTAGGCGTCGAGCGCCTCGCGCGAAATCCGCTCCAGCGCGCCAGGTGCATAACCGGGCTCGAGGAGGCCCTCGTCGTTCGCAAAACCGAAGGGGTGACTCCAGGGGTACCCCGGCAAACCGAGATCGCCCCGGGTCTGGAACCACTCGCGCTGAGCCGGGTCCATGTACGAAAGGAAGTCGGCCTGATCCGCGATCACATGGTGGATGTCACAATCGATCACCGGGTCGAATATATACGAGATATGATGCGGACGTCACCTTCTCCGGACTAGATGCTCGCTCCGAACACGAACGATCGCGACTCCGAACGCCCCAACGATGCGCACGCGCCTCCTCGCCTCCGATCTCGGCTTTCCCGAGGGTCCCGTTGTCCTGTCGGACGGTCGCCTGGTCTTCTGCGACGGGAACATCGGCGAGCTGTCGGTCTACGCCGGGGGACGTGTCAGCTCGTTCGCTGTAACTGGTGGCTCGCCTTGGGGAGCCGCGCTAGGAGCGGACGGCGGGCTGTACGTGACGCAAGGCGGCAACGTCCCCGGCAGTGACGTCATGAGTGCGATCTCTGGTATCCAGCGCGTCAGAGCGGACGGTGTGGTGGAGCTCCTCACGTCGACAGTTGCCGGATACGAACTGTACGGGCCGAACGACCTCGCCTTCGGGCCTGATGGGCGCCTCTGGTTCACGGACTCTGGATCGGAGCTCGATTCTCGGTTCGCCGTCCGCTCCCCAGGCCGCCTGTTCGCGGTCGGACAAGGTCGCGACGAGCAGATCCTGGAGTTGCCGGACGTCTATCCAAACGGCATCGCATTCGATGCGGGTGGGCGACTCTACTGGACGGAGTCCCAGGCTCATAGGGTCTGTCGGCTCGAGCACGGGTCGGCGACCGTGTTTTGCCAGTTCTCGGACGACGTCGTACCCGACGGCATGGCGTTCGCGACCGATGGGCGTGCGTTCGTCTGCACCACCGTTTCGGGAGGCGTCACGATCATCTCGGCCGCCGGCCGTGTCCAAGGCCACATCGAACTTGGCGAATACGCGACGAACTGTGCCCTGGACGGGTCGACGCTGTACGTCACGGCGACGAGAGCCGTCGACATCGAAGCCTCGGAGCGAACGGGCACGTTGTGGGCCGTCGAGACCGATGCGAGCGGCGGTCTGAAGCTCATCAACGGCTCGTTCTCGCCGGAGCACCGCTCGTCGGATTCGGGCGTCCGAAGGAACGAAATATGAAACCGGCCGTCATGCTCGTCACGGGCGGCGCCGGGTTCGTGGGGAGCAATCTCGTTAGACGGCTGCTCGAGAACGACGCCGACGCGCGCGTTATCGTGTTCGACCGCGCAGTCGACGACCTCGCGCACGAGCTGTTCGCGCCGTTTGCCGACCGGATCACGCTGCACCTCGGTGACATCACGAGCCCCCCGGCACTCGATGACGTCGCGGGAAAGGACGAGATCACCCACATCGTCCATGGAGCCATGGTCGCGCACGTGCCGCAGTGGGAGATCGACGCCCCGACACAGTTCGTCCAGGTGAACATCGTCGGCACCTTGAACGTCCTCGAGTGGGCCCGTCGGCTCCCTTCGCTCGAGCGGTTCGTCTATCTCAGCAGCGGTGGTGTCTACGGCGATGAGACTGCGGACAGCCCGGTGACAACGCAGCCGGAGACCGGCCCCTTCAACCCACCGGAGCTCTACGCGATCTCGAAGTACGCCTCGGAGTTGATCTGCCGACGCTACGCGGGCCTCTTCGACCTGAACGTCCACACCGTCCGTCTCAGTTGGGTGTTCGGCCCGATGGAGCGGGCCACCTCGAGCAGGACGCTGATGTCTCCGCCCTACGCAATAGCACGCGCACTCATCGAGAATCGCGCGGTCACTGTCACGCGACGTTCGCTCGGTGCGGTTGGCGACTTCCTCAGCTCGGCGGACATCTCGGACGCGATCCGCACCCTGCTCGTCGCAACCCGCGCCCGACACGCCACCTACAACATTGCCGCCGGAGAGTTGACGAGCATCTCCAAGCTGCTCGACCTCGCTTCGGCGGCATACCCAAACGTCCGTCTCGAGGTGGTCGCAGACGGAGCGAGCGCCGACATCGACCACGACCCCTCACTCCGCCGGGCGCGCTGGAACGCCTATGACATCGAGCGCATGCGAAGCGAGTTCGCTTGGGAGCCACGGCCACTGGCCCAGCAACTAGCGTCGTACTACGCGTGGGTGTTCGAGGACCCCAGCGATGCGCTGCCCTCCGACCCAAACACCTCACGACTGACGACCACGTTGAAGTTCGGCATCCTCCTTATCGCACCCAACGTAACTGGCGACCACGCGAGGGACTTCGCGGAACTGCTCGAGCAAGCGACCGCGCTGGGAACTCGGCTACGACTCGGTCTGGGTCACCGAACATCACTCGGCCTTCGGCGTCGTTCGCTCGCCCGACCATGCTGCTCGCGCAGCTATCGCGATGAAGACGAGCCGCGTGCGTCTCGGCTCGATGGCGGCGATCCTCCCCTACCACCGGCCCATCCACATCGCTGAGAGCTATGCCCTCGTCGACGTCCTCAGTGGAGGCCGCCTCGAGCTCGGCGTGGGCCGCGGGAACCTCGCCTCCGAGCTCGCGCTCCACGGCGTCGATCCAGAAACGAGCCGCACGGCGTTCTGGGAGAGCCTCGCGACCGTTCGCGGCCTGTGGGGGACGGACCGGCGCCGGACGGTCTGACGACGTTTCCACGCCGATCCAGTCGCCCGTCCCGATCTGGGTCGCGGCGGATCGCCTCGAATCCGCCGAGCGGGCCGCAGATCTCGGCCTCAGGATCGCGACTTCGCCGGCCGGAGGCGACCTAGCCGCGTACAAGCGCAACATGCTCGCGATGCGGGCAATGCTCGAAGCCCGTGGTCACGCTCCCGAGGCGATGGAGTTCCCACTCTCCACTTTCGACACGTACATCGCTCCTACCCCGGCCGAAGCACACTCGCAGTTTCTGGAGCCCGCGTTCACCATGCATCGGCTGATGTCAGCGTCCGGACGTCGTCCCCCCGTGGCAGCGACCCCCGAAGCATTCGCGAGTCACGCCGAGGCTCTCGGCACGAGACTCGTGACTGGCCCGGCCGAGGCGGCCTCGTTCCTGCTCGAGCTCGACGCCGCCGCCGGCCTCGGGCATTTCGTCGCCGCGACCGCGCAGGGCGGTCTCGACCACCAGCTAGTGCTCTCCTCGATGACCCTATTCGCCCGCGGCGTGATGGACGTCGTTCGTGCGGAAAGCAGTCGAGGCGCGCGGGGCTGAACGACCGTACGCGGCAATAAACCAACGGCGCTCAGCCGTCGCGCAAACGCACCCGCACACGGCCGCCCACGATCTCCGTGCGGAACGTGCGCACCCTGTAACGCTCGTCGAAGAGGGACCGGCCAGTGCGCAGGTCGAATTCCCAGTGATGCCAGGGGCACGCGAGCACAGGTTCGCCTGGTTTTGTGACGACATGGCCGTCCTCGAAGCCAATTCGGCTCGTGATCGCGCCGCGGCAGATCGGCGCGCCCTGGTGTGGGCAGCGGTCATGGACAGCAAACGCCTCGTCGCCGATCCTGACGACGCCGATCCGGAGCCCATCGACTTCGACGATGCGCATGCTGCGCTCTCCGAGACTTTCAAGCGGCCCAACATCGACGGTCTCCGGCCGTTTCGCCACTAGCTCCACCCGTAGAGCTTCGCTGCGTTGTCGTGAAAGACGCGCTCGTGCCAGCTCCGCGGCAGCACCCGGGCGACGTGATCACGCTCATCGGTGTCCCAGTGTGGATAGTCGCTCGAGAAGCAGAGGACGTCCGCCGCACCGTATGCGTCGAGCACCGAGACGAGGCGCTCGGCCCCGGCCGACCCCTCGAGTGGCTGCGTGGTAAGCCGGACATGTTCGAGAAAGACCTCGCTCGGCCACCGCTTCATCCACGGGACCTCGACCCGGACGCTCTTGTACTGGTCGTCCATCTTCCAGAGTAGGCCCGGAACCCACGAGACGCCGGCCTCGACGAGCAGTAGCCGGAGCGTCGGGTAGCGCTCGAACACACCGTGCGCGATCAGGCTGACGAGGTGGCTGGCAAGCGTCTGATGCGACTGGCTCTGGATCTCGAAGTAATAGCTCGGCATTCCGCCCGCCTGCGGCGCGACGTTCGTCCCTGGAGAGACCTCGCCGAACGCGTGGATCGCGAGCGGCAGGCCCATCTCAGCGGCAGCCTCGTGGATGGGCTGGTACACCGGATGGCCGAACGGTTTCCCGAGGCCGGTGCCGACGAGGATGACCTCGCAGATGCGGGGGTGGCCACCGACCCGCCGAATCTCCGTCGCCGCCTCGAGCGGTAGTTGCGTAGCGACGACGACGGCGCCGTAAAGCCGCTCGTCCGATCGGGAGAGCCAGGTGTCGATCGACCAGTCATTCGCTGCCCGCGCGACCTCCGTGGCGAGATACGGGTTCGGCAGGCTACTCAGATACCCACCAGACTCGAACGCGAGGATGACGCGGCTGATCCCGTTCGGATCCAGCAGCTGCTCGCAGAGGAGGTCGTAGTCGGAGCAGGGCGCCCCACCCGCGGCCGGGTGCGCCTCGGGTCGATAGCCGTCGCCAAGTGGGTTCGGCCAAACCTGCGGAGTTGAGAACGGCATCATGGGGCCGCCGCCACGGGTCGGGCGCAATACGTACTCGCGCCATCCCTCGCTCAGGTACGGCAGCAGTTCGGCCGGCGCCGCCCACTCGTGGTGGACGTCGCAGTCGATCACCGGCCCGTCGTACGCGGTCACCGTTGGGATCGTTTCACGCCGAACCCGACGGACTGTTCGCAACGTGTCGGAGGTCGGGCTCACCGGACAGCATCTCGAGATGGAGCTGGTCACCCTCGTAGGGGTGGCGAGCCGCCACCTCCTCGTCGAGCTCCACGCCGAGTCCGGGTCCGCAGGGGGGCAGGATGTAACCGTCCTCCCATTCGAGCGGGCGCTTCAGGATGTCGGCGTGGAAGCCGTCCCAGCGATGGATCCCTTCCAGAATGAGGAAGTTGGGCACGCACAGGCTGAGCTGAATGTTGGCTGCACCGACGACCGGTCCGCAATAGAGATGCGGCGCGATCGACGCGTAGTGCGCCTCGGCGAGGGCGCCGATCTTTCGTCCCTCGAGCAACCCCCCGACGCGGCCGAGGTTCAGCTGAAGGATCGAGGCGGCCCCGCATTCCAGCACCCGGGCGAACTCGTACTTCGTCGTCAGGCGCTCGCCCGTTGCAATCGGGATCGAGGTTCCGCGTGCCACCCGCGCCATCTCCTCAGGTACCTCCGGTGGAGTTGGCTCCTCGAGCCAGAGCGGGTCGTACGGCTCGAGCCGCTTGGCGAGCCGGATCGCACCCGACGGAGTCAGCTGACCGTGGGTTCCGACGAGTAGGTCGGCGCGATCTCCGACCGCCTCGCGCACGAGCCGGACGTAGCGCTCGGTTAGCTCGAGCGCCTCCAGCGAAGGCTGCCGCGGATCATGCGAGGCGTAATCGCTGAGCGGGTCGAACTTCACGGCCGTGAACCCTTCGGCCACGTACTGCGCTGCCCGCTGTGCAGCAGTCTCGGGGTCACGGTAGACATCGGCTGTGTCCTCCGCCGCCGGATACAGATACGAGTAGGTGCGCAGCCGTTCTCGCACCCGGCCGCCGAGGAGCGCATGGATGGGTTTGTCCAGCTCCTTGCCGAGGATGTCCCAGCACGCCATCTCGACGCCGCTGAGCACACCCACGAGCGAGACGTCCGGCCGTTGGGTGTAGCCGCGCGAGTAGATATCCCGCCAGAGAGCCTCGATCCGGCCTGGATCGGCGCCGATCACGTGCCGGTCGCAGACGTCCTCGATCATCCGCGCAACGGTGTGAGGGCCGAACGTCGCCGCATAGACCTCCCCCACCCCCTCGACGCCGGAGTCGGTGACCAGCTTGAGGAAGACGAAGTAGCGGCCGCCGTAGGACGGCGGCGGATTCCCGACGACGAACGTCTTCGCGTCGACGACTTTCATGCGCAATGCATCCGTGCACAGACGACGGCAACACCGGCCGCAAGATCTGTCTGACGACCTTCCATGGGCGTAGCCTACGCCGATTTTTGAGCAACGTCCCCGAGGAGGGGTACGCAGCCCCCACGCCTGCGCCCCTCCGTCGCATACCCTCACGGAGATGCTTACGGTCTCGCTTGCAAATGATTTCCCGCCGCCCCCCGCGCCGCCCGGAGGGGACGACCCAGGGCGCAAGGACTGACAATGGCCCGAGTCGCGTTCCTCGCCCACTGCCTGCTCAACCAGAACGCGAAGACGCTCGGCGGGTCGAAGACGCCGGCCGTCTGGGAGCCCGTGATCGACGTGCTTCTCGACCGTGGCTGGGTGATCCGGCAGATGCCCTGCCCCGAACTCGCCTTCGCCGGCGTTCGCCGGTTCTGGTGGGTTCGCGAGCAAGCCGACACGCCGCTCTTCCGCGAGCACTGCCGCAGGCTCGCGCGCACCGTCGCAGCCACCATGGAACCGCACGTTTCGGCCGGTGATGACGTCGTGATGATCGGCATCGATTCGAGCCCGACGATGGGCGTGTCGTTCCAGCCGTCGTCCACGACGTGGGGCGGCGAGCCGAACATTGGCGCCGACGACACCACGATGGTCGACGGTGAAGGCATCTTTCTCGAGGAGCTCCGCGCCGAGCTCGAGACGCGAGACCTCCCGATGCCGCGGCGTACCGGCATTCGTCACTGGTTTCCGAACTACGACCCGGCTGAGGAGCACGCTCGGCTCGTCGCGCTCCTCGAGGGCGAGCGATGACGGCAGTCGATCCCCGCTCCGAGAGGGTTGCGGTCGTACCCGAGGCGAAGCTCGTCGAGCTGCTGCCGGCACTGCGAGAAGCGGGCTACGGAATGATGCAACTTCCCCCGGCCGACCTCGCTCCTGCGACTGCGGTCGAGTGGCTCGCTCAGCTGGCCGAGCAAATTACCGAATACCGTCGCAACGACTACGAGGTCGTCCTTGCAGCGCCCGGTGCGTGGGTTGCCGAGTTGGATGCCGCGTTCGTGGAACTCGGGGTCGAACCGCTCCGGCTACTCGTCGGCTGAGCCTCGCCTTCGACAGGCGCAACATACGCTCGCGAGCATAGAGTGGACGCGTGGCTGCTCCCCTCCGCATCGGGCTGATCGGAGCAGGCTGGATCGCCACGGATCACGTCTTCGTCCTACGCAAGCTCGGGCACGACGTCGTCGCAGTCTGTGACATCGACCGCGAGCGGGCGTCCGCGGTCGCTCCCGAAGGAGCGCGCACGTACGGAGTCTGGGAGGAACTGCTTGCCACCGAGGAACTGGACGCCGTTTGGGTCGCGACCCCACCGCTCCTCCACCGCGGCCCGGCGGTCGCGGCGATGGAACGCGGCCTGCCGGTCTTCCTGGAGAAACCAATCGCGCGCAACCTCGAGGATGCGCGCGCGATCGCCGATGCGGCCGAGCAAGCCGGGGTTGTCTGCGCCATCGGCTATCAGTGGCATGCAACCGAGGCGCTTGACCACCTTCGCGCCGCTCTCGCCGGCCAACCCGTCTCGTATCTGTGGGGCGTCAGTGTCGGCCCCACCGCGGCGCGGTCGTGGTTCCTCGAGCGGTCGGGAGGCGGTGGCAACGTGCTCGAGCGCGGGAGCCACCAAATCGATCTACAGCGGGCAGTGGCCGGCGAGGTCGCGTCAGTTCAGGTGGCCGCAGCGACCGTCCTCCTCGCCCAAAGCGACATCGAGCCGGGCGATATCGAGGATGCAGCCACGATCACGCTGCGGTTTGCAGGCGGTGCCCTCGGCACCGTGCTCCTCGCGTGGACCCGCCAGGGGCAACCCGGTTCGTATTCACTCGATGTCCTAGCACCGGATGCCAGCCTGCGGATCAAGCTCGATCCTGCTTTCACACTGTCGGGGCAGGTCGGCGACCGCCGGGTCAAGGAGACGATGAGCGTGCATCCGTTCGAGAGGTCGTTGGCCCGCTTCGTCGACGCCGTCCATGCCGACGCGCCGGATTCCGTCTTCTGCACGCCGCGTGACGCCATCGGAACTCTCGCGACAGCACTCGCGTGCGAGCGCTCACTGCTCGATGCCGGCCGAACCGTCGAGATAGCGGAAGTCCTCGGAGACTGACGTGGCGCGCTCGAAGACACGCGAGTCTTTCGTCGTCCCCGCCGCGAAGAAGCTGCCTTCCAATGCCACGTACCTCGCCCACCTCGCCGCGTCGGCAGGCAATCCCACCTTGATCCGGCTCGCCTCGAATGAGAACACCGAGCCACCCTCACCGCGCGTTCGCGAGGCGCTCGAGCGCTCGTTCAGCGATGCAAACCTCTCCCCGCCGCCCAGTCCGCCGTTGCAACACATGATCGCCGAACGGCACGGCGTTGATGTGTCGCAGGTGCTCATCACCGCCGGCTCGACCGAGGTGATCGATGCAATCTTTAGGACGTTTCTTCGAGCCGACAGCGAGGTCGTGATCCCCGACCCGTCCTGGCCCGTCTACCGACGGCGCCTCGAGGCGCTCGAGGCGCGGGTCGTGGCCGTTCCGCTCGCCGACGACGAGCGCGGGTTTCGCTACGACGTCGAGCGCTTCGTCGGCGCGATCACCGAAAGAACGCGACTCGTCGTCATCTGTACTCCGAACAATCCGACGGGGAATGCCATGGAGCTTGCAGACGTGCACCGAATAGCCGAAACCGGCGTGACGCTCTTGCTCGACGCTGCGTACGCAGACTTTGATCCAGCGCGGGATCCAATGCACCTCGTCCACGAGTACGACAACGTCATCGTCACGCGCACCTTCTCGAAGGCGTACTGCCTCGCGGGTATCCGCGTCGGGTATGCGGTAGGGAGCCCGGACGTGCTCGACTATGTCGATCGCTTCCTCGTTCCAGGAAGCTCAATCAGCTCGCCGGCACTCCACGCCGGCCTTGCTGCATTCGAGGACGAGGACTACCACCAACATCAGATCGATCGGATCATCGGTGAACGAGAGCGTCTCCTTCCCCTTCTCCGCGACCTCGGCCTCCGCGTGTATCCGTCGGGCGGGAACTTCCTCGCCGTGGATTGCTCGAGCCGGCCGGGGGGAGCGTCCGAGCTCGCGGCTTCCATGCTCGCGAACGGGGTCGTCGTGCGCCCTCTCGGGTCGCTCGTCCGGATCAGCATCGGCCGCCGCGAGGAAAATGATGCGGTTGTCTCGGCACTCGCTCGTGTGATCGTCGTCGGAGAGGCACAGTGATTCCGGATCGGGTTCGACAGCGCGACCTCGTCGGATACGGACGCACCTCGCCGTCGTTCGCGTGGCCGGGCGGGGAGACGGTCGTCGTCAACCTCGTACTCGTGTACGAGGAGGGGTCGGAGGCGTCCGTTCTCTGGGACGACGAGCGCAATGAGGGCTGGGGCGAATACGCCGAGCCCGGGGTTCAGCCACCGAGGCGCGATCCCGGGACGGAAGCGCACTATGAGTACGGTAGCCGCGCCGGCGTGTGGCGGCTCGCACGCATCTTCGACGAGGCGTCGGTTCCTGTGACCGTTTCGGCTGCAGCAGTTGCGCTCGAGCTGAACCCAGCGGTACCGGCGTGGATGCGCGAGCGTGATCACGATCTCCTCGGCCATGGCTGGCGCTGGATCCCGTTGTGGGACATGCGCCGTGAGCAGGAGCGCGAGCACTTGCAGAGGGCAATCGCAAGCTACGAGCAGACACTCGGGCAACGGCCGATCGGCTGGAACTGCCCGTCCTGGCCGAGCGAATCCACCCGTGAGCTGCTCGTCGAGGAAGGCGGCTTTCTCTACGACTCCGATGGCTGCGCCGACGACGTCCCGTACTACGCCACGTGTCAGGGACAACCGTTCCTGGTCGTGCCATACTCGAAGACGTACAACGACAGCCGTTTTCTGATGAATCCCGGTTTCGCGAGCCCTCGTGACTTTCTGGACACGCTCGTAATGGGTCTCGACGAGCTGGTGCGCGAGGGACGAACGACAATGATGACGGTGGCGGTCCACGCACGCTGGAGCGGCCAGGCCGCCCGCGCGGCGGCTGTGCGGGCGTTCCTGGAGCACGCGCGACGAACGTCGGGCGTCTCGTTCATGCGTCGCGGCGATATCGCTCGCTGGTGGCTCAAGACGTACCCACCCGATCCCCGGACAATCTAGGCCTCGAGGCGTTCTGGGAACCCGGGTGCCCTAAGATCGGTGCCGAGAGCGTCCTCGAGGAGCTTGACGACCATCGGAGACCAGGCCGAACCGCCATACTCCTCGCGGGCGCGAATGAAAGTCTCCTCGACGAGATGGGCGAGCTCGAGGGGCACACCGAGCTCGTCGCCGAGCTCGTGGGCGAAGCCAAGATCCTTGCAGGCGAGGTCCATCGTGAAGCCGATGTCGTAACTCCCGTTCAGGATCACCTGGCTCTCGGTTTCGTGGACGAAGCTCGTGCCGGAGCTCGCCTTGATCACGTCGAACGCCTGGGCGAGATCGAGTCCCGCACGCCGCGCGAGCATCAGGGCCTCGCCCGCAGCCACGAGATGAATGAAGGCGAGCATGTTCGTGATTACCTTGATCACAGACGCACTGCCGAGCGGGCCGAGATAGAAAACTCTGCCGCCAATCGCCTCGAACGCCGGTAGGTGCTCGGCATAGACCTCCACCTCGCCTCCCACGAGGACCGTGATCTGGCCGGACGCGGCGAGGTGGACGCCTCCGGTCACCGGCGCCTCGAGACAGTGGAGTCCACGATCCTGCGCCAGCGCTGCGAGCCGCTGCAGCTCGTAGCGGTCGTTCGTGCTGGAATCGATCCATGTTCCGCCGGCCGCGAGCCCTTCGAGCAACCCCGATTCGCCCGTGAGGACGTCGGCGACAGCCACGGGCGACGGGAGGCAGGTGAAGACGCTGTCGGAAGTCACCGCGACCTCACGGGGAGACTTGGCCCAAGCGGCGCCGGCTTCGAGGAGCGGTCGCGCTGCGGCCTCATCGAGGTCGTGCACCGTCAGCGGGAACCCCGCACGCAACAGGCTCGTCGCGAGGTGGCTCCCGAGGTTGCCGAGGCCAATGAAGCCGAGCCTCTGCTGCGTGCCCACTCTGCGGCTAGGGGAGGACAACGATCTTTCCGAACTCGGTACCCGCCTCGAGGCGTGTGAACGCAGCATGAGCCTCGGTGAGGGGATGCTCCGAGTCGACGAGCGGCCGAATCCCCGTCTGTTCGACGAACGCGCAGAGCTGCTGGAGTTCGTGGATCGTGCCCATCGACGAACCGACGATCGAGAGCTGCCGCCAAAATATCCGCCGGAGGTCAGCGGACGGGTCGGGACCGCTCGTCGCCCCGGCGACGACCACCGTCCCCCCAATCTTCAGCGCCTTCAGTGAGTGATCCCAGGTGGCCCGGCCGACGGTCTCGACGACCGCATCAACGCGGCCCGGCAGCCGGCTACCAGGCGCGAGGGCCGCAGCCGCGCCGAGTTCGAGGGCTCGAGCCCGTTTCTCTTCGCTTCGACTCGTGACGTAGACGGTAAGGCCGGCGGCACGCCCGAGCAGTAGCGCTGCTGTTGCAACTCCTCCGCCTGCACCCTGCACGAGCACCGATTGCCCGGGCCGGAGGCCCGCCCGCGTGAACAGCATTCTGTACGCAGTGAGGTACGCGGTCGGCAGGCATGCGGCCTCGGCGAACGAGAGGGACGCGGGCTTCCGCACGAGGTTTCGCGACGGCACTGCGAGACGCTGGGCCAGTGTTCCCTGAGCGCCATGCTCCGAGAAGACATGGAAGTCCTCCCCCAGGCTCTCATCCTCGTTCGGTCTCGCTGCCGAGAGGACTGCGTGTGCGATGACCTCTCTACCGTCCGCCGTGACCCCCGCGGCGTCGGTGCCAAGGACGACCGGGAGCGTATCTTCGGTAACACCCACCCCACGCAGCGTCCAGACATCATGGTGATTCAAGGCCGCGGCCCGAACCTCGATCACTTCCCATCCGTCGGGCGGAGTCGGCTCGGAGATCTCGCGGACATCGAGCCCCGAAAGGGGATCGTCGGCTGAGATACTTGCACAGACTGCGGCGATCATGTCGACCTCCGTGACGGTCGGCACACGACACGCGACGACCGAGCCCACAGACGACGACATGCAACTGTACTGACGCTCACCGTTCCGCACACCGGTGTTCCAGAGCAACGGAATGGTGACAATATCGGTTGACAGACGACAAAGCGAGGCGTGTCAGCGGACATTGCCTGTAACTCCTTCGACCGCGATCGAGAGCTCGATCGCAGCGACGCAGCAGAGCATGCGCTCCGGGATTCACAGTCAGACTCCTCGCCAAGGAGTGACCTGGGCGCCCGCGAGGTGAAGGAATCGTTCGATGATCGTGCAACCTGCCGGGTGTTCTGAATCGAAGGCTTCAGGATGGAATTGGGTACCCCACCAGGGGCGATCATCGGCGGCGATCGCCTCGACGAGGCACGTTTCGCTCGACGCAAGAACACGAAATCCTGACGGCATCGTGGTCACCTCATCTTCGTGACTCTGGAAGACGTCGAAGGACGGCGGGGTCCCCTCGAACAAGTCCGAGTCGTCGAGGACATTCACGGTCACGAATCCGCGAGTTGGCTTTCCCGCGGGACCCACGATTCCGCCTCGCAACCGTACGAGCATCTGCATCCCGGCACAGATTCCGAGCACCGGCCCGGGATAGCGTTCGAGGACCCCATAGAAACGCTCGAGAACGACATGACTATGCATCACCCAGGGGTCGTTAGACCCGGAGAGGATCACTGCATCAGCCGATGGCCTCTTGACCTCCCAGTACCCTGCCGAATCGACCGTCGCATCGGTGAGCGACGCGATGCGAGCCTGAGCGTTCCCGTACCATTCTCGGCGGGCCGACGTGATTCCGCCTGCGTGTTCTGTGATGACGAAGAGGATGCGCACGGTACGGCCCTAGTGATCGATGTCTCGGAGCTCGAGCCTACGTCGTGCGACGTGCGCGTCTAGGCGCTCCGCAATCTCGGGGTCGAGTGGCGGCTGTTCGTATCGCTCCAACGCTTCCTGCCAAACACGTGTCGCGCGCTGATCCGCTGTGAGGGACCCGGCTTCCACCCAACTCTCGTGGTTCTGCCAGTTCGAAAGCAGCGGCTCGTAGAAGGCTGTCTCGTAGCGGGCAAGAGTATGCGGCGCGCCGAAGAAATGGCCGCCGGTAGGCACCTCGGCGATAGCGGCGACACCTTCGCGGATCTCCGCTTCGGTCACCGCGGCCGGGGCGATGGTGACTGCCATCATCTGGAGCATTTCGACGTCGAGCACGATCTTCTCGAATGACGCAGTGAGCCCGCCCTCCATCCACCCCGCACCGTGGTAGAGGAGGTGCGCGCCACCGAGCACAGCCGACCAGATGGACATCTGCGATTCGTATGCCGCCTGGGCGTCGAGTGCATTACTTGCGCTGGCATTACTCGCCCGGTACGGGATCGCGTACCTCCGCGCGAGCTGGCCGGCAACGATGGTCGCCCGCGCGTTCTCCGGTGTGCCGAACGCCGGGGCCCCGCTGCGGAGGTCGACGTTGGAGGTGAATGCCCCGTACACGACGGGTGTCCCGGGGCGAACGAGTTGCGCGAGCGTGATGCCGGCGAGCGCCTCGGCGTTTTGCTGGATAAGCGCCGCGACGAGCGTCACCGGGGTCATGGCTCCCATCAACGTAAACGGAGTAATCACGGCCGGCTGACCGTACTCTGCCATGGTCATAAGACCATCGGTCATTGCCTCATCGAAGCGACGCGGCGAGTTGACGGAGATGATCGTGAGAACGCAGGGGTCATCCACGACGGTCTCCAGCGTCAGTCCACGGGAGATCGCCATCATCTCGATCCCGTCGAGCGTTCGTTCGCGCCCAATCGCCAAGCAATGAAACGTCCGATCCGTATACGTAAGGTTCGCGAGGTACGTATCGAGATGGCGCGTATTGACGGGTAGTTCTTGAGGTGAAGTCGGCTGGTTGCCGATGAAATGGATCACGTCGAAGCACTGGGCAAGCTTGACAAGCGTGACGTAGTCGGCGAGGTTACCCGTGCGGCGACCGCGAACCCGGTCGTCCACGGTCGGAGGCCCTGCGACGAGACCGAAAGCGATCCGATCGCCGCCGACCTCGAGGCGTCGACCCAGGTTCCGAGGGCTGACGACGAAGCGCTCCGGCGCCGTGGCCAGAGCGTGCTCGACCGCCTCCCGCGGGATGCGCACGAGCCCGGTCTCGTCATTGACAAGTGCGCCTGCCGCAGAGAACGTCGCCCGGGCGGCCGCCCCCATGAACTCGACCCCGATGTTCTGAAGAAGGTCGAGAGACGCCTCATGCAGGTCGGCGACCTGTCCCTCCTCGAGGAGACCCACCGGGCCAAGGGCATTCTGCGGTGGCTCCGCCGCAAAGAGTGCGGGCTTGGCGCGGGCCGCACGACGCTCCGCTCGCTCGGATCGCGTGCGACGGCCTGCAGTCGAGTCGGAGCAATCGGAACCTACAACCAAGGTTGCAGTTTATGCCAGCCCTTTGCGGCAGAGTCTCACGATCGCTGGCACAGCCCGGATCCGCCTATAGATTGCTCGTTCACGCGGCCCCGAGCAGTTCGTCGGCGTAGGTCATCGAGACCCGTCGCATGACACCGTTCTCATCGGCCTCGTAGTGCCCCATCCGCCAGAGCGCGGGTGAATAGACATGAATCGATGTCGCGGGCTCATTGGTTTCGTTGCGCACTCCATGGATATATGCCGCGTCGAAGTCGAACGACCCGCCGGCCCCGTGCCGATTGGTCCTCTCCCGGATCCAACCGTCCTCGTCGCGGTGGAAGTGATCCTCGCAGAGGATCCCCTCGCAGACGAACACGGCGCCTGACGACCGATCATGGTCGTGGTAGCAAAGTGATCCTCGCAGAGGATCCCCTCGCAGACGAACACGGCACCTGACGACCGATCATGGTCGTGGTAGCCCGTGTCCTGTCGGTGCATCCAGCAGATCAGCCAGACGTCGAGGTTCGGGTCCCTGTAGAGCTGCTGATACTGGCGCTCCAGTGCGTCGTGACGGACGTGCTCTTTCCAGACGGATTCCTCGGACGCGATCGCCTGGGCGAGCTCGCGCATCGCGGGGCGGCTGAGATCGACACCCGCCTCGACCCGCGACGAGAGAAAGGTCGCGATCTTGCTCATGCCAGGAGTCGGTTCGGGTTGTCCCACGTGATCAGTCTTTCGACAGATTCGCCGAATCCCCTTAGAGCCCGTCGCGTGGGCTCGGGGTCGATGACCGGGGCGTCACTTCCATACACGAGCTGCTCGACGCCGAACGTCTCGACGCAGAGCTCGAGAGCTCGGCGGCCGTACGACGCCGTGTCGAAATAGACGTTTCGGTAGAGAAGGGAGCGCACATCAGTGCCGCGAGAGGCGAGGCGCTCGAGCTGGAAAGGCGCACCTCCGGCGAGGATCGAAAAGACGATCGGGATGTCGGGCCAGCGCTCCTGACCGTGCGCAAGCCACGCGAGGTACGCGCTTTGCATCTGCGCCGTATACAAGGCGACTGCTCCCCACCAGCTCGGTGCCGTTGCCGGCACCGACCCTCCCGACGGGTGAACGAGCACAAAGCCTCCGTGCGAGCGCACCGACTCGATGACGGCACTCAGCGCCTCGGGACTCGCGAGCACGTCCGAGCCTACGCACGAGCCGACGAAGCCAACCCTCGTCGGCCCGGCGGCAAGCGCTGCAAACCGTCCGCCGGCGCCTGCCACAACCTCGGCGATTCCCGACTCCCAGGCGGCCACGAGCTCCGCCCGCTCCTCGGGGTCGAGTGAGCCATGACCGAGGGTGTCCTGCAGCGAGAGCACGGCCAGATCGGTTCCTTGAAGATCGAGGGCGGCGAGTCGCAATTCGGGATCATGCTCGCCCGGGTCGAAGGAGAAGCGTCCTTCGGATGTCTCGAGATCGTCGCCGACGATCCGCGGCGGGGCTGTGCGCCTCCGAAGAGCCTCGATGAAGGACGACGGCAGCAGATGCTGATGAATATCGACGGCTCCCGTCCCGACGGTCATGGACACAGCCTGCCGGAGCGAATCTCGTCAACGAGGAGCTCGAGGTCGGGGAGTACGCCACCCTCGTCGAGGAACGGAGCGAAGCGACGGACCGCTTCGTGCAGCGAGCGCGTTCCTGCCCCGAGCCGGGCTCCGCGGAGGTCGCACGCCTGCGCCGCGAACAGCAGCTCAACCGATACCACGCGGGCGGCGAGCTCGACCATCGCCTCCAGACGCCGGGCGGCGAGCGGCGCCATGGTCATTCTGTCCTCGATCCCTTCGGCCTGGGTCGTCGAGACGAGCTCGAACGAGACTGGCTGGGCAAGAAGTCGTGCCTCCGCGGCGAAGGCCTGGACGGCGATGCCGAGCTCGCTCAGCGCACTTTCGGCCATTCTGGGCCGGGCACCGAGACCCTCGGTCAAACCCGTCAGAGGTGCCTGTAACAGCTTGACTGCACGCTCGGCCGCACTCGAGATCACGGGTGCCAGAGCGAGCCGAGCGAGGTCGAGAGCCGTGGCGAGCGGTTGAATGTCGAAGTTGCCAACCGAGATCACACGGCCCTCGTCCACGAGCACGAGCGGGTTCGACTGAGCTGCGTTGAGCTCGATTGCGATCTGGCTGCCGACGAAACCGAGAGCGTCTCGCGCGGCGCCGTTCACCTGCGCAAGTGTCCGGAAGCTGAGTGGATCCTGGAGCGCTCGCGCCTCCACCTCGCTGTCGGCGAGCAAGGCTCGCAGGCGGGCCAGCGTGGCCTGGAGGCCCGGGTACGGCCTCGCCTCTCCGACGGCCGGGTGCAACGCGTCGTCATTGGCACCAAGAGCCTCGAGATCGAGGGCGCCGGCACAGTCGAGCGCATCGAGGAGGACGAGCGCGTCGGCGAACGCGAGCGCGCCGTACGCAGTAGAGAACGCGCTCTGGTTGAGCAGCGCGATCGCCTCACCACGAACGAGCTCGAAGCCGTCCAGGATGCCGTCGGCGACATCCGCCATCTGTGCCAGATCGCTCGCTCCGATCGAACCGAGCGCGCGAACGGCCGGGAGGCGGTCATTGTTCAGCGCCTCGACGACGTGGATTGCGAGCTCGGGCCGTCCGGCCGTCGTCGCCGACGCGAGTGCATTCGCAAGCCGCAACACCGTCGCTCGAACGACCTCATGTGCCACAGGTGAGCCCTGGGCGATCACGTGCTGGCGCACGAGCAACCGATCGTGCTCGGGGTCATCGACGCGGAACGACTTCCGGCTTCCGACCCCCGTCGTGACGCCGTAGGCGGCCGTTCCCTCCGCGATCGCTCGATCAGCCACAGCCCTGGCGCGAGTCATCGCCGAGAGCGCTGCAGGATCGAGGTCGACGACCGCCCGGCCGCGGGCCACTGCGACCAACTCGTCGAGCGTGAGGTCTGAACCGGTCAGGAGGACTCGTCGCATGACGCCGATCATCCTATGTCGCGGTCACGGATCCGTTCAGACGCGCCGGGCCACAGCACTGCCTGCCGCGCAGAGAACGAAGGCTCCGGCGGCGACGAGGACGATCGTGCCCCCCGGTGGCAGGTCCGCGTAGTACGCAATCGACAACCCCGCGATCACCGACGAGACCCCGAGCAGCATCGACAGGGCGAGCGTCGACTTGAGACTCCAGGCAACGCGATTTGCGGCGATCACCGGCAGCACCATCAGCGCCGCGATCAGAAGGATGCCCACGATGCGCATGGAGACGGCGACCGTCAGAGCCGCAAGCACAGCGACGACGACGTTGAGGCGCGTCACCGGAACACCGGCGACACGGCTTCCTTCCTCGTCGAGCACCGTCGCGACAAGACCGCGAAAGAGCACCGCGATGGTGACGAGAGCACCGATCCCGAGGACGAGCACCGTCCACAGGTCCGCTCGCGTCACGGTGAGGATCGACCCGAAGAGGAACTGAAAGAGATTGACGTTGAGAGCCCCTGCCTTCGAGATGAGCACGACGCCGGCTGCAATGCCCGTGTAGAAGACGAGAGCGAGCGCCTGGTCACCGGCGGCGCCCCCACGGGCGCGCAACCATTCGATCGAGAGAGCACCGACAACTGCGGCCACGAGCGCGGTCAGGACCGGCGAGATGCCGAGGAGGTACCCAACGGCGACGCCTGCAAACGCGACATGCCCGAGACCATCGCCGATCAGCGACGCCTGCCGCTCGACGAGGAAGAACCCCACAGCGGGAGCGAGAAGCCCGACGATCGCACCCGTCGCCAAGGCGAGACGCATGAATTCGAACTCAAGCATGGGTGTGAGAGGGGTCGTGCCACACACCCGGGAGGCCGCTCGGCGGGCCGTCGTAGACGATCGCGCCGCGAACGAGCACGATCCGGTCGACGACGTGCTCCACCGCACCGAACTCATGCGAGACGTACAGGATCGTGACGCCGAGCTCCGAGCGCAGTTCCTCGAGGAGAAGGCCGAGCGATTCCTGCGACTTGGCGTCGACTCCGGTCGTCGGCTCGTCGAGCGCGAGCAGTGTCGGCTCTGACGCAAGCGCCTTCGCGATCAGCGCGCGCTGCTGCATCCCCCCTGAGAGAGTTCTCAGAGGTGAGTCCGCCCTCCCGGCGAGGCCTACCGTCTCGATCGCACGGGTCACTGCCTCACGGTCCGCGCGACGCAGCGGCCCCCAGATTCCCGCCGGCGCGAGGCGGCCGGCCGAGACGACCTCGCGCACCGTGACAGGCGCCTCGCCGACGATGCGAGCGCGCTGCGGGAGGTAGCCAATGCGGGCGCCGTCGCCACCCTTCCCACTCGGCTGTCCGAAGACGCGCACGGATCCAACCGTCGGTCGCTCGAGGCCCAACACGAGGCGCAGCAACGTCGTCTTTCCCCCGCCGTTTGGGCCCGCAATCGCGACGAATTCGCCAACGCCCACTTCGAGGGTTACATCCTCTAGCACCCGCACGCCGGCCCGGTAGCCGAAGGCGACGCCGTCGAGCTCGACGGCAGGGGTCACCCGCGACATCCGAGAGCCTCCCGCAGCGCTGCCAGGTTCGATCGCATCACAGAGAAGTAGTCAGCCCCCGCTGCGATCTCGTCGTGAGTGAGGCCTTCGAGCGGATTGAGAACCGCGGTTGTGACGCCTGCCTCGCGCGCCACGGTCTGGGCGAGCTTCGGCGAAACGAGAGTCTCGAAGAACACCGTCGTCGCTCCGGACGCCTTGACGAGAGCTACGAGATGTGCCAGGTCACGCGCCGAGGGCTCAGCCTCGGGCGAGAGCCCCTCGAGGGGAATCTGGTCCAGGCCGTAGCGAGCCGCGAGGTATCCGAAGGCGGCATGACTCGTCACGATCTGACGTCTCCGGCAGTGCGCGAGGCCACGCCGGAACTCGGTGTTCAGCGTCTCGAGCCGGGTTGCGAGCCGGCCGGCGGCCGGGTCTGCACCGAGAGCCGATCCGATCAGCCGCACGAGCGCCGCGTAGCGCACCGGGTCGAGCCAGGCGTGCGGGTCGTGGGGAGGCCCTCCGCCGTTTCCCTCCTGCCTGCGCAGCTGCGCAAGAAGGTCGACGGAGCGTCCTCTGCGCTGTTTCACCGCAGTCTCGAGGCCCGGCATGAAACCATCGCCGAGGTAGAAGACGAGAGCCGCCCCGTCGACCGCTCGCACGTCGCCCGGCGTCAGCTCGAGATCGTGCGGCTCGGCGCCGGCCGGCGTGAGATTTCGAACGTCGACGCGGGACCCGGCGATCTGCTCCACGGCGAAGGCGATCGGGTAGAACGCGGCAACAACCGACTCCTTCTCGACTCCCGCGTTGGTGGAACCACACCCGGCGAGGAGCCCCGCGACGACGAGCGAGCCGCTAAAGAGAACGATTCTCGAAAACACCGCTGCAGCCTAGCAGCTAGTGAGAATCGGTATCATTTTCTCGATGCACGATTCTGGCACCACGTGGAGCGCCGAAGCGCTCGACAGCATTCAGGCGAAGGGACTCCGCAACGGAGGCGCGCGACGGGCCGTCGTCGAGCATCTCGGCTCGCAACCCTGCTGCCGCTCGGCCCAGGAGATCTTCGACGGCATCCGCAGCCACGGCGGACGGGTTGGGATCGCGAGCGTGTATCGCGCGCTCGAGCAGCTCGTCGATCTTCGCCTCGTCCAGCGCGTGGAGCTCGGTGACGGCATTGCCCGCTTCGAGCCCGCCCACCTGGACGGAGAGCACCACCATCATCTGGTCTGTGACGACTGCGGAAAGGTGGAGCCGTTCTCGGATCCCGGCCTCGAGCACGCGCTCGAGCGCGCCGCGAACCGCCTCGACGTGGGTCTGCGCGCCCATGAGGTCGTGCTTCACGGCAACTGCGGCGACTGCCGACCCGTCGTCAGCGTTGCGACGACGCGCTGAGAACTAGCTCGGATCGGGCGGTTTCGGCGGGTCGACCGGAGCGCGTGCGACGGTTTCGGGTTCGTGGCCTTCAGCCGCCAGCTGACGGAGGAAGACGACATACCCGATCGCTGAGGCGACCACGAGGACGACGGTCGTCCGGAACATCTGAATCGGGAGAATCCAGATCAACAGCACCATGCCGACGACGAACGATCCCCACGCGAGACCGGGGCGGCTCAAAGTCGGGGCAACGGCAGCCCGTGCCGATGTTGCGCGAGAGCCAGGGCCGACGAGCCAGGCGCCGATCGCGACGAGAACACCGACCGAGAGTGAGACCCATCCCGAAGCCGCGAGCGCTTTTGTGATGATGTCCCACGCGTCGCTTGCCGCCGGTCGGACGGTTTCGCTGACGACGAGGTTGTCGACGAGATACTTGCCGGCAAAGAGCCGCGCGAGAAGGACGAGGATGCCGACGCAGATGAGGCCGATCCCGAGGGAGCGAACCTCCTGCCGGCGACGGCCGCGAGCGAGCCAGATCGCACCGACGAAGGCGGCGACGGCAAAGATCCAGATGAAGTTCGCGATCTGCTCGAGCCAGTGCGTGACCTTCTGCGCGGTCTTCAGATCGTCGGATTTGAGAATCGTGATCTGAGCCGAATCCTGCGGAACCTTGTCTGCCAGGTTGCTGACGAATCCGAACCTGTCTCCGAGCTTCAGAACGAGGGGCCGGAGATCGAGGACGACATTGCCGTCCGTCGTGCTCAGGGCCTGCGTGTCGCCGTGGAGGACCTTCACCAGCTGCGCCTGCGAGGCTGAGGCCAGCCCCACGAATACGTCCTGGGCACGCGGGCGCGCGAGGAGATTCTGTGCCGCCGTGCCGGCGAATCCCTGTGCGAGCCCTGCGATCGGTCCGGCGAGCGCCTGGAGATTCTGCGGCAGCCTCGCCTCGAGTGCGGCCGATATATCGACGTTCGTTGTCAAGGCGTCACTCAACTGAGACGCCACCTGCTCCTGAATCGCCGGGTTGGCGATCAGCTCCTGGGACGTCTGCCTGAACTGGTCCGGATCGAGCGCCTCGCGCTTGACGTAGGTCGACAGGATGCTAACCACGAGCAAGAGGACGCCGAGGACGAGGAGAACACGTGCGCCGATGATCCGACCGCGCGACGACGAGTGGGCTGCGGATGCTGTGGTCATGGAACTCCTCCTCGACACTGGACGGGTCGGCTGCAGGAGCGAGCCTACCCCACGTCAGGCTGGAGCGACAGGCGAGTCGCCCGTTTCACGCAACGCCACCATGGCTGCCCGCCTCTCGGCGGTGAGCTCCACCACGACGATCTGGATCGAGGCGATGATCGGGACCGCGATGATCGCGCCGATCACGCCGAAAAGCGCCCCGAAGATCATCACACTCACGATGACGAAGAAGCCGGAGACATCGGCGGCCTTGCCGAGGATCGTCGGCTGGAGCACGTAGTTCTCGAACTGCTGATAGACGAGCACGATGATCAGCATGATCACGGCCTGCGTCACACCAACGGTCAGCGTGGCGAGCACGAGAATCACGCCGGCGATCGTAGCGCCGACCATGGGAATCAAGTCCAGCAGGCCCGCGATCACCCCCAAGACCACCGGAAACGGAGTCCCCAGCAGCCAGGCGGAGATACCGTAGATCAGCCCGCAGATGATCGAGATCGCGATGTTGCCGAGCATCGTGCGCGAGACGGCGGTGATGATCCGTTCCGACATCCGATTCCAGCGATCGGACCCGCGCGGGTCGAGCAACGTGTCGACAGCCCCGATCAGCCGTGGCAGGTCGATCATCAGGAACAGGGTCAGGAAGACGGCGGTGACGAGGGCCAGGACGAGGCTGAAGCCCGTCACGATGACCCCGATGACACCGCCTGCCGCACCGGCGATCCCCTGCGCGATCTCCTTCACATTGGCCTGGGCGGTCTCCGGTGCTGAACTGTGCTCGTTGACCCACGATCCGACCGACGAATTGTTGGTGATGTCGTCGATCATTCCCGGCAGCGCGTTGACGAAGTCCCTGAAGTCGCCGGCGAGTGGTGCGAGCAATAACAGGGTGAGGATGACGGTGAGGACAACGAGCCCGAGAATCAGTGTCGTCGCGCAGGCCCCTCGCCCCATCGGCAGATGCCGCTGCATCAGACGCACTACTGGCTCGAACACGAGCGCAAAGAACAACGCGAGGAAGAGCGTCATCAGCGCTTCGCGGATGTAGACGGATGCCCAGGCGAGCCCGACGATGGCCGCGACCAGCAACATCGTGCGCACGGTGAGGTTGACACTCAACGCCCGCAACCGCTGCGGCGGTGAATCAGGGCCGGGTAGCGCAGCTTGCGACACGGCGCGACCATACTCTGCGCTCCGGACATCCGATGTGCGGCAACGTAGGATCGAAACGTGCCCGAGCATCTGCCGCGAGCGAGCGTCCGATACGTCGGGCATGCGACCGTGCTCGTCGATCTCGCGGGTGTCAAGCTCCTCACCGACCCCTTGCTCCGCAGTCGCGTTGCGCATCTCCGCAGGGCCGGCAAGGTCGACCCCGGAGTGCTGCGTGGCGTCGATGCCGTCCTGATCTCGCATCTCCACTACGACCACTTGGACATGGCCTCGTTGCAGCGTCTCGGCAGGGACATGCCCGTCGTCGCCCCTCACGGCGCAGGAGCCCTGATACGTCGCAAGGCGGGGGTCGCGAACGTGCTGGAGATGCGCCCCGGCGAGCAGATCGAGATCGGAGCCGTGACGGTCCGGGCAACACGTGCCCAGCATGACCCGGGCAGGCTGCCGTTCGGCGTTCGCGCCGAGCCGCTCGGCTACGTGATGGAGGGCGACAACCGCACGGTCTACTTCGCGGGCGACACCGACGTTTTCGCCGGGATGGCCGACCTCGCACCCGTCGACGTCGCTCTCCTGCCGATCTGGGGATGGGGCCCGACAATGGGGCCGGGTCACATGGATCCGGTTCGTGCGGCGGAGGCGGCAGGACTCGTCGGGGCTCGCGTCGCGATCCCTGTTCACTGGGGTACCTACTACCCGATCCACCTCGGGCTCAAGGGGCAACCCGACTTCCTGAAGACGCCTGCGTCGCAGTTCGAGCAGGCGATCCGTGACCATGCGCCGTCAACCGAGGTTCGCGTCCTTCAGCCGGGCGAGGAAACGGCTATCTGACCGATCCGTCGGCGGATCGGTCGAGAAACGACTGTACGCCGCCTCGAACAGACGCGTGGAGCCGCTCGGGGCCGATCCGATCGCGGAGCCCCGAGCGTTCCAGGGCGTCGTTGAGCGCTGCGGTCGTGCGAGCGAGCTCGAAAGTGACGCCCGCTGCGTCGAGTCGGTCGATGAGCTCCTCGAGCATGGCGGCCGCCGTCGTATCGAGGTGGCTGATAGGAGAGCAGTCGACGAGCACCGTGCGCGCTGGCGGGTCGGATTGCGCGACGAGTCGCAACGTTGCATCACGGAAGAACGTGGAATTGGCGAAGAACAACTCGCTCGAGAAGCGGAAGAGTACGAGGCCGGGGATGGTCTCGTATTCGGGATGGCGGTCGATGCTGCGGAAGCGGTAGTCCTCATCGGCGCTCGTCTCGCCGACGGCCCGCCCGAGCACGGCGACACGCGGCCGATAGACGCGACGGATCAGCGCAAGCAACGAGGAGATGACGGCGATCGCGATGCCCGGCAACACACCCAGGAGGCACACGGCTGCGAAACCGACGACCGCAAGCTTGGCATCGCCGTGATCGGTGCGCCACAGCCCGCGAAGCCCTTTCACGTCCACGAGCCCGATGACGGCAGCGATGATGATCGCTGCCAACGTCGCCTGAGGCAGTCCGTCGAAAAGCGGTGTCAGGAACAGCATCGTCGCCACCACGAGCGCGGCCACGAGGAGCCCCGACAGGCGCGAACGAACCCCGGCCGCTGCACCGACCGCACTGCGGGAGAGGCTGGCATCGACCGGGAATCCCTGGAACAGACCGGCCCCGACGTTGGCCGCCCCGATCGCGATCAGCTCCTGGTTCGCATCGATCTCGTAGCCGCCCTTCGCAGCGAGCGAACGTGCAGCGCCGATCGATTCGGCCAGCGCGACGAGTGCGAGCGCCAGGGCGCCGCCGCTCAAGGCCCCTATCTCACCGAGACCGACGTCGGGGATGGACGGGGTCGGGAGGCCCGCCGGGATGTCTGCGATCACCGCGACGCCATGGGCCTCGAGATCGAGCGCACGGCTACATGCGATCGAGACCATCGCGACAAAGAGCGCCCAGGGGACTCTCGGGGCGAGCCGACGAAGCACGAGGAGTGCAAGCAGCGACGCGCAACCGACAACCGGCGTCTCCCAGCCGATCTCGCTGAGCGACTCGATCGTGCGCCAGAGAGTCTCGGGAACGTTGCCGCTCTCGACCGGCAACCCGAGGAGTTTCGGCAGCTGACCGACGATGATCACAACGCCGATCCCGCTGATGAATCCGATCAGCACCGGGCGCGCGAGGAAGTCGGCCACGAGCCCGAGACGCAAGGCACCGGCCGCGAGCAGTGTCAGGCCGGTGAGGACGGCGAGAGCGGCAAGAATGACCGGGTACTGCTGGGCGGGGAACGCCGCGACGACCGGAACGAGGACAGCGGCCGCTGTGATGGCGACCGTCGAGCTCGGGCCGACGTCCAGCTCGCGGCAGGTTCCAAAGACGGCGTACAACACCCCGGCCGCGAGCGCGGTGAAGAGCCCGGCCTGCGGCGGCGCGCCGGCCAGTCCGGCGTAGGCAACGGCCTGCGGAACCAGCACGGCCCAGACAGCGAGCGCCGCAAGGACGTCGCCGCTGAAATACGACCGCTCGTACCGAGGGAGCCACCGCGTGATCGGAACGTATTCGGCAAGGCGCTCACGCACGTGACGGCGTCCTAGCGCGTTCCGCGGCGGAATGTGTCATTGTTCGGCTGTCACCCGTACGGCGCGCCGATCTCGGAAGGTCAAATGGTGCGCTTTCCTCGAGCAAGGAGTCGTAAGTGCTAGCAGCAAGCAGCTACCCGTTCCTCGACGTTCTCTGGTCGATGGTCATCTTCTTCGCGTTCGTGATCTGGATCTGGCTCCTGATCACGGTCTTCGCGGACATCTTCCGCCGCCATGACACAGGCGGTGGTTCGAAGGCGATCTGGATCATCTTCGTCATCCTCTTGCCATACCTCGGTGTGCTCGTCTACCTCATCGCGAACCACGATGGTATGGCCAACCGCAACATGGAGCAGATGAAGGCAGTGAAGGCGCAGCAGGACGACTACATCAAGTCGGTCGCAAGTTCGTCGCCGGCCGATCAGGTCGCACAGGCGAAGCAGCTGCTCGACAGCGGCGCAATCACCCAGGCCGAGTTCGACACCATGAAGGCAAAGGCGCTCAGCTAGGTCTGGTCTCGTTCCGGCACGGTTGCGGCGGTACTGCCGCCGCAACCGTGCCGGAGCTACGATCCTCTCTGCATGGCCGGAACCATTCTGATCGGGTACGACGACTCGGAGGGCGCTGCCCGCGCCCTCGACCACGCGATCGCCGAAGCAGTCTCGTCTGGCGATCCGCTGGTCGTTCTCTCGGTCTTCGAGATGCTGTTCGACCCCGAGGGGCCGCAAAACTTCGGCAACATCAACGAGAGCGCGGAGATGATCCCCCTCGTGGAGCCCGCCGAGCTCGAGCCGATCTTCGCCAAGGCTCGCGCCCGGATCGAGGCAGCCGGTATCGAGGCCGACTACGTATGGGCCGTCGGCAACCCGGCCGACAAGATTGCAGCCACCGCACGTGACCGCCAGGCGCGCGTCGTCGTGCTCGCCGCTCACCACCACGGTTTCCTCGGTCGGCTCATCGGTACCGATGTCGCGACCGAAGTCGAGCGCGAGCTCGGCACGGGCGTCGTCGTCGTCGACTGACCTGCCGGGTTCTTCTTCTTCTATTTGACGAGCGTCAGCAGCTTGAACATCGGCAGGTACATGCTGATGATGATGATGCCGACCATGATTCCGACGCCGACCATCATCAGAGGCTCGATGATGGACGTGAGGGCGGCGATCGACGCGTCGACCTCGTCCTCGTAGAAGTCGGCGACCTTGGCGAGCATCTTCTCGAGCTCTCCGGTCTCCTCGCCGATCTTCACCATCTGGGCGATCATCGGCGGGAAGACCGCACTGTCGATCAGCGGCTGGGCGATCGTTGCGCCTTCCTGGACGCGGGCTCGCACCTTCGCGGTCTCCTCCTCGACGACCCAGTTGCCGGTCGTCTGCGCCGTGATCTCGAGTGCACGGAGGATGTCGACGCCCGACGCGATCAGCGTCGAGAGCGTGCGCGACCAGCGTGCCATCGCGACCTTGCGGACGACGGCGCCGATGCCGGCCGGTAGCCGCAGCTTGAAGCGATCCCAGGCCTGGCGGCCGACCTCGGTCTTCTTCCACTTGAAGAACGCGAAGACCGCAGATGCCGATGACAGGGAAGATGATGAACCAGTAGCCGCGCAGGAGATTCGACGCGTGCATCACCTACTGCGTGAGCATCGGCAGCTGGCCGCCGAGCTCGTCGAAGATCTTGACGAAGATCGGGACGAGGAAGAGCAGCATTCCGGTCATCACGAGCGTCGCGAACACGAGCACGACGCTTGGATAGATCATCGCGCCCTTGACGCGGCGCTTGATCTTCTCTTCCTTCTCGATCTGCAGCGCGACGCGGTCGAGCACGACGTCGAGCACGCCTGCCGCCTCGCCCGCCTCGACCATCGCCATGTAGAGCCGGCTGAACACCTCCGGATGGCGGGCCATCGCCTCGGAGAGAAGCGAGCCCGACTCCACCTGCTCACGAACGTCGTCGAGAACGTTGGCGAGGACCTTGTCGTCTGTCTGCTGCTCGAGGATGACGAGCGCGGTCACGACGGACAGCCCTGCCTCGATCATCGTGGCGAACTGGCGCGAGAAGACCTGCAGCGACTTCGCCTTGACCTTGCCCTTGATGAAGCCCGTCTTCTTGGAAGCCGGGGCCTTCATCTCCTCGATCCACTGGGCAAGCAGACCTCCCCCACGCAGCGCGTCACGCGCGGCGGAGAGGTCACTGGCCTGGATCTCGCCTGCGAGCTCGGCTCCCTGGGCGTTGATCGCGCTGTAGGCAAAGGACGGCATTCAGGTCTCCTATCGGCTCACGACGTGCGCGACTTGAGCGATCACGGCGTCGCAGTCGCAGTGGTTGACACTGTCGACGAGCCGCCTGAAGAGCTGCTGCTGGCAGCTGCCGCCGGCTGATCGCTTGTGGAGTTGTTGGCGGCTGCCGCCGGCTGATCGGGCGTGGACGAGAAGCCCTCGATCTGCTCGGGTGCCGAACCGGTGTACACGAGCTTCAGCTCGTAGCGAACACCTGTTGCGGTGTCGAGCAGCGTCACCTTCTTCCCGAGCGTCAGCGTCACGTTCTTGCCGTCATCGAAGGAGCCTCCGGCGACACCGACCTTCGCCTTGTTCTTCTTCACCGAGATCGAGCACGAACAGCGGGTCACCCTTCGGGAACTCCTGCTTCACCTGCAGCTGCTGGGGCTTGCCGTTGTACATCACCGTTGCGTAGATCACGGGCGGCTGACGCCGGAGCGCTCGTACGGAGGCCGAGGCGGAACCGTCACCACTGGTCGTTGCTGCCGGCGAGGTAGTGGCGGTCGTTGTTGTGGGTGCAGTCGTCGCAGGCACCTCGTCGCTGACCTGCTGCACGAATGGATCCTTCGCCTCGAACAACGTGAACGATGCGAGCTGGCTCTTGGCAACGACGACGTGCGTCCCGCCCGGGAGTGCAACGCCCGCCACGTAGGCCGCGGGCTTCAACGTGCTGGTGTTCTGGCTCACCACCACCGCCGCTGCGGCCGGAGTCGAGGCTGCGGCGGCAGCCGGGGCTGCGACCGAGGCTGCGGGAGCAGCTGCGGGGCGCTCGAGCCCTTCATCAGCTTCGGCACCTGAATCACTGCGAGCGCGACCAGGCCAACGCCGGCGGCTGCGAGGATCATCTTCTGCTTGCGGGCCTTCGCGGCCGCGATGTCGGTTTTCTGGGCCATCAGGGATTCGCTCCTGCTGCGACCGTCGCGCTCGATGACGGTGTGCTTGACGAGGGTGGCGTCGCCGGCGTAGCCGGCGGCGGTTGGGGCGAGGAACGTGTACGACTCGATCGTCACGGCTGCCTTGACGTTCGGGAACTTGTTCTCGGCCTCCGTGAGGTTGATGATTCGTTGCCGAGTAGATGCGCCCACGGGCGTCGAGCCTGCCCTGACGCACCCGAACGAGGCGGCGTAGCTCACCGAGAAACGCCGAGACGCTCGTGAACCGACCCTGCACTTCGACACCTGACCGGCTGGGCGACGTAACCCGTTCGCAGCGAGGGGAGCGCTCGGGGTGATCGATGTGAACGACGAGCTTGTGTCGTGCTGCAAGACGATTGAGATCGAGGATCATCCCCGCCATGTTCGTGGCGTCGGGGAGCGCCTTGGCGAGCCGATAGGTGTCCCCGGCCTTGACGGTGAGCTTGGCGGACGGGGTGGCGAGATCGACCTTGCGCTGCGCAAGCTCGGTCTGCGCCGCGGCGACTTGGCGGTCGAGGTCCTTCGCCTTCGACTTCTGCGGCGTAACCACGAGGAACCACGCGGCCGCGAGCAGGGCGACGCCTCCGACAGCACCGAGCGCGATCACCGCCTTCTTCTCCTTCAGCAGGCCGTTCATCAGGAACCTCCGGTATTCAGGTCGGCAGCGATCTGGAAGTGGACGACCGACTTCGTGCCCTTGGTCTCGACCTCTGCTCGACGTGAGCGTCACGTTGCTCAGTGTCGGGAGGGTCGCGAGCCGGGCAAGCAAACGAGCCACGTCGGTCTGGGCATACGTGTAGCCGTCGATCTGCGCTCCGGTCGGGGCTGCAGCGCACACCGGGCGTGGCCGTCCCGCCACCGGAACCGTCCCTGCAGCCGCGGTGGGAGCCACCTGCGCCTGGAGCGAGCTCAGCCAGACGTTCTCGGGCAGCACGCGTGAGACATCACGGAGCACTGCGTCCCACGCGACTCGGCTCCCGAGCACATTCGCGACGGCCTGTGCACGCTGCGCCTGGTCACCCTGGAGCGAGACGTCGATCACAGGATGCTGAGGCTTCGGCAGCGCGGCGATCTGCGCAGCGACCGCGTCGAGCTCGGCCTGCGAGTCGCTGACGTTGCCGTGTGCCGACATGAACATGAAGCCGAGCGCGACGACCGGTACCGCGACGGCCACTGGAAGGGCCAACGACGACCAGGTTGGGACGCTTGCGCGCCGACCCTTTCACATCAGACGGCAGCAGGTCGACACAGCGCATCCGCTCGTCCTCGATGGCGAGACCGATCGGAACAGCCATCGAGCCGATCGTCGCCTCGATCGCGGGGTCGAAGTCCCCGCTGACATGGACTCGGGCGAGTGGGTCGCCGACGCGGACGCTGACACCGATCATCTGATGAAGCGCCTCGGCGAGGCCCTCGAGGTGCGAGGTGCCGCCGGTGATCACGATCTCGCCGATGCCGAGCGAATCCGGCTGGGTCTGGTAGAACTGGAGCGAGCTGACGAGCTCCCGCGCGAAGGGGGTGAGCCGCAGCCGCACCGCCTCGATCGCTCTCGCGCGCGACGCGTCGTCCAGCGTCTCGTACTGTCGGCCGGGGCCGGACAGCGAGAGATGGCGCAGAATCGTCGCCGCTTCAACCGGATGAACGTCGAGCTCCTGCATCACGGCGTCCTGGAGCGTTCCTCCGCCCCAGTCGAACACGCGTGTGAAGTCGCAGGCGCCTCCGCCGGCGACGAGCAGCGTCGTCGACTCGTGCCCGATCGACACGATCACGGTGGAGGTGTCGTCGACAGCCCTGACCGAGAACGGCTTTGGCTCGACGAACGCGCGAAGCAGGCTCAGCGCCTCGAGATCGAGGCCCGCGAGCCGGATACCGGCCTGCTGGGCAACGTTCACATATGGCTCGACCTGATCACGCGGGGCAACGACGAGAAGAATTCGGCGCGACGGCTCGCCCGCCTCCGTGAGACGCTCTTCGAGGACGCGATAGTCGAGCACGGACTCGTGCTGGGCGACCGGCAGAACCTCGTGCGCCTTGAAGCGAACGGCATTGTCGAACTTGGCCTCGTCGTCGATGCCTGCGATGTCGAACGTGCGGACACCGATGCGATTGCTCGCAAGGCCGATGCGGACATCCTTCTTCGGAAGCTTGTGATCGTCGAAGAACATCTTCAGCTGATGGGCGAGGGCCTCTTCATCTCGGATCTCGCCGTCGACGACCAGGCCGCTTTCGATCGGCCGACGCGCGAGCCGCACGAGATCATGGCGACCGTCACTCTCCGTCACAACCGCGGCGGCGATCTGCGAAGCACCGATCTTGAGACCGACGATGGTCTTGCCCCGACCTCCGCGGCCCGACTTGCGTGCCGGTGCGGCGAGGCGTCGAGCTCTTGCGCTTGCCGTTGCGCGAGCGGTCATCACTCGTGCTGTCGTCTACCGACTCGGCGGCGATCGGCTCATCGACCACAGGCGAGTCGGTCGTCGGGGCGTCGTCGAGCGTCGGCTCGTCGGCTGCCAGGACATCGTCCTGCGGCTCGTCGAACGCAGGCGTCTCCAGCGACGGGCTCGTCGACGAGGGATTCCTCGGCCGACGGCTCGTCGGTCTACTGCCTCGTCGCTGACGAGCTCCTCCACGGCGGAAGGCTCCTCGCTGACGTGCGCAGCCACGAAGGGCTCCTCGGCCACCGGCTCGTCGACAGACCGGGCTCGCTCGTGCGACAGGCTCGTCGAGGACCGGCTCGTCGCTGACGACGGTCACGTCCTCAACGGTCTCCTCGGTGACCGGCTCGACGAAGGCCGGCTCTTCCTCGACCGGCTCGCTCGTCACGGTCTCGCCGCTCACGGGCTCGTCCACGTCGGACGCGACGACGGTTGCCTGCTCCGGCTCCGGCTTGCGGCGCCGGAAGCTCAATTCACGCTTGTAGAACGGGACTGCCTTTCTCCGCTCCGTCGTTCTTCAGTCCGCAGACGGCTTCGACGTGCTCCTCGACCATCTGGGGCTCCTCCGCGGCAAGCTCGTCATCAGCCTCCGACGTCGGCTCGGCCCCGCTGTCCGTCACGGACGGTGCGAGCACGTCGGAGTCCGCCTCCGCGACAGGCAGCTTCCAGACCTGATCGTCCGCTTCGAGCCGGACTCGGGCTCGTCGCCCGAGCGCGTTTCGACGTTGGCGCTCGCGAGAGGCGAGGCCGGGGCGTGGTGCCGCTTGAACGAGATCTCCGTGTGGAAGCGCGGCTCGCTCGGCGCGACGCGCTCCGGGTCGGCGGGTGCAAAGCCGATCGGGTTGCGGGTCGGCAGTCCGAAGGTGCTGCCCCGGCCGACATGGCCGAGGTCGATCTCGGTGCGACCGGTCGTAGCCGGTGACGGATCGCCGGTGCGCGCAGGGATCGAAGGACGCCGATGGGACGACACCCTCTGACATGCCCCGGGGTCATGGGAGAGCCCACTGCGGGATTTCACGAAGTCGTTAGCTGCATTCCACGGGGTCATTGGCGGTTAGCTCCCGGCCACCCGCAGCGCCGCGCCGATACCGGGCGTGGCGACGGGTGCGCCGTCGTTGGACATGGCGGGGATCGGCACACCTGCACGCTCCAGCGCCGAGATGAGAGCCTCGGGCCGGCTCGAGCGGGTGACCGCTTCGGGGACCGTGATCAGGCGCTTCTGGATCAGATCCGTCAGCGACTGCTCCATCGTCTGCATGCCCCGGCGGGTGCCGGTCTGCATGTACGAGTAGACCTGTTCGACCTTTCCCTGACGGATCAGGTTCCTGATCGCGTCGTCGAGGAAGAGAATCTCGAGACCTGCGACACGACCCTGGCCGTCGGTCGTCGGCATCAGCGTCTGGGTGACGATGCCCTGCAGGGAGTTCGCGAGCTGCATGCGCACCTGGTCCTGCTGGGCGGCGGGGAAGACGTCGATGATGCGGTCGATCGTGCTCGGGGCGCTCTGGGTGTGAAGCGTCGCGAAGACGAGGTGGCCGGTTTCGGCAGCCGTCAGGGCGGTCGCGATCGTCTCGAGGTCGCGCATCTCGCCGAGGAGGATCACGTCGGGGTCCTGGCGCAATGCTGCCCGGAGAGCCTCCGGGAAGCCGACCGCGTCCTGACCGACCTCGCGCTGGTTGACGATGCAGCGCTTGTGGTTGTGCAGGAACTCGATCGGATCCTCGATCGTGATGATGTGGTCGGTGCGCGTACGGTTGATCTCGTCGATCAGGGAAGCGAGCGTGGTCGACTTGCCCGAGCCGGTCGGTCCGGTGACGAGCACGAGGCCGCGCGGCTTCGTGGTGAACTCGTAGAGCGAGGACGGGAGCTTCAGCTCCTCGAGCGACTTGATGTCGGTCGGGATCGTGCGGAAGGCCGCCGCCAGGCTCTCGCGCTGGTAGTAGGCGTTGACGCGGAAGCGGGCGAGCCCACGAATGCCGTAGGCGAAGTCGAGCTGCCGGTTGATCTCGAGATGCTTCTGCTGCTCGGTGGTCGTGATGCGGTAGACGAGCTGGCGTACGAGGTCCGGATCGAGCTCGGGGAAAGTCGGAGAGCAGCTCGATGTGGCCGTGCAGGCGAACGGCCGGCAGCGAGCCGGACGTCAGGTGCAGATCGGATGCCCCGAGAGCGACGGCCTTCTCGAGCAGGGCGTCGACGGACAGCAGGGCAGTATCAAGTGGGGGATGCTCGGAAAGTTCCACGGTGGCACCTATCGGCAGGTCGCTGCCCGACCTTGAGCACCCATTGCAGGTCAGCTGAGCGACGCGTTCGACGGACCTTCTTCTCGCTTCTCCGACCCGTTTTCGACACATCCCCCACAACGAGGGATGGGTGTCCCCTGCAAATCACCCGAACGGGTATTGCGGCCGGAGAGAGGGCCTCCGATAACGAGCGTGTTGGTTCAACCCCCCAGTCTCCGAAAGGGAGTCACATGTTTCTCAACAAGCTGCAGAAGCGGCTCAAGCAGGAGGAGTCGGGCTTCACGCTCATCGAGCTCCTGATCGTGCTCGTGATCATCGGCATCCTGCTCGCGATCGCCGTCCCGTCGTATCTCGGCTTCAAGGACCGCGCCGAGAAGACGGCGGCGCAGGCGAACGTCCGCGCCGCCGTCCCGGCCGTCGAGGCCTACTACGCCGACCACGGCGACTACAGTTCAACCTGAAGCCCGACAACACGGCTGCCGCGACTCCGCGGTCGCTGCCCTGGCAGCCGATCGACCAGAGCATCACTGCGACCACGCTCACCACGATCACGCCGGGCGCGAACACGTACACGATCGCTTCCGCCAAGGGCGCCTGCGTCGCCACCAAGGCTGGCCCGGCGGCACGATCGTCGTCACCGGCTGCTAACCGAAGCGCACCGGTGGGAACCCCCACCGACGTTCACGACGAGGGGCGCGGGAAACCGCGCCCCTCGTCGTTGCTCGGCCTTACCGTGGCGACGCTGCGTGCCCTTCTCCGCGCGTCACGGTCACGACGGCCAACGACTCCTACTGCATCGAGTCCACGGTCGGCAACAAGACCTGGAGGAGACAGGGCCCCGCTGCAGCGATCACGGCAGGAGCCTGTCCGTAAGCTCTCAGTGATCCAACGTGATGAATGGAGAGGGCGCCGACAGGCGCCCTCTCCATTGGTGCGTGGAGTGGAGCGCGAATATTCTCGGTCATCACTCAAGTTCAGGAGTCGTTTGCCGATAAAGGAAATGTGAATACCATCGCCGCCTCAACCCGTCGAGTACCGCGTGCCGCACTCATCGGCATCGCCGTCCTCATCGCCGCCTTCGCGGCCCTCATGGTCGTGCGCGCCGGCGTCATCGGCGGCTCCTCGACCGACTCCACCTCTATCGCAACCCCCGCTCCGAGCTCGTCCCTGACACCCGCGAAACCCGTCCAGACCTCCCCCGCCAAGCCGACCGTCGTCCTTCTGCCGGGCCTGCCCGCGCAGATCGCATCGAAGCTCCGCTATTCGAAGGTCGTCGTCGTCTCGCTCTACACCGGCACGGCAGCAGGTGATCGTGCCTCGGTTGCCGAGGCACGCAGCGGCGCCCGTGAGGTCGGGGCCGGCTTCACCGCCGTCAACGTCCTCGACGAGAAGCAGGCTCGCGCCGTCGCGGCGTTCGGTGGCCCCGTCGACTCACCCGCTGTCCTCGTCGTCCGGCGCCCGGGCAAGATCGTGACCCAGTTCACCGGCGCGGTCGACGACAAGATCGTGGCCCAGGCCGCACACAACGCCGGCGCCGGCAGCTAGGTCGAGGCCATGGCCAGGAAGTCGCCTCAGGCCGACGTCCTCCCGCCGGTGTTCAGGTACGAAGCGCGACTCGACGGTCGCACGATCGTCGTTCTCCAGGGTGTCGGGGCCGCCTCAGGCGGTCTCGACGTGGAGACCGAGGCGTACCCCGTCGGGCACAAGCCGGACGACCCGCCGCTCCTCCGCACGTTCACCTTTCCCACGCACGAAACGGGACGTCGGTTCACCGACGACGTGCTCACCGCGCTCGAGTACCAGAACTGCCTGATCAACGAGGAGTCGTAGGGCTCCTTCCCCGGCGGGACTCGACGGAGAGGGCTGACCTCACCGTCGCTCTGCAGGGCGACGCTGCGCGGCGCTCCGCGCCGCTCCGCATAGCCCCTACGTCAGCCCCTACGCGTACCCCGCGCGTCGCGAGATGGACCCGTAGGGGCGAGGCAGAGCCTCGCCCGCCCGCCAACCGTTCCTTCGCTCGAGGGCGACGCTCCGCGTCGCCCCTACGTGTCGTGCCCCTACGACGAGGTGACGATGCGAGCGAGCTCCTCGAGTGAGGTCAGCCCGGCGGCCGCCTTCGCGATCCCGTCGTCCCAGAGCGACCGCATTCCTGCAGCGGCGCCCGCCTGCTCGATCGCGTCACGCGAGGAGTTCAGCGAGACGAGCGACTCGAGCTCGTCGTTCATCACGAGCAGCTGGAAGATGCCGATGCGGCCCTTGTAGCCCGTCCGCCCGCAGCGTGGGCACCCGACCTTGCGATAGAGCACCATTCCCTCACGGGCGGCCGCCATGTCCGGCGAGATGCGGGCGGCGATCAGCTCCTCGGTGGTCGGCGAGTACATCTCGCAGCAGTTCGTGCAGAGCTTGCGGGCGAGCCGCTGCGCGATCACCGCCGACACGGCAGATCCGGTCAGAAACGGTTCGACGCCCATCTCGTTCAGGCGCGTCATCGCGCCGGCGGCGTCGTTCGTGTGCAGCGTCGAGAACACCATGTGCCCCGTGAGAGCGGACTCGATTGCCATCTTCGCGGTCTCGGCATCCCGGATCTCACCGACCATGATCGCGTCGGGATCCGAGCGCAGGATCGACCGCAGCGCCGAGGCGAACGTCATGTTCGCCTTGGTGTTGATCTGCACCTGGTTGATGCCCGCGAGCCGGTACTCGACCGGATCCTCCACGGTGATGATGTTGATCTCGGGCCGGTTGATCTCGGCGAGGGCTGCATAGAGCGTCGTCGACTTGCCCGAGCCGGTCGGCCCGGTCACGAGCAGCGCCCCGGTCGGCCGGCGGATGATCTCGGCGACCTTCTCGCGCATCGATTCCGACATCCCGAGCGACTCGAGCGTCGGCGTCTTGCGCGACTTGTCGATGAGCCGCATCACCACCTGCTCGCCTTCCACGGTCGGAAGCACCGCCACCCGGATGTCGAGCATGCGGCCCACGGCTCGCGCGTTCAGAGCAATGCGTCCATCCTGAGGCTTGCGGCGCTCGGCGATATCGAGCTTCGCCAGCACCTTCAGGCGGGTCGTGATGCCGTTCGCCATCCTCTTTGGAATCCGCTGGGTCTCGTTGAGAACGCCGTCGACGCGGACGCGCACGAGCAGGGAGTCCTCCTGCGGCTCGAAATGGATGTCGCTCGCGCCGTCCGTGGCGGCCTGCATCACGATCGAGTTGACGAGCCGCACGAGCGGTGCGTCCGAAACACCGTCGTCGACCTCGAGGTCGTCCTCGTCGTCGAGCACCTCGACGTCGTCGAGCGCCGACTGGGCGTCCATCGCCTCGCCCTGGCGGGCAATGCGCTCGAGCTCGGCGAGGATCTCCTCGCGGTTGCCGACGCCGATATCGACCGTGTAGCGAGTCGCGAGCCGCAGTTCGTCGATGCCGTGGATGTTGGCCGGGTCTGCAACCGCAACGCGGAGCCTGTCGTCGGTGCGCGAGACGGGCACCGCAACGACACGCTGCAGCGTCTTCAACGAGATCAGCTCGGATGCGCTCGGCGACGCCCGCTCTTCGACGAGATCGATGAACGGGAACCCGTAGCGGCGGGCGAGAGAGCGTGCGACGCCGTCGGGATGGGCGAACCCCTCGTCCTGGAGCGCCTGCGCGAGACCGCCGATACCGGCGCGCCCTCTGGCCGCAGCAAGCCTGTCACGAGGCACGAGGTCGAGCGTGCCGATGAGCTCGGCGACGAGATCCGACATCGTGTCGAAGCCGTCGCCGGGAACCAGGCCGAGAGACGCATCGCCGTTCTCCGGCTGCCGCGGCGCGACGAGGTTGCCCGACGTGCGGAGTGGCCCAGCCGGCTCGAAGCTCACGGAGTCACCGCGCAGACCGGTGGATCCTGACGACGAACTGGAATCGGAACGATGTCTCGTGCCGCCGCAGGGCCAACCATCAGGCCCCTATCCCGTCGATCCGAGGTACCAGTCGATGATCGCGCCGCCCGCGAACAGGACGATGACCGCGCCGAGCGCGAGGAACGGAACAAGCGGGATCGCCATCTTGCGTGCGCGGGAGCCGTGACGCACGAACAGCACGAGCGACGGAACGAGCGCCAACACGAACCCGATCATCAGCGCGAGCGCGACGTCGCGGCCGAGCATCGCGCCGAGCAGCAGCGCGAGCTTCACGTCGCCCATGCCAAGCCCTTTCGGGTACGCGAGTGCCGCTGCGAGCAGGAACGCCGACGCGCCGAGAGCCCCGAGCAGCCACTCGACGCTCGGGTCGATCGCCGTGTGCGCGACGAGGACGATGGCTGCGGCCGGGAATCACGATCCTGTTCGGCACGAGCCGGTAGCGGAGATCCGCTGCAGAGAGCGTGACGAGGACGATGACGAAGAACGACGCAAGCGCTGCGTACGCCGTTGCGCCGAATGCGAGAACGCAGGCGACGACGAGTGCGGCGGTGATTGCCTCGACCGCCGGATACAGCGGCGAGATGCCGGCGTCACAGTTTCGGCAGCGTCCCCGCAGGAGCAGGTAGGAGACGATCGGGATGTTGTCCCGCGCCCTGATCTCTGCTCCGCACTCGGTGCAGCTCGACCGCGGCTTCGAGACCGAGACCCGCAACGGCACGCGCGCCGCAACGACGTTGACGAAGCTGCCGAAGGCAAGGGCCGGCGGCAACACGAGAGCTGCGAGAGCGAGGTTCACACCGGTGTTATCGGCATTCCGAAGCCCGTGGTTGAGCGGCTGATTCGCCAGGCCGCTCGGCACAACGGCGCCCCTTCAGAGGCATCGTCCGGCGCCTCGCTACGGCGCAACCTCGCGGAAGAACGTCGTCGTGTACGTGTCGTCGACCGTGGGGAACCACGGCGGCGGCAGGAACTGCAGGTTCGGGTCGTAGGAGTAGACGCGGTTGTCGTACGCCGAAGCTGCCGCCCTTCGCCGTCGCCGACGAGCCGGTGAAGGTCATCAGGCTGCCGGTCGGACGTGCGTGCCGGCGGAGTGCCACGTGTTCGTCTGCACGAGCACCCCGGCGTCCCACGTGAGCTGATCCGGCGCATACCCGGCCACCCAGAGATCGCTGTAGGCGACGAGGCCGATCACGTCGTCGCCGCCGGTGACCGGACCGATGTTGCCCGCGACGACGATGTTCTGGCCGGCGCCGACGGTGACGCGGCCGTTGACCGAGCCCGACACGATTGCCGTCACGTCGGTGTAGATGGCACCGTTCGACGGGACGGTGTAGGTCGTCGCAGGGGTGCACGTCGGCGCCGGGGACAATTCGAGGCTCGAGCCGGTGCAGGGTGCCGCCGTGAACGTGCCGTTCGACAGGAAGACGATCTTCCACCCGGTCTTGCCCGCCTGGTTCAGGTAGACGCCGCCGGTCTGCGCGGCGCGCTTGATGTCGACGAGCGAGGCGAGGAACTTGGAGAAGTCGATCGGATGGTTCTTGATCTTGCTCGTCGGAAAGGCGCCGTTCGCATACTTCTGGGCCCCGTCCAGCATCGTCGGGTTCCCGGTGATCGAGCCCTCCGCGAAGATGTCGGCGTGCGCCGTCCCCGTGTGGGAGACGTTACCGTTCGAGTAGATCTTGCCGAAGGTCTCGGCGTCGATGCTCACGTCGCCGTCCGAGAAGCGGTAGAAGTCGGTCAGATTCGAGGGACGGACGTACGTCTCGATTGCCCGCATGTCCTGTGTCGACGACATCGAACGGCGACCCGTGGCAACGATCCGCACCGAGGTCGTCGAGTTGGTCGCCGTGCCGGGCGCGAACACCTGCAGGTTGTAGTAGTAGCCGTTCGGGAGCTGACACCAGTTGTCCTTGCCGTTCGGGTAGGTCCAGGTCGTGCCGTAGGTCCACGGCACACCGGTCGTCGTCTTGACGCTGTAGCCGCTGGCCGACGTGCAGTCGCTCGAGTGGGGTGCGTTGACACCCGTCGACGGCGACCGCGTCGACTCGGCCGGGATGGACGTAGTGCAGGTAGAAGCCGTGGTCATCGACGAGCTTGGCGGTGTAGTCGTCGAGGCCCGCCTCTGCTGCCTCGAACGACGTCGAGCTCCAGTTCGCATGCGCGCCGCGGTCGGATTCGGCCTTCACCGAGTCGATCAGCGTGACGGCGAGCATCGACAGGAACGCCGTGATGATCACGACCAGGATCATCGCGATGCCGTCCTCGCGCACGACCACCGACCGGAGACGATTTCTCATCAGGGCTCCCACCTGAGGCTTGCACTGGTCGAGTAGGTGAACTGGCGTGTCGCGGCAGCCTTCGTCGCGACCGTCACGGTGATGACGACGCGGTAGACGGACGACGGGGTGATCGTGCCGCTGAGGAGCGCGCCGGACTTGTCGTAGTAGGTGAAGACCGCCGCGTTCGACACGGAGCCGACCTGCTTGCTCCACGAGCCAGCCGGGATCGGAGCCGAAGGACGCCCACGTGAAGCCCGTCCAGGGTGGGCCGTCGGTGTCGGTGCTCGTCGTCATCGCACGATCGATCTGGCCGCTTGCGAGGCGGTAATCGATACGTCGATTGTGGTACGGCGCCCCCTTGTCGGGCGAGAGGAACTGCAGGGTCGTCGAGGTCGCCGTCTCGATCGGGTAGCTCGTATCGCCCGTGTACGCCTGCCGGATCTCGCGGGCCATCGTGTCGATCGTGCCGCGCACTTCCGTCTGGAGGCTGCTCTGCTCCTGGATCTGGCTGCTCGACGTGATGCTCATCGAGAGCACGAGCGACATCGCTGCGAGGATGATCCCCATGATCACCATGACGACGAGTAGCTCGGAGAGCGTGAGGCCGTCCTCCTGCCGCAGGCGCACGGTAGAGCGTGCGGATCATGGCGTGAAGGGACAGGTCAGCGCGGCGGCCATGTTCACCGTCACAGTGGTCGTCGCAGCCGCGGATGACATCGTGTTCGTGCCGGTACGAGCAGCGCCTGCGGTGCAGCGTGGGGCCGACGGACGCCTTGACGGTGTACGTGTAGCCGGCTGCCGCGGGCACCACGACGGTGACCGTCGCCGGGGTCGTGTTAGTCGTGGTCGCCGGCGAAGGCGATGTTGTGTACGCCGGAGCCGCACCCGCGGTCCCGTTCGGGCCGCCCGTGACGCTGATGACGACCGACTTGTTCTTGTAGGCGGCGGCGCTCTGCTGGACGGTGATGGTGACGGTCTTCGTGGGCAGGATCGCGACAGTGGTCGACTGGCCACCGGCAGGCACCGTGGTGACCGTCGACGAGCCGGAGCCCGTGTTCTTCGTCACGGTGACCGTGTAGTTGTTCGAGGTCGTCGTCGGGACGGTGATCGTCGCGATCCCCGTGATCGCGTTGGTCGCACCTGGGTACGTTCCTCCGTCCGGGCCACCGGTGACGCTCACCGTGGCTCCTCCGGCTGCAAGCGTGGCCCAGGTCGCGGTGACGGTCAACGTGGCGGTCGGCATCACGACGGTGACCGGGGTCGTCGTCGCGGCTGTCACGACGGGGCTGTAGTTCGGGCTCTGCTGCCCGTTCTTCGTCGCGTAGACGGTGTAGCCCGAACCGGCCGGGACACCGGTGAATGTGACGACGCCGGGTGCGGTCGTTACGCCCGACACATTGATCGAGTACGGGCCACCGGTGAGGTACACGGTCGCGCCGGTGACGTTGGCGCCGATCCACTGGACGGTCGCCTGCACCGTGCCCGACGGCGGGTTCGGAAGCGCCAGATTGACGGTTGTCGACCCTGTAGTGACCGTAGTCGTCGTATTCGCGGTATCCGTGCCCTTCGTCGCGGTGACCGTGTAGCCCGTCCCTGCGGGGACGGCCGAGAAGGTGACCTGTCCCGTGCCGCTCGTCGTGAGCGTCTGGGAGATCGACCACGGGCCACCCGTGACGGTGACGGTTGCACCCGAAACGGCAGCCGCGAGCTGGGTGACGTTGACGACGAGGGTTCCGGTCGGCGGCGTCGCGAGCACGAGCGCGACATTCGTGGTGGAGCCGACGGTGACAGAGGCCGACGCATTGGGTGACGTCTGCGTCTTCGTCGCCGAGACGGTGTAGCCGGTGCCGGCCGGGACGCTGAAGGTGGCATTTCCGCTCGCGTCGGTCAACGGCGGGCTCGTGATCGTCATGTTGTTCGGGCCACCCGTGATCGTGACGGTGGCGCCGGCGATGTTGATGCCGAGCTGCTTCACGTTGACGGCGATGTTGCCCGCCGGGCAGGCCGTGAACTGCAGCGTGAACGTCCCGGTCGTGTTTCCTGGGTACCCCGAGGTCGGTACGGGTGACGACGCCGGCATGGCGCAGAGGCCGCTCGTCGTTCGCCCCTGAACGGTGTACGTGGCGCCGGGGATGATGTCGTTGCCGCCGAGCGTCGTGATCGTCTTGCTGCTCGCACCCGCCGCGACGCTGTCGGTGGTCGTCGCTCCCGTGAACGACGACGTGATGGTCAGTGCAGCGCCTCCGGTGTACGGGCTGCCGCCCGCATCGAGAAGTACGAGGTTGATCGTCGCAGGCTTGTAGATCTGGATCGTCGTATGTCGACGTCTGACTCGGTGCAAGCTGGATGTGCGACGCCGTTGCCGGAGGCGTTGCCGTCCCCGGTGGCAGATCCGACGGCAAGCGTCTTGTAGCCGGAGGCCGCGGCGACCGTGAGGTCGTAGTACGACGTCGGGCCGCTCGTCGGGTTCGGCGTCAGTGCCGCGAACGAGACCGACCCGCTGATATCCGTGGTATCGCTGCGGTCCGGGCTCGGCCCGTTCGAGAGACCCACAGTGGCACCGCCCGTGTAGGCGAGGTTGGTTCCCAGGTCGAAGACCGTTGCGTTGATGATCGCGTTGTTGATGCCGCCGTACGGTGCGCGCGCCGACGGCGCCACGTACGTGACGACGAGCGCCAGCTGCTTGTCGTCGCGATCGCGAGTGACCGTGACCGTCACCTTCTTGTAGTTCGCCCCGGTGGCGTAGCTCGTCGGAGTCGGATCGTCCTCGTAGACGATGGTGACGGTCGGCGGTCATGCCTGGCCCCGCGACACACACGCTACTCGCGGCAATCGTGCCCGGCGGGTTGCCGCCGATGATGCCGACCTGGTCGTAGTCCTTCCGCCTGTTCTGCTCGACGATGCTGTTCGCGCACTGCTCGGCGTTCGTCCGCTCTCGCGCGACCGTGTGCGCGGAGATCGACGACGTCAGGACACCGGCGATGCCGTGGCGAGCACCACCAGGATGACTCCTGCCATGAGCGTCTCGACGATGGTGAAGCCGTCTTCACGAGCCAGGGCGCGCTGTGCCCTGCGCAGCAAGCGCAGGCAGGCATGTTCCTTCAAAACAGACTCCACAGGATCAGCATCGGGAGACGTGCCTGTGAGGGATACCCCCTAAAGGGGGATGGGGCTCCGAGCCTGCACGGATGACGGGCTCGAGGCCGGCTCTAGCGAAGGCCGGCGACGAGCTTCTCGGGCGCGTGCTTCGGCTTGGCGTCGGAGCCGTTCTGAGTCGCTTCTTCGCGTGCGGTCGCAGCCTGGTCCTTCTCTGCTTGCTCGAGAGCGACGAGGAAGTCGTGGCGGCTCGTCGCCGCATTGGCGGCGACGTCGCGGTCGACCTCGCCGCTGATCACGAGGTCGATCAGCGACTGAGCGAACGACTGCATCTGGAAGAACTCACCTGCGGCGATCGCGTCGGTGATCTCGTCGGGCCGGTTCTCGCGGATCAGGTCCTGGATGCGCGCGTTCGTGACCATCACCTCGACGGCCGGAACCCGGCCGCCCTCGATGCGCGGCAACAGCCGCTGGCTGACGATGCCGCGGAGTGTGCCGGCGAGAATCGAGCGAATCTGCTGCTGCTTGGCGGGTGCGAAGAACTCGATCATGCGACCGATCGACTCGGAGGCATCGATCGTGTGGAGGGTCGAGAAGACGAGGTGACCGGATTCAGCAGCCTGCAAGGCGGTGTGCGCCGTCTCGGCGTCGCGCAACTCGCCGATCAGGATCACATCCGGATCCTGGCGCAGAACACGTCGGAGTGCCTGCTCGAAGCTTGCTGTGTCGAGACCGACCTCACGCTGATTCACGATGCAGCCTCGATCGGGATGCAGGATCTCGATCGGGTCTTCCACCGTGACGATGTGCTGGCGGCGCGTGCGATTGATGTGATCGATCATCGACGCGAGGGAGGTCGTCTTGCCGGAGCCGGTAGCCCCGGTCACGAGCACGAGCCCGCGCTGCTCCTCGGCGAGCCGTCCCACACCGGGGGGCAGGCCGAGCGTCGCGAAGTTCGGAATCTCGCTGGGGATGACACGGAACGCGAATGACGTGGCGCCGCGCTGCCGGAAGCCGTTGACACGGAAACGAGGCAGGGATGGATGCGAGAACGCGATGTCGAGGTCGCCAGTGTCCTCGAAGAGATCCCGCCGTTTTGGCGAGATCCGCGTCACCGCATCCAGAACCGACTCGAGATCGCCCTCGCTCAGAGCCATGATCCCTTCCATCTGTTCGAGATCACCGTCGAGTCGGATGATCGGCGGCTGGCCGAGCTTGAGGTGGACGTCACTCGCGCCACTTTCGACGGCGCTCTTCAGTAGGGCCATGAGATCCATAACTTGAGGGCAACATCGGCAGCAGCTGCCTCCACCTTTAGAGCACGGACGGCGCTCAGGTGCGGCGCGCAATGCGTGCGATCATCCGCAGCGGTGGCCGCGCCAGGCCGGTCGCCTCGCCCGGGTGCCTGACATCCCCACGGAGCAGGCCGGCGACGACACCGAACACTCCTGGCGACCGGGCCGCCCAGAAGCAGACGGAAGGATGCCGGTCGAGCGCTCGCTTCGCAGCCCACGAGGCACCTGCGTGATGATCGAGGGCCTGCGCAAGCGTCTCGGCGTATCGTTGCGGTTCGGCCGCGAGGATTGCGTCCGCCGCGAGGCGGGCCGAGGCGAAAGCCTCGTACATCCCGTCACCGGAGAGAGGGTCGACGAGCCCGGCAGCGTCCCCGACCAGCACCACGTTGTCACGCACAGGGGTCGAAGCGCCCACGCGCCGCATCGGCAAACGGTGGCCGCGGAGGTCGGTCATCGCCTTGGGATCGACCGAAAATGCGCGCGCCAGGCGTGCGAGATGGTCCCGCAGGTACGGGCCCTCGGTCGCCCACCCTCCGACGCCGAGGTTTGCATGCTCTGCTTTCGGGAACAGCCAGCCATAGCCGCCTGCCGGAGCGCTGAGCTCGATGACGGCAGTCGACTGGTAGCGCTTCCTGTCGAGGAGCCGCCAGGAGACGTTCCCCTCGAGTGCGATGCCACGCACGATGCCCGCGTCGAGCCCTGCTGCTTTGGCTACGACTCCGTTGGCACCATCCGCTCCGACCAGAAGGTCGGCGCTCACCGGCACGCCCGCGACGGTCGCCGTGATCTCGCCGTTGCCGATCTCGATGTGCTCCACGCGGGCGCCGTCTCGGAAGCTTGCGCCTGCTGCGACGGCCTGCTCGGCGAGATGGGCGTCGAGTCGTCGCCGCTGCGTCATCAGGATCAGCGGCTCGTCGCTCGAGCGACGGAACCGATGGCGGTGGTGCAGGCGCAGCTCGAACGTGTGCACGACGCGCTCGACGACCGGTGAGATGTCGCACGGTGCCTGTCGGAGGGCACGGCCCGTGATGCCGCCGCCACACGCCTTGTCGCGCGGAAAGCGTTTCCGGTCGGCGAGCAGAACGCGCGCACCGCCTCGGGCGAGATGGATCGCAGTCGCCGACCCCGCAGGGCCGGCACCGACGACGAGGACGTCGTAACGCTGCATGCGTCGAGTATGCAGACGACTGAACGGGGGTTCCACCCGCTACTGCGGGTCTACGATGCAGGGGAGAGGATTCGAACCTCTGAAGGCTGAGCCAGCGGGTTTACAGCCCGCCCCCTTTGGCCACTCGGGAACCCCTGCGCGGTTGCGTAGTGTAGCCGCGCCACTCGGCCGGTCACCACCTTCCCGGCCT
>CAWATN010000006.1:0-259181 GCA_963784945.1 uncultured Thermoleophilia bacterium | reverse complement strand
CCGTGACGCGCTCGGGCTAGACTTGCCGCCGTTGCCCTCTTAGCTCAGTTGGTAGAGCACCTCCATGGTGACCCGGTGCGGGCGGGACTGCAGGGCATCACGCGGCACTTCTAGCGGCCTCACGGCGGGTGAGCAAGGCCCAGTGTGCCCCACAGGCGCACCGCTACTCACCGTTTACTCACCCCACCGGCCACCGTGCTTTGGCGAACCGAGGCGCAACTCGTGATCAACATCGGTCGGAGCCCGCTGACCTACCTTGATGGGAAGGTAGCGGAGTAGTCGTCTAGCCACCGCCGTTGGCTGCGAGTTGGGTGAGGATCGACGCTCGATCATTTCGTGCGGTCTCGACGAACTCTCGCGTCCGCGGTCCAGCTCCGCGGGGAAGAGGCCCATGAGCGAGATCCCAAACGACCTGGACAGAGTGTTCGAGGCGCTCGCGAATGGCCACCGGCGAGAGATCATTTACCTCCTCGGCCTCCAGCCCTACGCGATCCACCGGTTGGCCGAGATTCGCGGTCTCTCGTTGCCGGCGATCCACAAGCACATCAGGCTCCTCGAGAACGCTGGCATCGTCAAACGCCGCAAGATCGGACGCACCAACTTCCTCACTCTCAACCGATCCGCAATTCGTGCGCTCCAGGACTGGCTCGGCCAATACCACGCCTACTGGGGCACCGAGGAAGAGACCCTTGAGAACTACGAGAGGTTCCTGAGCCAGCAACAAGCAAATCTAAGAAAGAAAGGACATCAGCAATGAAGAAGTACATGTTCCTCAACTACGGATTCGAGGATCCGACACCCGAGGTCGTGAAGGCATGGATGGACTGGTTCGCCGCCGTGGGTGGCAGCATGGTCGACAGCGGTAACCCCTTCAGCATGGGCCGCGAGGTCACCAAGACCGGCAGCCGAGACCTACCCCGCGAACCGACATCCATCACCGGCTACTGCATCGTCAACGCCGAGAACATCGACGACGCGCAGAAGCTGCTCGAAGGCTGCCCGATCATCCACTCCGTCAGGATCTACGAAGCCGCAAGCATGTAGACCGGCGGCCCGCCGCCGCGCGCAGGGGCTCGCAGCTGCCTGTACGCCCTGGCGCGTTCGCCCGAGCACCGGAACGTGGTGCTGCGCGTGATGCTCGATCCGCCGCATGGACTCGCCGAGTTGCGCGGGGTGCTGATGCGCGAGCCGCAAGGGTAGCGGTCTGTTCTGCCCGGAGTGCTGGCAGCGGGAGTTCGGTACTTCCGGGTAGGCGGAGTCAGCGGCGGTGCAACCCACCGTCAGCAGTCAGATCAACGGAGCCTTGTCTCGTCCCAGTCGATCTTTCGCACCGGGAGATGCTCCAATGCGGCGAACGGATCGGTCAGCCCAACAGCCGTCATCGGGCCACCCATGTTCTGCCCGAAGTTCAGGTGGTCTTGGTCGGTAGCGAAGACGTTGACGACGACCAGCTCGCCGTTTTCTCCTTCAGCAACAACGGTGGCCGGGAGCCTGTACTCGCCACCGAACTGTTCCTGCCAGAGCTTCACCGCCTGCTCCCACCTCGGGAGCACCTCCTCCACGTCACCGGCGAACCGGATGATCACCATGACTGGCTCTGCCATATCGTTCAGTTCCTTCCTGGTGAGGGAGCGGCCGTGTAGGCAATGCTTGAGCCGTCGGGCCGCACCCTATCGGCTCGGACAGTCCGTGGCGCACCGGCAGACGGGAGGCGGCGGATGTGGCCGGTACCAGGCCGATGCGGGCGACCAGGCACAAGGCCCGTTTCTACGCCGGTTCACGGGCTACACTCGAAGCCTTGCCCTCTTAGCTCAGTTGGTAGAGCACCTCCATGGTAAGGAGGGGGTCGCCGGTTCGAGTCCGGCAGAGGGCTTCATAAACTCCCTGCAAATAGGAAGTTTTCTTGTACCCTTCATCCTGTAATACCCCTTGAAACTCGCCGCATGTGATGTGCCACCCGCACACCGCGGGCTAGTCGTTCTCCAACATCTCGGTAATGGCGGGCCATGTGTTCGCCATCCGCATCGGCAGCTCGGTCAAGCTCCAGACAAACCAATGCATCGCGGTGTCGTGATCAAGCGTGCGACCTGGACGGAACATCATCAGCCCTTCCAGCAGTGCTGGCAGCGGATCCTCCCGAGAGTGTTCGCCAGCGATCGCCCACGACCCTTGGTCCTCGGCCAAGATCCCACTCGCGTCGGTATGTTGCCGATCGTTTAGGCGAAGCGGTCGAGGAGGCAGTCGATCCAGCCGACCGTGGTGAACCCGAGCCGCTCGAGGATCGGTCGCGACATCTGGCCCGCGTCGACGGTGAGAGCCGGGGTGCCGCGCTCGACGGCGGCATCCCAACGGGCGCGCACAATTGCCCGGTAGACGCCGCGGCCGCGCATGTCTACTCGGGTCGATCCGCCCGAGAGGCAGACGGCGTTGGTACCGGTCATGGCGCCGCCGTAGCCGACGACCTCGCCGTCGATGCGGGCGACGAAGGAGCGGGAGACGCCGCCGCGCGCTTCGATCTCCCACAGGAGCCGCTCCTTGGCCTCGAAGGCGCCGCGGTCATCCTCGCCGAGGACAAACGCCTCGTCTCTGACCCGGCGCGCGAGCCGGTACTCCTCGAACGTGCGAACTGGCTGCACGTCAACGTCGGAAGGGCCTGGGCCAGGCGGAGAGACTGCAACCATCGCCGCAGTACGCGGCTCCAGCGAGGATTCGTCCCTCGGCACCACCATGCCACGTGAGCGCAGTTCGTCCGCCAGACCGATCGGTGTTGCCGCCTCGGCCACGATCCATGCTCCCTGGCTCTTGCCGTGTGCGGCGAGCAGCAAGCGCGCTTCTTCAACCACCTGCCCGATGCGGTCTGGATGGATCGTCTCAACCAAGACATCACCGTACGACAGGCCCGGGAACACGCTCACCGCGTACCCATCGCGACGCACGAGCGTACGCGGATGCTCCGGCGCGGGGTCAGGCAAGTCGATCCAGTAGAAGAGCGCCGCCCACCGCACCAGATCCGGGATCGACACATCCGCAGTCATTCCGCCCATCTTGTGACTATCGGATCCTGCGGTGAGACGCTTGAGAGAGGACGCACGCGCCTCCAGAGCCAACTTGAGGGCGCTTATCGTCGCTGAGGCGGGCGCGGAACCTGGCGAGCCAGCCGACGCCTTGCCCCATCCGATTGTCGAGAGCGGCTTCCTGCACGGATAGTCACGCTCTTCGTACGTAGCGTGATCAGATTGCGCGTTCCCGGCGTGTGCGAGCGGAACCGTGACTATTCCGCGATCTCGGCCTGATCCAGCAGATGCATTGCGAGACTGCTCATCGAGATGTATTCGCTAGCGCGGTTGGGGCACGAGCAGGCCGACGGCGCCTCGCTCGGCGTACGCCTGCGGCTCGAACCTCGGGACGACGATGACCGCGACCGGCCCCGCGCCGGCGGCGGCAGCCGTTCCCGGGAACGCTGTCGTGATGACAGCGGTGAGCGCGGCAGCGACGAGCGCGTAGCACCACCCGGGATGGATCCGGTTGAACGGCACGCGCGGATCGTACTGGCGTCTGCCGCTGACCGGATCTTCGCGGTTTCTCGGTCACCTGTCATGCTGATGCGTGATGACGGACCAGGAGCCCCAAAGGCGGCCAACGGTCGTCCTGGTCGGGACGCTCGACACCAAGGTTCGCGAGTACGCGTTCGTGCGTGACCGGATCAGAGCCCGTGACGTCGATGTCCTGCTCGTCGACGCGGGGATTCTGAGCGAGCCACTGACGAAGCCCGATGTCACCCGCCAGGAGGTCGCAGCCGCGGCGGGCGCAGACGTCCAGGCTCTTGCCGACGCAGGCGATCGAGGTGCGGCAATCGAGGTGATGGGCCGCGTGAACCGGTGGCCGCGCCGGTGACCACTCTCATCGGGCGCGACGCGAGCGTGGCCGCGGCGGCCGCCCTCCTGCGCCGTGACGACGTTCGAATACTCACCATCACCGGACCCGGTGGAATCGGAAAGTCGAGGCTCGCGCAGGCGGTCGCGATCGAGACGGCAGACCGCTTCGCTGACGGGGTCGTGCTCGTCCCGCTCCAGTCGATCAGGGACTCGGGTCATGTGATCGGCACGATTGCGCGGTCGCTCGGGCTCTTCGACGGGGAGGGAGATCTCGAGCAACGACTCGTGGCACATCTCGAAGGTCGTCGGATTCTCCTCGTCCTCGACAACTTCGAGCAGGTCGTGGATGCAGCCCCGTCGCTTGCCGCCGTGGTCGCCGCGAGCCCGGATCTAAAGGTCGCAGTAACGAGCCGTACCCGATTGCGCGTGAGCGGCGAGCAGGAGCTCCCTCTCGATCCTCTTGCTCGCGACGACGCCGTGACGCTCTTCCTCGATCGAGCACGCGCCGTGCTGCCGGACATGCGGCCAGACGAGGCCAACCTCGATGCGATCCGGGTGATCTGCGAACGGCTCGACTGCCTGCCGCTCGCTCTCGAGCTGGCCGCGGCGCGCGTCAAGCTGCTGGCTCCGACCGCGATGCTCGGTCGCCTGGAACGCAGCCTCGAGCTCCTCACCTCGGGCTCCCGCGATGCGCCGGCCCGGCATCGAACGCTGCGCGAGACGATCAGCTGGAGCTACGAGCTCCTCAACGACGACCAGAAGACGCTGTTTCGCCGCCTCTCCGTCTTCGTGGGTGGCTGCTCACTCGAGGCGACAGAGGAGGTGTGCGGTGGAGATCTCGACAGCCTCGGCTCGCTCGTGGACGAGAGCCTGTTGCGTGCAGAAGGTGAGCGCTTCGGGATGCTCGAGACGATTCGCGAGTACGCGAGCGAACTGCTCCAGGCAACCCCGGAGGCGAACGCTACACGACGTGCGCACGCGGCTCACTACCTCGCTCTGGCTCACGCCGCAGCGTCAGGTCGAGCCGCATCCGACCAGGCGAAGTCGCGGACGACGCTCGAGACCGACCACGACAACCTCCGCGCCGCTCTGCGGTTCTCGCTCGACGAGGGTGACCCGCTGACGGCACTCGAGCTCTGCGCCGTGCTCTGGCGCTTCTGGTTCGAGCGCGGGTACCTGAGCGAGGGCCGACTCTGGCTCGACGCGTCACTCGCGGCCTCACCGGACGCATCACTCGCCCGCGCCCGCGTCCTGAGCGGGAACGGCGTCCTCGCCCATTACCAGGGTGATTACGAGCGAGCCGAGGCACTCTGTCAGGAGGCCCTCACGCTGTCTCTCACGCTCGACGACGGGAAGGGCATCGCCGAAGCCCAGACAGGGATCGGGCTCGTGCACCGAGCCCGAGGAGACTACCCGGAGGCAGAGGCGCTCTTCCGCGAAGCTCTCATCGGCTACGAGGGCCTCAACGACGAAGCAGACGTCGCTCGCGGAATCGACAGACTCGCAATGCACTTTGTCACCATCGGAGATGACGCACAGGCACGGCCGCTCTTCGAGGACAGCCTTTCTCGGTTCCGCCGCCTCGGCGACTCTCACGGAATTGCGCTCGGGCTCTTCGCCCTCGCCCTTACCCGCCCCCCGGGCGCGCTCGCCAACGCGCGGGCCCAGGCCGACGAGAGTCTTGCCATCCTGCGAGCAATCGGCGACCGCCGCACATTGGCCAAGGTGCTCTGGTGCCTCGCCGGAGTCAACGCCGACCTGGGCGATGCCGAAACGGCCGCCGCGCAGTTCGAGGAGTCGCTGACCCTCTTCGTCGAGTTCGGCGATCGTTGGTTCTGCGTGATCGTGCTCGAGTCGATCGCCTCCCTCGCCGCCTCGTCGGGAGAGATCGAGCGAGCGGTCAGTCTTCTCGGCGCCGCAGACGCGGTTCTCGAGAACATCGGTGTGCCGCTCCCCGCACGATTTCGTGCGCGTCACGACCAGATCCTGACGACAGCGCACGCCACCCTGGGCGACGCTCGCTTCGTGACGACGTGGGACGCAGGGAAGCGGCTCTCGCTCGGTGAGACGATCGAGCTCGCGGGCGCCGCAGTGACCCGTCCCGATCGCGTGGGACACGCAGAAACGCCGGCCGATCTCGCAACGCCCGACGGCCTGACGGCCCGCGAGATCGACGTGCTGGCTCTCGTTGCTGACGGCCGTACGGACGCGGAGATTGCGGAGAGACTCGTCGTGAGCGTGCGTACCGTCCACGCCCACCTCCGTTCGATCTACCGCAAGATCGATCTTCACACGCGAAGCGCGGCGACACGCTACGCGCTCGAGCACGGCCTCGCTGCCTAGCCCCTCGGCCCTTCGAAGTTAGGCATCTCGGTTAGGCAATCATGCCGATGTCACACGCGCCCGGTCGTCGTACCGTGAGGGCCATGGAGATCGACAACCGGACGGAGGCACCCATGCATGCGACAGTCACAACGAGGACGACATTCGGACGACGGCGGATCCGCAGGACGGGGCTCTGGCTCTCGTTCCGCAGAACGCTGACGCAGCTCCAGGCAACGATCGTCAACGGCTCCGACCACCCGTGTTGGAACCCGGCCGAAACGACAGCGTCGCGAAAGGAGCAGTCGTGACCGACAACATCGGTGGGCCACGCTACGGCTACGCACCGCCGGCCGGCCGCAGCTACGCGGGATAGACCTGTTTCATCGCAACGGGAGGCAACTCAGCCAGGTCGTAGACGAATCCCTGCCATCCAGCGCGTCTCGCAGACTCGCTTAGTTTCGCGGTCCGGCAGAGGGCTTCGCCAAAAACTCCTGGAAAACGATAAGTCCGATGCGAGCAGCGCGACGTGGCACGGCCGATCTCGAGTTCCATGGAACAAATATGGAACGGTGACCACGCAGAAATCGTGGCGCGCAGACGGCGGAGCCGTACGCGTGGGTGGCCCTCTGGGGGGCGGATTTCACGATCCCATCCCCAATTCGGCAAGCAGTGGCTCACCGGCCCGGTTGAGGATCGTGACGACGCCGGCGTTGGCGTCGACACCTCACTGCCGCTGCTGCGATTGAACATTCGCTGTCGGAGCAGACTGCGAACTTCTCGCTCACCCTCGATGAGCGCATCGCGATCCTCGTTGGCGGCGCAGCTCGAGCCTATCCATCGCAGGTTGTGCCCAAGAGATCGGTGAACCTCCTGGCCCCCTGATCGGTCGGCCAGTGTCCGTGGTTGAATGCACCGCGTGTCGGGCATACCTCACGGAGACGGCGATCGGAACGAGGTGGCGGCTGGCTCCGCTGGGATTTCCGTGCGCGCCAAGTGGGCGATCGCGTTCCTGATCGGACTTGCAACCGTGACCGCCGCATCGTTTACGTGGCGTGCGGCTCAGATCGGCAGCACGGCGGCGTACGACGATCGTCAGTCGATCAGTGAGACGGTTCGCGCAGAACAGGGCGAGGTCGAGCGCACCGTCGCGATCGCCGCGGCGGCTCGCGAGTACGTGCGTTACCAGGCTGACTACGGTGTCGCAGCCGCCCTCGACCGCGAGGCTGCCCGGCTGGCGGCGGCCCAGTCGAGCCGGCTTGCCGACGTGTCGCGTGCCGAGGCTGCAGCGCTCCGGGAAGGTGCGACTCGCCGTGCTGCCGCGGCGGGCGTGTTCGGCCGCGCGACGATCGGGAGCGATCTCCTGAAGCCGAGCGCGACGCCCCGCCCGTTCGACATCAAGGCACGGCGGCGGGCACTCGAGGTGGAGCAGTCGACCGCGCTCGACTCGCCGGGCAATCTCAACCCCTCGGGATTCGCGAGACAGGCAGACGACATTCGCGACCGCGTCAACGGTCTCGTCCGCTTCGCGTTCGTGATTGCCTTCGCGGTACTGCTGTACACGCTTGCTGAGGTATCGACGCGACGCCGCAGGATGATGGCCTTCGCAGTCGCAGGGATCGCGGTCTATACCGCCGCTGTCGTCGGTTGCCTCTCGACCTACTTTTTCGCATGAGCGAGCAGCATCCAGCGGTGACCGACGAGGCCAAAGCCGGGGAGAGAGACGGGGTCGAGGAGGTCTCTGATCCTCTCAAGCCCAAGATCGCGGTCACGCTCGCCGTCGTCGTCGTAATCGCGGGGATGCTTGCCGTCCTGCAGACGCAGGCAGGAGCGAACGAGTCGACCACCGCGAGGGAGACGACCCGAACGGCAGTGAGGGCGATGTCCGCGAACGTCGCGACAAGCACGCTCCTCGGCGTTCGCTCGGTCGTTCAGGCCGAGCGCGACTTCCTGCCCTTCCGCCGCCCTCTGGACGCCGGGGCACCGGGCCTCGCAGCGGCCGCCGGACTGACGGCGCAGCCGGACTCCGTGCGCAAGGATCTACAGGCGGCCCAACGGCTCCCCACCAAGCAGCTGCTCAGCGAACTGGGGCCGCTCCAGCTCGACGCCGAGCGCCAAGTCCTCAAGCAGCAAGCGCTCGCAACGACACGGGTGACGTGGAATACGCGCTCGACGCAGTACACGACGGTGCTTGCCGTCCTGGCTGCGGCCCTGTTCCTCGTCGGCTTCGGTCTCGTCGTCGAGGGCTCGATTCGCCGTGTCACGTACGGCTTCGGGCTCGCGATTGCGGCATTCGTCGTCGTCTGGGGAGCCTGGATCTACCACCTCCCGATTCCGTCCACCCCCGACGCGGCGATCACCGCGGCCGCGCAAGGTGCCGTGTTGACGAGTGACGGCGACTACAGGGGAGCGGTCGCTGCCTACGACCGCGCGATCGCCGCACACGAGGACTTCGCGACTGCCTACACCGGCCGCGCCCGCTCACGCCTGCTCGCAGCCAACCCCGACTACCCTGTTACCCGCGCGTTCGCCGACTCGGACGGCAGCCAGACGGCCGCCGCGGTCGCGGACGCAGAACGCGCACTCGAGCTCGGCGGCCCCCGAGACCTGCTCGGAGAGTCCCTGGTCGCGCTCGTCGATTTCTACCGCGGCGACTACGAACAGGCAGTCAGCAGCGCCGACGCGGCAATCGAGATCAACCCCGATGTGCCCGACGTCTGGCTGTTGAAGAGCGCCGCCCAACTCGCGCTCGCCGACTCCTCCGGCGCCGACGCGTCACTCACGAAGGCGCTGCGGCTGCTCGACGGCAGCGACCCCTCACAACGCACCCGTCTCCTCGCCGCCAGCTACCTCAGCTACCTCGCCTCCGTCACACACAAAAGACCCGCACGCGCCCCTCAGGCGCAACACCTCGCAGACCGTGTCGTCGCCACCGAAACCGCATTCACGCTCGGACGAAAGCTTCCTGGGGCTCTTCCGGCGACCGGACGAATCAGGATCGATGATCTCCGGTTCGCGAACGGCCGACTCGGTCTCGTAATCCGCTGGCAGGGGCTCCCGGAGGCTACGGCGCTCGGTGCCGTCGCCTACGAGCGCCCTCTCGCGCACGGAGCCTGGACACAACCAGCCGATCTCGCCCTGTTCGCCACGATCGAAGGCAACGGCATGCGACGCATCTCCGTCCCGCTCTCACGCGTCTGCGAACCAACCGCGGTGCGCGCGGACATCTACCTCAACGGGGCACCCGCGCTCACCACCATCGGTCCCGGCGTTCCCGCGACATGTTGAGCCACACCGCGAACTTCCTCCCTCGGGTACTGAACGGGCATCGATCAGCATCACGACACGCTCTTCACCAGGGATGATCTGCGCGCCTTCCGGCTGTCGTCAGCCGTCGCCGCCTGCCGTGGCAGGAGCGCCGACAACACGATTCAGGATGCCGTCGACGAAGCTCCGTGCCTGCTCCTCGAAGTCTGGCTTGAGGTTCGGCGGGTACATCTTCAGTCCCATCACACGCTCTTGCGGCTCGCCGTGCTTCATGTAGCCGAGCCATGCGAGCATCGACTTGACCTGTCCGCCGGCGCAGACGAAATGGGTCTGGTCGATCCACTTCCCGCCGTTCTGCTCGGCGAGCTTCTTCTGCTGCCGCAGGTTGATGCTGAAGTAGCGACGCGAGATCGACGCGCACGCGAACGGCTTCCCGCTCAACACGGCCTTCGCCTCGGGAGATTCGAGATACGTGCGGATCGGCATGCTCGTCTGGAACCACCAGGTGGGGGACGCGATCACCACGAGGTCGTAGTCGCCGGCCTGCGCCTCCGCCGGAACGCGGATCTCGCCGGTCCTGTGGCGAAGCTGGGCCGTGAGAATCGTTGCGAGCTGCCGGATCGGGTGCTTCATCGGGAACTGCGACAGGTGGGGGACGTAGCGTTCGTCGGTGAACTCGAGGGGCGCTTTCACGGCCTCGCAGCCTCGCGCCTCGAGGGCCTCGGTCATCGCGTCGGCGACCCGGCGGTCTGATGCGTGAGGCTGAAGTACACGACCAGGGCCTTCGGCTTCGGATCGGTGCTCATTCGTTGTCCTCTCGCTCGTACCTGGATGTCGGTGGCGACGCCGGCTTGGGGAGTCCGAGTTCGCGGGCGAGTGCTTTGTCTCGCGCGCGGTCGGGGAGCGCTGCCGCGATCGCGACCGCCTTCCCACCGTGGCCGACCAGGTATCTGGTCTTGGGCTTGTCCGATGTGAGCGCTTTGGCGATCGCTTTCCCGATCACGAGGGCCGGATCTGCGTCCGCAGCCGCCTTCTCCGTGGCGGTCCGCACGGCGGCGATCTGCTCCTCGTACAGCCCGTATCCGGTCTCCCCGAGCTTCTCCTCGAGCGCGTCCAGCGCGGCATAGGTCTTCCCGAAGATTGCCGTCTTGACCGGCGCGACCTCGATCAGCGAGACGTGGATGTTCCACTGCCGCAGCTCGAGCCGCAGAGCGTCGGTCACGGCCCGGATTCCGAACTTCGAGGCGCTGTAGGCGCCGTTCAGGGGAAGCACGAGCAGCCCTCCGATCGAGCCCACGTTCACGATCCGGCCGCCACCCGCTCTGATCAGCGGGAGGAACGCCTGCACCATCGCAACAGGTCCGAACAGGTTGACCTCGAGCTGCTCCCGGAAGTCGGTCATCGGCTGGAACTCGATCGGCGCCGGCTTGGCGATACCTGCGTTGTTGACGAGCCCGGCCAGGCCCCGCTTGCCGACGATGGCCGTCACCGCGGCGGCAGCCGTCACGATCGTCGCCTCGTCCGTGACGTCGATGATCAGCGGCGTCAGCTTGCCCGAGGTCTGCGCGTGTAGTGCCTCACCATCCACGTCACGTCGAACGCCCGCGAAGACGTGGAACCCCTTTTCCGCGAGGTGCAACGCCGTTGCGGCGCCGATCCCGGTCGACGTGCCCGTGACGACGACGAAACCGCGATCCGTCTGCCTTCGGCTCACCAGCTCAACCTCCGATCCCTGTCGACACCCCTGCGATCGTCCTCTCTCTGCTTCGTGAGCTGACGGTGACGGCGTCCAGCACGCGGTTGAGCGTGCGCTTCGTGAGCAACGAGATCAGCCACCCGGTGCCCGGTACGATCGGCCGGAACTGGACGTTCCACGAAACAGTGGTGCCGCCGCTCGGCGACTCGTCGACGGAGACCCTACCCTCGTAGTCCCGGGCGGGAACGCCTTTCGTCGCGCGGTAGCGCACGACTCGTCCGGGCTCGACTCCAACGATCTCCTCGTGCGCAATGACCCGGCCGACCTTTACGACCCGGGTCAGGCCCGAGCCGTCGGACGCTCCCGGTCGCCCGACCTCGACGTCCACGCCCGGGCCCGGCGAGACCCCGGGGTTGCCGACGACTCCCCAGACACGCTCGACGGGTGCGTCCAGTGATCGAACGATCTTGAGGTGGTTGATGGTCACTCCTCTGTTGAGGTGGGTGGGCGGCCCCACGGCCGCCCACCCACCTCACGGGTCTTCTGTTAGGCGCTGATTCCGTGGGCGACGGCGTGGATGCTGTCGTGCTGGTGCAGTGCCTTGTCGTCGTCGTGGGAGGTTGTCGGCTTGAGGTCGAAGACGACCTTCTTCACGGTGCCGTTGAAGGGATACGGCGCCTTGTCCTCGTAGGCGAGGTCGACGACGAGGCCGTTGTCGCGGCTCACGTCCATGCCCGCGTAGGAGGTGAGCATCATCGGGGCCGTCTTCTCGACCCGACCCTCGCCGATCTGCTCGCCGTTGGCCCAGAGCGTGACGTCGCCCCCGGAGCCGGGCTTCGGCTCATCGGCCTCGAACAACATCTTCACGCTGACCTCGCCGGTCGGGAGCGGCTTCGTCGACGTCTGCCTGTAGCTCTCCACGCCGAGGAACGAATAGGTGTGGTTGAGCTTGCCCTCCTCGTCGACCCAGAGCCCGAAGCCGCCGATGAAGTCGGCGTTCGCGAAGATGACGCCCTCGGCTCCTCCGTCGGGAACGACGAGCTCCGCCTCGATCGCGTAGGAGCGCCCTGCGACGCGGGGGACGAGCCCCTTCTGGACGTTCTGGACGTCGCCCGCGAACGTGTAGCGGGTCACGGTCGGCAGCGGCGGCAGGATGCCGAAGAAGACGCAGATCGAGCCGAGCAGCGGCAGCACGTTGTTGCGCTCCGCCTCCTGCCAGAACAGCTCCTTCAGCTCCGCCAGCTTCTCCGGATTCTCGGCCGCCAGGTCCTTTGCCTGGGTAAAGTCGTCCGGTAGGAAGTACAGCTCCCAGGTGTCCTGCTCGGGGTCCCACTTACCGGGCGCGAACGGTGCGAGCGCCGCGGGCGAGAACTCCCACGGCTTCTTGTCGAGGCGGGCGCAGGCCCACCAGCCGTCCTTGTAGATCGCCCGCGAGCCGATCACCTCGAAGTACTGGACCGTGTGACGCTCCTCGGCGTTCGGGTCGTCGAACGTGTACAGGAAGCTCGTCCCGTCCATCGGCTGCTGCTCGATCCCGTCGACGACCTTCGGCTCCGGAATTCCGGCAGCCTCGAGGATCGTCGGCCCGATGTCGATGCAGTGTGTGAACTGTGAGCGCAGGTCACCGCCCGCCTCGATCTTCGCGGGCCAGGCGACGACCATCGGGTTGCGTGTCCCTCCCAGGTGACTCGCCATCTGCTTGCCCCACTGGAACGGCGTGTTGCCGGCCCATGCCCAGGCGGCCGCGATGTGCGGGGCCGTGTGGTCGTTGCCCCAGGCCTCGATGCCGCCGTACTGGTCGATCAACTTCAGCTGCTGCTCTGGGTCGATGTCGACGCCGTTCAGGAACGTCATCTCGTTGAACGAGCCCGTCTCCGTCCCCTCGAGGCTCGCGCCGTTGTCGCCCCAGATGTAGAAGATCAGCGTGTCCTCGAGGTCGCCCATCTCCTCAACCGCGTCGAGGAGGCGACCGACGTTCCAGTCGGCGTTGTCCATGAAGCCGGCGTAGACCTCCATCTGACGCGTATAGAGCTTCTTCGAGGCCTCGTCGAGCGAATCCCACGCCTGGAACAGATCCGGCCTCGGCGTGAGCTCCGCATCCTGCGGGATCACGCCGAGCTTCTTCTGCCGCTCGAAGACCTCCTCGCGGATCGCATCCCAGCCCTGGTCGAACTTGCCCTTGTACTTGTCCGCCCACTCCGCCGCGACATGGTGCGGCGCATGGGCGCAGCCGGTCGAGTAGTAGAGGAACCACGGCTTCTCGGGATCCTGCGCCCGCACCCCGTGCAGCCACTCGACGGACTTGTCCGTCAGGTCCTCGGGGAAGTAGTACGGCTCTCCGTCCTTGCCCTCGGGCACGCCGATCGTCGTGTTGTCCTGCGAGATCATCGGATCCCACTGACCCGCCGCTCCGCTGAGGAACCCCCAGAAGTGGTTGAAGCCCCAGTTCTGCGGCCAGTGCTCGAACGGGCCTGCAGGGCCCTGCTCCCGGTCCGGCGTCATGTGCCACTTGCCGAACCCGCCCGTCACGTACCCGTTCTCCTTCAGAATCCGCGGCACCGCCGCGCAGCTCTTCGGGACGGCACCCGTGTACCCGGGGAACGGCCCCGGGAACTCCGCCACCGAGCCCATCCCGACCCGGTGCTGGTTGCGCCCCGTCAGCGTCGCCGCCCTCGTCGGAGAACAGAGCGCGACGACATGGAAGCGGTTGTAGTACAGGCCCATCTGCCCGACGCGCGTGAGGTTCGGCGTCGCGACCGGCCCACCGAAGGTGTCGGGCTGCCCGAAGCCGGCGTCGTCGATCAGAATCAGCAGGACGTTCGGCGCCCCCTCCGGAGCCTTCGGGCCTGGAATGATCGTCCAGTCAGGCACCGACTGGTCGATCGTGTGGCCCATCGTCCCGCCGAAGTTCCGGTCAGGGAGCGGCAGCACGGTGCGGTCGGGAACGAACTTCCCCATCGCCTCCGCAAGACCATCCTGGAGCGCCTTCAGACCCTTCTTGTCCGATTGCACGATCGACTTCGCCAGCGCCCCCGGCAGCGCCTGCTCGACCGCGAGGCGCTGCGACTCGTCGAACGTCGCGAGGATCGCGGCCGTCCCGGGCGGCAGGTGCTCCCCGATCTTGTCGTGCATCTGCGTTTCGACTCGATGGTCGACGAACTTCCCGAGCAGGCCACCCGCGACAGCACCCGCAGCCGTGGCCGCGAGCAACGGCGGCGCGGCCAGGCCGACGAGGACGCCAACTGCACCGCCCCACTCGACACCCTTGCGGCCGCGATGATCGGCCGTCTGCGCCACGTTCACCGACCCGTCCTTCGCGTGCGTGATCAGGATCGCGGCCTCCATCTTGACCTTCTTGGCTTCTACGAGCTTCGCGAGTTCGTCGAAGTCCTTCGCTGCTGCGTCGATGCCCGGGTACGCGCCCACCAGGACATCGGTATGTGTGTCCGACACTACGTCGTCGCCTCCTTGCCGATTACGGGTTCGGGGTTGCCGTCCTCCACCAGGAGGCCGAGGTCACGCAGCTCGCGCTGCGACTTGCCTTTCAGCTTGCGGCCGAGCATCGGCCGTCCGTCCGAGTGCTTGTAGACGCCCGCGGGCTCGCTCGCGAGTGGCTCTTCCCAGGAATACCAGAGAGCTGCGACGCGTGCCGCATAGCCGAGCCCGAATGCCACTCCCAGTGCGATCCACGTGTTGTCGGTCGCCCAGAACGTCAGGATCCAGATCAGTCCCGTGAATGCGGCGATGGTCACGAACCACTCGCCGCGGATGAACTGCTTCGGGGTGACTCCGCTCGACAGGTCGGGCAGCGCCACGTTGGGGACCGACAGGTTCAGGCAGACCGGCACCGCGGATCGGGTCAGGTGTCTCGTGAGGTCGGTCACGCGGTTCCTCTCGTGTCGGTCTGCCGTCAACGCCATCCTGCCCGCTCCTCCCCGATCCGTTCCTCGGCCAGATCGGATGATTTCGGGGGCTCTGGTGGGCGCTCCTCTTTGGAACGCCCACCAGAGCGCACCCTCAGGACGAGGTCGTCGTCGTGGTGGAGGTGAGCCCGCAGTCATACGAGTCCGCGCTGGCCTGGACGGCCGACTCGAGTCCCTTGGCTGCGTTCTGGACGTCCTCCGTCGAGCCGTTGCCGGTCAGGTCGCTGACCGCACTCTCGAACGTGTTCCAGGCGCTGTCGAGCGCCTGCTGATTGCTGTTCGACAGGTTCGAGGCATCGCTCTTCACCGTCGACCAGTCACTCTGAATCGCATCGATGTCCGACTGCACCTGATCCTTCGATGCGGACGACGCATTAAGCGAGGTCAGAGACGTCAACGAGCTCTCCAGAGAGCTGAGGCTGTCGCAGTACTGGTTCTCCGCGTGGGACTGCGAGTTGGCGACGAGCCCGAGGACGATCGCGAGCCCCGCGCCGAGGGCCACGAGCGTGATGATCCACGTCTTCTTACTCATGTCAGCTCGCCTCCTCCCATTCCGATGAGACCGAGAGCCCGTAGATCACGAACGTGGCCAGCGCGATCATCGCGATCGCGAACCACGGTGCAGCCCCGATGATCAGGAAGCTCTGCACGATCACCCAGACCGCCCAGATGTACCCCAGCACGCGACCGAAGCCGCCTCCGGCCGACCGGTGGCTTCGGTGGGAACGCCGGCATCCAGGACGGCCACAACCTGGCCTGGAAGCTCGCCCTCGCGCTCGAAGGCGCCGCAGGCCCCGGCCTACTCGAGACCTACGACGCAGAGCGGCGTCCCGTCGCCGAGTTCACGGTCGAGCAGGCCTACACGCGGTACGTCCTCCGCCTCGACCCCGAACTCGGCAAGGAGAACCTGATGCCGACCGCGTCGCGAATGCCGAACTGGACCGAGGATGTCGAAGTTCACGTCACGCCGAGGTCTCGGACTTTGTGCAGCGCAAGCGGCGGGCTGTGGTGCTTGTTCCGACGCAGCGTTGTTGCCTTTTGTAGGATCGACGCGTGGAGCAGATCTGGCGTCGGTGTCTTGTTTTTAACCGGGCTTGAAGGTCGCAAGCGCGACACGGCAACTCGGATGTTCGGGAGCGCCTGCAACTTGAGGAGCGCCTGGTCGTACGTAACCGAGTTCGGAGAGGGCATCGAGTGGCGCTGAGTATGACGCGCCAAATGGCACAAGACGCAAGCGTATGCCTAAACCCGCCAGAAACTTCACGAAACTCCGGTAATTAGTCACCGTCGCCGCAGCGCCACGAACGGCCGCAACCCCTGATACACACAAGGGTTGTGGCCGCTCCGGTGGCTTCCATGGTAAGGAGGGGGTCAACGGTTCGAGTCCGTTAGAGGGCTTCCCCGGAACCCGCTGAGACAGGCGGGTTTCGGGCTGCCGTCGCATCGGCCAGCACCTGCCGAGGTGCGTTCGAGGTGAGTACTCCCGAAAGCCGGGGTCACACGGCGCCAGATCGTGGCTACGCTTCGGGCGTCGCGGTTGGCGGCTTGGCTGCTCAGCGACGCGGCTTGAGACAGAGCGCGGCGAGGTCGATCTGGTAGACGGGCTGGTAGACCTGGCAGCCGATGCGGGCGGAGAAGAGCTCCGACTCTGCGAAGTTGAAGAGCGCTGCTGCCGGCGCTGCGTTGCGTAGGAGGTCGGCTTCGAGCGCCTGGTAGGCGGCGTAGCGCTGCGGGCCGCTGAGCCGGGCTGCGGCGGCGAGCCTGCGGTTGTAGGCCGGATCGTCGAAATACGACGTGTTGCTGTTCGCCGTGGCTCTGATCGAGCTCCCATCGAAGAGGTAGTTGAGGATGTTGGAGGGGTCGGGGTAGGCGACGTACCACGAGACCAGGGCCATGTCGAAGGGCTCCCCGCGCCTGGCGGTTAGGTGGCCGACGGCGAAGCCAGGGAACGACTTGATCTGGACGTCGATCCCGATCGGCGCAAGCTCGGCCTTGATGAGCTGGGCAAGCTCGCGGTCGGAGGATTCGACGCCGGCATAGAGGACGGCGCGTCCTCCGTGGCCGCGAGCAAGCCGCTTCGCCTGCGCGAGATCCGGCACGAGCGGGTAGACGTGTGTGTCGCGAAAGCCGGGGACGCCCGGCACGAGATACTGGTCGGTCGGCTGGGCCGAAGGTTCGGACGCGATTGCCCGCCGGTCGAGCGCGTAGTTGACCGCCTTGCGCAGGTCCGCGTTTGCGAAGAGCGGTCGGCTCGTGTTGAGGGCGAGATACACGAAGCCGAACAGTGGATTGACGAAGTACCGCTGCTTGCCGGCTCGGGCGGCGGGGCTGCCTGGGCCGTAGCGGGTGGCGAGGCTCGTGAGCTGCGTGGCTGGAAGGTCGCTCACGACCGCGTAGTCGGATGTGCCGGCCTCGATCTCCCTCACGTTCTGCGCGGGACCGGTACTGGCCTCGTAGTAGATCTCGTCGAACGCATGCGGTCTCGGCCCGTGATAGTTGGGATTGCGCTTCAGCACCGCGCCCTGTTCGGGTCTGTACGAGGCGACGTAGTACGGTCCCGCCGAGGGCACGGGTTGCACGCTTGTCGGCTCGACTGGGGTGCCGAGCGGGACGGGGCAGAAGAGAGGCTGCGCGAGCCGTGAGACGATGTCCGGGGAGACACCCCTCAGCCGGACAGTGAGGGTGTCCCCGCGGACAGTGATGCCGGAGATGTGTTTCGCCTTCCCGGCTTCGTACGCTTGCACGCCGACGATGTCGGCGGCGAAGTTCCTCCCCTGGCCGTCGGGGATCTTCGGGCTCAGCGCGCGCTCGATCGAGAACTTGAAGGTCTGGGCGGTGACGGGAGCGTTCGAGGGCGGCGAGAAGCGGAAGCCGGGCCTGATCGTGAACGTGTAGCTCTTGCCGTCGGCCGAGCGTGCTGGCATGGCCGCCGCAACTTCGGGAACGAGCCGCGTCCCCGCCGGCGCCGGGCGATCCGGGTAGTTGAGCAAGTTGGCGCAAGTCACGTATTGGATCGCCCAGGCGTCGAACGTGTAGCCGATCGCAGGATCGAGCGAGTCGACTCCGATGGACGTGAAACGCAAGACGCCGGCCTGGATGCCGGGCTCGAAGAGCGCGGTCTGGATAGACACCCAGACCCGCCCGTTCCCGACCACGATCGCCTGCGGGCTTCCGCCCACCCTGATCGTCTGCACGACCCTGTTGCGGAGCGGATCGATCCGGGACACCGTGCCGTCGCGGCTGTTCGCCACCCAGACGCTGCCGAGTCCGACCGCGATGCCCGTCGGGCCCCGGCCGACTCGGATCCTGGTCGTGACGGAGCTCGTCGCCGGGTCGATCCGGACGACGGCGCCATCACGACGGTCGGCCACCCAGACCGCCCCCTCGCCCACCGCCATCGCGTCCGGCCCGTTTCCGACCGGGGTCGTCCCGGTCACGAGGTTCCGGACCGGATCGATGCGCGCAACGCTGTTGCCGTGCGAGTCGCTGGCCCACACGGCGCCCGCGCCAATCGCGACTCTGGCGATGGCAGTTCCTGTTGTGATGCGTGCCGTGACTGTCTTTCCCGCAGGATCGAGATGCACCAGCACCGGCCCTTCCGCCGCCGCCCAGACGCCGTCCGGGCCGGCGGCGACGCTTGTCCGGGCGTACGGTAGGGGGTCACCGCCCGGCAACAGTCGCCGACCCGGGGCCACGACGTCGAAGCGCGGGTCGATCTTGATCAGCTCCGGATAGCCGTCGGGTCGCCTGCGCACCACCCAGACCGCGTTACTACCGATGGCAAGACTCTTCGGAACTCCCCCGACAGCGATGACACGGGTGACCTTCCCGCTTGCGAGGTCGACGCGCGACACGTTCTGGTCGAGGGTGTTGGCGACCCACAGGCTCCCGTTGCCGAGGGCGAGCGCGCTCGGGTCGGCGCCGACTGCGATCTGGCCCGTGACCCGATTGGAGCGAGGGTCGATGATCGCGACCGCGTTCCCTGTGATGGGCGTCGCCGGAACGGAACGATCGCTCCAGATGAAGAGCGCGGCCGCGCCGGTGCCGACAACGGCAGCCGCGGCGAGCACCGCGACGAGAAAGCGCTGACTGCGCAGCATCGCCAGCCAACCCCTCCAGCCCGGCCGGGCCTCCGCTGTCGCCGGCTGTGACTGCTCGGACGCGGGCTGCTCGATAGCAGGGTCGTGTGTAAGGATCGACTGCTCCAACCGCTGCAGGCCCTGGCCCGGCTCGAGCCCGAGCTCCTCGGCGAGCGTCCGTCGCGCGTCCTGGTAGACCTGCAGGGCCTCCGCCTGGCGGCCCGAGCGGTACAGGGCGAGCATCAGCTGCCCGAGTAGGCGCTCCTGCAACGGATGTTGGGCGACGAGCGTCTCGAGTTCCCCGATCAGGTCGCTGTGCCGGCCGAGTGCGAGATCGGCGTCCATCCGCTCGATCAGCGCGCTCAGGTGAAGCTCCTCCAGCCGTCCGATCTCCTCGCGGGCGAATGGTTCGTAGGCGAAATCGGCGAGCGGCGGTCCGCGCCAGAGTGCAAGCGCCTCGCGCAGCAGCAGCGCCGCGCGCTCCGGGTCGCCGGCAGCCTGCGCCCGGCGCCCTTCTTCGAAGCCCTGCCGGAACCGGTCGAGGTCGAGCTCACCTGGCTCGATACGGACCGCATACCCCCGCGCCTGTGTCTGCAGGCGGTCGTTGTCCAGCGTGCGGCGGAGCTGCGAGACGTAGTTCTGCAGGATCTTCGCCGCCGTGGGTGGCGGGGACTCGTCCCAGAGCTCGTCGATCAGCCTGTCCGTCGACAGCGACTCGTTCGGGTGAATGAGTAGAAGCGCGAGCAACGCCCGCTGCTTGCCACCCTCGAACCGGAGCGCCGCACCATCGTGACGGACCTCGAGCGGGCCGAGGATACGGAAGTCCATCAAGTGGCAGACGGTACCAACTTTTCTGCCGCTACCTGTCGCCGGTGCCCGGGGTTGCCGACGCGTGAGCGCCGTTGACCGCAGCGTGAGCATCGGCTTACCGGTCGCGAAGAGGCTCCTCCCGTCGATCGCATGAGGCGGTCGCGAAGGAAGGGAGCACACCGTGAGGCATCGTCTTCTCAGTCAGTTCATCCTCGTTCTGGCGCTCGGTGCTGTCGTCGCCCCGCTGGCGCACGCAGCCGGCCCGTACGACGGCTACAAGTCGAGCTACCCACAGCTGCACCACCTCCACTCCGGCACTCAGGTCGGATACGACGGTTACAAGTCGAGCTACCCAACGCTGCACCAGCTCCACTCCGGCACTCAGGTCGGATACGACGGTTACAAGTCGAGCTACCCAACGCTGCACCTCGTCCTCTCACACCAGGTGACGGCTCCTGTCGTGCGGGCGAGCGGCCACGGCTTCGTCTGGCGCGACGCGGCCGTCGGTGCCGGAACAGCGGCGGTAACCATCCTCCTCATCGCCGGCGCGGCACTCTTCCTGACCCGCCGCCGCCTGAGGGTGGTCATCTGAGACACGTCGCCGACCGGGACGTGGGTACGCCGGGGCGCAAACGGGGACTGTGCGAGTGCACGTGACCCCGGGCGCCCCGGCCCGGCGATCCCGCCCCGCCGGGCGGGCGCGAGGTGAGCCGGAGGTGAGTAGCGGTGGGCCTACGGGGTAAAGGGGGCGACGGTCGCGAGGCCGCTATTCGTGCCGAGTCGTGCTCTGTGGGCTCGCTCGCCCCGCCCCCACCCGGATGGTAAGGAGGGGGTCGCCGGTTCGAGTCCGGCAGAGGGCTTGATCGCTCCCCACCGAACCTGACCCGGTTCTCGGCGCTTGGGCCCCGTTCCCGTTTCATCTCCGTCGCCGGGTATCCGATCGGCATCCCAGCGCCCCACGGCGCTGCAACCTCAGGAATCGTTCTGATCTGAGAGGATGGCCGGCGAACTGCTACGAGAGGACGGCGGAGCGATGGAGATAGATGACGTACCGATCCTGATCGCCGGCGGGAGCCTGGTCGGCCTGTCGACGGCAGTCTTTCTCGGCATGCACGGGGTTCGGTCGCTCGTCGTCGAGCGACATCCCGGGACGGCGATTCACCCACGCGCCGCACTCGTCAACCAGCGATCGATCGAGCTGTACCGCAGCGCCGGGATCGAGCACGAGATCATCGAGGCGTCGGGCCACGAGTTCGTCCAAAACGGAGCGATCGTGGCGGTCGAGTCGCTCGGCGGCCGCGAGATCGACTGGTACTTCCGCAACATCAACGAGGGCGTCGAGGGCATCAGCCCTTCACCGCGACTCTTCATCACGCAGATCGGGCTCGAGCCGATCCTGCGTCCGCGAGCAGAGGAGCTGGGCGCGACTCTCGAGTACAACACCGAACTCGTCTCCTTCGAGCCGGACGACGACGGTGTCACGGCCGTCGTCAAGCGCCGCGGGGACGGCATCGAGCGATCAGTGCGGGCGCAGTATCTGATTGCGGCCGACGGGAGCCACAGCCCGATCCGGCAGCAACTCGGGATCCCGCTCGAGGGCCACGGGACGTTCTCGAACAGCATCACGATCTACTTCCGCGCCGACGTGCGCCCACTGGTCGGCGACCGCAATCTGAGCGTGATCTACGTTTTTGGCCCGAACCTCGTCGGCTTCTTCCGCTTCTCGAAATCAGGCGACGCCGGCTTTCTCGTCGTCAATGCAGCGATCACCGAGGCCGGAGTGCGGACGACCGACCTCTGGACGGATACCTCCGATGAGCGTTGCATCGAGCTCGTGCGCGAGGCGCTCGGCGACCCGGGTATCTCCGTCGAGGTCGAGAGCGTGCAGCGTTGGAACTCGTGTGCGGAGTGGGCGGCGCGACTTCACGACGGACGCGTCTTCGTCGCCGGCGACGCCGCTCACAACATGCCGCCGACCGGTGGCTTCGGTGGGAACGCCGGCATCCAGGACGGCCACAACCTGGCCTGGAAGCTCGCCCTCGCGCTCGAAGGCGCCGCAGGCCCCGGCCTACTCGAGACCTACGACGCAGAGCGGCGTCCCGTCGCCGAGTTCACGGTCGAGCAGGCCTACACGCGGTACGTCCTCCGCCTCGACCCCGAACTCGGCAAGGAGAACCTGATGCCGATCGTTTCCGAGGTGTCGGTCGAGCTCGGCTATCGGTACCGGTCGAACGCGGTGCTTACAGAGGCCGACGGCGATGACGCTCCGGCCGAGGACCCGGCCGAGCCGACAGCCAGGCCGGGAACCCGTGCTCCTCATCTCGTCGTGACGCACGCCGGCGAGGAGATCTCCCTGCTCGATCTCTTCGGCCGCAGCTTTGTTCTGCTCGCGGGAAGTGAGGGCCAGAGCTGGTGCGACGCGGCGGTAGCCGCTGCGGCCAAGCTCGGCTTGGCAATCGCTCCCTACCGCGTCGGCGGCGATGGTGGCCTCGGAGACGCCGGCGAGCGCTTCGAGGCGCTGTACGGAACCGGCCCCGCTGGAGCCTCGCTCGTTCGTCCCGACGGCTTTGTCGCCTGGCGCGCGCCTACGGCAGACGACGATGCCGAAGCGGTGCTCACCGCGGTGCTGAAACAGATCCTCGCTCGCTAGGCGTCGAAGACCACGACTGCACGGCCGCGTAGGCCACCGGCCTCCATCTGGCGGTGGGCGTCTGCCGCCCGTTCGGGAGGGAACGTCGCGGCAACACGCAGCGCGAGCACACCCTGCCCTGCCAGACGGCTCAGCTCTTGCAGCCAGTCCGTGCGGTCGAGTACCTCGGCGACCAAGACGCGGTGGATAGTGATGCCGTCCTCGACATCCTCGCCGTCCCAGGTCCTGACGAACGCGAGCGCGCCTCCGGCCCGGATCGCCGGGAAGGTCTTCCGTCCCAGCAATGCAGTGTCGAAGACCGCGTCGACCCCGCCGGGGACCACATCGCGCACAGCCTCCGCCAAGAGGTCACCTCGTGACAGCACGACGTCAGTGCCGAGGCCTCGCACGAACTCCTCGTCCGCCGGGCCCGCGTCGGCCAGGACCTCAATCCCCGCCCGCTTCGCGAGCGGGATCACGTAGGAGGCAAGCAACCCCGCTCCCCCGGTGACGAGGAGGGATTCACCGGCAGAGAGGTCGAGAAGCTCGAGGCCGCGCAACGCCGTGAGGCCGTTCATCGGCAGCGTCGACGCCTGCTCGAGACTCGCACCGACCGGAGCGGGAGCGACAGATGCCGCCGGCACGATCAGGAGCTCGGCTTGCGCTCCGCCCTCAAGACGTCGCGGCATGACTGCCGCCATCACCTCGTCGCCGACAGCGAGATGCTCGACCCCAGGCCCGACCGACTCGACAACCCCCGCCGCGTCCATGCCCGGCACCCATGGCGGCGGCAGCCCCTCGGCGCCGCGCTGCCTCAGGGCGACATCGGTCGGGTTCACAGCGGCAGCCTTGACCGCAATCCGAACCTCCCCCGCTGCCGGGTCGCGAACTTCGCGCTCGACGACACGTAGGACCTCCGGGCCGCCAGGCTCGACTATCCCGACCGCGCGCGCAACCGTCACAGCCACGGGAGCATCTCCGCGACGGTGTCGATGGTCACGTCCGGCCGATGCCTCTCCGGAACAAGGGACAGATCGAGAGAGCCACTGATGCCGCTGCGGACGAGGATTGTCGCCGAGCCACCGAGACGGCCGAGCGCCACCTCGAGGCGAACGTCGTCTCCGACGACTGCAATCCCTGTTGCCGGCACGCCGAGCCGTCGCTCCATCTCGCGCACCGCTGCACGCGAGGGCTTGCCCACGACTATTGGCCGGGCGCCGCTCGCCTTGGCGATGGCGGCAGTGATCATCGCGCCGCGGCTGAGAATTGGCCCGTTTGCGCCGGCATAGGCCGGGACGTAGCTGCCAGTCAGCAGGCGCGCACCTGCGATGACGGCCCGGGCCGCAACCTCCAGTCGGTCGAAGTCGATCTCGTCCGTGTGGGCGACCAGCACCGCATCGACGTACGCGCCGTTGCGACCGTCGACGAGGTGAACGCCTGCCTCCTGAAGGTACGCCCTTGCGGGCTCGGTCGCGAACGGCAGGACACGCGCCTCTCCACCGAACCGGTCGAGGTACGTCTGGGCGGAGCAGAGCGGCGTCAGAACCTGCTCGTCGTCAACCGGCAACCCGACAGCGCGCAGCTCCCCGGCGAACGCGGCGGGCGGCAGGTGACTACCGTTGGTGAAGAGCGCAAACGGTCGTCCGGATGCCGCGACCTCGGCGAGTACTTCCTGAGCCCCGGGGATGACGTGCATCTCGTCGCCGGCCCGGTGGACGACAGTGCCGTCGATGTCGAAGACGAACCCGCGGACGTCGTCAAGAAGCACGACGCCACACCACCAGGTCGTCGCCCTTGCGGACGCGGAGATACGAGATCGAGCGACGCCGCTCGACCTCGCGGAGGAGACGAACGAGGGGGTCACCGCCGGTGATGGGTGCCCGCGCCGGTCGTTCGGCGATCGGCGGTGCGGATCGCATCGCGTCAACCTGCTCCTGCGGCATCGTCAGCCGCAACAGGAGCTCCTCGTCGGAGATGCGATCGCCGAAGCGCGCGCGTGCTCCCTCGAGGCTGACCGGCTGCGCGTCGCGCAGCGTCTGAACCTTCGGGAGAGAGCGGACGCGGTCGACCACGTCTGGATCGGGTGGTGCAGCGAAATCGCCATAGTGACCGAGGAAGTAGCGCACCGTCTCGTCGGAGACGTTGACCCAGCGCTCGGAGTCGATCACGTTGCGCGTCGCCTGGTACGCGACGAGCTGAGAGACGGGCGTGACGAGGATCGGATACCCCATCTCGGCACGCACGCGCACCACCTCGTCGAGCACCGCATCGAAGAGCTCCGGTCGACCGATCTCGCCCAGCATCCGCCGCGTCGTCGTCACCATCCCGCCGGGCAGCTGGTGGTGGTAGTAGGCGGCGTCGTACTCGAGCGGTGCTCCCGGCGGCAGACCCTTGACGCGGACGAGCTCGCGGAAGTACTCGCCGGCGCGGCCGAGCGCCTCCGGTCCAGCCGGTGCGTGTACCCCTCGGCCTCGAGGTTTCGGAGCGTCGACTCGACCGTCGGCTGGGACGTCCCGTTGCCTGCCGGCCCGATCGCGGTGTGGAGCACGTGGAAGCCGGCCTCGAGCCCCGCCAGGTAGACAACCGGCGCGAGCCCGATCGTGCAGTGGCTGTGCAGCTCGATCGTGCGCCCGGTCGCGACGAAGTGCGGGGCCAACTCGCGCACGGCGTCGGTCGTCAGTAAGCCGCCCGGGTCCTTGAGGTAGAAGCGGTCGATGTCTACGCAGTCGGCGAGCGACGCCACCCGCTCGGCGTAGTAGGCGTGGGTGTGCACAGGGCTGATCGAGTAGGTGAGCCCGACGACGATCTCCTCCACGCCTTCCTCGCGGGCCATCCGGGCCACGCGGCGAAGCGCTTCGGGATCGTTGGCCGGCTCGGCGAACTGGAAGCGTCGGATCCCGTTGCGCACGACGCAGCGGAAGGCGAGGCGCATCACGTCCTCATCGCAGGGTTGCCACGCGATGAAGCGCATCCCCGTCGTGATGAAGTTGAGCAGCGTGTTCGGCATCGCCGCCCGCATCAACCGGATCAGCTCCCACGGGTCCTCTCGGTGAAAGCGCACCGAGACTGCCATGTGCGTGCTCGATGTGAAGTCGAGCGCGTGATAGCCGACGCGCTCCAGCGTCGGAGCAATCGCCAGGATGTCGCCCGCGGTCAGGCCGGTGGCGCCCCAGAGGCTCTGATTTCCGTCGCGTGTCGTCGTATCGACGATGTCGACGACGCGCGTCATCCTGCTTCCACGCGGAAGAGCGGCTGGCCGTATTCGACCGCCTGTGCATTCTCGACATGGATCTCCGCGATCGTGCCCGCGACTCCGGCGGGGATCGAGTTCATCATCTTCATCACTTCGATGATTCCCACGATCGTGTCCGGCTCCACGTGCGTCCCGGTCTCGACGAATGCCGCCTCGCCTGGAGCCGGGGCGCGGTAAAAGAGGCCGATCATCGGCGACACGATCGTGAGCCCGTCATCGGGGATCACCGGCATCGCGATTTCGGGAGCGAGCGCGGGCTTTGCGGCATGCCGCGCGGGCTGCGGCTCGTCGGTAGAGGACCGCGCCGCCGCGGAGGACGTGCAGGGACAGGCCGGCGGTCTCGATCCGGAGCTCGTCGAGCCCGGACTCGTCGATGATCCGCAGGATCTCGCGGACGTCGTCGTCGGTCAGTGCCATGGCTAGCTCTCCGCCTGGCGGACGCCGAACATGCCCATCACGAGCTCCATCGCGGAGTCGTGGCTCGGCGGCGACTCGCGCGGTGGCAGCGCGGTGACCGGCCGCGACTGGACGATGAACAGGTTTTCCGGGAGGTCTCGCCCTCTCGCGATGGCCCACTCGATGTCCTGGTGCGAGCCGAAGTAGCGCTCGATGCGTCGGCTGAGCTCGACGAGCGCGTCGAGCGCGGATGGCTCGAGGCACGGGATCTCTCGCCGGTCCCGGGGCACATCGAGACGGACGGCGCCGCGACCGGCGGCGTCGGGCTGGTACTCGATTTCCTTGGCATGGACGTGCTCGCGTACGACCTCACGCGTCACCTTGCTGACGAGGTAGTCGTCCGGAGTCACCTCGCCGCCGACCACCGCGAGGCCGAGCCCCCAGCTCGCGTTCACGGCCACCATGCTCGGGTCGCCGGTCACCGGGTTGCACGTGAACATCACGCCCGAGATCTCGGCGTCCACCATCAGCTGGACAGCGACGCCCATCGCCGGCTCAGCTGAGGCCTCCCCGAGCCGGGCGCGGTACGTCATCGCCGGCGGGCTGTACAGGCTCACCCAGCAATCGCGCACAGCGTCGCAGACGTGATCGGCGCCGCTGACCCAGAGGTACGTCTCCTGCTGCCCGGCGAAGGTCGCGTCCTGGCTGTCCTCACCGAGCGCGCTCGACCGCACCGCGACCGGCGGCTCGTCGATGCCGGTCTCCTGCGCAAGCTCAGCGTAGCGGCGAACGACCTCGTCGCGGACGGCGTCCGGCACCGGTGCGAAGCGCATTGCCTCGCTGATGGCATGACAGGTCGCTCCGACCGAGTCGATGTCGTCCGGCGACATCCGCGCTGTCTCGTCGGCGATGAGCCCCCCAAGGCCCGCTCCCTCGACGAACGCGTGGAACGCCGACGTGGACACGGCAAAGCCGGGCGGAACCGGGATTTCGGCCGCGATCAGCTCACCCAGGGTCGAGCTCTTGCCCCCGAAAGAGGCACTGTCCTCGCGGCGAAGCTCGGCCAGACGTTTGGTGTGACCGGCGCTGCTCACTCGAGGATCGTCACAGTACCCGCCGTGCCATCGACGCGGATGCGCTGTCCCGTGCTGATCAGTGAGGTCGCGCGGCCGGTGCCGACGACCGCCGGCAGCCCGTATTCACGGCAGACGATCGCCGCATGGGACATGACGCCGCCGATGTCGGTGACCGCAGCCTGGATCTTCGAGAAGATCGGGGCCCAGGCGGGCGAGGTGATGCTGCAGACGAGAATCTCGCCCTCGCGGACGTCGCCGATCTCGCGCGCCGTTCTGACGACGCGGGCGAGGCCTTCGACCACCCCCGGCGAGGCCGCTGTTCCGCTCAGCTCCGAGCCACCCTCCTGGCTCCGCGCCCATTCGTGGACTCGCTGGGTCGTGACGCCCCACAGCATGATCAGCGCCGGATCCATCATCACCTCGGGCACTGCGCCGACTGCGGGCGGCGGCGTCCAGTCTGCGAGCCGCTCGAGGAGCTTGCGCCGCTTCGCGACGATCGGCGGCCAGTACGTCGGGCCGCGTGGTCGCCCGCCGGTTGCCCACGTCAACAGCAGCTCGTCGAGCGCGGAGTACACCTCGAGGCGAGACAGCTGAAAGATGCCGTCGCGGTCGGGAATGAAATCGTGCGCGACGAGCAGGTCGCCGAACTCGCGGATCTTGTTCCACCAGCTCGTCAGGAACCAGTAGTCGCAGATGAACTTGTGCTCCTCGACGTACGGGAAGACCGTCCGCGAGAGGGCGAGCAGCTCCTCGAACCCCTTACGCGCGTCGTCATCGAGGAGCTCGGCGTATTCGGTTGAGAGGCGATCGCGCTCGAGCGCGATGTGATCCGTTGGGCGCTCGATATCCTCGCCTGCCTTCAACGCCGCGACGTAGCCGATCAGCGAGGCGTACGGAATCGTCGGATCGTCGAACCACGAGCCGTACGTGTGGTACAGACCGTCGCCCGTCGCCATGTGGAACCACGGATCCTTGACGTTCTCGAGCTCCGCGAGCCAGGCCTGGCCTGCGGCGCTCTCGGCGAGCGTCGCGTCGATCTCCTGCGGCGAGCGACCCTCGACGAACGCCGCGTCGACCCCGGTGTCAATGGCGACCCGTGCCAGTCGGCGCAGCTCCGCGTCGGGCTTGAAGAGGAGAACATCGAGCCCGGCGACCATCTGCGCGATGTGCTGATCGGGGATGTCCGGCAGGTTGGCCTTGCAGAGCTCGGCGAAGGTCATGTAGGCGCCGTAGCCGAGGAGCAGGAACTCGAAGTGGTTCTGCCACATCAGGTCGTGGAGCCTGAGAGCGGTTCGGTAGGCGTCGAGGACGGAGCAATAGCTCGTCTCCTGGTCTTCGAAGGCGACTGCGTCCGGCTCGTACTCGCCGAGCTGGGGTACCTCCAGCGCTTCGAGGTCCTCGATCAGGGCGTCCATCTTCGTGCGCCACTTCGCGTAGAGGTCGTCCCAGTTCGCGTAGTAGTACCCGGCGCGCTGCTGGAAGAACCCTGCTCGCTCCGCAATCTTCGCGGGATCGGTGACGGGGTTGCCGGAGATGTAGATGTAGCCATTGATGCAGCGCCAGTCGATCCCCATCGCCGGCGGCACCGCGAAGACCCGGTTCTGCCACGTGCCGAGTGCCTGGTAGGCAGTGTCGATGCAGATCGCGTCGAACGCGGGCATCGGCACCGGGAAGTGCATCGAATTCCAGAACCAGAAGCGCGTCTCGTCGGCCTCGCGCCGCTCCTCGTCGAAGCGGGCGTAGTACGGGTACATCTCCTCCCAGCCCTCGCAGCCAGGAGGGCTCTCGACCTCGTGCGGGCTGGGAAACGATCCAATGTCGGGCGCTGCTGCCATCTGATCCCCTTCCGGAGCCGCCGAGCCCTCGGTCGAGAGCCTGCGGCGACGACACTGGCATTCTCTATGGTCGGCCGACCCTCTGCCAGGCCCTACCGAACCGCGCCCCCGCAGACGCGCTACTCCCGCGCCGGCCGCACGCCGAGAAACGCGAGCACAGCCAGGACGCGACGGTTGTGGACATCGGTGATCGGCAGGTCGAGCTTGGTAAAAATCGCCGAGATGTCCCGCTCGACAGCCCGCGAGCTCAGATAGAGCCTGCTGCCGATTGCGGCGTTCGAAAGGCCCTCCGCCATGAGGGAGAGCACCTGCAGCTCTCGTTCGCTCAGGCGCTCGCTGGCCGTGTGGCCCTTGCCGGCGACCAGGGCAGCGATGACCTGCGGGTCGAACGCGGTACCACCCGTCGCGACGCGCCTGACCGCGTCGACGAACGCATCGCCGTCGCTGACGCGTTCCTTCAGGAGGTAGCCGACGCCACCCGCGTCGCGGGCTACGAGCCGCGCCGCGTATTCGGGCTCGACGTGCTGCGACAGCACGAGAACACCCGTGCCCGGATGGCCCGCGCGGATCTCCGCTGCTGCAAGCAGGCCCTCGTCGCGATACGTCGGGGGCATACGGATGTCCACCACGGCGACGTCGGGCGCGTAGGAGCGAACCTTGAGCAGGAGCTCCTCGGCGTTCTCGCAGCGGCCGACGACGTTCATCCCACTGAGCTCGAGCAGCGAGGCGATCCCGTCGCGAAGGAGCGGCTGATCCTCCGCGATCACCACGCTCAGGGTCGAAGCATCCGCGGCCACAGCGTATGTTGTAACGGTTGACGGGACCCCTTGGCAGCATGCAGGTCGCGGCGCTCCTCGAGGCGATGCTCGCCTCGTCCCTGGATGCGGTCGTGACCATCGACGGCGACGGCCGCGTGCTGACCTTCAACCGGGCAGCCGAAGAGACCTTCGGCTACACGGCGGCGGAGGCGCTCGGGCGGGATGTGGCGGAGTTGATCATCCCGCCCGCGCTACGGGAGCGGCACTACCGGGCGTTCGCCCGCCACCTCGAGGGGGGCGAGCGCACGATCCTCGGTCGACGCGTGGAGCTGACGGGGATGCGGGCGGATGGCAGCGAGTTCCCGGTCGAGTTGACAGTCACGCGCGTACCACTCGACGGTCCGCCGACCTTCACCGCCTACCTCCGCGACATCACCGAACGCAAGCAGGCTGAGAGCGAGCTCCGCGCCTCCCGTGCCAGGGTGATCGAGTCCGCCGACCGCGAGCGCCGTCGGATCGAACGCAACCTTCACGACGGCGCGCAGCAGCGACTGGTGGCGATCGGGCTCACGCTGAGAAGGCTCTCGATGGAGAACGACACACCTGCCTCGCTGCACGAGCTGATCGAGCTCGCACAGACGGAGGCGGGGCTGGCAATCGCCGAGCTTCGCGAGCTGGCGCGAGGCATACATCCGGCGGTTCTGACTGAGAGCGGGTTGCCGACAGCACTGCGCGCCCTCGCCCTTCGCTCACCCCTCGAGACGTCCGTCGAGGCGACAGAGCTGCGTCTCCCGGAACCCGTCGAGATCGCGCTCTACTACGTCGCAGCCGAGGCCCTCGCAAACGTCGCCAAGTACGCGCGGGCCACGAACGTCGAGATCACGCTCAGCACGGCCGACGGCCAGGCAACATTGTGCGTGGCCGACGACGGGATCGGCGGCGCCGACCCCGAGCTCGGAAGCGGCCTAGCAGGACTGAGCGACCGGCTCGGGGCGATCGGCGGCAACCTTTCCGTCTCGAGCAGCCTGGGCGCGGGGACGACGGTTGTCGCGGTAGCACCGGTCACCTGAAGCAGTCGGGCCGACACTGTCGGCTTTCCGACGTGCGACAGGCGGCTGCGCCCCTTCCCGCCCCCACTGCCGTAGGCGAACCTCTGCCGTACAGGCAACCGACGAAAGGGGAGCAGCAGATGTTTCGTGCAGGCGACACTATCGAGAACCCGATCACCGGCGAGCGGATCGTCTTCGTGCAAACCGCAGCCGAGACCAACGGTGAGGCGGTCGTGGTCGAGACGTTCGTCCAGCCCGGCGGCTACGTCGCAGCGACCCACGTCCATCCCCACCAGGAGGAGCGCTTTCACGTCCTCCACGGGATCGTGAGCTTCCGCGCCGGCAAGGGAACGCTGCAGGCGGGACCGGGGGACGAGGTGGTCGTTCCGGCCGGCACACCCCACCGATTCTGGAACGCCGGCAGCGAGGAAGCGTGCTTCCTCTGCGAGGTGAGGCCGGCCCTGCACTTCGAGGACCTGCTCGGCACAATGTTCGCGCTCGCCGCCGACGGCAAGACGAACAGGAAGGGCATGCCCAACGTCCTCCGGCTTGCGGTTATTGCCAGTGCGTACGCCGACACGATCCGACTACCGTTCCCGCCGGCGGCGGTGCAGCGACTCGGACTCGCCATGGTTGCGCCGGTCGGCAAGCTGCTTGGGTACGGCGCGCGCTACGAACCGCGGAGCACAACCTCTCTCCTCCTAAGCCTCCGGTTCAGGCTGCGTTAACCCAGGCCGCGCAGGGTTGTGGAGCACTGAGCACAGGGAGTAGCGTCGAAGGCTCTCAACGGTAAGGAAGGGAGACAGCATGCCGGTCGTATCGACCATGCACTTCACGGGTGATTCCGACGAGCTGGCGGCCAAGATCGAGGAGCACATCTTGCCGATCAGCATGCGGCTCGCACCGCAGCACGGCGGCCTCGCGAACATCGTCGCCCGTACCGACGACGGCGTCTTGATCATCAATCTCTGGGAGAACGACGAGGGTCGCCACGCGATGGCCGACGAGCCCGAGATCCAGGCCGCCGTTTCGGCAGCCGGCTTGCCGCGTCCCGCATTCGACGGTCACGAAGTCCTCTCGCTCAACGTCACCGAGGGGATCCTCGCAGCAGCGGGCGTCTGACCTCGCGCGGCGTTTTCGTTGTGTCGGCCCGGGGTCTCCCCCGGGCCGGCACCTCGTCATCTCATCTCACCGCCGCAGGCGGAACCGGGCGCGCGGGCTTGACACCGCGCTCACGTTGCCTTTCATGTGAGGTGCAATGCTGAAACTCGTTCTTGCTTCGGCAGTCGCATCATTTGCCATTGCAGGCGTGGCACTCGCGTGGCCTTCGGCCCGCCGCTCGTCTCGCGGCAACTGATCCAGCCGCATCTCACGACCTGCCGCCAGATAGCCTCTGCGCGTGACTGACCTCTCGGAGCTCTTCGACCGGAACCGCGACTGGGCGGCGACGATGGTCGCAGGCGATCCCCACTTCTTCACCGACCTCGCCCAGCGGCAGTCACCCGAATACCTCTGGATCGGCTGCTCGGACAGCCGCGTACCGGCGAACCAGATCGTGGGGCTGGCGCCGGGCGACGTGTTCGTCCACCGAAATGTCGCAAACGTCGTCGTCCACACCGACCTCAACTGCCTCTCCGTCCTGCAGTACGCGGTTGACATCCTCGCGGTGAAGCACGTGATCGTGTGCGGCCACTACGGCTGCGGCGGCGTCAAGGCTGCGCTCGAGGGATCGCGCCATGGGCTCGTCGACAACTGGCTCCGCCACGTCATGGATGTCGGCGAGAAACACGCCACCGAGATCGGCTCCCTCCCGCAGGAGCGACGACTCGACCGGCTCTGCGAGCTCAACGTGATCGAGCAGGTCGTGAACGTCTGCCAGACAACGGTCATCGAGGACGTCTGGGCGCGCGGCCAGGAGCTGACCGTCCACGGGGTGATCTACGGGCTCGACGACGGCCTGCTGCGCGATCTCGGCGTACGTGCGTCAACGCCCAAGCAACTCGGCTGACGCCGAACTCCGCTCGGCCACGGCTCCTGCTGGCGGCTACTGGTGCACGCCGAGGCCGGGAATGGGCGCGCCGATCAAGATCGCCGCGTTCCCGAACGACAGGCGGCCCTCGGCCATCTGCTGGTGTACCTCGCCGATCTCCTCGAATCCACTCACCTGACCGAGGCAAGGGTCGATCACACCTTCGCAGACGAGATCGTTGTATGCGATCGCCTGCGGATCGTTCGTTCCATGAGAGCCCTGCAATCGCTTCTGGCGCACCCAGTGGTAGCGCAGGTCCACGACAGCGGAGTACCCACTCGTGCCGGCGCAGATGACGATCATCCCTCCCGCGTCGCAGACGAAGACCGAGGTCGGAATCGTGTCCTCCCCCGGGTGCTCGAACACGATCGCCGGGCTTCTTCGCTCACCGACTGCCTCCCAGATCTTGCCTCCGAAGGCACGCGCAGCCGCGGTCCAGGCCTTCTGCCCCTGTCCGTCCGTCCAGTGTGGCGGTGTGCCCCAGTGGTCGAACTCGGTGCGATCGATGAAGCCGGCCGCGCCGAGCCCGACGCAATACTCGCCTTTGTCCGCACTCGACACGACTGCGACGGGAATGCCGCCGGCATGTCCGACGAGCTGAATTGCCTGGCTGCCGAGGCCGCCCGAGCCACCCCAGACAAGAACGACATCGTCCTTCTGCACCGTGTTGCCCTGCCAGCCGAAGAGCATGCGGTAGGCGGTCGCGCCGACGAGTGTCGCCGCGGCAGCCGCCTCCCACGTCAGATGGTTGGCCTTCGGCAGCACCTGATGCTCCTGAGCGACGGCGAACTGCCCGAACGAGCCAAAGTTGCGGTCGTGGTCGTAGCCCCAGATGCGAGCCGACGGCGAGATCATCGGATCCTTGCCCGCCAGCACCCACGGGTCGTCGGCACGCCACCAGCCGGGGTGGACGACCACTTCGTCGCCGACTTTCACCCGCTCGACGCCTTCACCCACCGCGTAGACGATTCCGGCGGCGTCACTTCCACCGAGGTGGAAGTCGCTCGGGTCGCCGGCACGCTGACGCATGGCTATGACGTCGACCGGAGTACCACGAGCCGCCCAGATGTTGTTGAAGTTGATCCCCGAAGCCATCACGGCGAGGAGTACCTCACCCGGACCGGCGGTTGGCGTTTCGACCTCCTCCACCTGAAATGCGTCGCGAGGCTCGCCAAAGCGATCCTGCCGAACGACCTGTGCGAACATGCGCGCCGGCACCTCGCCCACAGGTGGGAGCGTCCCCACCGGAACGGCCTCGCTCATGGCTGACATGGACGCACTCCCTTCGTCGGTCCGCGATCGGATCGTTGCTCGTTCGGGCTCACACTACTCAGCGTGCGCCCACCGTCGTTGCCTGCTCGGTCGGGCTCAGGATCCGGCCAGCGCGTCGTAGACGAGGAGCTGAAAGTGCTGCAACAACCGCTCGCTTCCGAGCAGCAGGCGTCCCTGCTCGACTGTCCCCGAGCGAAGCCCCCGGTGCACCGACTCGACGAGCTCGACGTCCTCCTGCCCGACGACGGCGCCGAACTCCGTGATCTCGGCGATGATCTCGTCCGGCGTGCCCGGCGCCCAGAAACCGTCGACGTAGGTACGGGTGCGTTCCGGGCCATCCGGTTCGAATACGAGCACCCGCAAGTTGGCGGGGCCGGGGAACGTGTTGAGCGTCCAGTTCGGCCAGACGTAGTGGAACTGGCTTGCGCGGATCGGCCCGTCCGGTACGTAGGGAAGTCCCTGGCGCGTTCCGGACTCGACGTGCTCGTTCACGGGTCCGAACTGGCTCGAGCTGAATCGATCGGTCGCGAGCACGTATGCGTCCGGGTCGACGTCGATCAGGCGGCTGAAGCTCTTGTGGGCGACGGGGCAGTGGTAGCACTCGAGATAGTTCTCGACGACGATCTTCCAGTTCGCTTCCACGAGCATCTCGCGGGAGCGCCCGCGGAACTCGAGCTCGGCCGGGTCGAGCCCCCGCTCGCGGACGACACGGGGCAACTCACCGAGTGTTTCGGCAAGGGGCGCGGCTGCCGGGTCGGGATTGACGAAAACGAGCGGCCCCCAGGTGTCGACGAGCACCGGCAGCAGGCTCCAATCATCGACATCGAAGCCCGGCTCGCGATCGGAGCGCGGAGCGGAGCGCAACGAGCCGTCGAGCCCGTAGGTCCACGCGTGGTACGGGCACTGCAGCGTTTCTCGCCGACCGCAGCCTGCGACGATCTCGTGCCCGCGATGGCGGCAGACGTTGACGAAGGCGCGGAGCTCCTGGTCGCGGCTCCGCAGCACGACAACGGGAACGTCGCCGGCCCGACACGCGAAGAACTGACCCGGTTCCGCAACGTCGGTCGATACACCGACGTACTGCCAGGAGCGCTTGAAGATGTGCTCCTGCTCGAGTCGCAGCACAGCCGGGTCCGAGTACCACGACGCAGGAAGCGTGAGCCCGCTCTCGAGCTGGGCACGAAGCCCGGAGGTGACATCTACGACCATCAGCCGGAGGGTACCCCTCTCGTCCTCATGCGCCGAGTAGCGTCTCGGCGATCTGTTCGCCGACGAGAACGGCTGGAATGTTCGTGTTGGCGCGTGGGACGGTGGGCATCAGCGAGCAGTCTGCGACGACGACACCGTCGAGCCCGCGGACCCGACCGGCGCCGTCGCACACCGCGTGCGGATCCGACTCCGTACCCATTGCGCAGGTCCCGACCGGATGGAAGTAGTGAGCGTGGAATTGCTCGATCGTGTGGTCGAGACTCGGCGAGATCTCGGCGCCGATCAGCGATCGCAGCGGCTCCGTCGCAGCGAGCTCACGGGCCTGCTCGACGCCCTCGACCAGCACGGCCCTGTCTGCGCCTTCCACGTCGGTGAGATACGCGTGATCGATTCTCGGCGCCGCATCGGGGTCAGGGCTCTCGATCCCGAGCGACCCACGCGACCGCGGCTCCATTGCAGCAACGACCAGCATGACGCGACCCATGAGCAAGCTGTGCGGATGAGCCGCAACGGGGAAGAGATGAAGGTCATACGGACCCGCCGCCCTGCTCGAGCGGAACTTGCCGAGTGTCTGCTCCTCCGGCGTGAATCTCCTGGCCTCGGACTCGGCGAGTAGCTCGCGTAGTCGCGCCGAGCCGGCAAACTCCAGCTCGACGATGGGATGGTCGTGCAGGTTCCGGCCGACGCCCGGGAGGTCGACCAGTACGTCGATCCCCGCCGTTCGCAGGTCGGCCGGGGCACCGATTCCGGAGCGCTGCAGGATCGCGGGCGAGCCGTAAGAGCCGGCCGCGAGCACGACGGTTGTGGCGACAACCGTGATCTCCCGCGCGTCCTGTTGCAGAAACGCCTCGACGCCGGCCGACGCCGGGACGACACGGTTGCAGAGGGCGCGATCGAGGATCGTCAGATTTGCCCGCTCGCGCGCTGGATCGAGATAGGCGAACGCCGCATTGACCCTCACCCCCGCGTCGATGTTGACCGGCTCGATGCCGAAGCCGACGCCGCCGTCGAGATCATCTAGATCATCTGCCCGTGGGATGCCGAGGGCCGCGGCAGCATCGAGGCAGGCACGGTGGAAGGGACCGACCTCGTCGTCGCGGTAGGTTCGCACGGCCAGCCGGGTGAGGACTCGCGCGAGTGCGGGCCGGATCGCATCAGCCCGCCACCGGCCGTCGCCTGTCGCGGCGGCCCAGGCGTCGTAGTCGGCCGGGCAACCGACGGCCACAACGCAGCCGTTGTGGGACGAGCAGCCGCCGATCACGCGGGCTCGCGGAAAGGCGATCGGGTCGCGTGCGGCGAGTTCGCCGCTGCCGTACCCCCAGTCGTGGGAGGTCACGAGAGCACCCCCATCGAGAAGATCGGCAGGCCATCGTCCCGACGAACGCGGCCCGTAGTCGGGCCCGGCCTCGGCCAGGACAACGCGCGCGTCGCTCTCTGTCGCCAGCCGTCCCGCGACGACCGCCCCGCTACTCCCGCCACCAATGACGAGGACATCACATCTGATGGTCACGAGCCGAGTATCTCGTGCTTCGGACTCAGGCGCTGTCCTGTCGACTGAGCCAGCCCCGTCGAGCGAAGTACGTGAGCACTATTGCGAGCGTCGCCAGTTCGAGCCCGATCCCGAAGAGAAGGAAGTGTCCGAGGCCTCCCACATGAACGACCATCCAGCCAAGGTTCTGCCCGAAAAAGCCTGTCAGGAACGTGAGAGGCATGAAGACGGTGGCGATGATCGCGAGTTGCTTCATGACTCCGTTGAGGCGATTGGAGACGGTCGAGAGATACACGTCCATCGCCCCGGTGAGGAGGTCCCGATACGTGTCCACCATGTCACCGATCCGGATCAGATGGTCGTAGACGTCACGGAAGTAGCGCTGATCGTCGTCGGTCATCCCCGGAAACGACTCGACTCCGACGACGATGGAGGCGAAAAGATCCCGCTGTGGCGAGATGACCTTGCGCATGCCGACGAGTTGGCGCTTCATGGTGAAGATCTCCTGCAACTGTGCCTCGCTTGCCTCCTGGAAGATGCCTTCCTCGAGCGTGTCAATGCGGTCGTCGATGGCGGCAAGGCGGGGGAAGAAGCCGTCGACGAGTCCGTCGACGACTGCGTGCAATAGCCGCGCTGGGTCGTCGACCGGCGCGTCTCGCTTGACATACCGCTGGCGCAGATCCGCGATCGACGGTGCCTCGTCCCGGTGCAACGTAACGAGGTAGCGATCGGAGTAGAAGCAGTGCAATTCGACGAGGCCGTCCTCGTCTCCCTCACTCGAGGCACCGAAGACAACGAGAAAGACGTAGCCGTCATAGTCGTCGATCTTCGGCCGCTGACCGAAACGCCACGAGTCCTCGAGGGAAAGCGGGTGGAAGCCGAACTCCTCGCGCAGGATCTCGAGATCACCCGCCTCAGGAGCGTGGACGTCGAGCCAGAAGAAGTCGCCGCTGGCCAGCAGCTCCCTGACCCGGTCGCGCTCGAGATGCAAGGCCCGCTCGGCGCTGCAATGAACGACGTTGGACAGGCTCGGCGACGCTGGCTCGGAGGTCACCGTGCGATCGTACGCCGGGCGCCGGAGGCCACCGACAGCCAGCTGACACCATGCGAGTGAGTACGTTCTGCGTCCCAGGGCGCGCACCCGGGTAGGCTCCTTTCGTGGACTTCGACACCGTCGTCATGAAGTTCGGCGGCTCGTCGGTCGCCGACCCCGACAAGATCAAGCACGTCGCGCGGAGGCTCGTCGATGCCAAGCAACGTGGCCTGCGGGTCGTCGGCACGGTCTCGGCGATGGGGAAGACGACCGACGGGCTCATCGATCTCGCCCACCAGGTCTCCCCTACCCCGAACGTGCGGGAGTTCGACATGCTGCTCTCGACCGGAGAGCGGATCGCCTGTGCTCTCGTGGCGATGGCCATTCACGACCTCGGTCAGGAGGCACTCTCGTTGACGGGATCGCAGGCCGGCATCATCACCGACGGCACTCATATGAAGGCCAAGATTCGCGAGATCCGAGGCGACCGGGTCAAGGAGGCTCTGGACGAGGACAAGATCGTGCTCGTCGCCGGCTTCCAGGGATTCTCGCGTGACACGATGGACGTCACGACGCTCGGCCGCGGCGGCACCGATGCAACCGCTGTCGCCCTGGCGGCTGCGCTCGGGGCTGCCTGCGAGATCTACTCCGACGTGTCGGGCGTGTTCACCGCCGACCCGAGGATCGTGCCGAACGCGCGGAAGCTACCGACGATCTCCTACGAAGAGATGCTCGAGATGTCGGCGTCCGGCGCCAAGGTCCTGATGCTGCGCTCGGTCGAGCTCGCACGCAATCACGGTGTTCGTATTCATGCCCGTTCCACGTTCTCGGACGAGGAGGGAACCTGGGTCCAGGAAGGAGCTTCGATGGAGCAGCCAATCGTGTCGGCAGTCACTCATAGCGAGAACGATGTGGTGTTCACGCTGTCGGACATCCCCGACCGCCCCGGTGTCGCGGCGCTGATCTTCGACGTCGTCGGCGCCGCGCACGTCAACGTCGACACGATCATCCAGAACGTCGTCCACGGGAATGCGGAGATGTCGTTCTCGGTGCCGACCGAGGATGTACCCGCGACGCAGGCCGCGCTCGAGAGCACACGCGCGGAGCTTGGCGCCTTCACGATCGAGGAGAACCACGACCTCGGCAAGGTGTCGTTGATAGGAGCGGGGATGCGCTCGAATCCCGGCGTGGCGGCAAAGATGTTTCGCACGCTCGCCGAGAATCAGATCAACCTGCAGATGATCTCGACGTCACCGATCAAGATCTCCTGCATGATCGCCCGATCGGAGATCCCGAACGCGGTGCGCGAGTTGCACGCTGCATTCGAGCTGGAGAACGAGCCGATCCACGAGTAGCCGACGAACGTAACCAGGGAGGCTCTGCCGCGTCCCTGACGAATCACGCGAACGATGGAGATCTCTCACAGGGCAACCCAGGCGCTTGTCATCGGCGCTGTCGGGATCGCGATCGTCGTTGCCGTACGATTCGCTCTCGATTTCGCTTACGGCCGCTACGAGCAACGTCTCAGGCAGCGCGATCCGATGGCCGTCGCCCGGCGCCGCACGACGTTCGTCTTCCTCAGGCGCGTCCTGATCGCGATCCTCGCCGCGATCGTGGCGTGGAGCGTCCTGTCGCTCTACGACGTCACAACCGAGATCGCCAAGGCGCTGCTCGCATCGAGCGCAGTGCTCGCGCTCTTTGCCGGCCTCGCGTTCAGCACTCCGTTGTCAAACCTCGGTTCGGGCCTGCTGGTCGCCTTCACACAGCCGCTGCGCCTCGGGGACAGGGTCACGGTCGCCGGTGAAACAGGGTTCGTCGAGGAGATGGATCTGATCTACACGACGCTCGTCACGGACGATGCGCGTCGGATCTTCATTCCCAACACGCAATTGACGACCAGCACGATCGTGAACCGCACGATCAAGGATCCCCGCCGGGTCGTGGCTGCGCGCTTTCCCGTGTCTATCGAGACTCCGATCCACGAGGCTCGCATCGCACTCCACGACGCCATCGCCGAACTGCCGGGAACCAACGGTGACGAAGCCCGCGTTCGAGTCGGTGAGATCGGCGACCGCACGGTCTGGCTCGAGGCGACTGCGTACGCTCCAATCGATGCCGACGTCGCCTCGCTCGCGAGCGAACTGCGAGAGCGCGGCCTCGGTGCACTGCTCGATCGGGGATTTCTCGCGAGCTGAGACCCTTGCAGACGAACAATCGTGGGGTGTCTCCCTCCGAGGAAGACACCCCACATCGAGTCGCCGCTCTGCTCAGACGCAGTTTCGCAGCGCCTGCGCTTCGGGCAAGCCTTCGAGCTTCTTCAGCGTGTTGTTCTCGATCTGGCGAATCCGCTCGCGCGTGACGCCGAACGCCTGGCCGACCTCCTCGAGCGTGCACGGCTGCGTGCCGCTGAGGCCGAAGCGCAGCTCGATCACCTTACGCTCGCGCGCCGGGAGCGAGGAGAGTGCGAGGTCGATGTCCTCTCGCCTGAGCGATAGCGACGCGGTGTCGAACGGGGATTCGGCGGAGTCGTCCGGGACGAAGTCACCGAGCGAGGAGTCCTCCTCCTCACCGATGGGCTTCTCGAGCGAGATCGGAAGCTGTGCCATCCGCAGAATCTCGCGGACCTCCTCGGTCGGTATCTCGAGCTCCTCGGCGATCTCCTCGGGCCTCGGCTCGCGGCCGAGCTGCTGCACGAGCTGCCGCTCTATGTGGACGACCTTGTTGAGCTTCTCGACCATGTGCACCGGAATCCGGATCGTGCGTGCCTTGTCGGCGATCGCACGAGTGACCGCCTGCCGGATCCACCAGGTGGCATACGTCGAGAACTTGTAGCCCTTGCGGTAGTCGAACTTCTCGACCGCTCTGATGAGACCGAGCGATCCCTCCTGAATCAGATCGAGAAACGACAAGCCTCGGCCGAGATAGCCCTTCGCAATCGAGACGACGAGCCTGAGGTTCGCCTCGATCATGTGCTGCTTGGCGGACGGGTCGCCGCGCTCGATGCGCTTGGCGAGCGAGACCTCCTGGTGCGCCGTGAGCAACGGCACCTTGCCGATCTCACGCAAATAGAGCCTGAGCGAGTCGAGCGACGGTTCGACGCTGAGGTCGAGCTTCGGCGCCACCTTCTCGTCGTCGACCGGTACGGGCTCGTGCGGCAGCCGCTTGTGCTGCTCGCCCTCCACGAGCTCGATCGAGTGGTCGATCGCATACGTCGTGAATTCTTCAAGCTGCTCTTTCGTCAACTCGACGTCCTCGAGCGCGTTGACGATCTCGTCGTAAGTGAGGAAACCCTTCTCCTGCCCTTGCTCTACGAGCTTGTGCAGTTCCTCGACATCTGGCAGAGCGATCTCGACGGAGAGCATGAAACCCTTCTTCTCGTGGGTTGACGAAGACGAGCCCTGGATCCCTGTGCAGCCAATTCCGGTCTCCCCGACCGGCTAAACCCCTTGCAGGCGGAGAATCCTATCTGCGAGATCCGCCCTTTGGGACATGACTTTGAGGACGTACCCTCAGCTCCCCCACTGCCTCTCCATGGCTGTTTTCAACCGTGACGAGGCCGAGCCCGCCGGTGGGGATCCCCAGCCCCTCGAGAAATGCCGCAAATGCAGGGAGAATCGCACGAAACGCTCCGTCCTCGACCTTGAGGGCAATACCCAAACCGTCGGGAGAACAGGCGCAAAAGAGGCCCTCGGCTCCCCCCTTCGCAGCCCAGCCGGGCAGCTCGCGAATGACCAGCGCGTCGGCGGCGACAGGTCCGCGCAGCATCTCGGGGTGACCGCGCATCGCCGCGACCACCCGTGGCCCACCGTCGAGGGTGGGCAATCGGGCGAACGCGTGGGCGCTTCGGTCGAGGGGGAGCGCGAACGTCGGAACGCCGCAGCCGTCGATCGCGACGTGCACCGAGGCCGGGTCGACCTCTGCTGCCGCCGCAACAATCGCCAACATCTCCTTCTGGAGCGGATGGGTGGCAAAGCGGTAACCACGCTTCTCATAGCCACGTTCCCGGCAGAGACAGAGGAAGCCGGCGTGCTTTCCGGAGCACGTGTGTTCGATGGGTGACGGCTCCGGTCCGGTCTCGAGGTCGGCCTCGGACGCGCGTGCCTTCGCGAGGAGAGCCCTAACGGTGTCGAGCTGCTCCGGCCGCGCGAGGTGTGATGCGCAGGCGATCGCAATCTCCCGATCATCGATGTCCGGGTAGGCGCGCACGAGCGGGAGGGCCTGAAGAGGCTTCGCTGCAGAGCGTAGGAAGGCCACCCGACTGGAGTCACCGGCTTCAGCCACGATCTGCCCATCGCTGATCGCGACAGCGTGCACCACGTGCGTCGCCTCGACGACGTCGCCGCGCGTTACCTCGACCTCGATCGGGTCGGCCATGCCGCGGAGACTATGCTCAAATCGTCTATGCCCGAGCTACCGGAAGTGGAGGCGTGGGTGCGCGAGCTCGACCCGCTCGTCTCCCGTGCTCCCGTCGAGCGCGCTGGCCCGGCGCACATCGCCACCGTGAAGACGTTCGATCCGCCTGTCGCGGCGCTCGAGGGGCGGACACTCGCTGGAGCGCAGCGAAGAGGCAAGAACCTGCTCTTCCCGACCAGGGACGGGGAGCTCGTCCTGCGCGTGCACCTGATGAGCGCAGGCCGGCTGCGCTATCACGCAGCCGGCGCGAAGACACCGAAGTCGCCCATGTTCCGCCTCTCGTTCACAGACGGTGGCGAGCTCGTTCTGACGGAGGCCGGCAAGAAGCGGCGCGCAGGCGTCTGGCTGCTCACCCCGGACGCGCTTGCGACCGAGCTCGCTCATCTGGGACCAGAGGCCCTCGGGCTCGGGCCGGCGAAGCTCGGCGAGATCCTCGGCCGCGAGCGGCGGCAGCTACATCCGCTCCTGCGCGATCAGCGGGCACTCGCGGGCATCGGACGCGCCCACGCGAACGAGATCCTCTGGCTCGCGCGGCTGTCACCCTTCAAGCTCTCGACCGATCTCACCGAGGCGGAGACAGCGCGACTGGCGGCTGCGATCGACGACGACCTCGGCAGGGCACTCTCGCAGCGCGAAGCCGGGAAGGGTGACGGCGACGTGTACCGGATCCACGGGCACTTCGGGGAGCCGTGCCCGCTCGGGCATGACACGCTCCGCCGCGTCGCATTCGAGGAGCACACGATCACGTACTGCCCGACCTGCCAGACTGGCGGCAAGGAGCTCAAGGACCGCCGGCTATCGCGGTTGTTGCGCTAGGTACCGGTCACCGATCTGCAGCGGCACGCCGCCCGTCACGCACTCGCCAGAACCCTCGCACCACGGGATCCGTCGCCCGCTCGACGAGGCGAACAACCCACGCGATCAGGGGCCCCGCGGTGCGGACGACGAGGAGGGCGGCACCAAGCCCAACCAGCGTGCCGGCGAGCACGTCTGCCGGATAGTGCGCCCCGACAAAGACGCGGCCGACGGCGATAATCGTGGCGGCGGCGAGGAAGAACGAGCCGACAACCCGATCGAAGAGAAACACGGCGAATGCGATGCCGAACGCGGCGCTTGCATGATCTGAGGGGAACGAGGGATCGGGAGACCGAGTGCCCCACACGTGGGAACTCGGATGAGCTGCGAACGGTCTCTCGCGCGGCCAGATCTTGGTTATCGCCTGCGCGATCAGAAGCGCGAGCGCAGCGGAGGCAAGGGCCGAAGCCGAGGCAAGCTTCCACTTCCGATCACCGCCGGGACGCGCGAGGAGCCAGAGACCGAATGTCGCGACGGCAAAGAGGGGGACAGCCCACGTCTCGATCGCGCCGAGGACGCGGCCGAGCCAGTCGTGCTCGAGGACGAACTGGTTGATCCCGTGGTAGAGGCGATAGTCCATGCGACGGCGACTCACGGTAGACGTCACCTCCGCAGGATTGGGTCGACCCCGGGGCGGCGCTCAGGTTCTGTTCAGGTCGAGCGGCCGCTGGTCACAGAACGTCGCCTCCGACCTCGAGGTCCGCGATGGGTTGCCGCTGCCGTCGCCGTTGGGCCACGAGGACGAGCGCCGTGGCGGCGACGACCGCACCGATCGCGCTGTTGAGGCGCAGCTCGTCGGCGTGGTCCGTCGCGTGCGGGTCGACGGTGACCTGCTTCCAGTCAGCCAGAAACGGCCCAACGGGTGGGGCGTTCGTAACGGAGATGACGGCACTGACGCCCACGAGCGCAGCGAAGGAGTAGGCGGCGGCCATTCCCGCACGATGTCGGGCGAGAACGAGCAGCGCGGCCGCGATCCCGACGAGCGCAGTTGGGAGCGTGAGCGCCAGAGCGCCGATCCACGAATTGCTCCCGCCGCGGTAGACCTCGAGGAAGACCTCGCGATTACCGACTGCGCCACCAGCTACACCGACGACTACACCTGTCGCCACGAGCGGGGCAACGAGCCCGAGCGCGCCCACCCACGCGATCCCGACGAGCCAGCGGAACCGTGCTGTCCCGGTCGTCTCGTCCAACTCGCGGCGCATCGCCTGCATCCATTCACGCCTCTTCATGCGACCGCCTCCCGGGCGAACAGGATCGGCGGGCGCGCGGTGCGGAACGTTTGCGCGTGCGCAAGGCCGTCGGCCGTGAGCCTGTACACGTGGCGCGGTCGCTGCCCGGTGAACTCCCAGCGCGCGTCGAGCAACCCACGCTGCTCGAGCCGCATCAGGATCGGGTAAAGCGTGCCGCTCGCGAGGCCCGTCGCCTTGGCCAGCTCGTACCCGTAGCGGCCAACGGCAGGATCACCGAGGAGCTCGACAAGAACCGCTCCTGTCTGCCGGGAATGTGCGCGGCGACGAGGCATCGATATAACTCTACATATATAGATTCCGGACCGGCTAGCGCATGATCCCGGTATGGCCGAGCGAGTAGCGGCCGGGCTGGGGCCAAACTGCAAGGCCGTGGGGCCCGTTTCCTACCTTGATGCGCCGGATCAGCCGTCCGCTTCGCGTATCGATCGCATACACCTCGCCGTCGTAGCGTCCGGAAAGCCACAGCACGTTCCCGTCGGCCGAGACTCCGCCCATATCAGGGCTTCCTCCCGGCACCCGCCACGTCGCGACCACCTTGCGTGAGGCGAAGCTGACGACGGAGACCGTTCCGGCACCCCGGTTCGAGACATAGAGCTTTCGGGCGTCACGGCTCGGATACAGCCCGTGCGCCCCCCGCCCGGTGGCGAGGAAGCCGATGATCCGCAACCTGTTTCCGTCGATCTTCCAGACGCCGTTCGACATCATGTCTGCGACGTAGAAGACACGCCCATCCGGCGAGAGCTTCACGTCCTGCGGCATTGCACCGGAGCGCAGCGTCAGCGTGCCGACGACGCGCTCACGCCGAACGTCGACTTTGATCACCTGCCCCGAGAATTCGCAGCTCGCCAGGAGGTAGCGACCGTCGCTGGAGTAGTCGATGTGGTCGACACCCGAGCAATCGACGTGGAGCGAGTGGCGGAGGCGGAAGGTGTGCGCGTCGCGGAAGTCGAGCCGGTGCAACGCCTCGGCAACGACGATCGCGAGCTGTCCATCGGGTGTGAAGTACATGTTGTACGGATCGGCGACCGGGATCGGAGCGCCGGGCTTACCCGTGCGCGGGTTGACCGGGGTGAGGCTGTTGCCAGTGTCATTGGTGACGTACAGCGTCTTCAGGTCGTACGAGGGAACCACATGCTGCGGCAGGCCGCCGACGGCGAAGTGATCGACGATCCGGTATGTGCGCGGGTCGATGACGTCAACCGAGTCCGACTTCGAGTTGGGGACATAGATCAGTGGGCGCGCGTGGCGCGCCGCACCCTGCAGCTGATTCGGCCCGTCCGCCGCGTACACGTTCTGGCTGTCGAGGAGAGCAGGCGTCCTGGAAGCGGCGGGCACCTTGAGGGCCACGGCAGCACGATGAAGGACGCCGACGGCCGCGACCGTGCCGTTGCGCCCACGGCCTCCCGCGACGAGGATCCGGTCGCCGATACGCACTGCGGCGAGGTCGCTGAGCGGTTCGGAAAGGTGACCCGCGACGTGCGGGTGCCCCTTGATCGAATCAACGGCGATGATCGCAGAGGTCGGCGTTCCAATCGTCGCGCCCCTGCCCCCGATCACGTAGGCGATGCCACCGAGCGTCGCCGCCGTACCATGCGTCGTCGGAGAGGGCAGGCGGCCTAGCACCGCGACCTTGCCGCCCGGCCGGTAGACGAGTACTGCGTCGGTTGCCGATCCATCCGGCCGCGATCCACCTGCGATCAGCAACCGACCCCGAACCGACGTGACCGCCGCGTAGCGAAGCGGGGAAGGGAGATGCGCGACGATGCGCGCCGGCGAGCCGGGCTTCCAGGAGACGATCGTGTCGAGCCAGTTGGTGCCGTCGAAGCCTCCCACGACGTAGACCCTGCCGCCGAGCTCAGCGGCGGCCTGATCCGAGCTCGGAGCAGGCAGGTGCGCGACGACGGTCGTCGCGCCCACCGGGTCGACGCGCAGGATCTCGTCATGCTGCCCGACCCCGTCACCACCGCCGAAGAGGTACGCGCGACCCGCGAGAGTCGCGGCGGCCGCGTCGTGCACGGGAGTCCGAAGGGCTCCGAGGTGATGGGAAGACGTTGACTCGACCCGGATAATGTCGCCCGTCGATGTATCCGACGCTGTCAAACCGCCGATCAGGAGCATTGTCAGGGGGCCAACCGCAGCGGCAGCGGCGTCCTGCACCGGTCTCCTGAGCGTCCCAGCACGGGCCTCGACGAGCCTCAGCTCGGTGGCACGCCGACGCTCTACGACGGTCGTCGGCACCGTATGTGCTGCCGTGTTTCCACTCGTCCCCTTCGCCGTGCGAGCCGCGTCGCCCCTCGTCAACGAATGCATCACGCCTCCCACACCGGCCGCGACCGCGAGGGCCACCACTGCCGCGCCGGCCGTCCGACGGCGGCGGCGACGCTCGCGCGACCGGCGGCGACGCTCGAGCTGGGCGCCCGGTTCAGGAGTGCCGGCTAGAGGAGAGCTCAAGCGGCAGCCTGCTGCTCCGCGAGCGCCGACCGAGCGTCGCGGCGAAATCCCCCCCGTCGCCCGGGCTCGAGAAGCGACCCGAGCGGCACTGAACGGAGACCCAGATCATCTGCGGCGTCGAGCACCCCGCGGAGCGCCGCCACGGTCTGTGCACGCGACCCACCCTGACCCGAGCCGTCACCGTCGTGCAGAAGGATGACCACGCCCGCGCGGAGGAGCGAGATGACCCGGCCCGTGATCACACCCACTCCCGGCTCAGCCGTATCGAAGACACTGCCGTCCCAGCCGCAGACGACGTAGCCGCGCCGGCGGGCGACCGAGTTGAACCACGGGCTCCGAACGCCGTGCGGCGTCCGCACGAGCCTCGCACCCGGACGACCGAGCGCCACGCCGACTGCCTCCTCCCAGGCGTCGAACTGGGCATCGATCGTCCTCGGCAAGGCGAACGCCAGCAGGCGATGGTCGTTGCCGTGGCATGCGATCTCGTGACCGTCAGCGGCGAGCTGTCGGATCAGCCCGGGATGCTCTCTCGCCTCGCGGCCGAGCACGAAAAACGTCGCGCGATGCCCTCGGCCAGGCGAGGATCCTGCTGATCGAAGGTGTGTGTCGCGGATCGGGCCCGTCGTCGAAGGTCAACGCGAACTCTCTCCCGTCGCGTCCGGGCGCCGGTCGAGCAACCACCCCGAACAGCGGCAGGTTCTGCAGGTAGGTACCGGCGAGGTAGGCGCCTGCGACCGCCACGGCGCCTGCCGCTGCGACCGGTCGCCTCCCTCGGCGACGATCGATGAGATGTCCCGCGCCGATGAGCCCTGCACAGGCGACGGCGCTCCCGACAACCGTGTCCCGCTTGTTCACGATCAGGCCGCCACTCGACGCAACGGAGTTGCCGCGCGTTGCGCGCCGAGGCGGGCGTAGAGCTCCTCGAGCCGGTCGACAACGACGGGCCACGCAAAGTGTTGGAGCGCGCGACGCCGCCCTGCCGCGCCCATCCGCTGGCCCAGGGCGGGGTCGCTCAGGACCCTCCCGAGCGCCGCGGCGAATCCGGCGTCGTCGTCGGGCTCGTCGACCATGACTCCGTCGACTCCGTCTCGCATGACACGCGCAAAGCCGGATAGGCGCGTCGCGACGACTGGGACACCTGCACTCATGCCCTCGAGCACAACCATTCCGAATGATGCGAGTGAACACGGTGAGCAGAGAACGTCGGCGCTCGCGAGATAGCGGGGGCGGAGGCGGTTAACGCGCCCTGCGAAGACAACATCGGCGCGGAGATCGTCAGGGACGAGGCGCTCGACGAGCGGGCGCATCGGGCCGTCTCCCACGATCACGAGCTGAAGGTCGGAGTGCGTTCGCTTGAGGATCGTAAACGCGCCGATGGCATGGCTGACACCGTTGCGGGGATCGAAGCGCCCGACGAACAGCATCGTCCGCCTCCCCGCGAGATCTGGCAACGGGTCGGCCTCCGGTGTGAAGAACGTGGCATCGATGCCGTTGGGAATCGTGATGAACTGCTGGCCCGGGAAGAACGGGCCGAGCGAGTCGACGACAGTGTCGGAGACTGTGATGCATGCGTCGAGCCGTCGCAGGTGGCTCGCGAGGGGACGGCCAAAGATGCGGAGGAGTGGATACCCGGGCTTGACGACGCTGTGGAGCGTGCCCACCGTCACCGGCGCGCGCGAGCGTCGTACGGCCATGATCGGGAGCCACGGGCCGATTGGGTTGTGCACGTGGACGACGTCGAACCGACGCTCGTCGAACAGCCGGTCGAGAGAGGCTCCGAGACGGGGTGACCAGCTTACGAGCGCCTCGGCGCGGTTTGCGTAGACCGGCAGCGCCCGACCATGCCGGATGACCTCGAACGTCTCGGGAGGAAGGACGTCTGCATCGACCGTACGCGGCACCTTGACGAGGTCCGGGGTGATCACGGTGACCTCGTGGCCTCGCCGCGCCAGCTCCGTTGCCTGGCCGTGAACGTGCTCGGTCACGCCCCCGAGCTGGGGGTAATAGTAGTCACTCACGATCGCGATCCTCATCTCCCACGACGGTAGGGCCGCCACCCTTAAAGCGGCCTGAACGGATGCGAAGCCCCTCCCCGCTGTTGCTCAGTCGCCGAGTGGCCGACCGCCTTCGGATGGAACCGATGCGGCATCGGTTCGTCGAGCAGGATCGCGTCGTCGGCGATGCGCGACATGCCAGCAACCCGCGCCGATCGCGCCTGCGAGCACGATCGCAAGGCCGGCGAGACCGAATGTCTTGAAGATGGTTGCCGCAAGGTGCCCGAGGAGATACGCCGCGAGTCCCACGGAGGCCGCCCACGCGATACCGCCGAGCGCATTCCAGAGAAGGAACGTGCGCCAGCGCATGTGGTGTGCACCGGCGAGCCATGACCCAACGACACGCAAGCCTGGCACCCAGCGGGCCAGAAATACCGCTTTCGGGCCGTGCCGCTCGAAGAACGCCTCGCCGCGGACGAGGAACCGCTGGCGACGCTCGAGCCACCGGCCCTCACGCGTCAGCAGCCGCCGCCCTGCATGCCGCCCCAGAACGAAGCCGATGTTGTCGCCGATGATCGCGGCCAGAGCAGCCACCGCGATCACAACCTCGATCGAGACGCCGCCATGCTGCGATGCGAGAACGCCCACAGCGATGAGGCTCGTCTCACCCGGTAGCGGCAAGCCTGCAGATTCCCCCGCGACGAGCGCGAAGAGGGCGCCGTAGACGAGGAGCGGAGGCAGGCCGAGGAGCCAGCTCGTGATCATGCGAGCGGGAGGCGAACAGTGAATCGACCGCCTTTGGCGTTCGACCGAGCGACGATCTCTCCGCCTGCGGTTCGAGCCAGCCGGCGCGCGAGCGCGAGACCGAGGCCGGCGCCACGCGGATCCATGGCTGCGGCAGCGCCACGAACGCCTGGCTCGAAGACGATGTCGACCTCGGTGTCGCGAAGACCCGTGCCGTCGTCGCCGACGTCGAGGACTGCCATCGTTCCGTTGGTCCGTAGGGCGACCGAGACCTGCGCCTCGCCGTAGCGAAGCGCGTTGTCGAGCAGTGGCTGGACGATGCGCTCGAGCAGGTCGACGTCGATCGCAACGCGGACGGGGCTCGAGGGCATCGAGAGCTCGACCTGGATTCCTGCTGCGATGGCGTCGTCCCGCACTGCCGCCACCGCAGCAGAAATGCCGTCTCTGGCATCGCTCGAAGTACGGCTCAGTCCGGCTTCCTGACGCGCCGCTGAAACGAGCGCCTCGACAGTGCGGGTCATCTGTTCGGCGTTGCGGTGAACGGCCTCGAGGCTTCGGCGGTAGTCGTCCCCCGTACGTTCTCTGCGGAGGGCGAGCTCCGCCTCTGCCGCGATCTTTGCCAGGGGCGTGCGAAGCTCGTGAGACATCTCGGCCGTGAACCTCTGCTCATGACGCAGGCTGGCAGAGAGGCGCTCGAGAAGCGCATCGAGCGTCGCAGCGAGCTGCGTGAGCTCATCGTACGGCTCCCCTCGGTTGAAGCGCCGGTCGAGATCGTTGTCGCTCCAGTCCGCGGCATCGTCGGTCATGCGGGAAACGGGAAGCAATGCCTTGCCGAGGATCCAATGGCTCAGCAGTGCCACCGCGATCAGGAGGGCCACTGCGAGGCCCATAGAGCCAACGAACGCAATCGTTGCGGTCTCGTCATACGGCGCGAGGGGAACACCGGCAACGACGGTGCCGACCCTCAGTCCCCGGTCGGTCACGGGAAGCGCATACAGGCGTACGGACTCGCGGAAACGCAGCGTTCGCTCAGGTCCGGACGCGAGCGACGAGGCGACCGCTGCGAGTGATTGCGAAACACGCGGTTGCTCGAGGATCTTCGTGCCGGCGAACACCCAGACCGGGTTTCCGACGGCCGTGCCTTCATCAAGGCGTTTCAGAGAGACCAGGTGGCCGTTGACGACCTTGAGCGAGGAGGTCTCGGCACCGGCCTGCGCTCGCGCGAGCGAGATCGCGCTCGCCGATAATCGCTGACCGAGAAAGAGGTTGAACGCCGTCACACCGATGATGAGCGCGATCGCAACAGCTCCGACGACGGCGACGAGCAGGCGGGTGCGGACACCCACTCGCAGAGAACGGCTCATCGGAGTGAGTAGCCGACGCCGTGGACGGTGGCAATCTGAGGCGCTCCGGGGAGCGGTGCGAGCTTGCGACGGAGACGCGCGATGTACACGTCAAGGGTGTTGTCATGCACGATCGCTCCGTACGCCCAGCCCGCTTCGACGAGCTGTCGCCGGCGCACCGCATCACCCGGCCTCGCGGCAAGGCGGGCAAGGATCCGGAACTCGGTCGGAGTCAGATCGGCGTTCTCGCCGCCACACGAAGCCGCGTGGGTTGCAGGGTCGAGACGAAGGTCACCGACCTGGGCCGCAAGATCGCTGCCGACACGCTTCATCAATGCGTGGAGGCGAGCGACGAGCTCGGCGAAGGCAAACGGCTTCGTCAGGTAGTCATCGCCGCCGGCGGCGAAGCCCGAGAGGCGATCGGGCAGCGCATCCCGGGCCGTAAGGAATATGACCGGCGCCGACTCCCCCTGGGCGCGAAGCGCCTGCACCACGTCGCGGCCGTCGGCGTCAGGCAGGCCGATATCGACGACCAACGCGTCGGGCCGCCGATCACGGACGACGTCGAACATTTCTGCGGCGCTCCCGGCGGTTGCCACGTCGAAGCCCTCCTCGCGAAGCCCGCGCGTAACGAGCGAGCGAAGCTCGAGGTCGTCTTCGAGCACGACGACGTAGGGGTCAATCATGTCGTCCCCAGTATCGCGATTTGCTTGCCTCACCTCATTGAGCGTGACTCACGCGACCGCAGTCACCGAACCGTTCAGACGTTACGACGCAGGAGCGAGCCGACGCCGGGCTGGCCTGAGCGCGTCCCCGACGTCCGACCACGACGAGATGAGCGCCACTGCCACGACACCGATCGCGACGTCCGCGAGAGTAGTCGCCACCTGCATCCCGACGCCAAACCCGACCACCGCTGCCGCACTCACCGTCCCCGCCAGTGCCAATGCGAGAGCTGCCTGCTGCGTGCCGGCGCTTCCGGGTAGAAGCGGAAGCAAACCGGCGAGGTTCTGCGCGGCTATGACGAGAAGAACCACCCAGAGCCCCCCGCTCAGATGAAAGGCAACCAGGAAGCAATAGACGGCTCCGAACCGGAGCGTCCAGGCGAGGATCTTCCAGGTCATCACACCCCGCAGAAGCTGCTGTGGGCGGCGCACGACCGACATCCCCTGCGCCATCGCCGCAGTCACTCCGGCCAGGCGTCGCCGCATGAACCACCCGACGAGCCCGACCACGATTGCCGAGACTCCGACCGTCCCGAGAGCGATCGGATGGGAATGGAGGACTGCCGTGGGAGAACCGACGACTCCGACCGAGCGACCGGCGACGAGCACCGCTGCGATCACGCCGAGCCCGAAGACGACTTCGATCGCCGTCTCGAGCACGATCGTTGCACCGATAGTGGCCACCGTCGAGCCCGTCACGCGGCGGCGCATGATGCCGAGCCGAAGTGCATCCCCCACCCGAGCCGGGAGGACGGCGTTGGCGCCGATCGCGCCGGCGAACGCGCCGAACGTCGTACGGAAGCGGACTCTTCCCGCCGGATAGGCGTGGCTCACGATGCCGTGCCACGAGCGCGCCTCGGCGGCGACCTTGCCCAGGTGGAGCGCGACGGCAACGGCGAGCGCGGCCAGCGAGGCGCCCGCGAGAGTGTGCGCTGCACCGACGGTCAGATCAAGGATTGCGTGCACGGCCCGATCATCGGGTCACGCACCTGACTCCCGCCTGAACGGCGGCCGCGCGGAATCGCGCTGCTACGTTCCCTGGATGCCCGTTCGGCCGGACCTCGTCGCCGACATGCAGGCGTCCGCACCGCCTGTCGAGCTCGCACTCTCGCGCGCCGGCGTCACGGGTGTCCAGAAGGCAATCAGGATCCGACGGGGCGACGCCGAGACGATGATGGCCGCGGAGATCGAATGCACCGTCGACCTCGCGCGCGGACAGAAGGGCGTTCATATGTCCCGCTTTCCCGAGGTATTCGACGAGGCTATCGGCGACGCCGTGCTCGGCGAGGCTCGGATCGTGGAGGAGATCGCCGAGGTTATCGCACGGCACATCGTCGAGCGACAGAATGCCGTTCGCGCCGAGGTTCGCATTACCGCCCGTTGGCCGATGCGGCGCGTGACGCCGGTGACCGGGCTGGCGACACAGGAAATGGTCTCTCTGATCGGGATCGCTGCGGCGACCGACCGCAGCTCGCGTCGCGTCGTCGGTGTCGAGGCGACTGGAATCAATGCGTGCCCGTGTGCGCAGGGGCTCGTGGCGGGCCAGGCCGCTGAAAGACTGACCGATGCGGGATTCGAGGCCGACGCAGTCGAGCAGATCCTTCAGCTCGTGCCCATCGCCACGCACAACCAGCGCGGGCGGGGAACACTGCTCGTCGGCACGACGAGCCCCATCGATGCCGAGACGCTCGTCGACCTCGTCGAGCGTTCGATGAGCGCTCCGGTGTTCGAGCTCCTCAAGCGCCCGGACGAGCTTTTCGTCGTGGAGCACGCTCACCTCAACCCCCGGTTCGTCGAGGACTCCGTTCGCGTGGCCCTCAAGAGCCTGCTCGACGAGGTGCCGGGGCTCGCTGACGACGATTTCGTGCTCTCCCGGCAGGTGAACCTCGAGACGATCCATGATCACGACGTTCTCGCCGAACGCTGGGGAACAGTCGGCGAGGTTCGCGGCGAGATCCGGGGCGATGACGGAGTGACTCAGACGACGCTTGCCGACTGGCTCACCGCGTCGTAACGGAGCCGGCACCGCGTGTGAAGCGCGACTCCGTGCCGCGCAGCAGACGCCTGATGTTCTGTCGATGCAAGACGATCACCGCTACCGCCGCCGCGGTCACGAAGAGGACGGTTGGCCAGGGCTCGCCAAGAAGGAGACAGAGGATCGGCAGGGCGACTGCTGCCACGAGTGACGCGAGCGACGCGTACCGCGCAAGGACGAACGTCACGAGCCAGAGGAGCAAGCAGATGCCCGCTGCAACCGGAGCGAGCGCGAGCGCCACACCGCCGCCCGTCGCCACCATCTTGCCGCCCTTCGTGAACCCGAGCCAGATGGGGCGCGCGTGGCCGAGCATCGCCGCTGCTCCGGCGAGCACGCCGACCCATTCGCCGCCGACCTCGAGCCCGATCATTGCCGGCACGAACCCCTTCGCGACGTCGAGAAGAGCGACCGGAACACCGAGCCAGCGTCCGTAGCTCCGCCACACATTGGAGGCGCCGATGTTGCCGCTGCCCTGGTTACGAATGTCCTCGCCGCGCAGCAACCGGACGACGACCACCCCGAAGGGGATCGACCCGATCAGGTAGCCCCCGGCGATGATGAGGGCGTTCTCGAGCACCGTTGGGGCTATGCCACCGGAATGCCGTAGCTGGCGATCCAGCCGTTCACGACGCTCCAATCGAGATTGGTGAAGAACGCGTCGATGTAGGCGCCGCGGTCGGTCTGGAAGTCGAGGAAGTAGGCGTGCTCGTACACATCGAGCGCAACGAGCGGAGTCGCATTCCAGACCGGGTACGTGTTCTGAGCGTCTCCGATGTAGTTGAACAGACGCCGCTCGTCCCAGTCGTACGCAGTCCAGGCCCAGCCGCGGCCGGCAACTCCGGTCGCCTTCAGATCGTCTCGCCAGGCATCGGCGGAGCCAAAGTCGCGCTTGATCAGCTCGCCGATCGCCCCGGTCGGGTCGCCGCCTTCGCCACCGAGATGCGCGAAGTAGATCTCGTGGTTCTTGATCCCGCCGATCGCGAAGCTCAGCTCGAGCTTGAGCGCCCGTACCTCCGAGTAGACCTGGTTCGCGCCTGACCTGTCAGCGCCCTCGAGCTTGGCGAGGATCTCGTTTCGCTTACCGACGTAGCCCTGATACAACCGGTAGTGGGCTTCGATCGTGGCACGGGAGATACCGTCGAGCTCGAGGAGTTTCGGCGTCAGCGCGCGGGGCGTGATCTCGGTATAGGTAGGCATGCGACAGGAACCTCCGACTCGACCAGAAGGCTCGCAGCATATCCTGGGAATGGAATCGAACGAAGGAGTAAGGAATGGCGTATCAACTGCCCGAACTGCCCTACGCGCTCGACGCGCTCGAGCCGCACATCGATGCGAAGACGATGGAGATCCACCACGGCAAGCACCACGCGGCGTATGTCACGAACCTCAACGCCGCGCTCGACGGCACCGAGTGGATGGACCGCCCGATCGACGCCGTGATCTCGAACCTCGAGATCCTGCCTGCCGACAAGCAAGCAGCTGTCCGGAACAACGGGGGCGGCCACGCGAACCACGCGCTGTTCTGGACGTCGCTCTCCCCGAGTGGCGGCGGAGAGCCGGCAGGTGCGCTCGGCGAAGCAGTCGAAGCGACGTTCGGCTCCTTCGATGTCCTCCGGCAGCAGATGATCGACGCCGGTATCAAGCGGTTCGGCTCCGGCTGGTCGTGGCTCGTCTGGGACGGCACGGGGCTCGCGGTGATGTCGACCCCGAATCAGGACTCGCCCGTGTCGGACGGCAAGACCCCGCTGCTCGGGATCGACGTGTGGGAGCACGCCTACTATCTGAAGTACCAGAACCGGCGCCCCGAGTACCTCGAGGCAATCTGGAACGTCGTCGACTGGGATGCAATCGGAGCCCGCTTCGAGGCCGCGCGCGGCTGATCGGGCAGTGGTGGGGGTTGAGGGCCGCGGGTCCCGACCCCCACCGCACTCTTCCGTGCCGTGACGCGGTACGGTTGCCGGCATGGCATGGCAATCCGTTTCGCCGCGTCATGCGTAGGTCCTGGGAGTGGACGCTGTCCTCACTCGCCCCCTGCCCTCCTGCCCCACAGCGGAAACGATCGCGCTCGTGAGCACTTCCGAGGCCACCGACGCCACACTCATCGAGCAGGTCGCAGAGCAGCAGCGTGAGGCGTTCGAGGAGCTCTACGGCCGCTACGCTCGACCGGTGCTCGGACTCGCGCTGCGCCGACTCGGTGACCGCGGTCGCGCCGAGGATTCTGTCCAGGAGGTCTTCACGGCCGTCTGGCGCTCAGCGGGGAGCTACGACCGCACGCGAGGACCCGGCGGAGCGTGGCTGTACACCATCGCCCGGAACGCGATCGTCGATGCGCAGCGTCGTCGGCACGTGCCGACTATGGCCGATCCTCCCGATGTCGTCTCGACGAGCCCGACTCCGGACGAGGAGGCCGAAGCCTCCTGGAATACGTGGCGCGTCCACCGCGCCCTCGAAACACTGCCGGAGCACGAGCGAACCGTGATCGACCTGGCCTACTTCTCCGGTCTCTCCCAGAGTGAGATTGCGGCGTTCCTCCAGATCCCGCTCGGCACCGTCAAGACGCGCACACGCAGTGGACTGTCACGACTCGCAGACGGCCTCGAGGGCGAGCTATGACCGACAGCAGCTTCTCCTTCGACGAGATCGTCGCTGACTCCGATCCGGACCGGGCACGCCTGCAAGAAGCACACGATCTCCTGCTCGCTGCCGACGCGCCGCCAGAACTCCCACCCTCGCTCGCGGCGCTGCCACCCGTACCTCAGGCTCAGGTGATCACGCTGCCACGCCGCCGCTTCACGGCGATCGCAGCGATCGCGGCGGCAGCGATCGTCCTGTTCGGGATCGGGTACGCGATCGGCGGCCGCGATAGCCTGCCGCAGCCCGTGCGGACTGTCGCGATGCAGGGGCCTGCGGGCGCGACGGCCTCGCTTGCAGTCCTCCCGAAGGATCCGGCGGGGAACTGGCCGATGACTCTCGAGGTTTCGGGGCTGGCCGAACTTCCCAAGGGCATGACCTACAGCCTCTGGCTGACGCGCAACGGCAAGCTCGCAGAGTCGTGTGGAACGTTCGCGGTCGCGGCAGGGACGACAACTGTTCCGCTCAACGCGCCCTACCCCCTGAAGGAGTACGACGGCTGGGTTGTCGTACGCACGGGCACAACGCAGCCGTTCGTTCTACAGACGGCCTAACGGGGAGCACTCTCCCGGATTGTGCGAGGGACCCCGGCGGCCTCCGAGTTGCGCGCTATCGTCCAAAAAACCGTGTCCGAGTCACATCAAGCCGGCGTCGTCGGCACGCAGTACGAGGACTTTGCGCGCCGCGTTCTCGCGACGGGCAGTTCGAAGCACGACCGCACGGGAACTGGCACCGTGAGCGTTTTCGGCCACCAGATGCGTTTCGACCTCGCCGCGGGGTTCCCCCTCGTGACGACGAAGAAAGTGCACTTCCCCTCGATCGCGTACGAGTTGCTGTGGTTCCTCCGCGGTGAGCAGAACGTCCGCTGGTTGCAGGCAAACGGGGTCACGATCTGGGACGAGTGGGCCGACGAGGAGGGCAATCTCGGCCCGGTCTACGGCGTGCAGTGGCGTAGCTGGCCGACGCCGGACGGTGGTCACATCGATCAGATCGCCGAAGTCGTGCGGCTGCTCCGAGAGGATCCAGACTCGCGTCGGATCATCGTCAGCGCGTGGAACGTCGCGGATTTACCGAGCATGGCGCTGCAACCGTGCCACGCGCTCTTCCAGTTCTACGTTGGCGGAGCCGACGCGGCAGGCGAGCGAGGCCGACTGAGCTGTCAGGTCTACCAGCGCAGCGCGGACGTCTTCCTCGGCGTTCCGTTCAACATCGCGAGCTACGCGCTCCTCACGCATATGCTCGCGCAGCAGTGCGATCTCGATGTCGGGGATCTCATCTGGACCGGCGGAGACTGCCACGTCTACGACAACCATCGCGAACAGATCGCGACGCAGCTCGAGCGCGAGCCGTACACCTTCCCCACCTTCCACCTCCGTCGTCGGCCGAGCTCGATCTTCGAATACGCATTCGAGGATTTCGAAGTGCTCGACTACGTGCACCACCCGGCCATTCGCGCGCCGGTCGCGGTGTAGAGGCTTGATCTCATGAAGGTCTCACTCGTCGCTGCTGTCGCGCGCGGCGGCGTGATCGGCCGGGACAACACGATCCCGTGGCGGCTTCCGGAGGATATTGCGCACTTCCGCTCGCTCACGATCGGGCACCCTGTGGTAATGGGACGGCGGACGTGGGATTCCCTTCCGGCCCGGTTCCGTCCTCTGCCAGGACGGCGCAACATCGTCGTGAGCCGGAACTCCGACTGGCGGGCCGAGGGCGCCGAGCGCGCAGCCTCGCTGGAGGACGCGCTCCGCCTGGCCGGAGGCGGAGAGCACGTGTCTGTGATCGGGGGGGCCGAGCTCTATGCCGCGGCTCTACCGCACGCGGACGCCCTCGAACTCACAGAAATCGACCTGGACGTCGAAGGGGATACCGTGTTCCCACCCTGGGATCACGACGCGTTCGAGGAGGTGGCACGAACGCCGCACGTCACCGAGGACGGCACGACGTTTGCATTCGTCACCTATGCGCGGCGTCCGTCACCTTGAGCCGCATTCTCGTCGGTACCTCCGGTTGGGGCTACCCGTCCTGGCAGCCCGGCTTCTATCCGGCGGGGCTCGATCGCAGTGCTTTCCTCTCCTTCTACGCCGAGCATCTCCCGGCAGTCGAACTGAATGCGACGAAATACCGGCTGCCGTCGGAGGAGCAGTTTCGCTCGTGGGCATCCCAGGTGCCGGACGGCTTCAAGTTCGCGGTCAAGGCCCCGGCCGGCGTCGAGCGCCGCCTCTCGACGTTCGAGGAGCGCGTGCGGTGCCTCGGTGACCGGCTCGGCTGCGTGCGGGTGGTCGTCGAGCGGCCGCGGGACGACGGCTTCCTCGAGCTGCTCCTGGGCTCCGCTGATCCCGCCATCCGCTACGCCCTCGACCTGCGCGATCCGAGCTGGGATGGAGTAGAGGAACGGCTTGCCGAAGCGGGCGCGGTTCGCGTCGGTGACGCGAAGGGATCCGCAAATTGGGCGTACCTCCGCTTCCGCGAGCTCGTCTACGACGACCACGAGCTCGGCCGAATCGCCTCCGAGCTCCGATCGCTCGCTGGCGCCGATGTCGAGACGTTCGCCTTCTTCCGCCACGGAGACGCACCTGATGCACCCCGGGCTGCGTTGCGGGTAACGGCGTTGTACGGTTAGGCGTGATGAAACCTCGTCTCGATGCCATCGGAATCGTCACGGCCGACATGGCCGCCTCGTGCCGCTTCTATGCGTTGCTCGGAGTCCCGGTCGGCACACCGTCGGAGGGTGACGATCACTTCGAGGCCATGCTGCCGTCCGGGATCCGGCTGATGTGGGATTCGATCGAGCTGATCAAGCAGATCGAGCCGGAGTGGACGCCGCCGTCCGGTCACCGTCTCGCAGTCGCTTTCCACTGCGACTCGGCGACCGGTGTCGATGAGACGTTCGCGGCAGTCAGCGCCGCCGGCTTCGCCACAAAGCGTGAGCCGTGGGATGCGTTCTGGGGTCAGCGCTACGCCCAGGTCATCGACCCCGACGGCAACGTCGTCGACCTCTTCGCAGGGCTGTAGTTTCCCCGCAGATTCGGGATCCCCGAGTGGGGATCCCGAATCGCGACAACCCCTGAAGCCGGGAACCTATCGGTTCCCAGTCGGAATCCTCCCTTTGTTGGCCTCGATCAACGTTGCCTTTGCTGGGCCTCGGTTCACCGTTGGAGAACAGGGAGGGTCCAACTGGACTACGCTGCGGAGATGAGCGACCGAGGGCGCAGCAGAAACGGCAGCACAGCGCGTGGCGCTCGAGGTCGAGCTCGTCGATACGGAAGGCCCTCAGCAGAAGCGCAGCCGTTCAGGCGATCGCGACGGCGCGAGAATTCGGCGACCTCTCGAGAATTTCGAGTACCACGCCGCCATGAACGAGCAGCGGCCTCCTCGAGCCGCGGATCAAGAGGCTCCGTCACAAGCTCCAGCACGCTGTGGTGCGTCGAGCACACCTCCACGATACGGCTCGGCGTCGGCTCGATCGTCGCGGTCGAGGACGAGCAGGGCGGAAGATCGAGATCGAGATTTCGCGCGTCGGCGGAGTCTCCCCGACTCGCCGCTCGGCAGCGGCTCTGCCATGGGCGCGAGCGTCGGCCCGGCGTCGACGTGCGCTCCGCCGGGTTCCTGGCGCGCCACCGTCGCTCATCCGCAGCTCCTAAAAGGGAGGTTCCCTGGGAACCGTAGGTTCCCGGCTTTAGGGATCCTCGCGATCGGGAATCCCGGCTACGGGATTCCCGAACTGCGGAAAAGACAGCTTCCCCGGCTTCAGGGATCCTCGCGATCTGGAATCCCCACTCGGGGATTCCAGATCTGCGGGGCAAGACTAAAACAGCCCGACCGTCTCGCCGTGCTCGTCGATGTCGATCGAGTACGCCGCCGGCTGGGCTCCGAAGCCCGGCATCTGCAACATGTCGCCGCAGAGCGGCACGAGCATGCCGGCGCCCGAGTACACGCGGATGTCGCGGATCGGGACGACGAAGCCTTCGGGCCGGTTGCGCTCGAGCGGATCGTGCGAGAGCGACAGGTGGGTCTTCGCCATGCAGATCGGCAGGTGCGCGAGCCCTTGCTTCTCGTAGCGTGCGATCGCCTCGCGTGCGGCAGGTGCCAGCTCGATGCCGTCCGCGCCGTAGACCGTCTTCGCGATCTTCTCGATCTTCGTCGCGATCGGCTCGTCATCGGCGTACAGCATCTGGAAGTTCGACTCGGCGTCGGCGGCCGCCGCGACGACCTCCGCGAGCTCGATCGTGCCCTCCCCGCCCTGGCCGAAGCCGTTGTGGATCGCGGCGCCGAACGCACCTGCTGCAAGAGAGCGCGTCTTGATCAACTCGAGCAGCTCCGGCTCGTCATCAGGTCGCGTGTTGATCGCTACGACCGGCTGGATCCCGAATGCGCGCACGTTCTCGATGTGCTTCGCGAGGTTCGCCATTCCCGTCTCGACCTCGGCCTCCATCTGCGCCATTCCTGTCTTCTCGCGCCAATCCCCGCCACCGTGGTGGCGCAGCGCGCGGACCGTTGCCACGATGACGACGACATGTGGCCGGAAGCCGCCGACGCGGCAGACGATGTCCATGAACTTCTCCATCCCGAGATCTGCCGCGAAGCCGGACTCGGTGATGACGAACTCGCCCAGCTTGAGGGCGATGCGATCCGCGATGATCGAATTGTTGCCGTGCGCGATGTTCGCGAACGGGCCGGCGTGCATGAAGCAGAGCTGCCCCTCGAGCGTCTGCACGATGTTGGGCTTGAGCGCATCCTTGAGCAACACGGTCATGGCGCCGGCCGCCTTGATGTCATCGGCAGTCACCGGATCGCCGGCAGGCGTGTAGCCGACCGTGATCGCACCCAGCTTGCGCCGCAGGTCGGCAAGATCCGTTGCGAGCGCCACGACTGCCATGACCTCGCTCGCGGCGGTGATGTCGAATCCCGACTCGGCCGGGATGCCGTTCTTGGCACCGCCGAGGCCACCGACGATGTTCCGCAACGACCGGTCGGTGACGTCGATCGCCCGTCGCCAGGTGACCGTGGCGATCTCGGGCTGGTGGCGGTGGAACCGGTGCGCGTCGACGAGCGCCGAGAGCAGGTTGTTCGCTGCCGTGATCGCGTGCATGTCACCTGTGAAGTGGAGGTTGATGTCCTCCATCGGCACGACCTGGGCGTAGCCGCCGCCTGCCGCACCGCCCTTGACGCCGAACACGGGGCCGAGCGACGGCTCCCGCAGAGCGAGGATCGCGCGCCGGCCGATCTTCCCGAAACCCTGGGTGAGAGAGACGGACGTGGTCGTCTTCCCTTCCCCCGCGGGAGTCGGCGTGATCGCCGTGACGTTGATCAGCTTCGCGTCGGGCTTGGCGGCCAGGCGATCGAGAATGGAGAGATCGACCTTTGCCTTGTAGCGGCCGTACAGCTCGAGCTCATCGGGCTCGATACCCACCTCCGCGGCGACGTCGGCAATGGGGCGCATGACCGCGGCCTGCGCAATTTCAAGGCTGGAGAGCATCTCGGTAAACCCTTTCGTCCTTTGTTTGAATCCCGTAGGGGCGAGGCGTAACCCGCGTCGGCGGGCGAAGTCTCGCCCGCGGCCTGAGTGTGCACATCAATGGCTCACCGCGGCCGCAGCCAGCTCGGAAACGAGATTGTCGTCGTAGAAGCGTTCGAGCTTGAAGGGCTCGATCAGTTCCGGCGTCTTCCCGGTAGCGATCAGCTCGGCGAGCGTGACGCCGGTGATCGGCGCGGCCTTGAAACCGTACGTACCCCAGCCGCAGTCGACGAGGAAGCCCTCGACCTCTGTGAGGCCGATGATCGGGCTGTAGTCCGGGCTCATGTCGCAGAGCCCTGTCCAGTGACGCAGGATCTTCGTCGCATGAAGCTGCGGGAAGAGTTCGAGCATGTGGCGACAGGCGTACTCGATGAACGGGAACGTGCCCTTGTTCGAGTACGTCGGATACGGCTCGACCTCGGCGCCGATCAGGAACTCGCCGCGATCGGTCTGCGAGCAGTAGATGTGCATCTGCGCCGAGACGATGATCTTGTCGAGGAACGGCTTCACGGGCTCGGTGACGAACGCCTGGAGAATCGAGCCGGTGAGCGGCAGCGGCACTCCCGCGAGAGCGGCGACCGGAGTCGACCAGCCGGCTGTAGCGCTGAGGACGACGCCGCACGAGATATCGCCCTGGTTCGTCTTGACGCCGCGCACCCGGCCGTCCTTGATGTCGAAGCCCGTCACCTCGACGCCCTGGTGGATCTCGGCGCCGCGGCGACCAGCCTGCTTCGCATACCCCCAGACGACTGCGTCGTGGCGGATGATCCCGCCCGGCGGGTGGTAGAGAGCGCCCTGGATCGGCCACGTCACGTCCTCGCCGATGTGGATCTGCGGGCAGAGCTTCTTGACTTCCTGACGGTCGATCACGCGACTCGAGACACCGAGCAGCTTGTTCACCTCGGCGCGCTCGTTCTGCACGACGAGGGAGCGGTCGGAGTGCGCGAGCGTGAAGTGCCCGTGCTGCGAGAACATCATGTTGAAGTCGAGATCGGCGGAGAGCTTCTCGTAGATCTTGACGCTTTCCTTGTAGAAGGCCGTGCCCTCCGGGGTGCGATAATTGGCGCGGATGATCGTCGTGTTCCGCCCCGCCGCGCCCGATCCGATGTAGCTCTTCTCGAGGATGGCGACATCCGTGATGCCGTGGTGAATCGCGAGATAGTACGCCGTCGCGAGGCCGTGTGAGCCGCCGCCGACGATGACGACGTCGTAGTGCTTCTTCAGCGCCCCTGGGCGCTTCAGGATCTCTTTGCGGAAGAAGATGTCCTTCATTTCGTGGCTCCTGCGAAGGCGTCGACACCGACAGCGCCACCGCCGAGCGCCGAAGCGCGGTCGACTGCGACCTCCCAGACATACTGGCCGAGCTCCTGCGCACAGATCACCCAGTAGCCCCCGCCGCGTTGCAAGACGTGTCCTTGCACGTGAGCGATCTCGCCGCCCGAGGGGAAGTGATCGATGTGGGTCATCCGACGCAATACCGTGTCGGCCTCGGGACCCATGATCGCGATCACGGAGTAGCCGCTCGTGACGTCGATCGAGAACCGTTCACCTACCTGCTCGCGTACAGTCGTGCCGAGCGCAGGCGCGCACAACACGAGCGCCCGGCGGGCAGAGATCGGATACCAGACAATGCCGTCGCCCGTGATCGGCTCGCCCGCGGGCCGCAGCTCGAGCTTCGTGAGATGGGAGACGTCGGCAATGCCGACGGCACCGAGGTGATCCTCCTCGCCGGGGATCGCAACGGGTACGAGCCAGCCATCCCGCTCCTCGAACGTGGCGCCGATGTCGCGCTGGGCGCGCTCGATCGCAGACTTCGCGACGGGGCGAAAGTCACCACGGTCTGCAGCCGCGTCGACGGAGAGGAATGCGAGGCTCACGACTTGACCTTCTCGCCGGCAGGGTCGTAGAACGGCCCGAGATGCACCCTCATCGGCGTCGCGCGACCGTGTACCTGAACGTCGAATCTGCCGCCGTCGATCGCCAGCTCGTTCGGAACGATCGCGAGCCCGATCACCTTGCCGAGCTCGGCGCTCGCGCGGACGCTCGTGACCCGCCCGGAGGACTTGCCGTCGACCACGACCTGGCCACCTTCGACCGGGATCGCACCGGTCGGGCTCTCGAAGCCGACGAGCATCCACTCGAGGCCACGGTCGGCGACCTGCTGGGTAGCCCACTTCCCGATCCAGTCGAACTCCTTGTCGTTCTTCACGAGCCATGGCATCGCCGCCTCGTGCAGATTCGATTCGGAGTCGGTGTCCTGGCTCACGATCACGTGGCCCTTCTCGAGCCGGAGGATCCGTTGAGGCTCGAGACCGAACGGCTTCGGGTCGAGATCGGCAGCCTTCTCGAAGATCGTGTCCCAGACGTGCTCGGCGAGCGCACTCGGGAAGTGGAGCTCGTAGCCGAGCTCGCCGACGAACCCGATGCGCAAGGCGAGCGTCGGTACTCCGGCGACCGTGACGTGCTTGGCGTCGAGATATGCGAACCCCTCGCCCGAGAAGTCGTCGTCGGAAACGCGCTGCATCGCCTCGCGGGCGTTCGGACCAGCAACGTTGATCGCGGCAAGCGCCCCGGTCATGTTGGCGAACTGAACATCCATGAACCACACGGCGTTCCACCACGTGAACCACTGGTAGACGGCGTCCGCCCCGGTCGAGGTGGCCGAGACATAGAAGGTGTCGTCACCGACTCGAGCCACGACACCGTCGTCCATGATCCGGCCGGCATCGCCGGTGAGCACGCCGTAGCGGGTGCGGCCGACTTTGAGGTCGGAGAAGCGATTGGGGTAGACGCGATCGAGAAAGGCGCCGGCATCGGGCCCGGAGACGAGGATCTTGCCGAGCGTCGACACATCGATCAGACCAAGTGCTCGATGAACGTGCTGTGCCTCCGCGCCAGCGTCGGTGCCGTAGGAGTGCGGGCGGCGCCACGCCCCCGTCCACATCATCTTCCCGCCCATGTCCTTATGGCGATGATGGAGCGACGTGCGCTTGCGAGGCTCCTGCGGTGGCCCCGCCAGCAGGCCCATCGAGATCGGCGTGTAGGGAGGCCGCGCGGTCGTCGTGCCAATCGTGTTCTCGTCGAGTCCGGTCGTCTTCGCGTAGACGCGGATCGAGTTCGTATGGCAGAGCCGACCCTGACAGGGTCCCATCGTCACAGTCGTGTAGCGCTTCGAGAGCTCGATCGAGTCGAAGCCCTCGGCGATCGCGTACTTCAGGTCCTTCGTCGTCTGGTCCTCGCAGAAGCAGACGAAGCACTTGTCGCCGCGATACCCGAGGATCGGGCTTGGTACCGCCGGATCGCCGATCGCCCCCGTGACCGCACCGACCGCTGAGACGTGCTCGGGGAGGTCCGTGGGCACAAAGATGCCACGGCTCCCGTCGTACTCGACCCTGGCACCGGCCTGTGCCAGGAGCTTGTAATTCGGCTGCGGACTGCCGGACATGACGACGAGGTCGGCCTTGACGAAACGGCCGTCGATCGCAACCTGGGCGACCTTGCCGCCCTTTGCCTGCGCTTCGATCGAGGGGTTGCTCGTCTCGCGGAGATCGACGATATGGGCTATCTCGACCCCCACTGCCTCGAGGTCGGCTGCTGCCTGGTGACCACGGTCGTCGGCCGTCAGCACAACGGCACGCTCAGCCGGCTTGATCGAGAAGCCGTTGACGAGGCGGCGCACTGCGTCGGGAAGCATCACGCCGACGAGGTCGTTGCCGGGGAAGACGAGTGGCTGCTCGACGATCCCGCTCGCCACGATGACCCGATGCGCGCGGTACTTGATCAGAAGGTTGCCGTACGCAACAGGCACCATGCCCTGCTCGAAGAGGCCGATCGCGATCGCCGGAGCGAGCAACTCGACGCCCGCAGCCACGGCGTTCAGGCGGAGCTCGGCGGCCGTCCCGATTCCGTCGCGGTCGGCGAGCAGCGTGCCGCCCACGTCGTACCCCTCGTCGATCACGACGACCGACTCACCGCCCCGGGCTGCAGAGATCGCAGCCTCGAGCCCGGCGTGGCCGCCGCCGATCACCGCGACGTCGATGTGGCGATTTTCCGCGTCGATGCGCTCCTGCCGTGAGCCGTGCGGATCGAGCGGCCCGAGGCCGGCTGCTCCCCGTAGAAACTTCTCGTAGAGCGGCCAGAGCTTGCGAGGCCGGATGAACGTCTTGTAGTAGAAGCCGGGCGGCGTGAACGGGCCGGCGAACTTGTCGGTCGCCTGCATGAGATCGTGCTGAAGCGTCCCGACGTAGTTCTGACCCTTGACGACCGTGCCTTCGCGCAGCGGCGTCGTGCAGACGCGCACGCTCGGGATCCCGTCGACCGTCATCTGGCAGTTCGCACAGTGACCCGCGCAACACTGCAAGCCGCGTGGCCGGTGGTACTTGAAGCTCCGCGAGAACACCCGCTGGCCGGCCGCATACAGCGCCGACCCGATCGTGTCGCCGGAGAAGCCCTGCATCGTCTTGCCGTGGAACGTGAACGAGAGCGGCTGCGAGCGGTCGATACGCTCGTTCACCTGCGGCGCGAGACGTGTCATGCAGACGGCTCCGGATGCCACGTCCGCGTGACCTCGTTCGTGTACGTGTGCCGGTCGGCGAGGAACCAGTCCTCACACGTGCGACAGAACCACCATTCGCGCTGCATGCCCCAGACGTTCCGACGGAAGTAGATGTACTCGTTCAACTCCCTGACGGTCGGCGTCGAGGTCGGGCGCTTCGTCGTCTCACCAGCGCAGCGAAGCTCCTGCACCTCGCGCGGGCCGCAATTCGGACAGGTGACGAGCATCGACACGGCTGCGAGAACCTCGATATTGCGCTAGACGGGATAGCGTGCTACTAGTGGAAAGAGACTAGCGCGATGCCACGTACCGGTCAACCCTCCACCCGAGACGTCGAAGCGACGGTACGCGCCGTCGAGATCCTCGACGCGCTCGCCGACGGCGGTGAGCTCGGGACGACCGAGGTGGCACGGCGCACCGGGATAAGTCCGAGCACCGTTTCACGGCAGCTCGGCACGCTGACGCGCGTCGGCCTCGTCGAGCACGTCATCACGACCGGGCGCTACCGGCTGGGGGTGCGGACACTGCGCTATGCGAACGCAGTCCTCGGAAGACTCAACCTTCGCGACCTCGCCCGGCCACACCTCGAAGAGCTCGTGCATCAGGTCGGCGAGACGGCAACGCTCTCGATCCCTGGAGAGGCCGATGCGATCACGGTCGATTTCGTGCCGACCGACCGCTACCTCCAGGGTGTGACGCGTCTCGGTCGCCCGAGCGTCGGGCATGCCTCGTCGGCCGGCAAGGTGATGCTCGCGTTCGGTGACGTGCCGTTGCCGCGGGGAAAGCTCGCCTCCTACACTCCCAACACGATCACCGGGCCTGCGGAGCTCGTGCAGGAGATCGAGCGCGTGCGAACAGACGGGTACGCCGAAGCGATCGAGGAGCGCGAGGCAGGTCTCAGCGCGATCGCCGCACCCGTGTGGAACACGGGCGGCAGCCTGGCAGCCATCGTTGCCCTCCAGGGCCCGACCAGCCGCTTCGACGCGGCGGCGATCGGTGGGGCAGTGCCACTCCTCCTGATGTGCGCCCAACGCATCTCGGTAGCGCTTGGTTGGGAGGGATCTGAGAACCGCTATCCCGCTGGTGGCAATTGAATCCCATCGTGGACGATTCGGGCTTGACACCGACCCCACGGGACGCGTAGACACGGGGGGCACGATGCACACGCCGATCGTGCCCCTGAAATGATCGTCGCAACGCACGACAGATACCGAGAACACAAAGGAGGCGCACGGTGGCAACCGACCTCGACCGCTTTGTAGCAACGAAGGGACGCGACAAGCTGATCGCAGATGTGCGTCGTCGCATCGACGCCGAGGGGATTACCTACATCTACTACCAGTTCATCTCGGTGACGGGGCGGATCATGGGCAAGGGCGTTCCCGCCACGCACTGGGAGAGCATGGCAGCGAAGGGCTTCCAGCTCGTCTACGGGTCGACCGCCAATCTCTTCACCGATCGCCACGGCGACTACATCGGCTACGGGCCGGAGGCCGCCGAGCTCGTCGGCATCCCGGAGCCGGACACGTTCGAGGTGTTGCCGTGGGACAGCAAGGTCGCACGCGTCTGGTGCACCTGCTTCCGTAATCGCGAGGAGACAGTTGGCCCGGGTGCATTCCTGACATCGGACTGCCGTGGCAATTTGAAGCGGATCCAGGCCAAATTCGAGCGGGCCACGGGCTTCCATCTCCGCGCGGGCACCGAGCCGGAGATGATGTGGCTCAACCTGAAGGAGGACGGGACGCCCGACATCAGCGGCGTCACCAAGCCGTACTGCTACCACATCGACCAGTTCAGCGAGCTGCAGCCGATCATTCACAAGGTGGTCGAATACGGCCAGGCGCTCGGGCTCGACATGATCCAGGGCGACCACGAGGACGCACCCGGCCAGATCGAGCTCAACTTCAACTTCGACCGCGCCGAGCGGACCGCCGACAACCTCTCCACGTTCCGCCAGGTCTGTCGTCAGGTCGGCCGGGAGCTCGGCGCCTTCCCGTGCTTCATGCCGAAACCGTTCATGGGCGTGTCCGCCAACGGCTGCCATCACAACATCTCGCTCTGGCGCGGCGACGAGAACGCGTTTCTGCCGGAGACCGCCGATCAGCGGAAGCCGAGCAAGATAGGCCTCTGGGCAATCGGCGGCATTCTCGAGCACCTCGGGGCCCTCACCGCCATCAGCTCACCGACGGTCAATTCGTACCGCCGGCTCTGGGACACCGGTTTCTGGGCCCCCGTGTTCGCCGACTGGGGTTTTCAGAACCGGACCACCGCGCTGCGCGTCTCGGCTCCGGGTCGGTTCGAGTATCGCTCCGTCGACTCGGCTGTGAACCCCTATCTTTCGATGTCGGCGCTGATCATGGCGATGTGGGACGGGATCGAGCGCAAGCTCGATCCCGGCGAGCCGGAAGAGCGCAACATCTACGCTGCCATGGAGGCCGGGAAGAAGGTAAACAAGATTCCTATGACCTTCGGCGATGCGCTCGATGCGCTCGAGGCAGACGACGTGATCAAGAAGGCGCTGCCGGGCGAGATGTACACCGTGTTCATGCACTACAAGCGCGACGAATGGGAGCGCTTCTGCGCCACCGTGACCGACTGGGACGTCAACGAATACCTGGACATACTGCCGTAGGGGCGAGGCGCAGCCTCGCCCAGCGCCGGGCCAACAACCTTCAACCGTTCGGAGACTGACGAATGTGTGGAATTGCCGGAATCATCTACAAGGACGGTGAGCATCCGATCGGGCAGGAGATGACCCGCATGCTCCAGTCGATGAAGCATCGCGGCCCTGACTCGACCGGCTACGCGCTGTACGGCCAGCCGTCGGATCTCGTGATCATGCGCTACAAGCTCGCCGATGCGAACACTCCGCGAGACTTCGAGTACGAGGACCGGCTGCGACGTCACCGGGCCGAGGTCGAGCGTCGTCTTCACTCGATTGGCGCGAAGGTGCACGAGCTCGTCGAGGAGAACGAGTATGCGTTCAGGGTCTCCCTCGAGTACACCGGCGACCTGAAGAAGCTCGCCGACTTCGTCGAGGACGTGCCGGACGTCGAGGTGCTCTCGCTCGGCAAGTCACTAGAGATCGTGAAGGATCTCGGTGACGCCGAGACCGTGGCAGGGGGGTACCAGCTGAACGGGTTCACCGGAACGCACGCGATCGGCCACGTTCGCATGGCCACCGAGTCGGACGTCGATATCTCGGGGGCGCACCCGTACTGGGCGTACCCGTTCTCGGACATCGCAGTCGTGCACAACGGTCAGCTGACGAACTACTTCCACTGGAAGCGCCGGCTCGAGCGCAACGGGCATCGGTTCCAGTCCGAGTGCGACAGCGAGATCATCGCTGTCTATCTCGCCGAGCAGATGAGCGAGGGCGCATCCCTCGAGGACGCGATGCGCCAGAGCCTCGACGAGCTCGACGGCGTCTTCACCTATGTCTGCGTGACGGGCGATTCGCTCGGCGTCGCGAAGGACGAGATGGCCGCGAAGCCGCTCGTGCTCTACGAAGCCGACGACCTCGTCGCCCTCGCGTCCGAGGAGATCGCGATCCGCGCCATTATCGATCACGAGATCGACACCTACGACCCGTACGAAGGGGAGGTGCTGGTATGGCAGCGCTAGGCGAACATGCGATCAGCTACGACGCACGCGGCCTCTCCGAGCCTGACGCAGAGATCCCGAAGGTCTCCGAGATCGACGGCGCTGCGGCCGAGTTCGACGCGCACGACCTGACGACGAGACAGATCAACCTCGAGCTGCGCTGGCTGCTGAACGAGGAGGGCGTGACGGATGTGACGATCCGCAACCCGGGTGCTAAGCATTCGCTCGGCGTCGGCATTCTCACCCGATGCAAGATCACGTTCGACGGCAGCCTCGGCTACTTCGGCTGCGGTCTCATCGACGGCCCCGAGGTGCACATCAAGGGTCGCGTCGGCTGGTCGGCCTGCGAGAACATGATGTCCGGTGTCGTTGTGATCGACGGAAACGCCGGCTCGCTCACCGGAGCGGCGTTCCGCGGCGGTGATCTCGTGATCAAGGGCCGCGTCGGTGCCCGCACCGGCATCGATCAGAAGGGCGGCACGATCATCATCCTCGGCAGCGCCGGTTCGATGAACGGTTTCATGATGCAACGGGGGCGTCAGATCATCCTTGGCGACGTCGGGCACGGGCTCGGTGACTCCATGTACGACGGCACGATCTACGTCGGTGGCAAGGTACGGTCCCTCGGGATCGACTGCGTCCCGGGTGAGTGGACTGACGCCGACACCGAGTTCATCGAGCGGAAGTTCCGCATCTACGACCTTGGCACAGCCCCCGAGTTGCAGAAGTTCGTCTGCGGCAAGAAGCTCTACAACTACGACAACCTCGAGCCCGCCGAGCGCAAGCTCGTACTGTGAGGAGCCCCATGGCAGACGAGACCGCACCCAGCAGCAAGACAGTCCTCGGACACAGCCGCATCTTCACTCCCGAGGTGATCAACGACATCCACATGAAGGCCGAGCTCGGCCGCTACCGCATGCGCGGCTTCTCTATGTTCAAGCCGATCCCGCACTGGGACCAACTCATGTTCATGCCCGGAACTCTGACGCGTTTCGTGATCGAGGGCTACCGCGAGAAGTGCTTGACGAAGACCGTGCTCGGGGCCCGGTTTGCAAAGAAGCCGATCGAGCTCGACATCCCCGTGTACATCACCGGGATGAGCTTCGGAGCTCTGTCGCTCGAGGCGAAGATGGCACTCGCCAAGGGCGCATCGATGGCGGGGACGGCGACGTGCTCGGGCGAGGGTGGAATGATCCCGCCGGAGCGCGACCACTCGACGAAGTGGTACTACCAGTGCATCCAGAGTCGGTACGGCTTCAATCCGCACCACCTCATGCTTGCGGACGCATGTGAGTTCTTCATCGGCCAGGGCGCCAAAGTGGGCCTCGGCGGCCATCTGATGGGCCAGAAGGTGACCGAGCAGGTCGCCGAGATGCGCTCACTGCCCGCCGGCATCGACCAGCGCTCGCCCGCGCGGCATCCGGACTGGCTCGGGCCGGACGACCTCTCGTTGAAGATCCAGGAGATCCGCGAGGCAACGGACTACCAGATCCCGATCCAGCTCAAGCTGGGTGCCTCTCGCGTCTATGACGACGTACGGATGGCAGCGAAGTGCGGGCCGGACATCATCTACCTGGACGGGGCCGAAGGTGGCACCGGCGCAGGTCCGCATCTCGCGACGGAGGAAACGGGCATCCCTCTGATGGCGGCGATCCCCGAGGCGCGACGTGCCCTCGAGGACGTAGGCCTTGCGGACGAGATCGACCTCGTCGTCGCAGGTGGAATCCGGAACGGCGGCGACATCGCCAAGGCGATCGCCCTCGGTGCGAAGGCAGTCGCCATCGGGCACTCGGCAATGATGGCTCTCAACTGCAACAAGGAGATCCCCGGCGTCACTGACTACGAAGGCACCGTGGGGGTTCCTGCGGGCCAGTGCTACCACTGCCATACGGGTCGCTGCCCCGTGGGCGTCGCGACCCAGGATCCCGAGCTGCGTAAGCGGCTCGTGGTCGAGGAGGCCGCCGAGCGCGTCTACAACTTCCTGCACACCCTCACCCTCGAGGTACAGATGCTGGCCCGGGCGTGCGGAAAGACGAATATCCACTCACTCGAGCCCGAAGACCTGTGTGCTCTCACGGTCGAGGCCGCAGCGATGGCGCGAGTGCCGCTCGCCGGCACGACCTGGATCCCCGGTGTCAGCGAAGAGCGAACGCTAGCGAAGATCGAGCGGCTGCTCGAGAAGCACCTCGAGTATCCGGTCGACTATCTACCAGCACACGCGGAGGTGATGCCCGGTGAGTGACCTCGCTTACACCGAGCCCCAGAAGATCATCGGGATCGATGCGGAATTCCTCGCAGGGCACCGCTTCCCGTATCAGGAGGACATCTCGCTCGTCGAGGGTGTCGACCTCCTGGCATCCACGCCGGGCGAGGACATCAACTGGCTCGAAGACATCGAACTCCTCGAGGAGGACGGCACCCCGGCGGTGTTCGACCGCTATTCGAACTCGTTCATCAAGATCTACTTCCCGATCCCCGCCGGACGAGAGAACGAGCTGGCACGGAAGGTGCTGATGACGCACCTCCAGACCGGGAACTCCTATGGGATCCTGCTCAAGGAGAAGCATTGCAAGTTCCCGCAACACGAGCTCGGGCCGTGGGTGGCAGACTCGAGGGTCGTCGGAGACAACTGGCAGCCACCCGTACTGGAGGGTTGGGAACCGCCGATGCACTGACGTTCCGCTAGTGCAAGATCCTGCACGCGGCCGAACTGCCACGCATGACACTCGTTGACTCCTTCACCACCGAACAGGTCGAGAGCTTCGACCGCGACGGCTTCCTGATCGTCGAGGAGGGCCTCGTCTCCGAGCGCGCTCTCGGGCTTCTGCGAGCGCGTTATGAGGGGCTGTTCAGCGGCACGTACGAGACGGGGATCAAGCCCGACGAGGTCAACTGGGTGCCGGGCCGCGACCCGGAGGATAGGACGAGGCAAATCTGCAACGGCTGGCGCGCCGACAGGGTGATCGCCGCGCAGGTGCTGAGCATCCGCACCGGTCGCCTCGGGGCCCAGCTCGGCCGCTATCGCGGTACCCGGATCCTGCAGGACAACGTCCTCTGGAAGCCTCCGGGAACGAAGGCGATCGGATTTCACCAGGACTCGTCGTACGCGGACTACCTCGTGCCCTCGGAGATGCTGACGTGCTGGATCTCGCTTCACGACACGACCGCCGACGCCGGCCCCCTCGAGTTCGTGCGCGGCTCGCACCAATGGCGGAGGGCGCCGCCTGAGCGCTCTCAGTTCCATGCCCCCGATGACTGGCTCGCACCCGCTCGCAACAGCGCCCCCGAAGGGAGCGAGTTCGAGATAGTGCCCGTCGTCGTAAAGGCCGGTGGCGGTTCTTTCCACCACGGCCTCACCTGGCACGGGTCGTCCCCGAACACGAGCTCGGCCGTCGCGCGCATGGCGCTCGTGACACACATGCTGCCCGTCGAGGTTCGTTTCCACGAGCACAACGTCGATCTGATCTACTCGCGCTACAAGAGGCAGGGCGACCTCTCTCTCGACGAGTCGTTCTTCCCGGTGTTGTGGGATGAGACCGGATACCGGACGCCCTGGCTCGCCGGCCTGCCGGACATCGACTAGACCTTCGGTCGCTGCTTGGGGGTTCTTTTCGGTCTCGGTGCCGCCGTGACGTGGGGATGTGCCGACTACGTCGCAGCGAGCGCGGGCAGGCGTGTCGGGTCCGCCCGCGTCGTGCTCGGCTTTCACGTGGTCGCCACGCTGCTCCTCGCCCTGCTCGTTCTCGCCTCGGGGGCGCTGACCGACGTCACCGCGGGCGATCTCGCCTTCTTCGTGCTCGTGGGCGCGATCGGCTGGGGCTCGTACGCCTGCTTCTACCGCGCGCTCGAGATCGGGCCGATCTCCGTCTTCAGCCCGATCGTGTCGGGCTATGCCATCGTGACCCTACTCCTTGCGATCGTTCTCCTCGACGAGCGGCTGGGCGGACCGGCAGCGGTCGCCGTGATCGTCTCTGTCACGGGCATCATGCTCGCCTCGTCCGGGCTGCGACGCATCTTCAGCATCGAGCGTCTCGACGCGCACGGGCTTCTGTTCGCGCTCGCCGCGATGATCCTGCTCGGCGCTTTCGTCCTCGGAGTCTCGGTGAAGGCCGACGAGATCGGCTGGCTTGCTCCCGTCTTTCTCGCCCGACTCTTCTCCACCGTCTTCGTGGCGGGAACGATGATCCGCGCCGGGCGCTGGCGGTTCCCGGATCGCTCACCACGCGTCGTCGGCGCGATCGTCCTGCTCGCATTCCTCGATACGGCCGGGTACGTGTCCTTCAATCTCGGGACGGAGCGGTCCGACACCGCCATCGTGGCTGCCGCGTCCTCGCCCTACGCGGTGATCCCGGTCGTCGCAGGCGTGCTGTTCTTCCACGAGCGCCCGACGCCCGTCGAGTGGGCGGGCGTCGGACTCGTGATCGCGGGACTCGTGCTGCTCGCGCTCGCTGTCGGCTAGCCGGCGCGGCGCACTTACGAGCGCGGGCGGGCTTTCTCGGGGTCGTAGACCGGGAGCGTGGCCACCATCGCCGAAGCCGTCCCGTCGCCGAGGGCCACCTCGAGGCGCTCACCGACCGCCGCGTAGCCACGCTCGACGACGGCCATTCCGATCACCTTGCCGAGCGTGGGACTCTCGCACGGACTCGTCAGCGTGCCGACGGGGGCGCCGTCCTTCGTCACAGCCGCACCGTACTCTGGAACGTCCCCACCGTCGAGCACGAGGGTGACGAGCCGCCGCGCTGGATTGTCCGCCTCTGCGGCAAGCGCCTCCTTGCCGCAGAAGTCGGGCCCGTCGAACCGGATCAGCTTGTCGAGCGACATGTCGTACGGGCTCGTCTCGCCGGGGAAGTAGTCGTACCCGATGAAGATCAAGCCCGACTCGATGCGAATCGTCTCGACCGCTGCGAGCCCGTAGGGGCGTGCGCCGGCGCCGACGACGGCGGCCCAGAGCTGCTCGGCGCCCTCGGGCGCGCAGAAGAGCTCGAAGCCGAGCTCGCCGGAATAGCCTGTCCGAGAAACCCAGCAGGGGACGCCGCCCACCTCCACCAGCTCTGGCCAGAAGCGGAAGTAGCGAAGCGACGAGACGTCGGCAGCGCACAGGGACTGCAGCAACTCGGGCGCGCGGGGCCCGTTGATGCCGACCTGAGGCGTCTCGATCGTCGCGGCTGCAATCTCGACGTCGAGGTCCCCGACAACGCCCTTGAAATGGGCGAGATCGGTGTCGAGCGCCGTCACAACGATGCAGGAGGAGTCGTCGATCTTGAATACCGTGCCGTCACCGACCATCTTCCCGTTGGCGTCGCAGAAGGGCGCGTAGCGCACCTGTCCGGGCTCGAGCCCGAGCATGTCGTTCGTGAAGATGCGGTCGGCAGCAGCAAGCGCATCAGGACCGCCGAAGCTCCACTTTCGTAGCGGCGAGGCGTCCCACACGCCGACGTCGTTGCGAACGGCGTGGTGCTCTGCGACGGCGTCTCCGAACGTGCTCGGCCAGTACCAGCCCTCCCAGTCCATGAACTCACAGCCGAGCTCGCGCTGAGGGCGATCGAATGCCGTGCGAATGATCTCCGTTGCTCCCATTGGTCCTCCTCTGACGTCGCCTGGTCCCGTAACTATCTCATTGCAGCCGCGCCGAGCGGCACGCCACCGCGGACGGCGTCGCACTAACCCCGGATCAGTAAGCCGCCGTTCTGCGTCGCCCCTTCGAGGAACAGGAGCCAATCGACCCAGAGCTGCCCGTCGGAGAGCCCGAGAGGCGTGTCGCGGGCGGCCGAGATCACCTGCTCGACTTCGTCGGCCTCGACCACGGTGTCGGCGCCGGGACCGGGCAGCCGGTCGCCGGGCCACGGCATCCCCTGCAGCGACATCTCGCCCGTCAGCGCGTCCATGTCTCCCGCACTGAGCCAGACGTGCCCACTGACGCCGTCGTTCCGACGCCAGTACATCCGATAGCTCACACGAGCTCCTTCGCGCGGCGGCGCTCCTTCTCGTACACGGGATGCTCGACGACCTCGCCCGAGACGTCCTCGCCGTCGATCCGCGCAGTGACCGTCGTTCCCGGAACCTTCAGCGCCTGGGGGAGCTTCGCGAGGCCGAGCGTCTTGCCGCCGAGATACGGCGACTCGACCGCCTGGGTGACGAAGCCGGCGTCAACGCCGTCGACGAAGAGCGGCGCACCGCTCGCCGCCGCGCCGCCCGCGTCGAGCACGACGCTCCCGAGTCGGAGGTCGGTTGCGTCGCGATCGCGGATGATGCCGTCACGTCCCTGAAACGGTCCTTTCTCGAGGTCGACGGACCAGCCGAGAGCACACTCGTACGGTGAGACGGTGGGGTCGTACTCGACGCCGCCGATGATGAACCCACCCTCGATCCGGAACAGGTCGAGTGCATCCATGCCGATCACCTTCATCCCCTGCGGGGTCAGCTCGTGCAGCAGCGCATCCCACAGCTCGAGCGCACGCTCGCGCTCCACCCACAGCTCGTAGCCGAGCTCGGCCGTATACCCGAGCCGCGTCATGAAGACGGGCACACCCGCGATCTCGACGTCCTCACGGAACGTGTAGTACGGAAAAGCCACATTCGACAGATCCTGGTTGGCGAGCGACTGCAGCATGGCTCGACTGAGAGGGCCTTGCAGGCAGAGGTGCGGCGTTGCGTCCGTGATCTCCGTCACGGTGATGGTCTCCGGCGCCAGCTCGCGGAAGAGGTGGTAGTCGCGGTCGTTGGCGCCGCAGAAGCGGATGTCGTCGGCCGAGCGCACCATCACGGTGCAGTCGTCGATCATCTTGCCGTCCTCGTCACACAGCGCCCCGTACCCGATCTGGCCGACACCGAGCTTCGAGACATCACGTGTGACGACGCCGTTGACGAACGCCTGCGCCCCTGCGCCGACGATGTCGACCTTGCGCAGCATCGTGAAATCCATCAGCGCGGCCGCCTCGCGGCAGGCGCGGTACTCCTCGAGCGTGTCCGAGACGACCGCGGGCGCCAGGTAGCCGAACAGATCCATCCACTGATCGGTCATTGCCTGTAGGCGGGGATAGAACGCAGTCTCAATGCTCACTGGGGCACCTTTCCTCGTCGCGGTTCGCCAAGCCTACAAAGCGGTGGAATCCGAGTGTGCCGGGTCGGCCGCACCGACGGTCTCGAGCTCGAGCGATTCGAGCACGAGCTCCGTGAGCTCACGCACGACGATCTCGCCGTCGTGCCCCGAGGTCTTGACCGCGTCCTCGTACATCGTCACGTCCTTGGGGCAGCACACGACGAAGGTCGAGACCCGATCGAGGGCGGTCGCCTCGTGAATGCGTGACTCGGACGGTCGCGGGGCGTCCGGATTCTTCAGCTCGGACATCCAGATCCGCCCACCACCGGCACCACAGCAGAATGAGTTGTCGCGCACTCGTTGCATCTCGACGAGATCGCAGCCGGTCGCTGCGATCAAGGCGCGCGGCTCGTCATAGACGCCGTTGTAGCGCCCGAGCGTACAGGGGTCGTGGTACGTGACACGGCGGCCCAGCCCCTTGCCGGGTGTGAGAGCGCCCGAGGAGAACAGCTCGAGCAAGAACTGGGAGTGATGGACGACGTCCCAGGTGCCGCCGAGCGCCGGATACTCGTTCTTCAGGGTGTTGAACGAATGCGGGTCGGAGGTGAGGATACGTTCGAACTCACACCCCGAGATGGCCTCGATATTGCTCTCGGCGAGGTCGGTGAAGAGCCCTTCCTCCCCTGCTCGCCGCACGTCATTGCCCGCATTGCGCTCGCCTTCGTAGAGGATCCCGAAGTCGACGCCTGCGTGGTGCAGGATGCGAGCGAGCGCCTGGGTGACGCGGATATTGCGTGGGTCGAGCGATGCGAAGTCTCCGACGAACCAGAGGATCTCGACCGGCTCCTTGCGCGCATCCTTGACGTCGAATTCGAGCTCCTTGGCCCAGCGGCCCCGCTTCCGCTTCGGCTCGCCGAACGAGTTGCCGGACTCGTAGATCGTCTCGAGCGTCGCCTGGAGCTGCCCGTCCATCTCGCCCTTGTCGACGAGCCTGCGCCGGAGGTGGTTGATGATCGGGACGTGCTCGATTCCAACGGGGCAGATCTCGACGCACGCCATGCACTGCATGCACGACCAGACGGTCTCGGGCCGAATCGGGTTGCCGAGCAGATTCGCGTCCGATGCGAAGAGCGGCGGGACGGTGAGCCAGCCACGGATGCCGAACGTTCCCTCCGATTGCTCACGAAGATCGAGCACCAGATCGCGCGGCGACAATGGATACCCGGAGGCGGCTGCAGGGCAGGCCTCGTGACACTTCCCGCACTTCGTGCACGAATCGAGCTGGAGCAGGTGGGCGGGGGTGAGATCCTCCACGACGCCGTAGCCGACGTCTTCCGGTTTCGCGTTCGGGGGCAGCCCGACGAGGCGCTTGCCTGCCATGTCGTCCCTCGTTGCGATGCTGGCGGGAGCAGCCATCATGTGCACCGCTTTGGTGAACGGGATCGCCGCCACGAACGTGAGCGCTGCGATGCCGTGTATCCACCAGTCACGGAAATGTGCGGCGGAGGCGGTATCGCCGTCGATACCGATCCTGATCAGGCCCTGGCCGACGAGCCAGCCGACGGGAGCCCATTTCTCGAAGGACGGGTCGGTTTCGGCGATCCTGAGCGCCTCGAGGAAGAAGCCTGTGACGCCGAGGAAGAGGAGCGAGCCGACGAACACCCAGTCGCCGACGCGGTAATGCCATCGCGCATAACGGCTCGAGACGCTGTCGACGCGCGTGTAGTCGAGTCGCGCGGGCTGCCGGTAGCGCTTCACCGCGAGGATCACGAGGCCGACGATGAGCAACGCTCCGAAGACGTCGAGGAACAGCGAATAGCCCAGGTAGAACGTCCCCTGCCAGAAGTCCCATCCGAGCACCGGCCTCGCGAAGTCGTCCTGGAAGGCGAGGATCCCGGTGCCGATGAAGAGCACCACGAAGCCGTAGAAGATCATCGCGTGAGCAAGCCCGGCGACGCCGTCCCGGCGCTTGATCCAGGCGTGGGTAAAGACGATCCAGGCGGTCCGGGCAACGCGATGGAGAGGCTTGTCGACCGGGAAGCTGCCGCGACCGCGCCGGTACTTGAGGAACAACCGCCCGGCACCCCACGCGAAGATCGACGTCGAGACGACGATCAGTGCGTACCAGAGCCCGATCTGCCAGTCGGAGAGACCGGCGAAGGTCTCACGGGTTTCCATCCGTTAAAAGAGCTTCTCGAGCTCTTCCGCCACGTCGAAGAGGTCGGCTTTGGCGCCGTACTGGGCGACGTTGAAGATCGCGGCCTCGGGGTCGGTGTTGACCGCGATGATCGTTCCAGCCGTCTTCATGCCGGCGAGGTGCTGGACGGCGCCAGAGATGCCGAACGCGAGGTAGACCGTCGGCTTCACGGTCTTACCCGACTGGCCGACCTGCCGCGACGCGGGCATCCAGCCGGCATCGACGAGCGGGCGCGAGACCGAGAGCGTTGCACCCATCTTCTCGGCGAGCTCCCTGAACATCTCGACGTTCTCCTTTTCGCCGATCCCGCGGCCGATCGAGAGGAGGAAATCCGCCTGCGTGATGTCCACGTCGGCGGATGCCGTCGCCTCGACGAGCTCCAGATGCCGTGCGCGCGACGCGGGAGCCGTCACCTCGAACGACGTCACCTGCCCGCTGCCCTGGCCTTCCGCAGGAGTCCACGTCGTCGGCCGTAGCAAGAGCAGGACGCCATCGGCGCCCGGAAAGTCGAGCTCTGCGCTCACCTTGGAACCGTAGAACGAGCGTGTCGCGATGACCTCGTCTCCCTCGAGTGCGACGCCGTGGACGTCGCTCGCGAAGCCGAGGCCGAGCTTCACGGCAGCTGCGGGGCCGTAGCCCATGCTGTTGACGGTGAAGCCGAGGAGCGTCACGCGGGGCTTCCGTTCGGCGATCAGCGCCTCGACCGCCGCCTGGTATGCGTCGTTCTCGAATTCGCCCGCGGCGATCGTCACGGTCACGATCTCCGCAACGCCTTCGACGTTGACGGCGTCGGTGAGCGAGCCTGGATCCTGGCCGATCACTGCGACGGTCACGGGCCCGAGCTCGCGCCCGGCTGTAATCAGCTCACGGGTGACATCGCGAACCTGGCCGCGCAGGTGCTCGGCAATGACGAGGACACTCATGCGAGCCGCTCCTTTACGATCGTCGCAATCCTGGCTGCGATCTCCGCGGGATTGCCGTCGATCATCTCCGCCCCACTCGCCTCGTTCGGGGACGAACATCCTGCGAATCCGGTACGCAGGCGTGCCGCCCCCGGCTGCGTTGCGCACGTCGATCTCGACCTGCTCGGCCTGCTTGATCGCCCGGAGGTTGGCGTAGCGGGGCTCGTTGATGCCCGTCTGGATGGTCAGGACAGCAGGAGTATCGATCTCGACACGATCGACGAGCCCGCCCTCGAGCTCGCGGTCGACAACGGCCGTTCCGGCACCGGAGTAGTCGAGCTTCGTGATCACCGCGGCGCGCGGTAGATCGAGCAGCTCCGCGAGCGCGGTCCCGGTCGCCGCCTGCACGGCGTCGCTCGACTGCACTCCGCACAGAACGAGATCAGCGCTCTCGGCTCGGACGACGTCCGCGATGGCACGTGCGACCGAGAACGGGTCGCGACCCGCGCCTTCGATCCGGATCGCCCGGTCGGCGCCCATCGCGAGGCAGCGCCGTAGCGCTGCCTCGGATTGCTTCGGGCCGCAGGTGACCAGGACGACCTCGCCGCCGAGACGCTCGCGAAGCTGGAGCGCCTCCTCGGTGGCGAAGCTGTCCCATTCGTTCAGCGCGGGGTCGAGGTAGTCGGGGTCGACGTCGAGCCCATCGGCGGTGAACTCGACCTCGTCCCCGAGCTGCAGGACCTGCTTGATACAGACGACGATCCGCATTTAAGCGAGCGACGCCTCGGCGTACGCGGCGGCGTGCTCCGCCTTCTCCATCGCGACCGACGCGTCGTCCACCATGCGCCGCTCGCGCTTGAACGGAAGCGGAAGCGACGGGTCGTCCGAGTCGATCTCACGGGCGAGACGATGACCCGAGAAGACGGCGTCGGCGGTGAGCCGCGGAGCCTCGCAGTCGCCGATCCGGTAGAGCGAATCGACGCCCTCTGCTTTCAGTTGCTCGAGGCCGATGGAGTCCTTCAGCTCGCGGAACAGCGCCTCGTTCGAACGGCGCTGCGCCACCCAGACGACGCCGTCGGCTGCGAACGACTTCTCGTGACCTTCCTCGTCGTAGACGTGGGTCGCAATGACCGCGCCTTCCTCGACCCGCGACGGCAGGTGGTACGGCACGATCTCCACGCCGAGCCGGTGCAGCGTGCGGTGCTGGTTCGGCGCCTCGAGCGTGAAGTGCATGTACGGCCCGATGGTTCCGAGCGGCGTCATCAGGGTGACCTTCTTGCCCTCCATCGCGAGCTTCTCCGCCATCGAGACGCCCGTGTAGTACCCGTCGTTGTCGAAGACGACAACACTCTCACCCGCGAGCTCCTTGCCCTCACCCATGATCTGATCTGGAGTCGCCTGCCAGGCGAGGCTCGCATCGGCACCGTCGATGGTCGCGTGCGAGGCGCCGTTCAGGCCGTCCGTCGACCAGTAGGAGCCGGTCGCGACGATGACGATCTCGGCGCCGTACTCGGCGACGTCCTTTGCGGACAGCTTCGTGTTGGGGATGAACTCGACGTTCTTGAGCTTGTCGATCTGGATCTTGCGGTAGTTGACGATCCGGGCCCACTCACCGAGGCCCGGCAACTGCGGGATCCACCGCATCGTGCCGCCCATGTCGTCCTGCGCCTCGACGAGGTGCACGCGGCGCATGCCTCGCTTGCCGAGGATCATCGCGCATTCCATCCCGGCCGGCCCGGCGCCGACGACGAGCACGTCGTTGTCGGCGTTCTTCGCCTTTGTGAAGCGCTCCGGATGCCAGCCGCGGCGGTACTCCTCGCCCGCGGTCGCGTTCTGCGTACAGATCAGCGGAGGGCCGCCGATCTCCCAGCGCGAGATGCAGACGTTACAGCCGATGCACTCGCGAATGTCATCGAGCCGGCCCTCGTCGATCTTCTTCGGCAGGAACGGATCGGACGTGGACGGGCGGCAGGTCGCGATGATGTCGAGCTTGCCCTCGTTGATCGCTTCGGCCATCAGGTCGGGGTTCGTCCACCGGCCCACCCCGAGCACCGGCTTCTTCGAGATCGCCTTGACGGCGGCCTGCCAGGGTAGCGCCCGCCCCTGCGGATAGAAGCGTGACGGCGTCGCGTCCTCGCCCCATTCCGCGATCCCGGAGAGGTTGATGTCCCAGACGTCCACGAGATCGTCGCAGAGCTCGACGAACGGCAGGCAGTCGCGCTTGAGCTGCGTTCCGGCCTCGCCCATGAACATGTCGGTCGACATCCGGACGCAGATCGCGCAGTCGTCGCCGACCGCCTCCTTCACCATCTCGATCGTCTCTCGCCAGAAGCGGGCGCGGTTCTCGAAGGAGCCGCCGTACTCGTCCGTGCGATGGTTGTAGTACGGCGTCAGGAACTGCTGCGGCAGATACGAGTGTGAGCCGTAGACGTAGACGATGTCGAAGCCTGCCGTGCGCGCGCGCTTTGCTGCAGCGACGTAGAGGTTCTGCAGGTGGCGGATGTCGTCCTTGTCGGCCTCGATTGCATAGGTGAGGAACTCGAAGTCGCTCGGGATCTGCGAGGGGCCACGCGCAACGCAGCGCGACTCCATGTTCGGCGCGTGTGGGCCGCCGTACCAGAGCTCACACGCAGCGAGTGCGTCGTGCTCGTGGAGCATGTCGCACATCAGCGAGAGGTTCTTGATGTCACCGTCGTCCCAGATGCGTGCCGACATGCGATGGGTGTCGTCCGACTCGGGAGAGATCGAGCAGTACTCCGTCGAGACACCCGCGAAACCACCTTCGGCCTTGAGCGCCCGGAAATACGCCTGGCTGAACGGCTTCTCGGAGCCGAACCCGTTGCAGTGAGGCACCTGGTAGAAGCGGTTCTTCATCACCTTGGGGCCGATCCTGATCGGCTCGAACAGGATGTCGTGCTTGGGATCACGCGCCATGTCGGGATGCCTCCTTCTGGGGCGATACGGGTACGACGATTCTCTAGCGCTCTGGCTGGAGATGCAAACGGCAAGCGAAGGGGGCGGGCAAGCCCGCCCCCTTCGCTTGCCAAACCGATGGAGCTACTGCGTCGGAGCGGCGACGGCTGCCACGACCTGATCCGGCATCGTCGGGGTCTCCTCGCGCCAGGGGATCTTCTCCTTGTCCTGCACGATCTTGCGGAAGAAGAAGAGGAGCACGCCGATCACGAGAACGCCGACGCCGATGATCTTCTCCTTCGAGCCGCCGTAGCCGCCTGCGGCCGTCTGGAAGTACCCGAACCCGACGATCGTCAGGATCAAACACCAGACGGCGAGGATCCCGGCGATCGGAGTCCAGATCGCGCCGAGCTTGATCGGGCGCGGCCAGTTCGGTCTGTCTTTGCGAAGCAGGATGTACCCCGACAACGCGAACATGTGCGCCAGGACGTAGCCGAGATTACTGGCAGCGTAGATACCGAAGATGTTGCCGATGAAGAGCAGGAACAGGATGTTGATCACCATGTCTACGGTCATGGCGTTGCCGGGTACGTGAAACCTGTTCAACACCCCGAGTTGCCTCACCGTCATCCCGGCTCTCGAGATCCCATAGAGCGCACGTCCGCCGTCGGCGGTCGCCGTGTTCATGGTGATGATGAAGCTCGCAACGAGGCAGACGACGAAGAAGTCCGTCAACGTCGTGTTGCCGACGATCAGGTTCATCGCGCCGACGTAGTCGTAGGCGCCCACGAGCTTCGCCGTGCCGCCGCCGACGAAGCCGATCGGCAGAAGGATGTAGACGACCATCGAGAACAGTGCCGCCGAGCGAAGTGCGAGGCGCGTATCTCGGACGGTGTCCTTGTACTCGGGAGCGAACGTCGCACAGACGTCGACTCCCCAGGCAGACCAACTCATCAACCACAACCAGACGAGTGCGAGCTGAAGCCCGCCCCAGGCCTGGCCGCTCGCACCGATGTTGTTCTGGAGGTGCGCACTGTCGAAGCTGCCGTTGATGAACGGCAGGATCATCATCACGAACAGCGGCACCATGAGCAGAATCCCGGCGGCGTAGCCGAAGGTGACACCGACGCGGGCGCCGAAGACGTTGAAGAGCCAGACGGCGAGGATCAAGCCGATCCCGATCAGCGCCGGCAGCCCGATGTTGACCGAACCGGTTGAGAAGTACCCGGTTGTATCGGCGTTCGTCGGGCCGCCGTACGGCTCTCCCGAGAACCAGGCGCCCTGCACGATCTGACCGATGAAGAGACCGTTCACCGCGAGGACGACCGACCAGCCGATCCAGTAGCCGAACGTCGCGATCGGGCCGACGAGCGTCGTGTACTTCCGCCACCCCTCGTGGGCGTAGAGCGCAATGCCGCCCGACTGCTCGGGGAACATCGTCGCGAGCTCCGAGTAGATCGTGTTGAGGAAGACGGCAACGAAGGCCGAGATACCCCAGAGGATTGCCGCACCCCAGCCGCCGAGGTCGCCGACGGAGTACCCGAGAGCGCCGAGCAGGAAACCGGGATTCGCGAGAGCGATGACAAATCCGTCGTACCAGCGAAGTGTCTTGAGAAGCTGGCGTTCTTCGACTACCGCAGTTGCCACGATCGACCTCCGTCTGGGTGCCAGGGTTCGGCAGCCGTCGGGGCCGCCGCTGCGGCGAACCTACCACCTCTAGCGGACGATTCCTAGGGGCCGGCAAGGGCATTGCCGAGAGGGCAAATACCGGTCGTTTCGGCCGAGGTACGATCACTACTGTGCGCGAGCCGCCGATCACGATTACCTGCGACTGTGGAGCCCTCGGTCGCGTCCCGTACGGCGAGCGCTGGCACTGCGAACAATGCGGAAAGACCTGGGATACCTCTCAGATTCCTCGCGCCGAATACAACTCGCTGCTCGCCGGCGTCAGGCGCTACCGGCTCCTCGTCGTCGGCCCCCCGCTCGTGCTCGCGGCAATCCTGATCCCGCTCGCCGTTCTCGTCGGGATCCAGTACGCATTCCTGCTGTTCGTTCTCGTCATGGCCCACGGTCTGCTCGTCGTGCCACAGATCCGGCGTCGCACCACTGCGGCGTCGAGCGCGCGCTCGACCGCGTGGAAGCTGAGCCCGGAGTAGCCGCATGCTCGGGACCCGCCGCACCCGCACGAGCGCGGACATCCCGGTCGTCTCGGGCAGCCGTCCGGTCATGCTGGTCACGTTCGACGTCCCGTTCGAGCGAGAGGCCGCAGAGCTCGCGGTAGATGCTGCCGTCGAGTCGGGGCAGAGCCTGATCATCGTCAATGCCGTCGAGATCACGCTCGGGCCGTTGACGCTTCAGATGAAGTACCAGTACATCGGCCCGCCGGATGTCGAGGATGCGCTCCGCGCTCCCGCAGAGCTTGCTCACTCTCTCGCTGTGGAGGTCGAGCGGCTGAGGTTGTGCAGTCCGCGACCGATCGAGGCGCTGCTCGAGCTCGTCGCCGAGCGGGCGCCCGGGCTCCTCGTCGTCGGGCCCGATCGCGCGCGGCTGAAGCGCAGGACCTACGCGAAGCTGACGAAGCGGATCCGTGAGAGAGCCGCGTGCCTCGTCTGGCTGCCCACGTAGGGGCGCCCACAGCGGGAGGGCGAGGCTTCGCCTCGCCCCTACGCGTCCAACCAACCGAGCGCAGTCGAGACGGCCGCTGCATGCTCGAGCAGCAACGTGGCAGCAGCACGAAGAGCTCGTGTGTCGAAGCGCGAGGCGGGACCCTGGATCCCGATGATTCCGACGAGCTCCGACGTGCTGCCCCGGACGGGGGCAGCAACCGCTGCAAGCCCCTCCTCGCGCTCCTCCCTCGCTTCTGCGAACCCGCGTCTGCGGACCCGGGCCAGCTCAGCGACGAGTTGCTCGCGGCTCGTGATCGTGCGCGGGGTGAACGAAGTGAACGGCTCCGCCGGGAGCTCCACATCGCCGAACGCGAGCATGACCTTGCCCGTCGCCGTCGCATGACCCACGCTCGGCCGACCGAGCTGGGCGACGCTCTGGACGCCCGCGGAACCGTGTGCGAAGTCGACGGTGATCGCGTCACGCTCCCCGGGGGCCGAGAGGGTTGCCGTCTCGCCGGTGTCCTTCACGAGTGCTTGCAAATGAGGCCGGGCGAGCGCGCGGAGATCGAGGCGCCCGAGCACCGCGTTCCCGAGCTCGATCAGCCGCAACGACAAGCGGTAGCGCCCCGTCTCGGAGACGTGCTCGACGAACCGTGCCGAGGCGAGCGTTGAGAGGAGTCGCGACACGGTGCTGGCGTTGATCCCCGTACGACGTGCAATCTCGTTCGTCCCGAGCTCGCCACCATCGGCAAGGGCGTCGAGCACGGCAAACGCCCGCTCGACTGCGGCGACGTGACGAACTGCTGGTTGACCGGTGCGCGCCATGATACGCTCCTAGCATACTCTTTTGACATGCCATTGCCTGGGAGGCAATAAATTATGACACCCGCTTCATCTCGCTTCGTCGTCGTCGGCGCCGGCATGCACGGCCTGTCGACGGCCTACCACCTCGCCGTGGAGCTCCGCCGGCGCGGCACCGGCTCGGGCTCCGACATCGTCGTGCTCGAGAAGGCAACTCCGGGTGCCGGCGCCACCGGCATCGCGTGCGGCGTCGTCCGCAACAACTACTTCCAGCCCGCCATGAGCGAGCTGATGCAGGCGTGCGTCGAGGTGTGGGAGTCCGACCCCGAGGCCTACCACTACAACAGCGTCGGTTACATCGCGCTCGGCCCGCAGGTGCAGGAGAGCGACCTCAGCGCCGTCTTCGAGCGTCATCAGCGCATCGGCTACCGCTCGGATCTCTACCTCGGCGAGTCAGACGTAGACGCGCACATGAAGGAGCTGTTCCCGGACTGGCGCGCGAAGGGCGTCACCGTCTGCCTCCACGAGCACCAGGGTGGATTCGCCTTCAACGTCGAGTCGGTGATGGGCCTCCGCGACAAGTGCCTCGAGGAGAACGTTGAGATCCATTCGTACGTCGAGGTGACCGGCTTCGAGGTCGGCGACGACGACACGGTGACGGCCGTCGAGACCGACAAGGGCCGGATCGCCGTCGGCGAGCAGGTCGTAATCGCACCCGGTCCGTGGGCCAAGCACTTCTGGGGCATGCTCGGCCTGCCGATGACGATCGACATCCACACCCCATCCGGCGACGTCGCGCGCGATCAGCCGATGTGGACGTACTGGAACCTGCAGGAGGGCGAGATCACCGTCGACCCGCTGATGTTCGACACGGCAGACGGTGGCGCGCCCCCCGTCGTGCATCTCGACACCGACGCGCCGCTCTACACGGATGATGGTCGCCTGATCACCGACGAGTTGTGGGGCATCTATTACAAGCGCGACCGCCACGGCGTCCAGGGCGGCGCCTCACCGCTCACCGTCGACGGCGACGTCGAGCTCGACCCGTACCCGTCCACCACGAACGTGGACGACGAGTTCCCCGACATGTGGTGTGCAGCGCTCTCACACGCCATGAGCCGGTTCGAGGGCTGCCGTCCTCTCTACAAGCAGGCCCGGTCGGGCGGTGTCGGCTCGTTCACCGCGGACAACTTCCCGGTGTTCGACTACCTCAAGCCGAACGTCTACGGCATCCTCGACTCCAACCACGGCTACAAGATGATCGGCGTCGGCCGCGAGGTGGCCAGGGTCATCTGCGGAGACTCGGCGCCGCTCCTGACGCCGTTCCGCTTCGAGCGCTTCGCGACCGGCGACCTCCACCCCGTCTCGAACTCGCCCTATCCCTGGTCCTAGAGCGTGGGGGAACCCATGGTTCCCCCACGAGCCCCCTCCTTCACCGCACAGCACGGTTTGAGCTCAGCGGGCCTCCCGCCGGGCGAAGCCCGGCTCCGGCCGACAACCGTCAGCTGCTCACAGCGCCCGGGTCGTCGTGGAGCACCCAGAAGACGGAGCGTGGGGGAACCCATGGTTCCCCCACGAGCCCCCTCCTTCACCGCACAGCACGGTTTGAACTCAGCGGGCCTCCCGCCGGGCGAAGCCCGGCTCCGGCCGACAGCCGTCAGCTGCTCACAGCGCCCGGGTCGTCGTGGAGCACCCAGAAGACGATCGCCTCGCGGTCGCTCAGGTTGCGCCAGCCGCTGACCCCGCTGCGATCGGCGATCAACGCCTCTCCCTGACGGAGCACCGGTCCGCCCGAGGCGAGCAGCACCTGCACGAGCCCCGTCGCGACGTTCACGACTTCGACTCCCTTGTGGACGAAATCGGGCGTCGCGCTCCCACCGGGTGAGAGGCGGACGAGATACACCCGAAGACCGGCCCGCGGGTCGTCGAGGAGCGGCACGGGCCGGTCCGTCTCGGCGTGACGTGGATCGTCTCGACGGGCGAGACGATAGCCCGGCGCCACGTCCCCACGCAGCAGCTCATCCAGGGTGATATTCAGCTTTGCCGCCAGGTCGAGCAGCGTCTCGAGCGACAGGCCCCGCCGACCACGCTCCGCCTGCGAGATGGCACTCGGAGAGACACCTGCCAGTCGAGCGACGTCGGCCTGGCTCAGATGGCGCGCGGTCCGAAGGCTCCTGAGCGCTGCACCGAGCCGGGCCGCTGCAGGCGCGGCGGCGAGCACCGGCAGCCCGCCCTCGAGCGCGTACCGAAAGACGCTTCCCTCGATCCCGGGCGGACGACCCTCGGCCTTTGTGATCCGGAGTCGGCCGTCACCGACGTCGAGCACGCATTGCGTGATGCCTTCGATCTCGCGGCGAAGGGTCGGTATGTGGCCGGCTGCCGGGAGCGACCAGTACGCGATCGCGCCGAGCCCGAGGAGGAGAGGACAGCCACGTGAGAAGAACCGGCCGGCCGTCTCGCGGCCCCAGCGGTCGCTCATCGCCCCGAGCGAGTCGAACAGGAGGAGCTGCCGTGGTGTGCCGGCGCATCTCCTCGCTATCGCATCGAGCAGGGGCCGCGGCTGCGACAGGCGGCTGTCGACTCGTGCATCGACGATCTCGAGCCCGGGGTACGCGTGCTCGAGCTCGGCCGGCTCTCGCACGAGCGTGACGAAGGCCGACGCTGCATAGAGCGGTGCTTTCGCCGCCACCGCCAGGTAGAACGGCTCCACATCGGCTGCATCGTCCGCCGCAAAGACGACGTTGTCTCCCCAGAAGAGGCCGTTCAGGGCGCGATCGAGCGCATCGACACCGGTGGTCGCCGTGAACGGGACGCCTGGGTCAGGACCGCTCTGATCGCTATGAAGCATTGCTTCCTGAAATCTCTTGATGCGCTCGCTTTGCTTTATACCTAATCCGGTCCGACACCACGAGCCAAGGAGCCACGATGACGAAGCTCATCAAATCGATTGCAGCAGTCCTGAACGCCGAGACCGGCCCGAAGGAATATCGGTTCTCGCGCGGCATGGGCCCACGGCCCGCGCCTGCGAAGCACGACGCTTAGGCACAGCGCGCCCGCCGCGAGCCGACCTGGCAGCAGAGGTCAGCTCGGCCCGTCGGCTGCGTGCGGTACGACCTCGACCTGCACGCCGTCCTTGCGCAGCTTGCGCCTCAGTTCAGCGCCGACGTCGCCCTCGACCATGCGACGGAGCCGGTTGGAGACGGTTGTCTCGTCGATCACGATCACCCGCGCCCCCCGGGCACGGGCTACGGCTGCGAGCTTCTTTGCCGTCCGCCGCGTTGCGGCAACCTGCCCGTCGGCCGTGGCGCCACCTTCGTGCAACGTACGAACAGCTCCCGCCACCCACCGCTGACGCTCCGCCAGCTCCGCTTTCGTGGGGAGGAGCCCCGGATGCGGGATGCCGAACGACGAACCGTAGATCTTGGCGATCGTGACGACCGCGACAGGCCCGGACTCCGAGAGGGCGGCCGCGCGTGCGACCGCCCTCTCGGAGTAGTCCTGGCGCCCGTCCGAGGCGAGCATGACCTCGACGTGGTTGGTGGGCTGGACGTCGAAGCGGCGTCGGTGGAACGGCACCGCTAGGCCGAGCCCCCAGCGGTCGGCTCGACGACCGGATCCGGAGTGCTGCCGAGCGTCCTGTCCTCGAGCATCCGCCACCAGTAGAGCGGGAAGTAGAGGGCGAGCAGGATCAGGCCGATCCAGTACAGCCAGCGATAGCCAGGCCCGACGGCGTAGTCAGCGGCGTAGTAGCCACCGATCGCCCACAGCAGCAGGCCGAGGACCCCGACGATGAGGCCGAGCGGCCCAAAGGCGCGGGGCATCTTCAGTTCCCGTGGCGTGTCTTCGCGCATCGAGCGGAAGATGCCGTAGCCGATCAGCGACACGGCCAGCGCGAACAGGTAGCCCATGTTCGAGAACACGTAGATCTGCAGCGGCGAACCGACGGTGAGGACCAGAATCGAGCAGATCAGGCTGACGAGCATCGAGAACGACGGCGCCTTGTGCTTGTTCGCCCAGCCGAAGGCGCGCGGCAGGATCCCGTCGTGTGCGTTCTGGTACATGCCGCGCGAGGCACCCATGATTGCGTTCAGCACCGAAAGGCTGAGCGCGATGATCAGCGACAGTCCGATGAACCACGTCCAGAAACGGTTGACGCCGAAGATCTTGTCGACGTACCCCTGGAACAGGACGTTCGCGTCGCCGATCCAGCCCGGATTGTCCTTCGCGAGCTGGTCGAACCCGGCCGTCCCGAGCACGGCGAAGACCATGATCGGGAGCGTGACGTAGATGAAGAAGCCGAACAGGCCCTCGGCCGTGATCGCGATCTTGGCGTCACGCACCGGCTCGCGGCACTCGCCGATGTAGCACGCTGCGGCTTCCATCGCCAGGACCGACCACGTGAAGATGAACGCCCAGCCGAGGATCAGCTGCCAGCTTCCCTTGGCCCCGGCCGGGGAGGAGGAGAGAGACAGCGAGAGGTTGTGGAACCCGTCGAGTGAGCCGGGCTTGAAGAGCGGGAGAATGCAGAGGAGAACGAGCGGAATGATCGTCAGGACACCGAGCACGGTGGCGAACGTCGCGCCGAGGCGGATGCCGAGCCAGCAGGGGACGAACATCACGAGCAGTAGGATCGTGCCGACGACGAAGACGTCAACCGGGACTTCGGCACCGAACTTGGAGCTGATCGGGCCGAACGAGCCACCGAAGTTGATGCTGAACAGCTGGACGATGTAGAGCGCGGCGAGGAACGCGTTGATCGGGGCGACCGTGAACCACCCGAGCCAGTACGCCCACGACGAGAGGCCGCCAACGTGCCGCGAGAAGTTGTTGCCAACAGGCTTGAACGTCTCGAAGGCGTACGACGGCAGGCCGCCGGCGCGTTCCGGCCAGGTCGCCGCCATCTCGGCGAGGCAGAAGCACAGGAACACCCCGATCCCGGTGATGATTGCGAACAGGACGATCGCGAAGCCGCCGAGCGCAAAGAGCGCGTAGCCGATCAGCCCGATGATGAGCACTGTCCCTGCAAGGCCAATGACGAACGCGCCCCACCAGTTCGTCTCGCGCGCGAGACCGCCCGAAGCCTCCGGGACGTCTATCAGTCTGCTGTCGAAATCAACCACTTCGCCTCCCTGGTAGGGCCGCCCGAACGTGACGATTGAAACGCACTGGGCGGACGTAGTCAAGAATTGGAACGGGCCAGCCCGTGCGATGTCACGCCAGGGCAGCCGCCCCGGGAATCCAGTCGGTGCCGGCGAGCGGGACGCGGGCCATCGCCGCCGCCTCGATCGTGAGTGCTACGAGATCCTCCGGCTCCAGGTTGTGGACGTGCGACTTGCCGCAGGCGCGCGCCAGCGTCTGCGTCTCGAGCGTCAGGACGCGAAGGTAGTTGGCCACCTTCCGCCCGCCGAGCACCGGGTCGAAGCGTGCTGAGAGCTCGTCGTCCTGGGTGGAGATCCCGGTCGGGTCGCGGCCGGCCTGCCAATCGTCGTAGTAGCCCGCCGAGCTGCCGATCTTCTGATACTCGGCCTCGTAGTCGGGACTGTTGTCACCCATCGCGATCAGTGCAGCAGTGCCGATCGAGACCGCATCCGCGCCGAGCGCGAGCGCCTTCGCCACATCCGCGCCGCTGCGGATCCCGCCCGAGACGATCAACTGCACCTTGCGGTGCATGTCGAGCTCCTGCAACGCCTGGACGGCAAGCGGAATGGCGCACAGCGTCGGAATGCCGACGTGCTCGATGAAGACGTCCTGCGTTGCAGCTGTGCCTCCCTGCATGCCGTCGACGACGATGACGTCGGCGCCTGCCTTCACTGCAAGCTGCACGTCGTAGTAGGTGCGCGTGGCACCGACCTTGATGAAGATCGGCTTCTCCCAGTCGGTGATCTCGCGCAGCTCCCCGATCTTGATCTCCAGATCGTCGGGTCCCGTCCAGTCGGGGTGACGACAGGCGCTGCGCTGATCGATCCCCTTCGGCAGATCGCGCATCGCTGCGACGCGGTCGGAGATCTTGTGGCCGAGCAGCATGCCGCCGCCGCCCGGCTTCGCTCCCTGCCCGACGACAACTTCGATCGCATCCGCCTTGCGGAGATCGTCGGGATTCATCCCGTAGCGAGACGGCAGAAGTTGGTAGACGAGAATCTCGGAATGGCCTCGCTCCTCCGGCGTCATCCCGCCGTCACCGGTGGTCGTTGACGTCCCCACCTCGGTCGCGCCACGGCCGAGCGCTTCCTTCGCCGGGGCCGACAGAGCACCAAAGCTCATGCCGGCAATCGTGATCGGGATCTTCAGCTCGAGCGGCTTCTTCGCGTATCGGGTACCGAGCGTCACCGTCGTGTCACAGCGCTCGCGGTAACCCTCGAGCGGGTAGCGCGAGACGCTCGCACCGAGGAAGAGGAGATCGTCGAAATGCGGCAATTTGCGCTTCGCTCCGAAGCCGCGGATGTCGTAGATCCCCTCGCGTGCGGCGCGTTGGATCTCTGCGATCACGTTGCGGTCGAAGAGGGCCGACTCACGCAGGCCGGGTTGCCAGCCGCTCATCAGTAGGCTCCCGCATTGTCGATCGTGAAGTTGTAGAGCTTCCGGGCCGAGCCGTACCGTCGAAAGCCGGCCGGATCGACGTCGTCGATCCCCGCTCGTTGGAGGAGGCCGCGCACCTGCTCCACGTGCTCACCACGCATCTCCTTCTCGACGCAATCCGCGCCGAGCCCGGCGACCTCACCGCGAACGTACAGGCGCGCCTCGTAGATCGAGTCGCCGAGGGCATCGCCTGCGTCCCCGCACACGACGAGGCAGCCGGTTTGCGCCATGAACGCACTGAGGTGCCCGACGGAGCCGCGAACGACGATGTCGACTCCTTTCATCGAGATGCCGCAGCGTGCGGCGGCGTCGCCGTGGACGACGAGGAGCCCTCCGTGGGCGGTCGCTCCGGCCGACTGACTGACACTGCCCTCGACGACGACGAGGCCCGACATCATGTTCTCGGCGATCCCCGTGCTGGCGTTGCCGCGCACGCGCACCGCTGCATGCTTGTTCATGCCGGCGCAGTAGTAGCCGACGTGCCCGTCGATCTCGACCTCGAGCTCTGCGTCGAGGCCGCACGCGACAGCATGGGCACCGCGGGGATTGACGATCCTCCATCGGCGAGGGCCTTCGTCGGAGAGCGCGACATCGTGAAGGCGCTGGTTGAGCTCGCGCAGCGGCGTTACCGAGAGGTCGACGACCTCGGCTTCGAGCGTCGCCGTCATGCGACGGCTGCTCTGTCCCAGACGTACACGACCCCCGGCTCGGGCTCCCACATGCGTGCGTCGTCGGCTCCGGGTAGCACGGCGATGGCGTGGTACTCGGAGGCCATTGCGACCCAATCGTCGGTCTCGGCGAGCACCGCGGGCTTGCAGGCGATCGGGTCGCGTAGTACGGCGAAACCGTCGGCTGTGCCGACAGCGAAGGTGTAGAAGCCGTCGAGGTCGTCGAGGCAGCCCTCGAGGGCCTGCTCGAGCGATGCTCCTTCACGAAGCCGCCAGGCGAGGTAGCCGGCAGCGACCTCGGTGTCGTTCTCGGTCTGGAACTCGATCCCCTCGCGCCGGAGGGAGCGACGCAGGGTGTTGTGGTTCGAGAGCGAGCCGTTGTGCACGAGACACAGATCGAGACCCGTCGAGAACGGGTGCGACCCCTCGGTCGTGACCCGGCTCTCGGTCGCCATCCGCGTGTGGCCGAGGGCGTGGCTGCCGCGCAGGTTCGCGAGCTCGAACTCGTCGGCGAACACCTCGGGTAACCCGACATCCTTGTAGATCTCGATCACCTGCCCCGCGCTCATGACCCGGAGATCAGCACGCGTCGTGCGCACGCGGGACTCCGCCTCGACTGCCTCCGCCGCCACGACGATGACAGCGTGGCTCGCACGAACGGAATCCACCTCCCCACCAATCGCTGCCGCAACGGCCCGCCAGTCCTCGGACGGACGCGGCGAGTAGAGCGTCAGCTTCGTCAGCCCGCTCGTGACCGGCTCGCGATAGACCGCGATCCCGGCGCTATCGGGGCCGCGGTCGCTCATCTGCGCGAGCATCGCCACGAGATGAGTACCGAGGTGCTCCTCGATCTCGGGCGACTTCGCGAACAGGCCGACGATCCCGCACATCAGAAGCGAGTCAGGTACTCGCGCACTTCCCATGCGCTCACCTGCTCGTGATAGCGCGACCATTCGTCCCGCTTGACCCGCAGGTAGTAGTCGACGTACTCCTCGTTCTCCCGCGTCCGGCCGAGAGCGGCACGAAGGACGTCATCCTGCTCGAGTTCGACGGTCGCCTCGTGAAGAGTGGAAGGCAGAGCCCGCAGGCCGCGACCGACGAGCTCCTCGTACGGGAAGCTGTACAGGTTCTCCGAGTTCGGCTCGCCGGCATCGAGCTTGTTCGCGACACCGTCGAGACCTGAGGCCAACACGGCAGCCGCCGCCAGGTACGGGTTACAGGACCCGTCGACCGTCCTGTCCTCGATCCGGCCCGGCGCCGGGATCCGCAGCATCTGCGTGCGGTTGTTGTAGCCGTACGAGATCCAGACGGGCGACCAGGTGGCGCCGCTCGAGGTGGAGCCCAGCTTCAACCGCTTGTAGGAATTCACGGTCGGGGCCGTCAACGCGCTGTAGGCACGGGCGTGCGTCTTCAAGCCGCCGACGAAATTGTAGGCCAGCTCGGAGAGGCCGAGCCCCCGTGGGTCCGCTTCGTCGAGGAAGACATTGACCCCGTCCTTCCAGAGCGACATGTGGAAGTGGCACCCGTTACCGGTCAGCGTCGTGAAGGGCTTCGGCATGAACGTCGCGATCCTGCCGTACTGCTCAGCGAGCGTGTGGACCATGTAACGGAAGAAGATGGCGCGATCGCAACTGACGAGCGCCTCGTCGTACTCGAAGTTCTGCTCGAACTGCCCGTTCGCGTCCTCATGATCGTTCGCGTAGTTGCCCCAGCCGAGCTCGTTGCAGTAGCGCGAGACCGTCGTCAAGAAGTCGTACTGTCGCGTCAGGCCGGCCATGTCGTAACACGGCTTCTCGAGCGTGTCGAGCTTGTCCGCGATCTCGATCGAGCCGTCGGCATTCAGCTGCACGAGGAAGTATTCGAGCTCGATCCCGATCTTGAACTCGTACCCCTGCGCTCGAGCCTGAGCCGTAACATTGCGCAGGATCGTGCGCGGACAGTACGGCCACGCCTCTCCCTCTACCGTCACATCGCAGGCGAACCGTGCCAGGTTCTCCTGCCAGGGCACGAGCGTGAAGCTGTCGAGATCGGGCATCGCGGCGATGTCGGGGTCGCTCGGCAGCTGGCCGATCTCGCCGGCTGCAAATCCCGCGAATCCCGCACCCTCCTCGACGAGTCCGTCCAGTCTCTCTGCCGGGATCAGCTTGGCGCTCGGACGCCCGTACATGTCGACGAACTGGGCGAAAATGAACTCGACCCCCCGATCCTTCATCGTCGCACGGATCGTTTCGAGCTTTGCCGTCTCGGTGCCCACTGGAAATCCCTCCTCGTTCGGTAGAGGAGACAACTCGTATCATCCGGGCGACATCGGATCGATGGCGACAGGCTCCACCATCAGCGCCGCCGTTATGTGGGATGTGTCCTAGCGCGAGGAACGGGCAATACGGAGCTGCACGAGCTTCACGGCGATCTCGATCATCAACCAATCGTCGCGGCGCAGGTCGATACCCGCGAGCTCACCGATCCGACGCAGGCGCTGCCGCAGCGTGTTCGCATGAATGTAGAGCGCGTCGGCCGTGGCGCTGATGTTCCCGCGCCGCTCCAGGAACTCCTCGAGCGTCGGCAGCAGCGACGCGCCTCGGTCGTCGTCGTACTGAGAGAGGCGCGTGACGGCTTCGATCGTTGCGTCGCGCACCCCTCCGTCGGCGGCGATCCGCAGGAGGTACTTGTAGGCGCCGAGCTCCTCGAACGCGACCACCGACGCCTCGCGCTTGAGCACGGTCGTCCCGAAAAGCGCTTGACGGGCCTCCTCAAAGGCTTCGACGAAGCTCACGAGGCCGACACACGGGCTCGAGAGGCCGATCGCCACCGGCCCCTCGCAGTCAGCGTGCACTCGCCGCACGATCTCTGTCGCGACTCGCTCGCCACCACTTGCGGGGAGTCTGAGCAAACCATGCAGCGAGTCCTCCCGGCGGTCGCAGAGCGAGCCGGGGAGCTGCGCCAACAGGGCTCGTTCCAGCGAATCGTCAGCCGGCTCGGCAGCGAAGACGATGTGTGGTCGGTCGAGGTCGCACCCGAGGCGCACCGCCCTTCCCTCGACGATCCCGCCAACGCGCCCGCCCGCAAGATCCTCGAAGAAGTCTGTGATCAGGTTCTTCTCGGTGAGGCGCTCGATCAGCTGAATCTTCTTCACTCCGACGGCGATCTGGCTGGCTATCGCTCGTGCGATGTCGACGGCCGAGCTTCGCTCCGCAACGAGCAAGCCGAGCAGCTCGTCACCGGCGATGAGCGGCACAGCGACGCGTGAGGCGCGACCACCACGCGCGAGCTCCGGTCCGAGCTCGGCGAGCCCCAGGGTTCGACGCGTCTCGGAGCCGGCCGGCGCCGAAGCCCGGAGCTCGAGCTCCTCGCTTCCCGGCTCGAGCAGGTAGACGTGGCAGGCGCTTGCCCGAAGAAGACCGCGCGCACGACTCGCGACCTCAGGCATCAGCTCGTCGAGGGTCCTCGCGCCTGCTATCACCTCGGCGAGCTCGGTGATTGCCTCGAGCTCGAGCACTCGCGTGCGCGTTTCGTCGTAGAGCCGTGCGTTCTCGATCGCACCGGCAACGAGCGACGCACTCGTGACGACGAAGTCGACCTCGGCTTGCGTGAACGCGCGCGGAGCCACCGTGTGAGCGCTGATGACTCCGATGACGGTGCCGTCGCGCGCTGCTATCGGGACGCTGAGAAGGGATTGGAAGCTCTCCTCCTCGAGCTCGGGGACGTACGCGACGCGCGGATCGTCCAGCAGGTTTTCCGGGATGAAGGCCGGCTCGTTGCGCTCGGCGGCCCACCACGCGAGCCCGCTTCCCCGCTCGAGGGCGATCGAGCCGACGAGCCCCTCGTACGGATCTCCTGCGGCCCGCAATACGAGCTGCTCTCCCTCGACGAGGTAGACGAAGCACGCATGGACGGCGCTCGCATCGGAAAGGAGCCGCACGACGGCGCGAAGGACCTCGTCGAGCTCGAGCGTCGAGGCAACGGTGGAGACGATCCGTGCCAGAACATCGTCGCTGCGGGCGGAGAGCGATGTCACGTCTGACATCGTAGAACGGCAGGCGATCCCGCGCCACGGGCGTGAGGTCAGGCCGAGGGCGCGAGGGGTTGCGTCGAGTCGACCCGAAGCTTGTCGCCGGTCCCGGTTCCGGCGTAAGCGATCCCCGCGACGGCCACGACAAGCGCTGCAAGGCCCGTCGTGGCCACCCCGCCCCACCCCCATTCCTGCCACGCGAGGCCGGGGAGATAGGCGCCGAGCGCGCCGCTGCTGTAGTAGATGCCAAAGTAGAGAGCCGTCGCCGCCCCACGGTCGACCCGGGCGACATCACTGACTCCGAGCTGCGTGGCGGTGTATCCCGTGAACATCGCGCCGGCTATGCAGGCGAGCCCGAGAACGAGCAGCGGCAGGACGTCCGGCAGCGTCAGCAGGACTCCTCCTGCGGAGAGGGCGACGGTACCGAGAGCCACGCGCCGCCAACCGACGCGGTCCGCCACCCGCCCCGCGAGCGGTCCGGTGAGCCCTGCCACCCACAGGAGGAAGACCAGGCTCGAGACCGCCACGGAGTAGGAAAACGGGGGCTCCTCGAGCCGGTAGGTGACGTAGGTGAACGTGCCGACGAACGTGAAGAACAACGCCCCGCCGCCGACCGACACGCCGAGCAGCCGAGGGTTCGTGAGGTGGCGCGCGATACCGCCACCTCGTGGGGGTAGCGGCGGCTCCGGAAGGCCTCGACGCATGGCGAGCGCTGCGACGAGAGGGAGCACTGCGAGCAGCCCGATCGCTACCCGCCAGCCGATCAGGGCACTAGCGAGCCCGACGCCCAGTCGTCCGATCAGTCCACCGGCGACGAGCGCCGATACGTAGTACCCCATGGCTCGTGAGCCGATCCGGGGGACGAACGCCTCGACGACATAGGGCGCACCCACCGCCAGCAACCCAGGCATGCAGAGGCCCTGAAGGGTGCGGCAGATCAGGAGAGCGGCAAATCCTGGAGCAAGAGCAACGCCGATCGAGGGCAGCACGAGCAGAAGGCTCGCCATCCGGATCGCGCGCGGACGCCCGATCCTGTCCGAGACCGGGCCCCAGACGAACCCTCCGATCGCGACGGCCAGCACGACCACCGAGATCGAGAGACCCGCGCGAGACGGACTGACGTCGAACTCACGCGAGAGCTCCGGCAGGATCGCCTGCGTCGAATACATCGTCGCGAACATTCCGGCCGCGCCGAGCATGAAGCCGGCGAGCGCCTTCGTCAACGGTTGCACGGTGCTCACCGCGACAGGCTACGCGGCCGGGTATCGTGCGCGATCGGGATGGCGAACACGGGCAGTGCACCGAAGCCCTATGCAGCGGTCTCGCAGAAGCTCGCCGCCGGGGCGTGCGTGATCCTCGACGGCGGCATTGCGACCGAACTCCAGGACGTTCTTCCCGTTTCAACCCGAGGGGAGGGCGACGACCTGTGGGGAACCTGGCCGCTCTATCGCGCCCCCGAAGCTGTCGTCGACGTCCACCGCGCGTACGTCGCGGCAGGCTGCGACGTGATCTCGACCGATACCTGGTCGGTCCTGGCCGACGCGCGCGGCGGCGGCCCTGGCGACGCCGGGCTTCTGCACTGGATGGACATCGCCCGGACCGGCATTCGACTCGCGCGGACTGCGGCATTGGAGACCGCAACCCGCCGCCCAGCGGTCGCGTTCTCCATCTCCGAGGAGGCGGAGTCCCCCGGACGCGACGGAACGACGCGACTTCTCGCGAAGATCTTCGAGGACGAGCCACCCGACCTGGTACTACTCGAAACGCTCTCACTCATCCGTGAGCCGGAGACCTTTGCCCTCGTCGAGAGCCTCCTCGAGCTCGGACTGCCAGTCTGGCTCTCCTTCAGGCGCTGCCGGCACGGTGTCTGTGGCGTGTACGGCCAGCACTGGGGTCCGCCCGAGGGTGACCTTTTCGGCCGAGCGTCCCGCCGGTTCGAGGAGATGGGCGTTGGCGCGCTCCTGATCAACTGCCTTCCGGTCGACCACGTGCCGGGGATGATCAGCTGGCTTCGCGACTTCACCGATCTGCCTCTTGGCGTCTACCCGAACCTCGGTCATCTCACCCGGGGGCGCTGGCAGTTCGACAAGCGGATCGATTCGGCCGGATATGCCGACCTGGCTCTGGAATGGCGGGGCGAGGGCGCCCAGATCGTCGGCGGCTGCTGCGGCGTGACGCCGCAGCACATTGCAGCGGTGGCCACGGCACTCGAGGGAGTAGCAGCGGGGCATCACCGCGTTGCGTCGCCGTCAGCAGCTCCCCACGGAGTAGCGACACCGACCGTCGAGGCCTGGCGCGACGACGACGGTCGGGCGATCTACCCTCTCCCGTTCCCGGACCTCGCCGTCGAGGCTGGCGTGTTCGTTCCGACGCAAGGCAGCTACCTCCTCTGGAAGCATCTCCAACGAACCGGGCTCGGAAAGGACAGTGTCTGCCTCGATGTTGGGTGCGGCTGCGGGATCCTCGCCGTCCAGCTCGCCCTCAACGAGGCGGCATCCGTGCATGCGATCGACATCGACCGAGGCTCTGTTGCCAACACCCTTGCAAATGCATTCCGCAACGGTGTATCCGATCGGGTGACGGGCGAGACGATCGATCTCTTCCAGTGGGAGCCCACTGAGCGGTTCGACGTCATCGCGGCGAGCCTCTATCAGATGCCCGTCGACCCATACGAGGAGCCAAGTGGCCATCGCCCTCTCGACTTCTGGGGACGGAACGTCTTCGATCGGTTCATCGCCCTCCTCCCAGACCTCCTGCACCCGGGGGGGCGCGCACTCGTACTGCAGCTGTCGATCCTGAGCCAGGTCAGGACGGCGGAGCTCCTCGCCTCCCACGGGCTCGCGGCCAGCGTTGTGGACTACAGCTTCTTCCCGTTCGGGGAGCTGTTCGAGTCGAATGCTGCCCAGATCGCCCGCGCCGAGGAGCTCTCTGACGCACACCACCTTGCGGTCGGCGGCGACAACGTGATGATTGCGTACCTGCTGGAGATCACTGCCTCGTCCGACCGCTAGAGGCTAGTGCCGGGCGACGACACCCAGGTGCTGCACGTACGCGCCGCTCTCGACGATCTCTCCGATCTGCTCGATTGCGAAGCGGAGCTCGTCGTCGGCGTTGTAGTAGTGCGGCCCGAGCCGGATGCCGGCGTCGGGACGAAAGTCGCACAGGATCTGTCTCTCGGTCAGCTCCCTGTGGACTGCGGCGAACTCTGGCACGTGAACGGTGACGGTACCGCCGCGCCTCGCCGAGCTCCGAGGGCTTCGCACTTCGAAGCCGGCCGCGTCGGCCAGGTCGATCAGGAGCTGAGTCTGACGCAACGAGTTCTCACGGATTCGGTCGACGCCAACCGCCTCGATCAGGTCGTATCCGGCCGTCGCAGCGTAGAGAGCGGGTACGTTCGGCGTGCCGGTGAGGAAGCGAGCTGCACCTGCTGCGTAGTGCATCTCCTCCTCGAAACCAAAGGGTCGCTCATGTGCCTGCCAGCCGGTGAAGGTCGGCTCGAGGCGCTCGGCGAGGTCGGGCCTGACGTACAGCCAGCCGTTGCCAGGACCACCGTTGAGCCATTTGACGGAGCCCCCGACGGCGAAGTCGACATCGAGCGCCGTGACGTCGAACGGAACGATCCCGGCGCTCTGGTAGCAATCGAGGATCACGAGCGCTCCGACCTCGTGCGCCCGTCGGATGATCGGCTCGATCTCCTGGATCTCGCCTGTCTTGAAGAGGACGTGGCTGATCGGGACGAGGAGTGTCCTCTCGTCGATCGCGTCGACGATGGCGCCGTCGTCCTCGCAAACGACGACCTCGAGACCGGGTTGCGCCTGGTAGAGGTAGCGCACCGAGGGAAAGTTCCCCCGTTCGTAGACCACGCGATTGCGCGCCGGGTCGATCGGGAAGAACGACGAGAGCACGACCGCCTCGGCGACGGCGACGTTCTGGTGCATCACGGTCGTGCCGGGAGCGCCACCGATGATGCGGCCGATCTGATCACCCACCGTCATCGGCATCGTCCACCAGCCCTCGCCCCACGAGCGGATACCGCGCTCCTTCCACATCCGCGCGTACTCGGCAAGCCGCTCCTCGGCCTTCGCCGGCATAGCTGCGAGCGAGTGGTTGATCAGGTACGTCGTGTGCTCCAGGATCGGGAACTCGGAGCGGTAGTCGGCGAGGTCGCGCATGTGCGGCGCAGCCTAGCCTGGATCCTTCTCGCGATCAGCTGAAGCGCTTCAACAGCCCGAGCGCCTGCTGGTTCCAGGGCACGCGGTGCGTTGTCCCTGCGCCGCGCATCTCGCCGAGATGGGCGAGGTACCAGTCGTAGGTGGCACACAACGTCTCGGCGTTCGAGAGCTGTGGCTCCCAATCGAGGAGCGTGCGCGCCTTCTCGATCGAGACGAAGGAGTCCTTGTGAGCCGTCTTGTAGTGCCACTCCGCGAGCGGCGATAGCCGGGCGAGCTCGAGGGCGCGCAGCGACACCTCGGCCGGCCAGACCGGCACGGACCACAGTCGCGAGCCCGAGCCGACGTGGTCGATCAACGCCCGGAGATCGTCCCGCACGGTTCCGAACGAGCCCGCACCGACGTTCAGTGCCTCGCCTCCGACGGGGGCGTCGAACGCGCGCGTCACGGCATCGACGAGATCCTCGACCGCGAGGAGCTGGTAGCGATTGTTGCCGGCGCCGAGGATCGGGATTCGCCGTCCTTCTCTGATCCAGTCGAACAGGATCTCGAAGACGCCGAGACGCTCGGGGCCGATGAACGTCTTCGGCCGTACGATCGCGACATCGAGCCCGCGCCGGCCGAATGCACGGGCGATGTCCTCGGCCTCGATCTTCGACTCCCCGTACCAGCCCACGCCGACGAGCGGGTCGTTCTCATCGATGGGATGCCGCTCGGGAACCCCGTACACGGCGGTGGACGAGATCACGACGACGCGTCGCACCCCGGCGCGAAGGGCGGCGGCGAGAACGTTCGCCGTGCCCTCGACGTTGACGGAGCGGATCGCGTCCCGGGACGCCTGAATCGGCAGAGCTGCAGCGGCGTGGACGACGACGTCGGCGCCGGCCACCAGTGCGAGCACGTCGTGCTCCGAGCGAATGTCGCCCCGAACCTCCTCGACCCCACTCTCGAGCTCGCGGTCGTCGAGCGCGGCGACGTCGAGCGTCCGCACGGCGCACCCCTCAGCGAGCGCGTGGCGGGAAAGATGGAGACCGAGGAAGCCGGCCCCACCCGTAATTGCGACAAGCCTGGTCACCGAGGCAGGGTAGAGGCTGCTCTCGCCCCGGCCGCGGGCTCAACCGCGGGCGGACGTGCATTGACGAGCACAGCCGCGACCAGCAAGACGAGAATCGCCACCGAGCTTTCGCCGATCAGGCTTCTCCGAAGACCACGCGGAGCGTTGTCGCGTTCCAGCCGCGGCCGCACGAAGAAGTGGTGCACCGCCCCCCAGCCGAGAGCGACGCACACGATCGCGATCTTGACGACCAGTATCTGGCCGTAGCTCGTCGTCCAGAGATCGGAGATCGTCGGCAGTCGCGCCAGCGAGAGGTACGAGCCCGCCAGCACGAGGACGGCGACGAGAACGGTTGCGATCCGCGAGAAACCGAGGAACGCTGTCCGTCGCAATTCCGGGGCGAGCGGCCACACGCACGCCGCGAGCGCCACGAGTCCGCCGACCCAGAGCATCGCTGCGGCAAGGTGCAGCCAGTCGGCGAACCCGGTGAGGAAGGTCGCGTTCGGCTCGACGCCCTGATGGCCCGACAGCGACAGCCCCGTCGCAAATCCGAGGCCGAGCACGAACGCCGGCCAGAGCAACCGTGGCCGATCGAGAATCCACGCGAGAAGGACGAGCGCCGTGACGACTGCATACCCAAGAGTCATCGCAACGAACGCGACACCGAAGCGCGTCTTCGTGGCCATCGGCGAAAGGTCGCCGTACAGCAGATCGACGAACGGCACCTGCAGCGCATCAGCCGCCCTCATCACGAACGCTGCAATCCCGACATTGAGGGTCGCGATGCCGCCGGCCGCCGCAATGCCGTAGAGCCGGTTGGAGAGAGGCAACGGCAACGGCTCTCGCAGCACCAGCAGCCGGAGGCCGGTCGAGCCGACGAGTAGTGCGAGCGCGACGAAGAACGCCCATCTCGCCGCGTCGTCCGTCCAGGTCGGCCCGGTCGAGCCGTAGGCCTCGGTCGGAGCCGGCGGCGTGACGCCGATCCCGAACGTGTACACGCCCGATCCCGTGTGGCCGTCCGACGAGGTAGCCCGCCAGCGCACGGTGTACGACTCGCCCCGGCGCAGACCCTGTAGCGGCACCCGGATAGCGCGGCCATGATCGCCCGACACAGCCACGCCTGACACGAGCCGACCTCCGGCCGAGAACACCCTGATCGCTCCGGCGGTCATCGTCACGCCCTGGTCGAAATGCAGCATGACCGCCCTCGGCGGCGCTTCCACCCGTGATTGGGCTGCCGGCGAGAGACGGTTCAGGGTCGCGTGTCCCGACGCGACAGCAGGAAGGATGAGCGCCGCGGTCATCACCGCGATGAGCCACCGCGTCACGGCGTGCCCTTCGCGAATTCCGAGAGGTGGCCGAAAATCGGCGCGACGTCCCGGTCACAGAAGAGCATTACCGCAAGCACGATCCACGTCATTGCAAAGCCGGCGCTCCACACGAAGCGGCGCGGTTGCAGGATCTGCCCGAGAGGGAAGACTGCCGCAACAAGGAGCGTCCAGCCGATCGCGTGGTGCAGAAAAGCCGCTCGTGAGAAGAACCACGGGTTCTGCTCGTGGACGAGGAATGCGGTGGCGCTGACGAGCAACGTGAACGAGAGCGACAACGTCCACCAGCGGCTCGTCAGCTTCCCACGCACGACTGCGAGTTGGACGGCGCCGGCCAACATCGCGACCTCGGCCCACGAGGCGTGCGCCAGCATATGGATCGTCGAATTCGTGAAGAAGACGGAGACCGGCCAGAGTGCAACGCCGATTCCGAAGGCGATGCAAGGCCAGAGGTACATCCGCCATCGACGCATGGCGAAGACCTCGCGCCCGACGATCGTCTCTGCCAGGAGGATCAGCCCGAGCAGGAGAAAGCCTGCGGCGAACGTCCAGTGAACGAGCTCAGCTCTCGGTTCCACGAGACCAGCGGAGGTCGTCTACGAGACCGGGTGCTATCGCAAGTGCGAACAGGAGTCCGACGCCGATCACGAGCAACGGCGGCTGGATGAGGTAGTCGTAGAAGCCTTTCCCGGCATGGTCGAAGAAGACGATGCGGTAGGGCTGGAAGATCGCCCAGACGATGCCGCCCAGGATCGTCAGGGGGCCGAGCGACTCGATCGCGAGTGCCCGCATCGATCGACGCTCGACTGTTTCCCGCTCCGAGGTCCGCTCGAGCGGACCGACGATCTCCGAGCTCACGCAGCCTCCCCGAGTTTCGCCACTGACAGAAACGTGAAGTCTGCCCTGACAGGAGGCATCTGGCAAGCCTAGAGGCTTGTCCCTGGCGCGCTGAACCGATCCTTGAATGTGAATGCACGCTGAGTCGGGCCGTTGGCCCGCAGTTCAGCAAGCCTCGACGTTGCCTCGGCCACAGTCGGGGTCGTCCCCGCCGCGATCCACCAGAGCGCCGTATGCGACTCGACAGCGCGTTCGAACCACTCACGGCGGCGGCGAAGCACCGCACGATGACCCTCGTCACGGTAGACGAATGCCTCGAGCGCTTCGATCGACTCCCACACCGAGAAATTGACGATGACAAGTGGATCGTCGAAGACGCGGACGGAGGTGGCGTTCCCGTCCTCCGTCTGGAACCTCCAGACAAAGCCTGGCGCGCTATCGGCACGCGCGTTCACCGGGTCGAGTGCAGCAACGAAGTCGGCGGTCTCGGACGCGTCGATCGGAGCCCGCAGACGGGCGACATTGACCTGCGCGAGGTGGTGTCCGTTCACAGCCCGTATGCCTCGAGCAGCTTCAACCAGAGCTCGCTCCGCGTCGGGAACGACGGGACGGCGTGCCAGAGGTCGTCGATCGTTACCTCGGCGACAACCGCGATCGTTGCCGCGTGGAGTGCTTCGGCCACCTCGGCCCCTGTGATCGTGGCACCGACGACCACGCGTCTGGCCTCGTCGACGACGAGCCTCGAGGTTCCGACCGCGCCGCGACCGACAAAGGACCCTCCGGCGTTACCACTCGTTTCGACATCGACGTGCCTGACGCGAAGGCCCGCCTCCGCGGCGCCGGCGAGCGTGAGGCCGACGGCCCCAACCTGCGGGTCCGTGAATATGACCCGCGGGGATCGCGGTCCGTCGGAGCGGAGCCGCACCTCGCGGCCAAGGATCGTGTCCGCGACGAGCCTCCCCTGGTACTTCCCCATGTGCGTGAGGAGCGCGCGGCCGTTGACGTCACCGATTGCGAAGAGCCAATCGTGCCCGGGAACGCGGAAGTCATCCTCGACGACGAGCGGTCCGCCCGGATCGAGCCCGATCGTGTCGAGGCCGATCCCGGACGTCCTCGGTACCCGGCCGAACGCCGCGAGCACCTCATCCGCCTCGACGACGGATCCGTCGTCGAGCTCGATGACAACAGCCTCCTGTCGCGACACGCTTGCCGCCGAGCGCCGAAGCCGAACATCGACTCCTCCTTCCTCGAGGGCCTCGAGCACCTGGGCGCCGGCGAACGGCTCTTCCCGTTCGATCAGACGCTCACCGCGATGGACGAGTGTGACGTCCGACCCGAGTGCCGACCACGCCTGCCCCAGCTCGACTCCGACGACCCCGCCCCCGAGAACCGCGAGGCGGGGCGGCACCTCGGTCGCGGTCGTTGCTTCGATGTTCGTCCACGGGCGGGCATCCCGCAGGCCATCGATGTCCGGGATCAAAGCGGATGAGCCTGTCGCGACGACCACGGCGACCTTGGCGCTCAACTCCTCACCGTCGACGACGACGCGGCGCTCGCCGTCGAGTCGACCGCGGCCGCGCACGAGAGTGACGCCACGCTCCTCGAGCCACGGCACCTGTCCGGCATCGTCGAGGTGACCGATGACGTCATCGCGTCGCCGGAGCACCGCGGCAGCATCGATCGGCCCGAGCTCGAGACCGGGTACCCGAGCGACCTCGCGCGCAAGCTCTACCGGCCTGAGCAGCGCCTTCGACGGCATGCAGGCGTAGTACGAGCACTCGCCGCCGACGAGGCGGTCCTCAACGATCGCAACCGAGACGCCGTTCTGTCCGAGCCTTCCTGCGACGACCTCGCCGGCCACGCCGGCACCGACTACCACCACGTCGAACTCTCGCATCGTTCCTCCCGTCAGTTGCGAAGCGTCACCGGGCAGTCACTCGCACGAACGCAGGCGTTACTCAGCGGCTGAGGTCGCCGTTGGCCGAGATCTTGACCCCCCGGGTGCCGAAGTCTTCCTTGGAGAGCGTGCGCACGATCCCGTGGGCGCTCTCGCTCGGATCGAGCGCAGGGATACCCGCGCCCGCAAGTCTGGTTGGTACCAGGGTGCCGCTGTCGAAACCACCGTCGCCGCGAAGCGTCACACGGAGGATGCCGCTCTGGGAAAGCAGGCCTCCGAGGGCGAAGACCTTGTAGCCCGCGAAGTTGCCGAGCGAGTACGCGATCAAACGGCCGTGGTACCACTCCATGCCGCGCAGCACGTGCGGGCCACTTCCGATGACCACGTCTGCTCCCGCGTTCACCACGGCGTGGGAGAACGCGACCACGTTGCCGCGGTTCTCGCCGAGATAGGTCTCGGTCCCGGGCCGCACATGCGCGTGATCCGTTCCCTCCGCACCCGCATGCATCGTGACGATGACGATGTCGGCGTTCGCGGCAGCCTTCTTGACCAGACGGCGAGCCGCGGGAATGTCGGTCAAGGACTGGGCCCACGGGTACGGGGCAAAGCCGACGACGGCGACCTTGATGTCACCCACCTGCTGGTAGGCGATCTCGCCGGGACGGCCGGTGTGCGCGAGATCTTGAGTCGCGAGGGCGGCAAGCGTCTGGGCCTGCCCGGACGGGCCGTAGTCGAACGCATGGTTGTTCGCGAGATTCATCACGGTGAAGCCGGCCTTGCGCAGCCACGCTGCATACGACGATGGCGTGTGGAAGGCGTAACAGTTGGAACTGCCGGCAGCACACTTCGAACTGCCTCCTGTCGAGAGGGTCCCCTCCAGGTTCCCGAGCACGACGTCGCCGGCGAGATCGGTCTCGACACCGTCGAAGAACGACCGCCCGCTCGCGGGCGGCAAGTTCGGCGTCGAGCCCATCACGATGTCGCCCACGGCGGCGATCGTCACCACTCCGGCCGGAACCGTGCTCTTCGCTTTCTTCACGACCGTCTTCTCGACGACGCGGGTCTTGGGTGCCGCCTGTGCCTGCTCAGCCGCCGGGGACGGAGCGCCGTCGACGAGCAACGAAAACACGAACGCGACCGCCACGAGCACGGCGCCTGCTCTCAGGACGAGTGCGAGCGGCCGCATAGGCGCTCTCTACCTCCGGGAGGCGATGAGGTAGATGAGCTGCGTCAGGGCCACGAGCGCCGCCGCGACGTAGGTCAGCGCCGCGGCGCTGAGCACCTTGCTCGCACCGTCCTTCTCGCCCGCCGTGACGAGCCCGAGCGAGTTGAGCTGCTGCTTGGCGCGACGCGAAGCGTCGAACTCGACGGGCAGCGTGACGAGCTGGAAGAGGACGACGACGCCGAACAGGACAATCGCGAAGGCCGCGAGGCCGGAGATCTGGGCGAACAACGCAATCACAAACAGGATGAACCAGGTGCTCGAGGCGAAGCCAACGGCAGGCGCCATCGCACTCCGGATCTTGAACGGACCGTATGCCTTCTGGTGCTGGATCGCGTGGCCCACCTCGTGGGCGGCGATCGCGACCGATGCCACTGACCGGCCGGCGTACACGTCCTGCGACAGGTTGACGGTGCGATTTCGCGGGTCGTAGTGGTCCGAGAGGGGGCCGCCGGACGCGGGGTTGACGGGAACGCCCGCGAGGCCGTTGTGCTCGAGGATCATCCGCGCCACCTGCTCCCCGCTCATCCCGTTCGCAACGGCAACCTGCATCTGCTGACCGACCGTCTGCTTCAACCGGTGCTGGACAACCAGTCCGACGACCAGCGGCGGGATCAGGAAGACGAGGTAGAAGCCAAGACCGCCCATGTAGTGGGAATCGTACCAACGGCCCTTGCGGTCTTGGTTGTCTTTTTGAAGTGATGTTGCTATACATAGGAAAGCGTTAGCCATCACGAGCGGTTGAGGGACCTGGCCCGACGAAACCGCCGCAACCGGGACACCCGTCCGTCAGGTGCGAACTCCAGCCGTGTACCGCCCACCCGGGGCGGCGACCCGGGAAGATGGCAAAGCGTAGGTGCCGCCGGCACCGTCCAGGGCTCCGGGATCGGGGCCCTCTGTCGTTTCCGGGGGTGAGGGGCAGCCGTGACCGAGGCCACGCGAGTGCGAAAGGAGGCGCCGACACTCGAGCTCGTGCTCAAGCGCAATCCCGTCGAGCGTCTGAAGCGCGAGAAGAGCCCGCTCGCGATGCTCGGGGAACTGCCGGCCCTGATTGCCGCCGGCTACGCCGACATCGAGGAGGAAGATCTCGTTCGCCTCAAGTGGTGGGGCCTCTACCACGACAAGCCGAAGATCGGCACGTTCATGTTGCGAATCAAGTTGCCGGCCGGCCGGATCACGCCCGACCAGCTGCGCACGATCGGCGAGCTCTCGAACGAACATGGCCGTGGCGCCGGTGAGCTGACGACGCGTCAGACGATTCAGCTCCACTACCTCGAGCTCGACTCGATGCCGGTCGTCTTCGATCGGCTGCGCGATGCCGGCCTCACGACCGTCGGCGCCTGCGGTGATGCGGTGCGGAACCTGACGGGTTGCCCCGTCGCCGGCCGTGCCCACGACGAGCTGTTCGACGTCACGGCCCTGCAGGAGGAAGTGACGGCGTTCTTCTACGGCAACCCCGACTACTCGGATCTGCCCCGCAAGCATAAGATTTCGATCTCGGCGTGCGCCCACCGCTGCAATGCGCCCGAGATCAACTGCATCTCGCTCGTCGGCGCGATCCGCAACGGTGAACGGGGATACGCCGTGCTCGTCGGAGGAGGGCTGTCTTCGGTGCCGCGCATTGCGCGCGACCTCGGCGTCTGGATCCGTGAGGACGAGGCGATGCCTGTCATGCGCGCGCTTCTCGACGCGTGGAAGGAAGACCTGCGCTACAGGGTCTCGCGCGTGAAGGCGCGCATGAAGTTCATGGTCGACGACATCGGGCCTGAAGGGATGCGCGAAGAGGTCGAACGTCGCCTCGGGTACGCGCTCCCCGATTTCGTGCTGGAGCCGCTCGACCACGACCCCGCAGACCACATGGGCATCGAGCTCGAACACGAGCCCGGTGTGAGCTCGGTCGGGGCTCCGGTGCACCTCGGCCTCATTTCCGGCGACCAGATGCTCGCCGTCGCCGACCTCGCCGCGAGACACGGCCATGACGTCCGGCTGACGAGACAGCAGAACCTCCTGGTCACGGGGATCCGGGACATCGATGCTGTGACACAGGTCCTCGGGGAGATCGGCTTCCCGGTCGATGCGAACCGCCTGCGGTCGAACGCGATCGGTTGCACCGGCGAGCCGCATTGCAACTTCGCCGTCGCGGAGACAAAGGGTCGGCTCGGAACGCTGATCGACCACCTCGAGGCACGGTTCGGCACCGAGGTGTCCGAGTTGCGCCTCCACCTCGACGGCTGTCCTCACGCGTGCGGACAACATTGGGTCGGAGATCTCGGCTTCCAGGGAACGACCGTGCGCGACGCCGAGGGCAAGCGACATCAGGGCTACGACGTCCTGCTGCGAGGTGCCCTCGGGCCGGTGGCGGCGATCGGCCGCCCGGTGTTCCGCCGCGTGCCGACCGAGGAACTCAACGACACGGTCGAGAAGCTCATCATCGCCTGGCTTCAGGGCAGAAGCCCCGGTGAGAGCTTCCGCGCCTACTGCGATCGCAAGACAGACAACGAGCTCGGCGTCCTGATCGGCCGCGAACCGGCTCGATCCCGCCGAGGAGAACAGGCACCCGAGGAGGAGGCAGCATGAGCAGTGTCGATCTGATCGACGATCTCGAGGCCGGCGAACTGTCGGTGGAGTTCGAAGGGCAGGAGCCGTGGGAGCTGCTCGAGTGGGCGATCGAGCGGTTTGGCGAGGGGCTCGCTCTCTCGACGGCGTTCCAGGAAGGCGATGTCGCCCTGATCGACATGGCCTACCGGATCGACCCGACCGTTCGCGTCTTCTCGATCGACACCGGCCGGTTGCCGCAGGAGACGCACGACCTCATCGAGCAGCTCCGCGAACGCTACGACGGTCTGCGCCTGGAGCTCCTCTCACCGGACGCCGGCCAGGTCCAACGTCTCGTCGACCGGCACGGCCCCAACCTCTTCTTCCGCTCTGTCGAGAACCGGATGCTCTGCTGCAACGTCCGCAAGGTGCAGCCACTCACCCGCGTTCTTGCCGGCCTCGAAGCGTGGGTAACAGGGCTCCGTCGCGATCAGTGGGCCTCTCGCTCGGACATCCGCAAGATCGAGATCGATCACGATCACGGCGCAATCATCAAACTGAACCCGCTGGCGGAATGGGCCGAGGACGAGGTCTGGGACTATCTGCGAGAGAACGACGTGCCGACGCACGCGCTCTACGAAAAGGGCTACACATCCATCGGCTGCCTCCCGTGCACGCGACCCGTGGCGGCCGGCGAGCCGGTGCGTGCCGGCCGCTGGTGGTGGGAGACGGGTGCCCCGAAGGAGTGCGGCATGCACTGCGCGATCGAGACCGGCGGCTTCGAGCACGAGCTCCACGCGATCGTCGGCGAGGCCGTGCATGAGTAACGCCGTCGCAGGCGCGAGCATCCGAATCTCGGATTCCGAGGCCGAGCTTGCGCTGGCCGAAACCCGAGCGGTCCTTGCCGCTGGGGTCTCGGACGGCTACCGCGAGCAGCTGACCGAGCTCGAGGAGGCGCTCGAGTCGGGCGAACTCGAGGCGTCGGACGCGACGACGCTCGAGGCGATTCTCGAGCTTGCGCTCCAGGCCGGCAGGATCCGGGGGATCTACGGACCGCCCGGCGAGACGGCGGCGCTCCGGCTGTACCGCAAGCTGCCGCGCGGCGCGGCGTTGCAGAAGAGCGCCCGCGAGGTCAGCAACGCCCTCACCTCACTCCAGGGCCACCGCCTCGAAGGGGCAACGCTCACCGCTGTCGGGCCTGGCGCCTACACCCTGTCGCTCGCGACCGATGAGGGCCGGCTCTCGATCCGGCTCGATCGTCAGGGCGCCCGGATCACATCGGTCGAGGTCTGACGCTCGTGACACCCCGCTACTACATGGCGTGCCTCGACTTGACGGGCCGCAGCGTCCTCATCGTCGGTGGCGGCCGGGTAGCGCTCGAGAAGATCGAAGGACTGCTCGCGGTCGGCGCGGTGGTCACGGTCGTCGCTCCTCAGACGGTGCCCGAGCTCGCCGATCTCGACCTGGCGCTCATCCGTCGTGGCTATCGCAGCGACGATCTCGACGGGAAGTTCCTCGTTGTCGCCGCCACGTCGACGACATCGGTCAACCGTCGCGTTTTCCGGGACGCCGAGGCCCGCTCGCTCCTCTGCAATGTCGTCGACGTGCCAGAGCTGTGCTCGTTCATCCTTCCGGCCGTTCACCGCCATGACCCGATTGCGATCGCCGTTTCGACAGGAGGAGCGTCACCCGCTCTCGCGCAACATCTTCGCGACCAGATCGCTACCGTCGTGCGACCTGAGCATGCCGAGCTCGCCGATCGGCTGCGCGAGCTGCGCCCGTGGGCGAAGACGCATTTCGCCACCTACGAGGAGCGCAAGACGTATTTCGCGGGGCTCGTCGCCGAGGAGCTCGGATGACGGTCCATCTCGTCGGCGCCGGGCCTGGTGACCCCGGTCTGATCACCGTGCGTGGCCTCGAGCTCGTGCGCTCGTGCGACGTTCTCGTCGCTGACGCACTCGTCGCCCAGGAATTGATCGACGAAGCACCCGACGACGCGCTCATCATCTCCCGGGCCGGGATCAAGCAGGATGCGGTCACCAGACTCCTCGTCGCCTACGGGGACGCCGGCCTCGATGTGGTGCGGCTCAAGGGAGGCGACCCGTTCGTCTTCGGACGCGGCGGCGAGGAAGCCCTCGCGCTCGCCGAAGCCGGAGTCCCGTTCGAGATCGTTCCCGGCGTCTCGTCGATCGCGGCCGTGCCTGCCTCGGCGCTGATACCGATCACACATCGGGGTGTGGCAGACCGCGTCACGATCGCGAGCGGCCACGGTTCGGACGGTGGCGAGCCGGACTACGCAGCGCTCGCAGCCGCAGGCGGGACACTCGTGCTCTTCATGGGGCTCGAGCGGGTCGAGCAACTCTGCCGCGGCCTCGTTGCTGCAGGGCTCCCGTCGTCGACGCCCGCAGCCGTCGTCTCGCGCGGCACGCTGCCCGACCAGGAATCCGTCTCGGGAGCACTGGCCAACCTGGCAACGCTTGCGGCAGGCCTCGAGTCTCCGGCGCTCGTCATTGTCGGCAACGTGGTCGGCGTCGGCGAACAGCTCGTGCAGGCGTCTCGTGACTCGCTCGTCGCTGCCGGCTCACCGTAAAGGGCGAGGCTCTGCCTTGCCCCTACGACACATCGCTTGCCCCCGCCGGCGGCGCATCGAGCCTCTAGGCTGAGAGCCATGGAGTTCCGCCGCGTCGACAACCTGCCGCCGTATGTCTTCGCCGTCATTCGCGACCTGACGCTCGAGCTTCGCCGCGCGGGCGACGATGTCGTCGACCTCGGCTTTGGCAATCCGGACCTTCCCTCGCCCGACCTCGCCGTCGAGAAGCTCGCCGAGGCGGCGCACAACCCGCGCAACCACCGCTATTCGGCCTCGAAGGGCATCCCGAATCTCCGTCTCGCCGCGGCGACCCTGTACAAGCGCAAGTTCGGTGTCGATCTCGACCCGGACACTCAGGTTCTGAACACGATCGGTGCCAAGGAGGGTCTCTCGCACCTGATGTGGGTGCTCCTCGAGCCGGGCGACTCGGCACTCGTCCCGAGCCCGAGTTACCCGATCCACATCCACGCGCCGATCCTTGCCGGAGCATCCGTGACCCGGGTTCCCATGGGTGCCGATGAGGACCTGTTCGCGAACCTCGAGGACGCCTGGGAGCGAGCCCAGCCGAAACCGCGCGTGGTCATCCTCTCGTTTCCGCACAACCCGACGACGGCAACTGTCGATCTCGCGTTCATGGAGCGCGTCGTCGCTTTCGCCCAGGAGCACGAGTTGCTCGTCGTCCACGACTTCGCCTACGCCGATCTCGCGTTCGACGGGTACGAGCCGCCGTCGATTCTCCAGGTCCCGGGGGCGGATGAGGTCGCCGTCGAGCTCTACACGTTGACGAAGTCGTTCTCCATGGCGGGTTGGCGGGTCGGCTTCGTGGTCGGGAACGCGGCGGTCGTCGGTGCTCTCGCACGACTGAAGTCCTGGCTCGACTACGGCACCTTTCAGCCCATCCAGATCGCTGCCATCGTCGCGATGAACGAGCTGCCCGACTACCCGCGCGAGGTGTCCGCCATCTATCAATCGCGCCGGGACGCGCTGTGTGACGGCCTCGCGCGTGCGGGCTGGTCGTTCCCGAAGCCAAAGGGAACGATGTTCGTGTGGGCGCCGATTCCCGAGCAGTTCCAGTCGCTCGGCTCGCTTGCCTTCGCCGAGAAGCTCGCCCGGGAAGCGAGCGTCGCCGTGTCGCCGGGCGTCGGCTTCGGCGCCGACGGAGACGACTTCGTGCGGTTCGCCCTGGTCGAGAACGAGCACCGCATCGGCCAGGCGGTGCGGGGAATCAGGAACCTGTTGGGGTGAGGGGCGCGAGGGCCTACTGAGCGGAGCCCAGCTCTAGCAGGGAGGGCCCACAGGGAACCGTAGGTTCCCGGCTTCAGGATCCACGCGAAGCGTGGCAGCAAGCATCACCTGAGGGGGACGGGCGATACGATCTTCAATCGCCCGTCCCCCTCAGGTACGCGTCCTCGCCGCGCACCCAGTCGTCGCGCACCGGCGAGAAGACGTCGAGCACGAGCGAATCAGCGAGCGCCTCCACCGCGTGTGGGACGCCGCTCGGGACGATCATGCTCTCCCCGGCCGACACGACCTGATCCTCGTCGCCGACGAGGAATCGAATGCTTCCCTCGAGCACTGTTGCGACTTGCTCGTGGGGATGCTCATGGCGGGGGACGACGGCACCCGCCCGCAGATGGATGCGGGCGATGGTCATCGTCTCCGTGTGGACGACCTGTCGCCCGATCGAGGGAGTCAGCTCCTCGACCGGCTCAGCGAGCCATCGATGGATTGGCATGGAGCGAGTGTAGAGGTGGGGCGCACGCACGCAAAGACCCGTCTTTGCGGGATTTCATTCACTCGCACCGCCGAATTGTCCGGTTTTGGGCGATATCATCCATATCCAGGGGAAGGGTTAAGGAGTCGGCGCCGTGCGCCGATACCGGTTGTGCCCGCCCCTGCCTGCGGCCTTCTTCCCTCAGATGCACAAACGATCCCAAACCTTCCGTCGGAGCGTCTCGATCACCGTCGTGGTGCTCCTCGCTGCCCTCGCCGCACTCGTGGCGCCTCCAGCCCAAGCAGTCACGAACTGCAGCCCCAGCTCGTCATGGGGCACAAACCGTGCCGATCTCGCCTCTCAGGTCGTGAGCCTGATCAATCAGTACCGAGCCAGCCTCGGACTTTCGCAGTTAGCCGTTTCGGCGCCACTTACGGCATCGTCGGAATGGAAGTCGCTGCACATGGCCGGCTACGGCTACTTCGCCCACGATGACCCGGCTCCGCCCGTCACCCGATCCGCGTCACAGCGCGCGAGAGACTGCGGCTACGCAGGTTCATGGTGGGGGGAGAACATTGCCCTCGGCTATTCAACCGCTCAGTCGGTCGTCAACGGTTGGCTGGGCTCGCCGGGACACAAGGCGAACATCGTGAACGCCAACTACACCTCGACCGGCGTTGGCGTCGCCTCGAATGGTGGTGGCGAGCTGTACTGGACACAGAGCTTCGGCAACGACGTCTCCGGGAGCACACCGCCCCCTGCCCCCTCGCCGCCGGCCCCGACGCCACCGCCGGCGACTCCGCCGCCTGCAACACCCCCACCGGCGTCGACACCCCCTGCAACGGCACCGCCGGCCTCTTCCACTCCTCCCGCGCCCGCAGCCTCGATCGTCGTCAATCCCGCCACAGCACCGCCGCACGCAGCCACCGCGCTCCCGGTCGGAGCCAAGCCCGCCCACGTCACCCGGCAGAACAAGCGCACGCGATTGACCGCCTCGGTTGCCTTCGTCCACACCGCGACGGGCCGTCCGCTCGCAAGCGGTTCTGTTCGGTGCCGCGCCGAGGTCGATGGGAAGCGCCTGCGCGTCGTCGCCAACGTCTTCAAAGCGAAGTCGGCCCGGTGCGCATGGAGAATCCCGGCCTGGGCCAACGGCAAGAAGCTCACCGGCGTCGTTGCCGTTCAGGTCGGCGATGCGGCAGCAACGAGGCTGTTCATCCGCGGCCTGAACTAGCGCTCGCTCGCGATCCCGTTCATGGGACGCAGCTGGGGCGAGGCTCAGAGCCTCACCCCAGCCCTCAACGTCCCGGTTGCTACCTCTTCGCCGCAGGCCTCTTCGCAGCGGACTTCTTCGCCGCCGGCTTTTTCGCGGCAGGCTTCCTGGCAGCCGGCTTCTTCGCCGCGGGCTTCCTCGCCGCAGGTTTCGCTGCGGGCTTGACCGGCGCTGCAGCAGCGACGGTCGTGTCGACGATGTTCGCACCGGCTGCGAGCTTCTGCACCGACGCAACCCCTCTCATCGCCGCGCCCTTGTTCTCGTATGCCTGGCTCGAAGCGACGATCTGACCGTTGGTCGAGACGAGCGAGAAGCGAAACTTCCCGGTCGGCCCCTTCTTGATGACGAACTTTCCGGGCACGTATGCCTCCCGTTCCGAGGGTGAGTTGTGTTGTCCGCGCCGAATGGTCGCAGGCGGACAGGAGGGCAGAGCCTGCAGTCGGCCGATCGGAGAGGCCCCCGCCGTGCGAAACTGGGAGGGCGATGCCCATCACCGAGTTCCTGATCGCGGTCGCGATCGCCGCCGGCATCTCGATGGCGACGTTCGCCCACGCCGACAGGCACGGCAGTACCCATGCGACCGCCTGGGGGGTCGGCGCCTTCCTCGCAGCCGGCATCGTCGTACCGATCTACGTTGTCCGAGTCTGGTTGCGTCGGCGGTCTCCGGACACGTGACGCTCCAGCGGCTGTGACCGGCGACCTACTCGTCTTCCTCGGGGCTGCGCTCGCGAGCGCCGTCGAGATGGTCGAGGCGCTGACGATCGTGCTGGCGCTCGGTGTCACGCGGGGCTGGCGGGCACCACTCCAGGGGGCCGCTGCAGCGCTCGCCTTCCTCTTCGTGCTGGTCGCCCTGCTCGGCCCGGCACTCGCGGCAGTACCGATCGACGTGCTGCGGCTCGTCGTCGGCTCACTGCTGCTCGTCTTCGGCCTCCAGTGGTTGCGCAAGGCGATCCTCCGAGCGAGCGGCTACAAGGCCTTGCACGACGAGGAGGCAGCATTCGCCGCGGAGGTTGCTGCCGCGCGGGCGGAGGGTCGTACCCCCGACGGCGCCGATCGCTACGCCTTCGTTGTCTCGTTCAAGTCGACGCTGCTCGAAGGGCTCGAGGTCGCGTTCATCGTGATCACGCTCGGCGTGAATCAGGGGGCAACGTGGCTGGCCGCAGCAGGAGCGGTCGTCGCGCTCGTCGCCGTCGGGACGGTCGGAGCGCTCGTGCGCCGTCCGTTGAGCCGCGTGCCTGAGAACACCCTCAAGTTCGTGGTCGGCGTGATGCTGACCTCGTTCGGCACGTTCTGGGCCGGCGAGGGCGTAGGAATCGACTGGCCCGGTGCCGAGGCATCGCTGGTTGCGCTGGTGGGACTGACGGTGGTGTGGTCGCTGCTGTTCACACGATTGCTGTCCCGCGAGCCACGCACGGTGACTCCATGAGGAGCCTCGGTCGCGGCATCATCGACTTCGTTGTCGGCGACGACGTCGGTATCGCGCTGGCGGTACTCATCATTCTCGCCGCCACCGCTGCAGTCGCTCACTTGGGCGGCGAAGCGTGGTGGCTCCTGCCGCTCGGCGTCCCTATCTCGCTGTGGACGTCGCTCCGAAGGGCTCAGCGGCGTGCGCAGCGCTCGAGCGCGCCTCGCGCCGACGCTGCGACGTAATCTCGCCGTTATTCGTACCATCCTCTCACTCGATGGGGACTCAGCCGATGACCAGGAGCGATGTCTCGACCGCGGTCATGAGCCGCCGCGTCATCCCCGTCGTCGTCATCCGGGAGCTCGAGACAGCGCTCCCGCTCGCGGACGCCCTCGAGCTGGGCGGGTTGCCGGTCGCCGAAGTCACGTTCAGGACGGCAGCGGCTGCCGACGCGATTCGTCGGATCGCCACCGAAACGGCGGTTCTCGTCGGCGCCGGCACGGTCGTGCGGCCCGAGCAGGTCGACCTGGCGGTCGGGGCAGGAGCACGGTTCATCGTCACGCCGGGCTTCAGCGCCGAGGTCGTCGAGCGCTGCAACGAGCAGAATGTCCTCGTGATTCCAGGGGTCGCAACGGCGACCGAGGTGATCGCGGCTCTCGACCACGGCCTCGACGTCCTCAAGTTCTTTCCGGCGGAGGCCGCCGGCGGCGTCACGCTCCTTCGCGCGCTGCAGGCGCCGTTCCCCGGCGTTCGCTGGGTCCCGACCGGCGGAGTGAACGCTGCGAATGCTGCCTCGTACCTCACGCTGCCGTCGGTTGCCGCAGTCGGCGGCAGCTGGATGGTGGCGCCGGAGCTGCTCGCAGCCCGGGACTTCGCGGCCGTGACAGACCTCACGAGGGAAGCAGTCAGCCTCGGCGCCGGGGTGCGCGCGTGAGCGGTCTCACGATTCGCCCGGCCGAGGAGTGCCGCTACGACCTCGTCTCTCTCGGTGAGATCATGCTCCGCTTCGACCCGGGGGCCGGGCGTATTCGCAGTGCGAGGCAGTTCCAGGTCTGGGAAGGTGGCGGCGAGTACAACGTTGCGCGCGGGCTCAGCCGCTGCTTCGGCGAGCGCACGGCAGTCGTCACGGCCTTCGCAGACAACGATGTCGGTCGCCTGCTGGAGGATTTCGTCCTGCAGGGAGGTGTCGACACGTCGCTCATTCGCTGGGTGCCATTCGACGGCATTGGACGCAGTGTCCGCAACGGGCTCAACTTCACGGAGCGCGGCTTTGGTGTGCGCGGCGCTCTCGGGGTCTCCGACCGGGGGAACACGGCGGCGTCGCAGTTGCGGCCGGGCGACGTCGACTGGGAATACCTCTTCGGGACCCTCGGGGTCCGGTGGTTTCACACAGGCGGGATCTTCGCGGCACTTTCGGAAACCACCCCCGAGGTGGTCGCCGAGGCGGTCGTCGCGGCGGCCCGAAGTGGCACGATCGTGTCGTACGACCTCAACTACCGGCCAAGTCTCTGGAAGGAGATCGGGGGAGTCGAGCGCGCCCGGGCAGTGAACCGTCGACTAGCCGAGCACATTGACGTGATGATCGGCAACGAGGAGGACTTCACCGCGTGCCTCGGCCTCGAGGTAGCGGGTGCGGACGAGAATCTGAGTGAGCTCGAGACCGGCGCTTTCCGGGCGATGATCGAGCAAGCGACGCAGGACTTCCCGAACTTCGCCGTCGTCGCGACGACGCTACGCACGGTGCGTAGCGCCACGATCAACGACTGGTCGGCAATCGCCTGGTCGCGTGAGACCGGGTTCGTCGAGGCGACTCCACGACCCGGCCTGGAGATCCTCGATCGCGTCGGCGGCGGTGACAGCTTTGCCTCGGGGCTGATCTACGGCCTCCTGCGATACGGTGACCTGCAACGTGCAGTCGAATATGGCGCCGCTCACGGCGCGCTCGCGATGACGACACCCGGGGACACCTCGATGTCGAGCCTTGCCGAGGTCGAAGCGCTCGTTCGAGGCGCGAGCGCCCGCGTCCAGCGCTGACCTAGCCGTCCGACGAGCCGCGGTGTGCCTCGCCGATGAACGGCTGCCAGGGCGCTGCATACTGCACCGTCGCGATGGCAAGCACGAGACCCGCGACGAGAGCTGCCGCAACAACAGCCCGACGCAACCCCGAGCCGGCTCGTCGCTCACGGGGCGCGCGGAAATCCGCTGCAGCGAGCCCGGGGATGTGAAAGAGGTGTCCGAGCACGTGGACACCAGTGACCCCGAGCCACGCGATGAAGCTCGCCTTGTGGAGGTTGACGATCCAGCCGTCGCCCGGCCCGAGCGCGATCAGCGCGACGCCCGAGCCGAAGAGGACGACCGTCGCGGCGATCACGAAAGGCCCGAGTGCGCGCATCAAGAACTGCGGCGGCCCGGCAAGTACGTAGGCCTTGTCCCTCGTGTAGTAGCGCGCGAAGCGATAGCCGGTGCTCGCGAGCTTGAGGCCGATCGGGGGGATGAGCATCATCCCGATGAAGACGTGGGCCGGGAGCAGCGGCCGCAGAGAAACGAGCGTCAGGCCCTCGAGCGCCACGAGGACGAGCAGGATCACGCCCGTCGTCGCGGTCAGCCGTGAGTTCCCGGCAGGCCCGCGGCCGTCCAGCTCCTCGGCCGCAGCGGCCTGTCGGACGATCTCCTCGCTGATCGCAGCGGGCGTGAGCTCGGCCAGCTGCGGGAGGAGTTTCTGGGCGCCAGAGGCGTTGGGATTCGATTGCACGGTGAGGACAGCTCCTGGGTCGGGCGATCATTTGCTCGTTCGACGGGCACGGTACGAGGGCGAAGGTAAAGTGCGGGTTAGCGCTTCCCCCGAAATTGGCCGGTCGGCCGCGGCCGTCGACCTGCCGCCGGATCGACGACACTCTCACCTCGCGGCCATCCGTGGTCGACCGGCCGGTTCACGGCAGACTGTCGTGATGAGCGAGCACGCCGACGACGAATGGCTGCGGCCGATCGACCTCATGGTCGACTCGTATGCACCCGAGCAAATCGCGTCCGACCTCGGCCGCAGTCACGGGCTCTACCTTCGCGAGGCGCAACGGCTCGTCCTCGATGGGCTCGCTCCCGACGAGGCAGGCCTGACCGCCGGCATACACTCTGAGACCGCTCGCTACCTGCAGGCGCACCCATGGCTCGATCGGCCTGGACTCCGACCGGCGATCTCCGGCGCCGAGAGCGCCGCGCTGAGCGCTCTCCGGGCGATCGTGGCTGCGGCTGCGCCTGTGCCGGCCGTCGAACCGGCTCGCCCCGTCAGGCGCCTCGCCCTGCAGCCGGCGGCGACGATCGTGGGGAACATGGCAGTCCGCAAAAGACAGACCGAGCATGGTCTCGAGCTCTCGTTCGATGCGGCCGCGAACGTAGCCGAATGGAGGCTTCGGATCAGCGTCCGTCCCGATCCGCGCCAGGAGTACGTCGAAGGCGAGGTCGTCACGCTCCCGTCTGGATCGACCTCCTGGGAGGTCGTGCTCGATGAGCATCCACGCAGGATCCAGCTGTACGGACACGCACGTGACGGCCGGATCGTGCGCCGGGCGGTCATCTCGGCTCTGACGAGCGGGAACAGCACTGCGCAGTGGAAGCGGCAGGCGACTGCGAGCTAGTGGCCCAGCACGGGTGAACCTCCATCTCGGCGCGGCTCCCTTCGCTAGTGTCAACCGTGTCGCAGAGACGCTCACTCTTGAGGTTTCACCGTGAAAAATCAGCCGCAGGCCATGAGCCATGCGCCCAAGGAGACGAGAATGACCGAGATCGCTGTTCGTGAGTTGCCTGCCACGGAGTTCCGCGTCGCGGATCTCTCGCTGGCAGAGTTCGGCCGCAGGGAGATAACGCTCGCCGAGCACGAGATGCCCGGTCTGATGGCGATGCGCCGCGAGTTCGGCGCGGAGCAACCGCTCCGAGGGGCGCGCATCACGGGCTCGCTGCACATGACGATCCAGACGGCAGTGCTGATCGAGACCCTGGTGGCGCTCGGCGCCGAGGTGCGGTGGGCGTCGTGCAATATCTTCTCGACGCAGGATCACGCCGCTGCCGCTGTGGCGGTCGGCCCGGATGGGACACCCGAGCAGCCCAGCGGCGTGCCGGTGTTCGCGTGGAAGGGCGAAACGCTGACCGAGTACTGGTGGTGCACCGAGCAGGCGCTCACCTGGCCGGACGGCGGTCCGAACATGCTGCTCGACGATGGCGGCGACGCAACGATGCTCGTGCACAAGGGCTCCGAGTACGAGAAGGCAGGAGCCGTACCGAGCCCCGCAACGGCCGAGTCGGAGGAGTTCGAGGTCTTCCTGACACTGCTCCAGGCATCGATTGCCGAGGACGCGGGCAAGTGGACGCGGATCGGCACGGAGATTCGAGGCGTAACCGAGGAGACGACGACCGGCGTGCATCGCCTCTACCAGATGGCGGAGGCCGGAACGCTGCTCTTCCCGGCGATCAACGTCAACGACGCCGTGACGAAGAGCAAGTTCGACAACCTCTACGGCTGCCGACACTCACTGGTCGACGGAATCAACCGGGCGGTCGATCTGATGCTGGCCGGAAAGCTGTGCGTCGTCTGTGGTTACGGCGACGTCGGCAAGGGTTCGGCGGAGTCGCTACGGGCGCAGGGTGCACGCGTTGTCGTCACGGAGATCGACCCGATCTGCGCCCTGCAGGCGCTGATGGAGGGCTATGAGGTGCGAACGCTCGACGACGTGATCGACTCGGCGGATGTCGTGATCACGGCAACGGGCAACCGCGACATCGTCACCGTCGAGCAGATGGGGCGCATGAAGCACCTCGCGGTCGTCGGCAACATCGGGCATTTCGACAACGAGATCGATATGGCCGGTCTCGCAGCCGTGCCCGGCGTCGAGCGGATCACGATCAAGCCGCAGGTCGACCAGTGGGTCTTCCCCGACGGTCACGCCGTCATCGTCCTGTCCGAGGGACGCCTGCTCAATCTCGGCAACGCGACCGGGCACCCGAGCTTCGTCATGAGCAACTCCTTCACGAACCAGACGATCGCGCAGATCGAGCTCTTCACGCGCGCCGATCAGTATCCCCTAGGCGTTCATGTGCTCCCGAAGCATCTCGACGAGAAGGTCGCGCGCCTCCACGTCGAGGCCCTCGGCGCCCGGCTGACGACGCTACGTCCCGATCAGGCCGCCTACATCGGCATCCCCGTCGACGGGCCGTACAAGCCCGAGGCGTACCGCTACTAAAGGGCTCGATCGATCACGCTTGGACGAGCCGACGAACGGCGTCGCCGATCGTGCTGCGGGAGGGAAGAAGGGCGCTCTGGAGAACGGGCGCCGCGGGCATGCGAACATCGGGGGTCGCGAGTCGCATGACGGGGGCGGCGAGCTCGCCGAAGGCGTGTTCGGCGACCCGAGCTGCCACCTCGGCACCGAAGCCACCCGTGAGGTTCGCCTCGTGCACGACGAGGACGCGACGCACGTTTCTCGCCAGGTCGATCAGCGCGCGGTCATCGAGCGGTGAAAGCCAGCGGAGGTCGAGGACCGCAGCGTCGATCCCGCTCGACGCCAGGTCCTCTGCCGCTGCTTCTGCCTCGTTGACCATCCGGCCCCACGACACGATGAGCGCATCGGATCCGGATCGGCGCACCCTGGCCCCGCCGACGGTCTCGATCTGCGCGTCCGGATAGACCGGTCCTTCGACCCCGTAAAGGGCACGACTCTCGATCACGACGACCGGGTCAGGGTCGTGCACCGCAGCCCGAAGCATGGCGTACGCATCGTGGGCGTTCGATGCCATCCCGACCTTCAAGCCGGGAATGTGCGCGAGAAGCGCTTCCAGGCTTTGCGAGTGCTGCGCGCACGACCCCGGCGTCGCTCCCTGCTGGCAGCGAACGACCATAGGTGCCGATCGTTGGCCGCGGTGGAGGTACCGCACGTTGGCGGCCTGGTTCACGAGTTGATCGAGCGCGACGAGCAGGAAGTCGCTGTACATGATCTCGACGATCGGCCGAAACCCCTCCTGCGCTGCGCCGAGCGCTGCCCCGAGAATCGCGCTCTCGGCAATCGGCGTGTCGAACACTCGATCGCCACCGAAGTCCCGGTAGAGCCGACGCGTGATCCCGAACACCCCACCGGGGATCGCAATGTCCTCACCGAAGACGATCACCTCGGGGTTCTCGACGAGCTCCCGTCGGAGGGCTTCGTTCAGGGCTGCGGCGACGGTCATCGACGTCGCCGCGCCGGCCGGCTCTGGCTGCGAGGTGGGCACGGTGTCTCTGAAGGAGACATTGGTGGCTGCCGTCGCCGGATCGGGCAGTGGATCTGCGAGAGCCTGGTGCGATGCCGCGAGCACGTCTGCCGCGACGGTTGCTTCGAGCTCGAGGATTGCCTCCTCCTCCGCGAGGCCGTCTTCGAGCAGCCGCAGCCGCAGTCGCGGAAGCGGGTCCCGAAGTGCCGAGCTCTCGCGGTCGCCGCTCGCGCGGTAGTGCTCGACGTCGGCCTGATAGTGCCCCATCAGGCGGACTGTCTTGCACTCGACGAACGATGGTCCGCCACCGTTGCGGGCGCGTTCGGCGGCTGCGGCAATCGCTGCCGTCACGCTCTCCGGGTCGTTGCCGTCGACGGTCTCTCCGTGCAGCCCGTAGGCAGGAGCGCGATCGGCCAGATCGCTGAGCGGGGCGATGGCTGCAATCGGCGTCATCTCCGACCAGTCGTTGTTCTCGCACACGAAGATGACCGGCAGCTTGCGGGCCACAGCCATGACCAGCGCCTCATGCGTTGCCCCCTGGCTCGTGGCGCCGTCACCGAACGACACAATGGCGATGCGTCCCGACCCGGAGAGCTGGGCGGCTAGCCCAACACCGTTCGCGATCGGGAGCCCTGCTCCAACGATCGAGTTCTCGCCGAGAAAGCGATGATCCGGGGAGGAGAGATAGGCCGATCCACCCCGCCCGCCGTTCGTTCCCGTCGCGCGCCCGAGCGTCTCGGCGAAGAGACTGGCGAGCGGAACCTCGCACGCGATCGCCCAGCCGTGGCCCCGGTAGGTCGCGATCACCCGGTCGTCCGGCTCGAGGGCCGCCAGAGCACCCACGGGAACCGCCTCCTGGCCTCCCGACAGATGGACGGAGCCGGCAATCTCATCGGCGAGCCGGAGCTCGAGCACCCTCTCCTCGAACCGGCGAATCGTCAGCATCCGACGGTAGGCGACGATCAGATCGAGACGGGATTCGGTCATTCGTGCTGCCATCGCTCGGACGTCCTCCGGAGTGGGCCGATACCTGCCCGTCGGCCGAGCAGTACCCTCAAAGGAGATTATCACTTTATTGACTTGGAATCAAGATAATGATACATCATGAGCATGAGACGGCCGGCGCCGAGCGGGTCCTGCGGCACGAATTCGCCGTACCGTGACGCGGCTGTGCCTTGCCGTCGCGGAGAGCAGCGGCTACGACTCATTCTGCGATGACCGACCGCTTCCAGTCGCCCTCGACGCCACGCACATTGACGATCCGAGCGATCGAGACGGTCTCCCTCCGCGTCCCGCTCGTGCGGACCTACCGCGGGAGCCAATACCAGATGACCCATCGCTCGACGACGATCTGTCGCGTCCACACCGACGAGGGCATCGTCGGCGAGGCCTGGGCCGGCGACGAGGACGCTTCGCTCGACACGATCGCTGCGATCATCGACGACGAGATCGCGCCTCAATTGATCGGTGAGGACGGTTTCGCAATCGAACGCGCGTGGCAGCTCGCGCGACCGGCGACCTTCGACATCCTCCGCGACCGGCGGCTCGGCCTCGTCGCCTGCGCGTGCGTCGACACGGCACTGTGGGACGCCATCGGCAAAGCGCTAGGGCAGCCGCTCTGGCGGCTCTGGGGCGGCTACCGCTCGGAGCTCCCGATGATCTCGATCGGCGGCTACTACGGCGGGCCGGACATCGCGGAGGAGATCGCCGAGCTGCGCGAGCTCGGACTGGCCGGACTGAAGTTCAAGGTCGGCGGCCGCGACCCGAAAACCGATGCGGAGCGATTCAAACGTGCACGCGAGGCGGCAGGCAGCGACTTCATCCTCTGCGCGGATGCCAACCAGGGCTGGTCGCCCGACGAAGCGATCGAATTCGTTCGGCTGGTGGCAGACGACGATCTTCACTGGTTCGAGGAGCCCTGCCGGTGGGATATCGACAGAGTCGCGCTTCGTGATGTGCGGATGAAGACCGGGGTTCGCGTGTGCGCAGGGCAGAGCGAGTACTCGGCCTCCGGTTGCCGGGAGCTCATGGCAGCGGGATCGATCGATGTCTGCAATTTCGATGCTTCCTGGTCAGGCGGCCCCACCGAATGGAGGCGAACGGCTGCCATCGCATCGAGCTACGGCCTCGCGATGGGGCACCACGAGGAGCCTCAGGTGGCGAGTCATCTGCTTGCGTCCATCCCCCACGGGACCTTCGTAGAGTGCTTCCACCCTGACCGCGACCCGATCTGGTGGAACCTCCCCGCGAATCGTCCAGCGCTCGTCGACGGAATGCTGTGCCTGTCCGAGAAGCCCGGGCTCGGCTGGGAGCTCGACGCTGATTTCATCGATCGCTACCGCGTGAGCGTCGAGAACAAGTAGTCCTTGTAGATGGCCGGGATCAGGTTCTCCGGGGTGACGAAACGCTTCGGCGACGGCACGGTCGCCGTCGACGACCTCGACCTCGAGATCAACGACGGAGAGTTCATGATCTTCGTCGGACCATCGGGGTGCGGCAAGACGACTGCGTTGCGAATGGTCGCAGGCCTCGAGGATCCGACGGCGGGCGAGATCCTCATCGGCGGGCGAGTCGTCAACGACCTCGATCCGGTCGATCGCGACATCGCGATGGTCTTCCAGAACTACGCGCTCTACCCGCACATGACCGTTCGCGACAACATTGGCTTTCCTCTCCGGATGCAGAAGATTCCGAAGGAGGAGCGGCGAGAGCGGATCGGCAGCGCCGCCGAGTTGCTCGGCCTCGGCGACTTGCTCGAGCGCAAGCCGGGTGCGCTCTCTGGTGGTCAGCGGCAGCGCGTGGCAATGGGTCGAGCGATCGTCCGTCACCCGACGGCGTTCCTGATGGACGAGCCGCTCTCCAACCTCGACGCGAAGCTGCGGGTGCAGATGCGCGCGGAGCTCGTCAAGCTGCACCAGCGGCTCGGCGTCACGACGCTCTATGTCACGCACGACCAGACCGAGGCCATGACCCTCGGCGAACGCGTGGCCGTCCTCAACCACGGAGTGATCCAGCAGGTCGACACCCCTGGTGAGCTGTACAACCGGCCCGCGAACACGTTCGTTGCGACGTTCATCGGCAGCCCGGCGATGAACTTCGTGCGCGCCCGGATCGCCGGCAGCGCGGTCGAGTTCGCCACCTACCGGTTCGAGCTGCCGCAGCAGACGCGGGACCGCCTCGAGGGTGTCGAGGGCGAGCTTCTGCTGGGGCTCCGGCCCGAGCACTTCTTCGATCCCAGGGTCGCCGGGCCGGGCGGTGCCGGCAATCGCCTTCCGGTGACGGTGGAGCTCACGGAGCAGCTCGGCTCGGAGACACTTCTCTACTTTCGGACCGAAGGCATCGAGGCGGAACAGGCGAGCGAGGGCGAGGTGGAGCTCGGCGGCGCGCTCGTCGCACGGCTCGATCCACGCACGAGCGCCGTTCCCGGCGAGCGCCTCGACCTCGGGATCGACATGGAGCGAGCACACTTCTTCGACCCTGCCACAGGGGCTGCGCTGGCGCTCTAGCCGTCTGGGCTCCGGCTCAGCTCAGGAGCCGTGGAGCAACCGGGCGCGCAAGCTCGTGGTCACGGAAGCACCGGCGGCGACCCCGGTCGCAACTCCCGCCGCGACAGCCTTTTCCAGGCAGAGCATGCTCGTCCACGGCTCGATACCGAGTGCGTACGACCCGGCCAGCGGTGGAGCGACGGCGCCGCCGAACGGTTGCCAGAGCACGATCCACCCGAACAGGCCGTGATCCCATTCCAGTCTGAACGCGAGGTCGAGCCGGGGATTCGAGACAGCCAGCCAGCCGTCATCGAGATCGGTGAGGTAGAGATCGTCGTGACTCCCGGTCTCGACGCCCGGGATCTCACGGAGGTCGACCGTGCCACCCGCCCGCAGCGGGGCAAAGGGCCAGCGGTCGCGACGGCCCGGCTCGAGACGGGCCGTCTCCGGCTCCCAGAGCTCGGGTGAGGTGACGATCGTTCGGGCTGGAATCTCCAGGCGACACCCTGCCTCGAGGAAGGGTGGCCCGACGACGCAGTGGTGCCCCCACACGAAGTGCGCATCCTCCGACGACTCGTTGACGACCGTTTCCTCGATCGCAAGCGCCGCATCGCCGGCGCGGATGCCGAGGACACGCTCGAGCAGAAATGGGGTCAGGCGCGAACGGGTCCAGAACCGAACTCGCACCTCGCCACCGTCGCCGTTCAGGACCTCATGCTCCCACGGTAACGAGGCGACCTCACCGTGAAACGGGATCTCCCGGCCGCGATACGTGCACGGCTCGTTGACACTCGGAAACAGCTCCTGCCAACCTCCCGCGTAGTTCCACATGAACGCGTCGTCGCCGCTGCCGGCAAGCGGTGCTGCACCGGGTTCGCGCAGCCCCCACGGCGCCGCGAAGAGGATCTCGGTTCCCGAGCGAAGATCGACGATCTGATGGATCTCCGCGCCCTTCTCCGGGAGGACGACGACCCGTATGTCGTCGTTCTCGAGGACGACGCTCCGCCAGCCCGCGACGGTCTCGGTCGTCACCCGACAGTTAGCCATCTGAGGGGATCGACTCGAGGATGTACCAGTTCGCCGTCAGCCCGCAGTCGACGGTGAGGTCGATCCCCGTGATCGCCGATGCATCGTCCGAGGCGAGGAACGCACAGGCAGCCGCGATCTCCTCCGGGCGCACGAGACGACGCAGCGGAACGCGGTCGAAGCGATTGACGAGGTAGTCCATCATCCCCGGCGGCACCCCCACTTCGGTCATCTCGGTGTGTGTGAATCCCGGGCTGACACAGTTGACACGAACGCCGTGGGGACCGAGCTCCAGGGCCATCGTTCTATTGAGCCCGAGGAGGCCGGCCTTGGACGCGTTGTAGCTCGCATACGGCCCGTCTCCGCCAGACGCATCGATCGAGGCGATGTGGACGATGGCTCCACTCCCCGAGGCGACCTGGACCCGCGCGACGCGCTGAGCCATGAGGAATGCACCCCGGAGGTTCGTCGCGATGATCGCGTCCCAGCTCGCGTCCTCGATCTCGAGGAACTCCTTCTCCTCGGCGATGCCTGCATTGTTGACGAGCACGTCGATGCGGCCCCACCGCGTGTGCGCGGCAGCAACCGCCTCGTCGACGGCAGTCGCATCGCTCACGTCCGCGGTGTGGAGCCAGGCGGCTCCTCCGCGCGCCTCGATCTGGCCGACGAGAGCCTCGAGCGGCTCGCGTCGGCGGCCGATCACCATCACGTCTGCGCCCTCGTCGGCGAACCTGTCGGCGATCGCAAGGCCGATCCCCTGGCCGGCGCCGGTGACGATGACGTTCTTTCCTTCGAATCGACGGGCTGTCACGATGCTCCTCTCATTTGACGGCTGCGCTCACTTGACTGCGCCGGCAACGATGCCTCGGACGAGATGTCGCTGGAACACGAGGTAGGCAGCGATCACCGGCAGCGAGGTGATCAGCAGCCCGGCCATCAGCGCGGGATAGTCGGCGGTGAAGCGTCCCTGCAGCTGGAGCACCCCGACCGTGAGCGTCTTGACGCCGTCGGACTGCAGCATCAGCAGCGCGAACAGAAATTCGTTCCAGGACCAGAGGACGTTGAAGATGATGAGCGTCGCAAGGGCGGGCTTGGCGAGCGGCAGCAGAACGAGGAGAAAGGTGCGATGGATACCGGCACCGTCGATTCGCGCTGCCTCGATCAGCTCGTCGGGCACGGAGCGGAAGTACGCGGTCATGAGATAGACGTTGAACGGCAGGTTGAGCGCGGTGTAGAGGAAGATGACCGAGCCGTAGGTGTCGAGCAACCCGAGCTGAACCATCTCGACGTAGATCGGCACCATCAGGAGCAACGGCGGCACCGCTATCCAGGCGAGCACGAACAGGTAGACAGCGCCCGAGAGCCGCCAGCGGAGCTTCGCGAAGGAGTACCCCGCAAGCGTCGCACTGAAGACGGAGAGCACGACAGTTGCCGTCGTCACGATGACCGAGTTACGGAAGTAGATCCCGATGTTGGCGCCCGTCCAGGCTCGCTCGAATGCTCCGAGCGAGAGCGTCGTCGGCAGGCCTATCTTGGCATTCGCCCAGTCCGCCTGGGTCCTGAACGCGGTCGCCGTCATGAAGAGAAGGGGCAGGATCGCCGAGAAGCAGAACAGGCCGATCGCAACGACGAGAGGCCAGGAGTGGCGACGGGTTCGGCGCCGTCGCTTCCGGGGCGCGAGCTCCGCCACCACGGCTGCCTCGCCGGCGCTCACCTCAATCCTCCTTCCGGGTCAGCACCCGGATCTGGAAGAGCCCGACGGCAAAGACGATGAGGACCAGCACGACACCGATCGCAGCGGCATAGCCCATGTTCTGGTTCGTAAAGGCCTGCTGGTAGATGTAGAACTCGGACACGTAGGTGTCCGTGCCCGGCCCGCCGTTCGTGATCGTGTAGACGTACGTGAACATGAACGCGAAGGCGGCGATCGTGTTGACGACGAGCACGATCTCGAGCACGCGGCGGAGATTCGGGGCGATTACCGACACGAGGATGCGCATCCAGCCGGCTCCGTCGATCCGCGCCGCTTCCTCGAGCGACGGATCGATCGCGCTCATGCCCGCCAGGTAGAGCAGCACGTTGTAACCGAAATTCGTCCACACGACGACCAGGAGAATCAGCGGGATCGAGGTACTCGCGCTTCCGAGCCACTCCCGTTGCAGGCCGTCGAGCCCGACGCTTCCGAGCGCCTGGTTCAGCGGCCCGTCGAGTTGCAGCACCGTCGCGGTGAGAATGCCGATGACGACCGTCGCGTAGACCGCCGGCAGGAAGATGGTGGCACGGAAGAATCGCCACCCTGGCACCCGGCGGTGGATCGCGAAGGCAACGATCAACGGCACGACGACCAGGATCGGGACCGAGAGCGCGAAGATGGCGTTGTTCCTCAGAGCGGTCCGGAAGATCGGGTCGCTCCAGATCACCTGGAAGTTGTGGAGCCCGACCCACTCGGACGGGCTGATGCCGTCCCACCGCGTGAAGGCGTGGTAGAAGACGCTCGCGAACGGATAGGCAACGAACACGCTCACGAGCCCGAGCGCGGGCGCCGCGTAGAGCAGGCCCCACAGCCACTGGGGGCTATGAGACCTGCTCCGAACGACGGGCGTCTGCGACGCGATCAGGGGTTCAGCGACTTGAGCCCCTTGTCGACGTTCTGCATCGCTTTCAGCGGCGTCGTCTTACCCGAGAACGCTGCCTGGAGCTGCTGGTAGTAGAGCAGCGCGACCTTGAGCGGCACGACGCTGTCGAGCAGCGGAACCTGCGGGTTTGCGGACAGCTTCAGGAAGTGCTTCGACAGCGGATCCTTGAGGCCCGCGGCCGCGACCTTGTTCGTGGGCAGGGCACCGAGTTGCGTTGCGAGATCCGCGCCGCCCTTTCGGTCCACGGCCATCTTGATGAACTCCCACGCTCCGGTCTTGTTTCCCGCGTTCTTCGGGATCACCCAGTTGTGGAACGAGTTCGATGCCGTGCGGCCCGGGTTCGGACCCGACTGCGGCAGCCGAGCGAGCCCGAGATTCTTGCCGAGCGCCTTCTCGAAGTCCTTGATCACGAACGGGAACATCAGCACCATCGCGGCCTTGCCGGAGGTGAAGTACGTGTTCGCGTCGTTGTTCTCGTGCGTCGAGGCATCCGGGTTGACACAACCCTGCTTCTTGAACTGCGCGAGCGCCTCGAGCGGCTTCACGAGCTTCGGGTCGGCGTACTTCATCTTGCCCGCGTCGACCAGCGAGATGTCGCCCTTCGCCATCGTCGATGCGTAGTCCTGGGTCACCCAGTTGTCGGTCGAATATCCGTCGCGGTCGCCGTAGGCGAGCGGGAGGATTCCCTTTGCCTTGAACGTGGCGCACTGGGCGAGCAGTTCCTTGTACGTCTTCGGCGGCGCAGCAATGCCCGCCTTCTTGAAGAGCGCCTTGTTGTAGAAGAGCCCGTAGGTGCCCAGATCGTTCGGCACGGCGTAGATCTCGCCCTTGCCGTTCTTGCAGTCGAGGTTGAGGCAGGACAGATCCCATGCGGACTGCGAGGCGTAGAAGCCCGGCGTCTGCGAGACCTGGTCGTTGAGCTTCTGCAAGGAGCTGAGCATGTACGGGGTCGTGTACCCACCCGAGTACACGAGCATCGCGTCCGGCACCTTCTTCGAGGCGAACGCGGCTGCGATCTGCGCTGTGAATTGCGCGTTGTTGATCGGCGTCAGCACGAACTTGACGGTCGAGCCCGGGTACGCCTTCTCGTAACGCGCCTTGATCCCATCGAGCCATTTGCGGTAGGTCGTGCCGGGCGTCGCTCCCGCATACGTGCCGCTGAGCCAGACGGTCAGTGACCCTCCGTCGGCCTTCGCTGCACCACTCCGAGCCGTATTTCCGAGGGCGGCGGCAGACACCGCGAGTGCAAGAACCCCTGCTGCGAGCAACGTGCCAACTCGCCAGTGCGACTTCCTCATCGTTCCCTCCTCATGTCGCGGCAATCGCCGTCCAATCATCCTTTGGGTCTCGCGGCACTGCAACGTGACCCGAAATACCGCTGCCACGATCCGTGGCGACCCACGTCACGATCGCGGCTTCCCGTCGAGCACACCCACTGAGACGGCTCCTCCCAAACGAAGTTGTCCCGGACGGTCGCGAGTATATCCCTCCTCCAACAGACGTCAAGATGACTGGTCTGAAGTCAAGATGATGAAAGTGACTGGGTGCGAGCGCGCGTTCGGACGTCGTGCCCACCGCCTTCCGCCGCTCTCCGGGTCGCTTGCAGAACGCAGTCGATCAACTCTGCGCGGCGTCGACTGAACCGCTCCGCCGGCGACGAGATCGAGTAGGCGGAGACGGCATGGCCGTTCTCGATCACGGGAGCCGCGACGCACGACACTCCTTCCCGGAATTCCTCCTCGTCGACGGCGTAGCCGCGCAACCGAATCCGCTCCAGTTCGAGCTCGAACTCGTCCGCCTGCACGATCGTGCGGGGCGTGATCGGCGCGAGTGGGTTGAGCAGGAGGTACGCCGCACGAACCTCCTCCGAGGCGAAGGCGAGCAACAGCTTGCCGGATGCACGAGCGTGCGCGGACTCGACGTAGCCGAGGTTCGCGCCCGAGACGCGAACGGCGCTATCTCCCTCGACAGAAGCAAGCACGACGATGCGATCGTGACGCCAGGTCACCACATACACCGTTTCCCCGGTCTCGTCGGCCAACTGATGGAGCGGACCGAGCAGATACTCAGGCGGGCTGAACTGGCGGACGTACGCGTCCGCGATGGTGCCGAGCGCCGGGCCGAGCCGGTAGCGACGGCGAGAGTCCTTGGCGACGAATCCCTCGGCGACAAGTGTCCCGAGCAGGTGATACGTCGTCGGAAGCGCCAGCTCGAGAGCGACCGCGACCTCCTTGGCGGTGCGACCTTCGGGCTGCTCGCCGAGCTGAACGAGGATCCGCGACGCTCTTGCGACCGAGCGAATCGTGGTCATCGCCGAGGGGGCGTGTGACGGTTGCCGCTCATCGCAATCCTCCGTTGACTTTCACGATCTGAAACGCAGGCCTCTCATTCGGACAGCCTCGGGCGTGAGTATGACATACTCACGCACCGGTTCCGCTCCCCCCTTCACGCACGGAGACCACATGACTCTCTCGATGCCGAGGCCGCCCCACCGACTCGAGCGCCTGCACGATTGGATGTCCGAGGAACAGCTCGACTGCGTGGTCGTGTTCGGTACGGACAACGTCAACCACCTGTGCGGCTACTGGCGCTACTACGGTGGCCCCTCAGCGCTCGTGATCGGCCGCGACGGCGAGCGCACGCTCGTCGTCATGCGGGATGAGGTGCCTATCGCCGTTGCTCTCTCGGACGCAGATCACGTTCTCGCCTATGGCGAGCGCGGGTTCGGAATCAATCTCGACCCGTTCAGCGACCTCGTCGCCGTCGTCGCGGCGGTCCCCGTGGTCGCGGCGGCGCGTAGCCTCGGTGTCTCCTCCGAGCTCCCTGTCGTCGAGACGCTGCTCGCAGGTGCCGTGCCCGGTTCCCTCGTCGGTGCCGACGCCGTGCTCCACCGGATCAGGCTGATCAAGGACTGGGACGAGCTCGTAAAGATCAATGCCGGCTACGAGCTCTGCTGGCTCGGCCAGAAGGCAGTGGGGAGCGGTGCCGTTCCCGGTGCGAGCGAGATCGAACTGTTCACCGCGGCGCAGTCGGCGGCTCAGATTGCGTCGGGCGGGCCAATCGAGTTCGTCTGCGACCTCCTCTCCGGCCCGAACGCGGCCGAGGTGTGCTGTCCGATCCACGTCGCCGGAACACGCATCGTCGAGGCGGGCGACCCCGTGATCGCGGACGTCGTCGTGCGGACGGCGGGCTACTGGGGCGATACGGCAGAGACGCACATCGTTGGAACGAACGCCGAGGTGGAGGCAGTTCGGAGGGAGCTCCTCGAGATCCTCGAGCAAGCACGGACGGAGCTGGTGCCGGGTGGTACGGGCGCGGAGGTGTTCGCGAACATGCATGCCAGGGTGGTCGGCTCGTTCCCGGACGGTGAGCTGCCTCACCACGGCGGCCACGCAGTCGGGCTGACATCGTTCGAGGACCCGCATCTGATCCCCTCTGACACCACGCCGTTCGAGCCGTGGATGGTGCTCGCCGTCGAACCGGGTGTCTACTTCCCAGGCCGCTCGGGCGCCCGCGTCGAGAACATCTTCGTCGTCACGCCCGAGGGAGGCGTCGAGCTCCGCGAGATGATTGCCAGAGGCGCCGATGCCGGCTAGCCGCCTTCACCACACCGGGTATACGGTCTCCGATCTCGACCGCTCGCTCGTCTTCTATCGCGACCTCCTCGGCTGCGAGGTGATCGCGACGCAGGAGAAGGAAGGTGGGTATCTCGCTGAGATCGTCGGCTACCCCGACGCGCACGTTCGCATGGCGCATCTCCGCGTTCCCGGCGGCGAGCATGTGATCGAGTTGTTCGAGTACCTCTCACCCGCCGGGGAGCGTGCCGATGTCGAGCCTCGGAACGTCGGCGCCTCCCACCTCTGCTTCATCGTTGCCGACCTCCGTGCCGACTACGACGCCCTGCTCGATCAGGGCGTGACGACGTTCGTCTCCCCGCCCGTCGAGGTCGATACCGGGATCAACCGCGGCGGCCTCGCCCTCTACCTGCGAGACCCAGACGGCATCACGATCGAGCTCTTCCAGCCGCCGGATCGCTCGGGCCCCTGACACGCGTCCACCCGTCGATCGCGGCATGAACGATCGCGTCCGTCTCCCCCAGATAGGAATCGGGGTCGAGCACAGCGTCGAGCGGCGGCAGAGCATCGAGCGTCACGGGATCGAGCGTCCGCTCGAGTGCCTCTCGCAGCGACGCGCCTTCGCTGCGGGCTGTCGCTGACGCGTGCGAGACGAGCTCGTGGGCGTCGGTTCGACCGACGACGCCGGCAACGGCCATCATCGCCGCTTCCGCCATGATCGTGCCGCCTTCGCCCGCGAGGTTCGCGCGCATCCGCTCGGGGTAGACGCTGAGACCGGTCATCACCCGCCCGGCTCCGACGAGCGCACCGGCGGCCGCGGCGCAAACGAGGGGTACTGCGTCCCACTCCGCCTGCCACTCGCCCGCCGCGCGCTCGTGTGTCCCCTGGGTCGCGCTGAGCAGCACGCCCGCATGACCGGCGGCGAGAATGCTGAGACCGACGATCGCTTCGCTACCGATCGGGTTCGCCTTCTGCGGCATGGTCGACGAGGCTCCGCGCAGGTGGCTCCACTCCTCACGCACTTCGCCGATCTCCGGGCGGGAGAGCTCCACGACTTCGCGGGCGATCTTGCCGCACAAGCTGGCGGTAACGGCAAGCACGAATCCCATCTCGGCCACGGCGTCACGCGCCGTGTGCCACGGCACGTCGACGACACCGAGGCCTAACCTCTCAGCCACACCGTGGCGAACAGCCCGGCTCTGCGGGCCGAGCGCTGCGGCGGTACCGGCGGCGCCGAAGAGCTGAACGACCGCGACTCGTGCCCTGACGTCGCGGAGTCGTTCGAGGTGGCGCGTGAGCTCGTCGAGCCAGACGGCCAGCTTGCCGCCGAAGGTGATCGGGACCGCGGGTTGAGCGTGGGTCCGTCCCGGCATCACTGTCGCGCGATGTTCATCGGCCTTCCTTGCCAGCTCGTCTCCGAGAACGCCGGCCAGGTTCTCGACCCGAGCGAGCACACGGTGAAGGACGAGCGCGAGGCCCGTGTCCATGATGTCCTGCGTGGTGGCGCCCCAGTGGATGTACCCGGCCGCCTCAGGAGAGGCCCGGGCGACCTGCTCCAGGAGCGGCAGGATCGGGTAGCCGACAACCACCGTCCGTTCGCGGAGGAGTGCGAGATCGACCCGATCCGGCGTCGCACCGGCGCTGACCGCAGCCGCAGCCTCAGCTGGGATGATCCCCAGCGCCGCCTGCGTTTCGGCGAGCGAGCGCTCGACCTCGAGCCATGCCCGTACGAGTGATGCCTCCGAGAAGAGATCGGTGACTTCGTCGTCGGCGAACACGTCGACGAGTGGCAGGAACATCCCGTGGCCCGAGCCGGATTCAGCCGGCAGGGATCGACGTCAAGGCACCGTCGATCGTATGGACGCTGCCGGTGATGTAGGACGCATCGTCCGAGCAGAGGAAGACGACGAGCTTGCCGACCTCCGAGGGCAGCCCGAGGCGGCGCGCGGGAACGGTGTCGATGTAGAACTGCTCGTCGATCGCCCCGCGAGCGACATCCGCATCCCACATGGGAGTTCGGAGGACACCCGGCGCAATCGCGTTCACGCGGATTCCGTGCTCGGCCCATTCGCCAGCGGCGACGCTCGTCATCATGATCACGGCGGCCTTGGGAGCGCAGTAGGTCATGCGCCCGGGGTTTGGCGAGAAGCCGCGGATCGACGAGATGTTCACGATCGAACCCGACCGCTTCGGCAACATGATCCGCCCTGCCGCCCGCATGCAGAAGAAGACTCCTGACTGCATCACGGCGATCGAGTCGTGCCAGTCCTCGTCGGTCACGTCCTGTGTGTGAGGACCGACGCGGCTGATGCCGGCGTTGTTGACGGCGATGTCGAGCCGGCCGAAGTCGTTCACGACGGCGGCGAACGTGTCGTCGACCTGCTTGCTCTGCGCGACATCGGTCGGGTAGGCGCGCGCTTCGACGCCGATCTGCGTCAACTCCTCGGCCGCTACGCGGGCCGAGTCTGGATCGATCTCGACGACCGCGATCGACGCACCGGCCTCGGCGAGTTGCTGCGCGATGCCACGTCCGAGACCCGTCCCCGCTCCCGTCACAACCGCCACCTGACCGTCGAGTGCACCCATCGGATCGTTCCTTTCGAGCCGCTTTTGTCTCGGACGCCGGCGATTCTATCGCGCAGCCAGTGAATGCCACACGAGGCCGGTCAGGCGCCGTCGATCCTCAAAGTGGCACCGTCGTCGGGATCGAAGAAGTGGGCCCGCTCGACATCGACAGCTAGCTGCAGCCGCTCGCCCGGGAGCGGGCGCGTACGAGGGTCGAGCCGTGCAACGAACGCGCCCCCGAGTGCAGCCTCTGAATCGCCCGACGTGAGCTCGGCGTCGACGCCGTCGATGCGGAAGTAGACGAGCGTCTCCGAGCCGAGCTGCTCCGTGACCTCGACCGTGACCGAGACCTCGCCTGCGCCTCCGCCCTCGGTCCGCACATCCGAGAAATACTCCGGCCGCAGCCCCACGAGCATCTCTCCCTCCCTCCGGCGCAGCTGCACTCCGACGGCGGCGGTGAGCGGGAGCGTGAAGCTGCCGAACGTGAGCGCCGTGCCGTCGCTCCGAGCGCGGAAGAAGTTCATCGCCGGACTACCGATGAACGAGGCGACGAACGTGTTCGCGGGCCGGTTGTAGAGCACGTCCGGGTCATCGACCTGCTGCACGACGCCGTGGTTCATGACGGCGACCCTCTGACCCAGCGTCATCGCCTCGACCTGGTCATGAGTGACGTACAGCGTCGTCACGCCTAGTCGCTGATGCAGCTTCGCTAGCTCGGCTCGCATCTGCACACGCAGCTTGGCGTCGAGGTTCGACAGTGGTTCGTCCATCAGGAACGACTGCGGATGCCGGACGATTGCCCTGCCCATCGCGACTCGTTGTCGCTGGCCGCCCGAGAGCGCGCGGGGCTTGCGATCGAGGAGGTCCTCGAGGCCGAGCAACGCGGCCGCCTCGGCAATGCGTTTCTCCCGCTCGGGCTTCGGCATGCGCTGCGTCTCGAGCGGGAAGCCGATGTTGGCGCGCACCGTCATGTGCGGATAGAGCGCGTAGTTCTGGAACACCATCGCGATGTCCCGATCGACGGGATCGAGATCGTTGACCACGATGTCGCCGACGAGGATGTCTCCGGCAGTCGGCTGCTCGAGTCCGGCAACCATGCGGAGCGCCGTCGTCTTCCCGCACCCGGAGGGCCCGACGAAGATCATGAACTCGCCGTCCTCGATCCGCAGGTGCAGATCGTCCACGGCGATCGTGCCGTCCGGGAATTGCTTGGTGACGCCGCGAAACTCGATCGCTGCCATTTATTCCACTCTGAAGCGCTCGATCGCATCCGGGTCGAGCTCGACGCCGAGACCCGGCCCTGCGGGAACGGCGAGACGGCCGCGCTCGAGCACGAAGGGCTCCTGCAGGATGCCGTTCACGAGCGGCGAGTCTGCGACCGAGTACTCCGACCAGGTTGGTCGGTCGAGCGTGGCGACGAAATGGAGCGACGCAGCGATGAGGACGCCCGTCGAAAAGCAGTGCGGCACGATCTCGACCGCCGACGAGCGCTCGAGCAACGCGATCTGACGCGCCACCGTGAAGCCGCCGCAACGCGCAAGGTCTGGCTGCAGCACATCGAGGTGCCCCCGTTCGACGAGCGCGCGAAACGGCGCCACTGTTTCGTCGGCTTCGCCGGCGGAGATACGAACGTCGGCACGGTCGGAGAGACGCCGGTAGCCGTCGAGATCGTCGGGTTGCAACGCCTCCTCGAACCAGTAGAGGCGATGCTCTTCCACACGCCGCAGGAGGTCGAGCGCGCGCTTGACGGTGTAGGCGCGACCGCCGTCGAGCATCAGAGTCCGGTCCGGCCCGAGCGTCTCACGTGCCGCGCGAACGAGCTGCTCATCGAAGGCGAGGTCACGGCCGAGTGGCCCCCAGCCGAGCTTGAGCGCCGAATAGCCGGCCTCGGCCGACCGCGTCGCGATGCGTCTCACCTCGTCGGGCGTCTCCGGCATCACCTCGCTCGCGTACACCGGAATCTCCTCGAGGCGCCGGCCACCGAGTAGGTCGCTCACGGGCCGTCCGGCGACCTTGCCGGCGATGTCCCAGAGAGCGATGTCGATGGCGCTGATCACGTGCAGCGCGGCCCCGCGGCGGCCGTAGTGATCGCTCGCGTGGAACATCCGCTGCCAGAGGCGATCGATCTGCAACGGGTCTTCGCCGACGAGCACCTCGCGCAGGCCCCGAGCGAGCGAGTGGGATGACGGCATCTCGATGATCGTCCGCGCGAGCATCGGCGCCGTGTCTGCCTCACCGACGCCGACGATGCCCTCGTCAGTGTGGATGCGCACGAGGAACGAGTCCTGTGTGCCGTCGGCGCGTGTCGCATCGACCTCGGCAAGGCGCAGCACGATCGGCTCGACGTCGGTGATCCTCATCGTCGTTGACGTCGGGCTGTGGTGTCGAAAGAGTGCATGATCACCTGACACTATCCGGCCGCTCATGAACAGCGAACCTGCAAGAGAGACGATGAGGCAACGATGACATTGCTCGACGGACGAACGGCTCTGGTGACGGGCGCCGCCAATGGAATCGGCCGCGCCGTCGCCGAGCTGCTCGCGGCCGAAGGCGCGCAGGTCGTGGCAGTAGATGTCGAAGAGATTCCCGATCTCGGGGCTTCGGTCCACGGGCTGCGTTGGGATCTCTCGGAGATCGAATCTCTCGACGGGCTCATCTCACGGGCGGAAGCGGAGGTCGGCCCGCTCGGCGTGCTCGTCAACAACGCGGGTATCTACGAGCCCACGGCAGCGATCGACCTCACCCTCGACTCGTACAACCGCGTGCTCGCGGTCAACCTGCATGCTCCCGTCTTCCTCGCGAGTCGCGCGGCCAGAGGAATGGTCGAACGGCGATACGGTCGGATCGTCAACGTCACATCTGTCCACGGACGCTTCGGCGAGGAGCTCGGACTCTCGTACGACGTCGCGAAGGGTGGCCTCGAGCAGGCGACGCGCACGCTGGCCGTCGAGCTCGCGCGTCACGGGGTCCTCGTCAACGCGGTTGCCCCGGGCTTCGTATCAACGCGAATGTCGATTGTCGACGGAAAGGATGAGCTCGAGAGCGACTGGTTCAAGGACGTCTACGTCAAGCACGGGAAGATCCCGATCCGCCGTTCTGCCGGGCCGCAGGAAGTCGCCGAGCACGTTGCGTGGCTCAGCAGCGAGCGCAACACCTATGCGACGGGACAGGTGCTCACAGTCGACGGCGGGCTCACAGTGACGTTCTGATGTCGACCCGGCACCAGCGGGCAGCGGCGATCGTCGATGCCGCGCGGGTCGATGCCCTCGTCGTTGCTCACCCATCCGCGGTGACGTGGTTGACCGGGTACGCGCCCGAGATCGAATCCGGGCCGAGCCAGTTCGCTCTCTCACCGATCGCCGTCCTCGCGCGCGACGGCACCCGAGTGCTCATCGTCAGCGAGGACGAGTCGGAGGCCGCCGCTGCGACCGGATGTGAGGTCACCACCTACCCCGGTTTCGGAATCGTGCCGGTCGACCCAGTCGCCGCCGCCACAGATGCGCTCGGCGCTGTCCTCGACGGCCCGTCGATCGCGATCGATGCCGGCTCGCTCCCTGTGGCACTCGCAGCCGGACTCGACTGGGTGGACGTCACCGCAGACATTGTCGCAGCGCGGACGATCAAGGATCCGGATGAGATCGAGCTGATCCGGGCAGCGATCGCGACATGCGATGTCGGGCAGCGCGCCGCCCGCATTCATGCAGCACCAGGCGTCTCGGAGCTCGAACTATGGGCGGCTGTCCGCGGAGCAATGGAACGTCACGTCAAGGTCCGGCTGCCGGTGCTCGCCGATCTCGTTTCCGGCCTGCGGACGGCGGAGATCGGCGGGGCTCCGAGCACGCGGGTCATGGCGGAGGGGGAGCTCGTTCTCTGCGATCTCGTCCCCCGTGTGCATGGGTACTGGGGTGACTCGTGCGCGACGTTCGCGCTCGGCGAGCCCTCTCCGGCAGCGCAGGAGGCCCATGAGCAGAGTCGGGCAACGCTGACCGATGTGCTCGCTGCCATCCGGCCGGGCGTGGTTGCCGGTGAGCTCGACACACTCGCACGATCACGGCTCGGGTTCCCGCACCACACGGGCCACGGCCTTGGCACGACGTGGCATGAGGAGCCCCGCCTCATCCCCGGCTCGACGACCGTACTCGAGGCGGGCATGGTCGTTGCCGTCGAGCCGGGGAGCTACGCAGAAGCCGATGCCGGCGTGCGGGTCGAGCAGATCGTGCTCGTCACGGCCGACGGGTGTGACGTCCTCTCGGCTCACGACCTCAGCCTGTGACATCGTGCACGGGAGAGGCGAACGCCTCGACGAACAACCGGTGACGGGCAACGTCATAGGTGTTGTCACGATCTTCGGTTCGCTCGGCGTCCTCTTGCGCCGAGCCGGCCCAGAGGAGAAGATCGACGTCCAGAATCCAAAGGAGGGCTAAGGAATGCATCGCAAGCTCGGGGTCGTCGTGGCCGTTGCAGTCGTGGCCACGGCAGTGTTGGCAACAGCGGGGCTCGCCTCGCGATCAGCAAAGACAACGACGAAGGCGTTCCCGACCGAACCGGTCAACCTGACGATGTGGTGGTGGGGTCAGCAGGAAGCCGCGGGCGCGACAGGATGGCTGGCAGATACGGTCGCCGCCTACCAGAAGAAGCATCCGAACGTGAAGATCAAGACCGTCCTCCAGACGACGGACGGCCTCATCCCCGCGTTCAAGGCGGCCGCTGCCGCGAAAAAGGGCCCCGATATCCAGTACTTCTGGGGCGGCATCTGGGCACTCGACGACGCCTGGCGTGGCAACACGAAGCCCGTGTCCGACTACATCCCCAAGTCAGAGCTCGCCCACTACATCAACGCGAAGGAAGACACGTACGACGGGAAGGTGTGGACGGCTCCGTGGTACGTCCAGCCTTCGTTCCCCGTTCTGTACCGTAAGGACGTGCTCGCCAAGGCTGGCGTCGCGGTCCCGACGACCTGGGGGGCGCTGCTGAAGGCGTGCGATGCACTCAACGCGAAGGGCATCACCCCGCTCGCCGGCGGCGTCAAGGACGGCTGGTTCGGCGGCTGGCTGTTCTCGATCATCGGAGCCCAGGGCATTACCTCGATCAGCGATGTCCTCGACGCGACCACCGGTAAAGCGAAGTTCACCGATCCGAAGCTCGCGGCCTACTGGACCCGCCTGCAGGAGCTGCGTGATCACAAGTGCTGGAACAACGACATCAACTCGCAGGATCTCTACACCGCTCAGCAGGCCATGGTCAGCGGCAAGGCGGCCATGACGGTCTCGGCAGGGTCGGACGTGAAGAAGTTCGTCAAGCAGGTCGGCGTCGCGAAGCTCGGCGTCATGGCTATGCCCAAGTGGGGCAACGGGCCGTACGCCGGCAAGCTCGGCTCGACCTCGCAGACGGTCGGCATCACCTCATGGACGAAGTACCCCGAGGTGGCCGCCGACTTCATCATGTTCATGCACAGCCCGGAGCGGCAGGCGGCGTGGTTCAAGACGACCGGCGCGTTCCCGGCCGACGACCGCTTCAACACGAAGCTGATCACCCTGCCGCAGCAGAAGGTGCTGTTCAACCTCGTCAAGAGCGGCTCTCCGTACCTGGAGAACTTCATCCCGCCGGAGCTGGACGCAAAGGCCTATTTCGCACAGGCTCAGCTTCTCCTCGGTGGGAACACGGACGCGACGAAGGCGGCAGCGGCGACGGAGAAGATCGCCCAACGCATCCGACTGACGCAGCGGAAGCAGATGGCGAACTTCAAGACGTGGTCTGCCTCGTACCGCTAGCCCATAAGGCGTTCTCGGTGTCGGGGGTCGAATGACCCCCGACACCCTCGCGCTTCCCCGCCCGAGGAGACGTCGCCGATTCCGCCCGGGCAGGTTCGAGCCGTTCCTGTGGATCGCGCCCGCCATCGCGGTCGTCGTCTTCGTGTTCGGCTACTCGATGGTCGAACTGCTCAAGACCTCCTTCCGATTCGACGGCGCCTGGACAACCGAGAACTTCCGCGTCACCTGGACCGATCCGACCTTCCGTGCGGCTCTCAGTCACAACGCCCGACTCCTGCTCGCGGTGCCGATTCTCGTCGCAACCTCGCTCCTCCTCTCGATCCTGCTGTTCGAAGGGTTGCGCGGCTGGCGCTTCCACCGCTGGGCGCTGTTCCTGCCGTACGTGCTCGCGATTCCGGTCATCGGGGTGGTATTCGGGCAGTTGCTGCAGTTCAACGGGCTTCTGAATCAAATTCTCAGGGCCGTGGGGCTCGGAGCGCTGGCGCAGGACTGGCTCGGCCAGCCGCGTTGGGCCCTCTGGACGATGACCGCCGTCATCGTCTGGCGCGAGCTCGGCTTCGGCATCATCCTCTTCCTCGCACGGCTCCTCTCCGTCTCGTCCGACGTCTTCGAGGCCGGGCGAATGGACGGTGCCCGCTTCTTCCGGCTCCACCGCCGGATCACGATTCCGCAGCTCTCGGGCGTGATCGTGTTCTACGTCGTGGTGGAGGCAATCACGATGGTCTCCTGGGTCTTCAACTACGTCTACGTGATGACGAACGGCCAGGGAGGCCCCGGCGACGCCACCCAGGTGACGGAGCTCTACATCTACCAGACGGCCTTCCAGTATCAGTCACCTGAGATCGCCGCTGCCGCAGCGGCAACCCTCTTCGCCGTCACGCTCGTCTTCATCGTCGCGTTCTTCCGCATCCAACGCCGCTCGGGGATCGGTCTCGATGAGTAAGAGCTCAGTCGGAAGAATCTCCAAGCACGGACTCCTGATCGTGGCGAGCGTGATCGCGCTCTTCCCCGTGTACGTCATGATCACGGCCGCCTTCAAGACACAGTCCAGCTTCCTCGCGCATCCCTGGACCCCGGTCGCCGATCCGACGCTCGCGGGCTTTCGCACCGCACTCAACGACCAGTTCCCACGCTGGCTCGGGAACACGGTGTTCCTCTCGTTCGTCTCAGTGGCCGTGACGCTCTTCGTCGCGTCGCTCGCTGCCTGGGGATTCGCACATTGGTCGTTCCGCGGTCGCGATGCCGTGCTCGGGATCATGGTCGCGCTCATGGTTGTGCCACCGGTCGTCTTGCTCGTGCCGCTGTTCGTGTTCGGCGCCGACATCGGGCAGATCTCCACATTTCGGCTCGTGATCCTGATCTACGTCGGGCTGATGCTGCCCTTCTCGGTGTACATGCTCACGAACTTCTTCCGCACGATCCCCGCCAGCATGATGGAGGCAGCGCTGATCGACGGTGCCTCGTCCTGGCGTGTCTTCCGCCGGATCGTGCTGCCGCTCTCGGCCGCCCCGCTCGTCACGCTCGCCGTCGTCAACTTGCTCTGGGTCTGGAACGAGCTGCTCATTGCCCTCGTCTTCCTCCAGGACGACTCGAAGAAGACGTTGATGATCGGAATCACAGGATTCCAGAGCCGCTATAGCCTCGACGTGCCGGCGATCATGGCCGGGCTGACCCTCGCGACCCTGCCTATCGTCACGGTCTACATCTTCGGGCAGCGCTACTTCGTTCGCGGCCTCGTCTCGGGAGCTGTGAAGGGCGAGTGAGCGGACCATCGGTCGTCGACACGACGCTCGTGAACGAGGGCGTCGCCGGGCTGGCGCTCGAGAACGACCACCTACGCCTGACGTTGTTCCCCGATGCAGGTGCGAAGATCCTCGACCTCGTCCATCGGCCGACCGGTGTCAACCTGTTGTGGCAGAACCCTCGCGTACCCCTACGACGAACGTATGCGGGCGCGACGTTCGACGACGTCTGGTGCGGCGGCTGGGATGAGCTGTTTCCCACCGACCCTGCCTGTGCTGTAGACGGCAACACCTTCCATGACCACGGCGACCTCTGGCACGGGCCCTGGGAGTGGTCGGTCGAGGAGGACGACGGCGAGACGGCCACGGTCGCGCTGCGACGGCACGCCGTCTCCTTGCCGTGCCTCATGGAGAAGTGGGTGACTCTCCAGCGAGAGGGCCTCGAGGTGACCTTCCGTCACCGGCTCACGAACCTCGGCACCCAGCCCGTGCAGTTCGCCTGGAATCTGCACGTCGCCCACGCGATCGGCCCGGACTCGCGGATTCACCTTCCGGTCGAAGCGATCACAGCTGTTCCCGAACAGCCCGGGCGCTTCGGTAGCACCCCGATGCCGCTGCAGTGGCCGCGCCACGAGCAGATCGACCTGACCGCGGTGCTCCCCGCCGAGGCGGGGCTGACCGAATGGCTCCACACGGTCGGGGCAAGTGAAGGCTGGTGCGCGGTCACGCACCCGTCACGTTCGGTCGGCCTTCGCATCGCCTTCGACCCCGATGTTTTCAGAACCACGTGGCTCTGGGGCGTGTACGGCGGCTGGCGCGGCCACTACGTCCTCCTCACGGAGCCATCGACAAGTCCGCCGGGCGGCCTGGCACGGAACGTCGTCGACGGCACCGCCGCCTGGCTCGACGCCGGCGCCGTGCTCGAAACGGCGGTCTCAGCGACCGTCGTCGCCGGAGACGGAACACCGCTCGGCGGCTGAGATCGGCTAGCCCGCTGGCTTACTGAGAGCCGCGTTGACAGCGGCTGCGTATCCGTCGCGGTGACCCTGGAGCGACGGGTGGAAGATCCCGTTCAGCCACGATCCCTTGCGACCGCAGACCTCATGGCCGACGAACCGCCCCGCGACGGGCACGAACTCGATCTTCGCGCCGGTGGCCGCCACCGATCCGACGACGGCCGCGATCGTGCCGTTCAGGTGCACCCCGAGTCTGCGCAGCATGTTCTGCTCGCCCGAGAACAGGGTCAGGCCGGTGCAGGACTGCTCCGCCTTCGCGGCGGGAAACAGTTGCGGATAGCCGAGCACGAGGACGCGCGCCTTGGGCGCCCGGCGGACGATCTCCTTGTAGAGAGCCTCGAGCTGCGGCTTCGTGTTGTCCATGCGCGTGATCCTGCCCTGCTCGAACGCGCGCGTATTGCAGTTGCTCACGGCGCAGGTGATGAGCCCGTCGACGAATCCGACATCGTTGCCGCCGATCGTGAGCGTGACGAGGTCGGCACCTGCGAGATCCGCGCTGTCGAGCTGCGTTTGCAGGTCGTGGATCTGCCCCGCGGCCACCTGTGGCACACCGCCAAGGCTCTGCGGGAGCACGTTCTTCGTCTTCGCTCCCGAGCACGCCCACGACGCCCAACTAGCGCCTCCGGAGGAGCGAACGTTCTTGTCGGAGCCGTACTTGTTCTTGCCGCCGAACAACCCCGGCTTGCCGCCTCCCGACGCAATCGCATAGAGCGGCAGGGCGTCACCAGGGCGCGTGACCCACGTCGAATACGCCCGAGACGAACGATCGCAGGCGTTCGAGGTCGGCTTGCCGGTGGTCGGATCGACGCCGTCTCGGAGGTACGGCGGGACGCCCTCCCCGGCGGAGAACGAGTCACCGAGCGCCACGTAGTTGAACGGTGCGGCGGGCGACCGCGCACCGGAACCGGAAGCCGAGGCGGCCACGACCAGACCGACGAGGATCGCGAGAGCGGCAATCGCCGGCACTACAGCTCGGGTTCGCAGCCTCACGCCTTCGCCGGTCATGGTGGCATGGTGCCTACGGTGCCGATCGTCGTGCCGTAAAGAATTTTCTACGACCTGCGGCGGTACTCGGCCCATGAGAAGGACCGGGTGAGTCGCAGGCACTCCGCCTTGGGCATCAGGTAGTCCCGCGCAATCCACCGTTTCGAGGCAGCGAACGCCAGGTCGCGTGCCCTCGAGCCCTTCACTTCGGACGCGGCCCACGTCGCGTCGTTCCGTTTCGCGAGGGAGTTCCAGTGGGCGAGCCACCCCGCGTACTTGACTGCGTCATCCGCAAAGCACTCGGTGATGCGCTCGTCGTGAACCCCTTGCCGGTGCAACGTCTCGTGGAGGATCGTGGCGATCGCGCTCGCGGTCTCGGTCGTCATGAGCGCGTCCTCGGAGAACTGGCGGGCGCGCCGGCACGTCCCGTTGCGGATGTTGACGCTGCCCTGCCCGCTGTAGTAGGCGATCGTTTCCCTTACCTCGGTCGGCGACGTGCCCTCGCGGAGCAACGGAGCCTCGAACGAGTCGGCGTCGGTGTAACACCGGATGTAGGTGCGGTACGGGATCTGCTTCTTCTCCGACCCCGTGTACTCCGAGGCGAGCTCGAGCGAGTTGACGGCCCACCACGAGAGATCCTTGTCGTAGACGTAGCCGTTCGCCGAGCCTGCCGTCGGAACGACGAGGCCAACGGCTGCGAGCGCCGCCGCGAGTAGCAACCCGAAGCGTGACGCGAGCCTCACTTCGTGTGGTGCTGAAGACGGTAGATGGAGAATGAATCGGCCTTCGCGCCTTTCGCGTCGTACACGAAAGAGACGTACTCGGAGCCGACGTCGGCGACGCAGAACAGCTTGTCCCAGAAGCGTGTGGTGCCGTGCACCCAGGACGAGTCCTGCTCGTGCCCGATCATGATCACGCCGGTGCAGTATGTAGCTCCAGTCGCCTTGTAGCGCCTCCGAACGTCTCGCGCCGAAGACGTCGTCGAGTTACCCCACCCGTCCGGCTTCAGCTGACGCAGCCGAATCGGCTCGCGATCGAAGGCGAGTGCGGATGACGCCATGACCGCTGCTGCAACCACGGCTCCGACGATGAGGAGCTTCTTCATCTTCGCCTTTCGTTCGAAGTCCTGATCGTTGCGGTTCGAGGGTCGATCAGCATGTGCCGCGCGTCGTGGCTGGTATCGACATTCCTGGGATCTCCCTTGACTCGCACGGGGCTGCCGCCAGCTCGACGAACCAGCACACTGCGCTGACCAGTCGCATCTGCTCGACGGTTTTGCAGTCGGCGTCGAGCAGCAGCGGGCTGCAGGCGAGGACGGCTCGGCACTGGGCTCGTGAAGTAGCGACGTTGAAGCGGTGGGAGTCGAAGGCGAAGCCGATTCCGCGGGGCGCATCGTCGACGGTGGAGCTGGCCATCGAGACGATGACGACCGGCGCCTGCTGCCCCTGGAACTTGTCCACCGTGCCGACCGCGACCGCGGCAGGAAGCCGTGATCGCAGCGTTCGCACCTGCGCGTTGTAGGGAGCGACGACGAGGATGTCCCCCTCCTCCAGCACCCGCGTCGAGCCGTCCTCCAGCGTGAACGTCGAGCCGACGAGGTCGGCTACCGCGGCCGCCACGGCGTCGGCCTCCTCCACCGAGGACTGTGCCCGATGCTTGTGCGATACGTCGAGCCAGACAGGCCCGTTGCCGGCAGCGAGCGAACGCGACGCGGTCACGGCCGCCGGTTCGAGCCTCCCCTCGTAGTAGGCATTCGAGGTGAAGGAGCACAGCTCGGGCCGCAGGCGCCATGTCTCGGGCAGGAAGAGGCCGCGGTCGGGTGGGATCGTCACCTGCTCACCAAGCAAGTGCTGCAGCACGGAGAGCCCCGAGTTCTCGGGATGCGATCCCTGCGACACCTGCGGTAGCTGGTTCGGGTCACCGAGAAGCACGAGCGAGCGAGCGCTCGTCCCGCAGGCGATCACGTCGGCGAGAGAGAGCTGACCTGCCTCGTCGACGAACAGGACGTCGATCGGTCTCTCCGACTCGTACAGGTCGGTGGCGGGGCGAGTGAGTGCCCAGCCGGTGCCCGCAACGAGATCGAAACTCGGGTCGGCACACGCGTCGGTCTGCGACGACGAGACGATGCAGCGGCTTTCGAACGACGAGTCGGAGCCGTCCTCGGTGCGGCCGCGCTTGACCCCTGTGAAGGCGAACTCCTGCGCGTCGGCCTCGTGCTGGATCGCGCGGAGCAGATTATGGATCGCCTTGTGACTGAGCGACGTCACACCCACCCGCTTGCCTGCGCGCATCAGCGCAACCGCCATGCGAGCGCCCTGCCACGTCTTTCCCGACCCGGGCGGCCCCTGCACGAAAAGGTAGCTCTCGCCCAGGGACAACACTGCCGCGACAGGGTCGACGTCGAGTCGCACGTCGGGCGGCCGCTGCTCGAGCAGAGCGACGAGAGCCGGATACGCCGACTCGTCGCCAACAGCGTACGTGCGCGCGAAGCGCATGAGCGCCTCGCGCTTGACACGATCCTCTACCGGCTGGCCGGGCGTCAGCCCATGCGGCAACGGCTCGTCCTCGCGCCTCTTGCCGAGCAGGATCGTGACGATGCCGGTGTCGTCATCGACGCGAGTGCGGAAACGCGCACGGCTCTCGGGGTCGAAGCCCTCGTCGCCGATCTTGTGCTCCTGCGCCGGGAACGTCATCCGGTAGGCGAGGCTCTGCCCCTCGGACTCTGGCTCGACTCCGTCCCACTCGAGCCCTCCGATCGCGGTGCGATCGCGGATCAGTTCGTCGTCGTCGAGCTTCGGCCACTGGAACCAGGCCCACCACTCTGGCCGCTGATCTCGTTGGTGATAGTCGATCAGGTTGGCAAGGAGCCGCCGAGGCGCGCCCTCCTCTGCCCCACCTAGGAGCTGCTCCTTCAGTGCCTCGCGTTCGGCGTCACGCTCCTCCGCCGCCTCGGTGGGCACCCGCTGATCGGGTGGCAGGCGCCATGGAACCGTGCCGGGCCGGATCGAGCGGAGCCACTCGTGCAACTCGAATGTCGAGCGGCAATCCTCCTCGTTGTAGCGCTCGACCTCCTCGAGGATCGTGTCGTCGCCGGTTTCGACCCATTCCTCGAACCGCACCACCGACTCGTCGCCGCCTGCTACGGCGGCGGTGCGCTCGAAGCCGTAGAGCTTCTCGATCGCCTTGATCGAGTAGCTGTCGGTGGACGCGCGCAGCGCCTGCTTGACGACGCGGTAGAGGTCGACGAGCACCTCCTCACGCAAGAAGCCGTCGACCTCCTGCTCACGTGTGCCGTGCTCGCCCATCAGGCGCGTCAAGGCGGAGCGCTCGTAGGCGGCGTAGTGGTAGACGTGCATGCCCGGGAACTGCGCGCGCCGTGCGACGATCCAGTCGACGAACTGCTCGAACGCCTCCCGCTCGCCGTCGCGGTCTCTCCCCCACACCGCCTCGTAGACGACATCGCCCGCGTCATCGCGATAGCAGTAACCGAAAAGGTACTCGAGCCCGCGTGCGGTCTCGTAGAACGGGTGCCCCTCCATGTCGAACCAGACGTCACCGTCGTCGGACTCGGGCAGCAGCCGGAAGCCACGATCCTCGTGGTCGGGCAGGAGCTCGAAGAGATACCGATCCTCGCGGCGGCCGCGCAGCTGCAGCTCGGCCTGATGGCGGACTGCCTCGAATCGCTCCACCCGGGAGTCCGTCTGAAGCCGGGCACCGTCCCCCTCCACGGCGCCCGGCTTCAGCCTGATTCCCAGGGCTTCGGCGGACGTGTCGCCGAGCTCCTCGAGCGTCGCGATCCCGACCCCTATGAGCGTCTCCGCCTGCACGCGGCGCATGCCCGCAACGAGCGTGAGGTGGTCGTCCTCGACGCGCTGGTTCCAGCACAGGTGCCGGAAGTCGCAGATGCCGCAGTGACCGCACGGCCAACCGTACGTGTCGTCTTCGAGCTCGAGGGCAGCAAGGAAGCGCTCACGCACACGGCGGTAGTACGCCTCGAACTCGACGACCCGGAACGTCTCGCGCTCGCCGAGGCCGTTCTCGACGTGCACGTTCTCGACCGGCCGACCCGAGATCCGGGCCACCTGCTCGGCGTAGAACATCAGCTGCAGGACGTGAGCCGGCTTGGCGGTGCGCGCGAGCTTCGTGTCCACCGGCTCGTAGCCACCATCGGGCTGGAGCTCGAGGAAATCCGCGAAGCCACGCCAGGTGCCGTCGGTCAGATAGGGCTGATAGATGACGTCAGCTGTCGCAGCCTGGATCGCTGCCTCGGTGAGTCGTTGCGCCTCGGCGGCATCGAACCCGTCATCGTCGTAGGTGGGGATCCGAACGATCGCACGGCCCTCCCTTTCCAGGCGTACGAGGTAGGCAGACTCGTGCTCGTTCCCCTTGCGAAAGATCAGATCGCGGTGCGGCGAGTCGAGCTTCGGCTTGACGATCTCGCCCCGCGCGGCTGCGAGCGAGAGCGTCGTCAGGTGCGGACACGCGAGATGGGCCGAGAGATCCGACGGAGAAAGCTGGAGAGTGCCGTCGGAGCGAAGCCGCATGACAGGAGTATCAGTCTCGAGGCGGCGGTTTCTTACGCCACGAGGACCAACGATCGCTGAACGTGCACACCTATATGTCTATATGCATAATGCATGAGTGCATAGAACCGCAACCAACCCGTTCACCTTCGGCGACCTGGCGCTCGACGACGCCTTCACCGACCGCGAGGCGGAGGTGCACGAGCTGACGTCGGACATGCGGAACGGACAGAACGTGCTCGTCTACGCGCCACGGCGATACGGCAAGTCGTCGCTCGTCCTGCGGGCAGCGCAGGAGGCAATGCGGCAGAAGGTCCTCGTCGCCTACTGCGATCTGATGAAGACGCCGACGAAGGAGCGGTTTGCCGCCGCACTCGCGAGGACGATCTACGCGGACGTCGCGTCGCCGCTCGAGCAGGCATTCGAGCGTGCTGCCGACCTGTTCCGCGGCCTGCGCGTTCTGCCGACGATGGAGGTCGATCCGAGCGACGGGACGCTGCGCTTCACCTTCCAGACCGGCCGGCGCAAGGAAGACATCGATGACACGATCGAGCGGCTCCTCGAGCTACTCGGCGAGCTCGCCGTCGAACGCAAGCGCCGGGTGGTGATCATCTTCGACGAGTTCCAGGAGATCCTGGCCCTGGATACGCGGTTCCCGAACCTGATGCGGGCCGTCTTCCAGGCGCAGCCGGAAGTGAGCCACGTCTACCTCGGCAGCAAGCAGCACCTCCTCTCCCGCATCTTCAACGACAAGAACGAGCCGTTCTGGCGTAGCGCGAAACAGCTCGAGATCGGAATGATTCCCACGGCCGAGTTTGCGGCGTTCATCCGGAAGCGCTTCGCCGGCTCCGGCAAGGGCATCGCCCGCGACGCACTCGACCGGCTCCTCGCCGCGACAGGCGGACATCCGTACGGCACGCAGGAGCTCGCCTACTTCACGTGGGAGCTCGTTACCTCCGGTAACGACGCGTCGATCGCCCACGTGGAGGATGCTCTCAGCAGGGTTCTTCGCTCCGAGCACAATCACTTCACACAACTCTGGGACGACGCGTCGCATCCACAACGTCTCCTCATGCTCGCCCTGGCCGACGAGCCGACCTCTGGGATCTACTCCGCCGCCTACCACTCGCGCCACGAGTTACCCGCCACCCCGACGCTCCAGACGGCACTCGCGGCACTCACGAGGAAGGAGCTCGTGGGTCGCAACGGAGAGGGTGAGCACTGGGTGATCGAGCCGTTCCTCGCGGAGTGGCTCCGCCGGGAGCAAGAGATCACGGCGGGTCATCCCGCCAGCGTGAGCCGACGCCGGTAGGAATGGAGCGTGATCGCTCTGCTCGGAGGACTTGTGGGAGCCTGCTGCTGGGCAGCGGCGACGCTCTGCTCGGCGCGGGCGACCAGGATGATCGGTTCGCCTTCGGTGCTCGCCTGGGTGATGATCGTCGGCCTCGCCGTCGTCGCGCCAGTCATGGTGATCGTCGGCGTCCCCTCGGGTCTCGGCGCACCGGAGGTCGGCTGGCTCGTCGTCGCGGGGGCAGGCAACGTTCTCGGGCTGCTCCTCACGTATGCGGCGTTCCGCATAGGCAAGATCTCGCTCGTGTCGCCGATCACGTCGGCGGAGGGAGCGATCGCGGCTCTCCTCGCCGTGGCCACCGGCGAAGCGATCGGGGTCGGCTCCGGCGTCATGCTGATCGTGATCGCCGCCGGCGTCGCGCTTGCGAGTATCGGGCCGGGCGGCGGCTCCGGCGACCAGTTACGCGCGACGCTCCTCGCAGCGAGTGCAGCTCTGTGCTTTGGTGCAAGCCTCTTCGCCACCGGCCGCGTCAGCGAGGCGCTGCCGGTCGTCTGGGCGGTGATCCCGGCACGGGCTCTTGGCGTCGTCGCCGTCGCCCTCCCCCTCGCGGCCACGAAACACCTGCGCCTGACACGTGCCGCGCTCCCGCTCGTCGTCGCAGCCGGACTGTGCGAGGTCGCAGGATTCACGGCCTATGCGATCGGGGCTCGCCACGGGATCGCCATCAGCGCAGTCCTCGCCTCGCAGTTCGCCGCCCTCGCGGTCATCGCCGCCCACGTGCTCTTCCACGAGCGGATCACCCGGCTGCAATTGGCCGGCGTGGCGACGATCGCCTTCGGCGTCGCCGCCCTCACCGCGCTTCAAGCCTGAGCGCAACGGCGGCGACGACACGCGCCGCCCCAACGGAACCTCACACGGCCCGTGCAAGAATCGGGCATCAACAGTGCATCCGACAACGAGGAGGACACACATGGCAGGCAAGGCGGACTTCACCGAGGAGGAGTGGGACGCGCTCCAGAAGGGCGTCACGGGTGCCGGCATGCTCGTCTCGGTCTCCCATCGCGACTTCACTGACAGCTTTGGCGAAGCCAAGGCAATCGCGAAGCACATCGCAGCGCATAGCGAGAGCGAGAGCCAGCTCGTCCGCGATCTCTCTTCGACGCACGGCACCGGGTTCGGACTAGTCGCCACGCCGAAGGAGGTCGGGGAGGGAACCATCAACGCCCTCGGAACCGCAGTGACGACCATCACCGCGAAAGCTCCGGACGAGCTCGACGCCTACCGGGAGTTCGTGCTCGACGTCGCGAACGCGGCGGCCGAAGCCAAGGGCGGAGTCACGGCAGAGGAAACCGCCGCGATAGCCGAGATCACGACCGCCCTCGGCAGCTCCTAGCTGCGCATCTACCGTCGGCCGACCGGGTGCTCGTCGCCTCCGGTCGGCCGAACAGTCGTCGACAGCGAGCTACGCCGCGGGATTCGGAGCGTCGGCGTCGTTCTGCCAGAGACCGAACTCGTTCCCGTGCGGATCGGTGCACGTCGAGAACCACCCCATCGTCGGGACGGGCATCTTCTCTCCGGCTTCGCCGCCGAGCTCCTTCACCCGTTCGATTCCAGCGTCGATGTCGTCGACGTCGAAATAGTTGCGCATGCCCCGCTTGCCCGGCTCCATGTTCGTGATCGCCACACCGCTCGTATCACCGATGCGTGTCATGAGGTAGTCGGAGGGGCCGGGGAACGACTGGAACTCCCACCCGAACAGCGAGCCCCAAAATGCCTGTCCCTGCGAGGTGTCGTCGGCCGGAATCTCCGTGTGCACGATCTGACCGGGCATGAACGTTCTCCTCTCGTTGTGGTTCGGCGAAATCGTGGTTCGCCACAGTGTCTTATAGACCGTCGGCGACGACGGTCGCGCGGCCGATCCTCGGATCGGTGAAGACGTCGAGCTCGTCGCGGCTCTCTGTCGAGAACTCCGAGACGATCGCGCCGTCTTTGCCGGCCTGGAACCAGTGCAGCGTCCCGGGCAGAATCGTGTGCTGGTCGCCTGGATCGAGGGTGATCTCGTGCCAGACGGTGTACGCGCCGGTATCGGTGCCTGGCGGCCGACACGCCGGCGCGAGCGACGGCTCGCCCTCGGTGTAAAGGTAGACGCGGCCGCTGCGGCAGCGGAAGGTCTCTTCTTTACCAGGCGTCCCGTCGAAGGGTGGGTGGAGGTGCTCGGGGCACGTCTGCCCTGGGAAGAGCACGAGCTCCTTCGCGCAGACCCGCTCGGTGTTGACGTACACCACCACCAGGAGCCCAATTTCGTCGAGCGCGGAGAGGCCGAAGTCGGCCACCTCGATCGCTTGCTGCTCGGCCCGGGTCAGGACGATGCCTGCTTCCGAGAGCGTCTCGGTTGCGCGGATCTGCGCATTCTCGACCTCGGTCTGCGTCAGCATTACCGACCCCCTTGGAGCGTGGGCGCGCGGACTCACGCGATCGGACCGAAGCATACGCGTGTCGCCTCCCTCCCTGAAAGAGCGATCGAAGAGTGCGGCTATCCGTACCTCAGGAAGCCCGCGAGCCGAACCGGCGACACATCTCACCGCGCCATACTTGGCCCACTATGGAAGGCATCATCCAAGGCCCCGGCGAGGGCGAGGCGCTCTTCGGCGGCAGGATCGTGCTCCGGTCGGCTTTCGACGAGCTGACGATCACGGAGACGCGGCACACGCGGGCACAGCCTGGCGCGACGCCGCACTTCCACCGCGAGCACGCTGATTCGTTCTACGTCCTCGAAGGCGAGCTGGGGCTTCTCGTCGATGACGAGGAGCACGTGCTCGGCCCGGGCGCGTCGGCTTCGGTTCCTGCCGGCGTCGTGCACGGGTTCAGGAGCCTGTCGCCGGCGCGATTTCTCAACTTCCACACGCCGGACGGCCGCTTCGCGGCGAACCTGCGGGCGCGAGACCGTGGCGAGGAGGGTGGTTTCGACAGCTTCGAGGCCGCGCCCGGGAGCGGCCTGCCGGGCTCGGATGCGACCCTCCTCCATGCTGGGGAGGGCGAGGAGTTTAGGAACAGCCACCGTGTCGCAACGATCAAGATCGGTCGCAAGGAGCTGGCGTTGATCGAATTCGACCTCAAGCCGAGCTTCGGGGGACCGGACGTTCACAGCCACACCGACCACACCGATGCGTTTTACGTCCTCGACGGCACGGCTGAGGTCCAGGTCGGCAACGAGACGTTTGTCGTGGGCGCGGGCGGCTTCGCCGCCGCACCGCCCGGCGTGCTCCACACGTTCACGAGCGGGCCCGAAGGCGGTCGGCTGCTCAACATCCATGCTCCCAGCACCGATTTTCACGAGCGGCTTCGCGAGATGAATAGAGTCACGTCAGTCGGAACGTCGACTAGCTGAGGACGCTGCGACACTTGTGCCGCCGCAGTCGATCATCCTAGACTGGAAGTCACTTTTTCTCGGAGCGCACCGCTACTCGGAGGTAGATCACATGTCTGTCGCCCTTGACCCTGCCCTCGTCACCGCCCTCGAAGCGCAGGTCTCAGGCCCAGTGCTGGGCCCGGACAATGAGGGCTACGACGCTGCGCGAAGCGTCCACAACGGTCTCATCGACCGCCGGCCCGCGGTGATCGTCCGCTGTCGGAAGACGAGCGACGTCGTCGCGGCGCTCGAGCTAGCGCGTCGCGAGGGACTCGAGGTCTCGATCCGTGGCGGCGGCCACAACGTGGCCGGACGAGCCGTCACGAACGGCGGGGTGATGATCGACCTCGCGGAGATGAAGCGGATCGACGTCGATCCCGAGGAACGGACCGCCACCGCCGAAGGGGGCGCACTCTGGGCCGACTTGAACAACGCCGCAGCCGAGCACGGGCTGGCCGTCACCGGCGGCGCCATCTCCACGACTGGTATCGGCGGTTACACGCTCGGTGGCGGCCTGGGCTGGCTGATGGCCAAGCACGGCCTCGCTGCGGACAACCTGCTGGGCGTCGAGCTCGTCACGGCAGAGGGGGATGTACTCGACGTCAACGCCGACTCCCATCCGGATCTCTTCTGGGCACTCCGCGGCGGCGGCGGCAACTTCGGCGTCGCGACCGCCTTCACGTACCGCCTCCACCCACACGACATGGTCATCGGCGGCCTGATCGCGCACCCGATCGATGCGGCGGGCGACATGCTCCGCTTCTACCGCGACGCGGTCGCAAACTGCTCGGACGACCTGACCGTGTTCGCCGGCGTCGTACATGCACCTGACGGGTCCGGCATGAAGCTCGCGGCAATGGTCGTCTTCCACACCGGAGAGCCAGAGGTAGCGGAGCGTGAGCTCGAGCCGTTCAAGACGTGGGGATCGCCGCTGATGGTCGAAGTCGGACCGATGCCGTATCCGGTGATGAATACGATCCTCGACGCCGCGTATCCCGCCGGCTCCCTCAATTACTGGCTCTCGAGCTTCACGGCAGGGCTGCCGGACGAGCTGATCGACATCCTCGTCGACCGGTTCTCGTCCGTTCCGTCGACCATGACCGGGATCCTGTTCGAGCACTTCCACGGTGCGGTGACGCGCGTCGGCGTCAGCGAGACTGCGGTGCCCCATCGCGACGAGGGGTGGAATCTCCTGCTCCCCTCTGTCTGGCTCGATCCCGCCGACACCGTCGTCAACGTCGAGTGGACGCGCGAGACGTTTGCCGCGATGAAGCCTCACTTCGGCACCGGTCGGTGGCTCAACTACCTGGGTGACGACCAGGCCGACGACGCGATCCGCGCCGCCTTCGGCCCGAACTACGACCGGCTCGTCGAGGTCAAGCGCCGCTACGACCCCGACAACGTCTTCCACCTCAACCACAACATCGTGCCGTAGGGGCGAGGCACAGCCTCGCTCGCCCGCCCCCAACAACCGCCACCACCCACCGGTCGACGCTACGCGTCGCCCCTACGCGCGCATGCTCCTGCCCTCGCCGACTGCGAGTGCCGCGCCGACGAGCGCGAGGTGGGTGAACGCCTGCGGGAAGTTGCCGAGCTGGCGGCGAGCGACGGGGTCGTACTCCTCTGCGAGCAGACCGACGTCGTTGCGGAGGTCTAAGAGCCGCTCGAACAGCTCGCGTGCCTCGTCGACCTTCCCCTGCCGGGCGAGAACCTCGACGAGCCAGAACGAGCACGGCAGGAACACGCCCTCACCCGCCGGGAGGCCGTCGACGCCGCCGTCCTCGGCGGGGACGTAACGAAGGACGAGACCATCGACGGTGAGCTCGCGGCGGATCGCCGCGACCGTCGAGACGAACCGCTCGTCATCCGCAGGCAGGAACCCGACAAGGGCCATCAGGAGGACGCTCGCGTCGAGCTCGTCGGAGCCGTAGGACTGCGCGAACGCCTGCTTCCGTTCGCTCCAGGCACGGGTCAGAACCTCGGCCTTGATCTCGTCGCGGAGTTCGCGCCACCGCTCGATCGGGCCCTCTCGACCGAACTCCTCGTTCGCGCGCACGGCACGGTCAAAGGCGACCCACGCCATCACCTTCGAGTGCGTGAAGTGCCGATTCGGTCCGCGCACCTCCCAGATGCCTGCGTCCTCGAGGCGCCAGCCTTCCTCCAGCCACGCAAGCAGCTTGCGCGTCAGAGACCAGATGTTGTCGTCGGCGGGCGCCCCGTGAACGCGGGTCTGGTAGAGCGCGTCGACGACCTCGCCGTACACGTCGAGCTGGAGCTGCGCCGAGGCCGCGTTCCCGACCCGCACGGGTCCGGACTGCTCGAATCCGGGCAGCCAGTCGAGCTCGCGCTCGTCGAGACGCCGTTCACCGGCGACGCCGTACATGATCTGCACGTCGGCGGGATCGCCGGCGACGGCCCGGAGGAGCCACTGGCGCCAGGCCATCGCCTCCTCGCGATAACCGGCGTGGAGCATTGCGAGCAGCGTGAGGGTCGCATCGCGGAGCCAGCAGTAGCGGTAGTCCCAGTTGCGCACGCCGCCGATCCACTCGGGCAGCGACGTGGTCGGCGCTGCGACGATCCCACCCGTGGGCGCGTACGTCAGCGCTTTGAGGAACAGGAGCGACTGGTGGATCTCTTCGTGGTAGTCGCCCTTGAGGCCGCAACCGGCCGCCCATTCGAGCCAGTACTCCTCCGTGTCGACGAGGGCGGCCTCGGGATCGATCTCGTCGGGGAGCGGCTGATGGGAGGGGAACCACGTGAGCACGAACGGGATGCGCTCGCCGGGCCGCAGCGTGAACTCGGACACGGTCGTCATCTCCTCGCCGTGGATCTCGAGCGGCGTGCGCAGGCAGAGTGCGTCGGGCCCCGCGATCGCCACACGCGTGTGATCGACACGACGCACCCACGGCACGATCTTGCCGTAGTCGAAGCGGATGGCGAGCTCGGAGCGCATCGCGACTTCGCCGTCGAGACCCTCGACGATGCGCACGATGTCGGGCGCCACGCCGCGCGGCGGCATGAAGTCGATCGCGCGCACGCTGCCCTCGTCGGTCTCGTAGACGGACTCGAGAATCAGCGTGTCGTGGCGATACCGTCGCGTCGATGAGCGCACCTCCCCCGCCGGCGCAAGAAGCCAACGGCCATGATCCTTCTCGCCGAGAAGAGCCGCGAAGCACGCGCCCGAGTCGAACCGCGGAAAGCAACACCAGTCGATCGACCCCGTCCTGCTGACGAGAGCGGCTGTCTGGAGGTCGCCTAGGAGCGCGTAGTCCTCGATCCGTGACACGGCGGACATCCTAGGACAGTCGTCGCGATAGGGTGATCCTGGTTAGCCCGCCCGGGAGATCTCAGGGTTGTCTCAGGGTCATTCCGGATAGTCGCCGCGGGCTCCGGAGGCCATCCTCTAACCATGAACACACACACATCCACACACATCCCAGAGATCCGCCGCCTGCAACGCAGCCGCACGGATCGCAAGGTCGCGGGCGTCAGCGGCGGCCTTGCCCGGTACTTCGAAATCCATCCCGCCGTCTTCCGCGTCGGCTTCGTCGTCCTCACCCTCATCGGTGGGGCGGGCATCCTCATCTACGCCGCCGCAGCGCTCGTGATGCCCGACGATGGCAAGGAAGACTCGGTCGCCACGGCGGCGCTCCGCGACCGGCGCGACCGGCCCTGGCCGCTGATCGGGCTCGGACTCCTGGCCGTCGCAGGCATTGCCCTCCTCTCGCACGCCACGCTGTGGCCGCAGGGCGACGCCTGGTTCCTCTTCCTCCTTGCAGGAGGCTTGATCCTCTGGATCACGCGCCACGCCCCGGCCGATCCGACGAAGGACGCGTCCGAGCTGGCCGCAGAGGACTCCCGGCGGGTGCGACGCCTGGCCGGAGGCATCGGCATCGCTGTCGCGACGCTCGTCGCTCTCGTGCTCGTCGCCGCCGCCGTCTTCGCCGCCGTGTTCCACGTGCACGTCGGGCGCGGTGTCGGCGACCGCACCTACGCGGCCACGAGCGTCGACACCCTCCGGAGCGACTACAGGCTGGGAATCGGCTCGCTGAAGCTCGATCTCGGCGCACTGCAGTTGCCCGTGGGCGAAACCCACGTCAACGCGAGTGTCGATGTCGGAGAGGTGCGAGTCATCGTTCCCGCGGGTACAGCGCTTCGAGTGATTGGAACCGCAAAGGTCGGCGAGGTCGATCTTCCCGGCGGCGTCAGCGACGACGGCCGGCATGCAAAGAGCGTCGTCGTGACGCCGGGTGCCCGTGTGCTCGTGCTCGACGCCCACGTCGGCGCGGGCTCCGTCAAAGTCGAACGCTCCCTACGATGAGCCGGCATGCCACTGCCCACGTTCGCGGCGCGGTCTGACGACCGCGTGATCGCCGGGGTCTGCGCGGGTATCGCGCAGACCCTTGCGGTCGATGTCACCCTCGTCCGGCTCGTCTTCGCGCTACTGGCGCTCGCCGGTGGCGCAGGGATCGTGCTCTACCTGGCGCTGTGGGCGCTGCACTCACCGAAAGCGCACGTCTGGCTTGCGGCCGCGCTGGCCTTCCTCGCGGGTTCGCTGCTCCTCACCGCTCTCGGCCTCTCCGACAGGTCGGTGATCGGGATCGCATTGATTGCCGGGGGCCTCGCACTCGCCTGGCGCCGGGGCGGCAGCTTCCGGCCCGACGCCCCGCTCTCGTACGGCGGACTTGCAGTCGCCGCGGCCGGCGCCGTCGTGCTCCTGTCGGGAGACGGCGCCTCATCGGCGATCCTCGCACCCGGAGCCGTCGCAGGCGCGTTGTTGCTGATCGCGGGCCCTCTCGTGTGGCGACTCGCACTCGACCGCGACGCCGAGCGCACGGCGCGGATCCGCAGCGATGAGCGCTCCGACGTCGCCGCGCGGGTGCACGACTCGGTGTTACAGACGCTGGCATTGATCCAGCGGCACGCAGCCGAACCACGCCGGGTGGCCTCGCTGGCGCGCCGGCAGGAGCGGGAGCTGCGCGGCTGGCTGTACAACGACCAGCCGATCGGCGACGACAACGCGTCGCTCGTCGCGGCGCTCTCGGCCGCGGCAGGCGACGTCGAGGAACTGCACGGCGTCCGCGTCGAGCTCGCGAGCGCAGGCGACTGCCCTGTCGACGCCGCCGTCGGCGCCGTCGTCCTTGCGGCCCGCGAGGCGATGACGAACGCAGCCAAGTTCGCGGGCGTCGAGGAGATCGACGTCTATGCCGAGGTGACCGTCGAGGAGGTCTCCGTGTTCGTGCGCGACCGCGGAGCCGGCTTCGACCGCACCGCCGTTCCGGCCGACCGCCGCGGGCTCGTCGAATCGATCGAGGGACGGCTCGAGCGCGCAGGCGGCCGTGCGGCGATCGTGTCGAGCCCCGGCGACGGCACCGAGGTCGAGCTGCACGTGATGCGGAGCGCGTCGTGAAGCGCCGCGTCGTGCTGGTCGACGACCACGACCTCTTCCTCGCGGGCGTGCGCGCCGAACTGGGCGACGCGGTGGACGTCGTAGGGCAGGCGGGAACAGTCGCCGCGGCGGTGCCACTGATCAAGGAGCTCGACCCCGACGTCGTCCTTCTCGACGTGCACCTCCCGGACGGCAGCGGCGACGCGATCATCAACGCGGTCGCGCTGGAGCGCCCCGGCGTGAAGTTCCTCGCGCTGTCGGTATCCGACGCGGCCGAGGACGTGATCGCCGTGATCAGAGCGGGCGCCCGCGGCTACGTGACGAAGACGATCTCCGGCCAGGAGCTGGCGGCCGCGATCGAGCAGGTCGCAAACGGCGACGCAGTCTTTTCGCCGCGGCTCGCAGGATTCGTGCTCGACGCGTTCCGCGCGGGCGACCGGGTCGGTGGCGACACCGACCTCGACGAGCTGACCCCTCGCGAGCGCGAAGTGCTGCAGCTGATCGCGCGCGGCTACATGTACAAGGAGATCGCCGGCCGCCTCCATCTGTCGGTAAAGACGGTCGAGAGCCACGTCTCGAACGTCCTCCGCAAGCTCCAGCTCTCGACGCGGCACGAGCTCGCGCGCTGGGCGACCGAGCACCGGCTGATCTAGTCTTGGTCGCCTGTACCCGTGGCCGTTTCCACCGTTCGATCGGGCGCACCCGGTGCGTGCCTACTTCAACGATCCGCGCCTCTCGGGTACCTCGAGGGCGTTCCATTTCGGGATCGACATCTCGGCGCCGAACGGGACGCCGGTCCACGCGGTCCGCGGTGGGATCGTCCACATCGAGGGCGGGCGGTCGCTGTCCGTCTCCGAAGGAGACGTGGACTTCGGCTACTGGCACGTGGTCCCCGCTGTCCGTCACCTCGAGCGGGTCTCGAAGCATCAGGTCGTGGGTCACGTCGAGGCGCCGTGGCTGCATCTCCACTTCGCCGAGCACCGCTCGAGCGGCTACCGCGATCCTCTACGGCCGGGAGCACTGACTCCCTGGACCGACACGACGAAACCCCATGTCACGAAGATCGTCCTCTCGCGGAACGGCCGGGCGCTCTCTCCGGCGGCGATCTTCGGAGCCGTCGATGTCATCGCGGAGGCGCATCAGATGCCGCCGCTTCCCGTGCCCGCTCCATGGCGTGGCCTCCCTGTGACGCCGGCCCGCGTGCGGTGGCGCATCCGCCGCGGCGAACGCACGGTACGACCCTGGCACACCCCGATCGACTTCAGCCAGGGGCTGCTGCCCAAGGAGGACTTCCGCCGGATCTACGCGCCGGGCACGCACCAGAACAGCGCCGGGAAGCCCGGCCTCTACCGCTTCTACCTCGCCCACACCTGGAGCACGACGGTGCTCCGGGACGGCCTCTATCGGATCGAGGTCGAGGCCTCCGACCTCCGCGGCAACAAGGGCAGCCTGCACCTCCCGTTCACGATCGCGAACGACGTCTGACGCAGGTGCACCGCGTCAGACGCCGCCTCGCGATCGTCTAGCTGGCCTCAGCTCCCTGCGACCGGGCGTACTCGATGTACCCACGCACGTCCGCGGCGGGCTCCGAGTAGGCCTCGCCGAGCGACTCCTCCATTGCGGCCATGTACTCCTCGGCCCAGATGGGGAAGTCGTAGTCGATCGCGCGCAGGAACTCGAGGCTCGCGGCGAGTCGGATGTCGGCGATCGACGGCGAGGAGCCGCCGATGAACTGCTTCCCGTCGAGGAAGAAGGCGCGATAGACGTCGAGCGGCCCGGCCAGCGCGTCCAGGCACGTCTTCTGTGCGACAGCCTTGGCGGCATCGTCTGCGTCCGACGAGCCGACCTCGCCCGGGTAGTGCGGGAACGCTAGTGCCCCGTAGGTGGCGCGCGCCAGGAGCGGATACAGCGTCCCGACGAGGTAGAACATCGCGCTGTCCACCATGGCCCGCTCGGCCGGGTCGGTGGGATAGAACTGTGTCAGGCCGTGCTTGTTGCAGAGGTACTGCATGATCGCGCAGCTCTCCCAGAGCGTTCCGCGCGGCAGACCTTCCTCCTCGATCATCGGTGTCAGTCGTGCGGGATCCTTCGCGAGAAAGTCGAGCTCGCCGGTCTTCCCCCACACGTCGACCTCCTCGAAGTCGAGCCCCGCTGCACGCACGAAGATGCGAACGGTGAGGTTGTTGACGCTGGGCTTGAGGATGTTGAGCGCGATTGCAGACATTGGTGCTCTCCTTCAGTAGGGGTTCTTTGCCGAACGGTCGTCCGAGAGCGACGCGCGCGAGCGGAGAACGAGCGCTTCGATCGCATCCGCGAGGTGGCTCTGCGCAATGTGGTGATCGCCGCTCGCGACCCGCAGCCCGTGCGCCTCGAGCAGCACCTCGGCGTGGGTGTACCCGACCGGCGGCTCGAACCGGTAGGCAGCGAGCTCGATCGTGAGGCCGAGCGGATCATCGAAGTAGATCGAGTCCATGAACCCGCGGTCCTTGACGCCGCTGTGCCGGATCCCGCGCTCGTCGAGTCGCTCGACGGCCTGATCGAACGTGGCCTTCGAGACAGAGAACGCGATGTGGTGGACGCAGCCGGGGTCGGTCGGAGTGCGTCGTGGGTCGGGCGTGCGCGACTCGTTCGTGAAGACGGTGATCAGGCGGCCGTCGCCGGGATCGAAGTAGAGGTGGCTCTCCCCCTCGTTGTCGAGGTTGGGCTGGTCGAACACGAAGGGCATGCCGAGCAGGCCTTCCCAGAAATCGATCGATGTCTGCCTGTCGGCGCCGCAGATCGTGATGTGGTGCACGCCCTGGCTTTGCAGTTTCTGCATCAGCTAGCTCCCTCGACCTGATGTTCGACGGCCTGGTGCTCCACGAGCGTGGACTTGTACTCGCTTCGTTGCAGGCTGCCCCATGGCACGAGCTCGACGTCGGTTTGCACAACGAGCACGTTACGCAATCGTTCGCGGATCGTGTCGGCGATGCCGGCAGCGCCGGTCGCGTCACGCGCCAGCTCGACCGCGACGGGGAGCGGTGGCTCCTGCTTGACCCCGGGAGCACGCGGGCGGACCAGGATATGGCCGCTGACTTCGGGGCTGAACTCGCTGACGACCTCGCGGATCGCAGAGGGGAAGACGTTGACGCCGCGGACGATGAGCATGTCGTCGGTGCGGCCGATACACCGCACGCGCGGAGCGGTGCGGCCGCAGCCGCAGAGGCCGATCCGGATCTGGACGTGATCCCTCGTGCGAAACCGCAGCAGCGGCGCGGCGCGATGCCGGAGATGCGTCAGCACGAGCTCGCCGGTGGCGCCGTCCTCCAGCTGAACGGTCTCGCCGGTGACGGGGTCGATCAGCTCCGGGTGGACGAAGCCGCGGGCGCCGAGGTGCATGCCGTCCTGCTCCTCACACTCTCCCCACAGCGACGCGCCGATGTCACCGATGCCCATCGCCTCGGTCACCTTGGCGCCCCAGCCTTCTTCGAGCCTCGCCCGAAACGCTGGCTCGCCGCCTCCGGGCTCGCCGGCCACGAGGATCCGCTCCACGCTCGATCCTCGAAGATCGAAGTCGCGCTCTGCGGCCCATTCGATCAGGTACGCAGCGTAGGAGGGCGTGAGCGCAGCCGCTTCGGGCCCGAGCTGGTCGATCGCCAGCATCAACCGCTCGGTGTTGCCTGTCCCCACCGGGATGTGGCACAGCCCGATGCGGTCGAAGGCGGCAAGCCCGACGGCGGCGACGAACGGGCCGGCGTTGTAGGTCGAGACGATGCGGAGCCCCGCGGCCACTCCCGACCCTGCGTAGCTTCGCGCCGAGCTCGTCACCCAGTTTTCGATATCGCCTGCAGTCAGCGGAATGTAGCTCGGCGTGCCCGTCGTCCCGCTGGTCGAGTAGATCCGGGCGATCTCCGACCGCGAGGCGCAAAGGTGGGCGCCGAACGGATTGTCGGCCGTGCGGGTGACGCGGAGCTCGTCCTTCTCGGTCAGCGGAAGCTGACCGATCGTCGAGAGCCCACCGGCTGCCTCGGCAGAGTCGAATCCTGCCCCGGTGAGCTTGTCGCGGTAGAAGGCCGAGCGGTCGAACAGGTACGCGAGTTGGGTGCGATAGCTCTCGTCGTCGATCACGAGCTGCTCGTCCCAGGGGCGAGTCTCGACCTCGGGCTCGAGCATCAGTCCTGGCCGTCCCCGGGGCCTTGCTCGTAGGCGATCGCCTCCTCGGCCTTCCCCGCCATCAGGAAGCCGATCGGGTTCTCCTGTTCCTCGGCCAGGTGCGCGAGCAGTCCGGCTGTCCGAGCGAGCAACGGGATCGCCTTCGCGGCGGCGGAGGGAAATCCGAGGTCGAGCAGCACCGCCGCGATCGTCATCGAGACGTTCATCGTCAGCGGCCGGCCCCAGGCTGCGGCGACGGCGTCGCGCAACTCACGTGCGAGCAGGATGTGCGGTCCGCTCACCCCGCGCTCGTCCGCGAGCTCGAGAATGCGCTCCGCGCGCGGGTCGAGTGGCCGATGGATCGGATGGCCGAAGCCCGGCGCCTTGCCACCTGCCGCGCGGATGGTCTGGGCCATCTCCTCGGCAACGGCGCGCGGCTCCTCGCCTGCGAGCACCCTCGCCTGCCCCTCCTCGAGGAGCCGGGCGCACTCGTCGGAGGTGCCGAGGATGACCGGGCCGCAGCCCAGGATCCCGGCTGCAACCGCCCCTTGCAGCGCCCCTGGGTCGGCGTCGAGCGTCATTCGCGCGACGACGTTGGTCGGCATCATCCCGTGCTCTGCGATCGCGACGAGAAGGAGGTCGAGGAAGTACCGCTGCTCCTCTGTCGGCTCGTGCCCGGTGAGGAGGAGGTGGAAGTACTCGGTGAAGCCGAGCCGGCCCATCACGTCACCGCAGAGGTCGCGTCCTCGCACCTCGACCCGGTCGGGATAGGCCTGGCAGATGTGGCTGACCGGGTCTCCGGCCTTACCGATCTGCATCAATCTCTCCGTGCTCGGGGCAGGCTGACGACACCCCGCGACGGTACGTACGCCGCGCACGAGCGTCAAGCGCAGACGCGCGCACCCTTCAGAGTCGACCAGGTTCGGTCGATAACGACGGGATGCGCCGTCGCTTCCCGGAATCGGCACTGCTCCTTCTCGGGGCTCTGGCGATCGTGCCTGTCGTCGTTCTCTGGCTGTGGGGCGAGACGATGGTGATGCCGCCGCTCTGGGTGCACTTCTACGGGGTCGGCGTCAGTGCCCTCGTCGCCGCTGCAGCAGCCGTGGCGCTCCTCACCCAGGGAGCCCGCCGGGGCGACCCGCGCACCGTCGTCATGGCCGGCGGCTTCACGATCATGGCGGCCCTGCTCGCAGTCCACGGGCTGGTCACGCCCGGCGTGCTGGTCGGCCCGAACGGTGTCATCGCGCTCACCGGTGGGGCCACGCTTCCGGTTGGCGCAGCAGTGCTGGCCCTCTCCGGGGTCAGCTGGCTGAACTCGAAGCGGGCGATCCCCTACGTGATCGCGCTTCAGGCTGCGATCGCAGTCGCGATCGTGGTGGTCAGCGTGATCGGACTCCTCGAGCCGCGGCTCGTGCCTGCCGTGCCGGAGGCGCGTTCGCCGGCAGCCTGGGTGTTGCTCGCGGTCGGCTTGATGTTCTTTGCAGCTCTCGGCGTGCGTGCCGCCAACACGTTCTTGCTCACGCGTCGCGCTGCCGACTTCGCGGTCGTCGTCGGGCTCGTTCTCCTGGCCGCGTCTCTGTGGGGCGCGCTCGCGCTCGACGGCATGCAGCTCGGCTGGTGGCTCGGCCACGCAGGCGAGCTGGTCGGGATCACGCTCGTGGGTGCGTCCGTCGCGTACGACCTTCGCCGGGGCAGCCAGTCCCGGCCGCTGATCGGCGACCTTCGCACGGCCGAGATCGTGGCAGCCGAAGAGGCATTCCTCGGCGCCCGGGTGCGAGCGCTGATGCTGCGTCTTGCCGAGAAGGACACCTCGACCGAGGAGCACACCCGCCGCGTCGCGTCTCTCGCCGTCGAGCTCGGCGAGGAGCTCGGAATCCCGGCCGCGCGCCTGCGCCTGCTCGCGATCGGCGGCCTGCTGCACGACGTCGGCAAGCTCTCGGTTCCCGATGCGATCCTGCAGAAGCCCGGCGCACTCGACGACGACGAGTTCGCGGTGATCAAGCAGCACCCCGAGCGTGGCGAGGAACTTCTGAAGGAGCTCGGAGGCTTCGATTCGAGCGTCGAGCGCCTCGTGCTCGACCACCACGAGCGACTCGACGGCACCGGGTATCCGCGGGGCCTGACCGCCGACGACCTCGACCTGGAGACGCGCATCCTCACCGTGTCCGACGTCTACGACGCACTCGTGTCGCCGCGGGTGTACCGGCCCGCCTGGTCCGTCGACCGGGCTCTCGCGCTGATGCACGAGGAGTCCGGCACCGCCTTCGACCCCCGCTGTGTCGAGGCGCTCGTCAGGATCGTCGAGCGGGACGCCGTCTCGCTCCGCATCGCCTCCTGAGATATCGCCTCCTGAGATACAGCGCTCCGCCGACGACGCCAACGGTGTAGCGTCCCGGATGTGAGCGCCTCCCCGTTTCCGGACGCGATCCCGACGAGCCTCGTCGGCTCCTATGCGCAGCCTGACTGGCTGATCGATCGGGAGCGCTTGCGCGATCGCTTTCCGCCGCGGGTGCGCGCGACCGAGCTCTGGCGCGTCGACCCGGCGTATCTCGAGCAGGCGCAGGACGATGCCACGCTCCTCGCGATTCGCGATCAGGAGCTCGCCGGTCTCGACGTCATCACCGACGGTGAGGCGCGCCGCGAGAGCTATTCGAACCGCTTTGCGACGGCGCTCGCGGGCGTCGACATCGACAACCCGGGCACGGCGCTCGACCGCAGCGGCCATCCGAATCCGGTGCCTCGCGTCGTCGGGCCGATCGAGCGCAAGTATCCGGTGCAGGTTCGCGATGTGCAGTTCCTGCGGGCGAACACGAGCAAGCGGATCAAGGTCACGGTGCCGGGGCCGTTCACGATGTCGCAGCAGGCGCAGAACGATGCGTACGAGAGCGACGCCGAGCTCGCGCTCGCGTACGCCGCTGCCGTGCACGACGAGATCGTCGACCTCTTCGCAGCGGGGGCCGACATCGTGCAGATCGACGAGCCCTACATGCAGGCGAGGCCCGAGAAGGCACGCGAGATCGGCCTGGCGGCGCTCGAGCGCGCGCTGGACGGCGTCGTCGGCACAACCGCGGTCCATATCTGCTTCGGGTACGCCGCGATCATCCACGAGCGCCCGTCCGCGTACTCGTTCCTGCCCGAGATGGCGGCGTGCTCCTGTGACCAGATCTCGATCGAGACCGCCCAGTCGGGGCTCGACACCTCGATCCTCGAGACGCTTCCCGAGAAGCGGATCATCCTCGGGGTGATCAACCTCGACGACATGGAGGTGGAATCGCCCGAGACCGTCGCTGCCCGTATCCGCCGCGCACTCCCGTACAAGCGTCCGCAGGACCTGGTTGCAGCGACGGACTGCGGGATGAAGTACCTGCCGCGCGACGTCGCCTTCGGCAAGCTCGAGTCACTCGTCGCGGGAGCGGCGACCGTGCGAGCAGAGACGGCGGCGGGCACTTCCCCACCTTCGTCCTAGTGGAATTCGGTGTACACCTGCCGCTGATCTCGTTCGCGGGTGAGCAACGTTCGCTCGCTGACCTGATCGCATTCACGGAAGACGCGCGCGAGCTCGGTTATACGCACCTCTGCGCGAACGACCATCTCGTATTCTCGCGCCCGTGGCTCGATGGGCCAACGGCGCTCGCCGCCGTGCTCGCGCACAGCGGCCAGATGACGCTTGCCACGACCGTGGCGGTACCGGCGCTGAGGGGACCAGCAGCAACCGCGAAGATCCTCGCTGCGATCGACGTGCTGTCGGGCGGCAGGCTGCTCGTCGGGCTCGGGCCCGGTTCGTCCGCACGAGACTACGAGCTGGTTGGCGTGCGATTCGAGGAGCGCTGGAAGCGGCTGGACGAGGCAGTGCAGACGCTGCGCGCATACTGGCGAGCCGACGACGTCGCGTTCGAGGGAGCTTTCTACTCCACCGCCGGATTCACTCTGGCCCCGACACCGGCGCAGCGACCCGGCCCACCGATCTGGATCGGGAGTTGGGGATCCCCTGCGGGTTTGAGGCGCGTGGCGCGCCTGGCCGACGGCTGGCTCGCCTCGGGCTACAACACGACCCCGGAACTGTTCGCCCAGGCCTGGACCGATGTCCAGGCGGCGGTTTCGGCACAGGGGCGCGACGGTGCGGGGTTCCCGAACGGTATCGCCACGATGTGGTGCTACATCACGGAGGACAAGGCGCGCGCGGAGTCGATGCTCTCGGACATTCTGGCGCCGATGCTCAATCGGCCGGTCGAGCAGCTCCGCGCGCTCCTGCCGATCGGCTCGGCTGAGGACAGCGCCGAGAAGCTGCAGGCGTATGCACATGCGGGCGCGCAACGCATCTTCCTGTGGCCGCTCGAGGACGAGCGCGCCCAGCTGGAGCTGTTCCGCGAGCGCGTCGTGCCGCTACTCGACGACTAGCGGACGCAGCCCTTCTCGCCGCCAACCAACGCCCACAGCACGGCCGGCGGCCAACCTGATGGACTCAGTGGACGAGCATGGAGCCTGCAACCGCGTCGGCCAGCTTGCGGTCGGCGGTGACGAGCGGCAACTCGAGCGACTCAGCGAGCACTGCGTAGAACGCGTCGTACCCGGAGAGGCCGGTCGCACGGCCGAACTCGAACGCAGCGCGCCCTTGACCGAGGCTGCCGCGCCGGTCGAGCGGGATCCGCTCTACGTCGTCGGCGAGGCGACGCGCGTCGTCCGGGTCGAGCCGCCCGGCCCGCACGAGGCGGACGAGTGCGTGCGTCGACTCGGGGCCGATGAGATCCGGAGCGTGCGCCCTGACGGCCCCGCTCCATACGTTGCGGACGATCTCGTCAGCCTCGTCGCCTTCGCCCAACAGCCCGCGCAACAGAGCTGACGCGTCGATCACGATCTCAGCGGTCACGATCCTCGCGGATGATCGTTTCGGGCTCGAGGCCGGCCGGGAAACCGTCCGGGTTGCGCTCGCACCAGCGTCTCCGGATGGCGTCGAACCTCTGATCGAAGTCGAGCACCCTGGCCTCTTGCTCGGCCCGCTCCACGAGCGCCGCGACGATCTCGGCGTTGAGGGAGCGCCCGTGCCGTCGAGCCGCGGTGCGCAGGGTCTCGACCGCCTCGGGCGGGAGGTCTCGGATGTGGACGTTCGGCATCGTCGTCATGGTATCGAAGTGATACCACCACAACTACGGGTGCACCAGATGTCCCAACTGGACATCTCGACGCAAAGGATTGCCTCGACGGCCGCCCGAGCCGGCCGCATCAATCGCAGTGGACGACGATCCGCCCAGCCGTATCGGGCAACGGCAACGACTCAGCCTCCGTGACGACCGCCTCGCGAGCGGCGCGCGAAAGGCGTTGCCACGTCTGGATCGTCACTCTCCCCCGGGCACGCCGCCACGTGCCGACGACGCCGCTCGGAAGCAGGCGCGCGGCGGCCACCGGCCCTGGAGGCTCGCGCATCGTGCGTTCGTCTCGACCGAGGATCCAGGCATCGCCCGCCGGCGTCTGAACCGGGATCAGCGATGTACCGAGCTCATCGAACACTGCAGCCGCCTTCCGCGTGCCGATGCTCGCCCACTTGGCGAACCCCTTGGAGGTCGTCGGCCCGAAGATGTGGAGGTAGCGGCGCGCCAGCTCCATCTCGGGCGGAGGCACCGTCCACACGATGGGCAGGCGCGCGCCCTCCCACCGGATCGCGAGGGTGCCGGTCAAGGCGGCATAGCGGAGGTTGTTCCCATGCACTCCGCTGTCCGGCAGCCTGCCGAGCGAGAACACGGCGAGGTCGCGCGCCGCGACGACGTAGACGTGGTACCGCGGGCCCCATACCTAGACGAGCGAGGGATCCTCCCACGCCGACGGCCCGGTGCCTTCGACCCGAGCGTGGATCGACAGGATCGCAGCCCTCGGCATGCTGTCCTGAAGACCGGCCCACGATGCACGCCGCAGCGAGTGCCGCCCCGGTGGCAGCCGCGCATCGAGCGCTCCGACGCGCCGTCGGAACGCGAGGATCTGGGTACGCGTGACCCGAAGCCGACTCGTGCTCACGTTTTCCGCCGGCACCCAGCAGGGTTCACGACTCCGAGGCTAGTGCACACAGCGTGCGGCAGTGAGGCTTCTATGTTCGTCAAGCCAGGGGTGAGCTGCGCAGTCGCCTCAGCGGTAGCCCTGCGCCGCCCCGTACTCCTCGGCGACGTACCGTGGCACGCAGCGCGACCACGCCTCCTCGACGAGATCGCGCATCTCGGCGGCGTCGATCGAGCCGAGGCTGACGTGGATCCAGTTGAAGCGCAGATCGGACTCGCCGGGAAGGGAGAACTTCTCGGGGTCCGCTTCGACCGTCCCCACGCGAAGCTCCTTCGGGAAGGCGCAACCCATCGTCGTGCCGTCCTCTGACAACGAGAGCCAGACGATGCTGCCGACCCTGAACTTGATGCGGCCGCGCACGAAAACCTCGTAGCTCCGCGGAAGCGTCGATGCGAGCTCGCGGACCTCGTCAACGGTGACCCCCACAGCCGAGCGAGCGTACCTTCGCGTCATAGCCGACGGCGCTCGAGATCGCTCCGACCGCGAGCCCGACGTCGAAGTCACCGTACCTCCCGTTTCGATTGGTGTCTGCGGAGATTCGAAGCCCGTGCGCGTGGTTGTCAGCGAGCAGGTCGTCTGCCCGTCCGGGCGGTGGTCGAGGCGGTGCGAGCGGCCACACGACGCCGTGGCGGTTGCGGAAGCGAATGCCGCTTGCTGCATCACCCTCGACCGTGTAGCCACCCTCGTGCACGACACGATGGTGTTGGTAACAGAGAAGGACGAGGTTCTCGAGGCTCGTCTCGCCACCGTGCGCCCAGTGCCTACGGTGATGCGCCTGGAGACGCTGGCTTCGCTCGCAGCCGGGGAAACAGCACGTGTGGCGGTCGCGCGCCTCGAGGAGCCGGCGGAGCGCCGGGGGTATGGTGCGTCGGCTGCGACCGACGCTCAGCGGCAGGCCGTCGCGCTCGACCTGCGCGACGACTTCGGCGTCGCACCCGAGCCGTCGGGCCGTCTCCGGCGAGATCAGCGGGCCATCCTCCAACTCGGAGCGACCGCGGCGGTCGGCGCAGAGCGCAACAGCGTCGACGTGGACGACGACGCGCGCCCTCTCGCTGTGGGACGCCGTCGTTGCCACCATGGACGTCGTGGCGAGATCGAGCAGCGCCTCGACGCGGGCAGGGCGCGGAGGATCAACGGAAGCGCCGGCCGTTTCTGCGGCAGCCTCGGGCTGCGGGAGGTTCGTGGCTGCGGCGCGCTCCTCGCGGCGACGCTCGAGCACGCGTTCACGCGCCGCCTCGAGCGCCTTGATCAGCAGCGTGCCGTCCTCGGCCGCGAGCCGGGCGCGGAGGAAGAGCGTGCCGTCGTCGTCGTGGTAGTAGTCGACGTACTCCAGCGCGTGCGCCTCCCGGGCGCCCTCCACCGCAACCCTGCGGAAGGCCCGAAGTGCCCGCTCGAGCTGAGATGCTGTGAGCGCCCCGGCGAGCTCGAGCAGGCCTTCCTCGGACGACGCCGTGGCGACCCTGGTCAGCGCGCGCACCTTGGTGAACGTGAGCTCTCCTCGCGCGAACGCCGCGCGCGTCGCCGGCAGCTCCTGCAACACCTCCGCAACCCGCAGGTACTCCCGCGCCTCCCGCCCCGTGATCCCGCAACGCCACGCAAGAAAGGCCAGCAGATCACTGCTGTCGCCATGCTCGCGCATCTCCCAGACGAGCTCGAGCCAACGCGCCGTCGCCGCACTCAGATGCGCAGACAGACTCGCGAGCTCATCCACCCGACGCTCCGTCTCCGCCTCGCGCGCCGCCACACCTTCACGAACCCTTTCGACTATCGTTGTCATATCTGCCAACAAGACTACAGATCGCGTCGGACGCTGCGGCGAGGTTGACGAACGGCTAATCCGACGAACGGCGAGTACCGTAGCGATATTCGTAGACACGGCTTCGAAACCGTGTTACGGTCGCGGCTCTGTCGTCGCTGGGCAAATGAGGAGGGAATCTCATGGATTCTGAAGACGTCAAGGGCGAGCCAGCCGGCATGGATGCCGACGAGAAGCGTGAACTTGTTCTCGACCGCAGACGGCTCCTGAAGCGAGTGGGCCTGGGCGCCGCTGCGTTATCAATCCCCTCGACTATCCTGGCGAGTCCTACGTTCGGCGCAGTTGCCGAAGGGCTTGCCGCAGAGAGCTTCATCAAGTCCCATCCGAATTGGAAGTTCGTGTTCGTCAACCACGTGACGACGAACCCGTTCTTCGTCCCCACGATCTACGGTGCGCAGGACGCGTGCTCGCTGCTCGGTTGCAGCTATCAGTGGACGGGTTCCACCACCGCGGACATCAGCCAGATGGTAAACGCGTTCAACTCGGCCATCTCGGCCAAGGCGTCGGGAATCTCATGCTGCCTCGTCGACCTGAAGGCGTTCAACGGGCCGACCGCCGTCGCCGCTGCCAAGGGCATTCCGGTGCTCGCCTACAACGCCGATGTGCCTCCGGGAAATCCGAACAAGCGGCTCGCATACATAGGCCAGGATCTGTACGCCTCGGGCTACGCGATGGGCCAACGGATCGTCAACCTCGTCGGCAGCGGTGACGTGGCGCTGTTCATCGCCACCCCCGGCCAGCTGAACATCCAGCCGCGGATCGATGGTGCCATTGCGGCGATCAAGAAGTTCGGCGCCGGCAAGATCAAGACAACGTCGATCGCCACCGGCGCGCTGCTTCCCGACGAGGTGGCGAAAGTCGAGGCCTACTACCTCGGTCACAAGGACGTGAAGGGCATGTTCGCCGTCGACGCCGGCTCGACGCAGGCGGTAGGTCAGACCGTGGCCAAGTACGGACTGAAGAAGCAGGGCGTGAAAGCGGGTGGCTACGACCTCACGCCGACGACCCTGAAGCTGATTGCGGCGAACCAGCTGGACTTCACGATCGACCAGCAGCCGTACCTCCAGGGTTGGCTCCCGGTTTTGCAGCTGTTCTTCTACCGCTACTCGTCCGGGCTCGTTGCACCGTCGGACACGAACACGGGCATCCTGTTCGTCACGAAGGCGAACGTGAAGCCGTACCTGTCAACAACGACACGCTACGAGGGCAGCTCCAAAGCCCAGAAGTTCCCCGTCTCGTAACACGTGACCGAGGCCGCAACAGCACCACGGCCTCCCGAACCCCCGCAACGCGTGAGCTTCGGCTGGCGCGTTGCGGGTGCGTTCGCTGGCCGCCGTGAGGCAAGCATCGGCGTCGTCTTGCTCGGACTCGTCGTCTACTTCTCGCTGAGGACGGACGCGTTCTTCGGGCAGGAGAACGGACGGGTGATCGCCGAGTTCTCCGCTCCGATCGCGATCATCGCCGCGGGCGAGGTGATGCTTCTGATCTGTGGCGAGATCGACCTCTCAGCCGGGAATGTCTACGCGTTCTCCACCTGGATCTTCTACTTCGCGAATCACAGTTGGGGTCTGCCGATCTGGCTTGCGGTGATCGTCGGCTTGCTCTCGGGGTCGCTCGTCGGGTTGGTGAACGGGCTGGTCACAGTCGGCGTGGGCGTGCCTTCGTTCATCACGACACTCGGGATGATCTTTCTGTTGAACGGATTGACGCTGCTCATGTCGGGTGCATTTCCCGTGGAGACTCCCGGAGGGAGCACGTTCTTCGAGTTCTTCGGTGGGGGCGCCTATGTGACGGTCTACTGGGCGCTCGGGGTGATCGTCGCGATGACCATTCTCCTCAACAGGACACGCTGGGGGCTCCACACAGTCGCGACCGGTGGCAACCTCATCGGCGCGAGCGAGAGCGGCGTCAACGTCCAGAAGATCAAGGTGGGGAACTTCGTGCTGTGCAGCACTCTCGCCGCGCTGGCCGGCATTCTCGAGTCGGTTCGGATCACCTCCATCCAGGCGCTGCAGGGCGGCACGCCGCTCATGTTTTACGCCGTCGCCGCGGCCGTGATCGGCGGCACCTCCCTGTTCGGCGGGTCGGGCACCATCATCGGCGCCGCACTCGGCGTGCTCGTGCTCGCCGTGCTCAATCTCGGGTTCACGCTGCAGGGAATCAACGCCTATACATTCGACCTCGTCCTCGGGATTGCGATCATCGCGTCGATGTCGTTCAACGTGACGCTGGAGCGGGTCCGCCAGTCGGGGCGGCTCGGGACTACGACATGAGCGAGTCTGCGGTCCAGTCGGGCGCTCGGACGCCGGTCGCGGAACCCGACGCGATCCGGGTGGAGAACATCCGCAAGAGCTTCGGCGTCGTGACGGCGCTCGAGGACGTGTCGCTCCATCTACGGCCTGGTGAGGTGCTCGGTTTGATCGGCGACAACGGCGCGGGCAAGTCCACGCTGATCAAGATCCTCACGGGCTTCCACAAGCCCGACTCGGGCCGAATGTTCGTCGACGGCGAAGAGGTGCAGCTCAAGTCGGTGACGCATGCTCGCTCGCTCGGCATCGACACCGTCTTCCAGGACCTGGCCCTCGTGCCGGGCATGTCCGTCTACCACAACATGTTCCTCAACCGCGAGCTGACGCACGGCATCGGGCCGCTGCAATTCCTCAACAACCGCGCCATGAGGAGCCGGTCGCGGGACTACCTCGAGCACATCGGTGTGCACATCCAATCGATGGACGCGTCGGTCGCGCGCATGTCAGGCGGTCAGCGCCAGGCGATCGCGATCGCGCGCACGACACACTCGAACGCCAAGATCATCCTCCTCGACGAGCCGCTCGCAGCCATGGGCGCGCGCGAGGGGGCGCTGATCATCGAGCTGATCACCGAGCTCAAGCGGCGCAGCGAAGTCTCGATGATCGTGATCGCCCACAACTACGTGCACGTCTTCGAGATCTGCGACCGAATCAACCTGCTCCGCAACGGACGCATCACATTCGACAAGCCGACCAACGAGACCTCGATCGAGGAGATGACGTCGATCGTCGCTTCCGAGTATCGGCTGGCAAGGCCCGAGTAGTCAGAGCGCTGCAACCGACCGAACGGTCGCACCCAGCTCGTTCATGAACTCGGGGTACGGCCCGAAACGCTCGTTCATCTTCAGCGTCAGCGGCCAGAGGCCGGTCGTTCCGGCGGCGATCTCCTCCCTGACGGCCTGCTCGAGCTCGTAGGTGAAGTCGAGAGAGCGATCGAGGAACTCGCGGGCGGCCTCTGCGTCCATGATCGGGTAGTGGGCCGTGAGGAGCAGGTCGGGCTCGAGCGCCCGGATGCGCCGGATCGAGTTCCGGTAGGCGGCGACGTCGTAGACGCGGCCTGGGATCAGAAGCCGTCCATCGTCCGCGTAGATACCGCGCTCGAGCACTGCGTCGATCACGATCGCGGCACGGCTGCGCGGATCCCATAGGCCGACGTGGCCGAGCGTGTGGCCGGGGAGGTGCAGAACCTCGATCCGCCACTGGTCGCCGAGCCGGATCGTCTCACCGCCTCGCAGCCCTTCGTCGATCGGAGCATCGCCACCGCACATCGCCTTCAGCTCGGCGCGTCCTTCCTCGTCGGGCTCGTCGAAGCCGTAGGGCTCGTGCCAGAGGTAGTTCTCCGCCACCATCGCGGCGTTGGACTCGATCCAACGCCGATCGAGCTCGTGACAGGAGAAACGCGCGCCGGGGTGGAGATCGCGGAACGCGCGGTCTCCACCCGAGTGATCGAGATCGGCATGGCTGATCAGGACGTCGTCGATGGCCTCGAGCCCGAGGCCGATCGATTCCAGATACGGCTTCAAGGTGTCCGCCGGCGTGTACGGCATACCGGTGTCGAGGAGGAGCGTGCAGGCGTCGCCCGCGAGCACGTACTGGGCCATGAAGCGAACGCCGAGGCTCGACTCGATTCGGTGGATGCCGGCGGCGACCTCCACCTTCACCTCTGCTTTGGGTCGGGGCGGCCGCCGCGGGTGATCGTGTATCCACCGTCCACACGGATCACCTCGCCGGTCACGTGCGAGGCGCGTTCCGAGAGCAACCAGGCGACTGCCTGCGCGATGTCACCGGTCGCGGCAAGCCCGCGGAGCGGTGTGTCGGCCACCGCGAGCTCCGCGTCGAGCTCGCGCGGGATCATTCTGTCGGTCCAGCCGGATGCGACGACATTCGCGCGAACCCCGTGTGGCCCGCCCTCGAGTGCGGCCACGCGCACGAGCGTCTGGAGCGCCATCGCACCCGCGCCCGGTGCGCCACCACCGGGAAACGGTTGCGTCCCGAGTGTCGACGTGACGGCGACCCAACTACCCGAGCCGCGCCCGATTGCGGCGTCGAGCCACGACTGGGCGGCGAAGAACGGGTCGGTAGCCCAGAGGTCGAAGGTTCGGAGCCAGTCGGCCGGTCCTTGCTCGGAGAGCGGTTTGAGCTCAACACGCGGAGCGACGGTGACGAGGCATTCCGCCTCGGCGCCCTCGCGGGTGAGCTCCAGGCCGAGTGCCGCTAGCTCCTGCTCGAGGGGATCATTCTGTGGCGCGATGAGGAGGACGCGCATCAATACTTCCCGACCACGAGTCCGCCGTCGACGCGCAGGTACGCGCCGGTGACGATCCTCGACGCGAGGAAGTAGGCGACCGCTTCGCCGATCTCGCGCGGCTTCGTCGGGCGGTGGCCGAAGGGGATGGACGAGCCGACTGCCGCGCGCTTCGCGTCGGTGTCGAAGTCGGGAGACGGGAGATTGATGTCCGAGTCCACCCAGCCGGGGCCGACATGGTTGACGGCGATGCCGTCGTCCCCCCACTCGCGGGCCATCACGCCGACGAGGTGGCCGACCGCATGTTTCGAGGCGCCGTACACGCCGAGCGGGCTGAATGGCATCACAGCGTTCACCGACGAGATGACGACGATGCTGCCGCCCTCACCCTGCCGTCGCATCTGAGCAGCTGCCGCGCTGCAGCCGTAGAGGACGCCGTGCAGGTTGACGCCCATGATGGAGTCCCAGTCCTCTCGCGTGACGTCCGCGAGCGGTTGCCAGCGTGCCACCCCGGCGTTCGCGACGAACGCATCCAGGCGCCCGAAGTGCTCGACCGTCTCGGCGACGAGCCGCTCGTTCTCCTCGGGGCGTGAGATGTCGGCGCGGATGAACGCTGAGCGTCGGCCGAGCGCCTGGATCTCCCCTACCCGCCGGGCGGCCCCCTCATCTCGAGAGATGTCGTTGATCGCGACGTCGAAGCCGCGTTCGGCTAGCACGAGAGCGATCCCGCGGCCGATCCCACGCTCGCGGGCGGCGCCGGTGACGAGCGCCACCGGCATCAGATCACGACCGCTATCTCGCCCTCGTCGCTCACACGCACATCGTATGTTCGCAGATGGATCTCCTCGAATGCGACACATCTACCGGTGGGGACATGGAACTCGAGAGAGTGCCACGGACAGGTCACGACCTCGCCCTCCCAGATCCAGGCCAACCGCCAGTCGGTGTGTGGGCCGTAGTCGATCGTGCCCGAGACCGAGCCTTCGCAGAGTGGGCCGCGCTGGTGTGGGCAGAGATTGGGGATCGCGTGGAGCCGTCCGTCGATGTTGAAGACGCCGAGCTCGCGATTCGCCACACGCACCACCCGGTGCGTGCCGGGTGGCAGCTCCTCGAGGCGACCGATGGGGTGCTCCCGTGGCTCGCGACTCATACGGCGGTGTCGAGGTCGAAGAAGCGCACGGCGTTCAGCCCCATGATCTTGCGGCGCGTCTCAGGTGGGAATGGCAGTCCGAAGACGAACTGTGTGTGGTCGAAGTCGTGATGCGGCCAGTCGGAGGCGAACATCGCCTGATTCTCCCCGTCGAACAGCTCGAACAGCCTGACGACGTCCGTCCGCTCGTCGGGCTCCTCGATCGGCTGCGTCCCGTAGAAGAAGCGCCGCATGTAGTGACTCGGGCGCTCCTGCAGCAACGGCACCTCGCGTCGCCGCTCGATGTACTCCTTGTCCAGGCGGTTCGCGATCCAAGGCACCCAGCCGGTACCGGCCTCCATGAAGGCGATCCCGAGCCGCGGGAACCGAACGGGCACGCCCGTCTCCAGCAGCGAGACCAGGTTCGCGACCATCGCGAGAGGGTGCGCGAGGGCATGGACGGCCAGCGCCGTGCGGAACTGCTCGAGCTGGAACGGGAAGACGGGGAAGATCGCCTCCACGCTGTGGATCGCGACGGGCAGACCCGTCTCCTGCGCCGCGTCGTAGATGGGATCGTAGAGCTCGCTGCCGTAGAGGGTCTTCAGCCCGGCCGCGGGTAGGTAGGCGCAGACGTACCCCGGGTTGCCGGCGTGCTTGCGGATCTCCGCCGCTCCCGCCGCTGGATCCTGCGGGGGAATCACGATCGAGCCTCTGAGCGTCGGCTCGTGACGGAGCCAGCGTTCCGCCAGCCAGTCGTTGTAGGCGCGTGCCAGTCCGACGGCGAACCCCGGGTCCCGCACCATCGCGAGCGAGAGCAGGTGATCGGGGAACAGAACCGCTTCGTTGACCTGGAGGTCGTCGAGCTCGCGGCGCATCACTGCCGGCGAACCCACGACCTGGGGCCGGTTCGAGCCACCAGGCCACGGGATCCGGAACTCCGCCCTCGGTGACATCGCCGGCAGGTCCAGGTAGCGCTCCTCGACCTTCGCGATCTCGCGCAGCGCCACGTCCCACGGGGGTTCGGCGTGCTCCGCGAGCTCCGCCACGTCCTCGTGGACGTGTACGTCGGCGTCGACGACGTAGAGCTCGGCGAGCGTCTCGCGGGTGCGGGAAGAGCCGGCGGTAGTGACGCGCTCGCTCACGGCAAAGATCATATGATAGGCCTTCTCATGGTGGTCGAGTTCTCAGAAAATGAGGCGGGGATCGGGTCGTTCCACATCCACCGCGGACACGCGTTCGAGGGATTCGAGTTGCGGAGAGACACGCTCGTCTCCCTGTGTGCCTGCGGTGAGACGCTCGATGTCGCGCCTGCCGCCTTCACCGGATGCCCCGAGTGTGACGGCGATGCATCGTGCCCTCGGTGCGACGGCAGTGGCGCGGTTGTCGATCACGCTGCGCTCGAATGGCGCCTCCCTTGAATCTCCGGCATCTGAGAAGGTTTGGCGCATGAGAGTTCTCGTCACGGGCGCGCACGGCAAGGTCGGACGCGCGCTCGTTCCGGCGCTTCAGGCGGCAGGCCACGAGGTGCGAGCGGCTGATCTGACCCGGCCGAACTGGGATCGCCCGGACCCCGGTGAGCCGGCGGACTACTGGCAGGCAGATCTCACCGATGCGGGCGCCGTTTACGCGCTCGTCCGGGGTTGCGAGATCGTCGTCCACACCGCCGCCATCCCGCAGCCGATCCACAACCCGCCCCACGTTGTCTTCGGAAACAACATGCTAAGCACGTTCAACGTGCTGGAGGCCGCGATCGCGTGGGACGTCCACCGCCTCGTCAACTTCTCGAGCGAGACGGTGCCGGGCTTTCTCTTCGCACACCGTCCGTTCCGTCCCGACTACCTGCCGATCGACGAGCAGCATCCGATCCGGCCCCAGGATCCGTACGCGACCGCCAAATGGTTCGGCGAGCTGCTCTGTGACAGGGCCGTCGAGCGTGCTGACCTCCGCTGCACCTCGATCCGCCCGTGCTGGGTGCAGGACGAGGGGAGCTACGAGCGAAACCTCGGCCCGATCGTCCGCGATCCCTCGGTGCTGATCGAGAACTACTGCTCCTACGTCGACGTCTACGACCTCTGCGATGCGGTCCTGCTCGCGGTCGAGACCGACCTGCCGGGACACGAGGTCTTCTACGTTGCGTCGCAGGACACGATCGGCGGCCACCCGCTCGTGGAGACGGTCGAGCGGTACTACGGCGCCGAGGGGATCGAGTTCCGCCCGCTCGAGCGACCCGACGCGTCGGCGATCTCGTCGGCGAAGGCGGAGCGCCTGCTTGGTTGGTCGGCGCGGAGGAGCTGGCGCGACTACCTCGATGACGAGGGAAGGAGGCGCGTGTGAAGACGCGGCAGCTCGGTTCCGGTGGGCCTCAGTTGTCGACGCTCGGCTTCGGGACGTGGGCGATCGGCGGGCCGTGGCGGTTCGGTTGGGGCGAGGTCGACGACGACGAATCGGTGGCGGCGATCAGGCACGCGATCGAACGCGGCGTCAACTGGATCGACGCAGCAGCCGTTTACGGGCTCGGCCACGCGGAGGAGGTCGTCGGCGAGGCTGTGAAGCCGTTTCGTGCAGGCGAGGACGTCTACCTGTTCACGAAGTGCGGCCGCGTCTGGGAAGGGTTGCCCGAGGGCGAGGTGGGGAACGACCTGCGCCCGGATTCGATCCGCCGCGAGTGCGAGGCGAGCCTGCGCAGGCTGGGCGTAGAGCGGATCGACCTCTACCAGTTCCACTGGCCCGACTGGACGACAGGGACGCCGATCGAGGAGTCCTGGGGCGTGATGGCAGAGTTGGTCGCCGAGGGCAAGGTGCGGTGGATCGGCGTCTGCAACCATGACGTCGAGCAACTCGAGCGCTGCGAAGCCGTCTGCCACGTCGACTCGCTCCAGCCCCAGCTCTCGCTGCTCGAGCGCGGCGCGCGCTCGGAGCTGCTCCCCTGGGCGGACGGTCACGGCACGGGCGTGATCGCCTACTCGCCGATGGCCTCGGGGATGCTGACAGGAGCCTTCGATCACGACCGCATCGAGCGGCTGGATCCGGGTGACTGGCGCCGCGGGTCGCCCGTCTTCCAGGAACCAGCGCTGTCGGCGAACCTCGCGCTCGTCGACGGGCTGCGGTCCCTTGCCGAGCGTTTGGGCACGACCGTGCCGTCCCTCGCCGTCGGCTGGGTCCTGGCGCAGCAGGGGGTGACGGGTGCGATAGTCGGCGCCCGCAGGCCGGCGCAAATCGACGGCTGGTTGGCGGCGGGAGAAGGCGATCAGAACGAAGGCGTTCTGCGACAGATCGACGAGCTGATCGCGGAGACGGGAGCAGGGACGGACGAGCGGCCGTCGCCGCCGCCGCACATGCGTGATGCGGCGGCGTAGCCCACATAGAGGAGGCTCAGCTAGCGTCACGAGCGCCGTGACGATGCTCATGACAGTGTGTGGGAATCGATGAGTGCATCTGCGGTCTTCGCGCCCGCCCGCGTCAACCTGATCGGCGAGCACACCGACTACTTGGGGGCGTGATCGATGAAAGCGCTTGGACAGTTCGAAGTCTGGCTCGTGACAGGGAGCCAGCAGCTCTACGGGGACGCTGTCCTGGGCCGGGTCGCCGAGCATTCGCGAGAGATGGCCGAGTCGCTGAACGATGCGGACGTCGTGCCGGTGCGCGTCGTTCACAAGCCCGTGGTCACCAGCGCCGACTCGATCCGCCGGGTGTGCATGGAGGCGAATGCCACAGCGGATTGCGTCGGCGTGATGAGTTGGATGCACACCTTCTCTCCGGCGAAGATGTGGATCGCCGGTCTTGCTGCGCTGCAGAAGCCGCTACTACACCTCCATACCCAGTTCAACCGGGATCTTCCCTGGGGCGAGATCGATATGGATTTCATGAACCTGAACCAGTCGGCGCACGGCGACCGCGAGTTCGGGTTTATCGGAACCAGGATGGGGCTGAAGCGCAAGACAGTCGTGGGGCACTGGCGTGACCCTTCCGTCGTGGGCCGGATCGGAACCTGGTCACGGGCCGCGTGCGGGTGGCGGGAGGCGCAGACGCTCAACGTCGCCCGCTTCGGCGACAACATGCGTCACGTCGCAGTCACCGAGGGCGACAAGGTGGAGGCTCAGCTTCGCCTCGGCATAGCCGTCGACGGCTACGGCATCGGCGATCTCGTGGACGCTGTGCGCGACGTTTCGGATGCGGCGGTCGACGTGCTGGTCGCCGAGTACGAGCACCTGTACGTGCTCGTACCGGCACTCCAGGAGGGTGGGGCTCGCCGGGAATCTCTGCGGGACGCCGCGCGGATCGAGGCGGGCCTGCGGGGTTTTCTCGAGACGGGAGGCTTCAAGGCGTTCACGGATACCTTCGAGGACCTGGGCGGCCTGCCGCAACTTCCCGGCATAGCCGTGCAGCGCCTGATGGCGGATGGATACGGGTTCGGGGCGGAAGGCGACTGGAAGACCGCGGCGCTCGTCCGGATCACCAAGGTGATGAGCGCCGGGCTCGCAGGTGGCACGTCGTTCATGGAGGACTACACGTACCACCTGGCGCCGGAAGGGCCGCAGGTGCTCGGCGCGCACATGCTCGAGGTGTGCCCCTCGATCGCGATCGCCGGTCAGAAGCCCTCCTGCGAAATCCACCCGCTCTCGATCGGCGGAAAGCAAGACCCTGTTCGGCTCGTGTTCACGGCCGCGCCCGGGCCGGCCGTGGTGGTCAGCCTCATCGACCTGGGCGATCGTTTCCGGCTCGTCGCGAATGAGGTGGACGTGGTGTCCCCGGACGAGGATTTGCCTCGGCTCCCCGTTGCGCGGGCAGTCTGGGAGCCGAAGCCTGACCTCGCGACAGCGGCTGAGGCTTGGCTGCTCGCCGGGGGTGCGCACCACACGAGCTTCTCCCAGTCGCTCGACATGGACGTCTTCACCGATCTTGCCGAGATCGCGGGGCTCGAGCTCCTCGCGATCGACGCGGAAACGCGTATGCGCGACGTCAAGAACGAGCTTCGGTGGAACCAGGCGTATTTCCACCTGGCGCGAGGGCTGTAAGTGGCTCCGGTGGGCACAGCGTTACACGGGCTGCGTGAGCGCGTCTTCGAGGCGAACCGTGAGATCGTCCGTGCGGGGCTCGTCATCCTCACGTTCGGCAATGCCAGCGCCGCCGATCGCGCCGCGGGGGTGATGGCGATCAAGCCGAGTGGGGTGCCCTACGAGGAGCTCGCGCCGGAGTCGATGGTCGTCGTCGACCTGGAGAGCGGCACGATCATCGATGGGGAGCACCGACCTTCGTCCGACACGCCGACGCATCTGGTCCTGTATCGGGAGTTCGAGCGGGTCGGCGGCATCGTTCACACGCATTCGCCATTTGCGACCGCCTGGGCGCAAGCATGTCGAGAGATACCGTGCCTCGGGACGACGCACGCCGATCACTTCAACGGACCAGTGCCCGTCACACGCGCGTTGACGCCCGATGAGATCGAAGGCGAGTACGAGCAGCACACCGGAGACGTCATCGTCGAGGCCTTCACCCGCTTCGACCTGAACCCGCTAGAGACGCCCGCGGCGCTCGTCGCCCACCATGGACCGTTCGCGTGGGGAATCGACACCGCCCAGGCGATCGAGAATGCAATCGCGCTCGAAACCGTGGCAGCGTCCGCGCACCGGACAGAGCTGCTGTGTCCGGGCGGCCCCGCACCGATCGGCGCCGACTTGCTGCACCGGCACTTCCGGCGCAAGCACGGCCCCGGCGCGTACTACGGTCAGAGTCGATGAAGGCGCTGCGCCTCCACGGCCGGGGCGACTCGTGCTGGGACAGGAGTTCGTCGGCACGATCGAGTCCAAGCCGCGCCGGAAGACCCACGTGAACAGCCACAGGTACGCAATCGGCGTCGACTTCGGCACGGAATCGGGACGTGCGCTGCTCGTCGACTGTGCCGACGGACGCGAGCTGGCGACGGCCGTCTACCCGTACCGCAACGGCGTGATCGATAAGCACCTGCCGACACCCGACGACGACGTCCACCTCGAGCCGGATTGGGCGCTGCAGGATCCCGAAGACTATGTGCGGACACTGCAGGAGACGGTTCCGCAACTCCTCGCCGAGACCGGAGTCGACCCCGCCGTCGTGGTCGGCATCGGCATCGACTTCACCTCGTGCACGATGCTGCCCACGACGGCAGACGGGACACCGCTCTGCGTTCTCGACGATCTTCGGCGTCAGCCGCACGCATGGGTGAAGCTCTGGAAGCACCACGCGGCGCAGCCCGAGGCGGATCGGATCGTCGCCGTTGCGAGCGAGCGGGGAGAGCCGTGGCTGCGACGTTACGGCGGCAAGATCTCGTCGGAGTGGTTCTTTGCCAAGGCGCTTCAGATCCTCGCCGAGGCACCTGACGTCTTCGACCGCGCCGAACGCCTGATCGAAGCTGCCGACTGGGTCGTCTGGCAGCTCACAGGCTCGGAGACGCGCAACAGCTGCACCGCTGGCTACAAGGCGATGTGGTCGAAGCAAGACGGCTTTCCGACCGACTCGTACTTCGCCGCGCTCGACCCGAGGTTCGAGCACGTGATCGACGAGAAGATGTCACGGGAGATCGTGCCGATCGGCGGCTGTGCCGGCGTCCTCTCCGAGAGGGCCGCCGGCTGGATGGGACTCCGGCCCGGGACGGCCGTCGCAGTCGCCAACGTCGACGCACACGTCTCGGTGCCGGCGGTGACCGTGACCGATCCGGGATGGCTGGTCGTAATCATGGGAACGAGTAACTGTCACATCCTCCTGGGCGACGAGACAGCAACGGTCGAGGGGATGTGCGGTGTCGTCGAAGATGGAGTTGTTCCCGGAGTCTTCGGGTTCGAGGCCGGGCAATCTGGTGTCGGAGACATCTTCGCGTGGTTCACCGAGAACTGTGTGCCGCCCGAATACCACGAGCTCGGACGGCGCCGCGGAACCGACGTGCACGCGATCCTCGAGGAGGAGGCGGCGACGCTCCTCCCCGGAGAGAGCGGGCTCCTGGCGCTCGATTGGTGGAACGGCAACCGCTCCGTGCTCGTCGATACCGATCTCCGGGGCCTCCTCGTCGGCCTGACGCTCGCGACGAGAGCGCCTGAGATGTACCGCGCGCTGATCGAGGCGACCGCCTTCGGCACCCGCGTGATCATCGACGCCTTCGAGTCTGCAGGCGTGCCCGTGACCGGGATCGTCGCGTGCGGCGGACTGCCCGAAAGGAACAAGCTGCTGATGCAGATCTACGCCGACGTCACCGGCCGCGAGTTCACCGTCGCGGCGTCCAGGCAGGCGCCGGCGCTCGGCTCCGCGATGTTCGGGGCCGTCGCGGCCGGCGCGGCTCTGGGAGGCTACGACTCGATCGTCGACGCCTCGCGACACATGGCGCACCTCGGAGACGAGACCTACCGGCCGATTGCTGGGCACCACGCCGTGTACGAGGAGCTCTACCGCGAGTACGTCCGACTCCACGACCTGTTCGGACGTGGCGGCGACGACGTGATGAGGAACCTCAAGACCATCCAGCTGCGGGTGGGCGAGGCCGAACGGCTCACGTAATCAGCATCGACTATTCGGCACCGTGAAGACCCCACCGCATTCTGTCCCGCGGCCGCCGACCGTGACGAGGAAGCCGTTCGGGATCACGCTCGACGGCGCTCCCGTCGACCTCTACACCCTCGCCAATCCATCCGGGATCGTGGTGTCCGTGATGACGTACGGCGCGGCGATCCAGCAGCTCTGGGCCCCGGGTCATGACGGCGGGAGAGCGAACGTCGTTCTCGGGCTGCCCACCCTAGGCGACTACGTCGCGCACGGTGGCCATTATCTCGGCGCGATCGTCGGCCGCTTCGCGAATCGGATCGCCCAAGGAAGGTTCGAACTCGACGGGACGATCTGCCAGGTGCCGCAGAACGACGGAGCGCATTCCCTCCATGGAGGCACGCAGGGCTTCGACAGACGTGTCTGGCAGGCGGCGGTCGCGCCGGGGACCAGGGATCGTGTCGGGCTCGAACTTCACTACACGAGCCCCGACGGCGAGATGGGCTATCCGGGCACGCTGGCCGTCGACGTCACGTACACGCTCTCGAGCGATGACGCACTCCGAATCGACTATCGCGCCACAACCGACAGGCCGACGATCGTCAACCTGACGAACCACACGTACTGGAACCTCGCGGGCGAGGGATCAGGCACGATCTACGATCACGTTCTGACGCTCAGCGCCGCCCGCTACACGCCGGTTGACCAGACACTGATCCCGACGGGCGACGTCGACCCCGTCGTCGGCACACCACTCGACTTCACGACGCCGGCGCCGATCGGCGCGCGCATCCGGGACGCGTTCCCGCAACTGGCAATTGCACGAGGCTACGACCACAACTTCGTTCTCGACCGCGACGACTCCCAGTCCCTCGTGCTCGCTGCCCATGTTCGCGAGCCGACGAGTGGCCGCGAGCTGGCGGTCTACACCACCGAGCCCGGACTCCAGCTCTACTCGGGCAACTTCCTCGACGGTACGCTCGCGGGTTTGAGCGGGCGGTTGTTCCACCAGAGCGACGGTTTTGCGCTCGAGACACAACACTTCCCCGATTCACCGAATCACCCCAACTTCCCCTTGACGATCCTCCGGCCCGATGAGGTCTTCACGTCGACGACGGTCTACCATCTGTCGGTCGGACCGCGCTAGAAGGGAACCTCGGCCCAGTTTGCGCAAGCCCCCAGGCCGCGGCTGCTGTCTCCCCGACACGGACGATCCTCAGAACGAGACCGCGACTTCTCCCGCTGCCGTCACTGGCGGAGCAGCCGCGAGGCCCGGAAGGTTGTCCCGGACCCACCCCGCAGCGGCGGCGTTGGAGGCGTCCGCCCCGGAGGCATCGTCATAGACGCTGATCGACACGGCGCCACCGTCGGCTGTTCGCAGGATGTAGTAGGCACGGAAACCAGCGATGCCGGTCAGTAGATCGCGAACCTCGTCCTTCCTGGCGACCAGTGCATCGACCAGACCTCCGTCGGATGCATAGCTTCGTACCGTCGCGTGCATGTGCTCTCCTTCCCGAACCCGCTCACGAAAACCTCGCGGGATCGAGCGAGTTTCGCATCCTGCGACGTCATCTGTCGAGAGTCTTGCCTGGGCCTGCGTTCGGGAATGTCCCTTGGACACAGAAGTCAACACGGTGTTTCTGGCCGTCGAGCAGGCGAGGCATTGGAGTAAGGTCGGGGTGTCTAGCGAGGAGGTTGGTGTGGCTATAGCAAGGTTCGTCAAGACGGGGATCACACCCGACGAGTACGACCAGATGCGCAAGAAGCTCGGCATCGGCGACACCCCACCGGCTGGGGGCGTGTTCCACGCCGCCGCGGTCGGCGAAGACGGAACGATTCGAGTCTTCGAGGTGTGGGACTCGCGTGAACAGGCAGAGGCGTGGGGCGAGAAGGTGATGGCGGTCCGCACGGAGGCGGGCTTCGGCGACGGGCCACCCTCGATCGAATACCTCGACGTCCACAGCACTATTCAGCGTTAGTCAGTTCGGGACAAGACGGCGCGAGCGACCCAGGTCGCTCGCGCCGCCCCTCGTCTGGGCGAATGTGATCTCGCCTCAGATGCCCGACCTGACAGGGCGCCGGGCCTGCGTCAGGCGTTGAGCGGCGCGGCGGTGCCGCGAATCAGATCGGCGAGGCGTGCCTTGGTGCACTCGAGCGCGCGGCTGTGCGCCGCGACCTCGTCCCGGCTCGCGCCCTTCCTCGAGAGGAGGTCGCGCACGACCTCGAGCCCTCTGGCGTGGAGCAGAAGGTCGTCGATCTGGCGGTTGAGCAGTTCCGGGGTGTGGGCGCCGTCGATCTCGGCGGTGTCGAGGACAGTCGTGGTGTGCGTCATGCTGCCTCCTCCAGAAGGTCGGGATGATGGGATTCGATCGGTTGCGTTACGGCGCGCTGCCGCGGCGGCCGGATGAATCCGGCGGCGACGATCGCGCCGACGACCAGTAGTCCGGTGAGCATGTAGAGGGCTGTCTGGAACCCGTGGTCGAGTGCAGCAGCACCCGAGGCGGTCGTCCCGGCATGGGAATCGACGTAGTGCGAGGTCGAGAGGGCGGCGACGGCGCTCACGGTGGCGAGGCCGATCGCCCCGCCGATCTGGCGGGTCGTGTTGACGAGCCCGGAGGCGACGCCGGCGTCGGCACGCTCCACGCCCGTGAGGCTCGCGATCGTGACCGGGACGAATGACAGCCCCATCCCGGCGCCGCCGAGAATGAAGGCGGGGAAGAGTCCCAGAAGTAATGGCCGTCCACCGGGAGGCGGGTCAGCCACGCGAGCGAGACCGCTGAGGCGAGGAGCGCAGTCGTCAGGGTGGCGCGGACGCCGAAGCGGCTGATGATGGGCTGCGCGAGGTTCGACGCGACGACGACGGTGAGGGCGAAGCCCACGAAGGCGACACCCGTCTGCATCGGCGTGTAGTGGAGGACGTTCTGGACATAGAGCGTGAGGACGAAGAACTCCGCGAAGGTGACGCCGCCGACGATCAGCATCGTCACGTTGGCGGCCGTGAGGGTCCGCGACCGGAAGATTCGCATCGGCAGGAGCGGCGCCTTCGAGCGCAGCTCGATCACGATGAAGGAGAGCACGAGGGCCGCCGAGCCTGCCAGCAGGCCGATCGTGGTGCTGGTGCCCCAACCATCGGTCGTCGCACGTGTGAGGGCGTAGACGAGCAGCATCAAGCCGCCGGTGATGGTCGCTGCGCCCGCGAAGTCGAAGTGGCGATGCTCGAGCTCGGCGCGGCTTTCCCGCAGCAGCACAGGGGTGAGCGCGATCGCCGCCAGGGCGACGGGAACGTTGATGAAGAAGATCCAGGGCCAGCTCAGGTACGACGTGAGAACGCCGCCGAGCAGGACACCGACAGCAGCGCCGCTTCCCGCGGCCGCGCCGTAGATGCCGAGCGCGCGGTTGCGGTCGCGGCCTTCGGCGAAGATCGTCATCAGGAGCGCGAGCGCGGCCGGTGCGAGGAGTGCTCCGCCGAGCCCCTGGAGGGCGCGGAACGTGATCAACGAGGCCTCCGACCAGGCGAAGCCGCACAGCAGTGAGCTCGCCCCGAACAGGGCAAGACCCGCGATGAACAGTCGCCTGCGGCCGAGCAGGTCTCCGAGCCGGCCGCCGAGGAGCAGTGCGCCACCGAAGAAGATTGCGTACGCGGAGATCACCCACTGCAGGCTCGCCTGCGAGAAGCCGAGGTCGGTCTTGATCGTCGGCAGCGCGACGTTCACAATCGCGACATCGAGGATGACCATGAACTGTGCGGTGACGATCAGAGCGAGGGCGAGCCAGCGCCGCTCTGCTCCTTCGGTACGAGCTCTTTCAGTGCTAACTGATGAATCTGACATCTATCGTTCCCTTCAATCGTTGTATGAGACAACGATAGCACGCGACCATACTCGGCTGCGCTACACTTCACCTCGAACATGACGAGCTCACCGACATCGCTGACGCCGAGCCCCCCGGGAACGCCGCAGGAATTGCTGCTGAGCAGCGCCTTTCTGCTCAAGCGGCTCGGCTTCATGATCAGGGACCGCGCGCACGACGCGCTCGGGCCGACTGGATTGACGCCGCAGCACTACGCCGTGCTCTCCCTCCTCCGCGAGGGCACGCGCGAGACCCAGGGCGAGATCGCCGACACGCTCGACTACGACCGCAGCCATCTCGTCGGCCTCCTCGACGAGCTCGAGAGCAAGAGCCTCGTCGAGCGCCGGCGTGACCCGGACGACCGCCGCCGTCAGCTCGTGAGCCTGACCTCGGAGGGGAAGGACACGCTCGCCGAGCTCGGCGCCATGTACAAGGGCGTCGAGAAGGAGTTTCTCGCGCCGCTCGACGCAGAACAGCGGCGCGTGCTGCATGCGTTGCTGCTCGAGCTCGTGGGCTTCCACGACCCGCGCTGTTCCGCCAAGGGGAGCACCTCCCCTCGTACTTCGTCGACGTGATCGAGACCAGCCCGTTCGGCGCGACCGGACATTCGAGCTCTCGGGTGATCTTCGGGGCCGCTGCGCTCGGAACCGTCTCGCAGGATGAGGCCGACAGGACGTTGCCGCTTCTGCTCGAGCACGGGATCAATCACATCGACACTGCCGCGGGCTACGGCGAGTCGGAGCTCAGGCTGGCTCCCTGGTTCCGCGAGCACCGCGATCACTTCTTCCTCGCGACCAAGACGATCGAGCGGTCGTATGCGCCGGCACGCGAGGAGATTCGCCGCTCCCTCGACCGGATGGCCGTCGATCAGGTCGATCTGATCCAGCTGCATTGCCTCGTCCACCCGGCCGAATGGGACATGGCAATGAGCGAGGACGGTGCGTTGCGAGCCGCCGTCGAAGCGCGGGAGGAAGGGCTTGTTCGGTTCATCGGTGTCACCGGCCATGGGCTGCCCGTCGCCGAGATGCACCGCCGAAGCCTCGAACGATTCGCCTTCGACTCGGTCCTGTTCCCGTACAGCCACGTGATCATGCAGGACACCGGGTACGCAGCCGATGTCGAACGCCTGCTGGCGCTGAGCCGCGAGCGGAACGTCGCCGTGCAGACGATCAAGGGAATCGCGCAAGGCCCCTGGGGATCGAAGGAGCCGTCTGCGGCGACCTGGTACGAGCCGCTCGTCGAGCAACCGCACATCGATCTCGCCGTCCACTGGGTTCTCGGAGAGAACGGCGTCTTCCTGAACAGCCCCGGAGACCTCGAGCTTCTGCCTCGGGTGATCGATGCGGCCGAGCGCTTTGTGGCTCGCCCCGATGAGGCGGAGATGGCTCAACTCAAGAGCGAACACCGGCTCAGCTCACTCTTCGTCTGAGCAGCACAGGCGGCGGAACGCATGGCTCGCAGGTCGAACGGTGCCCGTCGGGAGTCCGCGTCCTCGATGATGCAGCGGGGGCAGGTGCGAGAGCAAGCGAGTTGACTGCCGGCCTCGCCTCCACGTCGTCGACGTTGACCGTCCCGGACTACACCCTGGCTGTTCTCTTTCCCGGTTCGCGCAACCGTGGCAATGGCCCGGTCTCGGGCTGAGCAAACGTCGCTTCCGCAATCGCACCCTCGATTGGGACATACCCTGCGCAGCCGCACGCGATGTGACTGAGCGACTGCCGGTCATAGGCTAGGAACCCGCACGACCGCCGACCCTTCTTGAAGACCGCGACGTGGCTCGAGCGCGGGTGGCCACAGCCGTCGCAGAGCGGGCTGCCGCCGCAGGTCTTGCAGCCGCCGCCCTCGGTGATCCAGTAGTGGCTCGGGTACGGCCAGACCGAGCCGCAGATCCGACACGCACGGGTCTCCCTCATCAACCAGAGATCGGCTCGACGACCCGGCGACTTGAGATGCGGTCGAGCCACCCGACCCCCGCGACGCGCGGGTCCCATCCGCGCCCGAGTGAACTCGTCGGTCCGATGCGCAAGCCACTATCCGATCTGTACTGACGGTGGACACATCAGACCGGTGCCTGCGCAAGGTGTCGCCTCCGGCCATGATGGGGGTGTGACGGTTGTCTTCGTGTTCAGTGCTGTCGTCGGTCTGCTCGGAGTCCTCGTCTGGCTGGGGTTGCTCATCTGGGCCGCACGGGGCGACGGGCGCGTGCAGCGAGAACATGACCAGGCTGCGAAGCGTGGCCGCCGACCGCGCCGCTAGCGACCAGGGGTCAGGTCTTCTTCGTTCTATCCGCGGCCAGTGCCCGCGGATCTCCTACACCTGCATGGTGCCGGAGGAGACGATCGAGGTGACCGTTCGCTCAAGGTGCTCGACACACTCGTCCGCCGCCGCCTGCCAGGTAGCGAAGTGCGGTGTCTTCCCGTGCGCGTCAAACGCGGCCTTGTCCTCGTAGACCTCGTAGAGCAAGACCCTGTTCGGATCGGCGGTGTCGACGCAAACGTCGAACTGGAGACAGCCGGGCTCGCGCTCGAGGGAGACGGCAGCCTGGGCCGTGATCGCGACCATGAGCCTCTCCCGAAGGGCGGGCCGCACGTCGAGCGTGACGAAGAGCGCGATCACGTCCGCGAGTCTACGCGCCCGGTAAGACGAAGGACGTGAACTAGCCGCGAGCGGGCAGCCAGCGTCAGTGACGCCTCGCACAGCGCCCACGCGACGCGGGACATCGCTCGGTTGTAGCATCGGTAGAGACCCCCCTTGGCTATGCGTTTGCGCCTGCGGCGTGCGCCGAGGCAACTACAGGAGGTGGCTACATGCCCAAGTACGTGACCCTCTACAACTGGACGGATCAAGGCGTCAAGAGCGCCAAGGACACCGTCAACCGCTACCAAGCCGCCAAACAGCTCGTCGAGAGCAAGGGCGGCAAGATCGAGAAAATTCTCTGGACGGTCGGCCCGTACGACCTCGTCACGATCGCGGACTTCCCCGACGATGAGACCGGGACAGCTGTCGCCCTTCAGCTCGCCGCGACCGGCAACCTTCGCTCGACAACGATGCGTGCCTTCGACGAAGACGAGATGACGGGGATCATCGGGAAGATGAGCTAAGCGCTCACCAGGCTCGACCCGCGCGAGGCCCCGGCGTGTGCTGGGGCCTCGTCGCGAAGATCTGACTACCGAGGCCCCGAGGCAGCGCCACCCGCCAAGGGTGGTGACCGAAGGAGCCTGAACCCGCATGTCCGCTTGTTTCAGGCGCCGAGGGCTTCCCGTTTGCCCCAACAGTTTCCCAATTCGCCTCCGTAGGGGCCAGCCGGACACCCACACCTTCAGCTACCCCCACCCCCGTGAATCGCGGGTCCCGTCTGCGCCGGAGTCCCGGACAGGCGTGGGGAGTGTCAGCCGAGTTGTTGGATGATCTGGATGAGTTCGTCGGGTTTGTAGCCCTGGCTGCGGGCGTAGGTGAGGAGTTGTTTCGCTTGTTCGATGACGGTGCTCTGTTCGGGGGTGCCGGTGATGGTGATGCCGCGGCCGCGGCGGAACTCGAGGAGGCCTTCGTCGCGGAGTTGGCGGAGGGCGCGGAGGACGGTGTTGGTGTTGACGCCGAGGATGGCGGCGAGGTCTTTTGCGGGCGGGAGTCGTTCGCCGGGTTTGGCTTCGCCGTCGGCGATGGCGCGGCGGATTTCGCCGGCGACCTGTTCGTGCAGTTCGAGGGGATCGTCGCGGTCGACCTTGACACTCAACATGGTGACACCCATACTAGCGTCATTCTGATGGCGAGACGATTGTGACCGTCACGGCACCGCCCCGCAGGCCTGAGATCGGGCCGGATGGTGATCTCGAGCGGCGGGTCGCGGAGCTCGAGGCGCAGGTCGAGCAGGCGCTGATCGAGGAGGCACGCAGGCGAGCGCGACGGCGGCGGCAGCGAAACGGGGCGGCCGCTCTGCTGTTTGCTGCAGCTGGGGCTGCCGCGTTCATCGGCTTCGGCGGCCACGGCGGGGACAGTTTCGGGACAGCGGCTCGCGCCGATGGATCAGGCCCCGGAGCCCAGCCGATACCTGCACCACCCACGCTCGCTGCGCTTCCGGCAGGCGTTCGGCCCTCGGCCTTCGCGTTCGACCCGACCCGGCCGAACACCGTCTACGTGACAAGCACACACGACAGCCTCGGCGTATACGTCTATAAGACAACCGACAACGGGCGGCACTGGCTCCCAACCGGAGCGCAGGGGGCAGGCTGGATAAGCGACGTCCTCTCGCTGACCGCAGACCCACTGCATCCCGGCACCCTGTATGCGGGCACGGACACGGCCGTCTACAAGACTGTCGATGGCGGCCACGCCTGGTCGCCGTTCAACCGGGGGCTGTTCCCGCCACAGGGCGGCCGCCCTGCCTGTTACCGAGTGGCGGGCGTTGGAAAACGGTACTGCGTCACCAAGCATGTCGGGGTGCCTGGGACGCCAAGCTGGAACCGCAACAACGGCTATGTCCTAGACGTCAGCATTGACCCAGTTCGCAGCAACGTCGTCTATTCGGCCGCCGGTGCAGTTCACAAGAGCACTGACGGCGGCCGGACATGGAAAGCCGTCTTTGAACCAACACGATGGGGCAGCGACGCCGGCGCCACGCGCATCGCTATCGCACCGACGCGGCCGCAGTCGCTTTACGTGATCGCGCACGACCACAACGGCCGCTCAGCAATCTATAAGTCGACGAACGCGGGCAGGACATGGTGGCCGACCGGCGGCAGCGCTTCGACACTCCCTAAGTCCTGCTGCTGGGACAGCACGGACGCACTCGCAGTCGACCCGACAGATCCGCAGAAACTCTACGCCGCCGTTGGAGGCACCGTCCTCACGACAACCAACGGTGGAACCAGCTGGCAGCCCAGAACTACTGGCCTCCCGGCGACTGGCGTCTCCTCCCTCGCGGCAGACCCGCGACGGCCGGGAACGGTCTACGCGAGCGTCGAGATCTCCCACACGCACCACACCACGGCAGGCGACATCGAGCGACCGACAGGTGGCATCTACAAGACGACCGACGGCGGACAGACATGGAATGAAGTCTTCTCCGGCTTCGGCATCGAGAAGGTCGCCGTTAACCCCGCACAGCCCTCAACGATTTACGCGACAGGCTGGGCAGGCCGCGACCCAACCCACCCAGACACATTCAGCCTCCTCCGAAGCACAGACGGCGGACGCAGCTGGGCCACCGCGCCCGCCGTCCCATCCCGACCGACCGAGACAACATGCCTGATCGCTTGGAACTCCCCTTTCAACCAGATCAACCATGATCGGATCACCGCCTCCGGGCCGTGGTCGCGATCATCCCTCCGCCCCGGGGTCGTTGGGACAGTCGCCGGGGTGCCAGTCTCGTTCCCGGCCAAAACCGTGGCGGAGGCGTGCCTGCTCCTTCTCGCGAAGCCCGGCCGCCAACAACTTGTGACGGGAATCTGGCAGGGCGCCGGTGTGCCCCGTTGGTCATATGGACGCCCCACCCAGGCCGACAACGCCCCGACCCTCTCCAACGTGAAGGTGCTCGCCGATGGGCGGCTGACGACGCTCCATCGCCGCTGATCACTGGTTCGGTCGACAACCCGAACAACCGGCGTAGGGCGCGGCAGCCAGCATGTGTACAGACATGTGCACGGGACCCTTTGTCGTATGCAGCCCATGGGGCAAATGCGACCGCGCGATGGCGGCGGTCCTGTGTGCGTACATATAGCCGGGGTCCGGTCTTCTTCGTTCCACCCTCCTCCAGCGCTGACGAGCTCCGTCGCTCAGCGCGGGCGTGGACACGCCGTTGGACGGTCGTGACCGAGCAGCCGTGGTGGGTCGCGATCTCGCGGAGGCTGCGATCAGGGGCCAGGTCTTCGTTCCACCATCGCCACAAGTTGCGCGCACGGAGGAGCGGGTAGACCATGAGGAGGCCAGATCAGGAAAGGGAGTGGGAAAGATGGCGCCAGCAACGAGCAGAGACCCTCGCGCGATCGACGCCGCCCAGGATGGCGAAGAGCAATACCAGGCGCCTCCGCGGGAGGAAGAGACGTCGACCACCAAGGACGACGATGCAGCGGGCCAGTCGGCTCATCGCGGAGATGATCAGCCGATCGTCGTCGATCCGAACGAGAAGAAGAAATACACCGTCTCCGGGCCGGACGAGGAGGAGCAGCCAGGCGGCCCGCGAGCGGTGCCGCCGGGGGAGTCGATGTAACGAAATCGATTTCATTCTGGGGAGCTGTGCCGCGGATCAGGTCGGCGAGGCGCGCTCCGGTGAGGGAGCGGGTCAGGTCTCCGCGGATTCCCTACGCATGCATGGTGCAGGAGGAGACGATCGAAGTGACCGTTCGCTCCACGTGCTCGACGCACTCGTCCGCCACCGCCTTCCAAGTAGCGAAGTGCGGTGTCTTCCCGTGCGCGTCAAACGCGGCCTCGTCCTCGTAGACCTCGTAGAGCAGGAGCCGGTTCGGATCGGCGGTGTCGACGCAGACGTCGAATTGAAGACAGCCGGGCTCGCGCTCGAGCGAGGCGGCAGCCTGGGCCGTGATCGCGGCAACGAGCCTCTCCCTGAGGGCGGGCCGCACGTCGAGCGTGACGAAGAGCGCGATCACGTCCGCGAGTCTACGCGCGAAAGCTCGGAACCTCAGGTGGCTGTGACGAGCCCGAGCCGGAGAAGTCGCTCTGCCAGAAGCCCCGCGCCGTGTTCCAGCTCGTCGGTGGCAACCTGGGTGTCCCCCGAACAATCGCTGAGCACCTGCCGCAGCGTCGCCTTCCCGTCGAGGCGGCGGACGACGTCGAGTGCCGCGTCGTCCAGCGAAGCGCCGACGGGGATGCCAGCGTCGAGGCGGAAGATCGGCTCGGTTGCCTCCCAGCTGTCCTCGCGGCGCCTGTAGCTGAGGTCGATCCGCGCCTCGGGGGCGACGGTCAAACGGGTCTCGAGCAGGTCCTCGAGCGTTGCTTCTGCGAGCAGGTCGTTCGAGGTGAGCATCCGCTCGATCTGGTTCGAGGCCGGCCCGAGCTCACCCGTCGGCAGCCGCATCTCGGCCCACCAGGGCGACCCCGATCGTCGCCGGCGCACGACGAGGGCGCCGTAGGCGATCGTCTCGATCCCTTCGGCGGCGAAGTAGTCGGCCCACTCGTCGACACGGCTCGAGTGCACATCGGCATCGCCTCGCGTGTCACGGTTCCAGCTTGCCGCCGCGGTAAGGGCGTCCTCGGCCACCGAGCAGGCCAGGATTGCGTCGCAGCCACTGTCGGCGACCCACTGCCGCGGCCGCTCGGTGAGACTCTCGGCCGTGGCGACCCAGCTGATCATGGCCGTGGCCACGCCGCCCGGCTCGAGGACCGACGGCAGCGTGCGAACCACCAGCTCACTCACGCCGTCGCGCGGGAGCGGCCCGTCACGGTAGGTGAGCTCGGCGGCGGGAGAGATGACGTACGGCGGGTTGCAGACCGCTACCTCGAAGCGCTCGCCGTGAATGGGATCGAAGAAGCTGCCGTGCCGGAACTCGACGTTGCGGACGCCGTTGAGGGCCGCGTTGAAGGCAGCGAAGGCCAGAGCGCGTTCGTTGACATCCGTCGCAACGACGGTCTCCGCGTGCCGCGCGAGGAGCAGCGCCTGGATCCCGAGCCCGGTTCCCAGGTCCAGTGCGCGACCGACGTGGCGGCGGACGGTGAGGTGCGCGAGTGTCGCGCTCGGTCGGTGCACCCCGGCGACGTGGTCGGCACCGGCGCCCGATTCCGGCCCGTCCGATACGAGCAGGAGGTCGTCGTGGGGCACGACCCGTACGAGCCCGCGCACCTGGTCGCCGGTTGCGTAGGCGAGTCCCGAGTCGACCAGCGAGTCGATGCCACCGAGCTGCCGCTCCGCAGACGCGAGGTCGATCGCCTCTCCGAGGAGAAAGAGCCGGATGAGCAGCGCCAGAGCATCCTCTCGCTGTCCGAGGCGCCGACGATGGACGTGTGCATCGCGCTGGTCGAGCAATCCGACCGCGCGGCCTTCCGCCGGCTGCTCGCGGTGGAGGGCGTGCGCGACCGCGTTCGCGTCGTACCCGGCTGTTGCGAAGAGCCGGCGGATGTGGGCTCCGCCGGCCACGTTCGTCGACGGCGCCTGCACCGCCAGGGTCGGAGGTGTCACGCGCTCGAGTTACCCTTGACGTCCCAGCTCCCGGTAACTGCGGCTCCGAGTGATCCATCGTCGTTCTGTGGCGAGTAGCTGACCTGGATCTTCGCGAAGTTCAGGCTGAACTGATCGACCGGCCGGTCTTCGCCATCGGCGCCCGCGGTGTGGAAGCTCGAGACGAGAACGTCCTCGAGCCGGATCTTGTAGAACTCGACGGGCTTCTCGCCGGCCTTACGGAACGTCAGGTTGGCCTCTTTCAGGTGCTGGCCGCCGGCCGCGACGACGAAGAGCTTCGGCGAGGCGGAGCTCGTGGGTGCCACGAGGGTGAGATCCTCGAATTGCGCTTTGCCTGCCCCGCCGCCGCCGCCAACCGCACCGCCTGCCTGGGTCAGTCCCCAGCTGAACGACTCGACTTCGATTTCGCCCTTGTGCTTTTCGTCGGTGCTCTCGCCCGCGATGCTGTCGAGCTTCAGGAACAGGTTGGCCATTGCTTACGCCTCCGGTGTCGGCAGGATCAAGGTGAACGCGAAGGTGAGCGAGCGCCCGGGGAGCTCGGGTGCCGGTGCGATCGAGTACGTCCCGGTTGCACCTGCGTAGCGCCCCGTGCCCCCGACCACTGCGTGCGAGGTTCCCTCCAGCCCACCCGCGCCGAGCCCGAGCAGGAGGCCCTGGGGCAGCTCGAAGGTGTGGAGCGAGCCGGTGCCGACAGTGGCCGTGCGGAACGTGCCGACGCTCGTTCGGCGATCGTCGAGCAGCTCCGCGAAGGGGTCGGCGTGCTCTGTTCGCGCAGCTCGGGGGTCTCGCAGGCCCGGAGCCGTTCGCAGCCCCGCGGCGTGGAGCAACAGTTGCCCGTTCGTGTCAATCGTGGCAGCCGGTCGTGTGCCTCTGAGGGCCACCGCGCCACCGGCCCCGACTCCGAACGCCCCGGCGAGCGCGATCCCCATCCGGCCGAGCGCCCGGCGGCGTGTGGTGGGTGCCGTCATCTGCATGTGCTGTCATCTCCCAACGATCCCGTTGCCGGGGGCGGTGGCCGCGCCGAAACGGTCGACGTAGACGGTTGCGGTCGGCCCACGCAGATAGATCCCGCGGTTCGTGATGTCGATCCTGAAGAGCCCGTTCGGGCTGACGAGCGAGCTGGCGCCGGCCGGGCCGGCCGGGCCACGATCGCCCTGCGCTCCGGCGGGGCCGACCGGTCCCGGCTCTCCTTGAATACGCCATTCGAGGCGTCGAGCGTCCGGACACTGGTTCCAACGCCGCTCGGTGGTGACGATTCTCAGGTCGCCGTTGCGCTGGAGACAGGCGCGAATCGTTGTCGTGTCGGTCGCGGACACGCGGGCCAACGCGGTCTGGGTGAGAATGACCAGGGCCAGCCCGGCTGTGAGGCCGGCAGCGAACATCGGGCCACGAGAGAGGCGTCGGAACATTGCAGCGGCTCCTTTGGAGCAAGGGACCAGGCAATGCAATCGGAGCCGGAGAGCCTTGACTATCCCCCCGAAGTGGGTGCGTTCCCCTCGTTCGAGTGAGCGGGCACGGACCCTCAGCCGATCGACGCGGACAAGCCGCGGAACGAGGAAGACCTGACCCCGCTCGCACTCTCACGGCGCTGCTACGAAACGAATGCCTTCCGAACAGATATGGCTGTCCATCTGTTCGTGCCGTGAATCGTCGGGACCTTGCGCCCGCGGGTCGACATAGGAGCTTGTGGCTGACGGCACAGACTCCTGACAGTAGTACCCAGTGCGGACCGCGTCCATACCGTTCACATCGGGTGCGTGAGCGCGAGTTCTTACCCCTCGTCCTGGCAAATCAGTGGTGACCGCCAGGCGCGGCCGAGACATCAAGTGCGAGAGCGGCGGCCTGCTAGCGTCCAAACGTGGCCGCGGCCCGCTACCGATGGGTCGTGCTCGGTGTCGGAACAGGTGCGCAGGCCACCGTCTCGGCGGCGATGTTCAGCGTTGCGGTGCTCGCGCCGCAGCTGCGAGCGCACTTCGATCTCACGATCGGACAGGTCGGGATCGCGCTCGCTGCATTCGGGATCGGGATGACGCCGACCCTGCTTCCCTGGGGGCTGCTCGCCGACCGGGTCGGTGAGCGCGTCGTCCTCCCGCTCGGGCTCGGCGCCTCCGCATTTGCGCTCGCGGGCGTCGGCTTCGCCCGGAGCTACGACGAGCTCCTCCTCCTGCTCGTCGTCGCCGGCGCGCTGAGCGCGAGCGTCAACGCCGCCAGCGGTCGCGCCGTGATGCAGTGGTTCGCCCCCTCGCAGCGCGGGCTCGCGCTCGGTATCCGCCAGACGAACGTGCCCCTCGGCGGATTCGTGGCGGCGCTCGCGCTGCCGCCGCTCGCCGACACCGTGGGCCTCGGCTGGACCTTCGTCGCCGTCGCCGTCGCCTGCGCGGCGGGTGCGCTCGCGGGGGCGGTGCTCCTCCGCAGCCCCACCCGGGAGCCGATTCCCAACCCCGAGAAGCTTGCTCCTTCCCGCCCGCTGCGGCAGCGGTCGATCTGGCTCGTTTCGTGGGGCAGTGGCCTGCTCATCGTCGGCCAGACGGCGACGATGAGCTTCACCGTGTTGTTCCTTCATGACGGACGGGACTTCACGGCGGGTGCCGCCGCGCTCGTGCTCGCCGCATCGCAGGTGCTCGGGGCGGGCTTCCGGATAGCGGCCGGCCAATGGTCGGACATCCTCGGCTCCAGGATCGTGCCGCTCCGCCGGCTCGCGGTGGGCGTCAGCGTCGGCCTCGTCCTGATCGGCGCGTTCTCGCACTCCCCGGCCTGGGTTCTGGTTCCCGTCCTCATCGTGGCGGGAGGGATCGGGCTCTCGTGGAACGGGCTCTCGTTCGTCGCTGCCGCAGAGATGGCCGGTGCCGGAGCGAGCGGAGCCGCCCTCGGGTTCCAGCAGACGATCATCGGCATCGCCGGGATCGCGGCGCCGATCGGGTTCGCCGCCCTCGTCTCCGCCGCGTCGTGGCGCGTCGCCTTCGTCGTCGCAGCCCTGTTCCCGCTGCTCGGCTGGCTCGTCTTCCGCCCACTCACGCGGGTGAGGTGACGGGCGGAAGCCAGCGTCTGGGTCCATCGGAACACCAACGCGGGATGCGCAACGGGCGAGGCTTTGCCTCGCCCCTACGACACCTCCACCCTCGCATAACCCACCAACGCGGGGTGCACAACGAGCTGATGCGCGATCTCTCCTAGTCGACCGACAGCGGTTCCGGATTCGCTACGAGCCCGCCGAGTAGAAGCCCAGACCGTACGAGCCGACGATCTGAGCGTCCTGGGCGTCCGGAGGCTCATCGCAGCGATCGGCGATGTCGCGGGTGAATTCGGCGAAGGCCGAGACCGCGCCGAGCGGGTTGCTCGCATGCTCTGCATCCACCGAGGCGACGTGGACGAAGCTCACGCCGTCGGCGAGCCGGAACGTCGCGTACCGGAACCCACCCGGGTCGCGTTCGGCGAGCTCCGTGTAGACAGCCTCGACCAACCGCTGGTTCTCCTCGACCCGGTCGGGCTTCACCTTGTAACGAACGACAACCTCTCCCATCACCTACCTCCTCGTGGAATTTGCCTGCGCCGGCTGAGGTGGAGTTTGCATCTCCTTCATCTGAGCGTGGTATCCAACAGGGATGATCGAACCCGTTAGCCGCCGGCCACGCAAGAGATCGCGCGGACGAAAGGTCCTCTGGGCCGTCGGGCTCCTGCTCGTCGTCGGCGCCGTCGCTGTCGGAGGCGCACTGCTCGCCTGGCCGCAGCCGCGTGTCGAGCCGGACGACGACGCACTCGCTCACATCGTCCAACCCGGCTACGCAGGAACGGTCTCGAACGTCGTCGTCACCGGGCCCGGCGGGAGCGCGATCCCCGTTGCGGTTCGGCACGGGCGCCTCTGGCCCGAGAAGCAGCTCGCAGCCGATGAGCAACTGACCGTCGAGCTGACGGTGCGGCGTCCGGGCTGGGCGGGCTGGCTCGTCGGCAAGACGGCCCGAACGAGCCTCGTCGTACGCACCCCGAATGCGCACCTGCAGGGCCGCTGGCTCGAGATCCGTCCCGGCGCGCCGGTCGTCGCGTCGTTCGACACCCCGGTGCGGGTGGTCGTGCTGCGCGTGAACGGTCGCCTCCAAACGCTGCGCTTCGATCGACCCCGGGCGACGGTCGACACCGGCGTCGTTGCAACAGGCTCGCAGCAGGCGGGCAGCATCTCGGTCAGGGCCGCACCACGCTCGTGGGAGCGACTGCCGCCAGAAACGCGACTGACCTGGTTCCCGGCCCACAAGCTGGCGCAGGCACTCGTCGAGCCGGCCGCGGGCGCAGAACTGGCGCCGGACGGCCCGATCAGGCTGACCTTCTCACGCCCCGTGCAGGAGACCTTCGGAACGAACCTGCCAACGATCACCCCGGCCATGCCCGGCCGCTGGCATCTGCTCGACACCCATACGCTCTCGTTCCAGCCGAGCGGCCTCGGCTATCCCCTCGGAGCCCACCTCAAGGTGAAGCTCCCGGAGCGGGTCCGGATCGCACAGGCGAAGGCGGTCAACACGCGAGCGCTGGCCTTCGACGTCCGCCACGGCACGATCCTGCGGCTCCAGCAGCTCCTGGCGCAGGCCGGGTACCTCCCGGTGGAGTGGCGACCGTCCGCGGAGCCGGTGGCGGCCACCGCGCACGCCCAGCTGGCGGCCGTCGAGACGCCGCCGGCCGGCCGCTTCCGCTGGCCCTACGAGAACACGCCGCACGAGCTGCGGGGCATCTGGAAGACCGGCGAGTGGAACGAGATCGTCCGGGGCGCGGTGATGATGTTCGAGCACGACCACGGCCTCGACGTGGACGCCTTCGTCGGGCCGAAGGTCTGGCACGCCTTGCTCGCCGACACGATCGCCGGGAAGCAGCGCACCGACGGCTACAGCTACGTCTACGTCCATCGCAGCGTCCCACAGTCCCTCACGCTCTGGCACGACGGGCGCACGATCCTCAGCTCGCCGGGGAACACAGGCGTACCTGCTGCACCGACCCAGCTCGGCACCTTCCCGGTGTTCGAGCACATCCCGATCGGGACGATGAGCGGCACGAACCCGGACGGCACCCACTACAACGACCCCGGCATCCAGTGGATCAGCTACTTCAACCACGGCGACGCCATCCACTCGTTCACCCGCTCGAGCTTCGGCACGCCACAGAGCCTCGGCTGCGTCGAGCTCCCGCTCGCCGCCGCCGCCAAGGTCTGGCCCTACACGCCGATCGGCACCCTCGTCACCGTCGAGAACTGACTCACGTGCAACACTGAAGACGTGACGTGGATTCTGATCGTGGTCGGCGTGATCGTCGTCGTGCTCGTCGTCGCGATCTACCTCTTCAACCGGCTCGTCCGGCTCCGCAACGAGGTCGACACGGGCTGGGCGAACATCGACGTCCAGCTGAAGCGCCGGAACGACCTGATCCCGAACCTGATCGAGACCGTGAAGGGCTACGCGGCCCACGAGCGAGGCGTGTTCGAGGAGGTCACGAACGCCCGCGCCGCGATGGCCCAGGCGTCGACGCCGGGCGAGGCAGGCGCCGCCGACTCGATGCTCGGCCAGGCGCTCGGCAAGCTCTTCGCCGTTGCCGAGGCCTATCCCGACCTGAAGGCATCGACGAACTTCCTGCAGCTGCAATCCGAGCTCACCGACACCGAGGACAAGATCGCCGCGGCGCGGCGCTACTACAACGCGACGGTGCTCGCCTACAACAACGCGACCCAGACGTTCCCGTCGCTCCTGCTCGCGGGGGCTGCCGGCTTCCGGGCACGCGAGTTCTTCGCCGCCGACCAGAGCGAGCGATGGCCCCGTCGCGGTGAGCTTCGCGTCGTAGCCGACCCGGCGTGACCCTTCAGCAGCAGATCCGCTCGAACCGCAGGCGCACGGCGCTCGTCGTGCTCGCGTTCGCAGGCCTGATCGTCGTCTTCGCAGCGGCGTCGGCCGTGTTCGTCGGTCGCCCGGGGGCGATCGGCCTGCTCGCGTTCGGGCTCGCGTACGGGCTCTTCGCGTGGTGGAACTCAGGTCGGCTGATCGGGAGTCTCACGCACGCTCATCCGCTACAGAAGAGCGACGACCCGGAGCTCTACCGGCTGATCGAGAACGTCTCCATCGCGGCAGGGCTACCCGCCACGCCGCCCATCTACCTGATCGACGACCCGGCTCCCAACGCCTTCGCTGCCGGCGCTCGTCCCTCGACGGTCTACGTCGGCGTCACGAGCGGCCTGCGCAAGCTGATGCCGGCGCGGGAGCTCGAGGCGGTGCTCGCGCACGAGATCTCCCACATCCGCAACCGGGACGTGCGGCTGATGACGCTCGCCGCCGTGCTCGTCGGCGTGATCGCGATGATCAGCGACTTCGCCTTCCGGATGGCCTTCTTCAGCGGGCGAGGCAGCCGCGACCGCAACCCGATCCAGCTCATCGCCGCGATCGTCGCCCTCGTCCTCGCCCCGATCGCCGCGGTGATGCTGCAGATGGCGCTGAGCCGACGGCGCGAGTTCCTCGCCGACGCGAGCGCGGCCGCGATCCTCAACGACCCCGAGGCGATGGCGCTCGCGCTGCGTCGCCTCGAGCTCGACACGAGCGAGGTCGTCTACGCCGACCGAGCCACGGCACACCTCTTCATCGAGAGCCCCACGCGATCCGTGAAAGGCCCGGGCGCCTTCCTCTCCGGCCTGTTCCAGACGCATCCGCCGCTCGCAGATCGGATTCAGGCGCTCGAGGAGGCCGGCGGGTTCCGCCTCGACGGCCTCCCGGCTGCCGGCGGACCATGCCGGCGTCGGCGGCGCTACGATGGCGACGTGAGTATCCGGGGCTGGTTCGCAACGTTTCGCAAGCGGAGCGACGCTGCTGCGGTGGAGCGGGCGGAGGAGGCGACGACCGAGACTCCCGAGGAACAAGCCTCCAGCTCCTCGGATCGCACCGGCGCAGCGGCTGACGGCGTGGCAGCGCGGATCTCAGGCCAAACGCCTGCAGATGTGAACCGCGTCGACGACGAGTAGAGACGCCCTTTGGTTCGGCTGCGTAGTCAGCGCCAGATCAGGGCGATCGACGACTCGCCGACCTGTCTGAAAGAGACATCTTGCGCTGAGGCCGTCCAGGCTGGTGAACTATGGTGATGCCCAAGAAGGCAACACCACTGTTTCTCGTCTACGACGGCGGCGCGCTCGAGGGCTTGCCTACCGCGTCGTCGAGCGCTGCCCGCCTCGCTCTGGAGACTTCCTCTCGTACGACCGACTCGGCCGGTCGTACCGCCTCGAAAGCAGTTCCAAGCGACCGGACTGTCGATGTACACAACGTTCGCGGCGCCGAATCAGCCGCAAAGCGCTTCAGAATCGGGTCCGCGGTCGCCGCGCTCGAGCTCACGAAGACCTGTCATGTGGGCGCCGACCAGCCAAGACGATCACATCACGGTCTGGGCGCCCGCTTCCACCCTGTTGAGACTCGTGCTTCAATGCGAGGAGAATCCACAATGAGTGAAGAGCCTTTCATCCTTCTCGACCGCGCGTCCCGGAACATTCTCGGTGAATTCGAGTCGCTCGACGACGCGCGGACCGATCGGCTCGAGTGGGTCGACGCAGCATCCGACGCGGAGGAGAACCTCGAGATCTGGCACGGGGATGCTCAGGATCCCATCGATCCAGAGTCGCTCCAACCTTCCCCCGCGGCGTAGCTCATGGATGAGTTCGCGTACGTCCTGCTCGACCGCTGGTCGACGAACTACCTCGGGGAATGGCACACCTACGAGGAGGCGGAGGAGACGTATCTGGAGTACATCCGCGCAGACCCCGACGGTGTCGCGCGCCTCGATGCTCGACCTCGAGAAAATCCGCGCCGCCACACCGGTGTAAAGGCAGCGATCGCGGTCCGTGACGCGTTCGTGCAGGTCACCCGCCGTCGACGAGACGTGGATCTCGCTGAGCCCGGGCTACGCGCGAAGCTCGTTGAAGCCGGCGGCCGCGAAGTCGCCGTCGAATGCCAGCGCGTCGGCGATTCGCTTCCGTCGCATGAGAGCGAAGCTCGTTGCGTCGACGAACGAGTACGAGCGCTCGTCGTGGACGCGCAGCCAGGCCCACGCCTCGGCTCTCGAGCTCCGTCGTCGATCGCTCGACCGTCGACGGCACCCCGCCAAGAACGGAGTCGAGCCACGCTCATCGCAGGGCCGTGTCCGGCCCGCCTTACGAAGGAACGTCCACGTCTCGCCGACGACGAGGTTCGACGTGACGAGCCGACGCGTCGCCTGGCGCGGTCGACGACGCAACCGCCTCCAGCGTGCCGCCCGTCACGCGGCAGAAATCGCGCGATCCAAGAACGAGCTATCGACGAAGATCACGCGTCCTGGCCGAGCGAGCCGTAGAGGAACTCGTCGATGTCATCGACCGGCTCGACGTCCTCGAAGAGCGGCAGTCAGCGCGTCGGCGATCCGACAAAGACCGTTGTCGAACGGCGCGTCCGACAGCCCGCGCTCGACGCATTCCCGCACGAGCGCGCTCTTCGACGTGTTGCGTGCAGCGGCCTCGCGCTCGAGCCGGTCGTCGAGGTCGGGATCGATGACGATGTTGATCCGGCGCATTCTGGTCATGGTTACACATCCTTTGTGGAGAGTGTGTAACGTCATTGTGCCGGAAGTGAAGGCACGCCGGAAGACGCTCAGCTCTGCGACGAACCGCCGACCCAGGAGACAGGCTGAAGCCTGTCACCGAGGCGCCTGCCACGGATTTCCCGCGCGGAATCAGACAGGCTCGGTCGCGACCACCCAGATCGGGCCGTCGCCGCAGTCGATCCGCCGAGCGCCGCCACCCGGGTCGGTGAGCCGCGTCTGCAGGACGACGACGTCCTCGCCGTCGAGCTCGCCGAGCGGCGCTCGCAGACTGGACATACCGAAGGTGAGGTGCCACGCCCGGACCTGGTTGTGGATCACGCGCGCCGGCTGCGACCAGTCGATGCGCACGTAGTCGTCGTCCTCGAAATGCCCGGCCCAGCTGGCACCCTCCTCGGACTGGGGGTCGCCGGGATCGCCGGCCACGACCCGCTCGAGCGCCTGAGGAAGGAGATCGAGCGCGCCCGATCGCAGCTTGTGGCCGAACTCCGCAATGTCGACATCGTCGTCGGCGATCGGCACCGACCCCTGTACGAGCAGGTTGCCGGTGTCGAGCTCGGCATCCATCCGGTGCCACGTCTGGCCCCAGACGGCGTCGCCGTCGCGCAGCGCCCAGGCGAGCGGGATCGGCCCGCGGTGGCGCGGGAGCAACGCCGGATGCATGTTGATCGAGCCGAGCCGCGGCACATCGAGCGCAGCCTGCGGGATCTTCCACGGGAACCCCCAGCACGTCATCAGGTCGGGCTCGTACGCGCGGATCAGCGGCTCGATCGCGTACTTGTCGCGCGCGAGCAGAAGATCGAGCCCGGGTGGGGCGCTCGTGTCGGTCAGCTCCAGCTCTGGCGGCAGCGTCCGGCCGTCGTCGCGACGCGGGGCGAGGAGCGCGACGGGATCGTGGCCGAGCTCGCGCAGCGTGTCGATGAGCCCGTCGGCCAGCGGCTTCACCGAGCAGATCGCGAAGATGCGCAAGCTGTCCGCCATCTCGGTCGGGATTCTACGGCCGTCGGCCGCGTCTCGAACGCTCGACGTGGCAGAGTTGCTGCCATGACGACCATGGCCGACCTGGACGCGCTCGCGCTGGCGCTGCCGGAGACGACGAAGGAGGTCTCCGACGACGGGCGGCCGACCTACAACGCGCACGGCAAGATGTTCATCTGCCACCGCAGCCGGCGCCGTGACGCGATCGATCCGGTCACCGGCGAGCGGCTCGACGATGTGTTGATCTTCCGCGTCGAGAACCTCGAGGTGAAGGAGATCCTGCTCGCCGACGACCGCGGCATCACCTTCACGACCCCCCACTTCAACGGCTATCCCGCGGTGCTCGTGCAGATCCCGAGCCTGGCGCGGATCGACCACGACGAGCTCGAGGAGATGGTCGTCGAGGCATGGCTGACGCGAGCGCACAAGCGCGTCGCCAAGGCGTGGCTCGCAGAGCATGCGATCGGCGACGACTGAGAAATAAGACTTGACTTATATAAGTTCACTAGCTATATAACTAGGCCATGCACGCGTTCGACATCCTCGGCGACCCTGTCCGGCGACGCATCATCGAGCTCCTCGCAGACGGCGAGCTGGCAGCAGGCGAGATCGGCTCGGTGATCGAGCGCGAGTTCGAGATCTCGCAGCCGGCCGTCTCCCAGCACCTGCGGGTCCTGCGGGAGAACGGCTTCGCGACGGTGCGCGCCGCGGGCACGCGGCGGCTCTACGCGGTCGACACCTCCCCCCTCCGAGAGGTCGACACGTGGCTCGAGCCGTACCGCCGCTTCTGGAACCAGCGGCTCGACGCGCTCGGCACCGAGGTCGCGCGCGGCAAGCGCACCCGACGGGCACCCGCAACGAAACCCGACACGAAAGGCGCTGGATCATGAAGACCGAGACGACGGCCTACCACGAGCCCGACCCCGAGCTGCGGCACCGCACGATCGCGGCAGGCGAGGCGCGGGTCGCGGTGTTCACGCGCACCTACGAGACGACGATCGAGGATCTGTGGGATGCCTGCACCGATCCCGAGCGGCTCGGGCGCTGGTACACGACCATCACGGGCGACCTGCATGTCGGCGGCACTTTCCAGCAGGCGAACATGGGCACGGGCACGATCGTCGACTGCGAGGCACCGCACTTGCTGAGGCTTTCACTCGGTCGCGGCGGCGCGGACGAGATCGAGCTGCGCCTCTCGCCGGGAGCCGAGGAAGGCACGACGACGCTCGAGCTGCAGCACGCAACGACGCTCGACGCACATGAGATCGGCGGGACGATGTACGACGCGATCTTCTGCATGGGCGGCGGCTACTACCCCCGCTTCCTCGCCCTCGACCAGCACCTGCGCGGCACGCTGCCCGACGACTACGACAGCACCGCCTTCCATCTCAACCCCGAGATGCGGCCGGCGATCGACCGTGGCAGCGCCGCCATGGCCGCCCTGCTCGAGGCCGAAGGCGACGCGTAGAAGGCAGCGAAGGCTCAGCTGAGCTGCCGGTATGTCCGCGCGAGGCGTGCGGGCGAGACACCGAGTCGATACAGGAGCTTGATCGCAGCGACGGTGAGGAACGTGCGTATCTCTCCATGGGCGCGTTGGCGGCGCGCGGACGTCGTCACGGTGTCCGGGAGGACGACGAAACGACCAGCGTGGCGGACGCGTTGGACGAAATCGAAGTCCTCCATGATCGGGAGCGGCCGGTAGCCACCGGCCCGGTCGAACGCCGTCCTCGAGACGAAGATCGCCTGATCGCCGTACACGCCTCGGTGGAACCGCTCGTACAGCAACGCGGCACGTCGCGCGAGCGCGGGCCGATCGTCGAAGCGGACACTGAACGCTCCCCCGTCCGCGTGGGCGAGAGCGAGGCGGACAGCATCGCCTGCCCCGTGAGGGAGTTTCGTATCGGCGTGGAGGAAGAGAAGCGCCTCTCCCGTCGCGGCCTCGGCACCTGCATTCATCGCATCGGCCCGCGTCCCGGGAGCGTCGACCAGTGTGGCGCCCGCGGCGGCAGCCAGCTCCCGAGTCCTATCGACGCTGCCGCCGTCCGCGACGATCACCTGGCAGGGACCAAGCGCTTCCCGCGCGGAGACGATCGTCGACTCGATCGCTGCCTGCTCCCCGAGCGTCGGGATGACGACGGAGATCCTCACCCGCTCCTCACCCTGATTCTCAACCCCGGCGGCTGCGACGCGCGTCGAGCGACAGCTTGCTCCCGGAAGGGGTGACGAGAACGACGACGCCGATCGCGATGAACATCACGTACGTCCACACCCACTCGTGGGGCGCGTCGACGACGAGCAGCGTGATCGCGATCGACTGCACCAGGCCGATGAATGCCCCGACCCGCGTCCACAGCCCGAGCAGCAGAAGGACACCGGCGGTGAGCTCGGCGAGGAAGACGAGCCAGCCGAAGAGAGTGAAATGCGGGATCAGGACCTCGCGCGCCAGATCCCTCAGCGGGCCGATCACGGCGTAGTCCTCCGCCCGCCGGAAGTTGTAGAGAAGCCCTTCGGGGTCGTTCTTGCCGAAGTCGGGCGGCAGCTTCCAGCTGAGGTTCGCGAGCCAGAGAACGCCGAGCAGGATGCGCAGCCCGGCGAGGGCGTACAGGACACGCACGACCTCGCCGGACGACTTCGACTGTCCTCCGGCCGGGCTCAAAACAGCGGCTTCCCGGTCAGCGTCTTGCCGAGGAAGTCGACGAGGACATCCGTCGTCGGTGCCATCACCGAGGCGGCCCGCGCATCGCGGAACAGCCGCTCCAGGGGTAGCTGCCGCGAGTAGGCGGCGCCGCCGCACACGCGCATCGCGGCGTCGGTCACCTCGATCGCCATCTCGGCGGCGGCCGCCTTGAGGGCGAGCACGCCGAGCTGCGCTTCGGGCACCCCGGCCTCGATCTGGCCGGCCACCTCGTGCAGGAGGGCGCGGGCCTGCATGTGCCGCACCTTGGCGCTGCCGAGGCGCGCCCTGATCGTGGCAAGATCGGCCAGGGAGCTTCCCTCGTGCTCGAGCCGCGTCGCGGACGCATGTGCCGCCGCGAGCTCGAGTGCGGCGCCGGAAAGCCCGATGCAACACGCAGCGCAGCCGAGAACGAACCAGGGAAGCGTGGCGGACATCATCACCGCAAAGCCATCCTCCGGATCTCCGAGGCGGCGGTCGAGGTCGACCTGTACGCCGCCGAAGCTGACGGGCGAGGAGCCGTTGCCGCGCATACCGAGGCCGTCGAACGGTCCCCTGATCTCGATGCCGGGCGTGCCTGTGTCGACGAGGTAGAGCTCGGTCACGAGCGGGTCGGTGCCACCGGGGGCGCGTACGCTCGTGACGTACGAGTCGGCGTGCTCGGCAGCCGTCACCCACGACTTCTCGGCGTCGATCGCCACGGAGTCCCCGTTCAGGGTCGCCGTCGAGAGCTGCGCCCAGAAGTGACTGCGCGTCCCTGTTTCGGAGAATGCGATCGTCGTCAGGTGCTCGCCGACAGCAATCGCGCGCATAGCGTCCGCGAGCGGCCCTTCGTCGTCCTGGGTGCACGCCTGCAGCGTCTGGGCGGCGACGAGGTGCATCGTGTAGATCATTCCGGTCGAGCCACAGGCGCTTGCAACCTGCTCGATCGCCCGGGCAATCGTCTGTGGGCTTCCGCCTGGGCCGCCGAAGCGCTCGGCGACACCGAGCCCGAGCAGTCCGGCCGCACGGAGCGCGTCGATGCTCTCGGCGGGGAAGCGGCCGTCACGGTCTGCCTCGGCCGCGCCTGCCGCGAGTGCTTCCGTGGGGACGCGAAGCTCGGCGGCGGTGATGGACGTGGTCACGCTCATAACGTGCGTACCTCCTCGGTGATGGCTGCTTGGTTTCCGTTCGAGCCTAGCCCCAGGAGAGCGAGTGCCTCCGCAGTCCGGCGGCCGGGCAGTGTCTCGATTCGATCGGCGACGGAGACCACGTCGTCGATCGTGTCGATGTCGCGCCACGGGTCGAGCAACCGGGTCTCGAGCGAGAGGTCGCGACAGCGCGCCAGGGTAGCCTCGAGCACGCCCGCCGTCGACCAGGGAATGTTCTCGAACAGCCCCGGATGGTGCCCCCGAACCCCGATCAGCCAGTAGCCGCCGTCGTAGCCGGGCCCGAGAACGACATCGACACCCTCGCCGAGCAGGCTCACAGCGTTCGTCAGTGCTCCCGCCGGCACGCCGGGGATATCGGACGAGACGAGTAACGCGATGCCTCCCAGGCCGAGTGCGTGGCGCACGCCTGTGCCGAGCGCATTGCCGAGGCCGTCTCCTTCCTGGACGACGACCGGGGCGCCGGGCCCGGCAAGCTCGGCGAGCAGTTCCACCTCGTCGGGGCCGGCGCAGAGGACGCCGACGGTGGGTATTTCGCGACGGCACCCGTCGAGCGTGTCGAGGAGCATTGCTCGAGCGAGCGCGGTTGCCTGTGCTGCCCCGATCTCGGCGGCGAGCCGGGTCTTGGCGCGACCGGGAACCGGTGCCTTGGCGACGACGAGAACGATGGGTTCCTCCCGACCGGGAGGGCGGCTCACGCTCATCTCGTGTTCCTGACGACGTCCGCGCCGCGGGCCTGGGTGCCGGGATGCTCGAGGAACGCGTCGAGCGTGTGGGCGAGCGGAAACACCTCGCCACCGACTTGCAGATCGGTGGCGGTCACCCCGTGCTCCACCGTTGGAGCGAACGGGTGGAGGAAGGCACCTTCTGCGGTCAGCGTCAGTTCGGGGAGGGCATCATTCGGCCCCAGCTCGGAACCGAGCCGCTCTGTCGCAGCGCGTCCACGGCGGACGACTCCTCGCACGATGTGATCCTCGTCGGGCACGCCGAGGCTCCGGTGCAGCTCACAGAGCTCGTCGAGGCCCTCGTGACCACTCTCTGTGCCGTCCACGAGCGTCGTCGCGATCCTGACGCGAATGCCGTGTTCGCGTAGCCGCGGGATGGCGGCTACGACGTGCGCGAAGTTTCCCGCGCCGCGAAGTGCGTCATTCGCAGCGGGGTCGTGCGAGTCGAGCGAGAGCTGGATGGCGGCATCGAGGGCGCGAAGCGGCTCGAGCTCGCCGAGCATTCGGTCGGTGAAGAGCGTGCCGTTGGAGAGCGCGACCGTCGGCAGGATCCGGGCGATCTCGATGAATGTCCTCGGGAACGAGGGGAGCATGAACACCTCGCCGCCCGTGATTCCGACCGACCGGAAGCCTAGCTCGGCGGCTTCCTCCACGGCCCTGACCATCGTGTCGGGATCGAGCGTGCGCCGATTGGCGATTCTCGGGTGTGATTCGGTCAGGCAGTACGTGCACGCGAGGTTGCAGTGGTAGGTCGCATAGAGCCACAAGCGGTCGCCGGCCCGCCCGTCGGCGACGGCGCCCGCGAACGCGCTCACTTGCTGCGGGGCTGCAGTGGTCACGAGCCGACAACGTAGTCGGCCGGCTCACAGTGAGGGGTTGCGGTTCCGTGAATCCACCGACGATCGAGCTTGATCACGCACGTCAGGGGGTAGGCTCCGAGGATGGCCAAGGAACCGATCGTGATTGTCGGGGGTGGGCGCGCTGCTGCGAGCCTGATCGACGCGTATCGCGAAGAGGGTGGCGACGCGTTGATCACCGTGGTCTCGGCTGACGCGCATCCGCCGTACAACCGACCGCCGCTCTCGAAGGGCGTCATCCGGGGTGAGATGGAGCCGGATGAGGCGCTCGTGCACACCGCCGAGGAGTACGAGGATCTCGTCGTCGACCTGCGTCTCGCCACCACCGTCGAGGCAGTCGACACCAGAGGCCACACGATCGAGATCGCCGACGGCGAGCCGATCCCCTACGGCACGCTCGTGATCGCGAGCGGCGCGCGGCCGCGAGTGCTCCCGATCCCCGGCGCCGACCTGCCCGCGGTGCACACGTTTCGAACCCTCTCCGATGCCGTGGCAGTGAAGGCTGAAGCGCAGGAGGCACGGAAGGCGCTCGTCGTCGGAGGCAGTTTCATCGGCTCGGAGGTCGCGGCCTCGCTGAGCATGCTCGGACTCGAGGTGACGATCATCGAGATGGGCGAGCGACTCGTGCCTGCTCTCGCCTCGGCAGAACTCTCCGAGCAGGTCGCAGAGCTCTACCGTGGGCACGGCGTCGAGCTCCTGCTCGGGGAGCAGATCGAAGAGTTCCAGGCGAACGGGCTCATGCTGACGGGCGCGCGCACCGGCTCCGGACGCACGATCGAAGCGTTCCTCGCGGTGGTCGGCGTGGGCGTCGAGCCCAACGTCGACTTCCTCGACGGCAGCGGGATCGAGGTCGACAACGGCATCGTTGTCGACGACCACTTCCATACCTCCGTCGACGGCGTGTACGCGATCGGAGACGTGGCGCGCTTCGACGACGTGGTCTCCGGGCGCGTACGCAGGATCGAGCACTGGAGCAACGCCAACGCCCAGGGCGCGCACCTCGGGCGTAACCTCGCGGGCGGGCGGAAGGGCTTTGCGAAGGTGCCGGCTTTCTTCACGAAGATGTTCGACCTCCAGCTTCAGCTCCTCGGCGATACCGACGGCGCCGACGAGGTCGTCCTTCGCGGCTCGATCACCGAGCGTAACCTCGTCGGCTTCTATCTCCGCGACGAGCGCCTGGTTGCCGCCGTGCTCGTGGGACAGGCGGGCGACATGGCCGAGGAGCTCACGTCCCTCATCCGCGAGAAACCAGAGCTGAGCGACCGGAGCAAGCTCGGCAACGCGAGCGTTCGCCCGGCCGCTGTATTCGCCGGCTAGCGCGCCGCGAGCAGCGCCGTGATCGACACTGCTTTGAGGCCGCGAGCGGCCATCTCGTCGAGGATCAACCCCACAGCGACAACCGTCTCCTCGCGGGTCGGCCACGAGAGCTCGACCGGCTCGTTCGCAGGGCGGCCGTCGTGGAGGACGACGATGTCCCCCGGAGTCAGACCGGCGAGGACACGCTCGGCCGTCTCGCCGGCCGGAAGCTCCCAGTCGCCCGGCATGGTCGAGTGCCAGACTTCACGGCCGGCCACGTCGCCGACCGCCTCGCGCACGCGCGCGTCGGAGCGGAAGAACGGCGCACGCCAGTAGCGCGGCGTGGTGCCGAGCACCTCTTCGATCGCGGCGTTCGCGCGCTGCATCTCATCGCGAATCTCGGCGTCGGTGAGCTCCTGCAGGTCGGGATGCGTGAACGTGTGGTTCCCGACGTCGTGGCCGCCAGCAGCCAGGCGGCGAAGCGTCGCCCGCCGCTCGGCCGAGTCGATGGCGTCACCGACGACGAAGAACGTTCCCCGGGCGTGATGCCGCTCGAGCTCATCCACGATCGGATCTGTCCAGGGAGCCGGGCCGTCGTCGAAGGTGAGCGCGACGACGGGCTCGGCGATATCCGCGCGGGGGCGGATGAGCTCCGGGAGCACCGTCAGTACCAGATGGCGATCGAGAGCCCGTCACGGCTCTCGGGTGGGTCGGGGAGGGAAACCGGCTTGGCGCGCGCCGCCGTCCACGCACACGCGGCCGCGTCGAGCACGTCGTCGAGCGGCACCGTCGCAGCCTCGCCGAGCGTGCCGGAATCGACGTTGATCCCGTGCTTGCGCAGCAGCCCGAGACGCTCGAAGGCGCCTCCGGCCGATTTCTTGCGGAACTTGAGCTTCCGCATGTCGTTCATAGCCGTGAAGCAGAGCTCCGGGTGTACCTCGCGGAGCCGGCTGTCGTTCGCAGCGAGAGCGGTGACGTGGCGAATCCGGTCGCCGAGGGCGTGGGCCTGGGCCGAGATCCCGCCTCCCTCAGCAAATCGCGCCTCGAACGCCTCCTGCCCGGGGATCGTGAACACGGAGCTGCCGCCCACGAGTGCGCGTGCGAGGGCGTCGGCCTCGCGCGGCCCGTACCCGATAGGCATGTCGATCGCGATCCTCCCCACGTCGGCCAGCTCGTCGAACGATGACTCGACGCCTTCGATCAGCCGGGCCTCGAGAAAGCGTCCGCCTGCAAGCACGACGGCGACCCAGCCGCGCTTGCACCCATCGACACCCGCTACCAGATCTGCCATGCGCTCAGTCTGACGACACGACACGGCGGGCGCCCCGTGGAGTGGGGCGCCCGCCGTCATCGAGACTCACGGGATCGGTCGGTCGCGCCTCCTCGCTCCGATGCAGAACGTCCTGTCGACCGGCGAGTCGCTGTCGTCCCAGAGACCGGTCGTGAGCGACCGCCTGGTCAGCATCCGGATGGTGTACGAGCAGGTTGGCCACGACGAGATGTCGTGGTGGTCGGAGCCGAAGCCCCCACGCGGGCCAACCCCGCTCGGGAACGTCGGTGCCGGCACAACGGACGCGGCGGTGTTCATCGAGATCGACCAGGCCGCCATCAGCTCGTGATCGGTGGTGTACTCGATGTCGAGATCGGTCGAAAGCGGCGAGCACGGAGTGCCTCCGCCCGAATGGAACTGCAGGAGATCGAGCAGCGCCACTGCCGGCCAGTTGTTGATTCGAATCCGGCCGAGCGTGTTCGTGTAGTCGGCCGGCGCGGCGGCAGGATTGCTCACACGCGTCGCCTCGAACACGATCGAGAGGTCCGTGCTGCCCTTCTGCGCTGGGCCAGGCACGGCCGTTCCTGCCGGGACACCCGGCGCCGGGTCACCACCCGGAACCGCAACGGCCGAAGCAAAGCCCATGAGCCAGCCGTTGTAGCCGCCGTTGAGCGCCTGCGGGTCGACCGTCACCCAGCCCTGAGCGTCCGGTACGACGTAGTGATCCGGCGGGGCCCCCCATGGTGCAGGGCCGCCGGGGAACGGCGGTGGATCCAGAGACGGACCCGTTCCGCGGATCCGCACCGACTGCAGCGTCGGCTTGAGCCCTGTGCCGTCGGCATCCCAGGTGACGTACCGGCTGCCGACGAGGACCTCGCAGACGAACGGATCCTTGATCGGCGTGGTCACTGCTCCCTTGACGAACAGGAAGCGGTACTTCATCGCCTCGGACGGGTGGGCCGGATCCCGTTTCGGACAGTAGCCCCTGAGCGAGAGGCAGTTGAAGAACCCGAACCCGGGACCGCCGTGGCCCGCCTGCTGCTTGTTCGTGAGACCCGTGCCGGGGTCGATGTCGCCGGTAATGCCGAAGTCCCCGACGTGCGTGAACCACGGGTGGTCGTAGATCGGCGGGCAGATGAGCCGGCAGAAGCGGCGCCAGTGGCGGTGACAGATCCAGTGGCAGATCTGGATGCAGTACCGCTCGAGCTTCAGCTCTCGCAGGATGACGGCGAAGCGGTCGGCATTTCCAACTGCAACGACGTCGGCGAGCTCAGCGAGCAGTCCCGGTCGCTTCAGGAGGACCTGCTGCGCTCGCGCGAACCCGAGCGCTTCCTTGACCGGCTCCTCGATCCGTTCGATCGGGAAGATGCGGCAGAGCGGGAGACACACGCGGATGCAGTGCCAGCTGCAGTACCACTCACAGATCAGATAGCAGTGATCGAGGAGACCGAGCGGACGCAGAGCCGCGTGTACCTGCTCCGCGTCTCCCGCTTCGAAGCCGGCCGTTGCCTGGTCGAACAGCTCGCGCTTCTCGAGGAGCCGGCGGAGGGTCGAGCCTGCTACTCGAAGCTCGACGGCGAGGTCGGGCCTCGAGACGATCACCGGTTCGCAGAACAGCCGGCACACGAGTCGACAACGAACAGCACAGACCCACCGGCAGATCAGGTGGCAATAGGGCTCGAGCTGGAGCTCCTTGATGAGCCGCTGATATCCCGCCGCGTCACGCTTCTCGATCGTCGCGGCGAGCCGCTGCACGAGCTTCTCGTCGGAGGTGAGCTTGACGATGACCTCTGCGAACCGCCGCGGGTCGGGCAGCTTCTGGTCGAGATTCGGCGGGCCGCAGAGCTCGAAGCAGAGGAGGACACATTCCTTGGAACAGATCCAGTCGCAGATGTAGCGGCAGCGCGGGAACAGCTTCAGGCGCTTGAGCACAGCCTGGTACGTCTTGGCGTCCGCCGTGCGGTACGCCTCGAATGCAGCTGCAAACGACTTGTCGTTCTTCGCTAGTGGTCCGACCGCGCGGAGATCGTTGAGAAGATCCGCGAGGACGTCGGCGGCGAGCGTTGGTTCCGGCATGAGTCCTCCTCTTGGTGGAGAGACGACTCTGACCCGCAGGCCGTCACGGGCTCGACACGGCCGCGCCACGCCGCGGTGAGTGCATCGTCAGCGGGACGCCACGGCGCCATCGCCCGGCCGTCACCGCAGCGTCACTGGAACGTCACGGGCGAATCACGAGTCACCCAGTCGGGGCGATGACATCCGTGACGCCGCAGGCGTACGCTGGAGGTCGAACGAGAGGAGACGGCGTGGTTGTTTCGCACCGAGCGCCTCTGCGGCAGCGTGATGGCAAGGTCGACAAGCCGTCTCTTCGCGCCGTGCCACCGCTGACAGACTCGGACGATCCAGACGTGACGGAGATGGTCGAGCTGCAGCTGCTCGGTTCATTCGGACTACGGATCGACGATCGAGCCGTGCTCATGCTGCCTCATCTGCAGCGGCTCATCGCGTTCCTCGCCGTGCACGAGCGCCCTCTACACCGCGCCTACGTGTCGGGCCGACTCTGGATCGACAAGAGCCAGGAACAGGCAAACGGATCACTGCGGACAACGCTGTGGAGGTTGCAGCAGCTGCCTCGCCCGATTGTCGAGGTGTCGACGACGCACCTCGCGTTACACCCGTCGGTGGTCGTGGACCTGCGGCAGCTGACGTCGAGTATGCGGCGTGCGTTACGGGGTGAACCTCTCAGCCGAGAAGACGTCGAGCGGCTCGTCGCGGCGGACGAATTGCTCGTCGACTGTTACGAGGACTGGGTGCTCGACGAGCGCGATCAGCTACGCCAGGAGCTCGTCCTCGCCCTCGAGGCCGCGTGCCTCCAACTCCTCACTGAACACCGGCACGCAGAAGCCGTCATGACTGCACTCGCGGCGATGTCGGGCGACCGACTACGCGAGAGTGCGGTTCGCGTGCTCATCGAGGCCCACTTCGCGACCGGCAATCTCGCGGAAGCCCTTCGACGCTACGACACGTTCCGGGTCGAGCTCGCGACACGTTTTCAGCTCGAACCCTCCGGTCAGCTCACACGGCTCGTCGAGTCGATCGCACCTGGTTACCCGGCGGCTCGTGGGCTCAGCCTGACGACGTGACACCGAAGAGGCGATCGACCTCGTCGAGCTCGGGAGCGGGCTCGTCGAGGGACATGCTGGGCACGGCGAGCCCCGCATACACGAGATCGCTCTCGAAGTCGGCCTCGCGATACATCGCAGGCGCCGCCGATGCGAACGGCGGCAATGCCCCGAGCCCGCGTGCATCGCGGCCGAGAAGGCCCGTCAGCGCATCCCACACGCTCGACGCGACGCCGCTCGGGTCGAGTTGGCCGAGCTCGAGATCCTGGTAGTAGCGGCGCACCTTGTCGCGGCGCCTCCAGCGGCAGCCCCAGCTTCTCGAGAAGACCGGCGACGAGGTCGTCGAGCTTCAGTTTCCGTTCCTGCCGTGCCTGCAACAGTGAGGGCTCGTCGAGCGAGCGAACGAACGCAAGCGCAGCAGGAGTCGGGTCGCGCCTCGGGGCGCGCTCCAGGAACCGATCGATCAGGGTGGCCAGCTCGTCGGCGTGCGGGCCGGCGCGGACGAGGAGCTCGTCGACCGCGAGCGGCTCGCCCCGCGTCCAGCAGTTCACGAGCTCGTCGAACAGGTTCTCGGGTGTGCTCACGACTCGAGCCACTCTCTCAGACGGGGATTGATCCGCGAGCGGGCCTGGTAGAGGGCGTTCGGCTTCTTGCCGAGCCGCTCGGCGATCTCGTCGTAGTCGAGCCCCTCGAGCAGCCATAGGCGCGCAACCTCGCCGTCGCCCGGCGGCAGCGTCGCGACGAACTCCTCCAACGTCAGCTGCAGCTCGACGTCGCCGGTGAAGTCGTCCTCGGTGGGGCCGTCGATCTCGATCAGCTCGAGCTCGCCCCATCCCTTCTCGTACCAGCCGGCGCACACGTACCCGATCACCTTGTGCACGATCACGCGAAACGGCCAGCGGCCGTCGCGGTGCTTGCCAGCTCTTGAGCTCACGCCAGAGGCGGAGGCAGACCGACCTGCGCGACGTCGTGGCCGACCGGGCCGCGCATCGTCGCGACGCAGCGGGCGACGATCGTCTCGTGCCAGCCGGCGAGGAGGAGATCGATCTCTCCGTTCTGCAGCAGTCGGTTGTCCTCTGCATCTCTCGCATCCCGCATCGACGAGTGAGTCAGCTCGGACATGGGCTGATCTTACGGCGGCGTGTGGGGTTCTCCTCGCGGGCGGGTGGCGTCGAACCGGGCGACGCTCCGCGTCGCCCCTACGAGAGCAAGCGTCTGCGGCGCACCGCCTCCCTCCTCTACGGTCTCGGCAGAACCCACCAATCAGGAGGCACCTCCGTGGAGTACGTGAACCTCGGCAACACCGGCCTGCGCGTCTCGCGCGTCTGCCTCGGGATGATGAGCTTCGGCGCCCACCCGGACAGGGCATGGGCGCTGCCCGAGGCCGAAGCGGAACCGATCATCCGACGTGCCGTCGAGGGCGGGATCACGTTCTTCGACACAGCCGACGTCTACAACGGCGGTGAGAGCGAGATCGTCACCGGCCGCGTCCTGCCGAAGCTCCTCTCCCGCGAGGAGCTCGTGATCGCGACGAAGGTGCACGGGAGAACGATGCCCGGCGAGAACGGCCGTGGCCTCTCCCGCAAGCACATCATGGCCTCGATCGACGGATCGTTACAGCGGCTCGGGCTCGACTACGTCGACCTCTACCAGATCCACCGCTGGGATCCCCTGACGCCGATCGCGGAGACGATGGACGCGCTCCACGATGTCGTCAAGGCCGGCAAGGCGCGCTATATCGGAGCGAGCAGCATGTTCGCGTGGCAGTTCGCGACCGCGCAGGCGGTGGCCGACCGGGCGGGCGCGACACGATTCGTCTCGATGCAGAACCACTACAACCTCGTCTACCGCGAGGAGGAGCGGGAGATGATCCCGCAGTGCGTCGACCAGGGCGTCGCCGTGCTCCCGTGGAGCCCGCTCGCCCGCGGGCTGCTGACGGGCAACCGCACCCGCGAGGGAGAGCGCCTGACGACTCGCGCGGGTAGCGATCCGTTCGGCGACGCGCTCTACTTCCCCGAGGTCGACTTCGCCGTCGTCGACCGCGTCAACGAGGTGGCCGCCGAACGCGGTGTTCCGGGAGCACAGGTCGCACTCGCCTGGGTGCTCGGCCGGCCCGGTGTGACGGCTCCGATCGTGGGGGCGACGAAGGTTGGTCACGTCGGGGACGCACTCTCCGCCGAGGCACTCGAGCTGACGGCCGACGAGGTGGCACGGCTCGAGGAGCCGTACGTGCCCCATGGGGTGTCCGGGCACGAATGACCTGACCGCCCCTCGTATGCGAACATATGTTCGTGATCGAGGGAACGATCCTCCACGCTGATCTCGACGCGTTCTACGCCTCCGTCGAGCAACGGGACGACACTCGGCTTCGCGGCCGACCCGTGATCGTTGGTGCAGGCGTCGTCCTCGCGGCGAGCTATGAGGCTCGTGCTTTCGGCGTCCGCACCGCCATGGGCGGGCGGCAGGCGCTGCGCCTCTGCCCGAGCGCGATCGTCGTACGCCCCAGAATGAGCGCCTACGCGGAGGCGAGCAAGGCCGTGTACGCCGTCTTCGACGACACGGCGCCTCTCGTCGAAGGGCTCTCCATCGACGAGGCCTTTCTCGACGTCCGGGGGCTCGAGCTGATCTCGGGCACGCCGATCGAGATCGCCCGCCGGCTCCGCCACACGGTGCGCGAGAACGTCGGTCTACCGATCACGGTGGGAATCGCTCGGACGAAGTTCCTCGCCAAGGTGGCGAGTGGCGTCGCCAAGCCCGACGGCCTCCTCGTCGTCCCGGCCGACGGTGAGCTCGAGTTCCTCCACCCGCTCCCGATCGAACGGCTGTGGGGCGTCGGGCGCGTGACATCGGGAAAGCTGCGCGACCGGGGAATCACCACAGTCGCCCAGGTCGCGGAGATCAACGAAGGGGCACTCGTCGCCATGCTCGGCAAAGCGGCCGGCCACCGCCTCCACGCCCTCGCGCACAACCGCGACCCGCGGCCCGTCGTCCCCGGGAAGCGACGGCGTTCGATCGGATCGCAACGCGCGCTCTCTCGCTCCACCCGCACGCCAGACGCAGTGGACGCGGTCCTCGTCGCGCTCGTCGACAGGGTGACCGGCCGGATGCGGGCGGCGGGTCGTGTCGGCCGCACCGTCGTCCTCCGGCTGCGCTTCGACGACTACGCGCGGGCGACTCGCTCGCAGACGCTCGCTCACGCAACGGCCGAAACGAACGCGATTCTCGGCGTGGCGCGAGGGCTCGTCGACGCCGCCCTGCCGATGATCGAGCAGCGCGGCCTCACTCTGGTGGGGCTCTCCGTTGCAAATCTGGACGGCGACTGCGCCGTCCAACTCTCGCTGCCGCTCGATCCCTATGCCGACGGCGCCCTCGACGCGGCGCTCGACGAGATCGGTCGCCGCTTCGGCTCGGCGGCGGTCACGCGGGCCGTGCTGCTCGGGCGTGACCTCGGCCTCTCCGTGCCCCTGTTGCCGGATTGACGGCCGCTCGAGCATAAGACGGACAGTCGTTCTGACGGACTCCTTCTCGAACCCCGACAAGGAGCACCGCATGACAGCCACTACTCTCACCTTCCAGCTCGGCGACCCCGTCGAGCACCGCGGCATCGTCATCACCCCGCTCTTCCCCGCCCGCGATCCCGTCGCCGGCTACATCACGCTCGACGAGGCGCTGCCGCGCGGCCTCACGATCAGCGAGACCTCGGATGCCGGCTCGGTGCCGGAGCTCGCGGTCGTCAACCCGCTCGACGTCGCCGTGCTGCTCTACGACGGCGAGGAGCTCGTCGGCGCCAAGCAGAACCGCATCCTCAACGTCAGCGTGCTCGTCGGCGCCGGCGCGAAGCTGCCGATCCCCGTCTCCTGCGTGGAGCAGGGCCGCTGGACACGCTCGTCGGTCGACTTCGACTCGGCCGCGCACATCTCGCACTCCCACCTGCGCCGGCGCAAGGCCGAGATGCTCGCCGCGCAGCCGCTCGCCCGCGGCGTCGCCCAGAGCGAGGTGTGGCACGAGATCGGCGAGAAGCAGCAGCGGATGTCGGTCGCCTCGCCCACCGGCGCCAGCTCGCGACACCTTCGAGGCCTACGGCGAGCGCCTGCGGAAGCTCGAGGACGCGTTCCCGCTCGAGCCCGGCCAGTGCGGTGCCGTGCTCGCGATCGGCGACGACCTCTGCCTCGACACCGTCTCGCGCCCCGACGCCTTCGCGCTCCTGTGGCCGAAGCTGCGGGCCGGCTACCTGCTCGACGCGCTCGAGCGGCTCGACCAGCAGCCCGCCGACGGCGAGCGGATCGCCGGCTTCGTCGACGAGATCGCTGACGCCGTCGTCACCCGCGGCCCTTCCGCCGGGCTCGGCGAGGACGTGCGGCTCCGCGGCCCCGGCGTGATCGGCTCGGGCCTCGAGCTCGACGGTGAATGCATCCAGCTGAGCGCGTTCACGAGCGACGGCGGAGCCGACCGCGCGTTCGGACGCATCGCGCGGCCAAGCCGGCGGCGCTGAGATCCGTCGGTTCTCGCCGGGCGACCTCCAGGCACGCTGCTACGGTTGAGGAGTGACCGGGTGCCGCTGACGGCGCTCGGACTCGGCTTCGAGGCCTCGGGATCTACCTACCGGGGCCTTTTTCGCGCCGAGAACGACTGACACCAACGACTCATGGAGGACGACTCATGTCCAGAGCAACAGCGATGACCAGTGTGCTAACCGTGGAGGACGACCCGATCGTGCGGGCCGACCTGCGCCTCGTGCTCGAGACCGCCGGCTTCGAGGTGTGCGCCGACGCCCGTGACGGCGTCGAGGCGGTCGAATTCGCACGGGAGCACGAGCCCGACGTGATCCTGCTCGATCTCGGTCTCCCGCGCCTCAACGGCGTCGATGCGACGCGCCTCATCCTGGCCAACCGGGACGTCCCGATCGTCGGGCTCACAGGTCGCTCCGACGCACACGCCGCTGAGGCGGTCGAGGCGGGAGTCACGTCGATCGTGCGCAAGCCGTTCGAAGAAGGCGCGGTCGTGCGCGCCCTGCACGACGCCGTCGTCTCCCGACAGCGCAGGGTTTCGCGCGCCACGATCGCCGACCTGCTCGGATTGCTCGGGTACCCGGCGGACTGGTCGGACGAGCTCGAAAAGGATGCGTTCGCCCGCGGGCACGCCTGGGTGACAACGCGACCGGCTTCGGACGACCAATCGAGCTAACGGAGGCTGCGGCCGAGCGTCATCCGATTCGCGCGAGACGAGCGAGCCTCTGCGTCCACGTGTCGGCGGGGACGAGGAGGCCGCGGCCGGCGAGCCCTGTCATCCGATCGAGAGAGGAGAGATAGTCGCTCGTCAGGTTCGCGTCATCACGGATCGCCCAAAGGGTTTCGGAGTTCACCCACGCGCCGTCGCGTGCGCTCCGGATGTTCCACATCGCGACGATGTCGTCGATGCGGTGAATACGGTGGAGGTGGCGATCGATGACGCGAACCCAGCCGCTCAGATACTGCTGCTTGACCTGCGCTTCGACCGAAGCCAGGAGGCCGTTGATGCGCTCGAAATCCTCATGCTGCACCGAGCTGTGCTCGGGATGAAGGCCGAACTCGTCACACGTCGCGACGAGTGCAACGGGGAGGTCGCGATTGATGTGCGCGTTCATGCCCGCGAGCGCGAACTGCAACGGAGCAACACCTCGGCGCGAGCGCGCCTCGAAGAGTGGCAGCCAGGCACGCGGGGCAGCTGCGGGATCGTGCTGGAAGGCGTCGAACGCACCGAAGAAGAGGTCGGCGAAGACAACGTCGAGCCTTGCGAGGAATCGGGGGTCGCCGAAGCTGAGACCGGCCAGGCGTGCCTGAACACCTTCGGTAACCGCCAGGTAGAGCCGCGCGAAGCTGGCGATCCCGTCGGAGGGTGAGAGTGGCGCGATGATTTCCTCGAGCCGCGCCACGACCTCGGCGACCGACGAGGGTGGCGTCACCATGCGTGACCGAGCCGATGGATTCCCGGCGCGAGCTCGATCACGTGGAGAGGGCACGCTGCCAGGGCGCGAAGGGATTCGCAACGCCCGCGAGTGCAGGCTCGAGCTCCGGGAAGTGGCGCAGGAGCAGCGACCGCATCGAGTTGGCGTCGACCCAGTCGAGCCCCTCCTTCGTGTAGACCTCCGGCCGATAGTCGCGCGTGAAGAACCGGTCGCTCTCGAGCCGCCGCGACGCCATGAGGATGAACAGACGGAAGGCGGTATCGCTGAAGCCGAACCCCTTCGGCTTCCGCTCCGCGTACATCCCGATCATCGTGTCGACCCGTTCGACATCTCCGTAGACCCGGCGTAACGCCGCAGCGTGCTCCGGCGTGTCGGCCATCTCCTCGAAGGTCTCGAAGGGCTTCAGGTGGAGCAGCCTCCGGAACTCGTTGTAGCGCGGGACGCCGCGCTCGCGAACGCGCAGAACGTCGATCGAGGCGAGGTCGACATGCGTCCCGTCGGCGCGATGGAAGTCCTGCAGGAAGCGCGGGAAGTTGTGCAGCGTGATCGCGCCAGGGTGCGAGGTGCCGAACGAGTAGAGCACGTCGCCCATCGACATCTCGGTCAGGCGCTCGCGGACGTGCACTACGCCGATCTCCTCGAGCGTGCGCTCCTGGAGCACCGCATCGGTTGCGAGCGAGCGAAAGCTGAAGTCGTCCGGGATCAGCGGATGCATCCGGTACACGGCGACGAACTCCTCGGTGAGGGAGTACGGGACGCCGTGGTGGTTCGTCGGCGAGCCCGGGATGCCGCGGATCACCTCGTTCGAGGTCCGTCGGCCGAAGCGCTTGTCGAGCCCTTCGCCCTCGAGCCCCCACCAGTTCGCCCGCATGCCGCGAACGGTGGTCGGGTGGGCGATGATCGCAGGCGTCCAGTCGACGGTGTGGATCTTGGCCATCAGCGCCGCGACCACGAGTCTCGCCTTGTCGAAGAGCTCGTCGTCTCCGAACTCCGGATGAGTCGCGTGCAGGTGGTCGCAGATCGCGTTGTGCTCGCGCATGAACAAGGAGTGCAGAAGCGCGAGACCCACCCAGAAGTTCCCTGCGACGCCGGCGAGATCGACGTGCGCCTCGAGATCGGCCGGGATCAGCCCGCGCTCGTCGAGTCTCAGCTTTCCGTTCGTGCCCGTGCGGATCGCGGCCGCGAAGGCAGGATCGCGCCCGTAGATCTGGGAGCCGTCCCACCAGTGCGTGTCGTCGGTGACGAACGTCGGCGGCCCGTCGGGGTCTGCGCTTGGATCCTGCCGGGTGCGGTCGATCGACATCGCTTCCCCCGGCCACGGGTCGTCGGCCTCGAGCGGGATGCGCCACGGGTTGTCAGCGTCGTTCTTCCCGTGGCTGAACCAGTCGTGCACCTCGAACTGGATCCACGCACCCGCGAGCAGGTTGAGCGTCGTCGCCGGCTTGAATTCGTCGCGTGTGAGCAGCTCCCGGCTGACGAGCCGCGGACTCGGCTCCAGCAAGCGATCCTCGGGCTCGCGCGCGGTCGCCTCGAGAGGGACGTTGCGGCCAAAACGGCTGCCGAGGCTTCCCATCAGCGGGTTGTCGAGATCGTTGAACGTCCCGTCGGGCGTTCGAGCGGTCAGGTAGCGCGGGTGATCGGAGACGTCCGGCTTGTCCAGTGGTCCCCGACCCGTGTCGTAGAGGTTCCTCGCCCGCAGACGATTCCGCAGCCCGATCAGCGTCACGAGGCCGAGCGGCCACGGGAGCCTGTCCCAGCCGTACCGCCTGTCGAGCTTCTCGGCGGCGTCGGTGAAGAACGACGCGGGCCAGCGCGACACTGGCGCCCTCAACCGACGCCGACGCCGGGGTAGGGGAAGCCGACCGGCGGGTGGAGGTCGGGTGCAACGTGCTTGCGGATGGCCGTATCGCTGATCGCGTAGCCCCAGTTGACGAGCCGTTCCTGCGGACCCGGCTGGAGCGCGGCGAGACGGGTGGAGACGCCCGCGAGAGCCATGGTGGCGTCCGCCGGGCAGGGGAGCGAGCTCGCGAGGTCGTAGTCGGCGATGTCGCTGCGGATGCCCCAGTACGTGCCTTCGCGCAGTCCGGCGTGGTAGCCGTCGATCAGCTGGCGCTTGCGCAGGCTGCGGACCTGGTTGTCGATCACGCCCAGGACGCGATAGGCCTGCTGCGGCCAGATGTGCCTGGGGCGGGGTTGGTCGCCCATGTGACCGCCACCGTCAGAGACGAGCACCGTCGTGTAGCGCTTCCAGGCGGTCTCGAGCCCGAGATTGTCGTAGACACCGCCGTCGGCAAGGACGACGCGGGTCGTGAACGGCGGGTGCTGCAGGTTGCCGGTCGAGCCGGGCGCGTCGCCCGAGTCGTGCTCGAACGCTCCGTTGTCGAGGTCGAGCACGACCGGTGAGAGGAACGGTGGAAACGCCGACGACGCGGCGACGGCGACGGCGAGCTCGAGGGTCGGGCTTCTCACCTCACCGACGCGGTAGTCCCACAGGTAGGACTTCGAGCAGCGCCAGAGCGCTCCCGATTGCAGGTTGGTGGCGTTGAAGACGAACTCGGGAGACGAGGGAATCTGCTGCAACGTCGTAGACCCGAAGAGGTGCTTGCGATAGGCCGCCGCCAACCGTCCACCGGCGCTTCCCGGCAGCAGCGCCCCCAACAGGATCGCTTGCCAGTCGATGGTGTGTCCTGCCATCGCTCGCACCGGAGTGACGACCTGCTCCTCGAAGTTCGAGGCGACGCCGGCGTCGTCGAAGGAGAGCTTCTCCCAGTTGAGAGCGAGCACGCCGGCGATGATCGAGCCGCCGGAGACGCTCGAGACCCGAGCGAGCTTGCTCAGATATCCGGTTTCGTTCAGCCGCCACAGCGCGCCGAGGTGAAACATCATTGCCCGGTAGCCGCCGCCGGAGAGGCACAGGACGATCCCTTCCTCCGGCTTGCGATCCTCCCGGTCGCGAGGAGACGCGACGGGGGGCCGTTGCACCGGGGCAGCCGCTCGCTCGAGATCGGTGGGAGAAATCTGCGAGTTCATTGCACCGAGAACTCCACCCACAGCGGATAGTGATCCGAGATCCGCCAGGACAGCTGCGTGGTCGTGAGATCCTGTTGCCAGAGCGGCACGAAGTCGAAGCTGCCAGCCTTCGTGCACTCGAGCGACAGCGCTGGACCCTTCGCATCGTCGACGAACCAGGCGATCTGATCGTAGAAGTGGCCAGCGCCCGGATCGTCGAAGATCGTTCGGGGTACGTCGTTCAACGCAGGGGACGACGTCAGGCCTGTCGACGTGAACGCCTTGAACAGCGGATCGTCCTTGCGATCGATGTTGAAGTCGCCGAGACAGATCAGGTTGTGGCCCCACTCGGCTGCCTCGCCCGCCCAGCCGGCGAGCCACTCGGCGATTGCCGTCAGCTCGCCGACCCGGTCGCTCGACGTCTTCCCGTAGACGACGTGGAGGGTGACGAGAATGAACGTCTTGCCCGCCGAGGCGAAGCTGACTGCATACGGGGTGCGAGCAAACTGCCGCGCGAACGCCGTGGGCGACACGCGCGGATCGTCCTCCGGCATCACAAGCTCGCACGCGAGCCCGGACGGAGTGACACGCCGCGTGTCGAACAGGAACGCCATCCGCTCGTCGTTGCCGGCCTGGCCTTTGGTCACATCGGTGAGCGTGAAGCCCCAATCCGGGCCAAGAGCTTTCAGCAGGTGCCGCAGAGCGCGTAGGTCGCTTCGCACCTCCTGCACGGCGATGACGTCGAACCGCGACAGCACGGCAGCGATCGCAAGGACGTCTGCCAGATCACGCTTCGGAGAGTCATCGTCAGCCGACTGCCACTTCTTCGTCAGTCCTCCGAACGCCCTCAGGTTCCACGAGCCGACGAGCAGGTTTCGATCGAGCTCCTTCGCCGACACGACCTTGTCGAGCGCGGGCGCGAACGCAGCCACACGTGATGCGACATCGACGGGGGGAAGATCGATCTCTGCGGTCGGCACCTGACCTACACCCCCTCTGGCTGCGACCCGGGCGGGTCCGGAATCGGCGCCGGCCGCTGGGATTCCGTGGCGCCGCCGGGCGCCGACGCATCCGCTTCCGTGACGGCGGGCTTATGAGCCTTTCCCCCGATCACGGTCTGCGCCCCATCGAGGATGACGCGCGTCCACCGCTCACTGAATCCGGAGAGGAACGCGACCGTGACGTAGAAGGCGAACGTCTTCGACTTCTGCTCGATCTGGAGCAACGGCGTCGAGACGAGGAAGTACATGGCGACACCGAAGATCGCGCCGACGATCGGCCGATACGAGCCCAGCGCGTAGAGCCCCCGCCGCGGGATCTCGTGATCGATCGCGAAGTTGTCCTTCCGGCTTCCCATCCGTGAGAGCACGCTGACGATGGCCCCCGCGGCACCGGCGACGGCACACCCGTAGAACGCGCGGATCCCCTCGTCGTGCACGTCGAGGGCATCGAACAGTGAGATCAGAAGCGCCGCGAGGAAGCCGAGAGCAAGGAGCGGGAAAATCCCCATCAGCATGCCCTGGATGTAGTAGACCCGGGCCGCGCGGTCTCCTGAGCTGTTGATGTACCCCTCGATCTGCTCGAGCTCGGCGCGCTCGCACGAGACGAACGCCTGCAGCTCCTTCGGATCGAGAGACCGGTCCGCGTGTGACCGCTCGACGAAACCGAGCACATGGGACTCGACGGCGAGGACCCATTGCATCGCGACGCGCCGTGCGGTTCCCTCGAGCCCTTCACCCGCTTTGATCGCGAGGATGTCGCAGCTGTGCAGGAGGTCGGCCAGTGGCGGCGCATTCGCCGTCGCCCAGTCAGTGACCCGGTGAAGCCGTAGCTCCGGTTCGGCAGGGCGTCTGAGACGGCTGAGAACCCCGGCCGCCGCCGGCTGCTCGGGCTCGCGCACCGTCAAGGCGACAGCCGAAGCCTCCTCGAGGCACCAGTACGCATCGACGATCGGGCCTGACGTCTCCTCGAAGTCTGCGAGCGCCGTCTGATAGCGCTCTCGCGTCTCCTCGTCGATCCGGCTCCGTCCATGCAACTGCTTCGCCCAGCGATGATGGGCGCGAACCAGCTGCGAGAACGAGGTACGCCGTTCGACCGTCCGCTGCGATCCGTTGGCTTGAGTGAGCACCGGCGCTCCTCTCGACGTCAGTGGTCGCGAGCCGATTTGCCGGCCCCCCGGAGGGCGTCGATCAGTGCCTGCAACGCTGCGTCCGCCACGGGCTCGGTCGCCGCGACGGTGTGTGAGCGACCGTTCTCATCGTCGATGCTGATCGTGTAGTGGCGCAGGTCGGCTGAACCTGGCGGCGACGGCGGTCCGATGGTTTCGGGCCGCCTGAAGAAGTCCGCAACGCCAACGAGGTCCTCGACGCGGGCGGCCTCCTCCGTTGGCAGGTCAGCCGTGTCGATCACCACCGGCTCGTTGAGCCCGGGGAAGTAGCCAAGACCACCGTCCGATTGAAACCGAATGCGCACGAACCGACTCCTTCGTTGTCGAGTGACGGAAATCGGGGGCGGCCGCCGCCCCCGACAACCGGTCTCAGCTGCGGGCGCCTGCGAGCTTGGGAGCTTTGCTCTTGGCGGCCTTCTTCTGTTCAGCCTTCACCGTCCCCGCCGCGTCGATCAGCTCCGCGGCACCGCCGCCCGTGGATGCGAGCGTGAGACCGACCATGCCCTGCTTGGACAGATACCAGCAGCCATCGAGCCCCGCGAACGTCGACATCGCTCCGGAGCCGATGTTTGCGTCGACCGTCCCGGCGTATTTCGCCGGCCCACGGTCGAAGCTGAGCAGAACCGTTCCGTCCTGCTGCTGCCACCGCCCCGGCTCTCCACCGGAAAACGTCCCGTTGGAGTTGAAGACGAGGCCCACCTGAGAGTACGTCTGGGTCGGGCCCCAGCTGTAGTGGAGTACCCAGTTACCGGAGATCTTCGGCTGGCTCGCCGTTACCACGATCCCGACCTGCTGCCAGGCGTCGATCGTCGCCGCCTGCTCCGCGTCGCCGAACAAGAGGCCGGCATTGTCCACGGTCAGATTCGCGAAGTCCTGGAACTGGGCATTCGACGAGAGGCGTGGATCGCAGACGGTCTTGTACCAGATCAGGCCTGCCTTCTCCCAGGCCTTGCCGCCCAACGCGATCGCCAGGAGGTAGAAGGCGTGATTCGGGATGCCAGAGTTGATGTGGACACCACCGTTGTCGGAGGTGGTGGTGACGTAGCCGCTCATGTGGGCCGGCTGCGGGTCCTTCCCGAGCACCTTGTCGTCGTATGCAGTTCCCGGCGCCTTCATCGATCGGAGTGCAACCCCGTTCACGGCCTTCGTGAAGAGCCCTTCGCCGATCAGCCAATCGGCCTGAGCCGCCGTTTGCTGCGGCGCGTGGGCGTATTGCTTGACCAGCGAGCCGAAAACGTCTGAGATCGACTCGTTGAGGGCACCTGGCTGGTCGTGATAGACGAGGTTGGCCTGATGCCCGGTAACCCCGTGGGTGAGCTCGTGCCCGATCACATCGGTCGAGATCGTGAACCTGTTGAAGTACGTGCCGTCACCATCGCCGAAGACCATCTGCGATCCGTTCCAGAAGGCGTTGTCGTAGCCCTGGCCATAGTGAACGGTGCCGAGCAGGTTCATGCCGGCGTTGTCGATCGAGTTCCGATGGAAGATGTTCCAGTAGAGATCGAACGTCGCACCGAAGCCGTCGTAGGCTTCGTCGGTCGCAGCATCTCCCGTCGCGGCCTGGCCCTCCGAGCGCACCAGTGCGCCCGGCAGCCCCGATCCGTGATTCGCGTTGTAGACAGACCGATCGCAGTGTGGCGCGGCAAAAGCTGCCGCGGGAGCGCGCAGCAGTTGCGCTGTGACGCGCTCGCTGCGCACCGTCGTGTCGACAGCGAGCGTCTGTAGCGCCCACTCTCTGTGCGCGGCATCTCCCGACCTGGCGATTGACTCCAGAATGTGCGGCGGGAGAATGCAGAAGATCGAGTGTCGGTGATGGTGCTGATCCATCGGAGCCCTCCTCGACGAGCATTCGGTGTGCATTTCGGTGATCGGAGGTTTCTGGGGCGAGGTCATGCCGGCACCAGAAGCTCGTTGCCGGCTGCGTCGACCGTTTCGTCGACAGCGTCGGACTCGATCCCGACGGTGCCCTGCTTGACGAGGTACCAGGAGCCGTTCAGTCCTCCGAACGTCGACATCGCTCCGGATGCCACGTGGCCGTCGATCGTGCCTCCATACTTCGCCGGCCCGCTGTCGAAGCTCAGTTGCAGGGTCCCGTCACGCAGCCTCCAGTGTCCCGTGCCCGGCCCGGTGAACGTGCCGTCACCGTTGAGGGTGATTCCGACCTGCGCATAACTCGCCGTGCTGCCCCAGCTGTAGTGGAGCACCCAGGCACCAGTAGCGCTCATCTCTCGTCCTCCTTGGCGTCTCGTGATTCATGGTCGGCCTATTTGCTTGCCCTCACGATCTCCCGCTGACATGGGAGGCATCGAGGCCCGGCCGCACACGAACGCCGTTGCTCGACCAGCATTCCACCGGCGCGGGTTGCGCGTCAATCCTTCAAAGGAGTGAAATCGAGGCGCGGCGCTTGGGCCGCCGGTCGTTGGAAAATCCTGGAAATCGGCGTGAACCGACGGATGCTCTGCCGGGGCCGAGAGGCCCGTACAGCCTCTCTCTAGGCGAGCCCGCGGACGGTCCAGGCCTGCGCGGTGATCACAAACGGTGCGTCGGAGAATCCGGCACGGCACTGGTCGCGTAGCTGCGCCTGGTGCTCCGCGTCGAGCCCTGCAACATAGGAGCCCGCCGTGCCGACGCCGAGGGTGAACGGCTCCCACCACTCCTCGAAACTCGGGTGCACGACGCTGACGGAAAGCGCCGTTTCCTCGGTCTCGCGGAAGCCTGCCGCTTCGAAGAGTCGGGTCAGGTCGCCCCCGCGCGCGCCGACGAGATGTGACTCGGTCGTGACCCCGGGGTCGAGCTGCTGCGCCGCGTCCCACAACGGGCTGAGCGGCCCCTGGCCGCCGGCGTGATCCCAGACGCACGCCGCGACGACACCGTCCTGTCGCGTCACGCGCCTCATCTCCGCGACACCCTGGCCCGGGTCGGACATGAAGTGGACGACGAGTTGCGCGAGGGTCGCGTCGAACACGTCATCCGGGAAGGGCAGAGCCTCGGCCGACGCCTTCTGCACGGCGACTTCCGGGTTGCGCGCGCGAGCAGCCTCGACGAACGAATCGGACGGGTCGACTGCGGACACGGCAGTCGGCCCGACCCGCGCGGCCAGTTCGGCCGTCAGGGCGCCGGGACCACAGCCGACGTCCAGCACTCGCTGGCCGGCGGAGATCCCAGCCAGGTCGGCGAGCTGCGGGGAGAGCAGGACCGAGTACCTCCCCATGAAGCGGTCGTACGCATCTGCGGGAACGGCGAAGCTCACGACGTGACCTATCCTCCGCCGGCCGGGGCGTGGCCCTGAGGCAGCTCGATGCCGCGCAACAGCACGACGACGAGCACGGCCCCCGCGAGAGCAACGATCGCAGCGACCGTGAGGATCGAGCCGAGCGAGTCGACGAACGCGGCCCGGGCCTCCGGAGCGATCCCCGGCGGGAACGCACCCGACGCCACCGCCGCCACAAGGTCGTGGCCAGGTGCGGAGCCGCCCGGCGGCGTCAGCTTCGATCCAATCGTGGCCTGAAAGAGCGCGCCCAGACCGGCGATCCCGGTCGCGATCCCGACCTGGCGGAACGTGCTGTTCGTGCCGGACGCCATGCCCGAGCGCTCCGGCGAGACGACGCCGACCGCCGTCGATGCGAGCGCGGGGTTCGTGAGGCCGATCCCGATCCCTGCGAGCACGAAGCCGGGTAGCAGCAACGTCCACCCCGAATCGACTTCCACCCGCGACATCAACAGCAACGAGATGCCGATGATCGCGAGGCCCGATCCCATCAGCCAGCGGGCCGAGACGCGCGACGTCAGGTTGCCCGAGATCGCCGCGACGACGAAGGCGGCGAGCGACAGCGGGAGGAAGCGGAGCCCCGCGGCGAGCGGCGAGTAGCCGAGCACGTTCTGGAGGTAGAGCGTCAGGTAGAGGAAGGCGGCGAAGATCGACGACGAGATGGCGAACGCCGCGATCTGGGCTCCCACGAAGGGAGCGTTGCGGAACAGCGCGAGGTCGAGCATCGGATCGCGCCGCGAGAGCTCGATCGCCGCAAAGGCCAGGAGGAGGACGACGGCCCCGATGAGACACCCGAGGATGAGAGCGCTCGACCAGCCCTTTTCGTTGCCCTGCAGCAGGCCGTAGACGAGCAGGAACAGCGATCCCGTCAACGCTGCCGTCCCGAGCCAGTCGACGCGGGCGCTTCCTGGGCTCTTCGACTCGTCCACCCGCAACGTCGTCAGGGCGATGGCCGCAATGCCGATCGGAATGTTGATGAAGAAGATCCAGCGCCAGCCGACCCACTCGGTGAGGATGCCGCCGACGAGCGGGCCGATCGCGACGGCCGCGCCGGTGGTCGCGCCCCAGATCCCGAACGCGGTTCCGCGTTCACGGCCCTGAAAGGCATTCGCGAGCAGAGCCAGCGAGACCGCGAACATGATGCCTCCGCCGACACCCTGCACTGCACGGGCGCCGATCAGCACGCCCGCGTCGTTCGAGATCCCGCACGCGAACGACGCGCCCGTGAACAGGACGAGGCCCATCGTGAAGACGCGGCGGCGACCGAAGAGATCGGCCAGCGAGCCGGCGGCGAGCACCGTCGTCGCGAGCGTGAGCGCGTATGCGTCGACGACCCACTGCAGCTGCGCGAAGCTCGCATCGAGGTCGCGCTGGATGTCGGGGAGTGCGACGTTCACGACGGTGATGTCGAGCAGCAACATGAAGATCGCCGTGCACACGGCGACCAACGTCCACCACTTGCGCTCGAGTCCGTTCACAGCTCGAGCCTATCGGAGGGACTTCCCGCCGCCCTTGGCGGCATCCTTTCCGCGGTTTGATCGTCTCATAGACCGAGCTACTATCCCGCCACGTGATCGGCGGGGCGTCCGTTCACATTCTCGGGAGGGAGCGCTGCGGTGACAGGTCGGACGAAGGCGACGATCGGCGTCGTAGCAGCGATTGGCGCGGCCGTTGCCGCCGCAGCGAGCCACGCGTCCATCGCGGCTGCGCCGACGGTCGCGGAGTGCGCCCAGCTGCAGCTGAAGTCGCCTGCATTTCGGCATTCGCGGCTCGCGGCCACAGTGTTCTGCTTGCGGCCCACGTCGATCCGCTCGACAGCGTCGTTGACGTGGACGACGTGCCCGACGACGCCGATTGCCGAGCCGTGCGCCGAGGGCGTCGTCAGCGTGTCGTTCCGCTCCACCCCCTCGGGTGCAACGGAGCCGGGCTCCCTCGGTGGCGAGAACTTCCCGGGCGCCGGCATCTTCGCCTTGCGTGGCACCGGGGTCTATTCCTGCAAGGCCACCGACATCGACCGCCAAGGCGGGAGGACCGTCGTCCGCTCCTATTCGAAGACGCTGCCGCTGCGCGATCAGGCCGTCGGCTTCGCCGCCGTCGGTAAGAAGGTCAAGGTGACGACGTCGATCCACCCGGGGTTCCAGGGCCCGCTCGGTGAGAACGCGAGCGTCCGCCTCGGACAGCCCAACACCTGTCAGCTCGCGGGGCTGCCAATCGGCGCCGAGCCCGTTCGGGCGGCCTGGCCGGGCACGACCTTCTCGACCGCAGCGCTCGGCAGTATCTCCACGCGGGTCACGAGCTCGGGCACGTTCCCGCGGTCGTTCCCGGTGAGCCCGTCGGAGGGGCTGTCACCCGGGGTCAAGATCGAAGGCCAGGTGAAGTGGTCGAGCACGATCGTGATCGTGCCCGCGCTCAAACGTCCCTAGTGGCCAACCCGGCACACCATGGTCGCCGAGTGTCGCAGCCACGGCAACGCTCACATCCGTTAGGTTTCGCAGCTCTGTTTCGCCACTCGCGATCCCTGCGCACGCGGTGCCGATTCGGTGCCTGACGCGCTGCTCTCGACCTGGGCGCCTGGACGTGTCAACCTGATCGGCGAGCACACCGACTACAGCGGCGGGCTCGTGTTCCCCGCAGCGATTCAGCTAGGCGTAACGTTGGATGTCGAGTCGCTTTCCGACGCCGTCTCACTCACCTCGACGCTCGCCGGTGCAGCTCAGCCTTTCGCGCCGGACGGTGACGGCGCAGCGGCAACAGGCTGGAGCCGCTATGCCCAGGCGGTGGCCGTCGAACTCGCGATGCTCGGCCGGCCGGCCGTCGGGCTCGTCGGGACCGTCTCCTCCACCGTCCCGGCCGGAGCAGGACTCTCGTCCTCCGCGGCACTCGAGGTGGCAGTCGCTCTTGCTCTGTGCGCAGTCGCCGACTGGGAGCTCGAGCCGCTCGAGCTGGCGCTAGCCTGCCAGCGCGCCGAGCTTCGCGCGGTCGGCGTGCCATGCGGCATCCTCGATCAGGCTGCCAGCATTCTCGGCGAGGCAGATGCGGCCGTGCTGCTCGACTGTGGGACGCTGGAGTACCACGTCGTGCCGATGCCCCGGGAAGCTGTGTTCCTCGTCGTCGACTCGGGTGTCGAGCGGAGCCTCGAGAACACTGCCTACTCGACGCGACGGGCCGAGCTCGAAGCTGCGCTTCTGGCGATCGGCGCCGACCGATCGACGACAGTCGACCTCACCGACCTCGGTCGACTGGAAGGCGTTCAGGCTCGTCGGCTGCGCCACGTCGTCACCGAGAACGACCGCGTGCGGCAGTTCGCCGCCGCTCTCGATTCGAACGACATCTCCTCGGCAGGCGGCCTCCTCTTTGCGAGTCACCAGAGCCTTCGAAATGACTACGAGGTGTCCACCCCGGAGCTCGACCTGCTCGTCGGGCTCGCCGAGTCGGCGGGGGCGTACGGCGCGCGGCTACTCGGCGCTGGATTCGGGGGGTGCACCCTCGTTCTCGTAGCCCGAACGCGTGCCGACGATGTCGCCCGCGAGATCACCTCTCGCTATCGCGACGAGACGGGGCGCGCGGGGCGCTGGTGGTGGATCGAGGCGTCGCCCGGAGCGGCGATCCGTCGCTGAACGGAAGAAAGATGCACCTGCAGGGCCCCAAATGTGCTCCGCGGCGTGCCGATCGCGAATGACTCGAGCAGATTTCCCCATTGTGAGCGCTAACCACGCTACTATTCCAAGATGATCGCGGGCGGCGACAACACGGCGAGGGTCGAGCTTTGACGTCGATGGGAGGCAGCGGTCGCGAAAACCGCCGCGCCGCCGTCATGGCGGACGTCGCAAAGCTCGCCGGAGTGTCACATCAGACGGTCTCGCGCGTGATCAACAGCAGCGGCTCGGTGAAGGCCGAGACCCTCGAGCGTGTCCTCGCTGCGATGCGCATGCTGGACTATCGCCCCAATCCGGTCGCCCGCGCACTCGCCACGGGCAAGTCGAAGACGTTCGGGGTCGTGAGTTTCAACACGACGCTCTACGGCCCCGCGTCGACGCTCTTCGGAATCGAGCGCGCGGCCCATCAAGCGGGCTATTTCATCAGCATCGTCAGCCTTCTGTCTCTCGACCGCGGATCCGTCCTGGACGCCGTCGAACGGCTGCGGGCCCAGGGTGTCGGAGGAATTCTCGTCATCGCACCACAGACCGTCGCGGCCCACGCCGTCTCGCAACTGCCGAACGACATCCCGGTCGTGGCCGTGGAGGCAGGGCCTGCCGAAGGCGTCCCTGTCGTTACCGTCGATCAGGTTGCCGGAGCTGAACTCGCCACTCGGCATCTGCTCGAGCTCGGCCACAAGACGGTCTGGCATATCGCCGGGCCAGATGACTGGCTGGAAGCACAGCAGCGAACAGCCGGCTGGCGCTCGACGCTCGAGGCGGCAGGTGCTCCCGTCCCGCCGGTTCTCGTCGGCGATTGGAGCCCGGGATCGGGCTACGAGCTCGGCAGGCGACTGGCGGCAGACCCGGAGGTCACCGCGGTCTTCGCCGGCAACGACCCGATGGCGTTGGGCCTCCTCCGAGCGCTCCACGAAGAGGGCCGCGAATTGCCGGGCGAACTGAGCGTGGTCGGATTCGACGATTGTCCCGAAGCCGCCTTCTTCACGCCTCCCCTGACCACGATTCGCCAGGATTTCATGGAAGTCGGCAGGCGGGCTCTCACTCTCATGCTCGAGGAAATCGAGACGGGCAGTCGCGATGCGGCTTGCCCACCCGTTCCTCCGGAGCTGGTCGTCCGGCAGAGCACGGCACCGCCCCGACCGTAACAACGCGGCCATCTCGCTCCGGTGCCGGTTGACGATTCAATTGTGTTAGCGGTAACATTCGTAGGGTGAGCGTTGCCGGTACAGCGTGCGTCGTCGGGGTCGACTTCGGGACCCTCTCGGGACGCGCTCTCGTCGTCCGCGGGAGTACCGGCGAGGAGCTCGCGTCGGCTGTCCACGAGTACGGCCACGGCGTCATCGACACCACACTCCCCTGCTCCGGCGAGCGACTCCCGAGCTCATGGGCCTTGCAGGAGCCGAACGACTGGCTCGAGGTCCTCGCGACCGCTGTCCCGGCAGCCGTTGCGGCGGCCGGGATAGACCCGGCGGACATCGTGGGCATCGCGACGGCGTTCACGGCCTCCACACCCCTGCCGGCCCTTCGTGACGGAACACCACTCTGTCGGCTCGAGGCGTTCGAACGAGAGCCACACGCCTATCCCAAGCTGTGGCGGCACCACGCCGCCCAGGACCAAGCCGACCGGATCACGGCACTCGCGGCGACGCGCAACGAGCCCTGGCTCGCTCGCTACGGCGGCCGCATCTCCTCGGAATGGGAGTTCGCCAAGGCCCTTCAGGTCCTCGAGGAAGCCCCCGACATCTATGCGGCAACCGACCGCTGGATCGAAGCCGCGGACTGGATCGTCTGGCAACTCTGCGGCGCCGAAACCCGCAACGCCTGCACCGCCGGCTACAAGGGCATGTTCCAGGACGGCCGGTACCCCTCGGCCGGGTACCTCCGTGAGCTTCACCACGAGTTCGCCGGCTTCGTCGAGGAGAAGCTGGAGCATCCGCTCGCACAGCTCGGCGGACGTGCCGGGAGCCTCACCGCCCAGGCGGCGGGCTGGACGGGTCTCCGCGAGGGAATCGCTGTCGCGGTCGGGAACGTCGACGCTCACGTCACGGCTCCGGCGGCGCAGGCGATCGCGCCCGGACACATGCTCGCGGTCATGGGGACATCGACCTGCCACGTCATGAACAGCGACAGGCTCTCCGAGGTGCCGGGAATGTGCGGAGTCGTCGCCGGAGGAATCACGCCGGGGCTCCTCGGCTACGAAGCTGGTCAGAGCGGCGTCGGCGATATCTTCGGCTGGTTCGTCGACCAGCAGGTGCCGGCGGCATACGCGGCGGAGGCAGAACGTCGCGGTCTCGACGTGCATCAGTACCTCGCCGAGCTGGCCGGGGCACAAGCCGTCGGTCAGCACGGCCTCATCGGCCTCGATTGGCACAGTGGCAACCGGTCCGTGCTCGTCGATCACGAGCTCAGCGGAGTTCTCGTCGGGACGACGTTGAGCACCCGCCCCGAGGACATCTACCGCGCACTCATCGAAGCGACGGCGTTCGGCACGCGCACGATCATCGACAGCTTCGAGCGCCGAGACGTGCCGGTACACGAGCTGACGGTCGCGGGCGGGTTGCTGAAGAACCCTCTGCTCATGCAGATCTACTCGGATGTTCTACGACGGCCGTTGCACGTGATCGAGTCGGAGGAGGGGCCGGCGCTAGGGGCAGCAATGCACGCGGCTGTGGCGGCCGGCATCCATCCCGATATCAGAGCTGCCTCGGCGGTGATGGGGAGCGTGCGACGCGACGCGTATCGACCGAACGAAGCCGACGCTGACGCCTACGACGAGCTGTACGCGCACTACTCGGTCTTGCACGACTACTTTGGCCGCGGCGCGCTCATGCACGAGCTGCGACGGCCCTCTCGAGCGAAGCGTCGCGACTCGAGGAAGTCCATCACCGACCTCCGACGCCTGGTGTGCACCCTCCACGCGGAGCTCCCCAGACACGGTCTCGTCGCCTGGACGAGCGGCAACCTGTCCGCGCGCATTCCGGGGGAGGAGTTGATGGTCATCAAGGCCAGCGGTGTGGACTTCGACGCGATGACGCCCGAGTCGATCGTCGTCTGTGATCTCTTCGGGGAACTGGTCGAGGGTTCCCTGTCTCCTTCGAGCGACGCGGCAACCCACGGCTACATCTACCGCAACATGCCCGAGGTCGGCGGAGTCGCACATACCCACAGCGCGTATGCGACGGCCTTCGCCGCGCGAGGTGAACCGATCCCGTGCGTGTTGACGGCCATGGCCGACGAGTTCGGCGGTGAGATCCCGATCGGTCCCTTTGCGCGAATCGGCGACGAGCAGATCGGCTGCGGAATCGTCGAGACCCTGAGGGGCCACCGATCTCCTGCCGTGCTCATGCAGAGCCACGGCGTGTTCACGTTGGGTGCCACGCCGCGGGACGCGATCAAGGCCGCCGTCATGTGCGAGGACGTCGCCCGAACTGTGCACCTCGCGCTCGCGCTCGGGGGCCAGCTGTCGTCACTCGACGGTGAAGACGTCGACGCGCTGCACGATCGTTACCAGACCGTCTACGGGCAACGCTGAAGCCCTCGAGATAGCGGACGGTTCCGGGCCGAGAGCTCGAGTTTCGCCGGATGCTCCCCAGGGATAGGGAGTCCACGAACCTCGAGCCCTCGGCCCGGACCGTTCGCCTCTGGACGCCTGATCGGCCTGAGGAGGACAGGTCGATCGCGAATTGCGCGTCCGAGGTCTGGCCCGGCCTTGACGAGAGCGCGGGTCGATACAGCGGCTGCCCTGGCTAGCTCCTCCTGCGGAGGAAGACCAGCCGTTGCAAGAGGATGAATGCGAAGAGGAGAAGCCCGATCACGATTCTCGTCCACCAGGAGCTCAGCGTGCCCTGGAAATTGATGAGTGTCTGGATCAGGCCCAGGACGAGAACTCCCAACACCGTCCCTGCGAGATACCCGATTCCGCCGGTGAGAAGCGTGCCGCCGATCACGACCGCTGCGATCGCGTCGAGCTCCATGCCGACGGCGAGGCTGCCCGACCCCGACAGCATGTAGAACGAGAGCATTACCCCTCCGAGCGCCGAGCAGAAGCCGCTGATCGTGTAGACGGCGATTCTCGTTCTTCCGACCGGGAGCCCCATCAGCAGTGCTGACTGTGCATTGCCGCCGACGGCGTAAACGTTGCGGCCGAGTCGCGTGTAGTGCAGGACGTAGATTCCGATCGCCACGGCGACAAAGGAGACGAGCACCGCTGTCGTCACGTACATACCGCCGGGCAAGTTGAACGTGTGCTCGGCGATTGCAACGTAGTCGGGCTTCGTGATTGAGACGGCATCGACGGTGATCGCATAACAGAGCCCGCGTGCCAGGAACATGCCGGCGAGCGTGACGATGAACGGCTGGATCTCGAAGTAGTGGATGACGCAACCCATCGTCCAGCCGAGCACCGAACCGATCACGAGCACCACGAAGATCGCGACGAGAGTGGGCCATCCGTGCTTGACGAGCAGGGCGAGCGTTAGCGTCGAGAGGGCCACCACAGCACCGACGGACAGGTCGATGCCTCCTGTGAGGATCACGAACGTCATCCCGATCGCGACGATCAGAAGGAACGAGTTGTCGATGAAGACGTTGAGGATGACCTGGCCGGTAGCGAAGCCCGGATAGCGCACCGCGCCGATCGTGAACATGGAGACGAGCAGCGCGAGCGTCATCAGAATGGGCGCGTACTTCTGCGGGATCCGGAGCGCGAACCGTTGCCGTCGCGGCGTGACCGACGTCGACGTCATGCCGGCGCCTTCGCCTGCTGGTCGTCGCCGGGAACCGCGGTATGGGAGAGTGGCGGAGGGCTGCGTCTCAGGTGGAACGCCTTGGCCCTGAAGGCAGGCGACTGGATCAGGCACACGACTGTCACCACGAGGGCTTTGAAGAGAAGGTTCGTCTCGGGTGGAATCCCGATCGAGTAGATCGTCGTGATCAACGTCTGGATCAACACCGCTCCGATGATCGTCCCCGCCAGGAAGAAGCGTCCCCCGGCGAGCGCAGTACCCCCGATCACGACGGCGAGGATTGCATCCAACTCGATCCAGAGCCCAGCGTTGTTCCCGTCCGCGCTGGACACGATCGAGCTGATCATCAACCCGGCGATGCCCGCGCAGAGCCCCGAGAACACGTAGGCGAGCATGATCAGCCCTCGAGAGCGAACGCCCGCAAGACGGCTCGCTTCCTTGTTGCCACCGACTGCCTCGATCAACATGCCCAGGGCCGTTCGCCTGGTCAGGAGGGCCGTCACCACGAAGACTCCAGCGACGATGAAGATGGAGAACGGGAGAGCGAACAGATACCCGGCTCCGATCATCTTGTAGGGGGAGCTCGTGATCGTGATGATCTGGCCGGTGGTGATGAGTTGCGCAATGCCACGCCCCGCGACCATCAGGATCAGCGTTGCGACGAACGGCTGGATGCCGATGATCGCGACGAGAACACCGTTCCACAAGCCACACAGCATCGAGAGACCGAGAGCGGCGGCGACAGCGAGGAGGACCGTGGAGAGACTGTTCTGATCCTGCGCGCGGCTGATGATCAGGCAGGCGCACGCCCCGGAGATGGCAGCGACCGCTCCCACTGAGAGATCGATGCCACCGGTGGCGATGACGAGCGTCATGCCGAGGGCAACGAGCATCAACGGGGCTCCGAAGCTGATGATGTCGATCAGGCTCCCGTACAGATGCCCGCCGCGCATGTTGATCGAGAAGAACCCGGGCGAGATCAGCAGATTGGTGAACAGGAGAGCCCCGATCGAGAGCACGGGCCAGAGCAGGCGATGGCGCATCATGCGACTGCCTCGGCGATCGTGTGCAGCAGCGTCTCGACCGTGACTCCCTCGTTGGCCAACTCGGCGACGATTCGCCGGTCGCGAAGGACGGCCACTTTGTGACTCAGGCGGAGCACTTCCTCGATCTCGGCCGAGATGAAGAGCACCGAGAGCCCGTCGTCGCACAACGAGACGACGAGCCGCTGGATCTCGGTCTTGGCTCCGACGTCGATCCCCCTCGTCGGTTCGTCGAGGATGAGCAGCTTCGGCTCGGTGATGAGCCAGCGCGCGAGGAGGACCTTCTGTTGGTTGCCGCCGCTGAGGGTGCCCACCGGCTGCTCGGCGTTCGCGACGCGGATATCCAACACACGGATCCAGTGGTCGACGAGCTCGTCCTGGCGTTTCCTCGGAATCGAACGCGTCCATCCGCGCGCGGCCTGCAGTGCGAGAACGATGTTCTCCCTCACTGTCAGATCCTCGACGAGCCCCTCCGTCCTGCGGTTTTCGGGGCAGAAGGCCATGCCGTGGGAGGTCGCGGCTCGCGGACTCCGGATCGTGACCGGCTTGCCCTCGAACGAGAGCTGCCCTGAGTCGGGGCGGTCGGCGCCGAAGATCAACCGGGCCACCTCCGTCCTGCCGGAGCCGAGCAGGCCTGCAAGACCCACGACCTCGCCTCGGTGCAGCGCAAGGTCGAAAGGCCAGACGGCTCCCTTCCTGCCGACCGCGCTCGCCTCGAGAACAGGCGTGGTTGCTTCGAGAGCATCGAGTGCCGCGCGTGGCTTTCGTTCGAGCGCTTCGAGTGTCGAGAGCTCCCTTCCCAGCATGTTCGTGACGAGCTCGAGGCGGCTGAGCTCAGCCGCTTCCCACTCACCGACCAGGAGGCCGTTTCGCAGGACCGTGATCCGATCGGCTATCTCGAAGACCTGATCGAGGAAGTGGGAGACGAAGACGACCGCGATACCCTCGGAGGTGAGCTGACGAATCAGCGAGAAGAGCTGATCCACCTCGCCTCTGTCGAGGCTCGAGGTCGGCTCGTCGAGGATCAGTACCTCGGCCGAGATGTCGATCGCCCGAGCGATCGCCACCATTTGCTGTACCGCGAGCGAGTAGGTCGAGAGGAGAGCCGAGACGTCGACATGGACGTCGACGCGCTCGAGCGCCTCCGTGGCGGCTCTGCGCATTGCGCGCCATTGGATTCGGCCCAACCGACGGGGCTCCCGGCCGATGTACATGTTCTCAGCGACCGACAGGTTCGGGCAGAGGTTGACTTCCTGATAGACGGCGCTGATGCCGGCGTGCTGCGCCTCCAGGGGGCTCGAGAAGCGAACAGGCGTCCCTTTGAACTCGATCTTGCCGGCGTCGATCTGCATCACGCCGGTCAGGACCTTGAGCAACGTCGACTTCCCGGCGCCGTTCTCACCGAGAAGCGCGTGCACCTCGCCGGGGAAGAGCCGAAAATCGACGGCGTCGAGCGCGGTGACCCCGGTGAAGGCCTTGGTGATGCCCGTCATCTGGAGGATCGGCGCCGCGCCGTTCTTCATCTCGTCACTGGCCTTCCTAGGCCGGTGTGCCGGGAGCTGCGGCACCTATCTGTTGCAGCCCCCGGCACGACCCGGAACACGGTTACGTCCTGAACCTAGTACCTACGGGTTGGCAGTGCCACGATCGCCTGAGCCTTGTTGAAGGTCGTCTCCTTCGTGACGATCCTCCTCGGAACCGGCTTTCCGGCGACGACCTGCTTCACCAACGCCATCAGCTGCGGTCCGAGCAACGGGCTGCACTCGGCGATGAAGTTGATCTTCCCCTGGGACAACGCAACCATCCCATCGTGGACAGCATCGATCGTGACGATCTTGATGTCGACGCCCGGCTTGAGGCCAGCGGCCTCGATCGCCTCGATCGCACCGAGGCCCATGTCGTCGTTGTGCGCGAACAGGAGATCGATCTTCGGATTCGCCTTCAGGAAGGCGGTCATGACCTCTTTGCCCTTGGCACGGGTGAACTCGCCCGTCTGTGAGGCGATGACCTTGAGGTTCGGGTTGGCCTTGATCACACTCGTGAACCCGTTCTTCCGGTCGATCGCCGGCGACGAACCCGTCGTGCCCTCGAGCTCGACGATGTTGACCGGGCCGGTCGCGTTCTTGTAGTTGGCGAGCACCCAGGCGCCGGCCAGGCGACCTTCCTTGACGAAGTCCGACCCGATGAACGTCTTGTAGAGCGACGTGTCCTTCGAGTCGACTGCGCGGTCTGTCAGGACGACCGGGATCTTCGCCCGCTTCGCCTCTTTGAGGACGGAATCCCAGCCGGATGCAACCACCGGCGAGAAGGCGATCACATTGACCCGCTGCTGGATGTACGAGCGGATCGCCGCGATCTGGTTCTGCTGCTTCTGCTGAGCGTCGGAGAATTTGAGGTTGATCCCCGCCACCTTGGCTGATGACTGAATCGACTTCGTGTTCGCTGCGCGCCAGCCGCTCTCAGAACCAACCTGTGAGAAACCGAGCGTGATCTTGGCGGCACCGCTCTTCGCGGCACCGCTCGAACCGGACTTGCTCGCCGCGCCACCGGCAAGAACCGACAGCGCCAACAGCGCTGTGGTTGCCATTGCGAGGGCAAATACCTTCTTGAACACTTGAATCCTCCTTTGGATTCGTGCTGCCTGGAAGTGCGACCACGGTCACGAGCGTTTGGACTGTCGGTCGAAACTCCGCCGACCCTCCGTTGGGCTGACCGTGCAATTGTTACCGCTAACCGATCTGAATGTCAAGAGTCCCTCAAAGCTAGGTATTAAGCCAATTTAGGACGAATTACTTGACAAGCACGCAATGTGAACGACAACATAAAGCAAACCGTCTGACCGGATCACGCTTCGAACCACGCGACTGCTCCGTCCTGTGAAAGGAGATGGAATGCATGCTTCAACCGCGACCCGAGAGGCCCCGGATCGCCTGCAGGTGACCCCCGCCCGACCCCGCATCGGGCTCCTCGGGATCATGCAGGACCTCTACGACGAGATGCTGCCCGGCATCAGCGAGCGCCAGGAAGCGTACGCCCGGGAGATCGGGGCGGCGTTGACAGGAATCGCCGATGTTCACATCTCGGCCCCCGTCAAGGATCGGCAGGGCATCGAGAGCGCTGTCCGCGAGTTCGAGCACCAGCAGGTCGACGGTTTCCTGGTCGTCATGCTCACCTACGGCCCGGCGATGCGCGTCGCGCGCGCGTTCGCTGATACGCATCTTCCTGTCTGCCTCCTCAACGTGCAACCGGTCCCGGAGATCACCCCTGAGTGGAACATGAGTGACCTGACGTACAACCAGGGCATCCATGGCGCGCAGGACACCGCCAACGCCATGGTGCGGGCCGGCCGCTCATTTCACGTGATCACCGACGACTGGCACCTTCCGTCGTTCGAGCAGTCCGTGGGTCAGTGGGCTCGCGTCGCCGCGGCCGTCAGCCGCTGGAGACAGCTCAAGGTTGCGATCTTCGGCTACGCAATGAACGGGATGGGCGACATCCGCGTCGATGTTCATACGTTGCTCCGTGCCCTTGGGCCGCAGATCGACTCGCTCGCACCGGGGGATCTGCATCGCGCAGCAATGGCGGTCGGCGCCGACGAGATCGGTGAGTTGATTGCGGAGGAGGACGAGCGGTTCGAGATCGATCCGCGGTTGAGTTCCAGCGAGCGCGAGGATCACGCCCGAATGCAGCTCGGGCTCGAGACGATCCTTCGCGAAGGTGGGTACGGCGCCTACTCGACCCATTTCGGAGCTGTTGCCGAGGACGGCCGCTTCTCCCGCCTGCCGCTTGCGGCTGCCTCGAGCCTGATGGCGAAGGGCTACGGCTACAGCGCTGAGGGTGACGGGTTGACTGCCGCGCTCATGTCAGCGGCTCAGAACCTGATCGGCGAAACCCAATTCACCGAGATGTATGCGATGGACTTCACCCGAGGCGCGTTTCTGATGAGTCACATGGGCGAGGGCAACTGGGCCCTGGCGCGCGACGATCGGCCCGTGCGATTGATCAAGCGACCGCTCGGCATCGGCGGGCTCGATGACCCTCCGACGTTCCTCTTCCAGTACAGGCTCGGTGCCGCGACGCTGGCGACGCTCGTCGCACTCGGCGATGAGAGATTCCGATTGCTCGTGGCCGAGGGGGAAGTGGTCGACACGGATGATCTCCCCGGACTCGAGATGCCCTACGGGTTCTTCCGGCCCGATTCCGGCCTACAGAATTGCATCAATGACTGGCTACGCTCGGGTGGCCCTCATCACCAGGTGCTGAATCTGGGGCGGCGGGCAGAGGAGTGGCGCCTGTTCGGCGAAGCAACGGGAATCGAGGTCGTGCTCGTCTGAGACTAAGCGTGTTGTCCACGGGGTACGACGGTCCGTCCAGACGGCCGGCGGCTGCAGCGGTCGAGGACGTTCACGCCAGGATCGGCACCTTGCCGGGCAGCACGAACGGGTTGCTCCACGCCCGGCGGCCTCGCTCGTCCTCGACCTCGACGCGGCCCCAGCGCCAGAACTCCGGGGCCTCGAACCGGGCGGCGGTGACGAGTCCGGCGGCGTCGCGCTCGCGAGCCTCGCCGCGCCAGTTACCCATGGCCAGCTCGGCGTTGACGCTGCAGCCGTCCCAGGGACCGGAGCGCAGTCGCACCGACCTCGCCGACGAGCAGCGGACGACAACGCTCACCTCGTCGACCACGACGTCGAGAAGTCGCGGTCCCGCCGAGCCGTAGAAGCGGCCGCGGCGCAGCGCGTCCACCACAGCCGGAGCAGATCGCTCCTGCGCCAGAACCCACGTCCACCCGAATCCGCTGTCCTCGCCGGGCGTGTGGCAGTCGTCGGTCGAAATCCCGGTCAGAAGGCGGCCATGCTGGAGGGCATCGTCCCAGTGCACGGTCGAAAGGCCGTTGCCCTGAAGCACCTCCGAGCCGCCGTTCCAGATCTCGATCCCTGAGAGGGACGGTGCGGCGAGCACGTCCTCGACCCGCAGCCCACTCCAGTAGGGATGACAGAGGAAGGGAACACCGCCGTGCGCGACGATCCAGGCGGCGAGGCCCTCGATGTCTGCAAAGGGCTCTCTTGTCTCGGGCAACTCGGCGACACCGAGGGCGAGCGCTTCGGCCTCACCGTGAGCCGACGGTGCGTCGGCCGTGAGCTCGCTCGAGGGGAGAACGACGATGCGGTCGTGCTCGACGTCTGTCACATGCCAGTGGTCGGTGATCGCGAGGACGTCGAATCCCGCATCGGCGTAGTGGTCACACAGGGCCGTCGGTGACACCTCGCCGTCGGAGTTCGTCGTGTGCGCGTGCAGCTGACAGCGCAGCCACACGCCGTCCTCGCGGAAGAGCGAGCCCGGCACGGTTCAGGGCAACGGGTGCGGAGAGGTGTAGTAGCACTTGCACGATCCCCCTAGGCTCGGCTCGAAGCCGGTCCACCCGGAAGCATGCGCGGTGATCGCGTCCGCGACGACGAGCTGGATGTAAGGGCGCTTCTGGGCGAGATACGCCTCCATCTTCCACACGAGCGCCTGCCGCCGCTTGACGTCGACGAGCGAGCTCTGCGTCTTCCACCAGCTGTCGTAGAGCGGATCGTCGAAGCCCGTGTCGCTGTTGTTGTACCACTCCGCCTTCGTCACGACGGAGAGGTTGAAGGAGGGGTCGATGTACGGGTGCCAGTACCACGTATACATGTCGGCCTTCAGGTACTTGCCGCTCGGTGCCGTGATGAGCTCGTAGGCCGTGGCCCCGTCACCGCCCGGCGTCAACTTGAGTTGCACACCGACCTTCTTGAAGGCCGTGGCGAGGATGGCGAACTGGCGCTCGCCGTTGAAGTCGAGATCCTTCGGGACGATGACGCTGTAGGTCATCGCGTGAGAGGGCTGCACGTACTTCCCGCTCGTCGCCGGAACGATCCGGAGCCCGTCCGCACCACGCTTGTAGCCCAGCGAGTCGAGGATCTTGTTCGCCTTGGCAATGCTGTACGGGAGCGGCTTGACGGCAGGGTTGAGCCACCCCTCTGCCTTCGAGGCGGGCGACAGGATGTTCGCCCACGGCTCCGCGTGGCCACTGAAGACGACGTCGATGATCTGCTTGCGTGGGATCGCGTACTCGAACGCCTCCTTCAGGCGCGGGCTGAGGAGCTCGCGATTCTTCGTCTTCTTCGGATTCGAGTTGAAGCCGAGGTTCGTGACCTCCGAGCCGGCACCGAAGTTCACCGTGATCCCCTGCTTCCCCTTGACGGCATCAGCGGCGCTGTAGGGCAGCGCGTCGATGAAGTCGAGGTTGCCGTGCTCCATGTCGACGGCCATCGAGGTGGCGTTCGTGTAGTACGTCAGCGCCACGCCGGCCGATTTCGACTTGGGGCCGTAGAAGCTCGGGTTCGGCTTGAAGGCCGTCGTGCCCTTCTGCTCGAACTGCGTCACGGTGTAAGGACCGCCGGCGACCACCGGTAGCTGATCCTGCGGCTTGAACTCCTTCAGGCCTCTCCCGTTCTTCCCGACCTTCTTCGACCAGATGTGCTCGGGCAGGATGAAGAACTGCGCCAGGTTCGAGAGCGCCGGCGCGATGGGGCGGCTGTAGGTGATCTGAAGCGTCTGCGGGTTCGGCGCAGAGGCACCCTTGATCCCCTCTACCGCGCTCGCCACGTACGACGTGGGGCCTGCCTTGTATTTGACGACGGTACGGATCGTCCACACGGCGTCCTGCGCGGTGAGAGGAGTGCCGTCCGACCACTTCCCCTTCCGGAGGTGGTACGTCCAGACGAGCCCGTCCTTGCTGTGCGACCAGCTCGACGCCCAGTCGCCCGCGATCTTCGGGCCGGGCTCGTACTGGACGAGCTGCGGGTAGATCATCGTGTACGCGGTCGTGTCGTTGGTCTCGATCCCGACCAGTGGGTTCAGCGTGTCGACGTAGTAGGTCGTCCCGATCCGAAGGACCTTCGCATCGGCCGCGGTGCCGCGTGAGCTCGAAGCGCCCACCCCCGGAACGAGCAGCAGGAGAACGAGCCCGAGAACGACGAGCGGCACACGACGAGTCAATCCTCGAGCCATGCGTACTCCTGGTTGTCTGTGTCTTCGACCCGATCGCGAGCGACCGGCCGTCGCGAGGGTGAACGGCCAGCGCAGATCGTAGCGGCCAAAACGGCAACCAACGGGTTTGGAAGCGGAGCACGCGTTCCTCGAGCAACGTCGCCGCGCCGTCGACTGTCGCAACGAGTTCGCGTGCTGCGGGGAGGTCATCCAGCGCCCACGCGTCGTCCTCCATCAGGTGGATCTGAAGCGGGACGCCATCCGGCGAGGCTAGAGCCGCGGAAGCTCACCGAGTCCGCCCTGGATACGGATTCAGTGGGGCGACGCCACGTTCCCGTGGCGCCGCCCCATTGTTCGTCGGGCTCAGGCGTCGCAGCTGGCTGCGAACTCGGCGGCGAGCGGCTTCGACTTGTGTCCGGCCTCCTTCATGATCGGCGGCACCTCGGGGTCGGAGACGAAGCTCTGCCAGCCCTCCGCGTCCCAATCGAAGGTGACCCAGACGCGATCGGCCTCGTTCGGGTCGCGGAAGACGAGCGCACCCTTGGATCCGTGCTGCCTACGCTTGTCGGCGCCGGCGTTGGAGAAGACCTCGAGGAAGCGGTCGAAGTCCTCGACCTGTGTCGTTGCGAGCAACATGTGATTCTCCTTTCGTGCGTTGATGTGGCGGTGGTCAGGCTGTGAGGGCGGGGATCTCGACCTCGCGCTCCTGCGGGTCGATGGCACCGAGGTTCTCGACGATCTCGAAGCGGCCGTCGTGCGCCTGGGCGATGTACATCTGCAGGCGTAGGTGGTGCTGGCCGGGCACCATCGCCGCCGGCCCGCCGGGGCCTTCGGCGATCCTGGCGTGGTCGAGCGCGGCGACAACGTCGGACTGGTTGAGCGTGTCTGCCTCGGTGACGGCCGCGGCCCAGAGGCGAATTGCTCGGTAGAGGCCGGAGCAGCCGCTGCCGCCGGTGAACTTGGCGTCGCCGGGGTACAGCCCCTCGTACTGCTCGAGCAGCTTCCGGCTGAACGGGTCATTCACAGCCTGGTAGTAGTCGAGGCAGCTGTAGAGCCCCTCGACGTGCGCTGCCGGGACCATGTTGAGGAAGTTCTCGTCGAAGTACGTGCAGACGAGGTTGCCGCCGCGGCGCGTGAAGCCCGCCTCGTACAGGCATTCGAAGAACGGCGAGACGCCGGGTGGCACGATCGTGTTGAAGACCACGTCGGCGTCGCTCGCCATGATGCGCTCGACGGTCGCCTCGTAGTCCATGTGATCGAGCGGGTGGTACTCCTCGCCCACGATCGCACCGCCGTTGGCGGTGACGACCTCGCGGATCCGCGCATTCATGACGTGCGGCCAGACGTAGTCGGCCGAGGGGAGGTAGAACGTGCGCGCGCCCGTCTCTCGCATGAGCCACGGGAGGAACGGGTCGACCTGCTGGGCGGGCACAGGGCCGGTGCAGAAGATCAGCGGGTCGGACTCCTGCCCCTCGTACTGCTCGGGGTAGAGGTAGAGCGTCTTGCCCTCCACGACGGCTGGGCCCTTGATCGCCTGTCGCGTGGAGCTGAAGATACCTCCGAAGAGGACGTCGACCTCCTGCTGGACGAGCCGGGCCGCAGCCTCGGCGGCGACCGTGTCGTCGGTGGCGCCGTCCTCGATATGGAGCTCGAGCGGTCGGCCGAGCAGGCCGCCTTTGGCGTTGATGTCGCCCACGACCATGCGCCCGACGTTGGCATTCGCGAGTCCGACGAACGAGAGCGGGCCGGTCTGGTCCGCGATGAGTCCCAGCCGGATGGAGTCCTGAGGCGTGGCTGATGTTGCCGACATGTTGTCCTCCTCTGGAGCGGTGAGTGCCGTTTGTCGTGTGAGGCGACAGCGGCGATGCGATGTGTCAGGATCCTGCTCAGTCGACCGCACCAGAACATCGGGAGGACACCCCATCTTGGACACGCAGCTCCGCCTCGCCGAGTTCGTCGCCACGCTCGCGCTCGCGCAGGACAACGCCTTCGGGCAGCCGCTCGAGTCGCAGCTGCGCTCGTGCCTGCTCGCGACGTGGATCTGCGACGCAGCCGACGTCGACGACGACGTTCGCGAGACCGCCTACTGGGTCGCGCTGCTCCGCTACATCGGCTGCACCGGTCACGCGCACGAGGTCGCGACACTGTTCGGCGACGAGATCGCGATCCGCGCCCAGACGCTCGTCCACGATGCCGCCAACCCCGCCGAGGTGATGAGCGACGTCTTCGCCTACGCCACCGCGGGGCGCTCAGAAGAGGAGCGCGACGAGATCATCCGGATGCTCCAGCAGACCGCGCACGAGTGGGCTGTCTACAACTTCACCTCGGGGTGCGAGGTGGGCGACATGCTCGTCGAGCGGCTCGACTTCTCCCCGGGTGTCCGCGAGTCTCTCGCCTTCACGTTCGAGCGCTGGAACGGCAAGGGCTTCCCCACCCATGCGGAGGGCGAGGCAATTCCGCTCCCCATGCGCGTCGTCCACCTCAGCCACGACATGGAGGCGATCGCGCGCATCTTCTCGCCGGACCGCGCGGTCGAGACCGCCCGCGACCGCCGCGACCGCACCTACGACCCCATGCTCGCCGACCTCTTCGTCGAGCACGGGAACGAGTGGTTCGAGCGGCTCGCCGCGGTCGACCCCTGGGACGCAGTCCTCGACCTCGAGCCAGAGCCTCGCCGGGTGCTGGCGGGGGACGAGCTCGATGCGGCGCTCGTCGTCGCGGCCGATTTCATCGACCTCAAGTCGCCGTTCATGGGCGGGCACAGCCGTCATTGCGCGCAGCTCGCAACCGATGCGGCCCGCGTTCTCGGGCTGCCCGACGACGCGGTCACCACCCTGGGCCGCGCCGCGCTCGTGCACGACTTCGGTACAACCGCCGTTTCGAATGCCATCCTCGACAAGCCCGCCGCGCTGACGCGAACGGAGTTCGACCGCGTCGAGCTGCACCCGATGCTGACCGAGCAGATGCTCCGCCGCTCCCCCGCCCTCGCCGCGCTCAACCCCTCCGCAGCGGCTCACCACGAGAAATGCGACGGCTCCGGGTACCACAAGCGCGTCCGCGCCGACACGGGCGACGCAGCCGCCTGCCTCCTCGCCGCGACCGAGGTCTACGTGGGGCTCACCACCGAGCGCGCCGACCGCCCACCCTTCACAGACGACGACGCAGCCGGCGAGCTCCGCCGGCTCGAGACCGAAGGCGTGCTCGAACCCCGGGCGACCCGAGCGGTGCTCGTCGCCGCCGGCCACGGCGAGCCCGCGGCCGGCACCCGTCGGCGGCCCGACAACCCCGGCGGCCTCTCCCGCCGCGAGGTCGACGTCCTCAGCCTCGCTGCGAAAGGCCTCACAACTCGTCAGATCGCCGACCGCCTCGTGATCTCACCCAAGACCGCCGACCACCACATCCAGCACATCTACACGAAGATCGATGTCTCGACGCGTGCGGCAGCCGCGCTGTGGGCAATCCAGCACGACGTCGTCCGCTGAAGCGGCACACAGGGACGCCTCGCCGGCCGAGTACCGCCGCGTGTTGAGGATTCGGGCGGTCGATGCTTCGATCGCTTTCGGCTGCTTCCGTTACCCCAACTGCATTAGGCTCGCCCGCCGACGGGCACCCCAGCCGTGAGCAGCAGCGCCCGCACGATCGGGCGGAGCTTGAACTGGTACTCGGCCCCAACGTGGTCGTCATCCTTGAACGCAGGCACGCCGTCGATCACCGGCGGGCACACCGTTTGCGCGCCTGCCGGGACGCAGAGCCAGGCAGAACTGTCGACGAACATCGCGCCTGCGCGGGTCGCGAGCTGCTGCTCGACCCTTACGTCGCTCGAGTACGTCGCATCCAAGCTCGTGAAGCACGCAGTGATGTCCGTTCCCACGAGGCAACTGTCCCACGGTCGTGCCAGAGGCGTGTGGCCGATGACGATCGTCCTCGCGGCTGCACGCCTGAACGCTGCCAAGCTTGACGCGATATCGGCGCGCGATCGAAACGTCGTCACGACGAGGTGCTCGCTCAGCAGGAGCGCGTCGGGGTGAAGCGTTCGGATCCTCTGGAGCGCCTCGGCCTGGAGGTGTCCGCACGTCGTCGCGGATACCGTCCCGTCCTCGGCGCCGGCCCACCCACATCCGTTCCGCGCGAAGATGTGAATGCTCCACGTCTGTGGGTCAAACGAGCGCCAGACGGCGTTGCGGAGCATCTCCGCGTGCGAATCTCCGTTCAGCACTGCCACGTGCGCGGCGGCAGGATTCCCGACGACGCATTCGTCGGCAGATACACCCGGGAGGTCACGGATACACGGCGGCGGAAAGGCCTTCGAGAGATGCGGCGAGAGCGGCCGGAGGGACGCCGGAAGCTGCCGCAGGCTGAGGCTGGTACGAATCACGCGCTGCCAGGAACGCACCGTCCTCGCGTACGGCGTCTCGTCGGCCGGCGTCCCTTCGGCGCCTCCCAGGACCAACGACGGACTCGCTGGATGCGAGATGGCCGCCGCATAGACCGGTATCGCATTCGAGCGCTCGGGATCGATTGCCGACACCAGCCCCACAAAGACGGCCGCGAGTACGCATGCACCCAAGGTCGCCGTAACGAGATTCCTGCCGCGCCTCCGCGGGCGGGCCGGCGCGCGGTCGGGTCGGACTCGAACGCCGATTCGTCTGCCCGGCTGCTCGACCAGGTAGTAGCTGAGCGTGGCCACGGCGAGCGTGATGAGCAGGATGAGGAGTCGCATCTGCGCGGTCTTGCTCATTGTGGGATAGAGCGCGGCTGCGAACACGACGAGAGGCCAGTGCCACAGGTAAATGGAGTACGAGATGCGGCCGAGGAAGCGAAGTGGTGAAAGGCACAACGCCCGGTTCGGGAGAGGGGTCCTCTCCGTGATGCCTCCGACGATCAACAGGGCGGTGGCGGCCGTCGGCAGAAGAGCCGCCGCGCCCGGGAAGGGGGTCGTGTCGCCGATGACCACGGCTGCCGCCACGAACAGTGCCACGCCGGACGCGGAAGCCGCCCGGGCGAGCGGGCGCGGGAGCTGCGTCGCACTCGTCGTCATGATCCCGATCAGCGCGCCCAGCGCAAGCTCCCACGCGCGCGTGAGCGTCGAGAAGTAGGCGCCAGCCGGCCCTCGATCTGTCGCAACGACCGACCACGCAAGTGACGTGGCGGCGATGATGCAGACGGACATGGCAACCCTGGCGCGCCAGCGCACAGCCACACCGAACCAGGTGACGCTCGCAACGACCAGGAACAGCGCCGGCCACACGAGGTAGAACTGCTCTTCCACTGCGAGCGACCAGTAGTGCTGGAACGGCGAGCTATCGACCAAGCCCTGCACGGAGTAGTCGGTCGCCTGCCGGATGAAGTTCACGTTCGACCCGAAGAACACCGCCCACACAGCGTCGTGCCGGATCTGCGCGACGCGCAATTCGTTGAGCAAGACGCCGCCGGCGACAACGACGGCCACGATCACGGTGAGCGCAGCAGGAAGAATCCTGCGGGCGCGCCGCGCATAGAAACCCGGGATCGAGATCGACCCATGGCCGCCCTGCGCCTCGTCCTTCTTCGCGTACTCGGCCGCCAGCAGGCTCGTGATCAGGTAGCCGGAGATGACGAAGAACACGTCGACGCCGAAGAACCCGCCGTGGAAACCTGGCACCTCGAGGTGGTCGAGCACGACGAGCAGCACTGCGACAGCCCGGAGCCCCTCCACATCACCACGGAATGCGATCATGGGCGGCCTCTTCTCTCGTTTCGTGCCGTGGACGGTTCCGTGAATGCCCACCGCGAGCCGAAGGCACTGGCCTCATACGTCACAGTGATCGCGACGCGCCGCACTCGCATCGGGGAGCCCCCTCATCGAGCGACGCGTAACTACGGACTACCTGGAGCGGCTCCGCCGTGAAGCCGCTCCTCTTGCGCACGATCGACCGACTCGCGGCCCGTGCATCCTGCACGCACCTTCCTGCGCACGACGCTCGAGCCGCACCGCCGGCTCACGTCTCAGCTCAGCTTCAGCTCCGACTCGACCGTTTCGGCAATGAGACGATACCCGGCATCGTTCGGGTGGAAGCCATCGCTCGAGCGAATATACGGGCGGTCGCGAAGCCCCGTGATATCGACGTACGTGCCGGGGCAGGCCTCCCGGATCCGCGTATTGATGACGCCCTCGAGGCTCGAGCTTCCGGGACGCGACCAGACAGAAAGGCACAGAAGCTGGGCTTTCGGGTTGGCCGCGCGGATGCGGCGCGTGAGCGTGCGGTAGGCCAGCGCGAACTGCCTCGAGGGTGTCCCCAGGCGGACATCGTTCGTGCCGAGCTCGACAACCGCGGCGTTGAGCTGCCTCGGCATCGGGGTATACATCCAGTAGGCGACTGGCACGCCGCCCCTCGCGTTGTTCTTTGAGATGACCCTCTTGCCGTGCGTTCGAAGCCAACTCGACACGCGGGAGACGTAACCGTGGCCCCGCTTGGAGGCTCCGAAGCCGACGCTCACCGAGTCGCCGAAGAAAGCAATGGCATACGCGGTCGCCCGCCTCTCCGCCACAAGCGGCTTCCGCACCTGCTTGCGTGTCGAGATCGAGGCGGCGTGGTACGCGGTGCGCGGCGGCTTCCGCACCTGCTCGTGTCTCGAGACCGCGCCGGAGACCTGCGCGGTGCGCGCTGAGTTCGCGGGATGTACCGTTCCGCTCGCGAGATACGCGAGCACGACAGCCAGCGCAGCACACAGCGGCGTTACGGCAATGCGACTCCGGCGCCCAACTCGCACGTTCGCAGCGTACGCGGCTCATCGGCGGCCACATGGTCGGCAGGGCTGTCGCGGGTTCCTCAGGGTCGGATTCCACAGGTCAATCCTGTGACAATCTGCGCGCTATTGCGCCATTCTGAGTTCTCGGCGCCAATGCGCGCACTATCTACGTGGAGGTGAGAAGGGCGGCAGTTGCGAACGCTGCGCGGGGCGACACGGCCTCTCGTGGGTCGGAGGCTCGGCGATCACAGTGCCAACCGCAAGGGCTGCGTCATGAGAACATGTGTTCGTATGACCGCCAGCCCCACACGATCGTTCGGCTACGACGCGCACTCGACCAGGGCAGCGTCTTCCTCGCTGAGGTCGCGGCGGGGGAGCGTGATGAGGTTCCGCTTCGGGATGCTCTCGACCCCGTTGCGCGTTACGCCCGCTTCGAGGATCCGAAGTTCGAGCGAGCCTTACGCGATGGCTCACCCGGCTGATCTCGGAGCGGCGGCTCAGTACCCAGCGGCCGCTCGCCGGCGGCACCTCAAGTACGGTTCGGGCAGCCCAGCGGATCGTTTCAGCGATGCCCACCGCTAATGCTCGGCGATTAGCAAGCAGCCCGTGGCCCGGTGGTGCGCGTTGAGGCATTCACCGCAGTTGAGTGCCGTTAGCCGAGGCCCGAACTTGGGCGTGCACTCAGGGCCGCCTCGATCCGTTCGAGGCGGGCGTCGACCTGATCGAGGTGAGCGTCGACACTTTGTAGTTGCTTCGCAGTGGCCGGCAAGTCGTGCTCGACATCTTCCTTCGATTTGTGTGCCTGTGCGACGAACGAGCTGGTGATCGCCGCGGTGATCACCGTGAGGAAGCCGATTCCAAGCAGCATCACGAGTGCGGCCAGTATCCGTCCGGCGGGGGTCTCAGGGATGTTGTCGCCGTAGCCGACCGTCGTTACGGTCTGAATGGCCCACCAGAGGCCACCACCGACCGATGGGAAGTTCTTGTGGTCAATCGCGGTCATCAGCAGTCCCGCCGCGACCGTGATCGACGTCGTGGCGAGGGCAATAACGACCGCGGCCCGTCGCGGCGTTGTGGCGCGCGCGAGCCGGCGGTCGAATCGACGCTCCCATCTCATGTCATCTGCCATGGCAGGCGAGTTCGCGGCCGCCGCCGCAGGTCCTCTAGCGCTGGGTTCGTCCGCGTCTGCCGACGCTCAGCTTCTCGGCGAAGTGGTGCGATGTGGTTGGGTGTGCGGCCGGTCTTTTGTGCGTAGGCTTGCTCGGGATGGATTACAAGAGCACCGTTTCTGACATCGTTCGCGTCGTCGAGGCGGTTGGGGCGGCAATCATGCTCTCGGGGGATTGGGGGCGTTCCTGATCTTCTTGCTGCGGGTGTCGCAGCCTGAGCGTCGGCCGGGCTCGTACGAGGAGTTGCGTCGTAATCTCGGTCGCTCGATCCTGCTCGGTCTGGAGGTGCTGATTGTGGCCGACATCGTGCGGACGATCATCGTCGATCCGACCTACGAGAGCGTTGTCGTACTGGGTGTGGTCGTCGTCGTCCGGATCCTGCTCAGCTTCGCGCTCGAGGTCGAGATGGACGGCATGTGGCCCTGGAACCGCTGGCAGCGCCAGACACCGAAGACGTAGTCGGCGCGCAACGGATGGTGACGCCCCTCGCCCGCGCGCAGGTGGACGCGGTCGCCTTAGGTAGCCGTCGGGTGGCGACGAACGCTGCTGTCGCCGCGCGCCCGGAGGACGGAGATGATGGCGATGACGAGGAACCCGTAGACGGCGACCACAGGTGCCACGAAGGCGAGCACGATCACGACGGCATAGAAACCGATCGTCGGCGTTGCTGCCAGGGTGATCGCTTTGATCTCGTTCTCGTCCACCTCCGGCTGGAGCAGGTGGCGATCGAGCGTGACCGATCCCCAGAGGGCACTGAGCAGGGACGAGATGACGAGCAGCGTGGCGCCGTAGAAGATGACCGCGGCGCGCTCGGCGTCGCTTTGGTGGATCGCTTCTGCCATCAGCTTGGTCGGGAAGGGCAAGAACGAGACGACCATCAGCAGGAGGAGGTTGATCACCATCAGCCGCTGGTTTGCGTACTGCAAGCGACGGAAGATGCCGTGGTGGGCAAGCCAAATCCCTCCGATCGTGATGAAGCTCGTCGCATATGCGAGGTAGGACGGCCACTGGTCGGCGATGCCGCGCCACAGGTTGTCGAATGCTGTCTCGGGCACGTTGACCTCGAGAATGAGCAGCGTGATCGCGATTGCGAAGACGCCGTCGCTGAAGGCCTCAGTCCGTCCCGTGCCCCAGTAGCTC
>CAWATN010000005.1:0-13221 GCA_963784945.1 uncultured Thermoleophilia bacterium | reverse complement strand
TGACTCCGACCAAGCGAACAGACTCCAGTGCGCACTACACGTACGCACTGGTGGCCACCGCCTCCGGCTAGGGCGTCAGGCTACCGGTGCGTACGAGAGCCGATAGATATTGAGCGCCGTCTTCGGCCCGGTGGGAGCGGGAATCGTCAGCGTCCCGTGGGCCCCTGCAAAGATACCCGTCCCCGCGACAACCGCTGTCGACACGCCGCCCTTGCCCGCAACTCGGAGGAGGCCGCTGACAGTGAGCGTGCCGCCGGGCAACTTCACGACGGTCCTGAGGTTGGCCCGCATCGCGCTCGTCAGCGTGACCGTCCCGCGATCAGAGCCGACGACGGCGCCCTTGGGCTTCCCGAACTGGGCACGTGCGTTGAGGAGCTTGCTCGTGAACAGCTGACGGTCGCCGACGCTTGCTTTTCGGGGCGGCAGATCGATACTCGACTCGGACGTCGTGATCGAGACGAGTCGGATCACGGACGGAGCAGCGGCCGAAGCACCGGGCGAGCCGATGCCCGCGACGACCGCAAAGACGGCAATGAAAACCAGAGCGGCTGCGGGATGCCGAAACACGACCGAACCATAACCTGGGATGTGACGCGACAGCCACCCGGTGGCGTAGAACGATCATGCACGCTGTGACACTCACCAGGACTTTGACGCACACCGGAACCTCCCCGACGTTCGCAGAGGCGGCGGAGCGTCACCTGGACGATGTGTTCGGCTACCTGCTCTACATGACACGCGACCGGGCGCTAGCCGACGATCTCTCAGGCGCAACTTTTGAGAAGGCTCTGCGTCAATGGTCGCGCTTCGACGTCCGCCGAGGCAGCGCTCGCACCTGGCTGCTCGGTATAGCCCACACGACCGCGCTCGACTGGTTCCGCGCCGATTCTCGGCGCCGCCGTCGAGAGGAGGCCGCTGCACAGCCCGAAGCCCAGGAGGCCGATTTCATCGAAGGCCTTTCCCCCGAACTCCAGACCGCACTTGCCACGCTCAGCGCCGGCGAGCGAGAGGTGCTCGTCCTTCGCATCGTGATCGAGCTCGACGGCGAGCAGACGGCTCGTGTGCTCGGCGTCAGCCCAACGGCCGTGTCCACGCGGCTGAGCCGGGCACTGTCCAAACTCGAAGAGAAGGTGAGAAACGATGACCTCCGCTGAGCTGATCACCGAGCTGCAGTCTGCCCGGCCCGTCGCCGACAGTCTCCTCCGAGACCGCGTGCGAGCGATCGCCACCGCCGAACCGAAGAGGCGGCCTTCTCCCTTCGACCGGCTGTCCCGGGTCTCGGCCCGGCGCTTCACGCTCGTCGCCGTTCCTGCGACGGCCGTGATTCTCCTCGGCATCGCCGGTATCGCCGGCCTGCTCGACTCCGGATCGAGGCCGCAGTCCGTGGCCGTCGCGGTCCAGGGGGGAGTCAAGCCGAGCGACGGTGCCAACCCGACCCGCGAGCAGCTTGCACCTCAGCTCAAGGCGGGTACAGCCGCGGATGCCGCGACGCCTGCGCCCACTGCCGGCCGCGCCCAACGCTACTCGGCGCAGCTGACGCTGTCGGTCAAGAACATCGATGCCCTCTCGAACGCGACGCAGCAGGCCCTGCGGATCACGCGTGATCTCGGCGGCTATCTCGTCACCGCCTCCTACGCGACATCCGACACCGGCGTCTCGTCGCTGACCCTCAAGGTGCCAACCGCGAACGTGCAGGACGCGATAGTGCGGCTCTCGGGCCTCGGCAAGATCGTGGCCCAGCAGGTGCAGATCGACGATCTCCAGGGGCAAGTAGACGAGCTGACCAAGCATGAGACTGCGTTGCGCGAACAAATCGCCCGGCTCTCCGCGAGGCTTGCTGCAACCGACCTGGACGCAGAGACGCGCGCGGCGCTCGAGGCGCGGCGCGACGCTGCCCGCAGCGCACTTGCAGAGGTCAGAGTGTCTCGTGCTCAGGTGAACGCCGAGGCGCGTTACGCAACGATCCAGCTGAACGTGCAGACCCGAGAGTCAGCGGTCGTTCCGGCCGTGCCCTCGAGGTTCGACGGCGCGGTCGACCGCGCCGTCGAGATCCTCGCACTCGAAGCGATGATCGTTCTCTATGCACTCGTGATCGTCGGTCCGCTGGCTCTGCTTGCGTTGCTCGTTTGGCTCGCTCGGCGGGGAATCCGCCGGAGGCACGACGAGCAGCTTCTGTCGACCCCGTAGGCTTGCCTAGCCGAGGCCCGCCCCGTACCGGAAGATGGGATCCTCGGAGTCGTGCGGAACGTCCGGCAACTGCCGCTCGACGGCTTCCATCGACGCAGGCAACTCGATCGGCAGCCTGCCACCGGGAACCGAGCGGCCACAAACGACGTCGAGAACCGCAGCGTCGCTAGCACCAAAGCTCGCAAGAACCACGGCCGCGTGCTCGGCGAGCTCGGGCATCACAGCCGCACGGTCGAGCGTGATCTCCACGATCGTCGGCACCTCGCGCATGAGCGCGAGCAAGCGCTCGATCTCCGTAGGCTCGAAGTCGAGCTTGCCCGCATGGAAGAACTGCTCCAGAAACAGGCCTTCTCTGGGTTCGAAAGGGGTCTGCAACCTGACGAGCGCCACGTCGGCGTCTTCGGGAAGGGGGACGACATCGGCATCGACTCCGGCCGCATCCACGTCTACGCCCTCGACGAAGAGCTTCGGATGGCCGGCGAGCGGCAGCACCGACCCGCTGTCCTTCAGCAACACGATCGACCTGCGCTGGGCCAGTTCACCTGCCTCGCGGAACGAACGCTGCCCCACGATCTCTGCGGCTGCATCCGGATCGACATACGGGTCGTCGAACAGCCCCAGGCGGAACTTGTCTCGGAGAAGACGACACACGGAGACATCGAGCCGGTCCTCTGACAGCCTGCCCGAGTGGACGAGCTCGAGGAGCGTTGCAACGCACGCTTCCCCACCGAACTGATCGACACCGGCGTCGAGAGACTTCAGCATCCGTTCACCCGTATCCAGGTGCTCGACACCCCACGCGCGGGCCGGCCACAGCGAGCCGGCGATGGGCGTATCGGTCAGGAGACCCCAGTCGGACAGAACCACACCATCGAAGCCGTAGTGGTCGCGCAGTAGAGCTGTGATGACGCCGCGGTTGAAGCCGAAGCCGACCTCCTCGAGCGCCGTCCCGACTGGCATTCCGTAGTAGGGCATGATTTGCGCGGTTCCTGCAGCGAGCGCCGCCTCGAACGGGATCAGGTGGTAGTCAAAGTGATCTCCCGGGTAGACCTGTTCGCGTCCGTAGGGGAAATGCGGATCCTCACCGTCGCGCTGCGGGCCGCCTCCGGGAAAGTGCTTCGTCACACACGCGACGCTCGTCGGCCCGAGACCGTCACCCTGGAATCCACGAATGTAGGCGCCGACCATGCCCGCCGCGAGTTGCGCGTCCTCGCCGAACGTCCCTGCAGCGCGCGCCCATCTGGGCTCGGTCGCGAGATCGGCCGACGGATGGAGTGCGACACGGATGCCGACGGCCGTGTACTCCTGGCGCGCGATGTCGGCGAACTCCAACACGAGTCCCGTGTCACGCGTCGCGGCAAGGCCGAGAGGCTCCGGCCACTGCGAGAAATGGCCGCCCGCCCAGCTCGTGGCCGGGTTCGCGCTGAAACCGTGCCGCGGGTCGGACGAGACGGTGACAGGGATAGCGAGGCGCGCGCTCTCGGCCAGGCGTTGCAGCCGGTTGTGCCACTCGGCCAGGAGCCGCGGTTCCGGGGTGGCATAGACATTGAAGTGCGTGAGCAGACGCGAGCAGACGAGATCCGAGGTCGTCGCGGCCGTGAACGGTCCCAGCTCCTCGACGAGCTGACCGTCCGAACCCACCCCGAGGCCCTGTTGGAAAAGCATTCCGGCCTTCTCGTCGAGCGTCATCTGCTTGAGGAGGTCGGCCACGCGCTCCTCGATCGGGCGACGCGGGTCCTCGAAGACATCGAGCTGCCCGTTCCGGTTGCGATCACGGAAGGCGATCCCGTCCTCACTGACCAGCGAGGCAACGCCGTCTGCGATCGGCCCAGCGGTCACGACGCGGCAGGCGCCACAACGGGAACCGGAAGAGGCGCGGGCTGATCGACACGCGCCTCGATGTCGACGGTGGCCGAAGTGGCGGCGGCTTCCAAGATCCCGCGGGCGACGCCGACGACATGCCGTCCGAGCTGGCCCGAGGCACGGTGCGAGCGTCCGGCATCGATCGCGTCGATCATCTCGGCAAGCCCCAGCCCTCGACCCTCTCGCGTGCCGTGTGACGGGTAAGTGACGTCCTCCCAGTCTCCACGGCCACGCCGAAGCCGAATGGTACCGCCGAAGAAATTCGGATCGGGGAGCTCGAGCGTTCCCTCGGAACCGTAGATCCGCAGATCACAGACGTACTGACTCGGCGCCTCGAAGCTCGCCACGAGAGTCGCCGTCGCGCCGCTGTCGAGCTGGAGTGCAGCGGTCGTATGGGTCGGTGTCGTTGCCGAGAACACCTCTCCCTGCCGAGGGCCCACCTCGATCGTCCGTTCCGCCACTCGCAACGAAGCGAACCCGGCGACGCTCCGCACGGAGCCGAGCAGAGCGACGATGGCTGTCACGTAGTACGGGCCCATGTCGAGAAGGGGACCAGCACCGTCGGCGAAGAAGATGTCCGGGTCAGGGTGCCAGGAGGCCTGGCCCCCGAGGAGCATCGCGGCACTCGCCGCCAGCGGCTCACCGATCGCTCCCTCGTCGATGAGACCCCGTGCCGCCTGGTACGCGCCGCCGAGGAAGATGTCCGGCGCACATCCGATCCGCAGACCATGGCGGTCCGCCTCGGCCACCAGGGCGGCAGCCTCGGGATCGGTGGTCGCCAGCGGCTTCTCGGTATAGACGTGTTTCCCCGCCGCGAGCGCAGCCTGGATGACCTCGACATGAGCAGCCGGGGGCGTCAAGTTCAGCAGGACGTCGATCGTCGGATCGGCGATCAGCTCCTCGACCGACAGCGCTGCGATTGCGTGCTCCACCGCCAGCGCCTCGCTTCGCTGCGGATCGAGGTCGGCACACGCCACGACGTCGAACGAATCGAATGCTCGCGCGTTCTCGGCGTACTGCCGGCTGATCACGCCGCAGCCCACGATCCCGACACTGGCCGGCCTGTTCACGCCGCCACCGCCACGAATGACGTGAGCGCCTCGAACGAGCGAGCGGCCGCACCGAGCTCGGGCCCTTCGACCTCGTCCTGCTCGACCAGCAGCCACTCGACGCCCGCTGTCACGGCAGCCGGCGCCAGGACGTCGTAGCCGACTGCGCCGTCGCCGACCGCGCAGTAGGAGTGCTCGTCACGATTGAGGAAGTCCTTGATGTGAACGAGCGGGGCGCGCCCGTTCGTGCGCTCCACGAGCATCACGGGATCGGCGCCTGCATACCACACCCAGCCGAGGTCGAGCTCGAGCTCGAGCTGAGGCATCTCGACGAGCAGGCGCTCGAGGAGGGATGGGCCATCGCCGAACACGCGAAGCTCGCCGTCATGATTGTGGAACCCGAGCGTCAAGCCGAGATCGCGTGCCGAAGCTTCGGCCGCCTCGAGTCGACCGCGAATTGCTTCTACATCGGCCGCCGAGGTGGGAGGGCTTACCCAGCTGACGACCAGCCTCTTTGTCCCAAGGGCTTCCGCAGTCGCGGCCAGGCTCACCAGATTGGCCTCGACCGAGTCGAGAGGGGCGTGCAACCCGCAGACGTCGAGGTTGCACGCATCGAGCCAGCCACGCACGTCCGACACGGCGTGGCCGTGGAGGTCGAAGACCTCGACACCGGTGTAACCGATCGCAGCGACCGCGCGGAGGGTCGCCTCGAAGTCGTCGGCGCAGGCTCGCCGAACGGAGTAGAGCATCAGGCCAATGCGTGCCATCACTGGGCCTCCGGCAAGACGCTGCGGTTGAAATCAGGGGTCATTGGGGTTGCCTCTCGGTGTCGTAGTGGGTCAAAAACGGTTGCGGTCACGGCTGCACCCGCCGCACCCAGTGGCCTGGGCGCTCCTCGACGAGCGCGGTTGGGGTGCCGTCATCGCGGAACCTGCTCCACGTTGCCGCGCGTGGCCCACGCATCGGCATGAAGGCCCGCGGCAGGGTCGGGAACCGCCGAGAGCAGGAGCTTGGTGTAATCGTGCAGCGGCCGATGCAGGACATCGTCGGTGGCGCCTTGTTCGACGATCCTCCCGGCCACCATCACGAGTACCTCGTCCGCGACATAGCGAGCGCTCGCGAGGTCGTGGGTGATATAGAGAAACGCGATCTCTCGTGTTCGTTTCAGTTCGGCGATCAAGTTCAGAATCCCGAGCCGAATCGAGACATCCAGCATCGAGATCGGCTCGTCCGCCAGCACGACCCTCGGTTCGACCGCGAGTGCTCGTGCGATCGCGACGCGCTGGCGCTGCCCTCCCGAGAGCTCGTGCGGATACTTCGCGGCGATTACCTCGGGGGGAACGAGTCCCACTGCCTCGAGCAGCTCGAGGGTTCGTTCACGCACATCGGCCTCGGGAACGATGTGATGGATTCGGAGCGGGCGCGCGATGTGGTGCTCGATGCGCTTGACCGGATTGAGTGAGCCAAATGGATCCTGGAAGATCATCTGCACGTGGGAGCGGTAGTTCCGGATCCGACGGCGACCGCGAAGGTTGCTGACGTCCTCGTCACCGAGCCAGATCGAGCCCGAGGTGGGTCGGTACAACTGCGTGAGCAGGCGCGCCACCGTGCTCTTTCCACTCCCGCTTGCACCGACGAGGGCCGTAACGTGCCCCGGGCGAAGCGTGAAGCTCACATCATCGACAGCGCGGAGCGTCTCGCGGCGCGGCGACCAGCCGGTGCCGACGGAGAAGTGCCGCGAGAGCGAACGGGCCTCGAGAGCGATTGGATGAGTTGTCGAGCTCACTGGGTGTTCTCCGCAAAGTGACAGGCAGCAAAACGATCGTCGCCGAGCCGGCGCAGGTCCGGGACATCCCGAGAACACGGCGTCTCGCGGGCAACAGGGCACCGCGGATGGAAGCGGCAACCCGCGGGGGGGCGTTTGAGATCGGGCGGCGACCCAGGTATGCCCATCATCAGCTTCCGTTCCCCGGTGAGCGGCGGAAATGAGCTCATCAGCCCAGAGGTGTACGGATGGAGCGGACGTTGGAAGAGCTCGTCTGCCGGTGCGAGCTCGACGATGTCGCCGGCGTACATGATCGCGATGCGGTCGCTCATCTCGACGAGTAGCGAAAGATCGTGGGTGATGAACATCACCGCAAACCCGAGCTCGCGCTGCAGCTTGCTGGATCTCCTGCAGGATCTCGCGCTGGACGACGACATCGAGTGCGGTCGTCGGCTCGTCCATGAGGAGGAGCTCCGGCCGCAGAGAGAGCGCCATTGCGATGATGACTCGCTGGCGCATCCCGCCGGAGAGCTCGTGCGGATAGGCACGCAGACGTTTCCTGTCGATGCCGACCAGTTCGAGCAGGTCGCCGGCGCGATCCAGAGCCTCGCTCTTGCGAATCTTCTCGTGCGCCTTGAACATATCGACGAACTGGTCCCCGATCCGCGTGACCGGATTGAGCGAGTTCATCGCGCTCTGGAACACGAGTGAGACGTTGCGCCAGCGGAAACTGCGCAACTCCTCCGTCTTCAACCCGAGCAGCTCCTCGCCGCGGAATCGGATGCTGCCGCCTGCAACGTGACCTGGCGCACGCAGGATCTGCATGATCGCGCTCGCCACCGTGCTCTTGCCACAACCAGACTCACCCGCTAGGCCCACGATCTCGCCCGGATGGATCGCGAGCGAGATCCCATTGACGGCGCGCACTGCATCCTCGCCAAACCCGTATTCGACCACGAGACCCTCGAGCTCTACGAGTGGAGCACCGGCTCCAGCCCGATCTTCCAGCCCTCCCGATTGAGCAGCGACCGTGCTCATATCGCCTTCCTCGGCCAGAACAGTCGTGTCAGCAAGCCCGGCTTCTTCGGGCCGGTCCGGCGAAGTCGGGGATCGCCGAGCTCATCGATCCCGTAGTTGATGAACACGATCGCGAGAATCGTGAGGGAGATCGCGAGCCCGGGGAAGAGGAAGTGCCACCACTCGCCCTGCAAGAGCGTTGAGTTGTTCGTGGCCCAGAAGAGCGTCGTGCCCCAGCTGATCTTGTTCGCGTCGCCGAAACCGAGAAACTCGAGCGCCGCCTCGAAGAACACAGCCTGGATGAAGACGAACGCGAAGCCAGCTGCAATGCGGCTGAGCATGTTCGGCATCAATTCGAAGAAGACGATCCGAAACGTCGACTCGCCTGTGACCCTCGCCGCCTGGATGAAATCTCGGCCCTGGAGGGAGAGCGCCTGGCCGCGCAGGATCCTTGCCTCGATCGGCCAGCTCGTGAGCCCGATGATCCATGCCATGATCCAGGGGCCAGTCTGATGCAGGAACGACGAGATGACGATGAGGAGCGGCAGGGTCGGGATGACGAGAAAGATGTTCGTCACCAGAGTGATCCCGTCATCGATGACGCCTCCGCAGTGCGCAGCGAACAGCCCCAACGTGATCGCGATAGCCATCGCGATCAGCGTCGCCGTACCGGCAACGACAAGCGAGATGCGCCCACCGTGGATCACCTGGGCGTACACGCTGTAACCCTGATCCGTCGTGCCGAGCGGATCGGTCCACGAGGGCGGCTGGCCCGGGAGCGAATGAGGGATCGAGGGACTCTGGCTCGTCAACCAGGGCGCGAAGACCGTGACCGCAATGATGCCGGCGAGAAGCGCTATTCCGAAGGCGGACATTCGGTTTTGCAGCAGAAGCCGAATCGGTTCCGGCGTGGCGGGCCACCTCCGTCGCGCCGGAACCGGGCCGACACCGGCCGGCGCCCGCTGCGAGAGCTCGCCCATCAGGACGATCTCACGCGCGGATCGAGGATCACGTAGACGCAGTCCATGATGAAGTTGGCGAGGAGGACGGTGAAAGCGAACACGAGCAAGAGCGCCTGCACGAGGGGGTAGTCGTGGCCGAGTGCCGCCTGCTGGATCGTGAGCCCGACACCCGGGTAGCTGAACACCACCTCGACGAGAATGAGACCTCCGACCGCACTCGCGAAGAACGCGGCGAAGCCTGTTAGCGGCGGCAGGATCGCGTTGCGAGCTGCGTACCCGGTCATCACCTTCCGGTCCTTGAGGCCCTTTGCGTGGGCCATCGTGACGTAGTCCTCCTGGACCGTCGTGATCATCACGTTGCGCATCCCGAGCAGCCACCCGCCGGCACTGATGGCGATGATCACGAGCACCGGCAGCTGTGCGTGTCTGAAGCCGTCGGCGACAAAGCCCCAGGTGTACGCGGGATTGGTGTCGTTCGAGTACGCGTGCTGAATCGGGAACCACCCGAGCTTGAGCCCGAGGAAGTACACGGCGACGAGGCTGAGAAAGAACGCCGGGAACGACTGCAGCGCCATCAGGCCCGGGGTTCCCACCCGATCGGTGATCCCGCCACGCCGCCAGGCAGCAAGCATCCCGAGAAAGGTGCCGATCACGAACGAGAGGATGAAGCCACAGCCGACGAGAAAGATCGAATAGGGCAGGGTGTTCCGAATGATCTCCGTCACGGGAACCTGCTGTGCGGTCGAGATGCCGAGGTTGCCGGTGAGGATGTTGTGCAGGTACGTCGGATACGCGCGCCAGATCGGCACGTCAGCCCCTCCGAGCGACGCCTTGAGCTGCTGCGACCAGATCGGGGTTGTTCTGGATCGCCGAGCCGTAGCGGAGGATGAGGCCGTCGAGCGGTGACCCCGGCATCAGTCGCGGGAGGAGGAAGTTCAGCGTGATCGCCGCCCAGAAGGCGATGACGTAGAACACAAACCTGCGGAGGATGAAACGCACAGCCGAACCTCCTTCCCGACGTCGGTTTCAGGGCGACGAGTGCCGCGTCACATGTTCACACGCGAACGGCGGTACCGCATCCTGTTGCCGGCACAGCCACCGCGTCGCGGCCGGAACTCGGTGGGCCAGCACGTGGCCGGCCCACCGAGTCGCGGCGGGAGATGTGATGCTGGTGGTCTAGGTCGACGCCACGGGCCTGAGCGACAGCAGGATCTTCTCGACCTGCTGCTGCGTGGAGTAGATCGGGTCGACGTACTGGTTCTTCCACGTCACCCAGCCGTCGAAGTGCTTGGTGCTGTACGTCGCCCAGCGCGGGCCGATGAACAGCGGCACGTACGGGAGCTCGTCGAGGAAGAGCGACTGCAACTGGTAGGCGATCGCCTTCTGCTTGGCAGGATCGAGCGTCGCCTTGAACTGCTTCAGGAGCGCTGCTCCCTTGTCGTTCGAGTAGTGCTCCCAGTTGCCGGTCCCCACCGAGTCCACCCCGGCACCGAGGTTCTGCGACGGGTCGAAGTGGGCGTAGAAGTAGGAGTACGGCGTCACGTCGTTGTTGCCGTAGTTCCAAAGCAGCGAGACGAATTTGGTGCTCATCGCGTTCGGCTGCCATGCTCCCCAGTCCGGCTCGAGCTTCACGTTGGCGTCGATCCCGACGGCCTGAAGGTTCCGGCTGATGATCTGCAACGATGCGACCCAGTCGGACCAACCGCCGATCACGTGCATGTCGAAGCTGACGGGATCACCCTTCGGGTCGATGAGCTTCGACCCCTTGTAGGTGAAACCAGCCGCCTGGAAGGCTGCCTTGGCCGCTGTGGGCGAGTAGGCGGCCATCGCCTTGGCCCGCGCCTTGAGCGACGGGTCGATCCACTTCGGGTACATCTGCTCGAGTCCGAGAGCGGACGTGGGCGGGGCGTAGCCATACTCACCGAGCTTGGAGACGTCCTGCCTGTTGATCGCCAGGCTGACGCCCTTGCGGAAGCCGAGGAGGCTGTACGGGTACTTCGTGAGGTCGAAGTAGAGCGCCACCGGCAGGCCTGTCGTCAGATAGGCGTTGTGGTAGTGAGCCGGATCCTTCGACTGGTAGGCGGACTCGACGTTCGGCACGAAGTTGTGCGTCCAGTCGGCCTCGCCGTTCACGATCTGCAGCAGCGCGGCATCGTTCGACGCCGCGGCGATTCGCTCGACGCACGGAATCTTCGGAAGCCCCGGCATGTAGTAGTTCGGGTTCTTGCCGAGGACGTAGTCCTGGCCGTTGAAGCGGGTGATCCGGTTGAACGGGCCCGAGCCCACCGGGTTCGGGTTGGTGAAGTCCATGATCTTCGTCACCTTCGACCAGATGGCCTTCGGGACGATCGGTGCGTTCGGGAGCTTCGAGCCGACGAACGTCGAGTCGACGGCGTTGAACTTCACCACGACTTTGAACGGCCCTCCCACCGAGATCGACTTGATGTTGCTGCTCGCATCCGTCAGGCCGATCCGGTCGGCAGCCTTGTCCTGCTTCCCGATGGACAGGCTGTAGGCGACGTCCGCCGCGGTGACCGGCTTGCCGTTCGACCACTTCGCGTTCGGCACGATCGTGATGGTGAGGGTCTTGCCGTCCTTCGAGTACACGAGGCTCTTGGCGAGGATATTGTACGCGTTACCCCCGCCGAAGGCGGTCGTGACCTGGAGGTTCTCGTAGATCCCGCCCCAGGTGAAATCACGCGAGGCGCCGTTGTTGAACGGGTTGAAGTTCTTCACGAACGCGGCGTCGCCGGAGCCCGTCGCGATCGGGCACTTGTGATCGGCGGCAGACCGGGCGTGGCTACCGGCCGATGCGAACGCAGCCGTGGCTACGGCAGCAGCGACAACGGCTCCGCCGAGGGCAAGAACGGTGATCCTGGTGCGAAAGCGACTCTTCATGTGCTTCACCCACTCCTTTTGCTCGCCTCCGCGACCCGCATCGTGCGGACGGAGGTCAGGTGACCTGGAATCGAAGACATCGCACCTCTGCACCGGCATCGTCGCCGTCCGCTGGCATCGTCGCCGGGTCGGAGGTGCACTTCCTGTTACCGCTCAGTCTTGGTGTGCCGGGCCTCTCCCTCCATTCGATCCTGTGTTCTCCGGCACCGGAAACTGTGACGTCCGGGCGGCGAATCAGTTGTTCTCGGAAATGTACCGGTAACGGTTAACAGATTGAGAGGCAAGAGTCAAGTCCTGTGAATGGCATGTTTTGGTGCTTTAGATCCTTGGATATTCTAGATGCCTTGTATTGCGACACCTCTCTTGGGTAGTATTTCCGAAACCGGTTCCGAAACAGAATAGATAGGATCAAAGGCGATGCCTGAAGCTCCGGATACCAGCACTCGAGCGACGATTCGCGACATTGCACGCTTCGCCGGCGTCTCTGTCGCAACGGTCTCACGGGTCATCAACGACCGCCCGGATGTCTCGGACGAGACTCGGGATGCGGTTGCACGCGTGGTGAGAGCACACAACTTCTCGACGAACCGGAGTGCCCGTGCCCTGTCAGTGGGGAGAACGGGGCTCATCGGGCTGACGATCCCCTACGTGCTCGGCGACTACTTCACGGCGATCCTGTCGGGCGCGACCGAAGCACTGCACGAAGCCGACATGCGCGCCGTCCTGTGTCCGACGCTCCACCTCCACGACCGAGAGGTTGCACTCGTCGAGCGGTTGATGCGCGGCACGACCGACGGGGCAATTCTCGTCCTCCCATCCGAGTCGCGGGAGGAGCTACACGAACTCCAGATGCAGGGGTTCCCGTTCGTGATCGTCGACTCGCGCCAACCGGTCGCCGAAGACCTGCCATCTGTCTCTGCGGCCCACCTGGCGGGGGCACGCGCCGCGACCGATCACCTCCTCGGCCTCGGCCACCGTCGCATCGCGATCATCACTGGCGAGAGCGGCTGGTTCGCGAGCGAAGAGCGCATCAATGGCTACCACGCCGCTCTCGCGACCGCCGGCGTGCTCCCTGCGCCAGAGCTCATGATGCCGGGACACTTCGAGATCGAGGGAGGCGCCAATGCGGCCCATGCGCTGCTTTCGCTCGCGGAGCCGCCCACCGCAATCTTCGCGTCGAACGACAACATGGCAGTCGGGGCGTTGCGCGTAGCGCGCGAGCGTGGCCTCCGCGTTCCGGAGGATCTCTCGATCGTCGGCTTCGATGACGCCGTCATCTCGCGCATCGTCTCCCCGGCGTTGACGACCGTCCGTCAGCCGCTCGAGGAGATGGGGCGGATGGCGGTGAGCCTTCTCTCCCGGCTGATCGAGAGGCAGAAGGTCGAGACACTCGGCATCGAGCTCGCGACCAGGCTCGTGCTGCGGAACTCCACCGGCCCGCCGCCCGCGTAGGGGCGGAGGGCCGAGGGCGAGGCTTCGC
>CAWATN010000004.1:0-491183 GCA_963784945.1 uncultured Thermoleophilia bacterium | reverse complement strand
GAAGGCCCGCCATCCGGCGGGCCTTCTGACATTCGGCTACCGAACTCGCGGCCGCCAGCACTCCGAGCAGAACACGAACGCCTCAGCGGTCAGGTGCCGACCACGGCATCTCTGGTGCCGAGCTTAGATGTCGCGGAGCCGATCCTCAGCGGTGCGCGGGAGGTCTAGCGGGACTCGCGAGCCATCCGCACGTGGTCGTGCTGCTACGGCTTCGGCAGAACCTTGTACACCTTCGTCTGGGTGCGGTTTTTCTTCGCGAAGCCGTGAAGCGGTTGTTGATGTCGTTTCTTGGAGATCCTTGTCGCACAGCACTAGAGAGCAGCGGGAACCCGTCCGTGTCTTGAAGCAGAGCGGGGGATAGTCGGTAGCCCCGACAGTGCTCACGAGAATGACCTGGCCCATGCGCACGGCGCTCACGTTGCGACACCGAGCAGCCTCAGAAAAGACCGGGTGGCCAAAGAGCATCTTGCCCGTGGTTAAGCAGAACGTGTACGTGTATGTGGTCGCTGGCGTGACCACTGGTGCGGGCGGAGGCGTTGCTGGTGCCATCGGAGGCAGTACAGGTGCGGGCGGAGGCGGTGCAGGTGCGGGCGGAGACGGTGCCTGCACGACCAGCGTGGCTGTGTCCGACCAACCGATGTTCAAGAAGTCATCCTGGAAGGCCGCAATTTGAACGTAGTACGTGCCAGGTTGCAGGGCCGTGGACGACAGGAATCCGTACCCCCCGTGGTGAGGATGCCGCCGTCGGCGTAGTTCTCGGTAAAGAACGCGCCGTCGCTGCCAACGTCGGGCTTCGTAGCTATAGAGATGACGATCGGTGTCCAGTCGCTCGGGATCGAGAATGCTGATCTTCGCCTGCCCGTTGAGAGCCGTGGCCGATGTGATGACGACGGGAGTCGCCGCGCTTGCACCACCGGACAGGAAGAGTGCTGCCCCTCCCATCAGAGCGACCGCCATCGTGAGGATCCGCATCGACCGCATCATCCTCTTGGCTACCCGGTTAAGCAACAGGGGGCCTTGGCACGACGCTCGGTTGCGGGCCAGTCTGCGGGCCAGTGCGGGCCAGAACCAGCGGATTCCAGCGGATCCGAGCGGATGAGTTACGCCCGCGCTGAGCAGGCGCGAATCCCGCTTTAGATGCCGGATTGCGCCTGATCTGCCCAGCAGGGGCGGCAGGACTCGAACCTGCAACCCCCGGTTTTGGAGACGGTTCGCGGTAGGCCCGGATGGCTTCGATCAGCGCCATCCGGGCACCGTTGGATACATGTAGATACGGCCCGTTCCGGGTAGTTCGGTAGAAAGTTCAGTAGAAAGTTGTCGAGCGTCGGCAGCGGAGGCTCCGTAGTTCTCGGCAGGCGGTTCAGCGGCGGCGCGGATGTGCTGCGGGTGGATGCGTGTCAGTCTTCGGGTGAAAGGGAGGCGCTGCTGATGTGGCGATCCATGCTTTCGGCGTGTGTTGTAGTGGCGGCTGTGGTTCTCGCGTCCGTGTCGTCTGCGGGGTCGCCGGTAGGGGATCTGTTCCTCGGCTCCGGGACAGACAACTCTGGGAACGGCGGGCTGACCGTCAGCTTGGGGAAGAAGATCGGCGACACGGGAGCGCCGGTACTGGAAAGCCCAGGCGGTCAGAAGGGAACGGTCGGCCCCGTCGGCGGCACGTTCGACCCGGCTGTCCCGAAGTTCAAGACGGTGGCCGAGGCCGAGGCATGGCTGCTCACGAGGTACGGCATCGAGGCCGACTTCTCGGCGTTCCTGACAGCCGGTCAGCTTGCCGCGCTACGAGGAATCGTGTCGGGCCTGAAAGACTCCATCGACCTGTACCCGTCGACGGCGAACATCACGATCTCGTCCGTGAAGGGCGACGGCTCGTTCTGCGGGCAAGCAACGTCAGCGCCGCCCGGAGGGAAAGCCAGCATCGTGTTCGACGTGCGGGGGATCATGGACGTGATGTCCGGCCAGGTCGCGACGGGCGGCAAGAACTGGCGGGCCTACACTTGGTTTGACCCTCGCGGCATGGTGGCGCACGAGATGGGCCACATCTATTCGTTCTCGATGGCCGACGGAGGGAAAGCAGCGACGCACACCGTCGCGGCGTCAATAGCCACACGAGCGAAAGCGGTGCCGAAGACGGTGCTGAAAACGTTCCCGTCGGTGTACTCGCGCACGTCCGACAACGAGGCGTTCGCGGAAGTGTTCGCGACGACCGTGAACGCGAAGTCGAAGGCGTACTACACCGCGAAGCCCGCCGCAGCGAAGCAGCTTGCCGGTGTCCTCTCGGACTACAACATGAGCGCCAGCGTCGTTTGCTTGCTGTCGTTCGAATCGATGCCCACGCGCCAAGCGGCCTCATCCATGAGGCAGATCGTACGCTCGGGTGAAATTCCCGAACACACCGGAGTCGCTCGTTGCAGCCGGGTCTTGCACGCCTGGGTCATGCGCGGGTGACTGCGCCTGGATCATGCGCGGGTGACCAGAACGAGCACGATCTCACGGTGTGTCGCTTCGAGCCTACGCAGTCGAGCACCCTTTAGCTGCTCGCGTTAGACCACGACGGCCCGTGACGATACTTTGAGCATGGAAACGAACGTCACCGATCCTCAACCTGACCTTCTGACGTGCCGTGAGGTCGGACGCCGTCTCTCGATGACGCCACAGTCGGTGTGGCGGTTGGCTCGCGAAGGAAAGATCCCGTCCGTCCGGGTCGGCGAGCACGGCCACCGACGGATACCGGCTGCGTACGTCGACAAGCTCGTCGGGGGCGCTCACGAGAAAGTGTCCGACTGATGTTGTTCGCCTACGTCGCGGGCGAGCATGCGCAGGGCGTCGGCATGCGCCCTGCCGCTTCCCTCCGACATCGGAGTGACGCCGACGACGTGTCATATGTCCACGTCGTGGAGACGCCCAGGCGGCGTGCCGCTTCGTATCGTCCCGGCACGCGGCGGGCGTCTCCGGTCGGAGGCTGATTTGAGAACCGTGTCCTATTTGACCGATGACCAAGGAGGGCCACTGATGAGCACGACCACCGAGTCCGTCGATGTTGCCGAAGCCGAATATGCTGCCTTCGCGAGCCTGCTCGGTATCACGCCGAGCGCACCATCGAGGCCGTCGAGCGACGGGCAGCGCCTCGTGCGCCTGGACGCAGCAGAGGTAGCCGAGCTTCGGCGTCTGGCGTCGTTCAGGGATGCCGTGCCGCACGACAGCGAAGACGACGTGTACTACAGGCGTCACCGCTCGATGATCTTGGGAGCGGGACGATGATCGGCCGCAAGGGCGGGAACGAGAAGGCGCTCAGCGAGACGGTCGCGAAGCGTGAGCGGGCCGAAGCCGAGGCCGAGACGGCGACGGTCAGGCTCGGCGTCGTGCAGGCCGACACCGACGACGCCCTGCGCCGGGTCGCGCTCAGCGACGTCGACGCAGCCGGGTTCGAGCGAGCCAAGGTCGAGGCCGTCGGGAAGCTCCAGGCCGCGCAGGCGGACGCGGAACGCACGAGGATTGTCCTCTCCGCGCTTTCTGAGGAGGCCGACCGGCTCGCGGTGATCGTGGCGCAGGAGCGGCTTGCGGCGCGTGAGGCCGAGGTCGTGACGCTGACGCAGGCGCACGGCGAGGCGGACGAGCGACTGCGCGACCTCACGACGAAGCTCGACGCTGCAGAGGTTGAGGCTGAGAAGGCGCGGCGGGCCGTCGGTCGGGCGGCACGGTTCTCGCCCGAAGCGGCAGAAGCCGCGCGTGTTGCTGCAGCGCAGGACGCCGAGCAGGTCGCGTGGCACGCGCAGCACTCGATGGGACATCCCGACCGCTGGCCGATCCACCTTCACGCGGAGATCGAGGCTGCCATCCAGGAACGTCGGCAGGAGTGGCACGCGGAGAAGGCGAAGCGCAGGGCGGCGTCCGAGGCGAATCTCGCTGCTCACGGCCTGACGGTCGAGGACGCGAGGCAGGTGCTCGGTGTCGGTGAGAGTCGGGCTTGGCCTCGTCGTGAGGTGCGCTGAGTGCCGGTAGGTGCCTCGCCCGGTAACACGAACGCGGTACGGCATGGCGCGACCGCAGTACGTCAGTATGCGCCCGTAGCTCGCGTCCATCGTCGCCGGGTGATGCGTCAACTTGGGCTGAAAGCCGCCGACCTCGATCCCATAGGAAAGGGCTATCTCGACCTGTTCGTCGCGTTCCATGGCGAAGGTCGAGCTTGCAGACCGTTGGCTGTCCGAGCACGGCCTGTTGAAAGCGGACGGTGAGCCGCAACCCGTCTTGAAGGTCTACTCGACGTGGGTCAACTCGGCCCGTCTCAGCCTGACGCCTTGGAGGCGCATCTCGGGACGCGCAACAGTCGCCGCAAGCGGCGCTTGAACGCACTACATCGACGCAGACCTATGGCGACGACGACGACTAGAGCCGCGGGGCTCGTCGCGGCGTGTGACGACTCGAGGCTGCTCGCGTTTCCGCTGTGGGCTCGTCAGCGTTCACTCCTTGAAGCCGTCGAGTTGGGGCCACGGTTGCACGTCTGGGCGCTGCGGCGACGGAGCGGCAAGACGACGCTGAGCGCCTGCGTAGCGCTCTGGGACTGTCTGTTGCGGCCGGAGCTTGATCGTCACGTTCGCCCCGGTGAACGACGTCATGCCGTCGCGGTCGCGACCTCGATCCGTCAGGCCCGTCTGTTCGTGCAGGCGGCAGTCAGCATCGTGGAGGCATCACCGATGTTGAAGTCGATGATCGAGACGGTGGACGAGGACTCGATCATGTTCAAGAATCAGACGGCGCTGACGCGCGTTCCCGTGCACCGCTCGCGGTCGTTCGGGGCTGGCCGATCTCGACGCTGCTGCTCGATGAGGCCGCGCACTTCGTCAGTGACACGGACGGGCCTGCGGTCGCGGAGCGCGTCTTCGCGAGTCTCGTCCCGGCGACGGCGCAGTTCGGTGACCTTGCGAGGATCATCGTCGCGTCGACGCCGCTACGGGACGTCAGGGATGTTCGCTGAGTTGCACGTGCAGGCCGCAGCGGGGGAGCTCTCCGACGCGGTGGCGCAGCACTTCACGACGGAGCAGGTGAACCCGACGATCACAGCTGAGTTCTTGGCGCGTGAGCAGGCTCGTGACCCAGACAACTTCCGCTCGGAATATCTGGCCGGAGTTCGTCGGCTCCGGGGGCGCGTACCTGGACGAGACGCTGATCGGTGATGCGATCTCGGAACGCGGCGATCTTCCACCTGACGCAGGCACCGGCTGGATCGCAGGACTCGATCCGGCGTTCTCGTCAGATCCGTTCGGCCTCGCCATCGTCGGGAGCTCCCGCGAAGACCGCGAGCGGCTTGTCCTGGGTGTGGCGCAAGCCTGGGTGCCAACCCGGAAGGCCGTCAGCTTCGATGAGAAACGCGAACACGAAGACGAGGTGCTGGAACAGGTCGCGGCAGTCTGTCGCGCCTACGGCGTCCAGCATGTCGCGACCGACCAGTTCTGCGCCGACCTCGTGGTCGAACGATTACGCGGGTACGGACTCGTGGTGCGGAAGGTGCCGATGTCGGCCTCAAGCAAGACCGCGATCTTCGCTGAACTGCGCGCGCGTCTTGTCGCCCGCTCACTCGAGCTGCTACGACGCACCCGGACTCGTCCCTGAGCTACGACGCCTGCGGACGAAGTTCTCGGCAGGGAGCGCAAGCGTCGTCAACCCTCGCGTCGGCGGCAGTCCCACGGAGACTTGGCGCAGGCTCTGGCGTTGGCCGTCCACGAACACCGTCGCACGCCCTTGAGTGAGGACAGCGCGTCGTCGGGCGTCGATGGCGACAACCTCCAGTCGGCGCTGATCGTCACCGCAGGCTCCCTCAGCTACGACGAGCAAGGCTGAACTGAATCGGCCCGCTGGATGTACCCTGCCGGGGCACGGTCTGTGACTTCATCGACCTCGGGCGGCTTTCGGGTCGCCCGTCGTCGTTCTATGGCGACCTCCGACCTATCCACGTGGATAGGCTTTGCCTGCACCCGTCGGCGTCGCCCTCGCGGTCGTTCTACTTCGATGCGGACGCGATGCGGGCTTGCTGCTTCTGCGCCAACTTGACTGCGACGGCGGCGTCGACCGTGCCGGTGAGTCCGCCGACGAGGAGTGCCGATTTCACTGTCCCGTAGCGCCAAACGACTGCGTAGAACGTCACGGAGAGTCCCTGACTCTTTACATCGAGCGAGTACATCCTCGCCTCATGCCCGATCCTTGCTCCTGTCGACACGCGTTTGAACGCGACCTTCTTGCCGTCTAACAGCTGCGGTTTCTCCCCCGCCGCATAGGAGTCGTGAGTCGAGTCGGCTGCCCCTTTGGCGGTCTTGTACGTGCTCGCCGATGAGTCGATCTCAAGGATGCCCGTGATGGCGCTGCGCTTGAAGTCGGCTTCGTATCCGTTTGTGCGTCCCCACCGCGTGAAATCCGCAACGGTTTGGTTCTTCGATTCCTTCGCCGCGCGAGCGTTGTCTGCGTAGTAGCCCTTGGCGAGAGCGAACCCGGCCGGGAGATCGGCGAGGGTCAAGACCATCTTCTTCGGGTCGGTTGTGGCGGCGCTCGACGTGCTCACGAGCAGCCCTGCGAGCACGAGCAGGCTGAGGGCGATCAGTCGGGCGCGCATGAACAGCACACTCGCCGATACGCCGTCGAGCGTCAACTGAGGGCGTCCGGCGGAGCGGCTAACGTTGTGGTTGTCCGCAGCGATTCGTCCTCGCCGCGAGCAACAACGTCCGTCGTCGGCCCGCGAAAGCGGGCCGTTGACGTTCTGCCGTCCGGTGACATCGGCAAGATCCAACGTGACGTTTGGTTGTTCGATCACCGGAGGACGAAGGTGCAGGACAGGTACGTCGAGTGGGATGGTGACGCGGTCTTCACGACCGACGCGTCGTCGGAGCCGGTAGTGACGGCGCACGAGCGGCCGTTCACCGTGTCTGTCCCGATGCGACGATGGCATGACGGCGTTCCCGGCCGGAGCCTGCGGCTGCGAGTGGGTCGGGCGGGTAGTCGGATGCCGGTACGTCGGCACGTCGTTCGGTCGCGGCGCTCGCGTCGTGTCGGCGGCGTCCGTCGCGCTCGGTCGCCGGGTCGAGAACCCGCCGAACCCGCACCCTGTTGCCGATCTAGACAACGTTCGGTAAGCGAGTCGGAGGCTAGACGCCTAGCCGATGCTGTAAGCGGTTCTAAGCTTCCGGGCTTCCGGCCCGACCTCTGGTATGGCGAACGTATGTTCGTCGCGCTCCGGGCGTCCTGTGGCCTTCTGGGCGGTGTCTCGTGAGCGCCTTCAACCACGGGCGTCGGAAAGCGCGGACAACTGCGCCGGAGATCCGGCAGGCAATCGGCCGCACGATCATCGACGATCCTCGCTGGCCAGCGCTCAGGGAACGAGCTAAGGGCGCGGTCAAGGCGCTCGTGACCGACGACGCGCTACCCGGCGACGGCACCTGTGCCCGTTTCTGGCCGAAACGCTGCCAGTGGGCGAAGGCGGCCGGACTCAGTGACTCCACTCTCGACCGGGCGGTGCGAGACCTCGTCGCCGCAGGCATCATCACCGTCTGGCCGTGGCTTCGTCCGGACGGCCGCCAAGGCGCGTCGACGTACGTCCTCGACCCCGTCTTTGCCTTCCTCGTCCCGCTGGAAAAGGTGCCTCAACAAGGTGCCTCACGAGGCCGCGACACCGGACAAGCTGCCTCACGAACACCTGAACAAGCTGCCTCAACGCCAGATCCGAGCGTGAGGCACCAAGTACATAGAACGTCTAGCGACCACCACGAAGTAACACCACCACAACCCGAACAACCCCTCATCGACGCTCTAACCGACGACGGCAGACGACAACGAAACGAAGCACAGCCACAAGAACAACCCGAACTAATCACACCCACCAAGAAGAACTCCGCCGCCCCTCTCGTTGAGCCCTTCAGTGCCGTGCTCTCGGATCGAGATGAGCGATGACGGATCGTCTCCTCGATGCCGCCGAAGTCGCTGACGTGCTGCACGTCTCGACGCGGTGGGTGCGTGACGCGACTCGGGAAGCGCCGTCGCCGTGCGTCCGTCTCGGCCGTCAGGTGCGCTATCGGCGCGAGACGATCATCGAGTGGGTCGAGAGGCAGGAGAGCGCGAAACGGGCACTGGCCAGTAGAAAGCGGCGGTAGAAAGTGGGCGCGATCCCGCATAGCCGAGCGGTTCGGCACCGGTTCTCACCACCGGCGTGTAGAATAGGAGCGAGAAAGAGTGGCCCCGCGCAGCGTCAACTGCCGGGGCCGTGGCACACAACACGGAGGTTGTGATGCGAGAGCAAGCCTACGCAACGGCCGGTCACGGCATCGCCTCCGACGAGAGGAGTGGCGACGATGCCTGATGGGTCATCAGTGATTCGGTATGACGGGAAACGCGGCACGGTGTGGCGGGTGAAGTACAGGGACGCGTCCGGCAAGCAGGTGATGGAGACGGTCGGGAAAGCGTCCGAGGGGTGGACGAAACGGAAGGCTGAGGCGGCGTTGCGTGGCCGTCTGACGGACGTGCAGCGGGATGGCTACAAGCGGCCGGACGTGATGACGTTCGCTTCGTTCGCTGAGGCGTGGCGGGACGAGTACCCCGTGACGCAGGGGTTGAAGCGTTCCACGACGGAGGGGTACGAGGCGATCATCGACACGCATCTCGTGCCTGCGTTCGTCGGCGTGAAGCTCGCTGACGTGGACGTTGCACGCGTGGAGCGGTACGTCGCGAAGAAGCGGAAGGAGAAGCTCGGCGCGGGGACAGTGAACCGGCACCTGAACGTCCTGTCGCTGATCTTGAAGGCGGCGCTGAGACAGGGGCTTGTCCGGTTGAACGCGGTGTCGCTCGTGGACAGGCCGAAGGAGCGGCTGACGACTGGCGAATACTCGATCCGGCAGAGGTGGCGTCAGTCGAGCGGGCGTTCTCCAAGCTGGTCTCCGCACAGAAGGCGGGGAGTGAGGAGCGGTCGCATGTCGAGACGTGCCGGATAGTGTTTCTGACGGTGCAGGAGGCGGGCTTGCGTCGGGGTGAGATCCTCGGGTTGCGGTGGCGGCATGTTGCGCTCGCTGATCCGCACGGGCCGCACCTGCGGATCGAGGAGACGCTCGTCAGGGGCAAGGTCGACACGCCGAAGTCGGAGGCGTCGAAGCGGACGATCCCGGTGTCGCAGGCGCTCGCTGACGAGTTGTTCCAGCATCGGGCGCGTTCGCCGTTCCAGGGCGATGACGAGCGCGTGTTCGTGTCGCCGCATCGAGGGACGCCGGTCAACCCGAAACGGTACGCGGTGACGCTCCGGAAGGCGCTCGTGAAGGCGGGATCACCGAGTACGTACGCCCCTTCCATGACGGCCGTCACTCAGCGATCACGAACGCGGCGCGGCACGGTCGCGGCGAGATCGCGCTGAGGACAATCGCCGGTCACAGCGACTCGCGGATCACGCAGCGGTACACGCATCTCGCCGGGGTGATGTTCCAAGAGGAGGGCGAACGGATGGGCGGCTCCGCGTTATGGAGCACGGCTTAGAGCCGCGGCACAAGGCGGCGATGATGAGCCGACCCGATTTTTGGGCTGATCCTTCGACGCACAGAAGGCGACCAGTTGGGTCGCCGTCCGCTTCAGATCGAGGTTTCGATCACTCGATCTTCGTCCACGTGCCGCAGCGTTGAGATAGGAATCCTAGGTCGGATGGCGAGATCGTCACGATGCCAACGTAGAGCCCGTTCGAGATGATGTCACCGAAGCCGCCGGAGAAACCGCGCAGCCGTGCCCAGTAGCACGACGTTGGGGTTGCAGTCTGGTATGTGCCCGGTGCGATATCCACGCCGACGCGGTACGTGCCGTCTCCGAAGTGGTCTTCGGCCCAGGTGGCGGCGGCGGGGCGGGTGGAGCAACCGTGACTGTCACGGTTTCCCTCTCGGTGATCGTGTTGGTGACTGTCCTCGCTTTGGCTGCGCAAACTCGGGTCGTCTTCGTGACCTTCACGCACTGTCCACTCTTCAACGTGATGGTTCGAAGTGCAAACGCTGATCCAACCCCGGCAAGAACGAGAGCTGCACAAGCTGCGCCTATCAGGACGACCCTTTGATGCTTCATCAATTCCCCCTCGGGATAGCTCCCAAAATCATCAGGCTTAGTGCCCTCGCGTACATCGGAGCTTCCCCCGTGCTCCTCTACGTGTATTCCCGCCGCCCCTCCGGTAGAAAGTTCGGTAGAAAGTCCGACCGATCTGTCGCCAGCGGAGGGGAAAAAAAGGCTGTTTAGCAGGGAGCAATCCAGCAGGGGCGGCAGGACTCGAACCTGCAACCCCCGGTTTTGGAGACCGGTGCTCTGCCAATTGAGCTACGCCCCTGGGCTGCTCGCACGAGTGTAGCCTCGCGTCGTGCAGCGTCGCATGCTCTCGCTCCTGTTCTTGCTGATCGCTGTTGCGCTCGGCGGATTGGCTCTCTTCGCGGTGCTTTCGGGCGGGCGGGCGATCATCGTCGGCGTGGCCGCCGCGGCCCTCGCAGTGTGGATGGCCGACCTCGCACGCAAGGCGTGGCCGTAGCCGTGTCACTTCCAAAGAAGGTTTTTCACTCGCGCGGCGTATTCTGTGTGCGTGTCCGTAAAGCCTGGAAGTGAGACGCAGGCGCTGTGGCAGGACTATCGGGGAACACGCGACAAGGCGTTGCGTGACCGGCTGATCCTGACCTATGCGCCACTCGTCAAATTCGTCGCCGGTCGCCTCGGTGCAACCTTGCCGGCACACGTCGACGAACAGGACCTCGTGTCGTACGGATTGCTCGGGTTGATCGGGGCAATCGAGCGGTTCGATCCCGACCGCGAGATCAAATTCGAGACGTACGCAATCAGCCGGATCAGGGGCGCGATCATCGATGAGCTCCGATCGCTCGACTGGGTGCCACGTTCCGTGCGGACGCGCGCGCGAGAGATCGAACGGGCAATCGCCGAGCTCGAACGCCGCCTTCACCGCGCGCCCACCGACGAGGAAATCGCCGACAAGGTCGGGATCACGACCGATGAGCTCGAGAACAGCCTCTCCGAGATCTCGCGGTCGTCGATGGCAGCGCTCGATGAGTTGTGGTCGCCTTCGGGTGGCGGCGACCAGATCGCGCTGATCGACACGATCGAGGACGAGGATGCGCCAGATCCCGAGTTCTCACTCGAGCAGGCCGAGATGCGTGAGGCGCTCGGCGATTCGATCGCTCGACTGCCGGAACGCGAGAAGCTCGTCGTGACGTTGTACTACTACGAGGAACTGACGCTGCGCGAGATCGGCGAGGTACTGGGCGTCACCGAATCACGCGTCTCCCAGCTGCACACGAAGGCCGTTCTGCGCCTCAAGGCCCGCCTCTCCGGCGGCATGCGCGAGCCGGCCGAGACCTAGAGGCTCTCGAGGATCGAGCGGCGATTCGAGCCGTCGCGCAGACAGCGTCAGGATCCCGAGCAGTTCGGACGCCGGCACCGGACGACCAAGGTAGAACCCCTGTGCGATGTCGCAGTCGAGGCCTTCCAGGGTGCGCATCGCCGTTGCGTCCTCGACTCCCTCGGCCACGACGCAGAGACCGAGATTGTGGCCGAGATCGATCGTCGAGCGGACGATCACGGCGTCGTTCTCGTCGCTCGACATGTTCATCACGAAGCTTCGATCGATCTTGAGCACGTCGACCGGCAGGCGCTTCAGATATCCGAGAGACGAGTAGCCCGCTCCGAAGTCGTCGATCGCGAGGCTCACGCCGAGATCGCTGAGCCGCCCAAGCACCGACCGCACTCGCTGCGGGTCGGTGAGGATCGTATCCTCGGTGATTTCCAGCTCGAGCCGATTCGCGGGGACGTCGTGACGACGTAGCGCTTCGGCCACCTCGTCCGGCAGCGCGACGTCGAGCAGGTCACGTCCTGTCACGTTGACGGCGACGGCGACGTCGAGCCCGGCATCCCGCCAGGTGCGGCACTGGCGCAACGATGCCTCGAGTACCGCTCGCGTCAGAGGCCGCATCAGGCCGGTGTGCTCTGCAAGTGGAAGGAAGACGTCTGGAGTCAGGAGCCCGCGGGTCGGGTGTTGCCAGCGGACGAGCGCCTCCACCCGAACGATGTCGCCGGTCCGTAGGTCAGCCTGCGGCTGAAAGAACACCACGAGCTCGTTGTCCGCCGCAACCGCTCGTCGGAGGTCCGAGACGAGCACGAGTCGCTCGGGCGAGTAGTGGTCCTGCTCGGACACATACAGACAGGGCGCGTGGGCATTCTTCGAGAGGTAGAGCGCGACGTCGGCGCGGCGGAGCAGCGTGTCGGCGTCCGCTCCGTCGTCCGGGAAGATCGAGATTCCGACGCTCGCGTCCACCTCGAGATCGATGCCCATCACGACTGTCGGCCGGGCAAGAGCCTGGCGGAGCTTCTCGGCCAGCAGAAGGGCCCCCTCGGCGTCAGTTCGCGGCGCGACGACCGCGAACTCGTCGCCTCCGAGGCGGGCGACCGTATCGCTCTCCCGCACCGCCGCGGAGAGTGTCGCCGCGGTTCGCTCGAGAAGAACATCACCGCTCTGATGGCCCAGGGTGTCGTTGATCTCCTTGAAGCGGTCGAGATCGATCAGGAGCACGGCTGAGCTTCCGGCCTCGCGACGCGAGCGCGCGATCGTCTGCTCGAGGCGATCGTGGAAGAGGTCACGATTCGGGAGACCCGTCAGGTTGTCGTGAAACCCCTGGTGGTGGATCTCCCGGATATGGCGTTCGAGCCGGCGTGTGACGCGGTGTAGAGCGGGGAACAGCGAAACGAAGAGGGCGATGAGGCCGAGCCCGAGGACAACCGCGACCGAGAGATATTCCGCGCGCGCCGCCGCCGCGATCGGCGCGTACGACTGGTACACCTCGAACACCCCGACAGGGCGTCCCGTGTTCGAGAACCGCATCGGCACGTACGCAGAAAGCGCCTTCTCGTTCGGCCCGGTCCCTCCTTCGCCGTTGAGATCGCCGACCTCGGTTGCAGAGACACCGCCGAGCGCACCGGTCACCTCATCGCTCCGCCCGTTCGCTCCGATCTCGGCATGATCCGTTGCGTACACCACCGTGCCGTTCCGGCCGTACAGCTTCAACCGCAGGGAGTCGCCCACGAGCACCTTCTGCCCGAGGAGCCGATCGAGCTCGTCACGACGTGCGGCGCTCGCGGGTCCGGCGAAGTCTGCGGGGGCCAACAGATCAGGGAGAACTGCCGCGGCGACGAACTCGGCGTGCGACTCGGCGACCTGCTCGGCACGGTACGTGGCCGAGTGGTGCACGTATGCGACCACCGCAACGATGACGACGAGAAACGCGATCCCCATTGTCGCCGCAAACCGCTGGACGAGCCGGGGCACACCAGGCTGGTCTCCGATCGTCCTCAGATGGCGTGTCCTGCGACGACGCATGACGGTTCTATCGACCGGACAGGGCCTCAGCTGTAACCCGTGACGTGCTCCTGATCTCCACCAACCCTCTAAACTCGCGGGACCCAGACATCCGAGGAGGAACGGACGCCCATGGCCGCCATCGAACCCGGAAAGATCCGCAACGTCGCCGTCGTCGGCCACCGCGGCACCGGCAAGACATCTCTCGTCGAAGCGCTGCTGTACCAGACCGACGAGATCAACCGGCTCGGTTCGATCGATGTCGGCTCTACCGTCGGTGACTGGGACGAGGACGAGCAGAAACGGAAGATGTCGATCTCGTTGACGCTTGCCCACACGGACTGGCAGGGGAGGAAGCTCAACTTCATCGACGTACCCGGTGACCCGAGCTTTCAGGGCGAGGCACGCTGTGCGTTACGAGTTGTCGAAGGTGCTCTCGTCGTGGTCAACGCCGTCATGGGGCTCGAAGTGGGCACTGCGCGCGTCAAGCATCTGGCGGACGACCTCGGGCTTGCGCGTCTCCTCTTCGTCAACATGCTCGATCGTGAGCGCGCCGACTTCTACCGCTCGCTCGGCCAGATCCAGGAGCAGTTCTCGTCTCGTTGTGTCGCCGTCCATCTGCCCATCGGATCCGAGCAGGGCATCAGCGGGATCGTCGACGTTCTCCACATGTGTGCGTACACGAGCCCGAACGGAGGCAAGGAGGCCGAGCCGAGCGCCATTCCGGATGAGATGCTCGAGATCGCCCAGGAGTACCGGGAGAAGCTGCTCGACGAGGTCGTCCAGACCGATGAGGCGCTGATGGAGAAGTATCTCGGCGGGGAGGAGCTCGACTCGCACGCAGTTGCCTCCGCATTGAAGCTCGCGATCACCCGTGGCGAGGTCTTTCCGGTCGCGTGTGGGGTCGCGACGAAGAATCTCGGCACGCACGCCCTGCTCGATCTCGTCGTCGAGGGCGTCCCTTCGCCGGCCAAGAAGGGGGCGCCGATCGAGATCGAGGGCGCCGACACGGCGGCCTTCGTCTTCAAGACGCTCGCAGACCCGTTCGCAGGGCGGATCAACCTCTTCCGCGTCCTCCGTGGCTCCGTCACAGCCGATTCGACGCTCGTCGACGCCCGCGGGCATGCCAAGGAGCGAATGGGAACGCTGCTCCAGCTCCAGGGCAAGGAGCACACCGGCGTGAAGGAGTTCGGCGAGGGAGACATCGGAGCCGTTGCCAAGCTGAAGGACGTCCGGACGGGAGACCTGCTGACCGATCGTGAGATCGGCGTCGATCTGCCCGAGATCGAGTTCCCCGAGCCGGTCATGAGCTTCGCAATCACCCCGAGGACGAAAGGGGAGGAGGAGAAGGTCGCCTCGGCGATCCGGCGGCTGGCGGAAGAAGACCCGACGCTCCGTCTTCGTCGCGATCAGCAGACCGGGGAGGAGATCCTCTCCGGGATGAGCCAGATGCACGTCGAGGTCGCACTCGAGCGGGCGAAGCGACGGTTCGGCGTCGACATCGAACTCCACCCGCCGCGTGTGCCCTACCTCGAGACGATCCGCTCCGAGGCCCGCGCTCACGGTCGCTACCGCAAGCAGACCGGTGGTCGGGGCCAGTTCGGCGACTGCCACATCCTGATCGAGCCGATCGACGGCGGGGTGGGCTACGAGTTCATCGACCAGATCGTCGGGGGCGTCATTCCGCAGAGCTACCGGCCCGCGGTCGACAAGGGGATCCAGGAGGCGATGGCCCACGGCGAGCTCGCAGGCGCGCCGGTGCAGGGCGTCCGCGTTCGACTCGTGGACGGGTCGTACCACAATGTCGATTCATCCGAGATGGCCTTCAAGGTCGCGGGCTCGATGGCGTGGAAGGAGGCGTATTCCAAAGCGACGCCGGTGCTGCTCGAACCGATCATGGAGATCGAGATCACCGTTCCCGACGAGGCGGTCGGTTCGGTCAACGGCGATCTCAACTCGCGACGCGGCCGGCTGCACGGAATGGAGCCGGCCGCAGGCATGACGACTATCAAGGCCGAGGTGCCGATGGCGGAGCTCCTCACCTACGCGCAGTCCCTGACCTCGATCACTGGTGGGCGCGGGGAGTACTCGATGCACTTCCTGCGCTACGAGGAAGTACCGGCTCATGTGGCGCAGAAGGTGATCGAGGACACCCAGAAGGCGCGCGATCTCGTCCACGCCTAGGAGCGCTCTCGTGCCCGTCGAGGAAAAGCCCCTGCATCCGGGCTATAGTGATCGGCCCATGCGAGTGATCAAGACCACGGCAACACGTACCTGCGTCGTCTGCGAGCGCACGCTCCTCCAGGGCGAGCGCGCGCTGCGGTACTCGCCCGACGGTAGCCGGTTCGTCGACGTCTGTCCCCTCTGCTCGGATGTGGCAGTCGACCACGGCTGGGTCAAGGAAGGGGTTGCGATCTCCCCGATGCTCCAACAACCGCCACGGCGCCGACGACAAAAGTCTCTCTGGCAGTCGCTTCTCGGGGCTCGTGAGGAGGAAGTCGAGCCGGTCGTGAGTGAGCCGATTCTCCGGCGGCTAGGTGACGACGAGATCGCTCTCGTCGAAGCGGCCGAATTGTTCAACGCAACGCAGTTCCGGCGCACGATCGCGGGTGTCGCGAAGGCGCTCGGAGAGCCGAAGGCATCGATCACTCCGCTGTCGGGTGTGAATGCCGAGATGGTGCTCACATTTGCCTGGGACATCTCCTGGTATCAGTACCGCGTCTCACCAGATTCGTCCCAGCCCGTCCGTGTTGCCGAGCGTGGCCAGGACATAGATGAGCTCGACCCGAGCTATCAGGAGTGGAACGCGGCCGTGACCGAGGACGGTCGACTGATCCCGGATATCGAACGTCTCTGATGCACCGTCCCGAATCGTTGGACAGGAGACCCCGTAGGGGACTGGCGCAGCCTCTCCCAGGCACGGCCGGAAGGATCGCAGCCTCGTATAGCGCGCAGGCACATCGTTCCGGGACCTGTCACTAGTCCATGGTCGCTGCCGGAGCTGCAACGACACTCCTCGATCGGCTCGGTGTCCAGCGAGCACTGATCGAGGAAGGCGACCTCATCGTCCGCACGCCGATCACCGGCGAGCAGCTTGCCCGCGTTGCTCGCACGGACGCAACCGCAACCGACTCCGCGGTAGAGAGCGCAACGACCGCGTTCCTCGCTTGGCGCGACGTCCCTGGCCCGCAACGGGGAGAGCTCGTCCGATTGTTCGGCGACGAACTGCGGCGCGAGAAGGACGTCTCTCGGCGCGCTCGTCACACTCGAGGTGGGCAAGATCGCGCAGGAAGGGCTTGGCGAGGTGCAGGAGATGATCGACATCTGCGACTTCGCCGTAGGCCTCTCACGGCAGCTCTACGGACGTTCGATCGCCTCCGAGCGTCCGGGGCACCGGCTCACCGAAACATGGCATCCGCTCGGGCCTGTCGCCGTCATCAGTGCGTTCAACTTCCCGGTTGCCGTGTGGAGCTGGAACGCCGCGCTGGCGCTGGTCTGCGGCGACCCGGTGATCTGGAAGCCGTCCGAGCGAACACCGTTGACCGCGCTCGCGTGCATGTCGCTCTTCGATCGCGCAGCGGAGCGGTTCGGTGGCGTCCCGGACGGGCTCGCAGCCCTCGTTATCGGAGGCGCCGACCGTGCCGTCCAGCTTGCCGACGATCCGCGCCTCCCGCTCGTCTCGGCGACCGGGTCGACCGCGATGGGAAAGGAGCTCGCACCGCGCATCGCGTCTCGCCTCGGCCGCTCGCTTCTCGAGCTCGGTGGGAACAACGCCGCCATCGTGGCGCCGAGCGCAGACCTCGACCTGGTCGTGCGAGGCGTGCTCTTCTCCGCTGTCGGCACCGCCGGCCAGCGGTGTACGAGCCTTCGTCGGCTGATCGTGCACGAGTCGATCGCCGACGAGGTCGTGCGAGCGGCTCAGTCATGCCTATCGAAGCGTGCCGGTTGGTGACCCTCGCGAGCCCGGGACACTTGTCGGCCCGCTCGTCAGTAGCGAGTCATTCGAGCGTCTGCAGACTGCGCTCGACGAAGCGCGGGCCGATGGTGGCGAGGTCGTCGCAGGTGGTGATCGCGCGCTCGCCGCTGAATGGCCCGAGGCGTGGTACGCGAGCCCGACGCTCGTCCGGATGCCGTCGCAGACCGCTGTTGTCCAACGGGAGACGTTCGCCCCACTGCTGTACGTTCTCACCTACTCCGAACCAGAAGAGGCGATTCGGTTGCAGAACGGTGTTCCGCAAGGGCTCGCGTCGTCGATCTTCACCACAGATCTGCGCGAGGCCGAGAGCTTCCTTGCCACGTCAGGCTCCGATTGCGGCATCGCGAACGTCAACATCGGTCCGAGTGGCGCCGAGATCGGCGGTGCGTTCGGCGGTGAGAAGGAGACCGGAGGAGGGCGGGAGTCGGGCTCCGACGCCTGGAAGGCCTACATGCGACGACAGACTGCGACGGTCAACTTCACGAACGAGCTCCCGCTCGCCCAGGGCATCGTCTTCGACGTGCCCTCGTGATCCGCGGGTGAAGGTCAAGCTCTTCACCGACGGCGGTGCACGCGGGAACCCGGGGCCGGCCGCTGCCGCATTCGTGCTCGAGCAGGACGACGGCACGGTGCTCGACGCTCGCGGCGACGCGATAGGTGTCCAGACGAACAACGTGGCCGAGTACACGGCGCTCGTGAACGGCCTCCGCCGCGCGGCGGAGCTCGGGGTCACCGAGGTCGAGGTCGTCTCCGACTCGGAACTGATGGTGAAGCAGATGCGCGGCGAGTACAAGATCAAGAACGAGGCCCTCCGTGAGCTGAGCATCGAAGCGACGCGCGCTCGCCCGGGCCGTCGGCGACGTGCACGTACACGGCGGTGCGACGCGAGCACAACGAGCTCGCCGATCAGCTCGTCAACGACGCGCTCGACGCAGCGGACTGATCGACTCGCCGGTTGCGCCGGTCAGGGGAGGCTGCGGCCGGTGACGAGCATCCGCTCCCGCTTGAACGGGAGCGGTACGGCCGGATGCGGCGAGTCGATCTCGCGGCCGAGGCGGTGCCCGTCGAAGATGCACTCGGCGATCATCCGCGGAGCGACGCAATCGCCGATCCGATAGACCGCTTCGACGCCCTCGTCGGCGAGTCGCGGGTCGGCGCGGAGTGCGTGGTAGAGAGCGTCGTTCGACACGCCGCTGGGTGACGAGGACGACACCATCGGCCTCGAGCTCGATCGCCTCCTCGAACTCGGTCTCGCACGAGATGAGGCCGGGCGCGATCCGCGGTCATCGTCGACGTTCCGGTGCATCGTGATCCCGGCGTCGTGGAGTCGGCGGCGCAGGAGCGGGCCTTCGAGCGTCTCGTCCGTGACCGGCGCGACGACGTCGAACGGGGTCACGAGCTCGACGTCGTAGCCCTCGACCGGCGAGTAGCTCGGCGATCCCCGACGGCGACGAAGTAGCCCTCGCCGTCGTACACGACGACACGGTTGCCGGGCGGGCGCTTGCCCTCGATCATCACCTGCTCGGGCGTCAGAACCCACGGGCAGGGTGGCGTCGGCGCCGGGAATCGGCTCGTGAGTGATAGCGTTGAGCCCATCGCCCGCCCAGTGAGAGCCTGTCGCGACGATGACGAGCTCCGCACCGTAGGTGAGCACGCCTCTTCGGCGTCGAGTCGCGAGCCCGGTGAACACCTCGACGTTCTTCAGCTTCTCGAGCTGGATGCGGCGCCAGTTGACGACGCGCGCCCACTCGCCGAGCCCGGGAGCTGCGGCACCCAGCGCATGATCCCGCCGATCTCGCGCTTCGCGGTCGACGAGATGGACGCGCCGGAAGCCACGTTTCGCGAGGACGATCGCGCACTCCATCCCCGCCGGTCCGGCACCGACGACGAGGACGTCGCGGTCGGCGTTCGCGGCGCCTGCTCGAATCGCTCCGGGTTCCAGCCGCGCCGGTACTCCTCGCCGGCGGTCGCGTTCTGCGTGCAGCCGAGGTGATGACCCGACTCCGACTTCGAAATGCAGACGTTGCAGCCGATGCACTCGCGGATGTCGTCGTAACGCCCCTCCTCGATCTTGCGCGGCAGGAACGGGATCGGCGATCGAGGGCCGGGCGGCACCGATCAGGTCCATCGCACCGCTCGAGATCATCTCCACCATCCGGTCCGGGCTCGTGAAGCGCCCGACGCCGACGATCGGCTTCGCCGTGGCCTCTCGCACGCGGGCCGTCCATTCGAGCTGGTACCCCTCGGCGAAGAAGCGCGACGCGCCCGAGTCGTGTGACCAGAGAGCGATCGAGCCGACGTTGACGTCCCAGAGGTCGACGAGGGGGTCGGCGAGCCGGATGAACGCGAGCGCCTCGTCGACGTCGAGGCCGGGCGTCAGGTCGACGCCGATCCGGACGGCGATGGCGGCCGCGTCGCCGACCGCCGCCTGCACGAGCTCGAGCGTCTCGATCCACATGCGGGCCCGGTTCTCGAGTGAGCCGCCGTACGCGTCGGTGCGCTTGTTCGTGAACGGGCGAGAGGAACTGCGTCAGCAGGTAGCTGTGCCCGCCGTAGACGTAGACGATGTCGAAGCCGACCGAGCAGGCCCGCCTTGCGGCCTCGCACCCAGTCGGTCTGGACGCGCCGGATGTCGTCGAGCTCCATCGCTTTGGGCACCGTGAACGGGTGGTACTCGCTCGCGAGCTGGGAGGGTGCGATCGCGGGCCAGCGGGTGCCGCGTCGCTCGGCGTGCATGCCCGTGTGCGTGAGCTCGATGCCGGCGAGTGCACCGTGCGCGTGGGCTGCGTCGACCATGAGCGCGAGCGCGCTGAGATCGCCCTCGTCGAGCAGTTGCGACGAGATGTACGGGCGACTCGTCCGAGTCGGCTGAAACGGGCGCGTACTCGGTGCAGACGGCGCCCCAGCCGCCCTCCGCCTTCGTGCCGCGGTGCATCGCCTGGGAACCAGGCTTCGCGGTGCCGAACCCGGTGCAATGCGGCACCTGATAGAAGCGGTTCGGCAGCGTCTTCGGGCCGATTTGCACCGGCTCGAAGAGGATGTCGTGGCGGGGGTCGCGGGCGATGCGAGGAGTGTAGAGGCTCGCTGTGCGGCGGCTTCGATTGTCCCGGCTGCTCGTCTGCGGTATCGTGGGGGGCGAATGGTCAGCGAGCTGTGCATCGATCGGTCTGCCGGTCTCGGCCTGCTCGCGCTTGCCCTCCTCCTTCCCCGCTAGGGGAATCGAGCGACGACATACCCGTTATCCGTGCACCCGCACCAGCGGGAGTAGTCCGTCCTCGAGAGGAGCAACTGTCCGATGTCGATGCCGTTCCAGAAATACCGTCCGTACGAAACAGTCGAACTGCCCGACCGCACGTGGCCGGACACCGTGATCGCGAAGGCTCCGATCTGGTGCTCGACCGATCTCCGTGACGGCAACCAGGCGCTCGTCAATCCGATGGACGCCGGCCGGAAGAGACGGTTCTTCGATCTCCTGCTCTCGCTCGGGATCAAGGAGATCGAGGTGGGATTCCCGTCAGCGTCGAAGACGGACTTCGACTTCGTTCGCACTCTCATCGAGCAGAGGCTGATTCCCGACGACGTCACGATCGCCGTGCTCACGCAGGCGCGGCCCGAGCTGATCGAACGGAGCTACGAGGCGATCGCGGGTGCCCGGCGTGCGATCGTGCACCTCTACAACTCGACGTCGGTGACCCAACGCCGGGTGGTCTTCCGCCTGGATCGCGAAGGGATCACCGAGCTCGCAGTCCGGGGAACGACGCTGTGCAAGGGCCTCGCTGCGGAAACTTCGACGGAGATCGTCTTCCAGTACTCACCCGAGAGTTTCCACCACACGGAACTCGACTATGCGGTCGAGATCTGCGAACGCGTCGCAGCGGAGTGGGGGCCGACACCGGAGGCGAAGATGATCGTGAACCTGCCGACGACGGTCGAGCAGTTTCCACCGAACGTCTACGCCGATCGGATGGAATGGTTCGGGCGCAACTTCTCGTTCCGTGACTCAGCGATCCTTTCCGTGCATCCGCACAACGATCGTGGCACCGCAGTCGCCACGGCTGAGCTCGGGCTGATGGCGGGAGCGGAGCGTGTGGAAGGGACGTTGTTCGGCAACGGCGAGCGCACGGGAAACGTCGATCTCGTCACGATTGCGCTGAACCTGTTGACCCAGGGCGTCGATCCCGCGCTCGACCTGTCGCAGATCGACGAGGCACGCGAGATCGTCGAGGCGTGCAACGAGATTCCTGTCCATCCACGACATCCCTATGCGGGAGAGCTCGTCTACACGGCCTTCTCCGGGTCGCATCAGGACGCGATCAAGAAAGGAATGGATGCGCAGGCGCGGTCGGGGTCGGATATCTGGGACGTCCCGTACCTGTCCATCGATCCGAAGGACGTTGGCCGGAGCTACGAGGCAATCATCCGCGTCAACTCCCAGTCCGGCAAAGGCGGCGTTGCGTATCTCATGGCAGCGGAGCACCATCTCGATCTGCCACGCGGCCTTCAGGTCGATTTCGCGCAGCGAGTGCAGCAGATCACCGACGCGCGTGGGGGAGAGCTGACGGGGGACGAGCTGATGGGGGCGTTCACCGAGCACTACCTCGATCATCTTGTGCCCTACGAGCTCGTGGCATATACGCACTCGAGCGAGGAGGACTCGGATCAGATTGCGGCCCGCGTCCGGGTAGACGGCGAGGAGCGGGTGATCGAAGGTGAGGGGAACGGACCGCTCGCTGCGCTCGTTGACGCGTTCGCGAGGGCATTCGACATCTCGATTTCGATCCGCGACTACCACGAGCATGCGATGGCGGCGAGCGTCGACGCGAAGGCGGCTGCATACGTCGAGGCCGATGTCGGCGATGAGGCACTCTGGGGCGTGGGTGTTCACGGATCGATCCTGACCGCGTCGCTACGAGCGATCGTGAATGCCGTGAACCGCGCGGAGGCGTCGCGGCGCCGAGAGTCGCTCGAGGCGTTCGAGGCGTCCTGAGGCACACAGAGAAGGCGCAAAAGGCCGCTATACTCGGGCCCGTGCGGATGTAGCTCAGTTGGTAGAGCGTCTGCTTGCCATGCAGAAGGTCGAGGGTTCGAGTCCCTTCATCCGCTTCCAGTGCAAGCCTGCAAGTGCGGGGCTTGCGCTTTCTCCAACGGCAACGCAAAGCGGTGCGTGGTCACAATTCATAGCCACATGGTCCGAGGGCACCTGACGCGAGCCTCTCAGGACACCGACACCACACACACCGGAGACGAGCTCGCATCGGCGAGTCGCTCCGAGGGCGCTCCAGGCGACTGACCGACGACGGATCGCTGAGCTCATGCGGCGCCCCGAGGCGAAACGCTCCACAAGCTAGCGAAGGTCTTCGGAGTCTCGGCCGTGACCGTGATGCTCTACCTCCGGGACGCCGACACGACCTAACCGCGTGTCGAAGTGTCTCCCGTGCTCTCCGGGGGAGGCACCCCCCGATGCGCCACGAGTCGCCGCCAACAGAGGAGGAGGGCTTTCGCCCTCCCCGCTCCTCCCCCCGTTTTGGTTCGTTTCCCCCCACTACATGACGGAAACGTCCCGGGCTCGACAGCGCCTGCCCCCTGGTTCTCCGCCTTCGTACTGTCGGAGCCCTTTAACTAGTAGATGCGGCAGCGGCAAGAAACTTGCGCGTTCAGATGTAAACAGTCTGTGAGGGATATGGCATCGCGGGATGTGGCATTGTTCTCTGTGAATGTCAGGGGCTAGGGGAATGTCAGGGGCTTGCGTCCGATGCAGCTGAACAACGGCGCGACCAGCGCTGCGCGGGCGGTCGACGACCTCTACCGCTCCCATGCCGGTGAGGTGTATCGCTACGCGTACGCCATGCTCGGCAACCGCGCCGATGCCGAGGACGTCACCCAGACGACGTTCGTCAACGCCCTGCGCGCGCTCGAGCATGGCGACCGGCCACGCAAGCCGTCGAACTGGCTGGTCACGATCACGCACAACATCGTGCGGCAGCGCTTCCGGCAGCAGCAGGCCCGCCCGGCCGAGGTCGAGCTCGACCACGACGTCGCAATGGAGGAGCCGCTGGACGACGGTCCCTCGGTGGAAGACCTGGTGCGGGCACTGCAGTGCATTCCACACACACAGCGCGAAGCGCTCGTGATGCGTGAGCTCGAAGGCCGCTCCTACAAAGAGATCGAGGCGATCCTCGAGCTCACCCCGGCCGCGCTCGAGACGCTGCTGTTCCGGGCCCGCCGCTCGCTCGCCGAGGAGCTCGAGAACCTCGGTACCTGCGAGCGGGCCGAGCTCGCCATGTCGAAGTGGCTCGACAGCCGCCTGTCGCGGAAGGAGCGGCGGCGGCTCGACGAGCACGTGCGCGACTGCCCCTCCTGTGCACGCTTGTACGCGGGCCGGGCGAAGCACCGCCGTGCCTTCGGAACACTGGCCTTGCTGCCGCTGCCGTTCTCGATCCCGTTCTTCCGGGATGCATCGGCCGCGTCGGCGGCCGGCACAGCCGGAGGGCTGTCGACCATCGGCGCAGGCGGCGCGACGACGGCCGGCGGCATCACCGCCGCCACCTGTGGACCCTCGTGCCTGACCGGGCTCTTCGCCGGAGGCGTGGCGGTCAAGGCCGTGGCGGTCGTCGCCGCTGCGACCGTAGCGGGAAGCGTCGGCTACGAGGGCGTGAAGCACGTCCGGGTGGCCATTCACTCGAACGCACCCGCCATCGTCGCCTCCGCCCAGCGCAGCTCGCCGGTACCGGTAGTCGCCACCGCTGCCGGCGCGAGCGAGCCCGTGCAGTCGAAGGGCACGGTGGCGGACGTCGTCCCGCTGTGGGACGCCGTCCCGTTGCCGGACGACCCCACCTACGTGATCTCCGTCCCGACCTCGCAGGCGCTGCAGGAGCCCTCGCTGGCGTCCGTCGACGGGTCGCAAGCGGCCGAAGAGGGCTTTGTCGACTCTGCCTTCGTCATCGTGGTGCCGCCGGCCGGCGAGCAGCAGGCTCCGGCAACGACCGACGGGACGGCGACGAACGGCCCGACGCAGATCATCACGATCGCGCTCCCCCCCGACACCGCTCCGGTGAAGACTTCTGTGCCCGTCGAGGACACAACCGTGGAGCCGGTGACGCCGACGCCCACGGAGCCGGCGTCGACCGACACGACACCTCCGACCGACACGACACCTCCGACCGACACGACACCTCCGACCGACACGACACCTCCGACCGACACGACACCCCCGATCGGCACGACACCCCCGATCGGCACGACACCTCCGACCGACACGACACCTCCGACCGACACGACACCTCCGACCGACACGACACCTCCGACCGACACGACACCCACCACGCCCGCCGACCCGGATCCCACCCCCGACGTTACGACCATGCCCGCCGACCCGGCGCCGATGACCGACCCGGCTGCTCCGGCCGAGGCGGACCCGTCGGTGTCGCCCGTGATCGGCTGACAGCCCTCCTAGACGTAGGAAGAGAGTGACCAAGAGGCAACACCAGAACCCGGGCCTCCCGATCCGACCGGCCCGTGCCCCGCGGGTGGTGCGGTGGTCGGCCCTGATCTGGTCACATCCGGGCGGACGTCACCAAGACCGCTAGTTCATGCGGTTCTCAGCCCGGCCCTCACGAGTCCACCGGCACGAGCTCGGACCCTGGAGGGACCCGCTGACTGTCGATCTCGTCCAGCCTGCGAACGCCGTACGCCTCGGCTTCGTGCTTGATGGCGATCTGCGCCCACTGCCAGACCAGACTGGTTCGAACCGCGCGTTGCTGGTGACACTGACTCTGAGCTTCGCCATCTGAATGCCGAGCATAGTGGTCACAATGGTCACACTCAGTGTTCGTTCGGGTTCACTCTTGTTCGGTCGATTCTCAGAATACGCCGCAAATCGGCGGTTTCAGCGAACTGGTGCGAACGGGCGCGAACGTTCGCGCTGACTTGCCATGCAGAAGGTCGTGAGTTCGAGTCTCATCATCCGCTTCGCGAAGGCCCCGGAAACGGGGGCTTCGTGTTTCCAGGCAGACGACGACCACTTCGGCTTGGCAACCACATGGCAATGAACGTCCCCCGAGAGATTCGAAGCACGGGAAAACCTCCCCGCTCTTGAGGTTGTCTACAGGCAGAAATCGGCGTATTCTCGACTGTTGGCGAGCGGATCCCGGGAGGCGCGCGCGCTAGTAGTGAGGGCGGGCGCCTTTACCCCGTGGCCGACCGCCCTCACTACTCTCGTTCTTCCCGTCCGCGCCGGTGCTAAGCATCAGGTAGGAACCGCGACGCATGGTCCTTCGCCAGCGTTCCTCTCAACGCGCGTAGCCCATCTGGCGGATCCTCGAGCACGAGCGCTTCCGCGTAGCCGCCGCTGTCGGCGGCCACGACCGCCTCGAATACGACCACGCCGCTACGCACCTCGACGACGCCAAGCGCGTGCTCGTCGCGATGCGGGTCGACACCGACGACGTAATCCACCTGATCTGCAACCATCCCTACTGACCTCCAGCCCAGCGTTGGGGGACAAACTCCGGTTGCCGGTCTGGGGATGGAACCGCTGGCGGCACGACTGTGACGGGTCACACCCCATTGCGGGGTGGACAGGCTTCTGATCAGGCCAGCAAGCGGGCGCCAGACCGGCGCCGGCCACTCCGTCCGGACATCACTGGAAAGACACCCACACATGGGGTCATTCGGAAATCGAGTCACAACCGAAGAGCACGGCGCCACCCTGGCAACACCCCCAGACGGGATCCCCGCACACTCACAGTTCGGAAATGTCACCGAGCGAGTTGGTAGCTAGTGTGACGGCTTGGTTGGCCACCTTCCACGTATCTTGCTTCGCACCGAGGGAGGCGCGATCGCAGCGGCGGCGATCGCGGTGTACTTTCATCAGGGCTACCCGTGGTGGCTCTTCCTGGTGCTCATACTTGCGCCCGATCTGTCAATGGTCGGGTACGCGGCTGGGCTACGCATCGGGGCGGCAACCTACAACGCCGCCCATACCTCCGCGTTTCCCGTCGTTCTCGCCGCGATCGGATTGATCGCCGGCGCGGAGGTCGCTGCCGAGGTCGGCCTGATCTGGCTGGCACACATCGGCATCGATCGCGCCATCGGGTACGGACTGAAGTATCCCACCGGGTTCAAGGACACTCACCTTCAGCGCGTGTAGGAGACGACGCAGCCGTCATCGAGAGAGGGAGTCCGATCCAGCAGACCTCGCGAACGTCGACGTCGCCTGATCCGCCGCGACTGGTTGGCGAACCCTGAGAGGGCCGCCGGCACGAATCCTTCCACACCCCAGGAGGTACCAATGCAGCTCACGAGAAACAGCATCGAGACGCGGCTCGGGCCGGGCGACTGGTTCACCGGCGTGGTGTACATCGATGCGGTGGCGACGCCGTCGAACGCGTCGCGGCTGAGCGCGAGCAGCGTCCATTTCACCCCCGGCGCGCGCACCGCGTGGCACACCCATCCGAACGGCCAGACGATCTGCGTCACCGAGGGAATTGGCTGCGCGCAGAGGCGCGGCGGACCGATCGAAGTCATTCGGCCCGGCGATTGCGTCTTTTTCGAGCCGGGCGAGGATCACTGGCATGGCGCTTCGCCGAACCGGTTCATGACCCACCTCGCGATGCTCGAGGTCGATACCGAGGGCACCTCCGCGACGTGGGGTGCGCACGTCACCGACGAGGAGTACGCCGCTACGCCGAGCTCGGACGGCTGATCCTGGTACCCGGTGGGACGCGCGAGCGGCAGAGCTAGGTTCGGTAGCTGCCACTAGCGTGAACGACCACCGATTCCAGAGCCAGCCGCGTGCGGCTCGCGCCCGTTGGGTACGGTGTCCGCATGTCCAGTCAGGTCCCGAGACACTCGCCGATTCACCGCTGACGATGGAAGACGTCATGGCCTCCCCGTTCTACGAGGAACTGATGACCGCAGACCTCGCGCCCGGCGACGACGCCTTCCTGTTCGATTTGACCGACGCCCGATGGTGAGATCGTGAGCCTCGCCAACATCGTCCCGCAACGGCCGGTCGCGCTCGTCTTCGGTTCGTACACCTGACCACCCTTTCGCGCCCAGTTGGGCGCGCTGCGGGCCCTGCACGACCGCTTCTGCGACCGCGTCGCCTTCTTCGTCGTCTACGTTCGCGAAGCGCACCCGGAGGATGGCTGGGTGCTCAGCGACAACCGGCGCGCCGGAGTCGAGGTCACCGATCCAGCGAGCGTAACCGAGCGAGCAAAGGTCGCGTCGGCTTGCGCTACGCGGTTCTCGCTCGACAAGCCGGTGCTCATCGACGGAATCGGGGACGAGGTCGCGCGCAGCTACGGAGGCTGGCCGGACCGGCTCTATCTCATCGATACTGCCGGCAAGGTCGCCTACCTGGGCGGACCAGGGCCGTTCGGGTTCGACGTTGCCGAGCTCGAGACTGCAATCGTCGCGGAGGTCGCGTGAGAACCGGCTAGCAGCGCATCCTGGAGCGCCTGCACCGAGCATTCGCTCCAGCCGGACCTCACCAGATTACGCACGGTTACAGCCACCTGCAACGGCCGGTCGAGGTCTATGCTCCTTGCGGTGACGCGCGTTGCGCAGTTCTAGCGCGCTGTTGGCGCAGCTGTGATTTTCTATACGGTGCGCCATTCTGACCCAGCCTGGTAAGGTCATTTTTCGGTGCGCGAACCGTAGCCTGACCGACCGATAGGAAGGAAAAAGGATGTTTGACTATGCGGACCGCCGGCGCCGGCTTGGAGAGCGAATGAGCGCCGAGGGGATCGCTGCGCTGTTTCTAGCGCCGTCTGCAGATCTCGAGTACCTGACCGGAGTTGAGCGCCAGGTGCCGAACTTCGGAGAGGTGTCATACGCACACGGCTGGGTGACCGGCGCGTTCTTCCGACCCGACGCCGAACCGGTTTTCTTCTTCCCCCGGATGTTCGCGGCCTTCGATCTCCCTGAACAGCCGGAGGGCGAGGTCGTGATCGTTAATGAGACGGACGACGGGGCGGCAGCGTTCGCGCGCGTAGCCGCGGCGCTCGGCCGCAGCGGCACTGTTGCGGTAGGCGATCGTGTTTGGGGTGAGGCAGTACTTCAGCTTGGCGCGACCGTTGGGTTCGACCGCCTCCGAACGGGGTCGCGGCTCGTCAACGAGCTACGCCGTGTCAAGGATGCCGCGGAACTCGAAGCGATGACTCGCGCGATCGCCACGGTGGAGCAAGCGATGGGAGCGGTGATGCCGCTTGTCGTCCCCGGAGTTGCGATGGCGGATCTCGCCGAGGCCATCGAGCACGAGCTCCGGCGCGCCGGGTCCCGCTGCCCGTCGTTTGCGACGCACATGTTCACGGGGTTCGGGGATGATGAGTACGACTCAGGCACGGCCACCGCATTCAAATCCGTTCCGGAGGGAACGTCTGTCATGTTCGACTTCGGAGGTGTCGTCGACGGTTACTGCTCCGATTTCGGCCGTACAGTCTACTGCGGAAGTCCCTCCGACGAGTACGTGCACATGTACGACGTCATGCTCGCGGCGCAAGAGGCCGGACGCGCGGCTGCTTCGGCCGGGACTCGAGCATGCGACGTGAACGCAGCCTGCCGCGCCCCGATCGAGGAGGCGGGCCTTGGCGAGCACTTCCGGCACCGCATGGGGCACGGCATCGGGATGAACGTTCACGAGTTGCCGTTCTTGTCGCCTGAGGACCAAACGCTGCTCGAGGTGGGAATGACGTTCACGGATGAACCATCCATCATGATCCCGGGCCGGTTCAGCCTCAGGATCGAGGACATCATCGTGGTCGGAGAGAGCGCTGGGAGGATGCTGAACCAGTACCCCAAGACGCTCGTCGCCAACCCCTGAACATCGTTTCGATTCGCTCGGGTTCTCGAAATTCCGGTCCCTGGCCGCTTCGTACCGTTGAATCGGGATCTGGCGCGAGTTTAGAAACGAGACCCTACGAAACTCGAGGAACAGCACTTTGCGTACGATGCCCTGCAGTGGCCGGAGCGTTTACACGCCCTTCGCTACCGCCATCGCTGCGACGATCTTTCGGCAGCGACGGTCCCAGCGCACGCTTGGGCAGAGGCAAGGGCATACTTCCGTATCAGTACAACGATCGTCGTTGGCAAGGCGAAACGACGATCAGCTCCGCCGATGACTTGCCGCGAGGCGACTACCTTGTTGGCACGTCTGACTACGTCTCCGACGCGATCGCCCGGGTAGTGGAGCGGAACCACCCCGGCCTCCTATTCTTCTGGGCCTGGCCACCCGGCCCCGGCTGCAGACGAGCATGCGTTCGCTCGGGCTCGTCTCCGAAACCTCATCCCGCGTTTCGAGACGGCCATCTCGTGAAGCCGGCGAACTCAGACGCTGAAGTGCCACGTCCTGAAAAAGGTACGTCCCCTGTCCTTGAAGTGGAGCAGCTCGACGTCTGGCTGCCAACTGAGGACGGCGACGTCCACGCTGTCCGTGGGGCGAGCTTCGAGCTCGGTAGCGGCGAGGTGCTCGGGATCGTCGGCGAGTCGGGCTCGGGCAAGTCGGCGACCTCATTTGCGGTGCTCGGCCTCCTGCCGCGCATAGCGACCGTGACGGGCTCGGTGCGACTTCACGGGAGGGAGTTGCTCGGCCTCTCGGACTCGGAGCTGAGCCAGATTCGCGGCCGCTCGATTGCGATGATCTTCCAGGATCCGGACATCGCTGAATCCCGTCTACACCGTCGGAACGCAACTCGTGGAGGCAATCCGGGTTCACAATCCGACCACGAGCGCCGGCGACTCGCGCGACCGGGCGGGGGAGCTGCTCGGGTCGGTCGGGATCGCGAACCCGCAGGCGCGCCTCGATCAGTATCCACATGAGTTCCCTGCCCGTCATCGCAGGAACCGTCCTGCTGGTGGCTATCTTCGTCGCCGTGTTGCACCTGATCGTCGACCTCCTTTACCCGTTGCTCGACCCACGCGTTCAAAGCTGACCGCGCATGGGTTACCGGTCCGGCGGCCTACCGCGACGTCATGCGTCAATCGGGCGATCCCACGTCGTGAATGACCTCCTCGGATAACGCAGACAGCACCAGTGGCTTGAACGGTGGAGCCGGGGCGAAGCCCGATCGCTCGTCGGGTCGGCATCCGAGCTTCCTTGCTCCTAGCTCGCCGAGGACAGCGCTGCAGTATCGGCCCTGGCAGTGCCCCATGCCCGCCCGGGTCATCCGCTTGACTGCGCCGCTCTCGATCATGCCGCTCGAATAGGCGTCCTCGACGCTGTCGAGCTGCACGTTCTCACAGCGACAGACCACCGTCGATCCTTGCGCGAGCTGATCGACCAATCGCGGCGCGGCGTAGAGCCGTGCGAGTGCGTGCTGGAAGCGCTCTGCGCGGCGACGGTCGCGCGAGACGCGAATTGCCTCTCGCGACAGATGCTCGGTCGAGCGACGTGCGGCGTCGAGTCCAGCGAGGAACCCGGTGGCCTGCGCGGCGCGGGCGCCGGCCAGTCCAGCCCCGTCGCCGACAATCCAGACGCCCTCGACCGAACTTCGTCCGGTCGCGTCGACCTGGGCGACCAGATGCCCGCGCTGGGCGTCGAAGGCATGCTCACAGCCGAGGGAACGGGCGATCTCGTTAGAGGGGAGGAAGCCGAAGCCCGCGCAGACGGTGTCGACGTCGAACGTGCGCGCGGTTCCCTCGATCGGGAAGCCGCCTGCATCGATGCGCATCACCGTTGCCTGCTCGACCCTGCCGTCGCCCCTTGCGCTCATCACCGAGCTCCCGAGGAAGATCGGAACGCGCGTACGCACGAGAGTCCGCACGTAACCCCCACCGTCCCAGGCCAGTCCAGGATCCGCCGCAGTCATCCGAAGAGCATTGACCACGTTGGTCAGCGACGCGAGCCGCGACAACTCTGCAAGTGCAACCACCGTCACGCCCGCGTGGACGAGTTCGGCGGCAACCTGGATGTTGAGCGGGCCGTTCCCGGAGACGATCACTCGCGCGCCGGGAGGAACTCCGTAGGCCCGCAGCAGCGTCTGGACTGCTCCCGTGGTCATGAACCCCGGCAGGGTCCACCCCGGCATCGGAACACCGCGTTCATACGCTCCGGGCGCAAGAATGAGCCGGTCGGGGCGGAGCACGAGCATCCCGTCGGGTGATGTCGCGAGAATACGCTGGCGCCCAAAGGCGGCCCAGACCTGTGTCCCGTGGAAGACACTGACGTCTGCGCGCCGCACGCGCTCGATCAAGTCTCGGCCGCGAGCGTATTGGGGGTCGCTCGTGCCGATCTCCATTCCTTCGGACGGCTGCTTGTAGTACTGCCCCCCAAGCTTCGGACGCTCATCGATGAGTATGACGGCGGCTCCTGTTTCCGCTGCGGCTGCAGCCGCCGACAGGCCAGCGGGTCCGCCTCCGACGACGAGGACGTCCGGAGCGAGTTCGATCTCCGGAGCCGGAGCCGGAGCCGGAGCCGCGCCCGCGAGCGATGGGAGGCCCCGACCCGACTCAACGACCATCCCGTCGCGGACGAGCGTGATGCACGCCCTCTGGTTAGCAATCCCGTCGATCGTGACGAGGCACTCTCCGCAGACACCCATTCCGCAGAACAGGCCTCGGCGTTCGCCGAACTGCGTCTCGCGCAGCCAGCAAATACCGGCGTCCAGCAGGGCGGCTGCCACGCTGTCGCCTGCCGCGCACGGGATGAGGCGATCGTCGTGGCGTATGGCCAGAGTCTTCGATCGCTCAGTCACGAATCGAAGATATCGAGCCTAATAGCGGCTGAAGCCAGCGGGTGTGGAACGTCAACGACCTCGGAGATACGGACATCTGCCGTGACGCCGGCAATAGCACATGCCTCCTCACGCGATAGATCGTACCTGTCCGCGACTCGGTCGATTGGGGCGGACAGGACTTGCTCGTGGCGATGCTGATATCCATCCATTCGACCAGGAATCGTCGCCGAGCGAGATCCCCATTGTCACGAGGCTCGGCGGCGCCAGGCTCGACTGGTATGGAACGTTCGAGGCCGTGGGCGCGCGTTGGGCCGCGGCTGCGAGCAACTCGAGCGTCTGGCGAGGCATGGGATCCGGCAGGTAGGCGCGGCAGGCCCGTCGGCGGCGGATGGCAGCCTCAAGGTCAGCAGGGACGAGTCGAGTTCAGCCAGGCTGTCCTCGAAGGTTTGTCTCGCCATCGAGAACGGGGAGCACCTCGGTCGCGAACAGCTCGACCGATCGATGAGCGTAGGCGGCGGATTGGCCGGGCAGGCGCGCCTAGAAATAGAGGAGGTCAAAGGGATGCCGCTCGTAGAGCGCCCGGATCCCCTCGATCACGTCGTCTGGTGTTCCGATGATGAGCCTGTCCCGCGGGAGCTCGTCCGGGTCGGAGATCGTGGCTGCCGGTGCATCGCCACCGTCCGCGAACCACTCCGCGTAGCGGTTGTGCTGGTAGCAAAGGTGGTGTTTGATGTCATCCCACCCAAGCCGGGCATCTTCGCACACGTAGACGGTGGGGTTGACGGCGACATGAAATCCGAAGGGATCGTGTCCGGCGCGCTCGATTTCGGTGCCATACACGCTGTAGTTCTCAGTCGGCATCTTCGCGTCCGGCATGAAGTGGCAGCCGAGCCGTCCGGCCCTCCGTGCCGCGGCCTCGGTCGAGCCGCCGAGCCACATCGGCGGTCCGCCTGCCTGGAACGGGGTCGGAGTCACGGTCACGTCGTCGAAGCGCCAGTTGCAGCCCTCGTAGCTGAGGGGCTCGCCCGTCCATGCAAGCCGAGCGATCTCGACGAGCTCCTCGGTCAGGCTCGTGTGCGCGCTTCGGTCGACGCCCATTGCGCGAAACTCGGTTCCCGATAACCCAATCCGAGGCCCAGATCGAGACGGCCCTCGCTCAACTGGTCGACGAACGCCGCGTCCTCCGCGAACCGGAGTGGATGCTGGAACGGCGCAAGGAGAATCGCCGACCCGATGCGGACCGTGGACGTCCGCGCAGCGATGGCCGCAAGCGCGGGAAAGACAGACGGGAGGTAACCGTCACCCGTCACGTGATGCTAAGAAACAAGGATCGAACTGAACCCCACGGACTCCGCCCAAACGATCTCTTCGATCGCCTCACGATAGATAGCGGCGTAGGATATTCGCCGATCCTGGGGATTACACAGGCCGTACCATATGCCAAATTTCATCGGATGTAGGTCGCTCCGTTGACGTCGATTGTCGCTCCGGTCAGATGCCGAAGCCTGCCGGTCGAAAGAACGGAAATGAGTTCTGCCAATTCCTCGGGGGGAACCCATTCCCTCATAGCAAGTGTTGCTGTAACGGCCTCTTCGCCACCGGTACTGACGGCAGAACGCACAGACATGTCGGTGCGTACAACGCCTGGCGCGAGAATGTAGGCGAGCACGCCATCAGAGGCATAGTTGCGAGCGATTGTCTGTGTCATTGCCTTCACCGCAGCCTTGGTTGCCGCATAAGCGACGAGGTTCGGATTTCCAGAGCCACGTTGCGCATTCCAACTCGACAGCGTGATCAGTATGCCGCCGCGGCGACGGAAGTGTAGGACTGCTTCGCGCATGACGTTCACCGCTGCCGTGACGTTCACCTGTAGCGACGTGCTCAGGACCGAATCCCATTCGTCATCCGGCGCGTCGAGCGCGCATTCGAGCATAGTGGCCGCGTTGTTCACAAGAACATCGACGCATCCATTCCACGAGACCGCTTCCTGCCACAGCCTTCTGGCTCCGTCCGACTCGAGCAGGTCTGCGCCCACGAGCCGCTTCCGCTCTGCGGGAATCGTGTTTGTCGCGAGCACGGCGCCGTCCCTGTTCTTTCCGTAGTGCGCGATCACAGATGCGCCATACTCTCCAAGGGACCGCGCCGTGGCAGCTCCGATGCCGCTCGATGCGCCGGTTACGAGGATGGTCTTTCCTTCGAGGGAAGTCATCTCACCTCGTCGTAGATGTCGTCGCCTTCGACGAAGGCGGGACTGTTGATCACGATGTACGTCAGCTTCCCCAAGAAGCTGTACCGCTCCCCGCACGGGATGACCACGGCATCACCGATTTCGGCGTCGAATGCTGCACCGTTACCGACCGTGAACCGGGCTCCGCCTTCGAGCACGTAGTAAACCCTCGTGCTCCGGTCCGTTCGGAGAGCACGCTGTGCTCCGGACAAGCGCACGTGCGTGACGCTGACGTCGGGTGTAACGGCTGACGGAACAACCGCTTTCATCACCAGCGCATCCTTCGGTACCTCGACGGCAGATAGCCGTCCGACGGGATCAGCATGACGCACCGACCGCGACGGTGCGGACGTAAGCAAGCTTTCCCTGATGTGGAACCAGGATCATCGCCCGCACGTCGGCTCGGGCCTCACTGCGTCCCGCCCTCGAGTTCTGCGACGAGCGCGTCCAGCTGCACGATGAACGCCCTGATCTCCTTGACGCGCCTCTCGCCTTCCTCGCCGAGCGCGCTGAACGTCGTAAGAGGTGGCCGTACGTCTCCGACCGGATATCCCGCGGCGGCAGCAAGCGCCTTGGAGTAGCATTGGTGCCCATAGGTCGGGTGCCCCTCGGCGATGACGTGGTCGAGTTGCGTGATCAGGCGCTGGATCTGCTGTGCCTCCGACCTCCGTCCGGCGGCAAGGAGCTCCCAGATCAGCGTCGATGCCCTCGGTATGTAGTTGCCGTAGGGGTTCACGTAGCCGACCGCGCCAAGCAGGAACGACTCGACGACGCGCTCGCCGGCAAACACGTTCATGAGGCCATCCGTCTCCTCGACGATGTCGTAGACCCGCGCCACGTCCATACTTGCTTCTTTGATGTACCGGACGTTGTCCAAAGCCTTCGTCATCTGTCCGACGAGCCGAGCCGACATGTCGACGTTAGTAGTAACCGGATTGTTGTACAGCATTATCGGAATGGAAACGACTTCAGAGATAGCCCTAAAATAGGAAAATATCTCATCGTCCGTCGGCGTATAGTAATAGGGAGGTACTATCATCAGACCGTTGGCACCGAGATCCTCTGCTTCCTTGCTATAACGCACGGCACGTGGCGTCGACGCATTCATCGAACCGACGAGCACGTCCATGCGTCCATCCACGTGCTGTATTGTCGCCTCAACAAGTTGTGTCCGTTCGTCATCTGATACGGTCAAAAACTCTCCCGTCGTTCCGAGCACGATCACCCCAGGAACGCCTGAAGCGATTTGCCAATCGAGAAAATGCGTCAGGGCAGGGACGTCGATGTCTTTTCCACCTTCGGTAAACGGTGTTACGATCACCGAGTAGCTACCTCGAAACGGTACTGGCATTGACCCTCCTCGATCTTCTGGATTATTGAAGGAAACGACGAATTTGTTCGCGCTGCGCACCCAGGCGCTTGTCATTGGTGGCGGCTTGACCGGATGTGCGGCGGCCTATCATCTCGCCAAGGCCGGAGGCGATGTCCTGCTCGTCGAGAGCAGCGACCTCAACACCAGGGCATCCGGTCGCAATAGCGGCGGCTTCCACGTCCAAATCCAGTTCGATGCGTTCGCGACGATGGGCGAGGCCTGGGCCCACAAATGGGTCGCGACCACCCCGCTGCTGATCGACGCTGTCGGGCGCTGGCAGGCGCTCGAGAGGGAACTGGACGTCGACCTCGAGGTGAGGGTGCACGGTGGCCTTCTCACGGCCGAGACCAACGATCAGATGGTGGCGATCGAGCGGAAGGCTTCGATCGAGGCCGCTGCCGGGCTCGACGTCTCTCTGCTCTCCTCCCGAGATGTCCATCAACACGCCCAGTACCTGTCGACACGCATCGTCGGCGGATTGCTCGTGCCGCTCGAAGGAAAGGCGAATCCTCTCCGTGCCACCCCGGCGCTGGCACACGGAGCGAGAAGCCACGGCGCGCGCCTCGTGCTCAGGACGCACGTGCTGGAGATCCAACCGACCTCGAGCGGATACCGCGTCGAGACGACGCGCGGCAAGATCGAGTGCGAGCAGATCATCAACTGTGCGGCACGCCGCCGGGGAATCCCCGCCTGTCGGGGTGAGCTGCCGGTGGAGAGCTACCCGCTGCAGACGCATGTCACAGAGCCGGTCGCTCCCTTGCTCAACCATCTCGTCTCGTTTGCCGGCGACCCGCTCACCGTCAAGCAGGCAGCAGCGGGTTCGATCCTGATCGGCGGTGGCTGGCCGGCGGACGTGGGCACGTGCGGCCAGCTCTTCGTCAGCGAGAGTTCTCTCCGGTCGAATTTGCTGCTCGCACAACGCGTCATCCCGGCGCTCGCGCGGGCGCGCCTGCTCAGAACGTGGACGGGGGAGTGCAACGGGACACCCGACCACCGGCCCATCATCGGTGAACTCGCGAGCGCGTCGGGCTTCTTCGTGGCCGTCTTCCCGTTCCTCGGCTTCACCGCTGGCCCGTTGATGGGCAAAGTGATCGCGGACATCGCGCGCGGACAGCCCGCGGGCTACGACCTGGCGCCGTTCTCGCCAGGCCGATTCTAGCGACGCTCCCGTCACGCATGGGACGCAGGTGCTGGCGGGCGTCACAGGACCTGGATCTCGCGCGTGAACAGGTTGAGGCTCTCGCAACCGGACTCGGTGACGACGACGGTATCTTCAATATGGATCGGTGTGGCTCTGGCGAGAAACGCACCCGGGTCGATCGTGAAAACCATGCCCGGCTCGATCATCTCGAGATTCCCCATCTGCAGCAGCGGCGGCTCGTGGATCGGAGCCAACCCTACGCCGTGCCCGACCTTCCACACCTGGTCGAATCCCGCCTCGCTCATCACCTCGATGCACGCCACGTGGATCGACTCCGCGGTGACGCCGGGACGAACGGCCGCAACTGCCGCGTCGTAGGCACGGCTTGTGGCCTCGTGCAGGCGACGGGCATCGGGGGTTGGCTCGCCGAGGAAGAAGTTGCGCGCCGAATCCGCGTGGTAGCTGTTGTGAGAGCCTGGCCACAGGTCCACGTCCACCACGTCGCCGTCAACGAACGTTCGATCGGTCAATTCCGCGAACGACCCGGCGATCGCAAGCTCGCCAGATCCGGCTTTCACCATTGCCCGAACGATCTCGTATCCCGCTTCGGCGACAGTGATCCCTGGACGCAGAATCTCACGAGTTGCTTCGTAGCCGGCATCGTGAGTGTGGGCGGCTCTGCGAAGGCTCTCAATCTCTGACGCGTCCTTGACGGCGCGAAGGTGATCGAACACATCGGCCGCGTAGACGCGGGTCAGCTTTGGCAAGGCGGATGCGAGGAGTTCGACGTCCCCCAGCCAGAGAGAAGCATCCGAACCGATGCGGCTATCCGTGAGGCCTGACACCGCAGCCGCCGATCGCAGGGCGGGAAGTGGCGACTCGCCGTCCAGGTAGGTGAACTGTTCCTGGACAGGCAACTGTTCGACGTCGAAGATCTCCCCGTGCATCTTCGAGAAGACCATCGCCGCAGGCCCATCGACAGGGACGAGGATGGCCGAGAGCCAGAGCGGCCATCCACCAGGGTGTGCTTGCTCGCCCGTGAGCCAGCGGAAGTTCGCCCCGGCGGTGATATAGAGGCCGTCGAGCGATGCCTCGGAGGCGAGCCTCCTAGCGCGATCGAATCGCCACTCGTATCTGTTCACGACGCCGACCCGATGGCACTCGGCTCGCTCGCACGCACACGGCCAGCAGCTGCCGCCACCGACTCGATCACGTCATCCGAGAGAAACGCCCTCGCGCGGCAACACTCCTGCCAGGTGCGCGTGCGCGCATCCGTGATGAGCGTGTACAGAGCGACTTCCGATTTCATCAGGCCCTCTCTGACCGGAGCGGAACCACCAAAGGCTCGACGTGGCCGCCCGATCTCGCTGGCATCCTCAACTTTCTCGACCGGATTCTCGAAAGGAGCACGATGAGTAGGACACTACGACTGACGCTTGCGCTGACTGCGGTGGCACTGTTCGCCACGGCTGCTGCGTTCGCCGCCACGAACCGCTCACACGCGAACGATACGTTCGTCTTCGGCACGGAGTCAGATCCGGTGCTGCTCGACGGAGCGCTCGTCTCGGACGGCCCCTCGGGGCGCCCTGCACAGATGTTCGAGGGACTGGTTGGGCTGAAAGCCGGCACGACGAAGGTCGTCCCGTTACTCGCCACCAGCTGGTCGACCTCCAAGAACGGCCTTACCTGGACGTTCAATCTCCGCAAGGGCGTCAAGTTCCAGGACGGCACCGCGTTCGACGCGAAGTCCGTCTGCTTCAACTTCAACCGCAACTACAACCTGCCCGGCTCCCCGCAGGGGAGTCAACACCAACTACTACTGGGTCACGGTGTTCGGCGGATACAAGCCAGCGACCGGTAACCCGGGGCCGGACAAGAGCCTGTACCACGGTTGCAAGGTCGTGAAAGCTCCACCGCGCCGGATCATCCTCACCCGTCCCCCGTCCTCGTTCCTGCCGCTCTGGCGCTGCCCCGATTTCTATCGCGAGCCCGACGGCGCTCGTCAAGTACAAGGCGGACGCCGGCACCGTGGGAGCCGACGGTGCGTCCTCCGACCGGAACGTTCGGCACCCGAACCCGTTGGAACCGGGCCGTTCAAGTTCAGTTCGTGGCGCATCGGCGACAAGCTGGTGATGGTGCGCAACGACAAGTACTGGGGGACCAAGGCGAAGCTCAAGACGCTCATCTTCCGACCGATCAGCGATACGAGCCCGCCTGCAGGCACTTCAGTCAGGCGAGCTCGACGGCGCAGCCAACCTGCTCGCCCCGCAGGATGTTCCCTCGGTGCGGAAGGCGCGAACCTAAAGGTGCTCAGCCGTCCTGCGTTCAACATCGGATACGTCGGCATGAACCAGAAGATCGCACCGCTCAACAACATCAAGGTGCGCGAGGCGGTGGCGTACGGACTCGACAGAAGGCAGTGCGCGGTGCCTTCTACGGTGGACTTGGCCAGGTAGCGAACCAGTTCCTGCCGCTGTCGAGGGACTACCAAGGTGTCGACTACTCGTACAATCCGGCCAAGGCCAAGGCACTGCTCCAGGAAGCAGGGCTGAGCCCTCCGGTGACGTTCGAGTTCTGGTACCCGACGGCGTCGCCCGTGGGTACATGCCGGATCCGCCGCGCATCTTCCAGGGATTCTGCTGCCAGCCTCGAGAAGTCTGGCTTCAAGATCACGCCGCACCCGGCTCCGTGGCGTGGTGGGCTATCTGGCCAGGTCACGCCGTCCAACGGCCGCGCTCTACATGCTCGGTTGGACGGGCGACTTCGGTGATCCGGCCAACTTCCTCGTTCACTTCGGAGCGCGAGCACTGTTCGGATTCAACAACCCATCGCTCTTCAAGGCGCTCGCGGCCGCGGACGCGGAGACCAACTCGATAACCGGACGGCCCTCTATCAGGCTGCGAGCATCCAGGTGATGAAGCTGCCCGGCGTGCCGTATGCGAACGCGTGGCCGCGTCCGGCTTCAAGAAGAGCGTCAAGGGATACGTCGCAAGCCCTGTCGAGACGAGATCTTCGCCCCGGTCTCGATCGGGTAGCACCGCTAGGCCGGCGGACGACACGACCATGGCACGCTTCGTCGTCCGCCGGCTGCTTCTTCTCGTACCGATCCTCCTCGGCCTTTCGATTCTGCTGTTCGTCTGGGTGCGCGCTCTCCCGGGAAGCACGGCTCAGGCAATTCTCGGCGAGCGGGCCACGCCTGCGGCAATCGTCCAGTTCAACCGGCAGTACGGTCTCAACCGGCCGCTCACGACGCAGTACTGGGCGTACCTGAAGACGACGCTGCACGGCGACCTTGGCACGAGCGTCGCGAGCCGCAGGCCGGTGACGACCGAGATCAGGGAGCGGTTTCCCGCCACGATCGAGCTGGCGTTCGCTGCGATGATCTTCGCCCTCGTGATCGGGCTTCCGCTCGGGTTCTTCGCGGCCAAGCGCTACGGTCAGTTCTTCGACCACTCGAGCCTGTTCCTATCGCTGATCGGGGTTTCGATCCCGGTTTTCTTCCTGGCGATCATCCTCAAGTACATCTTCTCTGTCCGGCTCGGTTGGTTGCCGAGCATCGGCCGCCAAGACGTGCTGATCGATGCCAAGCACCCCACGGGGTTCTACGTCCTCGATGGGGTCATCACCGGCAACTGGGACGCCGCCTGGGATGCCACCAAGCACCTGATCCTGCCGGCGATCGCCCTCGGCTCGATTCCGCTCGCGATCATCGCGCGCGTCACTCGCGCCTCGACGATCGATGTCCAGAACGAGGACTACGTACGCACCGCCAAAGCGAAGGGCCTTTCGTCGGGCACCATCGATCGGCGGCACGTGCTGCGGAACGCACTGCTGCCGGTGACGACGATCATCGGGCTCCAGGTCGGGATCTTGCTCGGGGGCGCGGTCCTTACGGAGACGGTGTTCGCCATTCCGGGCATGGGGTCCTGGCTGAAGGAGGCCATCTTCAATCACGACTATCCCGCTTTGCAGGGCGGGATCCTCTTCCTGGCGTTCGTGTTCGTGATCGTCAACCTGCTCGTCGACATCAGCTACGGGCTCATCAACCCCCAGATTCGCGTCAGCTGATGTCGCTTGCCGAGGTTCACGAGGTCGAGGTCCTCGACGAGCACCTGCCGAGCGGGCTCTGGCGGGAGGTGTGGCGGCGTCTACGCCGCAACCCGGTGGCGATCATCGGTGCAACGTTCGTGGCGCTCTTCGTGGTCGTGGCCATCTTCGCGCCTCTGCTCGCACCGTATTCGCCCACCGAACAGAATCTGTCGCTGCTCGCCAACGGTTGCTGCCCCGGCCCCTCGTGGGCTCACCCGATGGGCGTCGACGAGCTCGGCCGCGACGAGCTCTCGCGTGTGATGTACGGCGCGCGTTACTCGCTCGTGATCGGCGTTCTTTCCGTCGCGGTCGGCCTGTCGCTGGGCATGCTCCTCGGCGCTCTCGCGGGTGGCTTCGGAGGCTTCACCGACTCCGTCGCCATGCGCGGAATGGACATCATGCTCGCGATCCCCGGCTTCCTGCTGGCGCTCGGAATCGTAACGCTGATGGGCCCGGGCCTCGTGCCCGTGATGATCGCCGTGGGTATTGCCAACGTTCCGATCTTCGCGCGCCTGTTCCGCGGCACGATCCTCGGCCAGCGCGACAGCGACTACGCCCTCGCTGCACGCTCGGTCGGAGTGCGACGGCGGAAGATCCTGACCGGGCACATCATCCCGAACTCCGTCTCTCCCGTCATCGTCGCCGGCACGCTGGCGATGGCTACGGCGATCATCGATGTGGCTGGGCTCGGCTTTCTCGGGCTCGGCCCCCAGGATCCAGCGACCCCGGAGTGGGGCACGATGCTCACGAATGCAAACCTGTACGTCTCCACAGCACCGTTCCTCGCCCTGTTCCCGGGCCTCGCGATCGTGATCATCGTCCTCGGTTTCAACCTGATCGGTGACGGGATGCGCGAGGCACTCGACCCGAAGCTTCGCGGCCGTGTCTAGCCCTCTCCTCGCCGTGGACGACCTTCGCGTCGAGTTCTGGACCGACCGCGGGACGATCTACGCGGTGAACGGCGTCTCGTTCGAGATCTCTGCCGGCCAGACCCTCGGGATCGTGGGGGAGTCCGGCTGCGGCAAGAGCGTCACTTCCCTCGCGCTCCTCGGCATCCTGCCGCGCGCGGGTCGCGTGGCGGGCGGAACGGCCAATTTCGAAGGCCGCAACCTGTTCGAGCTGTCCGACCGGGAGATGCGCCGGATCAGGGGGAAAGACATCGCGATGATCTTCCAGGACCCGATGTCGAGCCTCAACCCGGTGCTCACGATCGGCAAGCAGATTCGAGAGGTGCTCGAGGAGCACTTCGACATGGATCGGAAGGCCGCGAACCTCCGGGCGACGGAGTTGCTGGACCAAGTGGGCATTCCGAGCGCGAAGGCGCGGCTCAAGGACTACCCGCACCAGTTCTCGGGCGGGATGCGTCAGCGGGCGATGATCGCGATGGCTCTCGCCTGCGAGCCGAAGCTCCTGATCGCGGACGAGCCGACGACCGCGCTCGACGTCACGATTCAGGCGCAGATCCTCGATCTACTGAGGACACTCGTCCGAGATCAGGGCACGGCGTTGATCATGATCACCCACGACCTCGGGGTCGTCGCCGGGATGTGTGAGCGGGTGAACGTGATGTACGCGGGAACATTCGTCGAGACAGGCAGTGCCGACCCGATCTTCGCGAGCCCCCGACACCCGTACACGCTAGGACTGCTCCAGAGCGTTCCGCGACTCGACGTGGGACGCCTGCATTCGTTGCAACCGATCGCCGGTCAGCCACGGAACATGCTCAATCCGCCGTCATCGTGCCCCTTCGCCCCTCGTTGCACCTACACCACCGATCGCTGCCTGGCCGAACTGCCGGAGCTCGGGATGATGGAGAGAGAGCACGCGGCCGCGTGCTTCAACCCACCTGCCGCGGACGAATGGCAACGAACCCGCCTGAGGACGTCAGCATGACCGTACCGAACGGAGCGCCGCTCGTCGAGTTGGACGACGTTCGGGTGTGGTTCCCCGTTACGAGCGGCATCCTGCTGAACCGCCACGTCGGCGACGTCAAGGCCGTCGACGGCGTCTCGCTGACGATCGAGCGGGGCGAGACGCTCGGCCTGGTTGGGGAATCCGGGTGCGGGAAGTCGACGCTCGGTCGAGCCATTCTCAGGCTCTATGAGCCCACCTCCGGCCGAATCACGTTCGACGGAACCGACATTACGACTCTCAGCGACAACGAGCTCCGCCCGGTTCGGAGGCGAATGCAGATGGTCTTCCAGGATCCGTACGCGTCGTTGAACCCTCGCCATTCGATTGGGCGGATCATCGGTGAGCCGCTGCGCACACACGACGTCTCGTACGGGACGCGAGACCGATTTGCGCGTGCAGGAGCTTCTCGGCGTCGTCGGGCTCCCGGGCGATGCAGCAGACCGCTATCCCCACGAGTTCTCGGGCGGACAGCGGCAGCGAATCGGACTTGCACGCGCGCTGGCCCTGAACCCCCAGTTCCTCGTCTGTGACGAGCCCGTATCGGCTCTCGACGTGTCGATTCAGGCGCAGATCGTGAACCTCCTGGAGGAGCTTCAGTCCGAGTTCGACCTCACGTATCTGTTCATCGCACACGACCTCGCGGTCGTCCGGCACATCTCGGATCGAATCGTCGTCATGTACCTGGGGAAGATCGTCGAGGTGGCGCCTGCCGACGGTCTCTACGAGAACCCCTTGCATCCGTACACGATCACGCTCCTGTCGGCGATCCCGATCCCGGATCCCGTCGTCGAGCGCACGCGGCGACCGATCCGGGTGCAGGGCGACCTCCCGAGCCCGGCAAACCCGCCGACCGGCTGCCGCTTCCACACGCGCTGCCCGTTCGTCCAGGAGTCGCGGTGTGCGGACGAGGAGCCACTGCTCAGAACTGTCGACGATCACATCGTCGCGTGCCACTTCGTGGAGGAGATCAAGGCGGGCAAGATCACACCTCACGAGCGTGAGGTGACATTCGACCCCGGCATCCAGGCTCCCGTCTACGAGCCGCCGCCTGACTGAATGACCTCTCACCCTTGTTGGGATCCCCCGGGCGGGGGAGAACAGCACGCCGATGGCCGTCGACTCATCTAGAGATGCCGGCGCAACGTGCCCTGATAGCAGCGCTCGTCGCCGCCGTGAGCGGCTACGCAGTCGTGCGCCATGGGCGCAAGATGATGCATGAGGGCGTCGGAATCGAGGACGGCGGCGGCTGGACAGCGATCCTGATCGCCGAAGTGCTGTGTTGCTTCTCGGCTGTCGCTGCCGCGCTGGCCTGACGGACGGCGCGCTCACCCGAGACCGTTTACTCTGAGACGTCTTACTCGGAGACCGTGGAGATGCGGTGGGCTCCGGTGCTGACCCCGAACGCAGTCGCCGTAACGCGGTCCTGGAGCGTGTCGACGATGTCTCCGCTCGAATCGGCCACAGGTTCGAACGGTGGCCGGTTGTCAACGTGAGCGTTCCAGAGATCGACCTGGAGCCGGTCGATCTCGTCGACGAGGACGGTGATGGCCTTGCCTGCCGCTCGAAGCTCTTCCCGGCTGTCCCCTGCGAGCCCGGCGCCCCATGCGCGCAGGATCTCGATCCGCTCCTCGTCCAACCGGTCGCCCATCAGCCCACCCTAATCCACGCTGACCCCGTGTTTCCATGCCCCGCTGAGGGATCTATCCGCTCTTTGGGACACGTTTCGTTTGTCCGCTTCCGGATCTCCCCGCCGAAGGAGCGGATTCGCAACCCGGCGAGTCTCGAGAGGGCTTCGTGAGGCCTGGGGGCACATCTGGCTGCGGCCCCGCACACGCTCCGTGGTGCAGAACCACCCAGCCGCACTCCAACCCACGCCGAGCCTCTAGGCTGGCAATCGTGCCGCCAGCCTTCCTCGACCGCACACGCTCGCGCGCCGCCTTTGACGAGATCGCCCGGCACGTCGCCGGTGGCGAGTCGAGTTACGCCCGGTTGCGGGCGGGTCAGGAGCTCGTCATCGATCGTGCACGTGGCGCGACGATCCGCGATCTCGACGGGAACACTTACATCGACTACTGCATGGGATACGGCGTCAATCTCTTCGGCCACGCGCCCTCGTTCGTCTGGGAAGCGGTCGAAGAGACGGTCGCTCGGCTCGGCTGGCATGTGGCATTCCCGCTCGAGCTTGCCGGCGAAGTCGCCGAGCTGATGGCCGGGCTCGTCCCGGGGATCGAGCAGGTGCGCTTTGCGAACTCCGGTACGGAGGCGACGCAGGCCGCCGTCCGGCTCGCACGCGCCGCCACAGGTCGTGAGCTCGTCGTCAAGTTCGAGGGTCACTATCACGGTTGGGCTGATCACCTCGCAGCCGGAGGCGGGGCCGATTCGGCTGCCCGACCTGCCCGGCCAGACTCTGCCGGGATTCCGACCGGGGTCATGGAATCGCTCTGGACTGTGCGATGGAACGACGTCGACGCGCTTGTTGAGGCGATCGAGGTGGCTGGCGACCGGCTTGCAGCAGTGATCTGCGAGGTCGTGCCCGGATCGGGCGGCGTGCTCGAGCCTCGCCCGGGGTTTCTCGAGCAGCTCCTGACGCGCACGAGGGCGGCCGGTGCCCTTGTCATCTTCGACGAGGTGATGACGGGGTTCCGACTCGCTGCAGGCGGCGCACAGGAACGGTACGGGCATACGCCGGACATCACGGTCCTCGGGAAAGTGGTCGGCGGAGGCATGGCGGTGGCCGCATTCGGTGGCTCGTGCGATCTGATGCGCTGGGAGGCAGAAAACCGCGTGGTGCACGGAGGGACGTACACGGGCTCGCCGCTCGGACTTGCGGCGTCTGCCGCCGTCCTTCGTCGAATCGCTGCCGAGCCGGGGCTGTACGACGAGCTCGACGCGCGGTCCGGGCTGCTCGCGGCCGGGATCGAGAACGCGTTTGCCGATGTCGGCGTCGAGGGACATGTGCGCCGAGTCGGCTCGATGCTGCAGCCGTTTCTCGCTGCACGTCCGGACGAGGAGCCGCGGGACGTTAACGAAGCGGCGAAGCTCCAGCCGGCCGGGAGGTACCTCGAGTTCTGCGACGGCCTCGAGGCGCGGGGCGTCTACGCCCATCGCTACGCGCTTGGGCGTTGGTTCGTTTCTCTCGCTCACGGGCCTGACGAGATCGACGCAACTCTCCTGGCGGTCCGTGGGGCTGCAGAGGAGCTGTCCCCGTGAGGACATCGATTCCCGTCATCGACCTGGGCGCTGACGACGTCGCGACCCGTTTCGGCCGTGCATATGGCGAGGTCGGGTTCGCGTATCTCGAGGGGCACGGCGTCGCACCCTCGCTCGTCGAGGAGGCGTTCGCCCAGTCGCGGCGGTTTCATGCGCTCCCGCTCGAAGAGAAGCTACGCCTGAGGGTCAATGACCAGCATCGCGGCTACATGCCGTTTGCCGAGTCGAAGATCGTCTCATCGTCCATTCAGAAGGCGACGAAGCCCAACCTGAGTGAATCGCTGATGGTGATGCACGAGGTGAATTCGGACGACCCCGACCACACCATCGATCCACTCGCCGGGCCGAATCAGTGGCCGCCGCAGCTGCCGGGGTTCCGCGAGGCCATCGTGGCGTACGAGGAAGCGTTGAGATCGCTGGCCCGACGGCTCGTGTCGGTCTTCGAAGCGGCGCTCGGGGCCGAGCCCGGGGTACTGTCTCCGTCGTTCGAGCGCCCGACGACATTTCTTCGTCTACTTCACTATCCGCCGCAGGATCCGGCAGGACCTGCCGACGAGTTCGGCTCGAATCCACACACGGACTACGGCTTCGTCACGATCCTGGCCCAGGACACGAGCGGCGGCCTCCAGGTGCGTGGGGCGGACGGTGAGACCTGGCTCGATGCCCCGCCGAGGCCAGATGCCTTCGTCCTCAATGTGGGTGACATCGGCGAGCGCTGGTCGAACGGCAGGTTGCGGTCGACGCCGCATCGGGTCGTCAACCGCACGGGGCGCGATCGCTACTCGATTCCCTACTTCTTCGATCCCGGCGCAGCCGCCGTCGTTCAGCCTCTTGACTGCTGCGTGTCGGATGGCGAGGAGCCGAGCTACGAGCCGCTGACCTACGGCGAGTACCTTCTCGCGAAGCTCGATGCGAATCACTCGTACCGGCAGCGACCGTCGAGGTGAGCACGGGGGTGCTCCGTGTCGCTTCGACCGGTGTGTCGTTCAGCGCTTCCGCCAGAGTCTTCGTGAGTACAGGCCGAAGACGAGTGCGATTCCGATCGTGGTGAGGGCAACCGACCATTGGTGCGTCGCGATGCTCACGCCCGCGATCGCGAGCAGCACAGCGGTGTAGAAGATGAACCAGGATCGGGTCCGTCGCCGCCGGGTGCGAGGGGTTGCGGTCACGGTCCGGCTCCCGCAGCGGTGTCGATCCGAGTCGAACCGTCGATCAGGCCGAGTAGCGCGCTTGCGATCGCGTCCGGTGTTGGCGGGCAGCCAGGAATTCGGAGATCGACCGGCAGCACGTCCTCGACGGAGCCGACGATCTCGGAGGGGCTCCCGAGGAGGCCGCAGCCGAGAGCACAGTCGCCCAGAGCCGCAACGCGTCGTGGTTCCGGCATTGCCGAATACGCGGTCAGGAGCGCAGAGCGCATGCGCGTCGTGACAGGGCCTGTCACGAGTAGGACGTCAGCGTGGCGGGGCGAGGCGACGATCCCGAGACCGTACCGGGTCATATCGACGCCCGGGCTGGAGACAAGCGTGAGCTCGTGCTCGCACCCGTTGCACGAGCCGCAATCGACATGACGGATAGCAAGTGAGCCCGAGCGCGCCGCGGCGGGCAGCGCGATGGTGCGGCGGAGCTTCCTCAGATCGCGGAGCAAGGTCAGCATCAGCGGTCAGCACACGCGTAGCAGAGCTCGAAGCTCTTGTTGATGAGTGGAAAGTCGGGCAGGAGGTTCGTTGCAGCAGCGTGCGCGACCGCCGGCCAGTTTGCGTAGGAACCGGTGCGAAGGCGGACACGACCGACCCGACCACCATCGCGCTCCACGATGCACGACGTTGCACCGCGCGGACTCTCGACACGCCCCACACCGATCGCTGATTCGGCAGCGCCGGGAAGACACGCGGAAGGCCGCAGGGGCCGGGAAAGGAGCAGGTCGAGGATGTCCAGGCACGGCAGCAGCTCGAGCGCGCGCTGTTCGAGTCGCGCCTGCACATCGCCCGCGGGGCGACGGAGCGAGGCGGGCTCGAAGCCCTCATAGGCAAGGCGTGGGCTGGTCGTACGAACGTCCTCTGCAACTCCGGCCGCGCGGGCGGCCGGTCCGACGACCCCCAGCGAGTGCACCACGTCTGAGTCGACGATTCCGATGTCCGGCATCCGGTCCATGAACGAGCCGTTGAACAGCAGCGCGTGCCAAGCCCGCGACGAGTCCGTGCGAATCCGATCGAGCAACTCGCGGGCCTCGGTCGCCGTCGCGTCGTCGAGTTCGAGCCGACTCCCGCCGACCGCGACCGAGCCGAACAAAAACCGGTGGCCCGTGAGCAGGGCGTTGATCCTTCGCGCATCATCCACGAGAGCGGCGAAACGGCTCGTGCCGGCGGCCAGGCCGACGCCCGCGCAGATCGCGGCGATGTCGTTCAGCGTGTTCCACACGCGCTCGAGTTCGAGTAGGACCGTTCGAGCACGCGCCACTTCAGGGGTCGGCACGAGACCGAGGAGATCCTCGCAAGCCTGGGCATAGGCGACTGAGTTCGTTACCCAGCAGCCTGCGCATGAGCGAGCGATGACGGGGAGGCCCTCAGCGAGCTCGAGCCCTTTCGCGGCCCGCTCGAGACCGCGGTGCTTGTAGAAGAGTCGGGCGTCGACATGCAGGATCAAGTCGCCAACGACGTGAAACCGGAAGTGGCCCGACTCGATCACGCCGGCATGAATCGGGCCGACGGCTATCTGATACGGGTCGGCGCCGCGCACGGGCGTCGCGAACCGGGCCAGAGGGACATCGTGATCGACGAGAGGCCGCAGCGGTTCGTGACCGCTGAAGTCGACCGTGTACAGGTCGTGTGCCTCTCTTTCGTCCCATCCCGCGGCGGGCGCAAGGTCGACGATCGTTGGTACCACCCCGCCGGAGGCGTCGACGCTCTCGATCCGTGTGTCACCCGCCGGGGAGGTGAGCAGCGTTCGCACCGCGGGGCTCCCACCGTCGATGGTCGCGTGGAGGCTTCCGAAGCGCCAGCCGTCGGCAAGTGCCGAGGCGATCGCATCCCGGTAGGCCTCGCCGGTGGGGAGGAGTGAGCTCAGCGGAGACCTCGCTGGAGGCCGTCGACGATCGCGGAGTCTGGAAGCCAGAGCGCGGCCGCCGTGAGGGCGAGCAGCACCGGAACGGCGATCGCGGTGAGCGCAACGACCCTCCGCAGGCCCGGAGCCGTGTTGCGGTCGCGCCGCCGCGCCTTGCCGGCGACCGTGTCGATGAGGGAGTGAGCGAGCCCAAGGAAGCCGAGGGCGAGCATCACCGCGGCAGCACTCGCAGCCCAGGGGCGTCCGACCTCGAAGCCTCCCGCAACGATCAGCACTTCGCTGACGAAGAGCGGGGAGGGTGGGAGTCCGGCCAATGCGCCGAGCGACACGCCGAGAGACGCTCCGAGTGCCGGCTGCGTCCTGCCGATTCCACTCACAGCGTGACCGCTCGCGCGCGGCTCGTGTCCCAGGAGCGGCGCCGCTGCGTAGAAGCCAAGGGCCTTGGCAACCGCGTGACCGACGATGTGGAGAGCGACGCCTGCCAGCGCGAGTGGTCCGCCAAAGCCGATTCCGAGGGCGATCACTCCCATGTGCTCGAGACTCGAGTATGCAAGGAGGCGCTTCCAGGCTTGTGACCGCCACAGGAACGGCACTGCCACGCCGAGCGACACGAGACCGAAGCCGACGAGCACTCCGCCGGCCGTGCGCTCGCCGATCGTCGGCGCGAGGGCCTGCTGCGAGCGCCACGCCACGAGCAAGACGGCCGGCAGGAGAGCGGCAGAGAGGAGTGCCGAGATGGGAGCCGGTGCTTCGGAGTGGGCGTCGGGCAGCCAGTTGTGCACGGGTGCCCAACCGATCTTGGCGGCGAGCCCGGCGAGCAGCAGGACGTACGCGACAACCGTGATCTCGGGATCCAGCGCGGCACGGGGCAGTGAGCGCCACGTCAGAGTCTCGAGCCCTCCTCCGCCGGCGGCCGCCTCCAGGACGAGGATGCCGAGCAGCGCAATGCCAAGCCCGAGCGACGTGAGGATGAGGTATTTCCAGCCGGCCTCGAGCGCTCGGGCGCGACCGCTGAAGCCCACCAGGAGGGCGGATGCCGCGGTGGTCGCCTCGATTGCGAGCCATGCCGCGCCGAGGTTTCCGGCGAGGGGCACTGCAAAGAGCACAACCCAGAACGAGAACAGCGTGGCCCAGTAGATGCGATCGGCTCGATCGGCTCGGAAAAGTGATCCGTGCCGGTCGGCGAGGAATTGCGGTGAGACGAATGCACTGGCGAGGCCGATGACGCCGATGACGCCCACGAGCAGCCCTCCGGCCGGGTCGACGACGATCCAGCGCCCGAGCTCACGAACCCCGGGATCCGCTAGCGTCGCAATAGAGAGGGCGACGGCGGCGAGTGCGGTGAGGCTCGCGATCATGGTCTCTGCCCGGTCGAGGAGGCGTCGCGGTGCAAGGGCGGCAGCGACGATACCCGCGATCGGTGTCACGAGGACCGCGCCGGCGAGCAATTCCCTAGGAGTCACGGAGGCTCCTCAAGGCAGCGGAGTCGCCGGCTCCGAACTCGGCGAAGATTCGCTCGTGGAACACGCCTGCAACGAGGACGATCAAGAGCAGGTCGACTGCAACGCCGACCTCGATTGCGAGTGAAGACGTTCCTGGCAGCGAGAGTGCTGCGAGTGCGAGACCGTTCTCGACGAGCACGATCCCGAGAACCTGGAACAGGGTTGCCCGACGCGTCGCTGCTGTGACAAGACCGATAGCAACGAGCGAGAGCGTCGCCCGTTCTGCTGCCTGGGAATCGAGTCCGATCGCCGGGACCAGCCAGATCAGCGTCATTGCCAGGGCGATCGCCGCTGCGGCTCGGCCGAGCGGCGCAACGCCTGCCCGAACCGGCCTCGTCTCGCGCGTGCGTTGGACGAATAGCAGGAACAACGCGGCGAGTACCGCACCGCGGAGCGCGAGCGCAGTTGCCGCGAGGGCCGCATCGAGAGAGGTGCCCTCACTGAATGCGGTCGCTGCCAGCAGGAGCGCCTGCGCCGTCACGAGACCAACCGCGATGGATCGTCGGCGGACGACAACGACCCCGATCCCGAGCGCGACAATCGACCAGGCGATCGCGTTCACAGGGCTTCAACCAGCCAGGTGACGATGCCGAGGAGCGCGACGGCCGCTCCGACGCCGATCAGCCGGGGGACGAGCAGAATGCGCATTTTCGCGAGCAGCGTCTCGGTGAAGGCGAGCACGACGCAAAGCAGCGCCAGCGAAACGGGGAGGAGCGCGAGCTGCTGCCAGGTCCCATGGGGGTGCGGCAGGAAGACCTCGGCAGCGAGTAGGAGTACAACCCAGTGGCGTGCGGCCAATGCCCACTGGAGCAGGGCCTGGTCCCGGCCGCCGAACTCGAGGACAGGGCCTTCGTGGATCATCGTCAGCTCGAGGTGGGTGTCGGGGTTGTCGACCGGCTGTCTACCGGTCTCTGCGATGACTACGAGGGCGAACGCAACCGTTGCGAGCGCGAGCGCAGGGGTCGTCCACGGATGGCCGCCCGAGGTCCCGGCGATGACGCCCGGCAGATCGGTCGTCCCGGAGACGAGTGCTGCAACCGCCAGCGACAGGACGAGGGCAGCCTCGACGAACACCGAGAGCGTCAGATCGCGACTTGCTCCCTGCAGCGCGAACCCGTTCGAGGTATCCCACGCTGCCGCGCAGACGGCGAGCCGGGCGAGTGCCAGGAGCCCTGCGAGCGCGAGTGCGTCGTGGCCGACGCCCAGGCCGGGTGCGCCTTCGGCTGCTGGGACGAGTAAGAGCGCGGCGCCCATCGCGGAGGCGACGACAAGGGGAGCGAGTCGATAGACGAGCGTCGTACCTTCGACGTCGATACGACTCTTGCCCCAGAGCCGGCGTAACTCACGGTAGGGCTGCAGCGGCCCAGGGCCGCGTCGTCCCTGGAGGATCGCCTTTGCCTGTTGCGTGAGCCCGATCAGCATGGGCGAGACGGCTATGCCACCCGCCACCTGAACGACCGCTGCCGCGATCGATTCGGAGGTCATCCGATCGCCCCGATCCTCACGGCGAGAAGCAGCACCACGACGAGGCCGATCAGGTACGCGACGTATGCTCCAAGGCTGCCACTCTGGAGACGCCTCGCCCAAGCGGCTGCGTGGAGTGCGCCGTCCGTCACCGGGCGGTAGACGTGGACGTCGATCAGGTGTGGCACCCGCCCGGCGTACGACACCTCCTGGACGACGCCACCGGTCGTGGTCGTCTCGATCTCGCGCTGAGGCCGCAGTACCGCCTCGAGCACGAGGCGCAGCGGCTTGGTGAAACCGGCGCTCGTCCAGAGGAGAGACGTCTCGATCGGTTGGCCGCTCGCCCAGGTCGGGCTCGGGGACGACCGGTAGCTGCCGCGTGCGATCCACAGGAAGGTCGTGAGTCCGGTGATCACAACGAGGAGCCCCAGCGTCGGCAGGTTCCCTGTCCCTGGAAGGTCGAGTCCGGGCCGTATCGGGGTGCCGTTGCCGTCGGCCCACGGGGCGAGGCCACTGAGGCGCGAGAACAGAAGGCCCGGTACCGCCCCGAGAACGACACACGCGACGGCGAGCGAAACGAGCGCCCACTGCATCGCTGCTGGGGGCTCCTCGGCATCAGCACACCCAGAGCGCCGAGGTGGGCCGAGAAGCACGAGTCCGATCACTTTCACGAAGCACAACACTGCGAGCGCCATAGTCCCTCCGAGCGCTGCAAGACCAATCGCCCCCAGGGTCCCGTCCCATACGCCCCCGTACGCCGGCACGTGGAGGAGCGCTTGCAGCGTCAGCCACTCCGAGGCGAAGCCGTTGAGGAGTGGGATCCCGGCGATGGCGAGCGCTCCGATGAGGAACGCACCGCCGCTCCGCGGCATACGACGGAGCAATCCGCCCAGCCGGTCCAGCTCGAGGCCCCCCGTCGCTCGCTCGAACGTGCCGGCTCCGAGGAAGAGCAGCCCTTTGAACGCGGCATGGTTCACCGTGTGGAGGAGAGCTGCACCGAGCGCAAATGACGCCCACTGGTCGGCGCCGTGGCGGCGGAGCAGAAGGCACGCGCCGAGCGCGAGGGCGACGATGCCGAGGTGCTCGACGGTCGAATACGCGAGCAGTCGCTTGAGGTCGCGCTGGAAGAGGGCGTAGGTGATCCCGCCCAGCGCCGACAGCCCGCCGAGCACGAGCAACGTCGCTCCGACCCACGACGGAGGAGGTCCGAGCCAGTCGACCAGGACTCGGATTAGTCCGTACGCGGCGACTGCGACCATGACGCCGCTCATCAGCGCGGAGATGTACGCGGGGGCGATCGGATGGGCGCGCGGCAGCCAGGCGTGCATCGGCATCAGGCCGGCTTTCGTCCCGAAGCCGACGATTGCGCAGATGGCGACCACCGCCTGGATCCCTGAGCCCTCGGTGAGCGCAGCGGCGTTCCCGAGCGCCCCTTCGTGGGCGAGAAGGAGAAGGGCGATCCAGGTCCCGACGCCACCGAGGTGTGTTATCGCCACGTAGGTGAAGACCGTATGCCGGGCGGCCTCGGTGGTCGGGCCGACGAGAATGATCGCCGCCGGGACGAGCGTCATCAGCTCCCAGAAGAAGAGGAACGAGAGCGCATCACGGGCGCACAGCACGCCGATCAGGGCAAGGAGAAACGCTGCCGTCAAGACACCCGAAACGCGGCCGGCCGTCGTCCTCGGCGCCGAGGATGACGCGAAGACGAGAGCCGGGCACGCGACGAGAGCGAGCGTTGCAAGGAAGACGCCGGTGAGCCCGTCTATGCCGGCCTGCGGTGTGAGGTTGCTCGTGAAGGCGGCGCCCCAGGTATCGCCCGCCACGAGTACCCAGGCTCCAACGAGCCCAATCGTGAGAGCGCCGACGGCCTGGAGCCGTAGGCCTGCCGTAGAACGGCCGGCAACAGCGCTCAACAGACCGCCTGACGCGATCGCAACGAGCCCGGCAACGACGAGTACCGTCACGGAGCCGGCTTCACTCTGCGGCGAGCTCGTCGAGCAGCACTTGCTGCTCCTGCAGCGACCGGGCAATCAGCGCTCGGCCAACCTCGAGGAGTGCAAAGACCTGCGGATCGGCTGCACGGTAGTAGACGCTCGTACCCACTCTCCGGGATTCGACCAGGCCGATCCTCCGCAATGCGCCGAGATGCTGGGAGGTGCCGCCGGAGTCGAGGTCGAGAGCATCCTGGAGGGCGCCGACGGACTGCTCGCCGTCCCGGAGAACCTCGAGGATGCGAACTCGCGCCGGGTGTCCAAGCGTGCGGAACATCGCTGCTTTGGTGACGTAGAGAGGAGTCGCCGCGTATGGCATGAATTGAATCTTAGAAGATTTCAAGATACTAGGGGAGAGCACTTGCCGCGAGTGTCGATGCGATAGGCTCGCGCCCATGACAGCCTCCTCGTTCTCCGTGCTCGCCTTCAGCGGCGCCCAGTGGGTTCTCCTGCTCGTCTTCATCATCCCCGTCCTTCTCCTCTGGGGATACGCGATCGTCAGCCTGATCGGCCGTCATGACCTCGGGGTCGGCGCCAAGCTTCTGTGGCTTCTAGGAATCCTGGTACTGCCGATCATCGGCTCGGTGCTGTACTTCATGTTGCGGCCGGCCCCTCAGGAGCAGAACCGCCGCGCGCAGGCACGCCACCACTGACCCGGGTTAGAGAGGTCGCGCCTCGATCGTGAGCCAGGATGCGCGGGTTTCGTTCGGGTCGAGGAACGGCATCTGACCTGATGCTAGGTCGTGAGCGCGGCCGAGCACCGAGCAGTTCGAGGGCTCGAGGGCGAGGGCGTAGGTGCCGGTCGCAGGCTGTATCCACTGCCAGAGGCGTGGCAGCGAGGACCGAACGGTGAGTTCGATCCCGAGCAGAGGGTTCGTCAGGCGCCCCCACGAAGCGCCAACGTGCTCGAAGACCTGCTCGTCTGCATCCGCTGTGGGGGTCGGCGGTTCGTCCCACGTCTCGAGCCCGGCGGCCGCTGCTTCGTCGCGCGGCACCACTTCGTCGGCGTCCGTCTCGAGGTACGCGTCGCCGTCCCAGAGGGGTGCCCCGATGTTGACGTGATAGAGAAGTGGTGCCGCGGCAGTCCACTCCGATTGGTTCTCTACGCGATCGTCGAGTCGCACGAGGCCGTGACCGACGCTGGTGACGACGCGTCGCGTCAGGACGAAGGGTGGATCGACGATCGTTCCTGTCGCCGTAACCTCGGAGGTCGATCGCTCGATGTGGACGTCAGCCGCCGAGCGTGCCGTGTACGTCCCGTGCAAGCCGTGCCCGTCTGACATTGCACCCACGTTCGACAGGCCGCAGGTGGTGACGAGCCCGCCGCCCCAGAAGGTGCGCCAAGAGTCGTCGACGAGGTCGTCGGGCTGCGGTGCGCACTGTTCGCCTGCTTGCGAGATCCAGGCGAGTGGCGTCCCGCGAAACCAGGCAGCACCGATGTCGAGGCCACGGTCGGGAAGGAGGCGCAGGTCGATGCCGTCCCAGACCCTGAGGTCGACAGCCCGTGACCCCGCGGCCGCACCAGTGCTGACCAGAGACTCGACCGCACTCGCGAGCTGATCGGGGTTGGCGATCTTGGCGTCAGGAATCATCGGCCTGTTTCCATTCTCCCGTCGCCAACGCGTCACGTTCTCGCGTGCCCGACGGAGCCGTTGATGGTGAGGCCGCCGTCGACGAGTAGCTCGTGCCCGGTCACGTAGCGCGCGGCATCGGACGCGAGGAAGACGGCCGCATCGGCGATCTCGGCCGGGTCCGCGATGTGACCGAGCGAGATGCGTTTCTCGTAGGCGGCACGCACCTCCGGCGTGTACGACGTTGCGTTCAGTGGTGTGTCGGTGGCACCGGGAGCGAGCGCGTTCACGGTGATCCGGTGAGGTGCGAGCTCGACGGCCAGCGTCTTCGTCAGCCCGACGATGCCACCCTTTGCCGTGATGTATGCAGACAAGTCGGCAAGCGGCTGCACGTCGGCTGCCGAGCTGACGTTGATGATCCGGCCACCCTCCCGTGCGACCATCCGGCGGGCTGCGGCGCGGCAACCCCAGACATATCCGAAGAGGTTGACGGTGAGCAGCTCACGCCAGTCGTCCTCCGTCGTCTCGAGAAAGGGCTTCACGAGCGGCCGGGCGGCATTGTTCACCCAGATATCGAGCCGTCCGAACCTGTCGAGTGCGACATCGGCGGCGCGCTCGCTATCAGCGGCGGTGCGCGTGTCACCGACGACATGGACCGAGCGGCCGCTGCTGGCCGCGATCGCAGCTTCGGTCTCGGCCCCATCGTCGAGCGACAGGCCGACGACGGCGGCGCCGGCGTTGGCGAGCGCCAGCGCGATGGCTTGCCCGATGCCGCTCGAGGCACCCGTGATGACCGCAGTGCGGCCGCTGAGATCGAAGGGTGACGGGTTCGGCACGAAGATGGGGGAAAGGTTGCCGGGGGCGAACCGACGCTATCAGTGCGCCGAACGCGGTTCAACGACGTAGGCTAGGCGCGTGAAGCTCGGTGTCGCCGCCGCCGTCGTCGACGGGTTGCTCATCCGAGGTGATGTCGACGTTCATGAGGGCCGGATCGCGGCCGTCGGCCTACCGGGCGGTCGAGCAGGTCTTGCGATTCCGGGCCTCGTCGATCTGCAGGTAAACGGCTTCGAAGGGATCGACCTGCTCCAGGCGACGTCGGATGAGATTCTCGTGCTCAGTGCCAGGCTCGCCCGGACCGGTGTGCTGTGGTATCAGCCGACCTTGATCACCGCGCCGGAGGAGCTCACCCGCCTCGCGCTCGCCACCATCGGTGAGGCGGTAGGCGGCACCGGGAGAAAGAACGGCAGTGCGCAGATTCTCGGTGTCCACCTCGAAGGCCCGTTCCTCAGTGCAGACCGCGCGGGCGCTCACCCCGTCGAGCATCTGCGTCGCCCCGATCTCGACCTCCTGGCCTCGTTCCTGCTCGGCGGCTGCGCTGTCACGACCGTCACCCTGGCCCCGGAGCTGCCGCGCGCGGACGAGCTGATCGACGCGCTCGTCGGCCGCAACATCACAGTCTCCCTCGGACACACCGATGCCGTTGCTCTTGTCGCACATGCGGCGTTCGACCAGGGGGCTCAGACGGTGACGCATCTCTTCAACGCGATGCGCCCCTTCGCGCATCGCGACCCTGGTGTGGCCGGCACCGCTCTCTCGCGCGCGGATGTGGTCGTACAGCTGATCGCAGACGGAGTGCATCTCGCTCCGGAAACGATTCTCGCGACGTGGCGTGCTGCCCGCGGCCGGATCGCCCTCGTGTCCGACCTCATCCCGGCGGCCGGGCTCGGTGACGGCACCTTCAGGCTGGGCACGGTCGACGTCACGGTCGAGGGCGGAGTCTCGCGACTCACGGATGGCACGCTTGCCGGTGCTGTTCGCCCGCTCTCCTGGGGCCTGAGGATGTTGGTCGAGTTGGGCGTGCCGATCGTGGAGGCGGTAGAGGCCGTGACGCGTACTCCGGCACGGCTGCTCGGGCGTGACGACATCGCCGTACTGAGGCCAGGCTCGCCGGCCGATCTCGTCGTGCTCGACGACAACTTCGCGGTCGCCGAGGTGCTCGTGGGAGGCTCCCTCGTCGATTAGCTCGTCGCGACCTTTCGCGGCTACGGCGCGATGGGCGGCTGCCGTGCCTCCGCGAGCTCCCGGCGAAGCGTGGCGGCGTCTTCTTTGGCGCGTCGTCGCGAGCGGAGCAAGAGTCCGACGGCGAAGACGACGAGCGCTGCGAGGATGGCTCCGATCAGGCTGCTTGCGCGAAACCCGGGCGCGTCGACGTCGAGGGTGCGCTGGCCGGCGTGCGCAGCTCCACCGGGGCCGAGCACAACGCCGAGGGTGAGGATGTTGGGCGAGGCGATGAGGAGCGCCACGCCGAGCAGGATGAGCCGTCCTTTCCAGCTCCTGATCTTGCGTACTCCGACCCACAGTACGACGAGGGCCAGAGCCGTGAACGTGAATCCGTAGAAGAGCCCGAGACCGATGCCGTTCGTAAAACTGCCGCTCGCCTGGTCTGCGATCCTGTGCGACCACCAGCGCGGCAGAAACGCGCTGCCGGCGAGAAGCACGCCGAGCGCGAGGGCGGCGACAACGAGCAGGGTGAGCGGCCGCGGTCGCCGGACGTCTTCGCGTGAAGGTGACGGGGCCGCCGACATGTCCCTAGTTTCTCACCTCAGACGAGAAGATCCCGTGCCGAGGCAGCGAGGACGAGCTTGAATGCGCTTCTCCCGCCCGAAGCCGGAGTGCTGTCACCCGTCGGTCGAAAACCGGCCCGTTCGTAGAGCTTCTGCGCAGGCTCGTTCGCCTCTTGCACGAAGAGAACGACTCTCGACGAACCGCGTCCTGTCGTCCAGCGGGCGACGGCGCGGATCAGATCGCGAGCAACTCCCCGGCCCCGGGCTGTTGGGTCGACCCACATCGAGATGAGCTGAACCTCGAGCGGGTGCACGCGGGCGAACGCCCCGACGACCCCTAGCCAGCTGTCGTCTTCCTCGGCGATGAAGAGCGCCTTCTGCTCGCCGGCCGCGGCTTCGGCGACCCAGTCCCGCCACGTCTGGTCGGGCTCGCGCACCATGTCCTCGTAGCGCGTTGAGAAGAAGTCGGCATCGTCGCGGAGCATGCGCAGGCGGGTTGCGCGCCAGCGGCGCCACTCGTCGGCTCGCACGGGGCGGATCGCAACCGCGCCGTCCCGCTCAGGCATCAGGGGGGAGGATCGCAAACACGCGGGCAGGGGTGCCGGACCCGTCGACGAGGCGCAGCGGCGCCGTGACGAGCCACGCACCGCGCGCCGGAACCCTGCCAAGCTCGATCAGCCCTTCGAGCTGCCAGATCCCTGCTGGGAGGGTCGTGTTGTGAACCGGGAAGTCGGTCGAATGGCCGGCATCGACGCCGAGGGTGTCGATACCGAGGCCGGCGATACCTCGCTCGACGAGGAGCTCCGCGGCGTCGACTGCGAGTCCCGGAAACGCGGGATCGGGGTCTCCGAGATAGCGGGCGGGATCCTGCCAGTACGCGTCCCAACCAGTGTGGACGAGCACGGCCGTCCCCGGATCGATGGCGCCGTCTCGCGCCTCCAGCTCGAGAATGTCATCCGCAGCGATCGTGACCGTCGGGTCACCGTTGACGAACTCACGGACGTCGAGCTTGACAGCCGGACGGACGAGAGCTCCGATCTGGATCGCATCGACCCGCGCGCCATGACGCGAAAAGTGCGCCGGGGCGTCGAGGTGCGTGCCAGCGTGCTCCGGTACCTCGAGCTCGCGAGCGTACCCGGGTTCAGGATCGTGATTGGCGACCGTCGTCGCGAGGAAGGGCCGTGAGCCCGGCCAGAGCGCGGTGTCGGGTCCGAGCGGCTGTGTCAGGTCGACGAGCCGATCCGGGGCGAGCAGTGCTGCGAGGTCGGTCACACCGGTGAGGCTAACGATCTTGCGGGGAGCACTCGGCGGTCGTGCCCTCGCAGCAACCGATCTTGAAGCGGCAGCGCGGGCACTGAAGCGTGGCGTGCCGCCACTCCATGCTCGCGCCACAACGCCAGCAAGGCTCTTGTTGCGGCGCCGGGTGCGGCTCAGAGGCGGGAGCCGCAACGGAAACGGAGTGGGTGAGGTGCTCGCCGGTCACGAGCGCGAGAGTGTAGACGTGTCTCCTGACGACGGGCTCCCGACTCCCCGATGTCCAGGATTGGCGTCCAGGACGAAAAGGCGACGACCAGATTCGAACTGGTGTACGAGGCTTTGCAGGCCTCTGCCTAACCACTCGGCCACGTCGCCAGACCGGGCATCCTAGCCCCGATCGTTCGTCCGGCGTGCCGTCTCAGGGCTCGGCACAGTGGTACATGAGCAAACCGGTTTCCGCCAGCGCCCGTAATGACGGGAAGACGTCGTCGAACAGAGGAGGAGTCCCCGCATGCCGAAGATCGTCCCGTTAGCTGTAGCAGCCGTCGCGCTCGCGGTCGTGGGCATGGCCCTCGCGAGTTCCGCGAAGACGGTCTCGACGTACAAGGCGGCCCTCGCGCCTGGCTCGGAGGTTCCGAAGCCGAAGGCGCCCGCAAAGGCGAAGGGCCAATTCAACGCGACCGTGACCGCAGACGGCAGCGGCCGCACGATCCGGTGGACGCTCACGTTCAGCGGTCTCAGCGGCAAGGCTGTGGCCGCACACATCCACAAGGGCAAGGCCGGCGTTTCGGGTGGGGTCGTCCTGTCGCTCTGCGGACCCTGCCGGAGCGGGCAGACCGGGCAGGCCAGGATCTCGAAGGATGCAGCGGACGCGCTCGAGCATGGTCTTGCCTACGTGAATGTCCACACCGTCAAGAACGCGGGTGGCGAGATCAGAGGTCAGGCGAAGCTCGTCAACCAGGTCGGGACCCCTTCGACCGAGCCCACCCCGACCCCGACGACTCCCACGACTCCCACCAAGCCGGATCCCGAAGGGGGGAAAGGAAGCTACTAGAGGCGGGATGTGGACTAAGAGCTAGATGTGGACTCAAGCAGGTATGGATGCTGCCCTGCGCACGGCGGATCGAGTCTGCCGCTGCGTTGAGGCCACCAGCTGACGCCGACCGCGTCGCACACGCCCCTCGGCGCAGAACCGCCCGAGCCGCACTCCCAATCCACATCAATCCTCCAGGGCAAAGGCACACAGCGGGAACGAATCTGACGCCGAGTCGCGCGAGGGCCGCCTCCGAGTTGGCAAGCAGCGCGTCGGCATCGTCGAGGTTCAGCAGGTGGCGGAGCATCGGTTGTCAAGCGCCAGCGGGCGCCGTAGTATCACGTGGGCAGGCCGTCGACGCAGGCGGCGCCGACTTGCTCAAGAGGGGGATGACACTGTGATCGTTGACGAACGTGGAAATGGGGGGATCGGCGCTGTGCGTCGGTTTGCCGTACTGGTTGGGGTTGCAGCGGTGGCGGTGGTGATAGCCCCTCTTGCGCTAGCGCATCCGTATACAGCGACGATCAACAAGTCGGCTGCAGGTACCGGCGACACCGATCCATACACGATCACCATCACGAACAACTACACAGGGTCACAGAAGGCGACAAAGGCCGAGATCACGATCCCCGCGGGGTGGGCCGTTTCGGGCCTATCGGCGACAGCGACGGATGGAACGTGGCCGACGCCACAGGTCAGCGCCGGGAAGATCGTTGTCGCGGCGACATCGGGCGGCATCGGGTACCACAAGACGCTGAGCATCAGCTTCAGCGGCAGCGCAGGGTCGTCGGGAGCCGCGATCTGCGCGGGTGGAAGCTCCGTCTGGACACCGAAGGTGACCAACGGCGGGACGACATTCGTACGCAGCGGCAGTGCGCCGACGGTGACAGTGACGAAGCCGGGGAGGCTGAAGAGCTTCGCGTGGTCGGTGATCGGTAGTCCGCAGAAGGCGGGGGTCGGCTTTGGCGGCATGGTCACGGCCCGCGACGGCTGCGGCAACGTGAAGACCGACTATGTGGGTTCGCATGGTGTGTTGTCGGGATTGGGGATCTCGCCGGCTCCGGCTTCGAAGGGTCCGGTTGGTGTTGGTGCGCAGTCGTTCTCGGCGGGTGTGGCGACGGTGGCAGTGACCGGATACCTGGCCCAGACGACGAACCTCAAGCTCGACGATGGCTCGGTGACTGCTTCCAGTAACTCGTTCACCATTACGCCCGGCGATCTGTTCTCGTTTGCGTGGTCGGCGATAGGTGATCCGCAGAAGGCGGGTGTCGGTTTTGGCGGCACGGTCACGGCCTACGACGCGTACTCGAACCTCAAGTACGACTATGTGGGTTCGCATGGTGTGTTGTCGGGATTGGGGATCTCGCCGGCTCCGGCTTCGAAGGGTCCGGTTGGTGTTGGTGCGCAGTCGTTCTCGGCGGGTGTGGCGACGGTGGCAGTGACCGGATACCTGGCCCAGACGACGAACCTCAAGCTCGACGATGGCTCGGTGACTGCTTCCAGTAACTCGTTCACCATTACGCCCGGCGATCTGTTCTCGTTTGCGTGGTCGGCGATAGGTGATCCGCAGAAGGCGGGTGTCGGTTTTGGCGGCACGGTCACGGCCTACGACGCGTACTCGAACCTCAAGTACGACTATGTGGGTTCGCATGGTGTGTTGTCGGGATTGGGGATCTCGCCGAGTGGGAAGTCTCCAGACGGTGTTGACGTTCCGCCCGTGTTCTCGGCGGGTGTGGCGACGGTGGCAGTGACCGGATACCTCGCTCAGACGACGGCGCTGTCGATCGCAGATGGTCTGGTGAATCAGCTGAGCAACACGTTCACGATCACCCACGGCGACTTCACGCTCACATTTGTGACGCAACCGGGCAATGCAGACATCAACGCGACGATCCCGAGCACGACCTCCAGTCAGCCGATCACGCTGTCCGCGCAGGACTCGTGGGGGAACCGCCCGTCTGCGGCCTCGACGATCGCGGTCAGCACGAACCCTGTCACCACGGTGGCCGGAACGATCAGCAAGGGGCCGGCCGGCGGCGTGGCGACGTTCGACAACCTCTCCATTGCCGCACCTGCTACCTACACGATGCAGGCCGCGCTGAGTGGTGACGGCCCGACGGTGGTCGCCACGAGCAACCAGTTCACGATCACCGTGCCCGGCGTCAGCTGCACCGCGCCGTGCACGGCCGCGACCCTCAAGGACACAGCAGCCGGCAGCTCGTCCACCGTCGGCGTCGCGGGAGCGGCAGGCGGAACGCTGTCGGTGAGCTTCGTCGGCTCATCGTCCTTCTGCAACGGGTTCGTGCCAATCGGCTCGATCACGAACTTCCAGGTGTACAACACCGGGGGCGCGCTCCCGAGCTTCGACATCACCTGGCAGGCGCAGTTCTCGAACACGCTCAACGCGAGCCTGATCACCCGGGCGCTGAAGGACGTCAACATCTGCCTCGGGACGACCAACCTCACCCCGGGCTACACGGGCCCTGGATTCAGGGTCAAAGGCGGAGGCACTGCGCCCCCACAGACTGACGGGTTCTTCTGGGGCCTCCTGCCAACCTGTGACGACGACGAGCACGAGCACGAGGTCATGGGCCCGTGCATCTACTCGAAGCGCAAGGTCTCCGTGACCATCAACGGCCAGACGAACGGGACGGTCACGGTCAAGTTCAAGGTGCCGGCGCCCTGGGACGCAAGGTACGGGGGTGGCTGATCCGCTCCTGATGCAATGACTGACTGTGAGGGGCGCTCAGGCGCCCCTCACAGTTACGGCGCCCTGGAAGGCGCCGGGAGTGGGTACGCGCCTCACGGTCGGAAGCTCGTACCACGGCCCTCGTTGCCGGGTATCTGCGGCAGCTGCACGATCCCGAGCCTCTCGACCAGCGATCGAAGCTTGCCTTCCCGATCCATCGGCGCTTCACCCTCGACGCGCATGAGGCCGACGAGGGCGTCGAGTGAGAGGCACTCTTCATACAGATCTTCGCGTTGGCCGGCCAACGCGAGGGCCTCTTCAAGCCGTTCTCGCGCCTCGCCGACCCTTCCGGCCTGGATCAGGGCCCAGCCGCTGACGCGCAGCACGCCCGCCACGAGAGCCACGGCACCCTGGCTGACACAGCGAGGTAGAAGCTCATCGACGAGCTCGAGGGCCTCGTTGCTCTCTCCCGCCAGGACGAGCATCTCCGCGAGCCGGAAGTCGGTCGTCAGCACCTCGATCTGCTGTCCGACCTGACCCTGGTGCAGGCGCGCGGACTGCAAGAGCTCGAGTGCGGCCTCCATATCGCCCTGATGCGCCATCACCCGCCCAAGCTCGCGCTTCGCGGCGGCGGCGTGGTCCGGGTCACCACCCGATGCGCGCCACACCCGGATCACCTCACGCAACAGCGGTTCCGCCTCGTCATGAAGTCCCTGATCGATGAGGAGGTCGGCGATGTTGTACTTGGCGAGGCATCCCATCGTCCGGTCGCCGGTCGTCTCGAACAACTGGAGCGCCCGATCGTAGGACGTGCGCGAGTCGTTCCAGCGCGAGAGAGCCTTCGCAGTCACACCAATGTTGTTGAGCGTGATCGCCTGCTGCCAGAGGTCGCCGAGCTCCTCGTAGATCTCGAGCGCACGTGCCGAGTACACCGCCTGCTCGATCTGGCCGCTCTCATCGAAGGCAGGATCGAGAAACTGGTACGCCTGCGCGAGCGCGTCGCGTGCTCCCGCTTTCAACGCCTCCTGTTCGCCGCGCCGGCACCAGACGATCGTCTCCGTCGGCCGGCCCTGGTTGAAGCGGATCCAGCCGTACCAGACGTACAGCCGAGCTCGGTGCCCCGCCGCTTCCCGTCCGGCGATGGGCTCGAGGCTCGTCAGCGCACGGGTGACGCGCCGCAGAGCCGTTTGGTAGTTGCCCTGGCGTGTAGAGAGCTTCGCCTGCTTCAGCGAGAGACGACCCGCGTCGGCTGATCCGGCGCCGAGGAGCCGTCGCGCGGCTTTGAACGCGTCATCGGCGCTCTGGTGCTCCCCGAGGAGGTATCGCACGTCGCCGAGCAGTTCGTAGACCGCCGCGAGGTCCGCTGCCGTGACGCTCCGCAGCCTGCGGCCTGCAGTCGCCGCGCGCTCGTAGAATTTTTCAGCGTCGGCGTTGGCGAAGATCCTCTTGGCACGGTGGCCCGCGTGCCTGCAGTACGTCCACGCCTTGTCGTATCGCTGTGCCTCGTGGAAGTGCAAGGCGAGAGCTCCAAGCTCCTCGTCGAGCGATATGCCGGCATGCGACTCGATGGCGTCGCCGGCGCGCTCGTGCAGCACGCGTCGGCGGCGGTAGGGGAGCCCCTCGTAGGCTGCATCCCGGATGAGCATGTTGCGGAAGCGCATGAGACCACCGGGCTCCGGGTAAACGAGCTCCGCAAGCCGTGACCACACGTCGTCGTCGAGCTGAACCTCCTCGCTCACGGCCGCAGAGAGCAGCAGGGGATCGAAGCTTGCACCGAGCACCGATGCGTAGCGAAGCACTGTCCTGTCCGTCGGCGAGAGCCGGTCGATTTCTCCCGCGACGAGCGATTCGACCGAGTCGGGCAACGAGTCGACGGAGCCCGTGACGCGGACGGTCTCGAGGAGCTCGGAGAGGAATAGCGCATTGCCGCCCGAGCGGCGGGCGATCTCCTCGACGTTGTGTGGCGAGAGCGGGCTTTCCTCGGTGAGAAGCTCCACCATCTCGACCATTCGCGAGGTTGACAGGGGCAACAGGCAAATGGACAGGCAGCGTAGATCGGCTTCGATGGGCGCCCAGCGCTCTCCGGGGTGGGAGTGAGTGACGAGCAGCACCTGCCGGAGGCCCGAGCCGGCTCGTGAGAACCGCTTCAGGAGGTCGGTGCTCGCCTCGTCCATGAAGTGGACGTCCTCGACGACGAGCATCGTCGGAGAACCTGCGAGCGTTGAGGCGAGGAAACGCATCGCCACGTCCGCGAGTTGCTCGCGGAGGAATCGCGCGTCAAGGTCTTGCGTCTGTGGCGTGAGCGGAAGCTCGAGCCCGAGCAAGAGCCCGAGCAGCGGGGTCCAAGGCTCGAGTGTCGGATCGACGCGGGAGATGACCTCGCGGAGGCGGCTCTCCACTTCGTCCGAGTCTGCCGCCGGTGAAAGCCGAAGCGCGGTACGCATCGGCGCGCGGAGCGCGAAGTAAGGCGTCGACGCCTCGTACTCCTCACACCGCGCGCGCAGCTGGACGACATCGCGCGAGCGTTGAATGAGCTCCTCGACGAGCCGTGACTTTCCGACTCCTGCTTCGCCGGCGAGCTCGATGATCCAGCCGTGACCGTCCCGGACGTCGTCGATCACGCCGAGTAGCGCATCGAGCTCGGCCTGCCGCCCCACGAGCTCGAGCTTGGCCCCGCGATGCTCCTTCGTGCCGAGTATCGGCCCGACGACCAACGCACGCACCGGCTCTGACTTCCCCTTTGCCTTGAACGGCTCGATCGGGGTGGTCTCGAACGTCGTGCGTGAGCGCTCCAACACGATCTCGGTGGAGAGAATCTGGCCCGGCTCGGCCTTGCTCATGACCCGCGCAGCCGTGTTGATGGCGTCGCCGAAAACACGGTACGAGCGTCTGTACGGCGGCCCGAAGTCTCCCGTGAAGACCTTGCCGGTGTTGACGCCGATCCGCATCGGCACGATGCCGGGCTGATCCATGATCTCACGCAACGCACGGAGCATCCGCTCCTCGTCGTGTCCGGTACTCGACGGCGCCCCCGCCGTGAGCAGCGCCTTGACGCTGTTCTTGCCGACGTCCGACTCGTAGAAGGGCACCTCGTAGTGGAGTGCAACCTCCTGGATCGTTCGAATTCGCTCGTCGAGCGCGTCTGCCAGTGCACTCAGGCCGAGCCGTTCCAGCAGCGTGTCGGTCTCCATCATGTCGATGAATGCGGCGGTGATCGTACGATGCTCCGGCTCGGAGCGCTCGAGCAGCACGTGCGCGCGCGCGGCAATTGGGATGCAGGTGGGAATGTCGATGCCGCTCACGTCGCCGACACCCGCAGCGCGTTCGCGCTCGACCGCGGGCGGAGCCGCGAGCAGCTTCGCGATCTCCTTGGCAGGGCCGACGCAGGCGGGGTCGAGGCGGGCTGCGAGCGCGGAGCTGACGGCGATCTCACCGGCGTCGGCGATCGCCTCCATCGTCACCGTCTCCGTGGCCGCCGGGCCGAGCACCAGCAGCTCTCGGTGCACGCTCCCGACCATGCAGAACTGGAACGTCCCGCTCGTGATGCCCACCGACATGCGGAGCGTGATCGTGTTGCTGCCGGCCCTCAGGCGCCCCACCCGGTCGAGCGTCTGTTGCATCTCCCACGCGGCACGGCAGGCGCGCGCCTCGTGTCGGTCCCCATCAAACAGCAACAGCAAGGCATCGCCGCCCCACTTGAGCAGGCCAGCGCCGTAGTCGTAGGCCTCGTCGAGCAGCGCAATGAACACGCCATTGAGCGTGTCCCTCATCATCTCGGCGCCGATCTTGCCGCGTCGCGCGAGGTGCTCGGACAGGGCGGTGAAACCCGAGATATCGACAAAGACCATCGAGCCCTCGACCTCCCGATACAGTGCATCGGGAGTCCGCCGTAGCCAGTCGACGACGAGGCGCGGGACATACGGCGTCAGGACCTCGTTGGCGGCGGGGGCCGTGGTTTCGGGGATGACGACCGAAGACATGAGGCGAGTCTAGGCGACGAGGTTCAGATTACATTGTCGAGCTCACGGCTTCGCCGCACGAGGCCCATGACATCGGAAATGTCTGTCGACCAAGTGAGCGCTCTTCTCGCGTTACATCGTGACCGGCGCCCGTTCGGTTGCAACGGCGTTCGCAGCGGCGTGCGCAGCTGGATGCCCGGTGAGCACCTCGAGAAATGGCTCCTTCTCGAGCGAGTACAGCTTCATCGCCGTGAGCGCCGAAACGGTCGCCGTTCGTGTCACGTCGTGGAGCAGCGCAATCTCTCCGAAGCCATCGCCACGCCCGATCGTGTTCACGCGAATACCGTCGACAATCACCTCGACCTCGCCTTCGGCGATCGCGTAGTAGCGGTCTCCCACCTCACCCTGCGTCACGATCGCAGTGCCCACCGCCGCGGACAGAGGCTCGAGGTTCCGGGCCAATCCCTCGAGTGCGGGCGGCGAGAGCATCGAGAAGAGGGGGAGCGACCGGAGCACACCAATTTCGACGATGGGCACATCGGCCGAAGCATCGAGCGCGTAGAGACGTTTTCCGACCAGTAACGCGAGTAAGGGTAGGAGCACACCAGTACCCAGGATGACCGCCCGCGCGCCGCCGACATGGACGAGCAGCGGTGCCAGCACCGAGCCGATCGCCAGACCGGCCATCATCAGCGCCTCGAGGACACCGAAGACGCGAGCCAGCACCTCCGGCGGCGCCGTGCGTTGGAGCAGCGTCTTCCCCGCAACGTCGAACAAGGCATGCGCGGCGCCGGCGAGAGCGAGCAGGAAGAGTGCGCCGGCGGCGGTCGTCCACACGGTCATGACCACGAACGCTGCCGCCCAGACGGCGAGCGAAACGACGAGTGCCGGGATCAGTCGGGCTCTCCCGACAAGGGAAGCGGTGACGCCGATGCCGAGGGCACCGCCCGCCCCGAAGGCCGCGTTGAGATAGCCGGCTCCGCCGTTACCCATCCCAAGCGTCCCGACGGCGAGGACGACATAGAGGACATCGAGCATGCCGAGCGAGATCTGTTCCGCGCCGAGCAGCCCAACGAGTGTGCGCGCAGCGGGCTCGCGGATGACGACGGTGAATCCCTCCACGAGTTCGCTCCGGACGCTCGTATCACTCGCTGGATTTGCCGCCGGGCCGGCTATCCCTGCGACGAGTAACGCTCCTATCGCGACCGCAGCGCCCATGACGAGGAACACCCAGCCCGGGCCGGCAACGGCGAGCAGGATGCCGGCGATCGCCGGGGCCACAAGGACGCTCATGCTCTCGTTCCACCCGGCGATGACGTTCGCGGCCGTCAGCTCCTCGGGCCGGCGGCAGAGGGCCGGTGTGAGTGCGGCCATCGTGGGGCGGGTTATCGTTACCGCGGTCGCTGCCACTGCCGCACACGCGTATGCGACCACCGTCGGACCGTCGAGCAGGAGCACGGCAGCCGTGGTGCCCATGCCCAGTGCCTGCGCGACGTAGCCGAGTGTGAGTACTCGGGCCGGGCGATAGCGGTCGCCGAGAACCGAGGCAAACGGAGCGAACAGCGTCGCCGGCACCAGCTGAACCACCGAGACGACGCCCGCGGCAGTCGCGCCGCCCTGGCCGTAGGCGTACACGAGCATCGCGATCCAGACGGCCCACTCGGCGCCGTTGAACAGGGCGAACGAGATCTCCGCCCGCCGAAGCTCATGGTTGTGCAGCACGACCGCACTGACGCGCCCGATCCGGCGGATGTGCTCCTTCACCGACGGCCCAGACGGGCTCTTTTCATCCCGTCGGCCGTCAGCTGCAGTGCACTGAGGCGGGAGACGTCCACGGCAGCAGTATCTACTGTTGTCGGCACAAGGCATGCGTTCCGCCTCGAGAGCGAGATGAGCGATACTGCGTCCATGGGCGACGACGGCGCCGCTGATCTGGTCGCGCATGCGCGCGAGCTCGAGCGTCGTGATAGCGACGTAGCGGCTCGAATCGAGACCGCCTCCGGGCTGCTGCGCCAGGTCGACGGCCTCCGGGCTCGAGCGGTGCGAGTGCGCACTGCGCTCGGTGCTATTCCCGGCGAGGTTGCACGCGTCGAGCACGCAATGCGCGACGCACGCGGCCGCGAGGAGATGGCGCGGGGCGAGCTCATCGACGCGGAGAGCCGTCTCGAGAAGGTTCGGCATTCGCGGCGCGTCGGGGAGGATGCGCAACAGAACGCCGAGCGAGCCTTCCGGCGTGCAACGGTTGCCGTTGCAGACGCAGCCGCAGCCGTCGCTCGCACACGAGAGCATCTGAGGGATCTCGCGTCTGAAGAGGTCGCACTCCTGGCCGAAAGCGAAGGGCTTGCGACCGAGGCGAAGATCGTCGCCGCTGCGGTCGCGGACGTCCCTCGGCTGTCGGACTCCGGGCGTACCCCTCCAGGGGACGCCCTCGAGGAGATCGAGGAGTGGGGGGCGCGTGCGCATGCAGCCCTGTTCGTCGTCAGCGGCGGCCTCGAGAACGAGCGCGAACGGATCGTGCTCGAGGCGAACTCCCTAGCCGCCGCAGCGCTTGGGGAGCAGGGGGGTGGCGCGAGTGTTTCTCTCGTGCGCAAGCGGCTCGAGGCGTCGTTTCTCAGCTCGTAGGGCGACGTTCACAGCCCTTACGGGAAGGTGGGATCGCCAGGCCGCAGGTCGAGTGAGCCTCCGTTGCGGCACCCTGCAGGCAGCCGGTAGTCGAGCCGGGCAACACTGACGTCGGAAAGGTCCCGGTCGCGCTGCGAACGCATCAGAGCGCGTGCTGTTCCGGCGTCGAGGCCGAGGCGGCGCCCGAGCATCACTCCGTCTTGAAGTGCGAAGCACTCCGTCGCTGCCTCGTCACGCACACCACGCAAATGGGTGGCTTCGTGGGCCAGCACGGTCACTGCGAAGGCGGCGTCGTCGCGAGGACCGACACGATGCTCGAACGCAATGCGGTACAGCGACCGGCAGACGGACGGCTCGAGGTAGGCCAATGCCCGTGGGATGAAGGCGACTCCCGCCGCATCCGAGCCAACGCCCGTGAAGGCATATGCCTCGTCGCAGCGCACTAAGACCGATCGGTGGGCGATCTTGGAAGCTTCCGTCGAATACCGGCGTTCGGCCTGGGCGCGCTCGGCCGCGGGTACCGACGGCCAGCCTGCGTTGCGATCGACCCGGTACGCATATCCGAAGAGGACAAGCGCCACGATCAGGACGAGGACGACCGGTAGGCGCGAGCGCCGCAGCTGCCTAGGCGATGCTGGAACCAGCACGGGCGCGCCGTCTTCGTCGACCGTCTCGACCCAGCCGAGGTCGGCATCGTCGGCGCCCGGGAGTCGTCGCGATGCCGGCCTCCGAACCGACCCGTGTCGACGCTCGCGGATGCCGCGAACGACGAACTCGACCTCCGTGGCGGCCAGGATTGCGAAGGGAAGCCAGAACGGGATGGTCTCCTGTAGTCGGCTCGAGAGCAGCCAGAGCACCACGAAGCCGAGCCCAGCGATACGCGCGCCAGTCTGCGCGCGGTTCCGCCAGAGTGCATCTCGGCCTCGGTCAAGCACAAATCCAGGGTAGAGGCTGAGGCCGCGTAGGATGAACGGCATGATCGATCCCATCGAGCGCTGGCGGGAACTCGGCCTCGATGACAAGCCCGACTACGCCGGTCTCCTGACGTACTCGGCGCTTCCGTTCACACAGGATCCGGCAGACCTCGACGGCGTCGATGCCGCGATCGTTGGCGCGCCGACGGACGACCTCACCTCCGACCGGCCCGGAGCGCGCTTCGGGCCACGCGCGATCCGGGCTGCGAGCTGCCCATCCGGACCGCATCTGGATGCGAAGGTCGATGCGATGCGGGTCATTCGGGTGGTCGACTTCGGCGACGCGCCTGTTGTTCCATCGAATCCGCTTGGCAACCACGCTGCAATCGAGCGAACTGTCGGCCAGGTTGTCGCTGCCGGAGCAGTTCCACTGATTCTCGGCGGCGACCACTCGATTACGGAGCCGGACGTGAGAGCGGTTGCCGCTGTTCACGGTCCGGTCGCTCTCGTCCATTTCGACACCCACACGGATACGGGTGAGGAGGTCTTCGGCGTCGAGGTCTCGCATGGAACTCCCATGTACAGACTCGTCCGCGACGGCCATGTCGATGCCGCGCGCTATATCCAGATCGGTCTACGCGGCTACTGGCCCGGCGAGAGGGAGTTTGCCTGGCAGGAGCTGCACGGAATCACGAGCTTCTTCATGCGCGACGTACTCGATCGCGGAATCCGGGCGATCGTCGAGGAAACCATCGGGATCGTCGGCGAGATGCCGACGTTCCTCACCGTTGACGTCGACGTGCTCGATCCCGCGTTTGCGCCCGGCACAGGTACTCCCGAGCCTGGCGGCATGACGAGCGGCGATCTGCTCTGGGCGTGCCGCGAGCTTGCCTCGCGGCTCCACATCGTGGGGATGGACGTCGTCGAGGTCATCCCGACCGCAGTTGGATCGGCCGACATCACGGCGCTCGTCGCGGAGCGGATCGTCCGCGAGACGCTGACCGGGATCGCGCTCAGGCGCCGGGAAGTGAGCTGAGCGGAACGGTGCAGCGCCAGATCTCCCGATTCGCGACGACCTCCTGGGTCGAGCAGTAGTCGGCCTTGAGGTTCGGGAATCCGTTCAGGATGCCCTCCTTGCACGCGTACCACGAATCGCCCGTCTCTCCGTACGGCGCCGGCGTTGCCATGCATACCCCGACCACGCCGGCCCGCTCGAACCAGCGCTGATTGCGCGCAACACCCATCATCGCGGCAATCGCGAGGCCGACCATGGCGATCTTGATGAGAGTCATTGACGTTCTCGGTTGGGTGACTACGGGGAACCGCATGCGGTCGGCTCCTCGTGCTCCGTATCGGCTCGGCGGAGGGAATCACTGAGCTCTTTCCCCCGGATGAGGCGTCTGCTGCACCCGCTACGCGCCATCATCTAGAGTCGCCGCGATGACTGCCGTGCGCATGGACGGGAAGGAGCTCGCCGCCAAGGTACGGGCGGATGTCGCGCGAGAGGTGGAAGGGCTTGGTCACGTTGGCCTTGCCACCGTTCTCGTCGGTGACGACGAAGCGTCACATGTCTACATCGCCGCCAAGCACAAGGCAGCGACCGAGGCGGGGATCGATGCTCGCGATGTACGTCTTCCAGCGGACACCAGCGAGCCGGACGTCCTCGTGCTCATCGACCGGCTGAACAACGATCCCGAGATCGACGGGATTCTCGTGCAGCTGCCGTTGCCGTCGCACATGAGTGAGACGCGGGTGACATACGCAGTCTCGCCCGCGAAAGACGTCGATGGATTTCACCCGTTCAACGCCGGCAACCTCTATCTGGGCACACCGATTCATGTGCCGGCAACGCCATCCGGCTGCATGGAGTTGCTCCGCGCATACGGGATCGACCCAACCGGCAAGGAAGCCGTCGTCGTCGGCCGGAGTGAGATCGTCGGCCGTCCAATGGCGATGCTGCTGATGCACGCGAACGCGACCGTGACGGTATGCCATTCGCGCACGGCTGATCTCGCGTCCCATGTCCGTCGCGCCGACATCGTCGTGGCCGCCGTCGGCCGCCCCGGCATCGTTACGGCCGAGATGGTGAAGCCCGGCGCAGCCTGCCTCGACGTCGGCCTGACGCGGACGGACGACGGGATTCGCGGCGATATAGACGCTTCGGTCGGAGCTGTCGCGGGCTTTCTGACGCCGATGCCCGGAGGTACCGGGCCGATGACGATCGCAATGCTCTTGCAGAGCACAATCAAGGCCGCGCGATACCGCCGCGGACTGCTTGCTTTCCCCGGTTCCTGACGGTACCGTTCGCGCCGCATCGTAAGTCGTACGGCTTCATCGTGGGGCTGTACACGTTTCAGGAGGACGTTCGTTGTCAGAAATTGGCACCGTCAAGTGGTTTTCGAACGAGAAGGGCTTCGGGTTCATCGAGCGCGAAGGCGGAGAGGACGTTTTCGTCCACTTCTCGGCAATCACTATGGACGGCTACAAGTCCCTCACAGAGGGACAAAAGGTGGAGTTCGAGGTCGTCCAGGGCCCCAAGGGTGCTCAGGCGGCGAACGTCACGGCGGCTGCTTAGGCTTTCCGGATTCGAGCTTCGTGCGACGGGCCCCGGAAGGGGCCCGTCGTCTTTCTCAGAGATTCCAGGGTTTGACAGGATGGGAGCGAGATGGCGATCGACAGAGAGACCGTGTTGCATGTCGCGCGCCTCGCGCGACTCGATCTGACCGTCGTTGAGGCCGATCGCCTGACGATCGAGCTGGGCGCGATTCTGGAGGCGGTGTCGAAGGTCTCGGAGCTCGATCTCGTCGACGTGCCGCCGACGTCACACCCACTCGACCTCGTCAACGTGTGGGCGGACGACGAGCCACGCCCGTCACTCACCCTCGAGGAGGCGCTCGCCAATGCGCCCGCTCGTGAGGGAAACCTTTTTCGTGTCCCGCCGACGCACGGTCCGGAGATCGCGGGGTGATCGACACTCTCCGACTTACCGCCGAGGCCGCAATCGAGTTGCTCGAGCGCCGGGAGGTGTCGTCTGCCGAGCTTCATGCCGCCTACGTCGCCGCTGCAGGAGAGCGCGACGGCGAGCTGCACGCCTACCTTCGTCTCGTCGACGCGGTCGAAGGGACGGGAGTGCCGATCGCCCTCAAGGATGTCATTTCGACGAAGGGCGTCGAGACGACGGCAGGCTCGAAGATCCTCGCGGGGTACGTTCCCGTGTTCGACGCGACGGTGGCCGCACGCTGCAAGGCAGCCGGGATGCCCGTGATCGGGAAGACCAACACCGATGAGTTCGCGATGGGCTCGTCGACCGAGAACTCGGCATTCGGCCCCTCGCGAAACCCCTGGGACCCGACCCGTGTGCCGGGAGGATCCGGCGGCGGCACGGCAGCCGCCGTCTCCGGCGGCCTCGCTCCGTGGGGCCTCGGCTCGGATACGGGCGGGTCGATCAAGCAGCCGTCCGCTCTCTGCGGCAACGTCGGGCTACGTCCGACCTACGGCACCGTCTCGCGGTTCGGCATCGTCGCGTTCGCGTCGAGTCTCGACCAGATCGGGCCGGTCGGAAAGACTGTCCGTGACGTCGCCCTGCTCTACTCGATCATCGCGGGACAGGACGAAAACGACTCGACGACTGTCGAGCTCCCCGAGACGGTGGCGTTGCCAACCGACGAGGCGCTTGCCCGCCTCCGCATCGGGATCCCGAACCAGATCTGGGATCTTCCGGGGATCGAGCCCGGGGTAAGAGCTTCATTCGAGGCAGCGATCGAGACAGCCCGGGCACTCGGTGCGGAGATCGGGGAATGCGAGCTGCCGGTGTCGTTCGACTACGGGATGGCGTGCTATTACCTCATCGCTCCTGCCGAGGCATCGTCGAACCTCGCGCGGTACGACGGCGTTCGCTACGGCCCTCGAGTAGACGCTCCGACGTATCGCGAGATGGTGGAGCAGACCCGCGACGCCGGCTTCGGCGACGAGCCGAAGCGTCGCATCATGCTCGGCACGTATGCCCTCTCTGCGGGGTACTACGACGCCTACTATGGGCAGGCTCAGCGGGTGCGGACATTGCTCATCCGGGAGCACCGCGATGCTCTCGAGCGATTCGACCTCATCGCGACGCCGACCGCGCCGACGGTGGCGTTCCCGATCGGGGACAAAGCTGCCGACCCGCTCGCGATGTACGCCTGCGACGTGTTGACGATTCCCTCGTGTCTGGCAGGGCTTCCGGGGCTCAACATCCCATCCGGGCTCTCCGACGGGCTCCCGGTCGGTCTGCAGTTGGTCGGACGCCAGTTCGGCGAGAACACGCTCTTCCGCGCCGGGCACGCTCTCGAGCAGGCGATCGGGTTCGATGGCGTCCCGGTGAGGCTCAGGTGACCTGGGAGACCGTTGTCGGGCTCGAAATCCACGTGCAGCTGAAAACGCGCACGAAGATGTTCTGCCGGTGCGCGGCCGGCTACGGCGCGGCGGAGAACACCCAGACGTGTCCCGTCTGTCTCGGTTTTCCCGGCGCGCTCCCGATCGTCAATCGCACCGCGATCGAGTGGACCGTGAAGCTCGGTCTTGCCCTCGGCTGCGAGATCGCGCCCCGGGCCGTGTTCGCCCGCAAGAACTACTTCTACCCCGATCTGCCAAAAGGATATCAGATCTCCCAATTTGATATGCCATCTTGCGAAAATGGCAGGATGATAGTCCCCACAGCAGAAGGCGAGTTCGAGGTCGGGATCGTGCGCGCACATCTCGAGGAGGACGCGGCGAAGACAGTCCACATGGGGGGACATACCGGCCGCATCGGAGGTGCCGAGTACTCGCTCGTCGATTACAACCGCGGCGGAACGCCGTTGCTAGAGATCGTCACCGCTCCCGACATCCACTCCTCCGACGACGCAAAGCGCCTCCTCCACGTCCTCCGGCAGACGGTCGTCGAGCTCGACATCTCGGATGCCGAGATGGAGAAGGGGACTCTGCGAGTCGATGCGAACGTCTCCGTCAGGCCCGAGGGGACAGATGAGCTCCGAACGCGTTGTGAGATCAAGAACATGAACTCGTTCAACTACATCGCTCGCGGAATCGATGCCGAGGTGGCGCGCCAGATCGCAATCTGGGACGGCGGTGGGGAGGTGCGACAGGAGACGTTCGACTTCGATGCCGGCTCGGGGACGCTGACGCCGCGGCGGTCGAAGGAGGAGGCCGACGACTACCGCTATTTCCCGGAGCCCGACCTCGTTCCGGTTGAGCCGCCGGCCGAGCTCGTCGACCGGCTTCGCGCCGAGCTTCCCGAGCCCCCGGCGGAGCGCATCGCCCGGCTCGCCGTCGAGCTCGATCACGAGCGGGCGCTCGTGCTGGTAACCGGCGGCCTCGACGGGCTCTACGAGGAGACCGTTGCGGCTGGGGCAGAGCGCATCGCCACCGCGAACGTGATCGCCAACAACCTTGTCGGCGCAGGAATCGACCCCGGCACCGTGCGTCCAGCGGAGCTCGCGCTTCTCGTCGAAGCACGCGACCGGATTCCTCGGCACGTCTTCGACGAAGCGATCTCGAAGGCCGGCGAGCCAGGCTTCGAGGCGCGGCCATATCTCTCTCGAGAAGCGGTCTCCGACGCCTCCGAGCTGACGCCCGTCGTCGATGCGATCATCGCCGCGAACCCGTCTCAGGTGGCGGCGTTCCGGGGAGGTAAGGAAGGCCTGCTCGGCTTCTTCGTCGGGCAGGTGATGAAGGAAACCGGCGGTAGTGCGAATCCCCGGGTCGTCAGCGAGCTCGTCCGCGCGAGGCTGGTCGGCTGAGTGCGAGACGATGGGGCTGTCACGGTCGCCCCATCGTCTTTGACCTCCACCCCCGGCGACCCAAGAGCCTCGTCAGTCCCCGAGCCCGTATTTGCGATCGCGTGCCTTACTTCGCTCGTCGAGGGCCTTGCGCCAGTCGGGAAGCGTCGCGCTTGCCGACTTCTGTTTGCTGGAGGCTGTCGTCCCGAGGCCATACCTTTCGTCGAGTGCTGCGCTCCGCTCCTCGAGTGCCCTGAGCCAATCGGGCTTCGCCGTCGTAGCCGTTGCGACCGCCTCTCCGGCGGCGTAGCGGCCGAGGCCGTACTTCCGGTTGAGCGCGTCACTGCGGATTTCGAGGGCCGTACGCCACCCTGGCCCAGGGGCGCCGACTAAGCTCCGGTCGAAGGCTTCTCCTCGCCCGGCCGAGGTCGTGGGATTCTGCCCGGTGCCCGCTGTCGCCATCGCTAGGCCCACGGCGGTCGCCATCACGGCCAGGCCCATGAAGATGCCAATCCTCTTGCCGTTCACGATGCCCTCCTTCGTCGGCGGACGCCGGCGTGGCGCCCTGTTTCGACGACTGTCGGACATGCCGATCAGAGATCGGTGAAGAGCGGTAACGCGCCGGTAAATGCCGGTCAACCGAGGGTGCTAGGCTCGCTCGCCAAGGGCGCTGACGTGAATTTCGACATCCTCGGTCCGATCGACATTCGCGATGCAGACGGTCGCGAAATCCGGCTTCCTGCCGGTCGCGAGCGGTCGCTTCTGGTTCTGTTGCTGATCCACCGGGGCGAAGTCGTCTCGATCGACCAGATCGTCGAGGCTCTGTGGGGCGGGCACCCGCCGGGAACTGCCGGGAAGGCCGTCCAGGGGTACGTGTCCCACCTGCGACGCACGCTCGACCCGACCCGCGACACCAGTGGGCCTGGCGGACTTCTCCTCACGCGTGCCCCCGGGTACACGCTCAGGGTCGACGACGGCTCCGTGGACGCCGCACGCTTCGAGGGGCTCGTGGGCGAAGGGCGTCGCGCTCTCGAGGACGGGGCCGTGGTCGAGGCGGCTGCCATGCTCGACGAGGCGCTTCGGCTCTGGAGGGGGCCTGCCCTGGCCGAATTCGCCTTCGACGACTTCGCGCAGGCAGAGATCCGCCATCTCGAGGATCTTCGCCTCGACGCGATCGAGGACCGTGCCGAAGTCTCGCTCCGCCTCGGCCGCAACGCGGAGGTCATCGCCGAGTTGGATGGGCTCGTGGCCGAGCACCCGCTGCGCGAACGCCTCCGCGCCAAGCTGATGATCGCGTTGTATCGCAGCGGCAGGCAGGCGGATGCTCTGCAGGTGTACCGTGGCGGTCGCCGCTTGCTCGCCGGCGAACTGGGGCTCGAGCCCGGCCCCGAGCTCCAGCAACTGGAGCAGGCGATCCTGGCGCAGGATCCGGCGCTCGATGCTCCGTCGCGTCCGCCTGCTCTGTCAACCCGGTCGCAGGTGGCTGACACCGAGCCGGGTGAGCCGCCCCTCCGAGTTGTCGACCCGCGCGCGCGTCGGAGATGGGCATTGCTCACAGTTGCGCTCGCGCTGGCCGTCGCCGGCGTGCTCGCCGTCGTTCTCCTGCGTGGCGACGCCCGCCCGGCCGTCGAAGTCGATGCGCCGTCAGTGGTCGAGATCGATCCGGCTACAAACAGCGTCGTGGCGTCGATTCCCGTCGGCTCGAAGCCGGTCGCGATCGCAGCCGGAGAGGGTGGGATATGGGTCGGGGATGCACGTGACGGAACCGTCACCAAGATCGACCCGGCCACCTCGAGGGTCGTGCGGGTGACCGGGATCGGCGCTCCGGCCGTCGACCTCGCCACCGGAGCCGGGAGCGTCTGGGTTGCCACGGGAGCGTTCGGCGAGGTCGTTCGAATAGACCCGGAGCTCGGCGCGATCGCCGACCGGATCCCGCTCGGCAATCCGAAGGACGCGATCGTGCCTGCCGTCCCGTCGATCGCCGTTGGAGGCGATCGGGTCTGGGCAGGTGCCCTGACCGGCCTCGTTCGACTCGATCCCTCATCCGGTGATGTGGCCGCTCGGGTCGATCTCGGTCGATCGGCGGCACTCCAGATCGCGGCGCGTCACGACGCCGTTTGGGCGACAATGGTCTCGAGCCGCGCGAAGCGCGTCGAGGCCTCTTCGGCGAAAGAGACAGCGGAGTTCTATGCCGGCAACTTCGTCTTCGCGATTGCCTCGGGTCCCGACGCGGTGTGGATCGGCGGTGGGGACGGCCAGCTGTGGAAGGTCGATCCTGTTACCGGATCCGAGATCTTGAGCGCTCGGGTGGAGGGCTATCCCACTTCGATCGCCGTCGCCCCCGGGGCAGTCTGGGTAGCCGTGGCGGGACCGGGTGCGCTGCTTCGGATCGACCCGCGCAATGGTGAGGTCAGGCAACGGGTCGAGATCAGCGGAAGCCCCGAGGACGTAACCGTCTCGGCCGGGAAGGCCGGGAAGGTATGGGTGGCGGTGACGAAACTCGCGAGGACGGGCCTGGGTCAGTGAGGGGCGCGGCGGTCAGCCCTTGGTAGCGCCACTCGCTCCCGGAACGTGGATCTCGCCTTCGACGATTCGGCGCCGGAGCGCATCGAGCTGCTTCCGCAGCGGCGCGGGCACCTTTGGGCTAATGGCGCCGAGCCCGACGCCACCACCGCGGAGCGTGAGCACCGTGTCCCCTCCGGTCGGGATCTTGTTGGCCTTGACCTGCTCGAGCATGATCAGGAACGCTGTGTCGAGGCGCTTGAGGACGCTCGTCAAGATGTGCGGGCCGAGAAATGACTGGTCGATGTCGACACCGATTCCCCAGACGCGACTCCGTTTCGCAACGTCCAGTGTCCCCAGCCCGCAGCCGCCGGCAACGTTGAACAGGACTCCGGCGCCTTTCGCGACCTGATCGCGCGCGAGCGCGGTGCATTTCGAGGCGTCGACGAAGTCTCCCGAGTAGGAGACGAGCACCTTGATCCCGGGGGCCGCGCGCCGTGCACCGGCCGCGAACCCGTTGATGAAGTCATCGACCGGTGCGATCTTGTAGCCACCGACGACGCCGACCACGTCGCGGCCAGTGCGGGCGTGCTCGACACGTCCTGCGAGCCAACCGGCGAGGTACGCCGCGTCCTCGGTGCGAAATGTCGTCCCCTGCGTATCAAGACGCACGAAGCCCAACCGCTGTCGTAAGCCCTTTTGAAGAGACGATGAGGGGACCCCCGGTCGACCGCGGTCCCTGGCATCATGAGGACGTGCGTAGAACGCTGACCTGGCTGGTGATGTTGCCGTTCGCGGCTGCGAGCGTGCTGCTCGGTCATGCGATCGCGTACTGGGCGCTGAGCATGCCGGCAGACGATCTGCACGGGTATCTCGCCCACGCGCCGCAGGTCGTCTTCATCCTGGCGACGCTCGCGCTCGTCGGCCTTGCCCTTGACTCCCGCGCACGTCGTCACTCTCCCGCTCCGCTCGCGTCCCTCGCGACCGTTGCCTTCGTGACCCAGGAGCATCTCGAGCGGCTGATCCACACGGGCCAGCTTCCGTTCCTTCTCACGACACCCGTGCTGTGGCTCGGGATAGCGCTGCAGTTGCCCCTCGCATTCCTCGTCTGGTTCGTCGCGCGGCGCCTTGCCGAAGATCTCGCCGCCCCGAGTCGGCGCGCCACCCCCCGAGGCGCACGGGTCGCTTCGCTTCCGGTGGCCGCCGTTTCTCGTCCGTTTGCTTCCGTTCCGCCCGGGTCGCATCCGGGACGCGGCCCTCCCATCACCTCCTGACGCCGTTCACGTTGCGGCATGCCTGGCATGGCGCTACACACCAGAGCAAACTCAGGAGGTACTCATGAGCAAGACACTCATCGTCGCGTTCGCGCTCCTTGCGATCGCGGTTCCCACTGCCGCTACAGCTCAACCTGCGGCCGTCAAACCGGTTGTCATCTCGATCAACGTCGTCAACGGCCGGCCCGTGGGTGGGATCAAACGACCCTCCATAAAGAAGGGCCGCACGGTCCGACTCGTCGTCCGGACGAACGGCGGTACCGCAGTTCACCTACATGGCTACGACATCGAGAAGGCCGTGAAGAAAGGGTCGCCGACCGTGATCCAGTTCGTGGCGAAGGTTCCCGGCCGCTTCGAGGTCGAGCTCCATCCGACCGACTCGCTGCTTGCACAGTTGACCGTCAAGCCCTGAGCGCAGCTTCGTGCTGAGTGAACTGCTTCCACGCTTCGTCGCCCACGGGATCGGGGGGGTACAGGATCTCCCCGTTCCCACGTGGCTCTTCTACTGGGGCGGAGCCGTTGTGCTCGTCGCGTCGTTCGTCGCGCTCGGGGCACTGTGGAAGACGCCGCAACTCGCAGGCCGGTCGGCCGGACGTGCGCTCTCGGGAGGGCTGAGCCGGTTCGTCCTCGGGCCCCTGAGAATCGCTGTTCAGGCCCTTTCCGTCGTCATGTTCACGGTCGTTCTCGCGGCTGCACTCGTTGGTACCAGGGACCCGTTCGAGAACATTGCACCGACGTGGGTCTACGTCGTCTTTTGGCTCGGGCTGCCGCTGCTGTCGCTTTGTCTCGGAAACGTCTGGCGGGCGCTCAGCCCCTGGCGGGCAATTGCCGATGCGTTTGTCTGGCTCTGGGAACGGACTGGCCATGAGGCGCGACCGCTCGCGGTCTACCCGGAGCGCTACGGACGGTATCCCGGTGCGGTTGCCCTGTTTGCGTTCGTGGCGCTCGAGCTCTGTTATTCGAATCCGTCCAACCCGCGGGCCCTGGCGTTCGCGATAGCGCTCTACACGTATGTCGCACTGTTCGGGATGCTCGCATTCGGGCGCGAGACATGGTCGGTCCGCGGCGAGGGCTTCGCGATCCTGTTCGGGTACATCGCGAGGATGGCGCCACTCGTGGTTCGTGACGAGCGACTGAGGCTCCGGCTGCCGCTCACGGGTCTCGCAGGCGCAGAGCCGGTGACGGGATCAGTCCTCTTCATTGCGGTATCGCTGGGGTCGGTTGGATTCGACGGCTACGGCCGCACGACCACCTGGCAAAACCTCGTTGCCCGGGTCGAGGGACCGTACGTCTTCAATCGTCCCGGCACCGGCGAGCTCCTCGTCACGGGGCTCAATCTGGCCGGGCTCGTGACGGCCATCGCGATCGTGCTCGTTGCTTTCCTCGCAGCGTGCCTTGTCGCCCGCTCGATGGTGAGCGCGCCGCGACCGCTTCAACCCGACTTCATTCTCTCACTCGTGCCGATAGCCCTCGTCTACGCGGTGGCCCACTATTTCTCACTCTTCGTGATTCAGGGACAGTTCGTCGCGCCGCTTCTCTCCGACCCATTCGGCAGAGGCTGGGACCTCTTCGGCACGGCACATGTCCGCCCGAACATCGCCTTGCTGACGCCGAATACGATCTGGTACGTGCAGGCGACGGCGCTCGTCCTCGGACACGTCGTCGGGCTCGTCATAGCCCACGACCGCGCCGTCACGATCTTCACGAACCGCGAGGATGCGCTTCGCAGCCAGTACGCGATGCTCGCGTTGATGGTTGTCTACACGGTCGGCGGCCTCTGGCTGCTTTCTCGGTCATGAGTCTCCTCGCGCACGGTGGCACTCCGGGGCTGATAGCCGAGACCTCGATCGGGTTGTTCATCGGCGGAGTGCTGGCAGTCGTCTGGCTCAGGGAGCGGCGCCGGCGGGCTCGCGGTGAGCGTCCGCCCGAGGCTCCGATGCGGGAGTAGCAGCTCTCGGGTTGGGAAGCACGAACCCGGCGTAGAGCAGAATTGCCGCGGCTGCCGAGAACAACGCTGACTCCGCCTCGCCGAGCCCGGCCAACGCACTCCCGATTGCAGCTACGACGAGGCCGGAGAGAATCAAGGCATTGCCGAGAGGACGCCGTCGTAGGCCCACGACGGCGACCGTGATCGCCGCCAGCGTGCCGAGCGAGTTCGCCACGATTGCGAGGATTCTCGCCGGGAACAGGTTCAGGTACGTCTGTGCCTCCGGGATCGAGGTACCGCTGACCGATGCGGTCAGCGGCATCGCGATTGCGACTCCCACGGCGAGGCCAACGTAGATGAGCGTCAGCGGCCCAACCCAGCGGACGCCGACGCGAAGGAGAGATCCCGCCCCGAGAAGCGCGGCGGCGAGGAGCGCACCGAAGAGGTAATAGACGCGGAAGGCTGCGTTATCCCATCCGGCCGCAGCCCCCCAGGTGAGCGCCGCGGAGCCGGCGGCGAACGCGCCCAGAGCAGCCGCCCAGGTGAGAAGCTCTGGGGCTCGTCTGGTGCGATAGCGGCGCAGGAGCTCGGCGCTGAGTCTGACCGAGACGAGTGTGGCAACGAAGGCCAGGAGCGCTTCCATGCGCGCAAGCCTAGTGTGTCGTCGCGGATCCTTTCGATCGAATGGGTACCGACCGCCGTCCTGGATCCGGTAGCTACGCTCGACGCTATGCCGCAGAAGCGATACCTCCTCACGCCGGGCCCGACACCGGTGCCGCCGGAGGTCTTGGCGGCGATGGGTGAGCCGGTCATCCACCACCGTTCGCCGGACTTCAAGGCCGTCTTCGCTGAGACACGCGCGCGATTGCGCCAGGTGTTTCGGACAGAAAACGAGGTCCTGCTCTTCACGGCTTCGGGGACCGGAGCCTTCGAGTCCGCCGTCGCCAATCTCCTTTCGCCCGGAGAGAAGGTGCTCGCGGTCTCGCACGGCAACTTCGGCACCCGCTGGCAGAAGATGGCAGCGGCATTCGGCTGCGATGTCGTCCCGCTCACCTACGAGTGGGGTGCGGCGCCCAGGGCCGAAGACGTCTCGCGCGCTCTCGCCGAGAGCGGAGCGAAGGTTGCGTTGCTCGTGCATTCGGAGACGTCGACCGGAGTCGTATCGGACATCCGCCCCCTTGTCGCTGCCTGCAACGACGCAGGCGCGATCTCGGTCGTCGACGCAATCTCGAGCCTCGGCGCGGTTCCGCTCGAGACCGATAGCTGGGGAATCGACGTCGTCGTGACCGGCTCGCAGAAGGCTCTCATGACACCACCCGGACTGGCATTCGCCTCCGTCTCCGAGCGCGCCTTCGCGAAGACCGAACAAGCGACACTGCCGCGGTTCTACTGGGATTGGGCGCGCGCTCGGGCCGACCAGGAGAAGGACAACACTCCGTTCACGCCGGCGACATCAACCGTAGTGGCACTCAACGTCGCCCTCGGGCTTATCCTCGAGGAGGGGCTCGAAGAAGTCTTCGCGAGGCATGTTGCACTCGGCCGCGCGTGCCGCGCCGGCGCGAAGGCGATGGAGCTCGAGCTCTACTCGCCCGACGACGACAGCGCCGCCGTGTTGACAGGGATCCTGACGCCGGCAGGCATCGATGCGGTCGAGCTGCGGCTTGCGTTGCGCAACCGATACGGCATCACGGTTGCCGGTGGCCACGGAGACGTGATCAACCGGCTCTTCCGCATCGGCCACATCGGCTACATCGACGTATTCGACATCACGACGGCGCTCGGTGCGATCGAGTTGCAGTTGTCAGCGATGGGAGCGACTCTCGAGCGCGGCGCAGCTGGTACCGCTGCCCTGGCGGCGTACGAGGCGGCGCGCTGAGATGCGCGTGCTCGTGCGCGAGTCGATCGCCGATGCCGGGCTCGAGTTACTCCGGTCGAAATTCGAGGTCGACGACGACCAGGTGACCCCCCTCGAGGAGATCATCGAACGCTACGACGCCATCGTGATTCGCTCGGCGACGAAGCTCACGGCCGACCTCATCGAGCGAGCCACGAATCTGAAGATGATTGGTCGTGCGGGCGTCGGCGTCGACAACGTCGACGTCGAGGCTGCCACCCGGCGAGGCATCGTCGTCGCGAACGCACCGGAGTCGACGGTGGTCTCGGCGGCAGAGCAGACCGTCGGGTTGATGGTTGCGCTTGCACGCAACATCCCGCAGGCCCATGCGGCGCTCAAGCAGGGACGGTGGGAGCGGTCGAGGTGGGGTGGAGTCGAGCTCGAGGGCAAGACGCTCGGCGTGCTCGGCTTCGGTCGGATCGGCCAGCAGGTCGCGCGCCGGGCAGTCGGGCTCGGCATGCACGTTGTCGCTTATGACCCATTCGTAGCCGAGGAGCGGTTCCGCGAGCTCGGCGTCGAGCACGCACCTCGGGTGGACGACGTTCTTGCGGCGGCCGACTTTCTCACCCTGCATTCACCCCTGACCGACGAGACGCGGGGGATGATCAACCGTGAGACGATCGCGAAGATGAAGGACGGTGCGCGAATCATCAATGCCGCGCGAGGCGCGTTGCTCGACGAGGAGGCGCTTGCCGAGGCACTGATCGCCGGGAAGCTCGCCGGCGCTGCGCTCGACGTCTTCTCAGCGGAGCCGTACGACGGACCTCTCCTGCAGCTCGACGGCGTTGTTGTCACGCCGCACCTCGCTGCTTCGACAGACGAGGCGCAGGACAGGGCCGGGGTGATCATCGCAGAGCAGGTCGTCGCGGCTCTCGAGGGCGGTCTCGTCTCGAATGCCGTCAACATCCCGGTGGTCGACAAGGCCGACCTCGAGATCCTGGGTCCCTTCATTCCGCTTGCCGCCAAGCTCGGCCGGCTTGCGGTCGAGCTCGCGGGCGGCCGACCACGCCGCGTATCGGTGGCGGCGCACGGGCCTCTCTCGGACTACGACACGCGCCTCCTCACGGTCGCTGCGTTGAACGGCATCTTCCAGGGGCGGGTCGACCAGGTGGTCAACTACGTCAACGCGTCGCTGCTCGCCGCCGAACGTGGGATCGTGGTCTCCGAGGAGCGCATGCGGGGCTCACGCGACTACATGAACGTCGTCGAAGTACGTGTGACGTCCGAGGGAGGCGACGAGGTGGAGGTCTCCGGAACCACCATCGGACCGGAGCCACGCCTGTTCCTCGCAAGCGCGTACGGCTTCAGCATCGACATCGAGCTTGCGCCGGACATGGTCTTCTTCCGCTACGACGACATCCCGGGAGTCATCGGCAAGGTCGGTACGTTGTGCGGAGCGAACGGCGCCAACATCGCGAATATGGCGGTGTCGCGAACCCGCGACGGCCAGCAGGCACTGATGGCGCTCTCCCTCGACGAGCGGCCCTCGGACGCACTTATCGACGAGATGCACAACGTCGGCATTGGCGACGCGATCTTCATCGAGCTCGGCTAAAGCCGTCGTCGATGACTGGTCGAGGCACGGGCTGGGTTGTCGCGCAGTTCACGCTGATGGCCGCGATCATGGTTGCCGGCTTCGTGCCGCCCCACTGGCCCGACGAGGGGCATAACGCTGCCTCCGCCGTTGGCGCCGTGCTCGCGGTCGCAGGCGCCGCCTTTGCGGTCTGGGCCAGTCGCAGCCTCGGGCGCTCGTTCACACCTTTCCCGAAGCCCCTCGTGGCGGGGCTCGTCACCGAAGGGCCGTTCGCGATCGTCAGGCACCCCGTCTACACCGGCGGAATCGCGCTCTTCCTCGGGTACTCGCTCTATGCGAGCGTCCCCGCCCTCGTCCTGACCGTCGCGCTCGCAGGGCTCTGGGTCGGCAAGCTGGGAGTCGAAGAGGGCCTGCTGACAAACGCCTACGACGCCTACCCCGAATACCGTCAGCGCGTGCGATGGCGGCTGCTCCCGTTCGTGTACTAGCAACGCGTCCAGGCGAGCCACGGGCCTACAATCGATCGATGGCATGGCCCGACCCTGTTGAGCGTGTTGCAGCCTTCCTGCGAGCGGCGGGTGCCGAAGCCCGGCTCGAGGAGTTCGAGGCCGACACCCCCACGGCACAGGCGGCGGCCGACGCGGTTGGGTGCGGGCTCGATCAGATTGTGAAGTCGCTCGTGCTCGTTTGCGACGACGTCCCGGTCATCGCCCTCGTCCCGGGAGATCGGCGGGCCGACCCTGCAAAAGTGGCCCTGGCAGCCGGCGCCGGACACGCGCGCGTCGCACGCCCGTCGGAGGTGGTCGCCGCGACCGGCTTCGTCCCGGGTGGTGTGGCGCCTGTCCCGCCTCCGGCGGGTGTGGCGATTTTCGTCGAGCAGACGATCCTCTCCAGCACCGTTGTCTGGGTCGGGGCGGGATCCGATCGCCACATGGTCATGATCGCGCCGCCCGAGCTCGTACGCCTGACGAGCGGTAGAACTGTAGACATCGCCCAGGAATCCGCATAATCAAGGGAGACCACGAATACGGAGGAAGATGATGGAGGAGACCGAGAAGATCTGGATGAACGGTGAGTTGATCGACTGGGCCGACGCAAAGGTGCACGTCGGCGTGCACGGGCTCCACTACGGCTCCGGCGTATTCGAAGGCATCCGTTGTTATGAGACCCCGAAAGGGCCGGCCGTTTTCCGGCTAGCCGACCATATGCAGCGGCTGCACGACTCGGCGCGGCTGCTCTACATGGACATTCCGTTCTCGGTCGAGGAGCTTCGCGAGGCAACGCACGACGTTGTCCGCGCGAACGGGTTGCCCGCGTGTTACATCCGGCCGATCGCGTTCTACGGATACGGCCAGCTCGGCGTCTCAACGCAGGGCAATCCGGTCGAGACCGTGATCATGAGTTGGCCCTGGGGCGCCTACCTTGGCGAGAACGCCCTCGAGGACGGCATCACTGCGTGCATCTCGTCGTGGAAACGCGTTGGTCCCAATACGATCCCGCATGCGTCGAAGGCAAGCGGCGTCTATCTCAACTCGATGCTTGCGACCACCGAAGCGCGTCGCGCCGGGTATGACGAGGGAATCCTTCTCACCGATGACGGCTTCGTTGCCGACGGCCCTGGCGAGAACATCTTCGTGGTCAAGAACGGCGTCATTCGAACGCCTCCTCTCTCCACCTCGATCTTGCCCGGGCTGACGCGCGATGCCGTGATCACGATCGCGCAGGATCTCGGCTACGTCGTCGAGGAGACGCCGCTGATCCGCACAGATCTCTATCTCGCGGACGAGTTCTTCATGACGGGCACAGCGGCGGAGGTGACGCCGGTGCGAGCAGTCGACGATCAGGAGCTCGGCGTTGGGCCGGTGACACGCGAAATTCAGGGGCACTATCTCGACACGGTCAACGGTCGTAGTGACCGGTGGTCGCATTGGCTCGACTTCATCGAGGCGAAAGTGCCGATCACGTAGGGCGGCGGTGCTCGGAGGTCGGCGGCGGTCCTGTTACCGCTCCGTGTCACGGAGGCCCGCGACGACTCGATCTTGATCCGCGAGTGAAAGGGCGGACCCGCTCGGGAGGCAGAGCCCCTGCTCGAAGAGGCGAGCCGATACCTCACCGCCGTACCTCGGATCGTCCGCGAACACGGGTTGGAGATGCATGGGCTTCCAGACGGGTCTGGCCTCGATATCCCTCGACTCGAGTGCGACGCGAATCGCCTCGCGATCAGCGCCGAACGACCCCGGGTCGACGAGGATGCAGGTCAACCACTGGTTGCTCGTCCCGTACGACGCCTCCGGCATGAAGGTGATTCCGGCCTCTTCGGCCAGCAGTTCGCGGTAGCGTGCATTGATCCCTCGTCGTGCGGCGACGCGCTCGGGGAGCACCTCGAGTTGGGCTCGGCCGAGCGCGGCGAGCACGTTGCTGAGGCGGTAGTTGTACCCGAGCTCCGAGTGCTCGTAGTGCGGAGCAGGATCGCGTGCCTGCGTGGAGAGCTTGCGGGCATGGGATATCAGATCGGCCTCGGCGGAGACGAGCATCCCGCCACCGCTCGTCGTGATGATCTTGTTGCCGTTGAAGGAGAAGGCCGCTAGCACGCCCTGGCTGCCCGCGGGCCTGCCGCGGTAGGTCGCACCGAGCGATTCGGCGGCATCCTGGAGGAGCAGGGCACCATGGCGATCGCAGACCTCCTGAAGGGCGTCGTAGTCGCAGCACTGGCCGTAGAGGTCGACGGCGAGGACAGCACGGACGCGGGCGCCGAGACGACGGCGATCAGCAAGCGCCTCGTCGAGCAATGTGGCATCCATTGTCCAGGTGGCCGCATCGCAGTCGACGAAGACCGCACCGGCTCCGGTATAGCGAATGGCGTTGACGCTGGCGGCGAACGTCAGAGACGAGCAGACGACTTCGTCGCCGGCGCCGATGCCGAGGACGACGAGCGCAAGGTGAAGCGCTGCAGTGCCACTCGAGAGGGCGAGCGCGTAGGGGACCTCCGCGACCGCGGCGAGCTCCCGCTCGAACGCGTCGACGTGTGGACCGAGCGGCGCGAGCCAGTTCGAGGAGATCGCGTCTGCAACGAACTCGAGCTCTCGGCCCGACGGATGCGGAGGGGAGAGGTAGATCCGCGTCATCGGCGGCGAGCCTACCGATCCTCGTCGGGGAGAGGGCCATTGTCACTCATGATCGGCGCTTACGACGATCGAAGTACCAGGCCGATTCCATTGCCATACTGTGCCCACGATGGGCATCGCACCGCGCATGGTGTTTCTCGGCTTTGGCAAGTACGTGCGAGCCGATCGAATCTACGCACTCGAGCCGATCGTGGGTGACGAGCGCGGGAACGGTCGTCGAACGCTCGTATGGGTCGACGGAATGGCGAGTCCCATGGTTGCGTCGCGAACGCAGGAGACGATCCTGGAGGAGATGGGTTCCGCCTCTGCTTCTCTCGAGTCGCAGCGGTCCCGCGGTCACAGACCCGAGCACCCGCAGCTCTTCTCCGACACCGCTTGAACCTCGATGGTGTCCTCGCTGGGGACGTTCACGAGGTTGCACTGGGACTACTGGGCTGGACGTTCCTCCGTGCCGGTGTCGGCGGTCGCATCGTCGAGGTGGAGGCCTACTCACCCGATGATCCCGCAAGCCATGCGTTTTCCGGCCGCACGAAGCGCAACGGCTCCATGTTCGGTGAGCCTGGGAAGCTCTATGTCTATCGATCCTACGGCGTCCACTGGTGCGCGAATATCGTCTGCGAGCCGGAAGGGACGGCTGCTGCAGTGTTGCTGCGAGCGCTCGAGCCGACGCACGGTCTGCTCGAGATGCGCGCGCGGCGCGGTCACTCCGACATCAAGGCGTTGTGCTCAGGGCCGGGGAAACTCACCCAGGCACTCGCGATCAGTGGAGATGACGACGGGCGGCTCGTTGATTCAGCACCGTTTGCGATGCAGCCTCCAGAGCAGCGGCCCGAGGCGGTAGCCACCCGTCGCATCGGAATCACGAAGGGGGTCGAGATGCCCTGGCGCTATGTCGTCCGCGGAACGCACTGGGCATCGCGGCGAAGCGACAGCGCGCAGCGCCCCGCCGACGAACCGTCATCCTGAACCGGACTCCGACCGCCCGACGATCAGCGCGACCTTGAGGCCGCGGCCGGCTGCGACCCCCGGCTGCGGCTTCTGCTCGAGGACCGATCCCGCCGGCCCCTTGTCGTAGGTGATCGTCGTCCTGGCCTTGAGCGCCCGAAGACGCGTCCGGGCGACGGCGACACTCGTTCCGACGAGGTTCGGGAGCAGCCCGTAGCGGGGGTCGGGCCGTGTCACATAGAGGCGAACGGAGTCGTTCGCCGAGAGGAATCCATCCCGCGGCTCCTGCTTCACGACGTATCCCGGACGCTTGCCCGCCTTCGTTGGCACGCCGATCAACTCGCTGCTGAGCGGAGCTTGCGCGAGAGTCTCGTTCGCGGCATCGACCGTCCTGCCGATCACGAGGGGAACCGTCACCTCGTTTGCATAACACTCTGCCGGCTTGGCCGGCCCGCGGCCCGAGAAGTAGGCGACCACCCGTGTGCCGGGGCAGTAACCATTGTCGAGCTTGTACGAGCCCCGGCGCCACACGATTCGCTTTTCCTGGGCAGGCAGATACGGCGTCGCCGGGAACTGTTCCGGGGTTGATTTCATCTCTTTCGCGGCGGCCGTCATGAACGCCTTCCAGATCAGCGCCGGGAGGGTGCCTCCTGCAACCGGTTTGCCGCCGAATTCGGTCAGCATCGGCTTCAGCCGATCGGGGTAGCCGACCCAGACCGCGACGGCGAGTTGAGGGGTGTAGCCGACGAACCAGGCATCGCCGTAGTTGTCGGTTGTGCCCGTCTTCCCAGCGGCTGGCCGGTCAGCGAGCGCCGCGCGCTTGCCGGTGCCCTGCGTCACGACGCGTTGCAGGATCGAGGTGAGAAGGTCAGCCTCCCCTGTTGTCATCGTCGCTCGCGCCAGGGGGCGGTTCTCCGAGACGTGGCCGCTGCGCGCGAACTCGACCTTCTCGATCACACGGGGACGATTACCTGTCAACGAGCCGTCGACACGGAGACCACGGTTCGCGAATGTCGCGTACGCACGAGTCATGTCGAGGGGGTTGACCGCAACGGCGCCGAGCCCGATCGAGAAGTAAGGGTCGAGCTCGCTACGAATGCCGAGCGCATGGGCGGTCTTGACGATCGCCTTGGGCCCCACGAGCTTGGTCAGCTGAGCGTAGACGGAGTTGTCGGACGAGACCATCGCGCGGGCGAGATCGACACGCCCCAGGTAGTCACCCTCGTAGTTCGTCACGTGCCAGACGCGGTCACCGGCGTCGATGTCGACGGGCTTCGATTCGAACGTCGTCATTGGTGAGATGCCCTGGCGTAACGCCGACGCGAGGACGATCGGCTTGAACGACGAGCCTGGCTGTCGTTCCGCCTGCGTCGCGAGGTTGAACTGGCTTTCACGGAAATTCGACCCTCCCACCATCGCACGAACGGCACCCGTCCTGGGATCGATCGCAACGAGAGCGGCGGCCGGGCCGTCGGGCATCTTCAGGACGCCCTCGATCGCGCGGTGGGCAGTCTCCTGAAGGCCGAGGTCGATGGTGCTCGTCACCCTGAGCCCGCCGCCGAACACGCGCCCCGCTCCATACTTCGCGATCAGCTGATCCTTGACGTAGTTGACGAAGTACTGCGCAGGCCCCTGCGTTCCTGGGAGTCGGACGTCGTCCGCCTGCGGCAGCGGGGCCCGCGAGGCGTTACGAAGCTGGCGGGCAGTGATCTTCCCCTGATCGAACATCGTCTGGAGGACGTAGCGCCGCCGCTGCTTCGCAGCCCGCGGATGCTGCGTCGGGTCGTACAGCGAGGGGTCGGCCGGCAGGCCGGAGAGGAGCGCCGATTCCGCGAGCGTGAGGCGCTGCGCTCCCTTCCCGAAATATGTCCGTGCCGCCTGCTGGATCCCGTAGGCGCCGTTCCCGAAGTAGATCGTGTTGAGGTAAGCGAGCAGGATTCGATCCTTCGACCAGACCTGCTCGAGCTGCCAGGCAAGCGCCGCCTCGCGTACCTTGCGCGCGATCGTCCTCTGATTCCGGACGTAGGCGTTCTTGACGAACTGTTGTGTGATCGTCGAGCCACCCTCGACGACGCCCTGCGAACGGATGTCCTGCCACAGTGCGCGCGCAATGCCGCGTGTGTCGACGCCGTTGTGCTCGTAGAAGCGGCGATCCTCGACCGAGACGATCGCCTGTCGCATGATGGGCGAGACATCGCCGATGTTCTTGAGCAGAACACGGCTCTCGTCGCCACGCAGCACTGTGAGTACGGAACGACCGTTGGATGCGTAGACGACGCCGTCGAGCTGCGAGTGTTGTGCAGCCGGGTCGAGTTGGGGGATCTCGCTCGCTACGGCGCGAACGAGCCCGAACGAGAACGCCATGCCCACGAGCAGCACGAGGACGACGAGCACGGCAAGGAGCCGTACCTTCCGAATCCGCCCACGCTTCCGCGGCGCCCTTGTCCCTCGTCGAAGCCGCAAGGGTAGAATTCTAGCCCTCGTGACAGTGAATCAGCCGTGTGCGTACGGATCTCGTGCTGAATCAACACAAAGGCAACACGGCTCTGGGCACCTGGCTCCTAGCGACCTCGCGTTGTCGAGAGATCGGACACGACCGAGAGAATGTCGTCGCCATAGCGCTCGATCTTGGCCGGACCGAGGCCCTTCACAGCGGCGAGCTCGTGCAGGTTCGACGGCTGGGTGGCTGCGAGGTCACGCAGTGTCGCGTCGTGAAGGACGACATAGGCAGGGACACCGTCCTCGCGCGAACGCTCGCGCCGCCACGAACGTAGCCGCTCGACGACGGAGTCGTTCACGGGGCCGACGCTCTTCGGTCCGAGCGAGGGCAACGCAGCGCTCGAGACCGCCTGGAATACGTGATAGCCCTCGTCCGTCTCGACGTCGACGAGAGCTCCGGCTGCCTCGAGTGCTTTCAACCATCGCTTCACCTCCGCGTCGGAGGCCGCTCCGAGGATTCCGAAGGCAGGGGCGGCGCGGGCGGACGGCGGCGCAGATACGGATCCTCGCAGCATCGCGACGAGCGAGCGGCGGCCTAGCGGCCACTTGAGGCGTGCGACGGCGCTCACAATCGATTCGGCGACGTCGGCTGGCAGCGGCGCTGTCGAGCTGCGGGTCGTACGGCCGGGCAGCGGGGTACACACGTCGCAGGCGCCGCACGGCTCTTCGAACATCTCGCCAAAGTGCTCAGCGACCTGCGCGTGGCGGCAGCGGCTGCTCTCCGCAAAGCGCACGATCCGCTCAACGCGTGCTTTCGCTTCCCGTGCGTAGCGTTCCAGCAGCTCGTCCACGACCGCTCCCGCTTCCGGGTCGACGGACGGAAGCTCGATCCGCATCGAGCGGCCGACGTCGTAGCCACGCCTCACGATCTCGGCCTGTTCGAGCATCCCGATGAGCACGCGCGGGTCGTGGTCACCGGCGGAGATCTGGGACGGGTCGATCGTGCCGCCGGCTGCACGGACGGCACGGTAGACGTGCCGGAGGTCGTCGGGCTCGGGGATGTCAGCGACGGCAAACCGCCGCACTGCGGTCGCGTCGGAAGGGCTCGCGAGCAACAAGGTCTCGCTCGGGGCGCCATCCCTGCCGGCGCGCCCGACCATCTGCACGTAGCTCTCGAGCGAGTCCGGGTAGTTGAACAGGCAGACGAACCGAACGTCCGGCTTGTCGATACCCATTCCGAACGCTGTCGTCGCTACGACGCCTCGGATCCGTCCAGCAACGAAATCGTCCTGCACACGCGAGCGCTCGTCGGGCTCGAGCCCGGCGTGGTAGTGCTCCATCCGGAGGCCGTGCCCGCGCAGCGTGCGGGCGACGCGCTCACACGAGTCACGGGAGCGGGCGTACACGATCGCGCTGCCATCCTCGACCGCGCTCAACCGCTCGACGAGCACTCGGAGGCGATCCTCGTTGCCGCTGACCTCCTGGACGTCGTAGCGGAGATTCGGCCGGATCACGCTCGTCCGCACGACGGCGAGCTCGCGGCCGAGCGCGGCGGCGATCAGAGTGGCCGCCGCCGGGGTTGCCGTAGCCGTCATCCCGAGGACAGCGGGGTCGCCCAGTGCCTCGAGCGCGCGCCGGATGAAGAGGTAGTCGGGCCGGAAGTCGTGTCCCCACATGCTCACGCAATGCACCTCGTCGATGACGACGAGTCCGACTCCGATCCAGCGGAGCGTCTCGACGAACGACGCGTTCCGTAAGCGCTCCGGAGCGGCGTACAGCAGGCGCGTCCGGCCGTCCCGAACGTCGTCGAGGCGTCGCTTCGTCACCTCGGGGTCGAGTGACGAGTTCACGAAACTCGCGGTCACCGCGATCTCTTCGGGCAGCTTGTCGACCTGATCCTTCATCAGTGCGATGAGGGGTGAGAGGACGAGAGTCGGTTCGGGCCGCAGCATTGCCGCGAGCTGATAGGTGAGCGACTTGCCGGAGCCGGTGGGCATGAGCGCGAGCGTGTCGCGACCGTCGACTGCGGCCCGAACGACCTCCTCCTGCCCGGGCCGGAAGTCGGCGAAGCCGAAGAGCTCGAGGAGGCGGGGGTGGAGGTCGGGCTCGCTCACCCGAACAAGTGTACGGGCCGAACCGGAACGACTCTGTGCCGGCATTCTGCGTGACCGGATGACGTAGGGGGGCTGCGATACGTGTCGGCTGGTGCCGTGAGCGTCCTCAGACGGGAGCAGAGGCGGCGACCATCGGCAGGGTCGGTGCGCTCGAGCCACCGGCGTTCTCGAGCGTGACGCCGATCACTGCACCGTCCGGTACGGGCTCCGGGATCCGCACGATCGCCTGCTTGTCCGTCGTGTCGAACGTTCCCGCGGAGGTCTGGGTGTTCCCTTCTACGATCCAGGCCTGATAGGTCTTACCCGCCGGCGCGGAGGGGAGATCGTTCATGACCAGCACCGCCTCGCCGGCATTGTCGACCACGACCCGGCCGGAGCCTGACGCGAGCGCAGTCGACGTCGCATCGGGGTCAGCCAGCACCGCTGCCGCACTCTCCTGCGCGGTCAGCGCAGCCCTCGTGTCGTCGAGGCGACCGTTCAGCGCGATCGAGTAGATCCCAAGGCCGATCGCGACTGCTGCGGCGATGGCGGTCACGGAGGCGAGCACCGGCGAGACCCGCCGACGGGATTCGATTGGCACCACCGTCTGTTTCTCCGTTCGGGCGTCGGCGAGAATCCGATCGCGGAGCCCCGAGCTCGGAGCCCTTCCATCGGCAGCCACAGCGAGTGCACTCGTGACCTCCCAGAACGACGCGAGCTCCTCCTGGCACTGCTCACAGTCCGCGAGATGGCGCTCGAACAGCTCACGCTCGGCAGGGTCGAGCGCATCCAGGGCGTAGCCTGCGGTCAGCTCGTGGATTTCCGTGTCCATGACCCTTCCTCGGCCCCGTCGTCGAGGAGCTCACGCAAGCGCGCGAGCCCGGCGAACATCCTGCTCTTGATGGTACCGAGCGGCATTCCGAGTCTCTCGGCCAGTTCCGATTGCGAGTATCCACCGTAGTAGGCGAGCTCGATTGCCTCCCGCTGGGCGTCGGGGAGCTGTCGGAGTGCACTTTGGACGCGATCGCGCTCGAAACCGAGCCAGGCTTCGTCTTCGGCGGACTCGGTCGTCGCAGCATCGCGTGTGTCGTCGTCGAGCGGATCCGCGCGCCGCCGTTCCTCGCGGCGCACGAGATCGACGGCTCGCCGGTGCACGATCGTCAGGATCCAGGTGCTCGCCTTCGCGCGTTCGGCGCGGAATCCGGCAGCAGTCCGCCATACCCCGAGGAATGCTTCCTGCACGGCATCCTCGGCGAGCCGGTCATCGCGTAGCACTCTGAAAGCGAGGCCGTAGGCGACCCGTCCGACTCGGTCGTACAACTCGGCAAGCGCGCTCTCGTCGCTGCGGGCGACGAGAGCCACGAGGGCTTCGTCCGACAGGTGAGCGAGGTGCTTGCGCATGGACCAGGAGACCAGCTGGCCGGGCAACGCTACCACGGGAGACGGCAGAACAATCATCGCCGCGTGTTTCGCATCCGCGCGCCGTTCGGTTCGGTCACCCATCGATCGAACCGCCCGGTGACTTTCCGCGAACCATCGCCGATTCGAGACCCCACTCAAAGGAGAGTGCAATGAGGAAAGCAACAGCGATCGTGGGCCTCGCCCTCGCGCTGTCCGTAGCGGCCATTGCCGCTGCATTCACGATCGGCCCGGGCATAGGCTCGGCGTCGAGCCACCGCGAGGCCCCGCTCATCGCCGAGGATCCGTCCGCAGACCTGACAGACCTCTACGCGTTCCGGAGCCCCGACAAGTCGAACACCGTGACGCTGCTCGCGAACGTGATTCCCGGCGAGGATCCCGCCGCGGGCCCGAACTGGTACACGTTCTCCCCCGGCGCCCGATACAACATCAAGATCGACACGGACGGCGACGTCAAGCCGAACGTCATCTACCGGTTCCAGTTCGATCGCAAGACGGGACCGTACTTCCTAGGCGACACGGCGCAGCCGTTCACGGTGACACGGGTTTCAGGTGGCAAGACGAGCGTCGTAGCGAAGGGGACGACACCGCCGAACAACATCGGGCCGCGTTCGACCCCCGACTACCACTCGTTCGTCAGCAAGTCGATCGTCTCGTTTGACGGCGGCGCTTCCAAGGCGTTCGCAGGCCAGAGAGACGATCCGTTCTTCGGTGATATCGGCGCTATCTTCGATCTCGTCGCGATTCGCAAGGGGACGGGGAATGCCGGTGGCGGGAAGGACTTCTTCTCCGGCTACGGCGTGCACACGATCGGGATCCAGGTACCGATCGCCGACCTGAATGCGACGAACGGCACGGTTGGTGTCTGGGCGTCGGTCGAGCGCAAGAAGGTGACGACCCGCGGCCAGAAGACGCGTGACGGTGGCAACTGGGTCCAGGTGAACCGCCTTGGGAACCCACTCGTCAACGAGGTCATCATTCCCACGGGTCTCAAGGACATCTGGAACGCTCAGCAGCCGTGGAACGAGGCGGCATACAAGAAGTACTACGAGACACCGATTCTCGCCGCGGTGATCAACAAGCTGTACAAGCTCGGTGCACCCGAGACGAACCGTGACGATCTCGTCGCGGTGCTCCTTACGGGCGTGCCGAAATTGAACTACACCGGGCCCAAGGCGGCTGACGTGCTCCGCCTCAACCTCGGTATCCCTGTGTCGGCTACCCCGAACCGCCTCGGCGTGCTCGGTGGTGATACGCAGGGCTGGCCGAACGGCCGGCGGCTCGACGACGATGTGATCGACATCGCCGAACAGGCCGTAGGTGGCTTCCTGAAGGGGACGAAGCTCCCGCTCGGTGACGGCGTCAACGGGGACGACGCCAAGCTGACGAGCTCGTTCCCCTACATCGCGGATCCCGAGAGCGGATTCGCGAACAGCAAGGGCCTACAGAAGCCGTAGTCCCCGGGGTCGGGGTGAGGCGTCGGTCTCACCCCGACCGAACCGTTCCGCACTGACCTTGCGAACACCCCCATGACCTGGACTGAAGGGAGACTTCGATGAGACAACACACCAAGATCCTCGTCGGGAGCGCCGTTACGGTTGCGCTGCTGGCCGGGGCACTGTTCGGGGGCGTGCTCGCGGAGTCTCCCTCCGCCGGATCGACAGCCGTCGAGTTGCCGCAGGCGGTCGCGGAGGGTGCGCTCTCCGCGACCTCCCTCGGCGGCACACGCGGGACGATCGCGAGACTCGAGACGGCACTCGTTGCCTCGCCGGACAATCCTGATGCGCTCTCACAACTCGGCCTCGCCTATCAGATCCGTTGGCGCGAAACCGGCGATTCCGGCTTCTTGCCCCGTTCCCAGACAGCCCTTCGAGCGGCGCTTGCCGTGAGTCCCGACGATCCGACCGCGACACTTGGGCTCGGGAATCTCGCTCTCATCAGGCACCAATTCAGACGGGCCCTCGTCCTAGGGCGCAAGGCGCGCACGCTGGCCCCCTACGCAGCCCGGCCGCTCGGCGTCGTCGGCGATGCCGAGATCGAGCTCGGACACTACGGAGCAGCGTTCACAACGTTCGAACGCATGGTGTCACTCAAGCCTAGCCTCGCTTCGTACGCGAGAATTGCTTACGCACGCGAGCTGAGCGGCGATACAGACGGAGCGATTGCCGCAATGGAGCTCGCGCTGGATGCGGCCGGCGGCCAGCAGGAGCCGACCGCTTGGACACAGGTTGAGATCGGCAAGTTAGAACTCGGCCGAGGCAAGATCGAGATCGCCGAGCGGCGTTTCCGCGCTGCGCTGGCGATCGATCCAGGCTATGTGTATGCACTCGATCAGATGGCTCGAGCGGAGGCAGCACGAGGTCATCTTGGCGCTGCAGCGCAGTACGCACAGCGCGCTTCAAACTCGATTCCGTTGCCGCAGTTTGTCGGTCTCCTTGGTGACCTCCTCGAGCGCCAGGGGAAGACCGCGGCGGCGGCCCGGCAGGAGCGAACGGTCGCTGCAATCGACCAGCTTCTTGCGGCGAACGGCGTGCGCGTTGATCTCGAGGCGGCCGTCTACCGTGCTGACCATCTCATCCGGCCTGCTGAGAACGTGGCGCTCGCACGCAAGGCGCGGGCGGACCGGCCGTCGATCTACGGCGACGACGCGCTCGGTTGGGCGTTGGCGCGTGCCGGTCGTTGTCAGGAGGCAGTGGGCTGGTCTCAGCGGGCGCTCAGGCTCGGAACCCGTGACGCCCTTCTCTGGTTCCATCGCGGCTATGCGGCCGGATGCGCAGGCGACACCGCCGGGATGAGGACGTGGTACACCAGGGCCCTGGGCCTCAACCCGCACTTCTCGGTGCGGTTCGCACCGATCGCGCAGGAGGCCATCTCGTGAGGCTCTTCGGAGGTCTCCTCGTAGCCGTAGCGGCGGCTGTCATTGCGCTCGCTGCACCTGGCATGGCACCGGCGCATCCGCTCGGGAATTTCACCGTCAACCACTTCACAGACGTCTATCTGGCGGGTGACGTGATCTTCGTGCGGTACGCCCTCGACCTGGCGGAGATCCCCACGTTTCAGGAGGGATCCGAGGTACGTCGACCCGGATATGCGGCAGTCCTCGCGCGGAAGCTCGACCTCACGGTCGACGGCACGCGTGTCCCGCTCGTCGTCGTGTCGCATCGGACGTCTGAGCGGCCCGGTGCCGGCGGTCTGAAGACGATGCGTTTCGACGCAGTCTTTCGGGCGGCGGCGACGGGCACGCATTTGACGTTTGACGACCGAGCCTATGCGAGCCGAATCGGCTGGCGCGAGATCGTTGTCACTGCGCGAGAAGGCGCCACGATCTCCTCGAGCTCCGCTCCCGCGGCCAGCCGTTCGGATGAGCTTCGCGCGTATCCCAAGAGCCTGTTGCGCTCTCCGCTCGATGTCCGGAGCGCTTCCGTCACGTATCAGCCCGGTACTGAAGTCGCGCGCGCCCCGGCGATCGTCGCGGCTCCAGCCCCCAGGCACGCGGGCGGCGGATTCGAGTCGCTGATCGAACGCGGCGACCTGTCGCTGGGGGTGATCCTGCTGTCCCTTCTGATTGCTGCATTCTGGGGCTCGGTGCACGCGCTGACCCCCGGACACGGGAAAGCGCTCGTCGCCGGCTACCTCGTCGGCACCAGGGGGAAGCCCCGGCATGCGTTTCTCCTCGGCGCAACGGTGACGGTCACGCACACGGCAGGTGTGTTTGCGCTTGGGCTCGTGACCCTGTTGCTGTCACGGTTCATTGTTCCGGACCAGCTGTACCCGTGGCTGACCCTTGTGTCCGGTCTTCTAGTCGTCGCTGTCGGGGCGGCTGTGCTGCGCCATCGTCTCCTGAGCGGCGGCTGGGCCGATCACGATCACGGCGAGGGGAGTGGACCTCACTCTCATGGGCACGGGCATCACCACAGCCCCGACCATGACCATGACCACGGCCACGGCAGCCACTCTCACCGCCACGGTCGAGCGGAGGGTGGTTCGCTCACCTCGCGCGGCATCCTCGGCGTCGGCGTCGCCGCCGGCTTGCTGCCGTGCCCATCGGCACTCGTTGTCCTCTTGTCCGCGATTGCAGTGCATCGGGTCGGCTTCGGGTTTGCTCTGATCGCTGCCTTCAGCATCGGCCTTGCCGTCACCATCACCTCCATTGGCCTCGTCGCGGTGTTCGCCCGTCGTGCCTTCAGCCGTGTCTCTTTCGAAAGCAAGGCCATTCGTGCGCTGCCGGCACTCAGCGCTCTTGTGATCCTCGCGGTCGGCGTGACCCTGACCGTCAAGGCCCTGCCGGCTGTGATCTGAACCGATCGAGAAGGGGAGGCGAATACCCACCATGTTCGGACTCGACGACGCAATTGCACATCTCTCGAGCGGTGCCTCTGTCACGGTCGTGATTCTTGTCGCGGTTCTGCTTGGCCTCCGACACGCAACCGACCCCGACCACATCGCAGCCGTATCGACGCTGGTTGCCTCAGGGGGTGAGCGGGCGAGTAGGGCAGCGGCGCGGCTGGGAGCGTTCTGGGGCCTTGGCCACGCCCTCACTCTGGTGGCGTTCGGTCTGCCTATTCTGCTCTTTCAACAGTTCCTGCCCGAGCGGGTGCAACAGAGCGCCGAGACCGGCGTCGCTGCGCTCATCGTGTTTCTCGCTCTGCGGCTCCTCGTCCGCTGGAGGCATGGCTACTTCAGTCTCCACGCCCACCCTCACGAGGACGAGGCCCACCAGCACGGAGTTCGTACACCGCTTGGCGCCTTCGGCATCGGTCTCGTCCACGGTATCGGCGGCAGCGCCGGAGTGGGGCTGCTCATCCTTGCGGCAATTCCATCGACGGCCGTCGCTTGTGTAGCACTCGTCGTGTTGGCCCTGTTCACGGCAGTATCGATGACGATCGTGACGACCGGATTCGGAATCACGCTCTCGTCGTCAAGGGTCTCGACGGCGTTCAACGGGGTCGCACCCCTTCTCGGAGTGGCAAGCCTCGCGTTCGGCTTCTGGTACGCGGTTGCCGTCTGGGGGCTTGTCGCCTACCCGCTCTGACCTCTAGAGGCTAGGCTCGCACGGTGAGCCAATCGCTGACGCTTTCGGATGTCGAGTCGCTCGCTGTCGCACGCATGGATCCGGATTGGGCCGCGTACCTCGGGGGTGGAGCCGGGGCAGAACGAACCCTCCGGGGCAACGTCGAAGCATTCGAGTCGTGGCGACTCAGGCAGCGAGTGCTCCGCGGGATCGACACCGTCTCGACGTCCACGACAGTGCTCGGCCAGGCCGTGAGCTCCCCGGTAGTCGTTGCGCCGGTGGCATATCAGGGCCTCGCGCACGCGGACGGGGAGATGGGGATGGCGAGAGCGGCGGCGGCGGTCGGGTCGGCGCTCTGCTTGTCGACATTCTCCAACGCGAGCACGTCCGAGGTGGCTGCAGCGGCACCGGAGGGTTTCCACTTCTTGCAGGTCTACGTGTTCCGTGACCACGGAGTCACGAACGAGCTGATCGCTCAGGCCCTCGATGTCGGGTTCTCGGCCGTCTTTCTCACCGTGGATCTGCCGGTCGTCGGGATGCGCGACCGGGAGCGTCGTATCCACTGGACGTTTTCGGACGACTCGCTGCCGGCAGTGGGCTACGCGCGCGAGCGAGGGATCGCCGGCGAAAGCCTCGAGATGCTCGACCCGGCGCTCGATTGGGCCTACCTCGAACGGCTCGCATCGTCCCTGCCAGTCCCAGTGGTCGTCAAGGGCGTGCTCGATCCCGACGATGCTGTGCTCGCGGCCGAGCATGGAGCCGCCGGCGTCGTCGTCTCGAACCACGGCGGGCGTCAACTCGACGGGGCCGCCCCGACACTCGAGGCGCTACCTGCGGTTGCGGCTGCCGTTGGAGACCGACTGGAGGTGCTCTTCGACGGAGGGATCAGGCGTGGGACGGACGTGGCAATGGCACTTGCCCTCGGTGCCGATGCAGTGCTCGCCGGCCGCGCGCCGGTCTGGGGCCTTGCCGCCGGCGGCGAGGTCGGCGCGAGGGCGGTTCTCGAGCTATTGCGGGAGGAGCTCGCGGTTGCACTCCATTTGACCGGCTGCCCAGCTGCGGCAGAGCTTGGGCCAGAGCACGTTGCACCCGTAACGAGACACGGCTGACGGTCGAGCCTCTTCGCGGGGCACCCGTAGAATCAGCACCCATGGATGCAGTCGCCACGCTCGCCCGGAACCACGTCGATCTCCTTCCTGAAGGCGGGCTTGCCGCGAAGCTGAAGCTCGGGCGGCCGCTACGCGTCAAGCTCGGAATCGACGTCACCTCGCCCGATATCCACGTCGGTCGTGCGATTCCCCTGCAGCGGATGAGAGCCTTTCAGGATGCCGGCCACGTCGGCGTTCTCATCGTCGGCGACTACACGACTCGCATCGGAGATCCTTCAGGCCGCTCCGCCGAACGGCCGATTCTCTCGGACGACGAGATCGATACGAACGCGAAGACGTACGTGGATCAGGCAATGCAGATCCTGGATCCCAACCGCACCGAGGTGCGGTTCAACGGCGAATGGCTTGCGAAACTGTCGTTCGCCGACGTCGTGCGCCTGACCCGGACCCTGACCGTCGCGCAGCTTCTCGAGCGTGACGACTTCGCGAAGCGAATCGCCGCAGGACATCCGGTGTCCGTCTCGGAGCTCCTGTACCCGTTGATGCAGGCCTTCGACTCCGTCGCGGTCGAAGCAGACGTCGAGCTCGGAGGAACCGACCAGCTCTACAATCTCCTCGCGGGCCGCACGGTCATGGAGGCGTACGGCCTCGACCCGCAGGTCGTGCTGACGACACCGCTCCTGCTCTCGTGGGACGGCGCGAAGATGAGCTCGTCGCTCGGCAACAACATCCCGCTCACCGCGGCACCCGAAGAACAGTTCGGTCGCACGATGCGCATTCCGGACACGATGCTCGACGAGTGGTACCGCCTCATCGTCGAGGAGCCGGCGCCCGCGGGAGAGCCGATGGACGCCAAGCTCGGGCTCGCCCGTTTCATCGTCGCGCGCTCCTACGGCGTCGACGCAGCCCGAGAAGCAGAGGCGCATTTCACCCGGGTCGTCCGCGAAGGCAGTGCTCCGGCTGACGTTCCGGAGGCGACGCTGCCCGACGGAGACCCGGTTCACCTGCCGGCCGTACTCGCGGCGGTCTTCGGGCTTTCGACGAGCGAGGCCCGCCGGATGATCGGCCAGGGTGGCGTCAAGCTCGACGGCAACCCTGTGACGGAACTCGACGTCGCTCGAGCAGCCGTCGCCGGCGCGCTGGTACAGGCGGGAAAGCGCCGTTTCGTGCGCTTTACCGCCGACGGTTGACACAGCCGGGCCGGATGCTGCTACACTTCTCGAGCCGCCCGTGAGGGAGGCAGCAAATACGTCCTGTCACTCGACTTCGGAGCGGCCCGCGAACGAATCGGATACGACCTGTACCGAATCATCCGTGGGCCTCTGGTGCGAGTCGGAGGTCTTTTTGTTGCCCAACTCGACCGGCATCGATCTTTGAAAACTCAACAGCGTGCGTAAAACGACGAGGCCTCTCGTCCGCGTTTCGGCGTGGCCGAGAGGTTACACCGTCCGTCCGTTCCTGGGCGAGACGGTTTTCCCGTCGATGCCGCATGGACGCACGACCAAGCCTTCGGGCAGGACGTGTCGATGTGCGGATAGACATTTGAGCTCAAGCTCTAGGGAAGACAACAGTTTGTCGGCCATGCTTCTTCGGAAGCTACGGCCGGCGACAAGTTCTTCACGGAGAGTTTGATCCTGGCTCAGGACGAACGCTGGCGGCGCGCTTAACACATGCAAGTCGAGCGAGAACCAGGACTTCGGTCCTGGGGACAGCGGCGAACGGGTGAGTAACACGTGGGTAATCTGCCCTCGATTCTGGGATAGCCCGGGGAAACCCGGATTAATACCGGATAGCCTTCTGAGCCTTCGGGCGAGGAAGAAAAGGTAGCTTCGGCCTCCGATCGAGGATGAGCCCGCGGTGGATTAGCTTGTTGGCGGGGTAATGGCCCACCAAGGCGACGATCCATAGCTGGTCTGAGAGGACGATCAGCCACACTGGGACTGAGACACGGCCCAGACTCCTACGGGAGGCAGCAGTGGGGAATCTTGCGCAATGGGCGAAAGCCTGACGCAGCGACGCCGCGTGGGGGAAGAAGGCCTTAGGGTTGTAAACCTCTTTCAGGTGGGACGAAGCCACTCGGGTTAATAGCCCAGAGGGTGACGGTACCGCCAGAAGAAGCCCCGGCTAACTACGTGCCAGCAGCCGCGGTAATACGTAGGGGGCAAGCGTTGTCCGGATTTATTGGGCGTAAAGAGCGTGTAGGCGGCCAGGTAGGTGGGTTGTGAAAACTGGAGGCTCAACCTTCAGACGTCGACCCAAACCCCCTGGCTAGAGTCCGGAAGAGGAGAGTGGAATTCCTGGTGTAGCGGTGAAATGCGCAGATATCAGGAAGAACACCCGTGGCGAAGGCGGCTCTCTGGGACGGTACTGACGCTGAGACGCGAAAGCGTGGGGAGCGAACAGGATTAGATACCCTGGTAGTCCACGCCGTAAACGATGGGTGCTAGGTGTGGGGGGTGTCAACTCCCTCCGTGCCGAAGCTAACGCATTAAGCACCCCGCCTGGGGAGTACGGCCGCAAGGCTAAAACTCAAAGGAATTGACGGGGGCCCGCACAAGCAGCGGAGCATGTGGTTTAATTCGACGCAACGCGAAGAACCTTACCAAGGCTTGACATGCACTTGAAAAGCGTGGAAACACGCTCCCTCTTCGGAGTAAGTGCACAGGTGGTGCATGGCTGTCGTCAGCTCGTGTCGTGAGATGTTGGGTTAAGTCCCGCAACGAGCGCAACCCCTGTCCTATGTTGCCAGCGAGTAATGTCGGGGACTCATAGGAGACTGCCGGTGACAAATCGGAGGAAGGTGGGGATGACGTCAAGTCATCATGCCCCTTATGTCTTGGGCTACACACGTGCTACATTGGCCGGTACAAAGGGCTGCAAACTCGTGAGAGTGAGCGAATCCCAAAAAGCCGGTCCCGGTTCGGATTGGAGGCTGAAACTCGCCTCCATGAAGGCGGAGTTGCTAGTAATCGCGAATCAGCAACGTCGCGGTGAATACGTTCCCGGGCCTTGTACACACCGCCCGTCACACCACGAAAGTTGGCAATACCCGAAGCCGGTGGGCTAACCCCTCGGGGAGGCAGCCGTCTAAGGTAGGGTTGATGATTGGGGTGAAGTCGTAACAAGGTAGCCGTAGCGGAAGCTGCGGCTGGATCACCTCCTTTCTAGGGAGTCGGAGTTCGCTCCGATAGGCGCTGTGCTCGTTGACAAGGCCAATGCTGCTTACAAAGCAATGCGGCTTGTCGATGACCCGTGGGCCTCTTTGACGCCCGTGAAGCGGGTCGTCCGATGTCACAGCTCGCCTAGATCAATGTTGACCTCGTCGCTACGTGGATCGCATTTGCTTCGGCAATTGTGATGCGCCAGTACGCTGTTGAGTTTTGAGAGATCGGTGGGGCCGTGCGGTGACTCTTTCGGAGTCGGCGTAGGCGGTCACAGCGGTGTTCTCTGCAGGTGGGCTCTCTCGAGCTCGCGCGCACCTTGAAAACTCCATAGCGACATCAACACATGTTCTTTTCGATCAAGAGAATAAGAGCACACGGTGGATGCCTTGGCGCCAAGAGCCGATGAAGGACGTGGGCGGCTGCGATATGCCTCGGGGAGGTGCTGACCAACCTTTGATCCGGGGATTTCCGAATGAGGAAACTCACGCGTGGTAATGCGCGCGTACCCGTGCCTGAATACATAGGGCACGAGGAGGCAAGCTGGGGAACTGAAACATCTAAGTACCCAGAGGAAAGGAAAGAAACCTCGACTCCCTGAGTAGTGGCGAGCGAAAAGGGAAGAGCCCAAACCCGGGCGATGTGATAGACGGCAGTCGTTGTCGTCCGGGGGTTGTAGGGCCTGGCTTGATCCGCCTGCCGGCGGGTCGGGAAGTTACAAAGTTGCGTGATAGCGGAACCGGATGGAAAGCCGGGCCACAGCGGGTAACAGCCCCGTACGCGAAATTGCGCAGCCTTCCTTGACAGGTACCTGAGTACGGCCGGGCACGGGAAACCCGGTCGGAACCCGCGGGGACCACCCCGCAAGGCTAAGTACTCCTTGGCGACCGATAGTGAACTAGTACCGTGAGGGAAAGGTGAAAAGTACCCCGGAAGGGGAGTGAAATAGCACCTGAAACCGTGTGCTTACAAGCGGTCGGAGCAGGCTTTGTCCTGTGACGGCGTGCCTTTTGCATAATGAGCCAGCGAGTTACTCTTCAACGGCAAGGTTAAGGAAACGGAGCCGTAGCGAAAGCGAGTCTTAATAGGGCGATTCAGTCGTTGGAGGTAGACCCGAAACTGAGTGATCTACCCATGGGCAGGTTGAAGCGGGGGTAAGACCCCGTGGAGGACCGAACACACGTCGGTTGAAAACGGCGGTGATGACCTGTGGGTCGGAGTGAAAGGCTAATCAAACTCAGAGATATCTGGTTCTCCCCGAAATATATTTAGGTATAGCGTCACATGTTCATTTCCGGTTGTAGAGCACTGTTTGGTCTAGGGGGCCTACCAGCTTACTGAAATCAGGCAAACTCCGAATGCCGGAAATCCAGAGTGTGGCAGTCAGAGTGCGGGGGATAAGCTTCGTGCTCGAAAGGGAAACAGCCCAGACCGTCGGCTAAGGCCCCTAATTCCATGCTAAGTGGGAAACGATGTCCGATTGCAGAGACAACCAGGATGTTGGCTTAGAAGCAGCCACCATTAAAAGAGTGCGTAACAGCTCACTGGTCAAGTGGTCGGGCGCGGACAATGTAACGGGGCTCAAGCATGGAGCCGAAGCCACGGACTTCGTGTTTACACGGAGTGGTAGGGGAGCGTTCCCATTGCAGTGAAGCGGCGGCGGAAGCCAGCCGTGGAGCGATGGGAAGTGAGAATGCTGGCATGAGTAACGAAAGAGGAGTGAGAAACTCCTCCGCCGAATGCCTAAGGGTTCCTGAGTAAAGCTAATCTACTCAGGGTTAGTCGGGACCTAAGCCGAGGCCGCAAGGCGTAGGCGATGGACAACAGGTTGATATTCCTGTACCACGTAGTGACCGTTACCACCGATGGCGGGACGGGGTAGGCTAGGGGAACCCAGGCGATGGTCGTCCTGGGGTAACCGCGTAGGGCGGGTGATAGGGAAATCCGTCACCCATACAGCCTGAGACGGGATGCCGAGTCCGTATGGACGAAGTCCTTGAAGCCATGCCTCCTAGAAAAGCGTCTAGGGAGGTCACGCGTGCCCGTACCAAAACCGACACAGGTAGGCAGGTAGAGAATACCAAGGCGATCGGAAGAACCCTCGTTAAGGAACTCGGCAAAATGGCCCCGTAACTTCGGGAGAAGGGGCGCCCCAGTAGAGTGAAATTCCCTCGCGGAATCGAGCTCGAGGGGGCCGCAGTGAAACGGCCCAAGCGACTGTTTACCAAAAACACAGGTCTCTGCGAAGTCGTAAGACGACGTATAGGGGCTGACGCCTGCCCGGTGCTGGAAGGTCACGAGGAGAGGTTAGCCTTCGGGCGAAGCTTTGAATCCAAGCCCCAGTAAACGGCGGCGGTAACTATAACCGTCCTAAGGTAGCGAAATTCCTTGTCGGGTAAGTTCCGACCTGCACGAATGGCGTAACGACTTGGGCGCTGTCTCAACGAGGGATCCGGTGAAATTGTAGTCTCGGTGAAGATGCCGAGTACCCGTGGCTGGACGGAAAGACCCCGTGAACCTTTACTATAGCTTTGCGTTGGAGTTTGGTGTTCGTTGTCCAGGATAGGTGGGAGACTTTGAAGCGGGGGCGTCAGCCCTCGTGGAGTCAACCTTGGGATACCACCCTATGGATTCTGGGCTTCTAACCCGATGCCGTGATCCGGGTCGGGAACAGCGTGAGGTGGGTAGTTTGACTGGGGCGGTCGCCTCCTAAAATGTAACGGAGGCGCGCAAAGGTTCCCTCAGCACGGTTGGAAATCGTGCGCAGAGCGTAATGGCATAAGGGAGCTTGACTGCGAGACTGACAAGTCGAGCAGGGACGAAAGTCGGCCATAGTGATCCGGCGGTAGAGAGTGGAATCGCCGTCGCTCAACGGATAAAAGGTACTCCGGGGATAACAGGCTTATCCTCCCCAAGAGTCCACATCGACGGGAGGGTTTGGCACCTCGATGTCGGCTCGTCGCATCCTGGGGCTGAAGCAGGTCCCAAGGGTTGGGCTGTTCGCCCATTAAAGCGGTACGCGAGCTGGGTTCAGAACGTCGTGAGACAGTTCGGTCCCTATCCGCCATGGGCGCTGGGAGCTTGAGAGGAGTCGTCTCTAGTACGAGAGGACCGAGATGAACAGACCTCTGGTGTATCAGTTGTCGTGCCAACGGCACTGCTGACTAGCTACGTCTGGACGGGATAACCGCTGAAAGCATCTAAGCGGGAAGCCCACCTCAAGATGAGGCTCCCCATCACTTCGAGTGAGTAAGGGCCGTGGTAGACCACCACGTTGATAGGCGGGCGGTGTAAGCACAGCAATGTGTTCAGCTGACCCGTACTAATTGCCCGAGGTCTTGATTTTGAACATGTCTGATTCGCTATGGAGTTTTGAAGGTACGAGCGACGCTCGTCCTGTCGACGCCGACGAGGCGAAGCGGTAGGCGCGTCCACCTTTGACACTTTCGGCGGTCATAGCAGCGGGGGTACACCTCTTCCCATTCCGAACAGAGAAGTTAAGCCCGCCGGCGCCAATGGTACTTGGGGCGAGAGCCCCTGGGAGAGTAGGACGCCGCCGAATTAGTTTGAAGAGGCGGGAGGAGCACAGCCCTGTGCACCTCCCGCCTCTTTGTCGTTCCGCCTCTTTGTCGTTGCTCAGGGCGTCTCGCTCTCGACTCCGAGGGACCGCAACCGCCGCACGCGCTCGTCGAGCGCCGGATGCGTTCGGAACATCCTGGAGAGGCGGTCGCGCTCGAACGGGTCGACGGTGTAGAGCGGCTCCGTCGTCGGCGACGCCGCGAACGAGACGAGCTCCCCGGCACGATCGAGGCGCAAGAGCGCATCCGCGAGGTCGTGCGCGCCGCAGACGGTTGCGGCGTCCCGGTCGGCAGCGAACTCCCGTTTCGGCGACAGCAGCGCGTGCGTGAACGCCGCGGCGACAGGTGCGAGGACGAAGAGAAGCGCGCGAGAGAGAAAGCCCCCGACGCGGCTCAGCTCAACGAGCATCGTTGCTAGCAGCACGGCGAATGTCTGGGTGAGAACGTCCAGGCTCCGCACATGCGCGAGCTCGTGCGCGATGATCGCCTCGAGCTCCTCGCGCCGGACCGCGCGGAGCAGTCCCGTCGACACTGTCAGGGTTGCACCCCCTGGCCCTCTCCCGACCACGAACGCACGCGGAAAGCCGTCGTCGATCAAGCAAAGCTTGGGTGAGGCGACCCGCAACTGGGCAGCGACCCGATCGGTCGCGGAACGGAGGAGAGGATCCTCGGCGAGTGCGAACGGGCGCGCGCCGAGCATGCCGAGAAGCGCTCGGTCACCAAGCCAGTAGACGGCGACGGCGGCGCCGAGCGCGCAGAAGCTGAACAGTGCCGCGCTGCGCTCATGCCCGATCAACCAGCCGACTCCGCCGGCGAGCGCAACGAGAAAACCGACGAGAACGAAGGCCTTGAAGAGGTTCGCCGTGATCCGGCGTCGCACTACCTGTCGTCGTCGCGGTCGTCGGTGTCGCTCTCGAGCCCACGAGGCGGCCAATCAGGCTCCGGTGCGTCACACCGGCTCGAGCAATGCAACGAGGCGACGTTCTGGAGCGGAACGAGAATGTGGCCGTTGAGCTCGACGTGCGGGACATCTTCGATCGAGCAGTAGGCGGTGAGCACACCCTCCTGATATTCGCCCCCGAAGAGCGCAAGCTCGACCTGCTCGCCCTTGTACTTGTTGGTGTAATCCTCCACGGCCGCACCCTAGCGGTTTCGGCTTGAAATGGAGCTCGCGTGCGCATTCCGCCCGCTCGGCTACCCCGCACAAGATCCTAACAACCGCGTGAAAGAGTGAAGCAGAGAGGAGCGCGCTACGGCCCAAAGGGGAAGGGTCGGCGCGCTCCTCTCGATCCTCGACGGCCAGCGAGCGCGCTGGCAACGCTACTACATGCATCCGTCGATAGCGAGCTCGCGTCAGATGCCGATGCGGAAGACGTCACAATTGCCGATCGGTCCGTGTGCTATCCCGAGATGAGCCAGGATCGCTCGGAGTGGGCCGCCGTGCGAGACCGCGAGCACCGTCTCAGAGGGATGAAGTGCCCGGATCCGAGCGATTGCGGCGATCGCCCGTTCGGCAACCATCTCGGTGGTCTCCGCGTCGCCCCAACGCCCGCGAGCCGCATCCGGGAATCTCTCTCGGATCTCGACGTCCGTCAACCCCTCCCAGCTGCCGAAGTTCTTCTCCCGCAGACCGGGTTCGAGCATGACGTCTATCCCATGCACCCCGGCGACGATGTCCGCCGTCTTGCGAGCCCGCAGAAGATCGCTCGCATAGGCGGCGGCGATCGGCTCCTGCGCGAGTTGTGCGGCCAACGTGCGTGCCTGCTCCACTCCCGTTGCGTTCAGAGGCCTGTCGGTATGTCCCTGAACCCGACGCTCGAGGTTCCAGTCGGTTTCACCGTGGCGCGCGAGCAGGATCTCCGTCACCCCTTCACGTTAGCCGGACTAGGATCGACAAATGGATCTGCAGCTCACCGGCAAGGTTGCGCTCGTCACCGGGTCGAGTCGAGGGATCGGACGGGGAATCGCGACGCGGCTCGCAGAGGAAGGAGCCGACGTCATCATGTGTGCCCGTGGGGCGGAGGACCTCGATGCCGCCGTTTCGACCGTGGGTGGACCGGGGCGGGTTATCGGAGTGGTCGCGGATGTCATGTCGGCTGCTGGCGCCACCGCGATCGTCGCCTCGGCCATCGAGCAGTTCGGGGGGCTCGACATCGTCGTCAACAGCGTTGGTGGCTCTGGCGCGCGAACGTTCACTGACATGGACGCCGCAGACCTGAAGGCGGTGCTCGACAAGAACCTGTTTCCTGCAGTAAACGTCTCTCGGGTTGCGTTGCCTGTGCTGCGGGAGCGTGGCGGTGGCGTGATCGTCATGGTGGCGTCCGTCTGGGGGCGGGAGGGAGGTGGTGGCCCGAGCTACAACATCGCCAAGTCTGCCGAAATCAGCCTCGCGAAGGCGATGGCGCGCGACCTCGCAAGCGACGGAATCCGCGTCTTCAGTGTTGCTCCGGGCTCCACCCTGTTCCCGGGCGGCAGTTGGGAGCGCCGCCTGCGCGAGGATCCCGAGGGGATGGCCGATTTCATCGAGCGCGAGCTCCCTTTCGGACGTCTCGGGTCGGTCGACGAGGTCGCCGATGTCGTCGCATTCCTCGTTTCACCTCGTGCGTCGTGGGTGGTCGGCACCTGTGTGGCCGTCGACGGCGGGCAGTCGCGGTCGTTCTAGCCGCTCGGCCTCAGGGGCCGGACTTCGCTCCGGGGACCAGTGGGCCGTTGAACAGCGATTGGATAGTCGTGGTCGACGACTCCGCGGTCGATCGTCGCGAGCGGTGCGCTCTGCTCGTAGACGAACGGCCCCTGGTCAACGGCGCTCCTTACCTTCCACAGGCAGTCGTCGTCAATGCGAGGCGAGCGCGGCTGCGGCGACGGCAGCCCATCTTCCAAGGAGGAGCTCCGGAATCCGCATGACGTCAAGGGTAGCCACGCGACGGCGGGTAACCGGGACGGCGACTACGCTGACGAAATGGAGGCTTCAGGCACGACGGAGAACGCATTCGAGCAGCGGACACGCGCACTCGAGGAACAGTCGCTCTCGCATCTCGCAATCCGCTCGTTCGAGACGCGGGGCCGGGCGAAGCCCGAGGCACCGTGCGGTGTCCGGACGCCCTTTCAGCGCGACCGCGATCGTCTCGTTCACTCGAAGCCGTTTCGCAGGCTGAAGGGGAAGACACAGGTCTTCATAGACCCCCAGGGAGATCACTACCGCACCCGCATGACGCACACGCTCGAGACGACGGCAATCTCGCGGGTCGTCGCACGAGCACTTCGTCTCAACGAGGACCTCGTCGAGGCGATCGGGCTCGGTCACGACACAGGTCATACGCCGTTCGGCCACGCCGGCGAACAGGCGCTCGACGATGCGCTCAGTGCCGCTTTCGGTCGTCGCTTTCGCCACAACGAGCAATCGTGGCGGATCGCCTGTCGGCTCAACCTCACGCACGAGGTGTGTAGCGGGATCCTCACCCATACAGGAGACGAGGAGCCCGAGACGCTCGAGGGAAAGATCGTGCGGATCGTCGACCGCGTCGCCTACATCAACCACGACATCGACGACGCGATCCGCTACGGGATCCTCTCCGACGCCGATCTTCCGCGCGCGGAGCTCGACCTGCTCGGCCGTAATGGTTCCGAGCGGATCGACAGGCTTGTCCACGACCTCGTCTCGGCCTCGGAGCAAGCGGGAGATATCCGGCAGAGCGCAGAGATCGGCGAGGGGATGCTCGCCCTCCGCGCGTTCATGTTCGACCGTGTCTACCTCGGTCCGCAGGTCGGTCCCGAGCACCGCCGGGCCAAAGATGTCGTGCAAGCGATCTTCGCTCTGCTCGTCGCCGACCCCGAGCGACTGCCGGCGGGCGAGGGCGATCTCGCTGAGCGGATCACCGACTACGTTTCCGGTATGACCGACCGATTCGCACTCGCCTACGTCGGCGGGCACTAGTGGCCCGGATCAAGGACCAGAGTGTCCGCGATGTCGTCGCCGCCGCCAAGATCGTCGATGTCGTCGGTCTGCGCACATCGCTGCGGAAGAGCTCCGGAACGCGCTACATGGGACGCTGCCCGTTCCACGACGAGCGCTCGGCGAGCTTCTCCGTAAACTCGGACCTGAACCTCTACCACTGCTTCGGATGCGGCAAGGGAGGTGATGTGGTCACGTTCGTGCGCGAGACGGAGGGACTCGACTTCGTTGGGGCGATCGAGTGGCTGGCGGAGCGGTTTCGGGTCGAAGTCGAGTACGAGGAGAGCTCGCCGCAAGCCGACGAATCGCGCCGGCGGCGCGAGCGCCTCTTCGCCGTTCTCGACCAGGCGGCCTCGTTCTTCGAACGACACCTCTGGGACGGGCTGGACGGTGAGCCGGTTCGTGCCTATCTCGCGAGTCGAGGACTCGGCGAGGCAGTTTCGAAGGAGTTTCGCCTGGGCCTCTCGCCGGGCAACGGGCTTGCAGCAAAGGCCCGCGAGAAGGGGTTCACTGCAGAGGAATTGCGTGCCGCTGGGCTGACAAGCCAACGCGGAAGCGACTACTTTCCGCAACGGCTCATGTTTCCGCTCGCGGACGCTCGCGGCCGTGTGATCGGGTTCCAGGCCCGAAAACTCCATGACGACGACCCACTCAAGGGGAAGTACGTCAACTCACCTGAGAGTGAATTGTTCAAGAAGAGCAGTGTTCTCTACGGCCTTCACCTCGCTCGGCCCGCGATCGCGAAGCAGGACCGGGCTGTCGTGGTCGAGGGCAACACTGACGTGATCGCACTTCGGCAGGCAGGGTTCGAGCCTGTCGTTGCGTCGATGGGAACGGCCTTGACGGAGCACCATCTCCGGGAGCTCGCTCGGCTGACGAAGCGGCTGTATCTTTGCTTCGACGCCGACGCGGCCGGCGAAGACGCGACGCTTCGGGGCATGGAGCGAGCGCACGGCCAGGGCTTCGAAATCCGTATCGTCGTGCTCCCGCTCGGGCAGGATCCAGCCGATGCTCCGGTTGGTTTCGAGCAGCGGCTCGTGCAGGCGGAGAGCTATCTGCACTATCGCGTTCGGCTGGAGCTCGAGAGGGCAGATGATCGGCAGGAGGCGTTCGTCCGCGCCCGTGAGATTCTGTCGAACGCGGAGGACTCGCCAGAGCGCCAGGAAGCGCTGAGGCTGATGGCCGATCGGCTCGATCTTCCGAGGGAGACCCTCTCGGGCATTGCTCCGGCGCGCGGCGCAACAGCCGGTGTGGCGCCGAGCCAGCCGAAGAAGCTCCTCGACGCGGGAATCCGCCTCGAGCGTGAGGCGCTCGCAGCGGTCGTCGCGTTCCCGGATCTCACGGACGCACTGGCCGGACTTGCGGAGGATCATTTCGAGCTCGAAGACCACAGACGGATGCGAGCTGCTCTCGTCGCCAGAGTGCAACCCGACGCCGACCTCGTGCCCTTGCTCGCGGAGCTCGACGCAACCGCTTCGAGCGAGGGTATTACCCGGCCGACCGGTACCGAGATGCTGCTCCGTTTGCGGGAGCGCAAGCTTCGACGAGACCTCCAGGGCGAGACGGACCTGGCCCGAGCTACCGAGCTGCAGGCCCATCTCGCGAAGGTGCGTCAGGCACTGACCGGCTAGAGAGGGTCTGTCGGGACGCGCGGGCGCTCGGCTGGCCGGGCAGGCGGATCCTGATGCACGAAAAGCCCGAGCGCGACGCGGCGGATCTGGCGGATAAGCGTCTCGCCCGTCGGGTCGCCAGGATGTGACCAGGCGGCCGCAATTTCGGCCCCGAGGAGAAGCGCCGACGCATACAGATAGACGGAGTAGAGGAAGATCAGCGCGAACGTCAGCGAGCCGTAGATGAAGCTCAGGCTCCGTGTTCGCTCGAAGATCATTCCGGAGACGAGCGAGATCGAGAGCAGGAGCAGGGCTGTCACGATCGCGCCGGCGAGCGCGTCACCCAACTTGAGGCGTCGGGCAGGAACGAACCGGTAGAGCAGCAACACGACACCGGTGGTCAGGAGAAGCGGTACGCCGTTGCGGACTCCCTGCGCGACGAGGCCCCCGTCGAGCCCTAGCCGGTCGAGCGGCCGTTCGATCCAAGCGAACACCACCTTCTGAGCAAGGTTGAGGAGCACGACTCCAAGCACGAGCGCTGCAGACCCGACGATGAGAATGACATCGACGAGCTTGCCGCGGACGGCGGGCCGCCCCCGCTCGACTCGCATGGCGACCTCGAGCCCCGCTCGCAGAGACGCCATCATTCCGGTCGCGGCCCAGCCGAAAACGAGCAGGCTTGCTAGTCCGAGGGCAGTGGCCGGCGACGCCAGCTTCTCGATCGCACGCGTTACGTCGGCCCCGCCACTCTCGGAGAGTGGAAGCGCGTCGACGATCTCTCGAATGACATCGTCGCGGAGCCCTTCGTTGCGGAGCACGATTCCGAAGATTGCGACGAGAACGATCGACAGTGGCACGAGGGAGAAGAGGACGCGGTAAGCGATCCCCGCGGCGTGCTGACCGCACCTATCGGCGAAGTAGCCATCGACCGCCTGGGGAATGACGCGCGCGAGCGTGCGGACGAGTTTCCAGGGCCAACGCGCGAGTCGGACGGGCCACGCGCCGATCTCGCCAGCAACGTGGGACTCGTCCATTCTCGAAGTCTAGGTGCGTACCCGTGACGACAGCGCCCGTCCCGGGTACACTTCCGGCCGCTCCTTCCCCGGTAGCTCAATTGGCAGAGCATTCGGCTGTTAACCGAAGGGTTGTTGGTTCGAGTCCAACCCGGGGAGCTCCAGACCTCACTGGCGCAGGCGACGATTGAGTGCGCGCACGGACGGCTACGATCGGCGGCGTGGCCGAGTTCGTCCCGCTTGACTTCGAGGTCCCGCTCGGGCTCCAGACTTCCGAGTTCGTGCTCGAACCGCTCGGGCCAGTGCACAACGAGCAGGATTACGAGGCATGGACGTCGTCGATGGAGCACATCGCTGGGACGCCCGGGTACCCCGACGGCTCCTGGCCGCGAGAGATGACGTCCGACGAAAATCGCGCCGACCTGCAGCGACACGCTGACGACTTCCGCAACCGGAAGGGGTTCACGTACACGGTGCTCGAACCGGTGAGCAGCGAGGTGATCGGGTGCGTCTACATCTACCCAGTGCCCACCAGGGAGTACGACGCCTGTGCGCTCTCATGGGTGCGCGAGAGCCGCGCGCACCTGGACGCTCCGCTTTGGCGCGCAGTGAGTGAGTGGCTTGCTTCCGACTGGCCGTTCGACAGCGTCGAGTACGCGCCGCGCGCCTAGGCGCCACTCGGTAGTCGTGCGCCTCGTCTCAACGGCTACGCGACACCCACGTTGGTTGCCGCTTCGCGTGGGTGTGCCGATGAGTTCGCTCAGCGCAATCTGCAACGCTGGCGCAGGCCAGCCGTGTCGGCCCGGGTGTTTGGTCAGCTGAGGTCTTGGATGATGCGGACGAGTTCGGCGGGTTGGTAGCCCTGGTGGCGGGCGAAGTCGAGCAGGTCTTTGGCGCGTTCGACGACGGCGCCGCGTTGGGGGGTGCCGCTGACGGTGATGCCGCGACCGCGGCGGAACTCGAGCAGGCCTTCGTCGCGGAGCTCGCGCAGTGCGCGTAGGACTGTGTTGGTGTTGACCTCGAGGATGGCGGCGAGGTCTTTGGCGGGCGGGAGGCGCTCGCCGGGTTTGGCTTCGCCGTCGGCGATGGCGCGACGGATCTCGGCAGCGACCTGGTGGTGGAGCTGGGTGGGATCGTGGCGGTCGACCTTGACTTCGAACATAGTGCTATTAATACTAGCGCTATCGGATCAAGGCTGTAGCGATGACTGTCACCACTCCCCCTCATCCGCCGCGTTGGAACGAACTGCCTCTCCACGAGATCCAACGGTCGTTGCGCGAGGAGGCGCTGGTCAAGGAGGCGAGAGAACGAGCCAGACGACGGCGGCAGCGCTATGGGGCCGTCGCCGCCCTCGTCGCGGTGGTGGGTGCCAGCGTCGTGCTGTCCGCTTGGCACGACGTCGGCGGAGGCGCGGCCGCTCGGCCATCGCAAGGTCCCGCATCGCAGAGCGGTAGTGTGGTCGTGTCTTCGTCGTTGATCGCATTCTCGAGCTGGGACTACAGCCGGGAAGACCTGATCGGCGGAAACGTCAAGTCCGCGATCTACACGATCAGACCGGACGGGACGGATCGGCGCCAACTCACCGATTACGCGGATTCGTCCTGGCCGACAGTGTCGCCGGACGGCCGCGAGATCGCTGTTCAAGTCGGGGGCGCGTCGTCGGGCGCAAGCATCGACGTGATGAAGATCGACGGCAGCGACAGACGCACGCTTGTGCGCGGCGGCCAGAGTCCGAGCTGGTCGCCTGATGGAACGAGGATCGCCTACTCCCTCTCCGCGCCGGGGCCGCGTGGCGGCATCTATACCGTCGGTCTGAAGGATCGCTTCACGCAACGGCTGACCGTTGAGGGCTGGTTCCCTGCCTGGTCGCCGGATGGTAGAAGGATCGCTTACGAATGCGGCCCCACCGGGCCATCTGCCTTCTGGATCTGCGTGGTGAATTCAGACGGCAGCGGTCGCCGAGTGGCGACTCGCCGGGGCGGGCTCAGGCCAGTCTGGTCGCCCGACGGCACCGAGATCGCCTTCCAGCGCTTCGCCGCCCAGCCTGGATCCCCACGCAGCGGCCGAATCATGATCATCAATGCCGACGGAGGCAGGTCCAGGACACTGCCGACCCCTATCCACTACAAGAACGTGGACTGTGTCCCGGCCTGGTCACCCGATGGCAAACAGATCGCGTTCACACCAAGCTTCCTCGAGGGGGATGGCATCTACCTCGCCAGCAGCAACGGAAACGGCACGGCCACCCAACTCAAAGGCACCCACGGCCTCGACGGCTGCGGCATTAGCTGGCAATCCACACCAAATACGAACCACTAACCCTCGGTGACATTCCCACCTGAAGCAGCTTGAAAGCGTGGGAGGGACATGTGCTGATGTCGCTCCTGCGTTCTGTCAACCGTAAGGTTGTTGATGCTATGTCCAGCCCCGGGGAGCTCGAGACATTCGGAACCAAGCGGGAATGCGATAGGCGCCCTCTCGAGGCGCCTTCTTTCTACCGGATGTTCCGCTTGAGAGCGTCTGGGGTGAACATCCGCTCTTCAGCGAATCCAGCCCACGTCTCGGTGACTCATCGGGTTGGCGTACAGACGCCACTCCCGTATTCGATCCTTGCGGGTTCGCCTGCTTAGAATCGCCGAGATGACCGAACGTGAGGCGGACGATCAGATGCGTGCGCATTTTGACCAGCGTGCGGCCGAGTACGACGGCTGGTGGCTTGGCACAGGGTCGTTCGCGGAACGCCAGCGACCCGGTTGGTCTGCGGAGGTCGAGCAGCTCATCGGCGTCGTGCAGGCCTTGCCCCCGGCACGGGTTCTCGACGTCGCGTGCGGCACGGGCTTCCTCACTCAGCATCTCCGCGGCGAGCTGGTGGCGCTCGACCAGAGCGCCCGGATGGTCGAGATTGCTGCGGCCCGTATGCCGCAAGCGCGTGTGCTCCAGGGAGATGTCGAACCGCTGCCGTTCGACGACGGCGAGTTCGACCGGGTCTTCACCAGCCTCTTCTTCCATCACCTGTCGTCTGATCGGCGTGCCGCGTTCATCGCCGACGCCCGTCGCGTCGCCCGCGAGCTTGTTGTCGTCGAGGACGTGCGTCGCCCGGACGCTCCCGCGGAGGAGTGGCATGAGAGCGTCCTCAGCGATGGTTCACGTCACCGCATGCACAGGCGTTCCTTCACAGCTGCCGAACTCATCGCAGAGCTCGGCGCAGGTCAAGTGCTCCACGAGGGGCGCTGGTTCGTGGTCGTCGCCGCCAACTGACAGCTCGGGGATTTGCGAGGGTGCGGCGCTTCGCTCGGGTGACGGTAGGCGTACCCAAAGCCGAATGTGAACTCGAGCCCGTCAAAGGACCCAGCGCCACGATCAGCGGCTCGACGTCATCATCACCGGCGCCTACCACCGCCCGGCCGCTGGAACGGCCATCATCCAAGAATCCCGCCAGCCAGCAACATCGGCTGGAGCGCGACCGCCGCCTTCTCCCCGAGAAGTACAGGTCGTACCACGGCGACTGGTTCTCGCTCGGTCGGCTCAGCTAGGCGACCATCCGGATCAGCACGAAGATCGAGCCGTAGACGAGGAAGAAGAGCACCGCAGCGACGGCCCACCAACGAGCGTGATGGCCCGCGGTCGAACGGTGACGTCGTACAGCCGGCGTCAGGAGCACGCTATGAGGTATCCGCACAGGATCTGCCATCATTGCCAGTTCGGCTCGCGTGACGCCCATCCTTCCTCAGGGAGGTGTCGTCCAAGCTCCACGCGTATCGACCAACTGCGCGGCGTAGACCGATGCCGTGAATCCTGTTCCACCACTCCTGACGCCGGCGATGATCGGTGTGGCACGACCGTCCGGACGGGCGCGCCGGGAGCCCCTCCTCTCGGAGCGTCCCCATAGCAGCGGACTGTTGCCGAGTTACTCGACGATGACAGGCCGCCCCTCGAGATCGAACGTAAACGGTTCGCTCCAGATGTCCTCATCAACGAACGCGTCGAAGCCCCAGTCGTCAGGCCAACCTGGCGCCAACTGCCACACGCCACCGAGCTCGCCTGGGTCAGTCGTGACGATGCGTTGGGCTGAATAGGCATCCCTGATGCCACGGACGATGCCGACGTCGCCACGCATCGTGGCGCGTCGCCCGAGGTCTCCTCCGAAGACGTCGGTGTGGATGTAGAGGCAGCCCCACTCGGGTACCTCGGGATCCGGGTAAAACGAGAACTCGACAATGTCGTCCATCACCGCTCACCTCCTCTGTCTTGAACATTCTCGCCTGTGGGAACTCGACCGTGCCCGGTAGGTCGTCGTGGCGAGATGTGGAAGGGCGTCCCATTCGGAGCGCCCTCCGCCGCACTCGCCGTTCTCGTCTGTGGAACTGGATGGCGCCGAGCGGGCACACTTAGAACATGCCGGTCGACCGCAGCACGTTCTTCCAGATCATGAGCGCATTTCCGACCGGCGTTGCGATCGTCACGACGCTCGAACCGGACGGCACGCCTCGCGGCTTGACCACGAACGCCGTCACGAGCGTCTCTGCAGACCCCCCGATCGTCCTCGTCTGCATCGATCGCGACTCGCGCACACTTCCCGCCCTGCGTCGGAGTCGCCGCTTCGTGATCAACTTCATGCGGGATGATCACGCGGAGATCTGCGAGCTCTTTGCCTCCAAAGCCGAGGACAAATTCGAGACGGTGGCATGGACGCCGGGTCTAGGCGGCCTTCCGATCCTCCACGAGGGCGCCGTCGCTCACGCGGAGTGTCTTACTCTCGAGGAGCTCGAGATCGGGGATCACGTCGTCGTCACGGGGCAGGTTGAAGCAGGCGCCGGGCCGCGGGCGGACGACATTCCGATTGTCTGGTTTCGGCGGGGCTTCTCCAGCGCTCCGGAGCCGCAGAAGCCGGTGTAAGGCTTGGGTTAACCGGCTTCAGGGCGCCGCGCTTCCTGCCGACAAACACTGAATGCGAAGGCTGTTTGTGCTCGTGGTCGTCCTTGGTGTGTTACTGACGCTCGCCGGGCCCGGCGTGGCGGCGACCAACCCCAGCGTCGCTGCCCTCCAGGTGGCGCTACGGGCTCATGGGCACTACCCTGCGCCCGTCGACGGCGTCGACGGCCCTCTGACAAGGGCGGGTCTCGTCAGCTTCCAGCAACGGACGGGCTTGGCCCCGAACGGTCGGCTCGGTAAGGCGACCAGATCGGCGCTCGGCCCGCTCGGGCGCCCCTTGTTGGGCCAGCGCGAGTTGGGAGTCGGTGCCGTCGGTTGGGACGTTTCGGCTCTCGAGTTCGGTCTCGTTCGATTCGGCCTCAGCCCGAAGTCGGTCGACGGGCGCTTCACCGCCGCGACGGCCAAGGCTCTGGCACGGTTCCAGGCGAAGAAAGGCCTTCCGGCTGATGGCATAGCCGGCAGGCAGACCTATAGAACGCTCGGGAGGAACGGCGGTTGGACGTTTACACCGTCCGTTCGTTTGACGCATGTCGTCCGAGAGGGGGAGAGCTTCTTCTCAATCGCTGAGCACTACGGTGTTAGCCCGCTGCTGCTCGCAAAGGAAAGCGGGCTCGAGCTCTCGGCGGTGATCGTCCCTGGACAGCGCTTGACGCTTCCGAAGGGAACCCAGGTGGCCGGCTCGGGCAGCGCAACCGTCTCCTTGCCCGTTGCGGCGTCACGAGACGAGGTGCGCGCGTCGATCGACCACTGGTCGGCAACGTACGGGGTCGATCCGCGTCTCGCGCGTGCCACGGCGTGGATGGAGTCGGGTTTCCAGCAAAGCGTCGTCTCGAACGTCGGCGCGATCGGTGTCATGCAGCTCCTGCCCGACACGTGGGCCTGGGTCGACCAGGTTCTCCTCGGGGCAACGACGCCCCGAACCTACGACGGCAACGTCCGAGCCGGAGTGCGGTACCTCAGGTGGCTACTCGATCAGTTCAACGGCGACACGCGCCTTGCGCTCGCCGGCTACTACCAGGGCGCCCAGGCGGTCCGTGACCGTGGGCTCTTCGACGACACGAAGCGTTATGTCTCGATCATTCTCAAGCTCTACGGTTCCGTCTAGCGGAGGAGCGACGCGGCTGCGTACGCCCGTCTGGCCGCCTCGGCGAGAGGCAGGCCCCAGAACAGCTCAGGCGTCGAGAAGACTTCGACATCGAGTGCCCCGTCCCAGCCCGCGGCAGAAAGCGCCTCAACGATCTCTCGAGTCCGCGAGATGCCCTCGCCTGGCAGGACACGGTCGGCGCGGTCGCGCGACGGCCAGTCGCTGACGTGAACGCCGGCGATCCGTGAGGCGTTCGTAGCGATCCACGGGAACACGTCAGGATCGTCCCACACGTGATACGTATCGAACAGAACCCCGATCTCGGGCGAGCCGACAATCGCGAGAAGCGTGTCGGTGTGTGCGAGTGAGTTGACGAACCCCACCTGTTCGCGCTCCGTCGCGTGCACCGGCTCGAAGCCGACCTGGACCCCAGCGTGACGGGCCACGGCTGCGACGCTCCTCAACCCCTGGACGAGGAGGTCGGTGGCCTCCGGCTCCGCGTAGCGCCCGAGTGGCCCGGCGAGGAACGCAACACACTCGGGCTCGTACGCCGCAAACCGCGCGACCGAGCGCTTCAGCGACTCGACACGAACCGCCGTGTCGTCGGGCCCCTCCATGCCGGGGATCGCAAGCGGAAACACCGACGGCACTTCGGGGACACAGACGGCCACGCGGAGACCGTGCTCGCGGAGTTGAGCGATATTCGCGTCGTCGTCGGGGGGCAGCTTGAACTCCCAGAGCCCGATCGCGTCGAACCCTGCTGCTGCATAGGCCTCGACCTCTTCGTCGAAGGACGAGTCGACGGTAGAGATCTGCGAGAGCGAGAGAATCATGAGCGCCCGGGGATCCTGGCAAGGAGCCGTTGCGCAATCGGTGGTCGCGTGAGCGCCTTCGCGACGAGGTAGCCGGAGCCGGCACCGAGGCCCGGCCCGGGGTGGGTGCTCGCGCCGATATGCCAGAGCCCGGCCACGGCGGTCTCATGACCTGGCGCTTCCGCCAGTGGGCGCCAGAGCAAGTTCTGGTCGAGCGTGCACGAGCCGCCGTAGATATCGCCGCCGACGAGATTGACGTTGAGCGCCTCGAGATCAGCGGGAGAGACAACAACGCGCTTCAGGGTCGCGTCGCCGAGATTCTCGATGGAGTCACCGAGCCGCGCGACGATTCGATCGGCGTATGCCTCGCGCAGCGCCTCCGTCCACGTACCGTCGGCCGTGTCGAGATCGCCGGCGGCGTCGCCTTTGACCGTGCCCGCCGGAAGCTCCTGGAGCTGAAGCCAGAGAACAGACTTCCCCGCCGGTGCGCGCGACGTGTCGAGCGTCACGGGTTGCCCACAGACGATCGTCGGCTCGGCAGGCAGTAACCCGCGTTCCGCCTCGTTCACGGCGCGCGACACCCCGTCGAGGCCCGGGGTGACGTGGACGATCGGACAACGCTGGAGACGCTTCGCCTCCGGCCCTTTCCATCGCGGCGGCTCGTCGAGCGCCAGATGGATCTGCATCTCGGCGCGGCCGTAGCGGAATCGCGCTGCTGCGCTCGTGAGAGTTGCGGGTACCTCGGAGTCACCGAGCAGCTCCCCGTAGAGCTGCGTCGGTGTCACGTTCGCGACGACGGCACGGGTCGCGGCTACGACCTCTCCCTCTGCCGTTCGTACTCCAGTCGCCCGACCGTTCGCGACGAGGATCCGTCCCACGTCGGCGCCGAGTCTCACCTCGCCGCCGGCATCGGTGATGATCCCTACGAGCGCGTCGACGAGGCGGGTGCCGCCACCAGCGGGCACGGGCATCCCGCCTAGCTGCAGTGCGGCACCGATGACCTGGGTCATGAAGCCGGATGTGGCCTGATCTGGCCCGAGTCCCGTGTGGAGCACCCACGGTGCGAGCACGCCGCGGGCTGCTTCGGACTCGAATGTCTCGGACACCCAGTCGCGACAGCTCACGAGGGTGTTGCCGGCGAACTCGAGCAGCCCTCTGCGGCCCAAACGGCGGAGGGCCTTACGACCGAGAGAGAGGCCGGCGGACGACCAGAGCTCCGTCGAGAGCATCCCGAACGAGAGGTCCGCATTCGCCATGAACGCGTTGAATTGGCTCTCCCAGGCGGCACCGTCGCCGGGCGCAAGTCGGTTGAACTCCGCCACGTTTCCCTCTAGTGATCCAGTGATGAACGCCGCGGACCCGTCGGGAAAGGCCGTCCCGGTGGGAAGGTCGGTGTTGAGGTACGTGACCCCGCGTCGGTCGAGCTCGTGCTTCAGCTCCGCATAGGCGGCAGATCCGGTGAACAAGGGGTGCCACGCTGCGAGAACCTCGTGGGTGAACCCGGGCAGCGTCAGATCGGTGGATGTCCGGATGCAGCCCCCCGCGGTGTCGTTGCGCTCGAGGACGCAGACTCCCCATCCGTCGTGGGCGAGCATCGCGCCACCGACCAGCGAGTTGATCCCTGAACCGACGAAAACCGCATCGAAGGTGGCCATCGCGGCGATGCTACAGATTCACCTCTTTCTTGACATGTCACTGGTTCGTGTGCGACCAATAGGGGCATGCTTTTACGAGAAGTCGAGTACGCGCGTCCGACGACCGTGGAGGAGGCGATCGCCCTCCTCTCCGAGCACGAAGGGGCGCGTGCCCTCGCAGGCGGCCAGACGCTCGTCAACGTGATGAAGGCCCGGGCTGCCTCGCCCGACGTGCTCGTCGACCTCGCTGATCTCACCGAGCTCCGGACGATCTCGTTCTCCGCGGATCAGAGTTCGCTAGAGCTGGGGGCAATGGTCACCAACAGCCAGGTGGTTGCCTCCTCCGAGGTCGAGGTGGCCCGGCCGATCCTCGCCGAGGTCGCCGCAACGATCGCCGACGTGCAGATTCGGAATCGTGGCACCGTCGGGCGGCAACGTCTGCGTCAACGATCCGACGAACCACTATCCACCGCTCCTCGCCGCACTCGGCGCCTCCTTCACGATCCGGAGCACCTCGGGCGAGCGCACCGTTTCGGCAGCCGATTTCTTTCTCGGCGTCTACATGACGGCCGTTGCCGAGGGTGAGCTACTGACGCGGATCTCCGTGCCGACCCGGACGCCCGGAACAGGAGACGGGATGGCCGGCGTGACACTCGGCGCGCACGGCACGTACCTCGTCAGCGCGGCAGCGACCGTCGGTCAGAGCGGAGCGCAGATCGCGATCGGTTGCGTCTCGTCAGTCCCTGTTCGGGCGACCGCGATGGAGCAGCAGCTCGTCGGCGGAGACTTCTCCGAGGCAGCGGTGCGCGCCGCCGCGACCGGGCTCGGCGCAACGCTCGATCCTCCGTCCGATGTTCACGCGAGCGCCGACTATCGCCGGCACCTCGCCGAGGTCTCAGCGGTCCGTGCCGTCCTGCAGGCTGCCGAGAGAGCGAAAGGGTGAGCGTGTCCACGACCTCCACGCACCGAACGATCTCGGTCGAGATCAATGGGACGACCTTCGAACGCGACGTTCCGGCGTCTCTGCTTCTCGTCCATTTCCTCCGTGACGACCTCGATCTCACAGGCACCCACGTCGGCTGCGACACGGGGAGTTGCGGCGCCTGCACCGTGCAGCTCGGCGCTGACGCAATCAAGAGCTGTTGCATGCTCGCCGTCCAGGCGGACGGAGCCTCGATCACGACGGTCGAGGGCCTCGCGAGCGATGAGGGCGAGCTGACGCCGCTCCAACAGGCGTTTCATGAACACCACGGCCTCCAATGCGGGTACTGCACACCGGGGATGCTGATGAGCGCTACGGCCTTGCTGGAGCAGAACCCGCATCCAAGCGAGTACGAGGTGAAGGTGGCGTTGCAGGGAAACATCTGCCGTTGCACCGGGTACTGGAACATCGTGGAGGCAGTCGTTGCAGCCGGTGAGGGGGGTGCTCGATGACGGCCGTCGAGACCGAGGCAGGCACGCTGCAGAAGGGCTCGGCTGTGGGGCAAAGCATCCCCCGCAAGGAGGACCGCAGGTTGGTCCAGGGCCAGGGTGTCTTCTTCGATGACATGAAGCGCCAGGGCATGGGGTATCTCCACTTCCTGCGCTCGCCCTACGCCCACGCGCGCATCGAGTCGATCGACGTCTCGGCGGCGCTCGAGCTACCCGGTGTGTACGGAACGCTGACCGGTGACGAGGTGGCGATCCTGACGGACCCGTTCTTCCAGATTGCGGCGCCGCCGGGCGGGCACGTGAAGGACTACGCACTCGCCGTCGGCAAGGTGCGCTATCTCGGTGAGCCGGTCGTCGCAGTCGTCGCCGAGACGCGAGAGCTCGCCCGTGACGCGGCCGAGCTCGTCATGGTCGACTACGAGCCACTCGAGGTCGTCGTCGACGCCCGTGCGGCCCTCGAAGAGGGTGCCCCCGTGCTGCACGAGGACTGTGGCGGAAATACCTCGTACTCGGGAGTCTGGGAGTGGGGGGATGTCGACGCGGCGTTCGCGGAGGCGGATCACGTCGTCTCGATCGGTGCTCTGCACTTCGATCGCTTCAACTCGACACCGCTCGAATGCAACGGTGCACTCGTCGAATACAACCGCGGTACCGGTCAGTGGACGATGTACACGAACAACCAGTTCCCGGGCTTCGCGGCGATCATGATGGGGCCCGCCATGCGCGTAGGGCTCGACAAGCTACGCATCGTGACGCAGGACATCGGCGGCGGCTTCGGCAACAAGATCACGTCCCACCCTCAGCTCGTCGTGTGCTGCTTGCTCGCCCGCAAGCTCAAGCGCGCGATCCAGTGGACCGAGTGGAGAACCGAATTCCACCAGTCGATGTCACATGGCAACGAGCGCTGGTTCGAGGACACCGAGGTCGCGGTCAAAGCCGACGGGACACTCCTCGGCTTCCGCACGAAAGCGATCGATGATGCGGGCGCGTACCTCCGTTACGAGCCCCTCGGTGGCGTGATCTGGTCGCAGGTCGCAGCCGGCCTCTACAAGTGGCGGCACATCCGGCTCGAGTTCACGCAGGCAATGACGAACAAGGCGCCCGTCTCTCCGAACCGGGGATACTCCCGGATGCAGCAACTCTGGTTCACCGAGCGCGTCATCGACATCGTCTCTCACACGCTCGGATTCGATCCGGTCGAAATCCGGCGCCAGAACTTCGTGCAACCCGAGGACATGCCCTACGAGACGCCGAACGGCTGCGTCTACGACTCGGGCGACTACCCGCGCGCAATGGAGATGGCCCTCGAGCTCATCGGTGCCGGCGGCATCGAGGAGCGGCGTGCGGAGGCGGCAGCCCGCGGCAAGCTGCTCGGGCTCGGTATCGGCTCCACGTTGGACTCGGGCACGAACAACTTCGGTCAGTCGCAGCTGATCAACCCCGACCTCCAGTTCTCGGGCAACAACGAGGTCGCCACCGTCAAGCTGGACATCTTCGGTGAGGTGGTCGTCACCCTCGGGACAACACCGCAAGGTCAGGGCCACGAGACGACGGCAGCTCAAGTTGTCGCCGACATCCTGCATTGCGACGTCGACACAGTCCATGTCCGGGCCGGTCACGACAGCTACTGGAACTCTCATGCCGGCTTCTCCGGGACGTACGCGAGCCAGTTCGCCGTCACCGGTCTCGGCGCCGTGAAGGGCGCTGCGGACATGCTCGCAGGGCAGATGGTGAAGCTTGCGTCGATGGTGTTCCAGTGCCCCGAGGAGGCGATCGAGCTCGCCGACGGGTTCGCCCGGATCAGGGACAACCACGAGGCGGCGCTCCCGTTCATGGCGCTCGGGGCGATCCCGAATGCCAACAACGCGGGCTTCCCGGACGATCCACCGACCATGAACTGCCGGTTCGTCTACCGGCCGCCGTTCGAGGTCCCGGACAAGGAGACGAAGTTCGGCAACCTCACCCTGACGTACGCCACCCAGATCCACGCGTGCCTCGTGGAGATCGATCCGGAGACAGGCGTCACCGAGGTCGTCGACTATGCGGCGGTCGACGACTGCGGCGTCCGGATCAATCCTCAGATAGTCGAGGGCCAGGTGATGGGTGCAACGGCGCACGCAATCGGAGCGGCGCTGTGGGAGTCGTTCGTCTACGACGAAGACGGAAACCTGCTGACGCCCAACTTCTACGACTATCACGTGCCGCACGCGCTCGACATGCCGCCGCTCAAGACCGCGGCCATAGAATCCCCGTCGCCCTTCACGCCACTCGGCACGAAAGGCATGGGGGAGGGCGGCGGCGGCGGGATCCACTGCATCTGCGCCGGCATCCAGGATGCGCTCCGCACAGCCGGTGGTGCGATCGTGACGGATAGCCATAATCCCTACCACCGCGTTTGGGAGATGCTCGCCCATCCCGAGCGGTCGAAAGCGACGGTCGAGGTGACTTCCAGATGATCGTGAACGGGACGAAGGAGTTCGAGGCCTCGCGAGAGGTCGTCTGGAGCGTCATCGATGATCCCGCGCAGATGGCCGGGCTCATGCCGGGCGTCCAGGAGTTCGAGATCAAGGACGCGCGACACTGGCAGGCGAAGGTGAAGGTGCCGCTCGGCCTCGGCGGTCTCAAGATGACGATCGACTTCGAGAAGCTGGAAGAGCGGCCGCTCGAGTTCGCCTCGATGAACGCAAAGGGGAAGGGCGTCGGCGCGATGATGAACATGACGACGTCATTCACACTCACCGGTGAGGGCGATCACACCTCGATGGCCTGGGAGGCGAACGTGAAGATCGCGGGACCGGTGGGCTCGATGGGTCAGCGGGTGCTGCAACCGATCATCAACCAGCAGGTGGGTGACGTGCTGACTGCGCTCGAGCTGAAGGTTGCGGAGGCGAAGGCAAGAACCGAGGCCCTCGGAGCGGCCGACAGCTAGCGCGGCGGGATTCGAAGGCCCCGCCTCGACGGCGTTATCGGTTGCGAGCTGTTAGGGTCCCGTGACATGTCACGAACGACTGAGTCAGGAGGCTGACGGTGGCCGTGCCGTTCCGCATCGGTGTGATGCAGCTCACGATGGAGCCGCTCGACGAGATGCTCGCATCTGCTCGGGCAATGGACGGGGCCGGGATGGACACCGTCTGGCTCGCCGAGGCGTACCCGTGGTGGCGCAAGCACCAGATGGAGGCCCGCGGCTCCACGGTTGTCTCGGCCCTGATGGCCCGTGAGACGAAGAACCTCACGATCGCGTGGGGAATCATCTCTCCGTATACGCGCCACCCTGTACAGGTTGCGATGGATGCGCGTGTCGTGCAGGAGGCGGCGGGCCCGGGCCGCTTCATCGTGGGTTTCGGTACGTCGAAGATCTTCCTCAACAACACGAAGCAGGGCGGTCCGCCGAAGGTGACGAAGCCACTCGCGCACATGCGCGATTCGGTCGAGATCGTGCGCGGCATTCTCGGCGGTGAGCGGTTCGAGTACGACGGCAAGGTGTTCTCGGCCGATATCCCTGCTTTGTCCGAGGAGGCCCATGCGCCGAGGTGGGACGTGCCGGTGTACGTCGCAGGGACGGCGCCGATGATGCAGCAGATCGGCGGCGAGATCGGCGATGGGCTCCTGACGCCCTCGATCACGACGCCCGACTACGTGCGCTATACCGCCGGCAATATCCGGGAGGGTGCCGCGAAGTCGGGTCGGCCTGCCGAGGACGTCGATCTCGGCTGCACGATTCTTGCCTCCATCCATGCCACCGACCGGGCGGCGGGCCGGGACGGCGCGCGGGAGATCGGCGGCATGTATCTCGCGAACAAGGTGCAGAACATCCAGGGCTCGGCCGATGTGCTCCTGGAGTCCGCCGGGATCGACCAGGACGAGATCATTCCGGTCGCTGAAGCAATGGAGAGCGGCGGGCGCCTCGCGGCGAAGGCCCAGGTCACGGACGCGCTGCTTGACAAGTGCAAGCCAATCGCGGGCACGCCGAGTGACTGTATCGAGGCGATCGAGGAGTACCGCGATGCCGGGTGCACCCACATCATGCTCGAGCTCTGGGGCGAGAACCGACTCGAGCAGATCCGCCTCTTCGGCGAGAAGGTGCTCCCACACTTCAGGGACGCATGAGCATGGCGGCTCCATCCGTCACTGTCGATCGCGACCGGCTCGTCGAGAACGCGGGCCGAATGATCGACGTCTGGAGCTTCACCGGCGACGAGCAGGGGATGGCTGAGCTGATGGTCGAGCTGTACGGCTCACTCGGCCTGCATGTGCAATGGCAGCAGGTGGAGGACAACCGTGCCAACGCCCTCGGCACCTGGAGTGGAAGCGGCGGCGGCAAGACGTTGATGTTCAACGGCCACATGGACACGTCCTACTCCGGCCAGGAGGAGTGGCTCCGCGACGTCCCCGGTTTCCAGCCGAAGCATTTCGTCGAGGACGGGCGCCTCTACGGGCTCGGGATCTCGAACATGAAGGGAGCACTCGCGTGCTACGTGGAGGCGGTCAACGCCCTTCAGGACGCCGGCGTGCGTCTCCGCGGTGACGTCATGCTCGCTGCGGTCTGCGGAGAGATCGAGAAGACGCAGTACGGCGACGCGGTCGGCGGCCAGTACCGGGGCTACGCGGCGGGCTCGCGCTACCTCGTCTCTCACGGAGGCGTCGCGGACATGTGCTTGCTGGGGGAGCCGACCGAAGGCAAGGTCGTGCTCGGCCACTTCGGTGCCTTGTGGCTGCGGATCCGCGTCCACGGCAACTTCATTCACACGGCTTTCAGCGAAGGCAAGCGCGGCCAGAACGCGATCCTGCGGATGCATGAGGTGCTCGCTGCCGTCCAAGGGTGGATCCCGACGTGGGAGGACGATCCCGCGAACACCTACCGCGGCGTGAAGGCGATCGTCAACGTCGGCGCGATCGAGGGTGGCTTCGGATGGCGTGTATCGCGGACACCACATCACGCCGACCTCTTTCTCGACGTTCGCGTGCCACCGACGAAGTCGATGGGCCTTGCCCGCCGCGAGGTGCTCGAGATGGTGCGTTCCCTCGCGGGGAAGTTCCCGGACTACGGGATCGAGGGCGAGGTCTATGTGACCGCGCCGGGGGCCGAGATCGCGGAGGAGCACGAGCTCGTCGCCGCGATCGACGCTTCTCATGAGGAGGTATTCGGCGCAGTGCCGGAGCGGGACGTGACGCGCTGGTTCTCCGACGCCTCGGCATTGACCCGGTATGGCATTCCAACCGTCAACTACGGCACGTCCACCGGCCTGATGGATGTCGAGAAGGGCGAAAATCTCGACATCAACGGTCTTGTCCAGACCGCGCAGATCTATGCCGGCATTGCGATGCGCGTGTGTGGCGTCGCATGACAACGCTTGTGTTGAATCAACGCAAACCCCAGCGACCGAGAACGGAGAACGCGTGAAACTGGTGACCTTCGGTGAAGGGGCGGGTCGTGTCGGTGCCCTCGTCGGCGACGAGATCTCGGTGCTCGGGGTGCCGACGATGCGGGAGTATTTCGAGCGCGGTGGCGCCGACGAGACCGGCGAGCGGGTAGCGCTCACGGAGACCCGGCTGCGCGCTCCGATCATCCCGAAGAAGTTCTTCCACACGGCCGGCAATTTCCGCGAGCACAAGACCGAGTCGGAGAACGTCAACTGGGCGCACGACATCGCACCGTGGATCAACTTCTTCCAGAACGTCGACGCGATCATCGGCCCTGACGAGCCGGTGATCTACCCCGAGCATCTGACCGAGGAGCTCGACTACGAGCTCGAGCTCGCCGTCGTGCTGCGCAAGTCGGGCACGTGGTTCTCGCCGGAGGAGGCAGCGGACTACATCGGCGGCTACGTCATCTTCAACGATCTCACGGCCCGGGATATCCAGCGCGGCGAGATGCGCTCCGGCGTCTTTTCCTTCTGCAAGGCAATCGACACGTTCTGCCCGCTCGGCCCGTGGATCGTGACGCCCGACGAGGTGCCCGACCCGCGCGACTTGCGGATGGAGTTGCGCGTCAACGGTGAGGTGCGCCAGGAGTCCCACTCCGGGAACATGTCGGTCACGATCCCGGAGATCCTGTCCAACTTCTCCGGCCTCGGCTACTCGGCCGGCGATGTGCTCTCGACCGGAACGGTGGCAGGGGTCGCGGGCTTCAAGTCGCCGGAGGAGCGCGCCCTTCTGTACCTCAAGCCCGGCGACGTCGTCGAGGCCGAGATCGAGCGCATCGGCGTGCTGCGGAACCCGATCATCTCGTGGCAGGAGGGACACGGCACACCACCTCTCCCGCGAGTACGGCCCTGGGGTGAGGGGGTCTAGAGCGTGCGCTGGCCGCGTGACGATGCGAAGCTCGACCGCGTTCGCTCGCTCATGCGCGACCGCGGCCTCGATGCCCTTGTCGTACGGGCGCCGGACAACGTTCTCTACCTGACGAACTTCTGGGGCATGAAGGGCTACGACGCCGTCGTCTTCCCCGTGGACGGCGAGCCCGTGCTGATCTGTCTCGAGCCGTCCCGCGAGGACGCCGAGCACATGGCGTGGACGACCGACCTACGCCTCTTCCACGGATATGACGAGCGCGACCCGAGGCCTCCGTCCCTTCGTGCGCTCGACCTCGCCGCGGCGAACGCCGAGCAATACGAAGCGGTTGGGATCGAGCTGTCGCTCGGCACGCAGGCTACGGATCGTATGATCGGCGAGCCGACGACCTTCCCGAAGGCCTGGTTTGACGCATTCCCGCACGCGCAGGACGCGACGCCGCTCCTGAGCGAGGCGCGCATGATCAAGACGCCACAGGAGCTCGAGCGGATGCGGCTCGCAAACGACATCGCGGCTGCCGCGATGGAGCATGTGCAGGGCGTGATCAGGCCGGGCATGACAGACGCGCAGGTTGCCAGCGAATGGCTCGCGTTCGTGCACGGTGAGGGCACCGGCTGGGCGGACAGGGTCGATCTCGCCTACGGCTTCTCGCTCGTCTGGTCGGGGTCGGGCATCAAGACCTTCACCGCCACGACGGCCGGACTCGTCGTCGAGGGGGAGCCGACGCTGTTCGAGATCTGGGTCTGCGCCGACGGGTACTGGGCCGACCATACGAAGAACCTCGTCGTCGGGGAGCTTTCCGATCGGTATCGGGAGCTGGAGCAGGGGCTGATGGGCGTCTACGAGGACGCGGTCGGCTTCTGTATCCCTGGAGCAAGCCTGGCCGAGCTCGATCGGCGCGTCCGCGCCGGCATCGCATCGATCGGCTTTCCCGGCCAGCCTTCGCACCCGATCTGCCACGGTATCGGGGCGCGCGCACACGAGCCGCCGTATGCCCACCAGGCCGGTGGCGGCGAGGTGCGAGAGGGCATGGTTCTTGCAATCGAACCAGGATGCTATATGGAGGGCGGTGGCGGATTGCGCGTCGAGGACAATTTCGTGATCACGGCGTCAGGCGCCGAGAAGCTGAGCGGCTTCCCCGACGGGATCGTGCAGGCATGAGACCCAGGGCTCCGAGAACAGAGGAGAGCGCGTGATCGACAGGAGCAAGGTCTGGATCGGCAGCCTCAACGAGAAGGCACTCGACCCGCAGCCCCGCGGCACCGTGGGCCTGTACGACACGACGCTCCGTGACGGCGAGCAGTCCGTGGGCGTCGTGCTCTCGCCGGAGGAGAAGCTCGACATCGCGCGCGCGCTCGACGCCGCCGGGATCGACCGGATCGAGGCGGGTTTTCCGCGCGTCTCGGCCGATGACTGGCGTGCCGTCGAGCTCGTCAGCGCCGCGGGCCTGCGGGCCGAGATCTGGGGTTTCTCGCGGGCAGTTCAGGCCGATGTCGAGGCGCTCGTCGAGCTCGGGGTCACAGCGTCGGTGATCGAGAGCCCGATCTCGGATGCCAAGCTCGCCGCGCTCGGGGTCTCGCGCGAAAAGATGCTCGACCGGATCCGCAGCGCCGTTTCGTTTGCCACCGGGGCGGGAATCAAGGTTGCGTTCTTCGGGGTCGACTCCTCGCGCGCGGACCTCGACTTCTATCGCCGCGCCTACGACACGGCGGTCGAGGCCGGAGCGCAGGAGGTCGTCGTCGTCGACACGATCGGGATTGCAACGCCTGAGGCCGCGGCCTACCTCGTCGGTCAGACAGTCGACTGGGTCGGAAGCGGAATCCCCGTCCACTGGCACGGGCACGACGACTTCGGTCTTGGCACCGCGGCGGCGGTCGCGGCCGTGCAGGCAGGCGCGACATGGGTGCAAGGGACGATCAACGGTATGGGGGAGCGGGCAGGGAACGCCGATCTGATCGAGGTCGCACTTGCCCTCGAGGCGCTGTACGGCATACCGACGCGACTCGACCTGACCCAGGCGCGATCGCTCTCACAGCTCGTCCAGGAGCGCGCTGGAACACCGCTGCCCTCGTGGAAGGCAGTGACAGGTGACGCCTTGTTCACGCGGGAGTCGGGCGCGGTCGCGGCGCAGTTCCACGATCCGCCAGCGATCGAGCCCTATTCGTCGGAGCTCGTCGGTGCGACGCGCGGGATCGTGCTCGGCAAGAAGAGCGGCATCGATTCGATCAGCATTGCGGCCGAGCGGCTCGGCCTCGAGATCCCCGAGGAGCGACGTGCCGAGCTTCTCGCCGCCGTGAAGGACCTCGGTGTCCGAGAAGGGCGGCTTGTTACCGACGAAGAGTTCCGAGCACTCGCGGAGGCCTGAACCCGACCGAGTGGCGCGCCGTGGTTTGACTGTCATGTCACGCGGGTGGGATACTCGGCGTCGCGTGCCCATGACATGTCACAGAAACGAGATGGGGTGATCACGCGCGTCTGCGTGATCGGCGGCGGTGTGATCGGCAGCCTGTTCGCAGGGCATCTGGCCCAGGTCGCCGAGGTCAGCGTGCTGACGCGGCGGCCGGAGCATGCGGATGCTCTCAACGCCCGGGGACTACGAGTGAGTGGGCGAAGCGACGTGCAAGCTTCGATCTCAGCGTCGTCCGACCCTGCTGGAATCGCGCCGTTCGACCTCGGTATCGTCGCCACCAAGGCGCCAGGGCTCGAGGCGGCGGCGGCAACGCTCGCGGGCCATTTTCCCGAGGCGACGATGATGACCACCCTCAACGGGCTCGGAGCAGAGGAGATCGTCCGCCGGCACGGTGACTGGCCGATCATCTCGGCCGTGACATTCATGAGCGGGACCCGCCACGACGACACACATGTCGAGTACATCCTCGATACCGAGACGTGGATCGGTCCGTACGAGGACACGCCGTACGAGACCGTCGAGGAGGCAGCTGCGCTGATTCGGGCAGCAGGGCTGAAAGTCGAAGCGCTTCGCGATCTTCGTCCGGCGCAGTGGTCGAAGCTCATCTTCAACGCCACCGTCAACTCGGTCGCGGCGCTCACCGGACTGCCGCACGATCCGCATTTTGCCGCCGAGGTCGCCCCGACAGACCTGGGTCACCTCGTCCACGATCTCGTCGATGAGGGTAAGGCTGTTGCGGCGGCGGCTGGGATCGAGCTCCATGACGATCCATGGGAGATGAACGTTCTTGCGACACAAAGGGGCTCCGCGCACTATCCATCGATGCTCGAAGACGTCGAAGCACATAGGCAGACGGAGATCGACCTGATCACAGGAGCCCTGGTCCGCGAGGCCGCGCGACACGGGGTAGATGTTCCTCTGCACACAGCCTTGTACCGGCTGGTAATCGCAAAGGAGAGCTCATGGTCGTAACCCCGCGCAGATCTTCTCATCCCGTTCACGGTGGGGCTCGATGACGAGCGTGGACAACGGCCTCGGCATCTTCTTCACCGGCCTTCCGGCACGCCTGTCCGTCCAGTACGCCGTGCGCGCAGAGGGCCGCGGCTTTAGGAGCGCATGGTTCCCGGAGATTACCTTCGCCGACTCGTTCGGGCCGGCGACAGCGGCAGCGCTCGAGACGCAGCGGATTTCGCTCGGCACAGGTGTGGTCGGGATCTGGAGCCGGTCCGCCGTCACGATGGCGCTCCAAGCCGCGACGCTGCAGCAGTTGTCGGACGAGCGACTTCTACTCGGTCTCGGCGTGCAGGCGCGGGGCTATGTCTCGGGTTGGCACGGGCAGGCTTACGAGAAGCCGGTCACGGCGATGCGCGAGTTCGTGACGATCCTGCGGCAGATCCTGTCGGGCGAGCGAGTCACGTTTGCCGGCGACATCTTCTCGGTCAAGAACTTTCAGCTCCAGATGGAGCCCCCGAAACAGCCGGTGCGGATCTACATTGCAGCGAACGGCCCGAAGATGATCCAGCTCGCCGGAGAGCTGGCGGACGGGATGATCGGGTACTTCCATTCCGTGGAGTACGTCCGCGAGGTGGTGATGCCGAACCTGGAGACGGGCGCACGGCGGGCGGGGCGTGACGTCTCGGAGATCGACATCACTGTGGGATTCCCGAGCATCGTGACGCGCGACGACAGCGGGATCGAGCTGGTCAAGGGGCAGGTGATGATGTTCGCTACCGCACTGGACTCCGCTCCGGCCTACGGGGAGAGCGTCGCCGCCGCCGGCTTTGGGGACATCGCAGGGGAGATTCGAGCGCACGTTGCCGCCGGTGACCTCCGCGCGGCCGTGCAGGCCGTGCCCGACGCGATGGCCGATGCGCTGACCCTGAGCGGCAGTGCGGAGCACGTGCGAGCGCGGATCGACGCGTACCGCTCGGCCGGGCTCACAGGCGTGATGCTGAATCCGTCCCCGCCCGGAGGCTGGTTCCCCCTCTACGAGGGCCATTTTCCGGCTGACGCCGAGCTGCCGCCCTTCGACTTTCCCGGCTTTCTCGAGGTCGTCGACACCACGCTCGATCTCCTCGGCAGATCGGTGCCGTCGTGATCACGTCAACTGTTCCATCCTGTCAACCATCCAAGGAGGGCGTAATGACCAGAAGCAAAGGTGCGGTGCTGCTCGCGTCGCTTGCGGCGCTTGTCGTACTCGCGGCTGTGGCCGCGGGAACGGCAGCCGCCGCCGCGCAGCCGATCGTGATCGGCTGGGCGTTCGATTCGAAAGGCGCGATGGCGCCGTTCGACGGCCCGGCGCTGGCAGCGGCACAGCTCCGCGTCGGCCAGGTGAATGCGAGAGGCGGCGTCAAGGGGCGGCCGCTCAAGATCATCACCTGTGACACCCAGGGCAACAAGCCCGCGATCGCCAAGGCATGCGCCGTGAAGCTGATCAGCCAGAAGGCCGACATCATCTTCACCACGTGCGATGTCGATTATGCGACACCCGTCGTTCAGACGGCGATCAACGCCGGTAAGCTCGCCGTTGCTCCGTGCATCGGCACCGACCAGATGGGACCGAAGCGATTCGGCCCCAAGGGTCAACTCGCGTTCTCGTTCGGCAACGTCGCTCAGGATGAGGGGTCCGCGATGGCGCAGTACGCGTACGCCAAGGGGTGGCGGACGGCGGCCCTCGCGACCGATACCGTGATCGTCTACTTCAAGGATGTCGTCAAGGCGTTCAAGGCCCGGTTCACCCAGCTCGGCGGCAAGATCGCGGCCGAGGAGACCTATCAATCGCTCGGCAGCACGAGCCAGCAGCCCCTGATCACGAAGCTCAACAACGCGAAGGCCGACGTCATCGTGACGGCGACCGCCGGAGCGTTCGGCGCCCTTCCGCAGATCCTCGCCGGCCTCCGCACGCTAGACAACCAGACGCCGATGCTCAACTCGTGGGCCGGTGACGGTACGTACTGGCTGACCAAGGATCCGACGGTGACGAACTACTACTTCGTCACGTACGCGTCGATCTTCGGTGACGACCCGAACCCGGCGGTCAACGCACTCGCCAAGAAGGTCAAGGCCGGCACGGGTGGCTTCGTCACCGGTTCGGCTGCGATCGACGGCGTCGTGACGGCGATCAATCGCGCCGGTGGCTCGACCAACGGTGCCGCGCTCGCCGCCCAGCTCGTGAAGTTCACCAAGGTCCCCACGCTGTCGGGTCTCGTGAGCTTCTCGCCGACGCTGCACTCCGTGTTCGGCCGGCAGTACCGCGTGATCAAGATCCAGGAAAACAACGCCAAGCTCGTCGGGCTCGTCGTCGCCAAGGTCGTCCCGAAGATCTAGGGCTTGGCCGACGCGAACCAGAACGTGCAGGACACTCGACGGCCCGGAGGAGCACTCCGGGCCGTCGAGTTGTCGCGCTCGTTCGACGGAGTGCATGCGGTACGGGAGATCTCGCTGACGCTCCACAGGCACGAAGTCGTCGGTCTGATCGGTCCGAACGGCGCCGGCAAGTCGACCCTCGTCAACCTGCTCACCGGATTCGACTCCCCGACGTCTGGGTCGATCGAGCTCGCCGACCGGCCGATAACGTCCTGGAGTGCCCATCGGCGGGGTCGGAGCGGCCTCGCTCGCACGTTCCAGCACTCGCACGCTTTCAAGGGGCTCAGTGTCAGGGAGAACGTCGAGGTCGCTGCGCTCGGTGTCGGCGCTTCTCCCCGGGTTGCCCGCGGCCGGGCGACGGAGATTCTCGGCCTCCTCGGACTTGGCCGCTACGCCGACGCCCCGGCAGGCGCCTTGCCTCACGGAGACGAGCGACGGCTCGGTGTCGCTCGAGCGCTTGCAACGGAGCCGGTGTTCGTGCTGATGGACGAGCCCGCGGCGGGCTTGCCCGAGGCGGAGGTGCCGGAGTTCGCGGCCGTGGTTCGCTCGGTGCGTGACGATCACAACGCGGGCGTGTTGCTGATCGATCACAACATGGCGCTGATCATGGACGTCTGCGACCGGATCGAGGTGCTGGACCAGGGCCGCACCCTTGCTCACGGCACGCCGGCCGAGATTCAGGCCAACCTCGACGTGGCTGCGGCCTACCTCGGGGAAAGCCCGGTTCACGAGGAGTCTGAGTGACAGCGGCGGAAGCGATGCTCGAGGTTGAGGGGCTCGACGTCTCCTATGGGGGCGTAGCGGCGGTTCGCTCCCTGTCGTTCACCGTACATCGCGGCGAGATCGTCGGCCTGATCGGGCCGAACGGTGCTGGAAAGTCGACGACGCTGCATGCCATCATGGGCGTCGTCGCTCCTCGCAGTGGTGCGATTCGGCTTGGGGGCGCATCGCTCGTCGGTCGCAGGCCCGAGGACGTCGCCAGGAGCGGCGTCTCACTCGTACCGGAAGGCCGGCGGATCTTCGCCGATCTCACCGTGGAAGAAAACCTTCGACTCGGGCTCGCAGGACGTCGCAGCGCCGTTGGAGCGAGTGACGACATCGCAGCGGTCTACGATCTCTTCCCGATCGTGCAGGAATTCCGGGCTCGCCATGCCGGGGTTCTCTCTGGAGGGCAGCAGCAGCAGCTCGCGATCGCGCGGGCGCTCGTGGCCCGGCCCGACCTGCTCCTTCTCGACGAGCCCTCACTCGGGCTCTCGCCGACCGTTGTCGACGTCGTGTTCGAGGCGCTCGAGCGCGTGCGCGAGCGGGGAATCACCGTTCTGCTCGTCGAGCAGCGTGCTCAGCGCACGGTGGCGCTTGCCGACCGGAGCTACGTGATCGCGAACGGGGCCCTCCGACTGACGCTCACCCCTGCCGACGCAGGAGATACGGAGAAGATGGTGGCGGCGTACCTCTCGTGATCGCCGCGCTTACAATCAGCTGGCAAGTGATCGTCGACGCCGTCGGGCTCGGCGCCGTCTACGCCTTGATGGCAGTCGGGATCGGTCTCGTCTTCGGCGTCTTGCGACTCGTCAATTTCGCCTACGGGCAGCTGATCATGGCCGGCGCCTACGCACTGGCTTTTGCGTCGAAGTGGGATTGGCCCGCGTGGGCGGGAATCGGCCTCTGCTTCGCGGCCGTGATCAGCCTGTCACTCGTGATGGATCGCCTCGTCTTTCGGCCGCTCCGGACGCAGTCTCCTCCGGTGATGCTGGTGGCCACTTTTGCCGTGGCGTTCCTGCTGCAGAGTGTTGCGCTCCTCGCGTTCGGGCCGCTCGGGACGGCAGCTTCGTCGCTCGGATATCTCAACAGGCCCGTCACGATCGGCTCGGTCGATATCCGCAAGATCACGATCGTCGCCATCGTCGTAGCCGCGGTCTGCCTCTGCCTCGTCGCGCTGCTGCTCGAGCGTACGACCGTCGGGCTCCACATGCGGGCGGCTGCGATGGACTTCCGGACGGCGCGACTACTCGGGGTGCGAGCGAATCGGGTGATCGGCTCGGCTGTGCTGATCTCGGCGCTCCTGGCCGCGACGGTGAGCGTGATCCTGACCGTCCAGAACCCGCTCGTCACGCCTGATTTCGCGTTGCGGGACACGATCGTGGTGCTTGCCGGCGTCGTCGTCGGCGGTATGAACAAGCTCCTGACCGCAACCCTCGGCGGCTTCTCGATCGGCTTCGTCACAGGGTTGCTCGGCGGTGCACTGCCAACCCAGCAGAGTCAATATCTGCCGTCGCTCGTGTTCGGCTTGGTGATCCTCGTCCTTCTGATCCGGCCGAATGGGTTGTTCGCGCGGGGCCCGGGGCCTGTGGAGCGCGTGTGAGCACCCGCTCGCTCACCACGCTCGGAGGGCCTGTCGCCCTCGTCGTCCTCGCCGGGCTCCTCGGTGGCATCGCCTCGACGTCGACCGAGATCTACTTCGTCAACGCGCTCGTGGCCGTGTCGATCGTGGTCGCCATTTACGTCTTCGTGGGCAACTCCGGCGTGCTCTCGTTCGGGCACATCAGCTTCGTCGCCGTCGGAGCCTGGGCCGCCGGCGTGCTCACGGTTCCGGTCGCCGAGAAGCCGGCGATCATGCAATACCTGTTCCCGTTCCTGCGCGACCACGAGGTCGGGAACGTGCCGTCGCTGCTCATCGCGGCTGGAGTCGGAGGCCTTTACGCGCTGCTCGTCGGACTGCCGCTCATGCGCCTGTCCGGCCTGGCGGCCGGAATTGCCACATTCGGCGTCCTCGAAGTCACCCACAACGTCCTGCGGTACTACGAGAAGATCGGGCCCGGATCGAACGTGTTCTCGTCGGTGCCCGAGACGACCGGACTCCTCCAGGCCACCGTCGGGGCCCTTCTCGTCGTCGGGGTCGCCTTTGGTTACCAGTCGAGCCGCTTCGGGCGCCTTCTGCGCGCCACCCGTGAGGACTCGGCCGCGGCGAGGGCCGTCGGTGTATCTGTCTACCGGCAGCGGTTGATCGCGTTCACGCTGTCGGGCATTCTCGCAGGGTTCGCCGGCGGCCTCTACGTCCATCTCCTGCCGCTCAACACGGAGACGGTGTACCTAGACCTCACGTTCATCACGCTGGCGATGCTCGTGATCGGCGGCATGACGAGCCTCTGGGGAGCGGTGGTCGGGGCGCTTGCCGTCAGCGGCCTCGACTCGCTGCTCGCAGAGGCCGAGAACGGCCTCGACGTTGGAGGGCACTCGATCGACCTGCCGGCCGGCACGCGCCTCGTCGTCGTCGGCACTCTCATGGCCCTCGTCTTGATCCTGCGTCCGAGCGGCATCACCGGAGGCCGTGAATTGAGTCTCGACCGCTTCCGACGCTCCCGTCCCCCCACACCGGAGGAGACCACCACATGAGAATCTGCATCGTCGGTTGCGGAGCCGTCGGCTCCCTGTTCGCCGCCAACCTGGCCACACTCGATGACGTCGAGGTGTGGGCGTTCGACCTCTACCAGGGCCACGTCGATGCAATCGAGCGCAACGGCCTCACCCTCTCCGGCGCAGGAGACGTTCACGCACGCCTCCGTGCCACGAGCGACGCAGGCTCGCTGCCGCCGTGCGACTTCGGCATCGTCGCGACAAAGGCGATGCATGCAGAGTCGGCAATCGCCGCGACCGCCCACGCATTCGCTGACGGCGCCGTGGCGTCCGTGATGAACGGCGTCGGCAACGAAGAGACGCTCGCGCGGTACGTCACCCGTGTGATCAGGGGGACCACGTTTCCGGCGGGCAAGCTGCTCGAACCGGGACACGTGCAGTGGGACGTCAAGGGGGATACGACGTTGTCGCCGTTCGAGCCGTCACCCGCGTCTGTCGCCGAAGTGGCGACACTCGCAGACGCCTGCACTCGAGGTGGGATGCCAGCCGAAGCCGTGTCGGACGCGCGTCCGGCCCAGTGGCGGAAGGTGATCTTCAACGCCGCATCGAACCCGATCGGTGCTCTCACCGGGCTCACCCACGGCCGCGTCTGCGAGCGGCCCGATCTGCGGGCGCTCGTCAGCAGGCTGGTCGACGAGGGGAAAGCGGTCGCCGCCGCGCAGGGGATCACGCTCGACGCCGATCCCGAGGCGCTGATCGACCATGCCGCACGGCCAGAAGTCGCATACGGTCACAAGGCGTCGATGCTGCAGGACGTCGAGGCCCGCCGGCCGACCGAGATCGACTTTCTCAACGGCGGCATCGCCCGCTTCGGACGCGAACTGGGCATTCCGACACCATCACATGACACCATCACTGCGCTGATCAAAGGAGTGGAAGCCTCGTGGACATGAGAACCGAGCTCGAGCGGCGTCACGGCAATGTCCGCGCCGCAATGGGGGATCATGGGCTCGACGCCCTGATCGTCTCCGGGAACGAATACAGCGGCTTCGAAGGTGCCGTGACGTACATGTCGGGCTTCCAGATCGTCCATCGGTACGCATACGTGGTGATCCCTGCGGACGGTGCGGTGTTCATCGTCTTCCCGTCCGAGGCTCGCTATGTCGGCGAGCATGGCACGACGGAGCTCGAGCAGGTCTTCCACCCTCGGCCTGGAGAGCACATCGCCGACCAGGCGCGGGGAGCCGGTTGGAAACGGATCGGCGTGTACGGGCTGGACTACATCATGGCCGTGCGCGACTACCAGGCACTCGATAGCCTCGAGCTCGTCGCGTTCGACGTCGAGTTCGATCACGCACGCGCCGTCAAGAGCGAGGCCGAGCTCGAGTCGGTGCGAGACTCCGTGCGGATCAACCAGCGGGGCTTCGAGATCTGGCACGAGAGCTACGCGCCGGGCAAGACGGCGGCCGAGGTGATGGCAGCCGCCGAGGAGTGGTTCGTCGCCGAGGGGTGTGGTCGGCTGACGATGAACATGGTGCTGACGGGCACCGATACGTATGCCCGACCCGAGTTCAAAATCGCCCGGTCGGACGAGGTGCTCGGCGGGTTCGTCTTACCGTCCCTCGAGGTTGCAGGCCCTGGAATGCATTGGGTCGAGGTCTCCCGTGCCGTGCGGGGCGCCGATGTCGTGCCGTCGGACGAGACGAAACGGATGATGGAGGCGTACACCGAGTACTACGACGCTGCCAAGACGGTCATGCACGCCGGTGCGACGTGTCACGACGTGCATACCGCCGTCTCGAAGGGCTTCCACGAGCGCGGGTACCACCTCGGGCACGTCACCGGGCATTCCATCGGCATGACGATGATCGAGTTCCCGAAGGTCGGGGAGGGCTCTGACTTCGAGTTGAAGGAGAACATGGTCATCTCGATGCACCCCCATGCGATCGCCGCGAACGGAGAGGGCTGCCTCTACATGCAGGACACGTGGCTCGTGACACCGTCGGGGGGCGTGCCACTCGCCGACCTCGCAATGGAGATCTGGGCGGCCTCACCGGGCTAGCTGCTCGTCGTTCTGTCCGTCTGGCCGCCGAGGGGTACACTTTGTGTCGTGAGTTGGCCGTGGATCGTGCTGCTCGCGATCGGCGTCGGGGTGCTCGTCGCCGCCGAGTGGCCAAGGTTCGAGCGTCTCGCGGGCGCCGATGCCCGACGCCTGCGTGAGCGCGAGAAGCGCAAGGGCAAACTACGGGTCGTTTCGACCGACGATGACGAGTTCGTGCGGAGCGTCCAGGCCGATCTGGAGGCGCTGCCAACGATCGAGGAACGCGAGACGCCGCGCTGAGTGCCGACCGGGTCGCGCCTCGTGACGAGCGGAGGGGGACGCGAAGCGTCGCCCGTCCCCGTCCCCGTCCCGGCTACCGGATGACGATCGTCGCCGTCAACACGCGGGTGTTGGGCAAGATCGGCGCAACGTTCTCCATGTTGCGTGACTCCTGGTAGTCAGACACCTGGAGGCGAAACCGATGGTGGCCTCGCCGGACGCCGTTGGTGCTGATGCGAAGGACGCCCGAGCTGAGCGTGGCCGAGCGAACGACCCCGTCGATCGTTGCTCGGATCGTGGTCGGGTCGATGCCCGAGTCCGGGTCGGCGACGTTGACGACGAGTGATGCGCTGTGCTTGATGCGCGCCTGAAGGAGCGTTGCAGTGGGCGGCCGCGTGTCGTTGAGCCAGTAGCGGAAAGCGAAGCTACCTGCGCCTGCAGGCTTGGGGCTGTCGAAGACGATGTCGTAGCTACCGGCGCGTGGCCGCACGGCTCCTGCCGCAAGCACGGGGTCGTTGAACTGCGTCAGATACGGATTGAGGTTGATCGGCAGGCCCGCGTATCCGGTGAGGCGGTTTTCATCGCCTGCAGATACGACCCGAGGCTCGACGCGCGACCCTTCGCCACGTCGAGTGATGACGACCCCGAAGTTGGCCGCCGGCTTGGTGAGGGTGATGCGAAAGACCTGCTCGGGTCCCTGCAGCACCGCGGAGACGCCGGCGCCCGTCGGCACGTCTGGATAGCGGTATCGCGTGACGAGTGCCGGCCTGCCGCGCGTGTCACCGAGGTGGAGGCCGGGCGAGGCGAGCGCGACGAACGGCGCTGACGCGAGTCCAGGCCGGACGACGCGCAGCCAGAACGGGATGCGACGCACGTCGGCGCCTCGCGTGAGACGAACGAAACCCGTGAGATCACCCTCGGCGGCGTCCGCTGTGACCGTGGGCGAGAGCTCCAGCGTTCCCGGCACGGTAACGGTGGGAGGGAGGGTCAGGCTGGCTCCGGTCGGTGCAGCGTTCGTTTCGACCGTGACGTCCCAGGCTCCGGCGCCACCGGTGGCGTCGGTGAGCTCGACCGGGGTCGTTGTCGGCGTGCCTGGGTGAATCAGCCCGAAGGAGACGGAGGCCGGAGACGCGAGGATCAGCGGGGTGTCGGCTCGAGAGGGATCCGCGAGGCCACCGCCGCCGCGCGTCGGCGGTGCCGTCTGCCCGTCGACCTGAACGGGGCTTCCCGTGCCGATGAGCGCTGCTTTGAGATCAGCGACAGACCACGCAGGATGCCGCTCGAGTAGGAGGGCGGCTGCGCCCGCGATCTGCGGGCTTGCCATCGACGTCCCTGACATCGTCTCCCAGCGTCCGTCGGGGACCGACGAGAGGATCGAGACGCCAGGTGCACTGATGTCGGGCTTCAGCCGCAGTGAGAGCGGCGTCGGCCCGGCACCGGAGAAACTCGCGAGACTGCTGCTTGTGCCCGCGCCAGCCGGCGACGTCACTGCAGCGACAGTGATCGCCCGCTCCGAGGTACCGGGAGATGACAGAGATCCTCGTCCGAATTCGTCGAAATCGTTCCCAGCCGCAACGACGGGAACCACGCCCGCCTCGGCGGCGGCATCGAGCGCGAGAGCCACGAGGTCGCGGGACGGCTCCACCTCGGGCTCCCCGATCGACAGGTTGATCACGTCCATCCCGTCGGCGACGGCTGCTTCGATCGCGGCGACGATCTCCGCCGCGTTCCCATCGAGCCCGACGCCGGCATCTGTCGGGACCGTGAGTGCCTTGTAGTTCCCGATGTACGCACGGGGAGCCACTCCCGAGACCCTGCTGCCCCCGGACGCTGCTGTGTTTGCGTTCCCCGCGGCGATCCCCGCGACGTGCGTCGCGTGACCGGATTCGACGGGGTCGAAAGGCTTCCGTGCATTGGGCCATCTCGTTCCGGCCGGAACGAACGAACGGGCCACGATGACCTTGGCCGTCGTGTACGCCGTCTGGCCTTTCGGGAAGCCGGCCGGCATGGTGTAACCGACGGGCGAGAAGTATGGGTGGCGCTGGTCAACGCCGTCATCGATGATCCCGATCTTCATCCCGGCACCCTGGTTTGGCAGCCCGGTCTGCCATCTGCGGGCCTGCAAAGCGGAGGATGTCGTTGTCGCCGCGAGCGGATATACCGCACCGGAGTCGACCGACTTCACCTCCGGTAGAGAGCGGAGGAGCGGGAGCGCCGCCCGCGGCACGACGACAGCTGCACCGTTGAGCACGATCCGGTAGCGCCACTTGATCCAGGCGCGCGGGATCGTTGCTCGGAGCTCGGCGGCGAACCGCGCCTGCTCGCGAGCAATCGTCGACCGCGCGAGTCGACCTGCAGCTCCGGTACGACCGGCAAGGGGAGGGGACGTCAACGTGACCACGACCTCGCTCGTGCTGGAGGAGACGGGCGTGCCGATAGATGTTCCACCGGTGGCAGGCAGGAACACGAGTGCGATGGCACAGAAAAGTCCGGAAATGCGGATCATGGTGAGTGTGACGTCGATAGGAGGCGCAGGTTTTCGTCCAGCATGCCTACACGCACCACGGCGCCCGCGGCAGATGGGAGATCCGGGCTAGAATCACCCCGCGCGGATGTGGCGGAATTGGTAGACGCGCACGGTTCAGATCCGTGTGTCCGTAAGGACGTGGAGGTTCAAGTCCTCTCATCCGCATGTGTAAATGGGCCTTCTCGGGCCCTATTGCACATGCGGATGAAGAGGACACCTTGTAGGGGCGAGGCAGAGCCTCGCCCCCGAAGTGGCACGGCGGATCGAGGTCGACGCTCCGCTTCGCTGGCGCGAGGCTGCGCACCCGCCCCTACGCGGAGAGCGCCGCGAGGACGTCGTCCACGTGCTTCTCCGGCTTGACCTTCCTCATCACCTTCGTGACGACGCCGTCCGCGTCGATCACGAACGTCGAGCGCTCGACGCCCATGTACTTCTTCCCGTACATCGACTTCTCGACCCATACCCCGTACGACTCGGCGGTTGCGTGCTCGGGGTCGGCGAGCAGCGTGAACGGCAGGTCGTACTTCTTCTTGAACTTGACGTGCGACGCCTCGCCGTCGGGGCTGACCCCGAGTACGACCGCGCCGGTCTGCTCGAACTCACCCCACGAATCACGGATCCCGCACGCCTGCTTCGTGCAGCCGGGCGTGTCGTCCCTGGGATAGAAGTAGAGGACCACCGGTCGCCCACGCAGCCCGGCCAGCGAGATCGTTTCCCCCGAGTCACTCGCGAGCGAGAAGTCGGGAGCCGTGCCTCCCTCCTCGACAGTCATGGAAGCCTCCGTTCGTAGGTCGTCGAGATCAGGCTATCCGTGGAGCCTCGTTGCCCGATACGCTCCCCTTCGCCCCCGCCCAGCTGGACAGACGCCAGGAGGTCCCGATCGTGCCCGACCAAGACCAGTTGCGCCGCTTCGCGCAAGCCTACGCCGCCGCGTGGTGCAGCCAGGATCCGGCTCGCGTTGCTGCGCATTACGCCCCCGAAGGCTCGTTGACGATAAACGGGGGCGTCCCTGCTGTCGGCCGAAGCGCGATCACCGAGGCCGCTCGAAGCTTCATGACGGCGCTACCGGACATCGAGGTGATGCTCGATGATCTCGTCGTCGCTGACGGCAAGACCGAATTCCGTTGGACGTTCACGGGCACAAACACCGGCCCGGGAGGAACGGGGAATCGCGTTCGCGTCAGCGGCTTCGAAGACTGGACTCTTGCCGTCGATGGCCTCATCGCGGAGTCGCAGGGCCACTTCGACCAGGCCGAGTACGACCGCCAACTCGAGCAGGGGGTTCAACAGGACTGAAGTGCCAGGAAACCCCGGTAGGCTCGCGGCGTGGTCGAGGCACACCGTTATCTCGCGTACGCCGTCATCGCCGGGTGCCTGCTCGCGGGTGTCGTAGGGCTCGTCGCCTACCGTCGTGGAGCCGAAGTCAGCGGCGCGACGATCCATCTGCTTGCGTTGCCGCAAACGCTGCTGATCGCACAGGCGGCCTTCGGGTTGTTGCTGCTTTCGGGTGACTATCGCGCCGCCGATCACCTTCACTATGTGTACGGCGCCGTCGCTCTCGGCGTTGTGCTGTCGCCGTGGTTCTATGCCCCGACCGATCCTCGCAGGCGCCTTCTCTGGTTTGCGGTTTCGGCACTCGTCGCCGCGGCTCTCGGCGTTCGTGGCACCATGACCGGAGCATGAGGCGCTTCCTCCAAAACCGTACGGTCCGAGGTCTGGCAATCGTCGCGCTGATCGCGCTCGTCGTCGTCGTGCTCTCACTCGAGCCCGTGCTTGCCGTCACGGGAGGGTTGCTACGGATCGCGTTCTTCCTCGCGATCGCGTTCTTCCTCTTCCTCGTGTGGCGCGAGCGTCGCGGCGATCTCGAAGCATGGTCGGACCGTTCTCGACGTGTCTTCTATGCAGCGATCGGTGTCGCTGTGATCGACGTCGGGGCTGCGATAGGGCTCTCGCCGAGAGGCGGCGACGCTGTCGCGTTCTTCGTCGTCTTGGCCTGCTGCGCGTGGGCGGTCGTCGCAACCTGGCGGGCAGAGCACACCTACACCTGAGTCAGCCTGGCCCCGCCTGGGCGTGAACGTGGGCGCCGTCGAGTGCCGCGAGCACGGCACGCACGGGTCCGAGAGCGCCGACGAAGATCGGGGTGTCGCGTTCGGTCCAACGTGACGCCTCGGTCTCACGGAGGGTCATCATCAGGTGCATGAAGTCGGCGGGCTCCTCGCACTCGAACGCCGGCATGAACTCCTGATCGTCGATCCCGAACGAGTACGTCGTGTGGTTCGTGACCGTGACGAACTTGCCGCCGACCTCGGCATGCTCCTTCATCGCCTCGACCCGCTCCTCGAAGGTCAGGAAATACCACGGCCTCTTCTTCACAAACGGATAGACGACGAGATACGGCGCCTCACGTGGAGTCACCTTGCCCTGGCGGATCCGCTTCTTATCCGTATAGACCGACGGCTTCGTCGTCGCGAGATACGAGTAGGGGGTGGTCAACCAACCCGCAAGCGGCGTGCCGTTGAGGGCGGCACCGAGCTCGAGCAGATCATCGTAGCGCTCGGTGATCTGCCAGAGAAAGAAGTCAGCCTCCGGTCGAATACCGGACACGTTGTATGCGCGAAGCCCTTCCATCCGACCGGACCAGTCCTCGACGACCTCCGCGAACGCATCCTTACCGGCCTCCCGCTCTTCGATCGGCAACCGCCTCCACGCGGGGTCGATCTTGAAGAACCGGTACGCGACGTACTGGCCGACCTGAACGCCTTCGATGCGTTCGTACGCTGGCTTCGTCTCACTCATGGTCTCATCGTACGCACCGCTCGCCCCTCAGTGGAGGCTGAGCGGTGCACTCTCACGCGTCTGCGGCACGCCCGGGTTGACCGGTTGACTCAGGGTCAGGGAGAAGCGGATCGCGCCTGTTCCGAGCTTGCGGCCCTTGAGCGACGCGACGTTCAGGGCTCCCGCACGCCCATATCCCCTCAGCCGCACGCGGGTCGCAGCTGTCGTCGAGCCCGATACCCGCAGCTCCCACGCGCAGTCGAGCAGACAGGTGAATCGCACCGTACGGGACCCACGGAGGAGCTCGGCCTGGGTGGGGAAATGCACCTTCGTCGCCTTGACATCGAGGCCGAGCCCGTCACAACGGGCGATCGACCCACCGCGTGCTCGGGCGAGAGCATCCCGCACTGCGTACAGGCTCGATTTCGGCGTCCCATCGGCGTAGTAGACGCCCGACTGCCAGCTCGCCAGAGGCACCTCGTCCTGGGAGTGGAAGAGAAGAATTCCGGTCACGTTCGGCTGACAGAAGGCAAGCTGCAGCGCGCGCCCGTAGTACTGGCCCTGGGTGATCTCGTCGACGGGCCGCGTCGTCGACGGCTCCGCGCCGGTGTAGGCCTTGGCCTTGCCCGCCGGAATCTGCGATTCGACGCCGAACTCGTCGTACAGCAGGGGTAACGACGACCCAGGCTGCACCGTTCCATCGAACGCCGTGGCGAGCGTCTGAATGAGCCTATCGTAGTCCGCAAGGCCGATCGTCGTCGACTTCGGGTGCGGCGTGTCGGGCGCCTGGCCGGAGCTGTCGGCGTAGGGGTGGAACGCAAGTCCATCCATGATCGGCAGGGTCCGGCCGCTCGCCCTGTAGGCGGCTCCCATGTCTTTCAGGAACGCAACCGGCGAATGCGTGTCGCGGCCCGTCCCTGGACGGTCGACGCCGCGAGGCGCGAGCGCCCCGCCCCAGACTCGCATGGCGGGGTCGACTGCCTTGAGCGCGTCGTAGGAGCGCGCGAGGAGCGCGAGATAGGCGGGCGCGGCGGCATCGGTTCCGTCTGGGTTGAACTGTGGCAGCCAGAAGCGGTTCAGGTTGGGCTCGTTGCCGACGATCACGTCGTCGATCGTGGGAAGCTGTTGCGCGATCACCGTGAGATAGGACGCGAACTGCTCTCGCGCCTCGGGTGTCAGTGGAGTCGATCGGGAGCCGGACGGGTAGACGGACAGATAGACCTTCACACCCGTGAGGCCGGCAGCGCCCGACACGCTGCGGAGAATCTCGAGCTCGGACTCCGACGGTGCAACGTCTCCCGGAAGCCACTGGGATGTGACTCGGATTGCCGAGAATCCGGCCAGGCGGAAGAGGGTCATCCTGGCTTTCGCGGACACGAGGTCGGGTTGCCGGACGATGTCCTCGGCCGCGCCGAAGGACATCTCCGGTCCGCCCGCGAGTGCAGACGGCGCAAGAACGAGAGCAGCGACAAGAGTGAGGAGGACACGCAACATGCGGCGGATACGCTAGCTGGCGTGGTCGAGTCGCTACGCAAACAGTTGTCAACACTCCCGCGCAACCCCGGTGTGTACCTCTTTCGCGACGAGAGTGACGCCGTCCTCTACGTCGGTAAGGCCAAGTCGCTCCGCGCCCGCGTGCGCAGCTACTTCAACCGCGGTGACGGCAGGCTGGGAATCGAGCGCATGGTTGGAAGGATCAGTCGCATCGAGGTGATCGTTACCTCGTCCGAGGCAGAGGCGTTGCATCTCGAGCAGAACCTCGTCAAACGACACCGTCCGCCGTTCAACGTGCGCCTGCGCGACGACAAGTCGTTTCCATACATCGCCGTCACAGTGGCCGACGAGTATCCGCGGGTCATGTTCACGCGCGAACGGCATCGGCGAGGAACGGTGTACTTCGGCCCGTACGCGAATGCGAAGAAGGTGCGCGAGACGCTCGATGTGCTGAACCGTGTGTTCCAGTTCCGACCCTGCGAGGGACCGAAACCGGGCCGCCACTCGGGGATACCGTGCCTCGACTTCCACATCGAGCGGTGCACGGCCCCTTGTATCGGGGCGGTTTCGCAAACGGCGTACCGGGAGCAGATCGAGGGTGTGATCGACTTTCTCTCCGGTGACACACGCTCGATCGTGCGATCGCTGAAGCACCGAATGCGCGAGGCTGCGGCTGAGGAGCGCTATGAGGACGCTACCCGATACCGCAACCGCCTCTTTGCAATCGAGAGCCTGGCCGAGCGTCAGGGTGCGGACCGGAGGGCAGTCGACACGATCGACGTGATCGGACTGGCGGTCGACGGTGACCGCGCCGCCGTCCAGCTGTTCCCGCTCCGAGACGGCAAGCTGATCGATCGGTATGCCTTCCACCTCGAAAATGTCGAGGGGCAGGATCGGGCCACGATCCTCGAAGGTTTCTGCCTCGAGTACTACACGGCTGCGCCGAGCGTGCCGCCGCAAGTGGTCGTCCCGACCGACCTGGCCGACACCGAGGCGCTCGCTGGATTCCTCTCGACGCTTCGTGGCGCTGCGGTCGACGTGCGGGCGCCGATGCGTGGTGAGAAGAGGCGCCTCGCCGAGCTCGCGGCAGAGAATGCCGAGTTGGCGCTCGCGCACGAGGCGACGGCAGCCGAGCAGAAGCGGCTCCGCCGGATCGAGGCCCTCGAGAGTCTCCGCGAGGGGCTCAACCTCGAGAGCCTGCCGCTGAGAATCGAATGCTTCGACATCTCGAACTTGCAGGGAAGCGACATCGTCGCTTCGATGACCGTCTTCGTCGACGGGCAGCCCAGGAAGGCGCACTACCGGTCGTTCACGGTGCGGGGGCTCGACGGCCAGGATGACTTCGCGTCGATGGCACAGGTCATATCGCGGCGGTTCAACCGCCTCAGGGACAGCGCCGGCGCCGGCCGCCACGACGAGAGCTTCGCAGCCGTCCCAAACCTCGTCGTGATCGACGGCGGCAAGGGGCAGTTGGCGGCTGCCCTCGAGGCAATTCAGGCCACCTACGACGTCCCGCGCGTCGCGCTGATCGCGCTCGCCAAGCGCGAGGAAGAGGTGTTCATCCCGGGTCGCTCTGAGCCAATCCTCCTCGATAGGCACGATCCCGGCCTGCAGCTCTTGCAGCGAATTCGGGACGAGGCCCACCGGTTCGCAGTGACATTCCATCGCCAGAAGCGCGATACGAGGGCGTTCGCATCGATTTTCGACACACTCGACGGCATCGGCCCGTCGCGCCGGCGAGCGATCTTGCTTCATTTTGGTTCGGCTGACCGGTTCCTCGCTGCCTCGCAGGAGGAGCTGGAGGCGGTTCCGGGTCTGCCGGCGAAGACGGCTCGCGCGGTCTTCGCCCAGCTCCATCGCACGGGAGGTCCAGCCGCTTGAGCGGGCGTGCCCTTGTCAGGCCCAAGCGAGGCGCACACCAGCATACGCGACGACCGCGATGAGCAGCCAGGAGATGAGGCCGAGCGCCAGCGGACGAGCGCCGATCTGGCGCAACCGCGCCACGTTGACCCGGGTACCAAGGGCGAAGAGAGCCATTCCGAGGAGGACGGTGCGAAGATCGTCGATCCGGGAGACGACACTCTCCGGGATCACGCCAATGCTCGCGATGACGACCATGCCGATGAACGCAACGATGAACGGCGGCACGATCGGCGGCCGGGGCTCCGTGGGCGTGGCAACCGAGCGGCGGCGAAGCGCGATGCCGGCGATCAGAGGCGCGAGGAGCATGACGCGAGTGAGCTTCACCACAATTGCGGTCGCGAGCGCCGCGCTGCCCGCAGTCGACGAGGTCGCGACGACCTGAGCGACGTCGTGCACGCTGGCTCCGACCCAGGCGCCGAACTGCTCCTGGTCGAGCCCTAGGACGCCGCGTAGCGGCGGCAGCGTGATGATCGCGAGCGTTCCGCAGAGTGTCACGAGGGCAATCGAGAACGCGACCTCATCCTCCTCGGCGTCGATGACACCGTTCGCGGCTGCAATCGCGGAGACGCCGCAGATCGAGAACCCCGTTGCCACGAGAAGCGACAAATCGTCCGAGACGCCGAGCAGACGGCCTGCCCATCGGGTCCCGAAGAATGTGAGACCGACCACCGCCACGACAACCGCGAATGCACGAACACCGAGTGCCAGGATGTCAGGGAAGACGAGGTCGAGCCCGAGCAACACGACCCCGAGTTTCAGGACCGGCCCAGCGGCGACCTTCAGTCCAGCTGAGGCCCTGTCGGGCACCGACGCGAGGTTCGCAAGCGCCACGCCGAGCGCCACACACAGAACGAGCGGCGGAAGTCCCGGGAGTGCCCGATGAGCTCCGAGGGACACCGCAACGCCAACCCCGGCGAGCGCGAGCCCGGGAGCTCGGCGCGTCACTCGCCCGGCTGGAGAAACGGGTAGCGGTAGTCGGTCGGCGGGACGAGCGTCTCTTTGACCGTGCGAGGGCTAACCCAGCGAATCAGGTTCCACAGAGACCCTGCCTTGTCATTGGTGCCCGACGCGCGGCCCCCGCCGAACGGCTGTTGCCCGACGACGGCTCCCGTCGGCTTGTCGTTGACGTAGAAGTTTCCTGCCGCATAGCGGAGCACTTCCTGCGCCTCGTCGATTGCGTAGCGGTCGTTCGAGAAGACTGCGCCGGTGAGACCGTATGCTCCTGTCGAATCGACGAGCTCGAGCGTCTCGGCCCACTTCGATTCGTCGTAGACGTACGCCGTGGTCACGGGTCCGAAGAGCTCGTCGCGCAAGAGTCGGAAGTCGGGGTCACTCGTCTTGATCACCGTCGGCTCGACAAACCAGCCAACGCTGTCGTCAGTGCCGCCGCCAACGACGATCTCGGCGCCTGCGCCAATCGCCTCCGCGATCGCATCCTGCTGTGTTCGGAACGACGGCCCGTCGATCACGGCCCCCATGAAATTCGTGAAGTCGGTCACATCGCCCATCGAGATGCTGGCGATTTCACGCTCCAGAATCTCGCGCACCTCGCGCCAGAGATTCGATGGGATGTAGAGCCGCGACGATGCCGAGCACTTCTGCCCCTGGTACTCGAACGAGCCGCGCACGATCGCCGTCGCAACTTCAGCCGGGTTGGCTGATGGGTGCGCGAGGATGAAGTTCTTGCCTCCGGTTTCGCCGACGAGCCGTGGGTAGTTGCGATAGCGGTCGATGTTGTCGCCGATCGCGCGCCAGATCGAGTGAAACACGGCGGTTGAGCCCGTGAAGTGCACTCCGGCGAGCTCGGGGCTCGCGATCGCCGCGGCGCCAATCTCGGCTCCTGGGCCGAAGACGAGATTGATGACGCCGGGAGGGAGGCCAGCCTCCTCGAAGATCCGCATCGTGAACCACGCCGAGAGGGCCTGCGTCGATGCCGGCTTCCACACGACTGTGTTGCCCATCAGCGCCGGCGACGTTGTCAGGTTGGCGCCGATGGCCGTGAAGTTGAACGGACTGACGGCAAGCACGAAACCCTCCAACGGGCGGTACTCCAGCCTGTTCCAGACACCCGGCGACGAGACGGGCTGCTCCTCGTAGATGCGAACGAGGTATTCGGCGTTGAAGTGCAGGAAGTCGATCGACTCGCAGGCCGCGTCGATCTCAGCCTGATAGGCGGTCTTCGACTGATTGAGCATCGTGGCGGCATTGATCGTCGAGCGCCACGGACCGGCAAGCAACTCGGCTGCACGCTGGAAGACTGCAACCCGCTCGTGCCACGGTGTTCGCGACCAGGCAGGGTGCGCAGCACGAGCAGCGGCGATCGCGCGTTCAACCTCGGCCGCGCCGCCCGTCTCGACGTCTGCGAGCACATGCGAGTGGCGGTGGGGCATGACGGTCTCGAAAGTCTTACCCGTCTCCACCCGTTCTCCGCCGATGACGTTGGGGATGTGGATGCGCTCGGCGGCCATCTCGGCGAGTCGAGACTGCAGCTCCGCTCGCTCCGGCGACCCCGGCGCGTAGCTCTTGACCGGTTCGTTGACCGCGACGGGGGGGCGGAAGATCCCGGGGGCGCTCATCGGGTCGATTGTATTCTCGCTCGTGTGCGCGTGACGCGGCATCTCTATGACGCACCCGCCTTCGGCGTCGGTGAGGTGTGGACGGACGACGGAGTCATCGTGCGACACGAGCTCGCCTCCGCGGCGCTGCGCCTCGAACGGGAACGAGAGTCGGCAGCCGCCCAGGCAAGGGGGGCGGAAGTCGACATCCGTCGCGGTGCTGCCGGAGGCACAAGCCACCGCCTGACAGCGGCGGGACCAGCACGACCCAGCGCCACGAATGCCTCCCCCAATGGGGGAGCGAGGCTCCCGGCAGGAACGCTACCCCCTGAACCGTCACCTGACGCTGCCGATTCTGTACCAGATCTGTGTCGCCGCGTCGTGGCTCACCTCAGCGGGGTCGCGACCTCGTATGATGGCATCTCGATCGATCTCACCTGGGCAACGCCTCTGCAACGAGACCTCGTGGCGGTGGCGCGTGCCATTCCCTGGGGTGAGATCGTCTCGTACGGCGAGCTGGCAGCACTTGCAGGGCGCCCAGGCGCTGCGCGCGCGGCAGGGTCGTTCTGCGCCGAGAACCGATTCTCGCTCATCATCCCGTGTCACCGGGTGGTCGGGGCGAGTGGGATCGGCGGCTATGGCTCGGCCGGCCTCGGGCTCAAGCGCCGCCTCCTTGCTCTGGAGGGCGTCCACCTATGACCGTGGGCACGCTCGTCGACGATGTGAGGGCTGAGCTAGCGGCCATAGCTCCTCGCAGGCGCTGCGACCGCCTGGCCGAGATCTCGGCGCTGTTCCATACTGCGGGGGCGGTGCACCTGCGCGGCCGAGGCGCAGTCACGTTCCACCTCGACCTCGGCTCATCCGCCGCGGCTCGCCGCGCGTTTGCACTTCTTGCAGAACTGCGCGTGCCGGCCGAGATTCGCACGTATGCGACTCGGTCATTCGATCGCTCGACGCGGTTTCAGCTTCACCTAGAGGGCTCGGAGCACACGCTCGCGACACTTGCGCAGGCGGGCGTGCTCGACGACGACCATAGACCGCTCGACCGCCCTCCCGGTCGTGTCGTCGCGCGTTCATGCTGCCGCGGGGCGTACCTCCGTGGAGCGTTCCTCGGGGCCGGTTCGTTGACGGGGCCGAGGTCACCGCATCTCGAAGTGAGGACGCCGACCTCGGCTGGAGCATCGTTTCTTCGCAGTGTCGGTTCCGCACAGGATGTTCGATTGCGAGTGGAGGAACGGTCCTCGCATGCGCGTGCGTATGCGAAGGGGTGGGAGGAGATCGAGGGGTACCTCCTCGCTGCGGGCGTCGTGGATGCAGTGCTCGCGCTCGAGGAACGCAGTGTCGTAGCGGAGATGCGCGCCGAGGCGAATCGGCTTGCAAACGCAGATCACGCGAACCTCGTCAGGACAGCCCACGCGGCGCAGCGGCAGCTCGAGGCTGTTCGGCGTCTGCGCGCCTCAGGCGAGCTCGAGTCCCTGCCGGAACGACTGCGGGAAGCAGCGACGCTGCGCCAACGCCACCCGACACTCTCACTGCGTGAGCTCGCCGGCCTCGCGAGCCCGGTCGCGACCAAGGCGGGAATGCAGAGGCGGCTTGCGAAGGTGGTGCAGCTCGCCGGAGCGTGAGCCTACAGGGGGTTCGTCTGCCATCTCACCCGCGCCGCCGCCGGCACATACGCCATCGCCGGCGCACCGCAGAGCGGCGCCCTGGTGAGCCCCGCCGCGTCCGTTCAAGGCGGGTGGGGGAGGAGCTCCGAGGACGAATCTCCTCCCCCAATTTCCGCGCTCCAGCATGGGACGATGAATGGGGTCTGGATTCATCGTCAGGGAGCGCGAGCCCACCTCACAGCGAGTATGAGGGGCGCGGCGGCATTCCTCAACTGTCGTCGGTCCGAATGTGGACGAACAGATGTTCTGTCGCGCCCGAAATCGGACACGGCTGGGCGCTTTGTCGGCTCGGAGCTCCCCTCCGACGGAGGGGTCGTCTCCCGACAGCCGGCGCCGCCTCGCAACCAAGGCTCTAGAATCGGCTGACATTCACCATTTCGAAGAGAGCGAGGGCTCATGGCGGTTCGTGTCGGTATCAACGGGTTCGGGCGCATCGGGCGGAACTTCTTCCGCGCGCAGCAGTCGCTCGCGGCCGACATCGAGATCGTTGCGGTGAATGACCTCGGGGACGCAGCCACGATGGCGCACCTGCTCAGGTACGACTCGGTGCTGGGGCCGTTTGCAGGTGAGGTGTCACTCGGGGACGCCGTCATCAATGCCGGCGGCGAGCAGATGCGAGTGCTCTCCGAGCGGGATCCCGCGGCGCTGCCATGGGGTGATCTGGGCGTGGACGTGGTGCTCGAGTCGACCGGATTCTTTACGACCCGAGAAGGGGCCCAGAAGCATCTCGATGCCGGTGCGAGCAAGGTGATCATCTCGGCACCAGCGACCGATCCCGATTTCACGGTTGTGCTCGGGGTCAACGACTCGGAGTACGACAAGGCGCAACACCACATCGTTTCGAACGCGTCGTGCACGACGAATTGCCTCGCGCCGCTCGCAAAGGTGGTCGACGACCTTGCCGGGATCCAGAGCGGCTTCATGACGACGATTCACGCGTACACGTCGGATCAGAGCTTGCAAGACATGCCGCACAAGGATCTACGGCGGGCGAGGGCGGCCGCAATCAATCTCATCCCGACGTCGACGGGAGCCGCGAAGGCAATCGGTTTGGTCCTACCTCACTTGCAGGGGAAGCTCGACGGCGTAGCGGTGCGCGCCCCCGTCGCAACGGGCTCTCTCACAGACCTGGTCGTCACGTTGGGCCGAGAGGTGACGAAGGAGGAGATCAACGCCGCGTACGAAGCTGCTGCGGCTGGCGCGCTTGCCGGCATCCTGCGGTTCTCATCCGACCCGCTCGTCTCCAGTGACATCGTCCATTCGCCGTTCTCGTGCATCTTCGACAGCGAGCTGACAATGGCGCACGGCTCGACCGCGAAGGTCTTCGGCTGGTACGACAACGAGTGGGGTTACAGCTGCAGGCTCGTCGATCTGGTCGGGAGACTGTTGGCGTGAGATTGCCCCGCTCGGTCGAATCGGCCGACGTACGCGGCAAGAGGGTGCTCGTCAGAGCCGATCTCAATGTTCCACTCGCAGACGGGGACGTCGCGGACGACACCCGGATTCGCGCGGCCTTGCCGACGCTGCAGTGGCTCCTCGATCACGACGCGGCTGAGGTCGTCGTGTGCTCGCACCTCGGTCGGCCCAAGACCGCAGAAGATCACGAACGGCTCTCCATTGCTCCCGTGGCTGCACGGTTGCGCTCGCTGCTTCCGGATCCGCGGATCCGGTTGCTCGAGAACACGCGCTTCGACGCCCGTGAGACGAGCAACGACACGAGGTTCGCCCGAGAGCTGGCAGAGGGGATGGATATCTACGTCAACGATGCCTTCGGCTCGGCCCACCGTGCGCACTCCTCGACCGAGGCCGTGGCGCATCTCCTTCCTGCCTACGCAGGACTGCTTCTGCTCGCGGAGCTCGAACATCTCGGTCGCCTGCTCGGAGACATCGAACACCCGTTCGTGATCGTGGCAGGGGGCGCCAAGGTCGATGACAAGCTTGCAGTGCTCGAGAATCTCGGCGGGCGCGCCGACCGCGTCCTCATCGGCGGCAAGATGGCCGAGCAGGTCCGTGAGCACAATCCGCTCTCGTTCCTCGTCGAGCTCCCCGTCGATGTCGTTGCCGCGAGCTCATTCTCCGCGGATGCCGAGACGTGCATTGCGACCGTCGACGCGATACCCGACGGCTGGCTCGGCCTCGACATCGGGCCTGCGACGGCCGAGGCGTTCGGTGTGATTCTGCGTGACGCTCGGACCATCTTCTGGAACGGGCCGATGGGTGTGTTCGAATGGCCCTCATTTGCCGCGGGCACACGAGCCGTTGCAGAATCGGTGGCGACGGCCGACGCGTACACGGTCGTGGGCGGCGGGGATTCCGTGCGCGCGATCCAGGAGCTGGGCCTCGCCGACCGCGTGTCGTGGGTGTCGACCGGCGGCGGCGCATCGCTCGAACTGCTCGAGGGCCGAGGGCTTCCCGGCGTCCTAGCGATTCCGGAGGCATGAGATGGGAAAGCTAATGGCGGGCAACTGGAAGATGTTCAAGGGGCCTGTGGAGACCCTCCAGTTCTTCGACGGCTTCGAGGCACCCGACGGAGTCGACGTCGTGCTCTGCCCGCCGTTCGTCTCTCTCGAGGCAGCCGTCGGCGAGGAGTGGACGATCTACGCGCAGAACGTCCACTGGGCCGACGAAGGCGCGTTCACCGGGGAGATCTCCCCCCGCATGCTCGTCGAGCTCGGCGTTCACGGTGCGCTCGTCGGCCACTCCGAGCGGCGCCTCTTCTTCGGCGAAACCGACGAAACCGTCAGGCTCAGGGCGGAGTCCGCACTGGCTGCGGGTCTTGGCGTCATAGCGTGTGTGGGTGAGACACAGGCCGAACGGGAGGCCGACGAGACGGAGGCCGTCCTTCGTCGGCAGGTCGGGGTGCTCCCGCGTCACGATGCCCTCGTCATCGCCTATGAGCCCGTGTGGGCGATCGGCACCGGCAAGACCGCGACGCCCGAGATGGCACAGGATGCGCACGCCCTCATCAAGTCGATTCACGACACTCGAGTGCTCTACGGCGGCTCGGTCAAGCCCGACAACGCGGCCGAACTTCTTTCCCAGCCGGACATCGACGGCGCCCTTGTCGGCGGTGCCTCGCTCGACCCCGAGTCCTTTTCGAGCCTGTGCCACATCGCGGCGTCCCTCTCGTAACCCTCGTGATCCTCGACGGGTGGGGCATCGCCCCACCCGGCCCCGGGAACGCGGTGGAGCTCGCCTCGACACCCGTGTTCGACGACCTCTGGGGGACCTTTTCACACACCACTCTCGCTGCGTCCGGTGAGGCTGTCGGACTGCCCGACGGACAGATGGGCAACTCCGAGGTCGGCCATCTGACGATCGGATCGGGGCGGGTTCTGTTCCAGGATCTGATGCGCGTCAACGTCGCGATCCGCGACGGATCGCTGTTCGAAAACGCAGCGTTGCTCTCCGCCTTCGCACGAGCGAAGGAGCGTGGCGGGGACGTGCATCTGCTCGGTCTCGTCTCACGCGGCGGGGTGCACTCGCACATCGATCACCTCCTGGCCTTGCTCGAGCTCGCCCGGCGCGAGCAGATGGTCGACCGCACCTGGATTCACGCCTTCACCGACGGCCGCGACGTGTCTCCCCACGCGGCCGTTGACGATCTCGCGCAGCTGCCCGCAGGCAGGATCGCGACCGTCGTCGGCCGGTACTACGCCATGGACCGTGACAACAGGGCTGACCGGATCGAGCGCGCCGTTAGCGCCATGCTCGACGGAGAAGGAGAGCGCACGGAGGACACCGTTGCAGCGGTCTCCGGGAGCTATGCGCGTGGCACAACCGACGAGTTCATCGAGCCGATCGTGGTCACGACCTGCCCACGGCTCGACCCGGCCGTCGACGCGGCGATCTTCTTCAACTTCCGACCCGACCGTGGCCGGCAGCTCTCGCGGCGGCTCCTCGACCGCGGTGTCGACCTGACCACGATGACACGCTACGCAGAGGACATCGCCGCGCCCGTTGCGTTCCCCGAACAGCACGTGTCCGACACGCTCGCCGAGACGCTCAGCTCGGCTGGGCTTCTTCAGCTCCACGCGGCCGAGACCGAGAAGTACGCGCACGTCACCTACTTCTTCAACGGGGGTGACGAGGCCGAGTGGAGCGGCGAAACGAGGGCGCTCGTGCCTTCACCTCGCGATGTCGCGAGCTACGACTTGAAGCCAGAGATGTCTGCCGCTGCCGTGGCCGACGAAGTCGTTCGAGCGTTGCCAGATGGTTACAGCTTCTGCGTCGTCAACTTCGCGAATCCCGACATGGTCGGGCATACCGGTGTGATCCCAGCCGTCGTCCTCGCGGTCGAGGCGGCCGATCTCGCGCTCGGGCGTGTGGTCGACGCGACGCACGAACTGGGCGGGGTGTGCCTCGTGACGGCCGATCATGGCAACGCCGAGACCATGCTCGAAGCCGACGGGATCAGCCCTCACACGGCCCACACGACGAATCCCGTTCCTCTCATCATCACGCGTGCGTCCGCCTTACGCGATGGCGGCAGCCTCGTCGATCTGGCCCCGACCGTCCTGGCCCTCCTCGGGCTATCGATCCCTGCGTCGATGACCGGAACGAGTTTGACCATCGCTCCCGAGAGCAAGAATCGGTGACATTTCAGCGAGTCGTTAATTGTTGATGTGGAAGTTGATTTCGGCTGTATGCTCGCCGCGCGTTGGCGCTCGTTCAGCCTGATCCCGGCATTCTGCGTAAAGCTCAGGGCGGTGATGAGCGGGCGTTTTCCATCATCGTTCGCGCATACGAGCGGCCGGTCTTCAACTACGTGTTGCGGCTTGTCGGGGATCGAGCGTTGGCCGAGGATCTGACGCAGGAGGTGTTCCTCCGGGTGTATCAAGGCCTGCCGGGATTTTCGCTGCGGTCGCGGTTTACGACGTGGATGTTCCAGGTGACGAAGAACAGAGTGCTCGACGAGCTGCGCGCGTTGGAGCGGCGGCCGCGGAGTGTCGTCAACATCGACGACATCGCCCCACTCGTGTCGCTCGACGCGCCGTTCGAGCGGGCGGAGACGATTGGTGCTCTGTGGCGTGCTGTCGGGGATCTCAACGTCGATCTGAAGATGGCGTTGCTCCTGCGTGACGTTGTCGGCTTGTCGTATACGGAGATCGGGGACTCGCTCGAGATAACCCTTGCAACCGTGAAGTGGCGGATCTACAAGGCGCGCGAGGAAGTCCAGGCAGCGCTCGTGCGCGGAGGCGTCGGCGTCACCACCTCGCGCGCCGGCGCCCTTTCCACCATCACGGAGTAGGCTCCATCCGGGGGATCTGAGGGTCGAGGCGCAAGTTTCTTCTGCCGATGCCCTCTTACAGGGTGAGAGCGTACTGCCCCCCGAACGCAAAGGACTCCCTCCCGATGAAACGTCTACTTCTCGTCGGCGTGCTAACAGCTGCCGTGCTCGTGTCCGTAGCCGCTGCTGCCTCCGCAGCCCCCCACACACTTCGCGGCACCGTGGTCGCGAAGGATCGCGCCCATCGTGCCCTCGTCGTTGCTCTTCCCGGCGGCAGCGTGCAGACGCTCCTCGCCCCTGACGCTTTCGGCCGAACGGACATCGGCCGACGAGTCGTCATCCGCTACACCGGGCTCGCTGGTCGGCTTCCGGTGGCACTCGGCGTCTCGCTCAAAGGACAGGCACGCCACGCGGTTGTTCGCGGCACGATAGTACGGCTCGTCAAACGGCATGCCATCATCAACGCGGGTGGCAGCGTGCTCGACGTGACGCTGAAGGCCCCGAAAGGACAACGCACGGCTGCCTCGGCGAATGAGTCACCAGCTGCCGGAGACACCGTCAAGGTCCAGGTCGATATCGATGACGACGGCTCGCTCGACGCGAGCACCGTCGTCGTGGCCTCAGCTCCTCCAGTGACGACGGCTGGATCGGAGGGCAGGATGGAGGTGCGCGGCAGAGTCACCGTTCTCTCGCCGCTGACCGTAGAGACCGGCGGAACCCCTGCGGTCTCCGTCGGATGCATCGTTCCTCCCGGCTTCACACCCAACGTGATTGTCGGCGACATGATCGAGCTCAGGTGCGACCTGATCGCTGGGGTGTGGACCGTCCGCGTCGCTCACGATGAGGGCAGCCACTCGAGCGCCGGCGACGACTCAGCCGAGGTGGAGGTTCGAGGCACGCTCGCATTCTCCACGGACGGGAACTTCGTGATCGTGACGCCGCCTGATCCGGGCTCAGCGGCAACATGCGCGATCCCGCCGGGCATCTCTCTGTCACGGTTCCTCGGCGGCGACACCGTCAAGGTGGAATGCGTCATGAGCGGAGGTGTCCTGACTCTGAAGGAGATCGAGAAGAAGGGCGGCGCCGCCGCTCAGCCCTCGAGCCACGGCGACGACGCGCACGGCGACAGTCATGACGGAGAGCAAGCGGATCGCGGCGAGGGCGAAAAGTAGGATCCGCAGCGATGTCGTCTGTTGACCCAATCCCTTGTGCCGGCGATCCACGGACGAGGGTCGCCGGCGCGCAGACTGCCGAGTTCTTCGAGGAGCACGGTCGCATGGTCTACGGGCTCTGCCGCGCCCTCCTCCGCGATCCGGACGACGCGGACGACGCCACCCAGGCGACCTTTGTCTCCGCTTTCACGTCCCTGCTCGGAGGCGGCGTCGTGCGAGAGCCGGCAGCCTGGCTCGCCACGATCGCGCGCAACGAGTGCACGGCACGCGCCCGCGCTCGCATGCGAGAGCCGTTGCCGCTCCTCGATTCGGACCTGGGCCACACCCACGGCCCGGAGGCCGAACTCGAGCGGTGGGCCGCAGTCGCAGAGTTGCAGAGCGCGATCTCCGAGTTGCCACCGAAGCAGCGCGAGGCCGTTGTACTTCGCGATCTCTACGGACTTCGCTATACGGAGGTCAGCGCCGCACTCGGCATGTCGATCGCTTCGGTCGAGTCGCTGTTGTTCCGCGCACGGCGCAGCCTTCGCGTCAGCCTCAAGCCGCTTGCGAGTGGAGCGTTGGTTGTACCCGTGGCGATCCGTGACGGCATTGCGCAAGCGATTCCCAGCTTTACGTCAGCGGGTGCGGCGGGAGGGGGCGCTGTGTCCGGAGCGGTTGGGCTCGGCCTCTTCGCCAAGCTCACCGGCGGCCCCGCGGCAATGAAGTTCGCCGTCGGAGTCGCGGCCGTCACTGCGTCAGGCTCGGTGGCCGTCGTCGGCGCCGAGCACGCCGCGAAGCAGCATCCCCCCGTGACCCAACAGGCAGCCTCCCAGGCACCAGCGGACGTTGCGGAGACCCAGATGGCGGGACGGCCGGTCGCCGGCGTGTTCGTTCCGGTGTCGGAGCACCATCTCACGGCCGCAGTCGGCGACGATCATGTCACCGACCATGCTGGTGTGCGTGGTCGCCAAAGTGGTGAGAGTCGCCTCGCCACGCGCGATGAGCCGCCGGGTGGCAGCAGCGAGCGGAATGGCTCGGAGCTCGGTGGCTCGACGAGCGGGGGTCATGCCGAGGGCGACGGCTCCACGGGTGCAGCCCGCTCGGACGGTCACGGCGATGACGGTGCGGCGAGACGATCGGGCGACGCTGGTGGCAAGAGCACCATCCGAGGGTCGTACGACGCCGGTGGCTCGGGCGGCGGCAAAGAGTCGGCCGACAGCGACGAACGGCTCGGTGCCACGTCACCGGACTCTGGCGCGGACCGCTCGGAGGGCGAGAACACCGCACCTGAGTCCATCCGCACCGAGAGTTCCGGTTCGTCGGGTGCCTCGCAACCGGTTGAATCGGGCGAGCATTCGGACGGATCGGGCGAGCATTCAGACGAATCGGGCGCGCATGCGGACGACTCGAGCGAGCATTCGGACGAATCGGACACGTCGTTCGGCAGCAGCCCGGACCCGGCGACGCAGCCCGCACCCGCGTAGCTCGAACACCGGCCCCGCTGAGGCACCTAGCCATCGTCCTTCTCCTGGCGGGCGCGGCAGTCTTCCTCTACCTTGCGAGCACGGTTCTCGACCTGGGCGCGCGGGGTCATCCAGAACCACTGACGAAAGAAACGGAGGAAACGGGCTATCGGTCAATTACGAGTCGACACCATCGACTTCGGGGTCGGTTCGAGGTTCGGTCGAGTTGGGTAGCCCTCTCGATGAGCTCGCGGATTCGCTTGCCGCTGCCGCGGGCGCGCCGGTCGTGCTCGAGCGACCCTCGAATCCCGCGCACGGCGACTACGCGACAAATGTCGCGTTGCAACTCGCCGGCCGCGTCCAGCGGCCGCCGCGTGAGATCGCCGGCGAGATTGCGGCAGCCGCAGCTGCGCTCGAGGGTGTGTCACGGGCGTCGGTTGCAGGCCCCGGGTTCGTCAACCTCGAGCTCGCAGACGGTTGGTTCTCGGAGGCGCTCGCGGCTATGCTCCGAACGGGCGCGACCTTCGGCGGCGGCTCAGCGGCGACTCCGGAGCGGGTGCAGGTCGAGATGGTCTCGGCAAACCCAACCGGCCCGGTCACCGTCGCCGCTGCACGGAACGGAGCATACGGCGACTGCGTAGCGCGTCTGCTCACATTTGCGGGCCATACGGTCGAGCGCGAGTACTACTACAACGACGCCGGCGGCCAGATGGATCGCTTCCGAGAGTCCGTCGACGCCGTCCGACGTGGAGAGGAGCCGCCCGAGGACGGCTACCGTGGCGACTACATCGCGGGCCTTGCACAGGTGGCGGGTGATCCCGTCCCGCAGATGCTCGGATTGATCGAGGCAGCACTCGAGCGGTTCCGGATCCACTTCGACACGTTCGAACGACAGAGCGTCGTCGAGACCGAGGTTCCCGAAGCTATCGCTCTCCTCGACACATTCGAGGATGATGGGGCCCTGTGGGCCCGCACCTCTGCGCACGGCGACGAAAAGGATCGCGTGCTCGTCCGCTCCGACGGGACGCCGACGTACTTTGCGGCGGATGCAGCGTATGTGAGGCGGAAGTACGCAAAAGGCTTCGACCGGCTCGTCTACGTCCTCGGCGCTGATCATCACGGCTACGTCGGTCGCCTTCAGGCCCTGGCCGAGATGCTCGGTCACGACCGCGGGTCGCTCGAGGTGCTCATCTACCAGCTCGTGCACCTCACGAGGGGAGGCGAGGCCACGAAGATGTCGAAGCGCCGGGGTGATGTCGTCTTTCTCGACGAGTTCATCGACGAGATCGGCGTTGACGCAGCTCGCTGGTATCTCGTCTCACGCGGCCACGATCAGACGATCGAGATCGATGTCGACCTCGCCGCCGAGAAGTCTGCGAAGAATCCTGTCTTCTACGTCCAGTACGCCCACGCGCGGATCGCCGGCATCCTCCGCAACGCGCCCTCCGACGTCGCGGTCGACGGCGACTCCGTGTTCCCTGAGGGCCTGCTCGAGGCGGAGGAACGCGACCTCGTCAAGCGGCTCGCCGAATTCCCCGGGGTGGTGGCGGAGGCGACCGAGCGACGAGCGCCCCACGCGATTCCCACCTACGCGATCCGCCTCGCCGACGACTTCCACCGCTTCTACCACCATCACAAGGTTCTCGGTTCCCCCGAGGAGCAGTTCCGACTGGCCCTTTGCGCCGCGACGAAGTCGGTTGTCGCCCACTGCCTCGAACTCATAGGCGTCGAGGCACCCGACACCATGTGAGCCGGAGTACGAGTCTCACCTGATGCGTTGGAATCTCGGCCTGGCGGGCCTCGCGATTGCGTGGGGCCTCGTTGCCGTCCTCGCGAGCTCCATCGCCCTCGGAGCCGCTCCACTCGCCTTCCTTCGACTGGTGCTTGCAGTTGCAACGCTCGCAATCGTCGCAGTGGTGAGTGGACGTCTGCCGCTCCTGCATCCCGGCTCCCACCTACCGACTCTTATCGCCCTCGGGGTCGTTCAGGCGGCGCACTGGTGGCTGTTCTTCGAGGCGGTCAAACGAGGTTCTGTTGCTCTCGCGGTCATCACGTTCTACACGGCCCCGCTCTTTCTCGCCGTGCTCGCCCCGCTCTTCCTGCCCGAGCGACTGTCTACCGTGGCGCTCGGCGCTCTCGTGCCCGGCGGAATCGGTGTCGCTCTCGTCGCGCTGTCCGGGGACAACGGCAATGCGTTTGGATGGGGAGCGCTCGCCTGCGGTGTCGGATCAGCGCTCACCTTCGCCGTGCTCCTGATCCTCTCCAAGAGGCTCCTCCTCACAGGCGTCATGCCTCTTACCATCACGTTTTGGAGTTGCCTCGTCGGCGGTATTGCACTCTCGCCGACGCTGGCCTTTGCCGGCAGCGTGCTGCCCGCCGATGCGGCCGACTGGGCTGCGACGCTGCTTCTGGGCGTCGTCTTCACGGGCATAGCGACGCTCGTCTACATGTGGCTGCTTCGTCACGTCACGGCGCAGGCGGCTGGAATCCTCACGTTCCTCGAACCCGTCTCCGCCGTCGTGATCGCCTGGGCGTTACTGGACGAGTCCCTGCCGCCGTTGGCGCTCGTCGGTGGAATCCTTGTCATCTGCGCGGGAATCGCCGTTGTCGCTCTCGAGCCGACCGACAGGCATGTGAGCGAGGCAGTTGCGGGAGTAGGATCGGTAGACACGTGAGCACACCCCACGACCCCACCGTGCCGGACCGGAACCTCGCACTCGAGCTCGTTCGGGTGACGGAGTCGGCGGCGATGGGAGCGGCTCGCTGGATCGGCCGTGGCGACAAGAACGCTGCCGATGGGGCGGCGGTCGATCTGATGCGCCGCATGATCAACACGGTGACGATGCAGGGCGTTGTCGTGATCGGCGAGGGCGAGAAGGACGAAGCGCCGATGCTCTTCAACAACGAGCGAGTCGGCGCCGGCTTCGGCCCCGAGGTCGATGTTGCCGTCGACCCGTTGGAAGGCACACGATTGACTGCCCTCGGGATTCCCGGGTCGATCTCGGTCATCGCGGTCGCCGAGCGTGGCTCGATGTTCTTTCCCGGTGCGGCGCTCTACATGGAGAAGATCGCGGTCGGTCCGGAGGCCGCGCATGCGATCGACCTGCATCTGTCTCCAACCGAGAACGTGCAGGCTGTTGCCAAGGCAAAGGGCATGCGCGTCAGCGATCTCACCGTTGTCGTGCTCGAGCGGGAACGACACGAGGCCCTGATCGCCGAGCTCCGCACCTCTGGTGCTCGCGTCAACCTGATTCGCGACGGCGATGTGGCGCCGTCGATTGCTGCCTGCCAGCCGTCGACAGGTGTCGACGTGCTGATGGGAATCGGCGGCACGCCCGAGGGGGTCATCTCGGCCGCTGCGATCAAGTGCATGGGCGGCGCCATCCAGGGGCGCCTCTGGCCCCGGAACGAGGGTGAGCGCGCGGCGCTCGTCGAGGCAGGCTTCGATCTCGATCGTGTGCTCTCAGCTGACGATCTCGTTGCCGGTGAGGACGTCTTCGTCGCCGCAACCGGCGTGACAGGCGGGTCTCTGCTGCGCGGCGTCCGCACGAGCGCAACAGGCGTCGAGACCGAGTCGATCGTGATGCGATCGCGGTCAGGCACCGTGCGACGCATCGCCGCGTACCACCCGCTGGAGAAGGCAAGCAGATTGCGATTGGAAGGAGAGCGTTGATGAGCTGGGACGAGATGTACGAGACAGCGCAGGCGATCGTCGCAAGCGACAGGGGGATCCTGGCTGCGGACGAATCGACCGGAACGATCACCAAGCGCTTCGACGCGATCGGGCTCGAGTCGACTGTCGAGACACGACGCGCGTACCGGAACCTGCTGTTCACGACCTCCGGCATGGAGGAGTACATCGGTGGAGTCATTCTCTTCGACGAGACGATCCGTCAGCGCTCCGACGAAGGGACCCCATTCGCCGAGCTGCTCGCAGCGAAGGGCGTCATCCCGGGGATCAAGGTCGACGCGGGTGCGAAGCCACTCGCGCTGCATCCGGGCGAGACCGTGACGGAAGGGCTCGACGGCCTACGCGAGCGGCTCGGCGAGTACTACGAACTCGGTGCACGCTTTGCCAAGTGGCGTGCCGTGATCACGATCGGCGACGGGATCCCGACCGATTCCTGCATCAACGCAAACGCACACGCACTGGCGCGATACGCAGCGCTCTGTCAGGAGGCCGGCCTCGTGCCGATTGTCGAGCCCGAGGTGTTGATGGACGCCGACAACACAATCGAGACCTGCGACGACGTGACAGGGCGGACGCTGATCGCGGTATACGCCGCGCTCTACGCGTTTGACGTTCACCTTCGCGGTACGTTGCTGAAGCCGAACATGGTGATCGCAGGCAAGGGCTGCCCGAACCAGGCTCCCGCGCGACAGATCGCCGCCATGACTGTCCATAACCTGCTGCGCCACGTACCCGCGCTCGTGCCGGGAGTCGTGTTTCTCTCCGGTGGCCAGACCGAGGTGCAGGCGACCGAGAACCTCAACGCGATCAATCGGATCGGCGGTCCCTGGCCGCTTTCCTTCTCGTACGGCAGGGCGCTACAGGCGTCGACGCTACAGGCGTGGCAGGGGCTTACGGCCAATGTCGAGGAGGCCCAGGCGGTGTTCCTCCACCGGGCACGGTGTAACGTCGCGGCTGTCGGTGGCCGATACGACGCCGAGCTCGAAGCCCGCCCGTCGGTGTAGGGCTCCACGAGCGAGGTGGAGCCTGTCGCCGGCCTCGTGCTGTAGGTTCTCCCAATGACAGTTGGCCCGGTTGAGATATTCGTCATTGCCTTTGACGACCCCGACTTCCACGGCGAGATCCGCGCCGAGCTCGAGCGCCTGCGCCAGGGGGACATCATCCGCGTCGTCGACCTGCTCGCTGTGCGAAAGACGGTGGACGGAGTGATCGAGGCGATTCAGCGCAGCGATCTCGATCCAGATGAGGCGCTCGCCTTCGGCGCAGCGGTTGGTGCTCTGATCGGCCTCGGCGCAGCAGGCGAGGAGGGGATGGAGCTCGGGGCTGTCTGGGGTCTTCGCGAGCTTGCCGATGGTCACGTCTTCGACGACGACGACAAGTGGCGGGTGGCTGACGCGATCGAGCCAGGGCAGGGTGCACTCGTCGCACTCATCGAGCATCGATGGGCGATCCCCGTCCGCGAGGCCGTTCGCAGGGCCGGGGGACGGGCCGTGGCGGGTCGCTGGATCGCTGAGCACGATCTGATTCGTCTTGGCGAGAGCTCGACCCGAATCCCGCTCGCACTCGACGGTCAGTAGCGGCTCAAGCCGGGCCCCGCTCCTGCCGATGGCAGGGCCGTGGTCAGTGCGGCAGCCACCTCCCCTCGCATTCGCGTGCGCTTCGAGCGTCCGGCCCCGGACGTCGTCGTCGAATGGCGCTTTGACGAGCTCGAGCGTGCCGGCGTCGACGCGCTCGACGCGGTCACGCTCGCACTCGATCTCACGTTCGACGTCGCCGCACTGCGGAGCCTCGTCTCTCGTGGCTGCGGGGCGGCTCTCGCCGTGAGCATTCTTCGCTGACCGCGTAGGAAGGCCCGCCGAATTGCGGGCCTTCCTACGTAATCGCAGGTGAGTCGTTTCTGTCTAGCTACTTGGCGAGACCGGCGCACTCGCCGATGGCCGTCCCGTCGACAATGTTTGCGGCTCCCCCGTCGGACGGGTTCACCTGCGAGCGAGGTGTGTTCCCGAAGCAGATCAGGTTGCCCGAAATGTGCTGCGGGTTGTCGACCACTTGCGGGTTTTCCGGCCCCACCGGGATATACCGCGACTGAACCTCGCTCGAGTCCGGGTCTGCTCCAGCCAGGGCGTCGCACCCAGCAGGGAACGTTCCCTGGCACGCCTGGTCATCGGCCGGATGCACCACGCTTCTGTTGAAGGAGAGAACGACGTTCTTTCCGACGGTGTTGCCAATTACGCCCCACCAGCCGCCCGTCCAGCCGAAGATGATCAGGTTCCCGTCGATTTTGTTGTCCTTGATCGGGAAGTTGTAGAAACGCGCGGCGGTACCGCCCCCGATGGAGACGACGTTGCCGTGCACGGTGCTGTTCCCTAGATAGAGCGCCAACGGTTGGTTGGCAACGATGTTCCCGTCAACCGCGTCGGGGCCGAGGACACCTTCGTCCGCGTTGTAGCCAAGGGCGAGCTGAGCACCCTTCCCGACCTTGACATTCCCGGTCACGTGAATGGGCGGGCCGAACCCGACAAATACCGCGCCGTCGGCTAGGGCCAGATCGCCATTGATAGTGAGAGGGCCTGTCACGCGGCACACTCCCGTGACCGTGACGCTCCCATGAGATCCCGCAATAGGCCCGCTACACGTCTCGCTCGGAGCCGCGAAGGCACCCGACCCAGTGAGACCCAGCGCGACCAGAACGCCCGCGCCGAGCAGAAGCAACTTCTTCATCAATCTCACCTCTTTCTGGCTTACGCCAATCCAGTCCACGCATCGGACACCGCTGTTGCCCCGGCAAACGAGACCCAATCCTCACCGCGCAAGTCCTGACACATTCCGGTGTCGATCGAATCGTTCTCCCTTCACGAACCGAGACAACGCCGTCCTCTGGCGCGACGGCGAACCCGCTCGCGTCGCAGGGGTCAGCATGGCGTCAAACCTCTATTGGCGTGAACGCGACCTCATCGCTCCACGACCCTACGCTGCTCGCGACGGATGTGTCAAACCTGGTTGACCGTTCGGTAGTTCAGGGCAGGCGGGATCAGCAGCGATCGAGGGGATCTCCGATCGAGGGGATCTCCGTCGGGGATCGGTTGAAACGTCGGGGCCTTGCCCCAACCGCGATCAAGCACGAGTTCACACGCTCGAATCCTGTCGGCGGCGCGAGCCGAAGTGTCGCCGATGATCGCGAGCAATGTCCCGATCAGCTTGTCCAGATCAGTCGCTTCACGGACGGTTGCGGCTAGCCCTCTGGCCTCCCGCCTGCATTACCTGTCTGCCCCGGACGGAACCTGCCCGGAGCGTCCCGCAGTTCTCCCACCGACGATGCCCTCCTCCTGATCGAATCGAGTTCTCAGGAGAAACGCTGATGACAAAGGCGGAAGCGACAGCCTCTGTCCCGATCGGCTCGTTCAGGCCGAGCCGAACTCCCGGTGCCAGCACTCCGGGCAGAACACGAGCGGCTCAGGCGGTCAGCTGCCGTACGCAGCTTCCACGGGACGGCTTAAGGCGTTCGTTGTGAACGTGTGGTGCCTCCTTGACTCGTTTGACACAAGGCTCTATACACTCTCCACGTCCGGGCTGAGTCCCTAATTGCCCCAGAGGCGAAGGAGAGGTCATGGAGACACTGGCAAGTGTCGGGTTGGCTGACGTGCAGGCGGTGTACGACGGGCCAGAGGGGGATCTGTGGGAGCTGGTTATGGGGGAGCAGATCCACATCGGTGGCTTTGTCTCGTCGATGGATCTTGCCGAGCGGGCTGGTGTCGGTGAGGGCATGGTCGGCGTGGATCTCTGTTGTTGCAACGGGGCGGGGATGCGCTTCCTGGTGCAGTTCCGCAACGTCGGGCATATGACAGGCGTCGACGCCACCGAGCGTGTTGTGGAGCGAGGCAGGGAACGGTCGCAGGAAGGGGGCCTCGCGGGACGGATCGACTTCGTCCTTTCCGATGTCTGCGACAGCGGCCTGCCTGACGGGAGTGCGGACTTCGTCTGGGGCGAGGACGCCTGGTGCTACGTCGTGGACAAGCAGCGGCTGATCTCAGAGGCATCCCGGATCGTCCGCCCGGGCGGCGCGATCGCGTTCACCGACTGGATAGCCGGGCCGGTAGAGATGAGCCCCGAGGAGGCAGAGCGGTTTCTCGCCTTCATGAAGTTCCCCAACATCCTTGGCTTGGACGAGTACCGGCTGCTGCTTGAACAGTCCGACTGCCACGTCGAGGTAGCTGAGGACACCGGTCGCTTTCCCCGCTACGTCGACCTCTACCTCGACATGCTGAACATGCAGCTGACCTATGACGCGTTGAAGCGGATCGCGTTCGACATGGAGCTGATGCAGGCGCTCGGCACCGAGATGGGCTTCGTCCAAGAACTCGCCCACGACAGCAAGATCTGCCAGGGACTGTTCATCGCCACAAGGGCGTAAGAGAGCGGGAGCGGCAGTCGACAACCACTGAGAGTAAAGGCCCGCCACCCGGCGGGCCTCCTACGTCCCGGCTCCGAACTCCCGCCGCCAGCACTCCGGGCGGAACACGCCAGCGGTCAGCGTTAGCTGCCGCCATTGACATTCCTTGTGCGGTTTCTTACGTTGCGAGATTAGGAGCGAGCTAGCCTGATCGCTCGTTGTCGCGAAGTCGATGAGCGGTGAGACTCTGGCGGCGGGATCTCGTCCTCAACTGCGTCTTCGTGCGAGAGATACTCCGGACACAAAACGGACACGATTTGCCTGAAGTCGATGCTACGGCGATGAGAAATCACTCTTTCCAGGCATTCCTGAAGCGGGCGAAGGGACTCGAACCCTCGACCTACGGCTTGGGAAGCCGACGCTCTACCAACTGAGCTACGCCCGCGTGCGTCCTGGAGTCTAGCCGCCGAACGCTTCATCGTTCCCTCACACCTCGTCCCTAGACTCATCCTCGTGCGTCGCCTCGCACTAGCCATATTCGCCGCAGCTCTCGTGCTCGCGCCGCTGCAGGCACAGGGGGCACTGCGTGCGGACCCCGGCGTCTTCGCGGGCCTCGGCACCTGGATCGATATCTACGACGCACCCGCGTACCGCAGCCCCGATGCTACGGCTACGCGCATCGCAGCGCGCGGCGTCCTCACGGTCTACGTCGAGACGGCGAACGACCGCAGCGCCGTTGACGTTGTCAACCCGAAGGCACTCGGACTGTTCGTCGATGCACTGCAGAGACGGGGGATCCGCGTCGTCGGCTGGTACTTGCCCGGCTTCGTCCAGCCCGCGGTCGATGTCCGACGCACCCGTGCCATGCTCGCGTTCCGCACCCCGCTCGGCGCTCCATTCGACGGCGTGGGCCTCGATATCGAATCGTTGCGACTGAAGAGCGCCGGGCTGCGCACGACGCGACTGCTGGCGCTGAGCCGGATCCTGAGGGCAGAGGCGGGAGAGACCCCGATCGCCGCGATCACCTATCCGTCGCGCGGTTTCGAGCGGCATCCGACGTGGTGGCCCTCGTTCCCCTGGCAGGAGGTCACGACCCTCGTCGACGCCTGGATTCCGATGACGTACACGGGGGGCGGCTTCCACGGCTACGACGCAACGTACGGATATGTCGCGCGGTCACTCCGTCTGCTGCGCGCGGCCGTTGGTCCGGACATCCCCGTCCATGCCGCGGGTGGGGTCGCCAACCGGATGAACGCCGAGGAGCTGAAGGCATTCGTCGATGCAGTCCAAGACGAGGGCACCGTAACCGGATGGAGCCTCTACGACTTCCAGACGACCGGCCCGAAGGCGTGGAACGCACTCGCGCCTCTCGGAACCGGTTAGCCGACCGTAACGCTCTCGAGTCCACGTATTCAGGCCAATGCGTTACCGTCGCCTTCATGCGCATCGGTGTTCGGCTCGTCCAATATCTCGGCACTCCGACCGACATCGTCGATCTCGCTGTGCACGCCGAGAACTGCGGGCTGGACGAGGTCTGGATCCCGCACGACCCGTTCATGACGAGTGCGTGGGCGGTCACGTCTGCCATCGCTGCTCGCACCGATCGAATCACGATCGGGAGCATTGGCACGAACCCGTACACGACCGACCCATCCGAGATCGCGGCCTATCTCGCGACCCTCGACCTCCTCTCGAACGGCCGCGCAGCGCTCGGGCTCGGCCTCCATACCTGCGAGATGGTGCGATGGCTTGGATACGACACCGCGGACCTGCCTGAACGCGTGCACACGTCCGTCGCCACGGTCAAGGCGCTCCTCCGTGGCGACGCAGTGACCGGCGCGAGCGGCCCGAACGAATGGGGCGATGAGTGCAGGCTCAGGTTCGAGGTGCTGCGAACCGACCCTCCGATCTACGTAGCCGGATTTGGCCCCGAGCTCCTGCGCCTCGGCGGAACGATCGGAGACGGCGTCATGCCCATGGCCACACCTCCCGAGTCGGTCGGAGAGCTCGTCCGGGACATTCATGATGGTGCCGCAGCAGCGGGCCGGGAAACAGGGGAGGTCGAGATAGTCGCCTGCGCCTGGCTCTCCATTGGCTCGAACGGAGGAACGGCCGCGGCGCGGTTGCGGAGGATGGTCGCGACGTTCGGTCCGTACCTCGAGGCTCGCGCGCTCGCCACGCTCGGGCTCGCACCCGACGACTTCAGGGTGATCCGTGAGCTCGTCGACGCCGGACGGCTCGACGCGGCAGCCGCCGCCGTCACACCCGCCATGCTTCGGCTCGCGTTGGTGGGCACGGTCGACGAGGCAGCGGAGCGTATCCTTGCACTCCGCGAGATCGGTGTCACGAACATCAGCCTGGGGGGTGCACTCGGTGACGACCCTCGCGAGGCGATCCGGCTGGTGGGCGAGGTCATCGCACCGTTGTGCAGGGACTAACCCGGCCCGCTAGAGCGGGAAGACGTCGAGCAGCCGATCGATGCGCGCCACCCGAGTGAACCCGAGGCGCTCGAGGATCGACCGTGACATCTGGCCTGCGTGGGTTACGAGGACGGGTGTGCCGCGCGCCGCCGCCTCGAGCGCTCGGGCAGCGACGAGCGCACGGTAGGCACCGCGGCCACGCTCGGACGGGAGTGTCGCGCCGCCGAAGAGTAGTAGGCCGAGGGGGGTGTACGAGGCATACCCGGCAGCCACAGGGACGTGTTCATTGAAGCCCAGGAAGGTGGAGCCGGTAATGCCCTCGCTGACGAAGTCGACCTCCGCCTGCTCGAAGTCGACCACGTCGACATTGCCGCCAAAGGCCTCGTGCTGGATCCGGCGCGCAGTGACGAGCTCGTCGACTGAGGTGACGCGCCGGGCCGAGATCCCGACCGGTTCGGGTACCACGGTTCCCGCCGCGAGCATCATGCCGATCGCGACCGGCTCGTCTGCATCAGGCACGATTCCGAGCTGCGCCAGCCGCTCGATCAGATCCGGGGGTGTGCAGGACTCGCCGAGCTCCCACTCGGCGCCGTCTCGTCCGCGCTCGCGCAGAAGGGTACGGATCGCTTCGACGACCGGCTCGACGTCGGCGGCTTCCAGCCGGACACGTTGCACGGTCGCGCTGTGTGGACCGGTGCCGGTGCCCAAATAGATCGCGAACCGGCCTCCCGGGTCTGTCACGAGCTCGCGGCCGGGTGACAGAGCCTGATGGACGTTCGGGTTCTCCGCGAGCTCGCGGATCACCGCCACGCCTCCGTCAGGCGAGCACGGGTCGAGTCGAGATGCTCGGGCAGCACTTTGACGTCTGCGAGGACTGGCATGAAGTTCGTGTCGCCACTCCAACGCGGCACGATGTGCTGATGCAGATGCGCGGCGATGGAGCCGCCTGCGATCGCACCGAGATTCCAACCGACATTGAAGCCGTCGGGCGCGTACGTCTCGGTGAGCGCGGCGATTCCCTGCACGGTCTGAGCGTGGATCTCTGCCGCCTCCCCGGAATCGAGGTCGCCGAGTGATCCGATATGGCGTCGTGGGGCAACCATGAGGTGCCCCGACGAGTACGGGAATTTGTTCAGCAGAACGATCGCCCGCTGTCCGCGATGAACGACAAGGCTCGCATCGCCGAGCTCGCCCGATGCTTCCTGACAGAAGACGCAGCCATCGTCGGCTCCTGCCTCCTGCACGTATTGGAGACGCCATGGCGCCCAGAGCTGCCGCATCGGAGTCTTCTATCAGTATGATCGCCCAGGCTGCGGCGCCGATTCCCGAGGAGGGGCGTGTGCCGTACGCATTCATCGAAAGCCCGAACAGAACGAGTGCAAACGGGCGCGCAGTCTCGGTGGTCGTGATCCACACCATGGAAATCGCCGAGCGGGACGGCGCCGCGGAGATCTGCGCACGCTGGTTTGCGAACCCCATCTCCGAGGTATCCGCTCACTACTGCGTCGATGCGCGGACGACGATCCAGTGCGTCCACGAGGACGACATCGCCTGGCACGCTCGGGGCGGCAACACCGGTTCGATCGGAATCGAGCTCGCAGGCTACGCCGGCCAGCGGTCTCTTGGGTGGGACGACACCTACAGTCATGCCGTCATCGAGCGTGCTGCCAGGCTCACGGCCGACCTCTGCGACCGGTACACGATTCCGATCCGTCGTCTGCGCGCTGCTGATCTCATCGCGGGCAAGCGCGGCATCACGGGACACGCCGATGTGAGCGCGGCCTACCGCAAGAGCGACCACTGGGATCCGGGACCGGACTTCCCCTGGGAGACGTTCCTGCGCCTAGTGCGCAGCAGCGACGTCGTCGAGCGCGCCGGCAAGGCCTGAGGCGATCTCGTCCAGCTCCGCTCGTGTTATCACGAGCGGCGGCGAGATCTGCAATCCGCCACCGGTCAGCGTGCGCGTGAGCACACCGTGTGAGCGGGCTCGTAGCGTGACACGGTCCGTCAAGCCGGGATCATCGGCGAGCAGTACGGGGTCGATCTGGATCGCGGCAACTGCACCGAATCCAGCGCGAATCTCGCTTACGAGCTCGTGAGCGAGTAGCGGTGCGAGGGCGGCCGGGATCTCGGTCTCGAGCGCGAGTCCGCGCGCGACGATCCCTTCCCGCTCGATGATGTCGAGATTTGCATGCGCTGCCGCCGCGGCGCTTGCATGACCGGAGTAGGTGTAGCCGTGTCGCCAGATCCCTGCCGCAGCTGTATCCCAGAACGGCTCCTGAATCGTCCGACCGACGATCACTCCGCCGAGCGGCACGTAGCCGGAGGTGATCCCCTTGGCGAAGGTCATTGCGTCCGGGTCGATCCCTACGCGGCCGCAGGCAAACCAGTCGCCGGTGCGGCCGTACCCACAGATCACCTCGTCAGCGACGAAGAGCACGCCATGCCTACGGCAGATCTCGCGGACAGCATGCAGATAACCATCGGGCGGGAGCAGGACACCGCCGGCGCCGATGATCGGCTCGCAGAAGAAGGCGGCCACTCGCTCAGGCCCGATCTCGAGGATGAGTGTCTCGAGTGCCTCGGCAGAGTCCCAAGCCACGCGCGCAGTGTCACCCGCGAGAGGGCCGACGCCGACCTTGAACGCCTCGGTACCGACGATGCTCGTGCCGTAGCCTGCGAGCCCGTGGTAGGCGCGTTCGCGGGAGACGATCACGGTGCGGTCGGGTGCCTCGAGGAGGCTCCAGTAGCGGCGTACGAGCTTGACGACCGTCTCGATCGACTCGCCGCCGCCACTCGTGAAGAAGACGGCAGCGTCTTTCATCGGTGCGATTGCCGAGATGCGCTCCGCCAGATCGGTCGTGGGGCGGCTCGAGACATCCCCGTAATGCGAGTAGGCGTGCAGCTTGCGCATCTGCGCCGCTGCCGCGTCTGCAATCTCGGCGCGGCCGTAGCCGACGTTCGCATACCAGAGGCCACCAGTCGAGTCGATGTACCGGTTGCCCTTGTCGTCCCAGAGGTGGCATCCCTCCCCACGGTCGAGGATCAGCTCACCGGAAGCCCGGACGGCATGCATGTCCGACACTGGATGCCAAAAGTGCGTCACCGAGGCAGTCTATTGGGCCTGGTCCCTCCTGACCCTGGTCGCCCCACTTCGAGCACGCCAAACAGTTCGAAGAGGCCCCCTGATCGTCGTTTGGGCTGCGCCTCAGGCAGGTCCCGTGACGGATCCGAGCCGCGTCTCGAGCTTCGCTCGAGGACAGGAGCCCCAGTAGCCGCGATGCCCGGCGCGTGCGGCGGCGACTGCGTCGAGTAGTTCGGCCGCATACCGTCCGCGCTCGTTGCGGTAGAAGTACGGCGACGCTGCTCCCTGGCGAACCAGAGCGAGGTTGACGTTCGCGCCCGACGCGAAAACGTACCGAAGCTGCCGACCGTAGCGGTCTGTTGCGTCGAGAGCCGGGTCGCGGACCAGAGTGATACGGGCACCCTTTGGTGCCAGCCGGCGCAGCGCAACGAGAGCGGCCTTGCCGTAGCAGTCGCCATGCAGCTCGGGTGCGTCGATCTGTACGAGTCGCACTCTTTGGCCCGAGGTCGTGCTCAGCGTGTCTCCGTCGGCGACATAGGCGACGGTGGCGGATTCTCCGACCGGAGTGGTGACGCCGGTCGGCGTCGTGGTCGATGGCGCACTGCATCCCGCTGCCCCGAACGCGAGAGCGGCCAGCGGCGCTAGTCGACGGGTACCCAGACGAGCCCTATGTCGGTGACGCGGACGTCGGTTGCCTCGAGCCTGATTGCGACGGTGTCGATCGTCTCGGCGACCGTTTTCCACTTCTCGTCGATCGCCGCTACCTCGTCGAGGATCTCCTGTTCGAGTTGTGCGACGTCGTCGGTCGTCTGCTGAACCTTGGCCTCTGCTGTATCGCGACGCTGCGACGACGTCGCCGACTGGCCGTGCTTGGAGGCAACGGAGCCAACCGCACTTGTGATCGACCGGGCACTGCGCTTGCCGCCAAACAGCGCGCCGAGCACTGCCCCGGCCCCCGTGATCAGTTCGTTCGCCTGGCGCGACTTCGTCTGCGTGTCGAGCTCCTCGACCCGGCGCTGTGAGATGGCGAGCGCGTTCTCGAGTCGATCCTTCTTCGCCTCGAGCCGCTTCGTGAGCTTCACCGTGTCCGTGTCCGCACGCTCCTGGCCCGCGGCGTCGCACCGCACGAGGAAGGCTTCTTGCGATTCACCCGGGCGCGACGTCAGTTTCAGTTCCTTGTTCCGGAAGACCTCGAGCGCACGGTTTGCAACGATGCGCGCCTGCACGTCCTTGGCTGCCTGGGCGAAGAACTTGGGCTCGCCGATAGGTGCGGAGGGCAGAACGTATGCGGCGCTGTCCGGCGGCTCGGGGCGAAAGTCACGGTCGTCGAAGTCGACAACCGTCTCTGCATCGAGGTCGAGGCCTCCGTCGAGCGGGCCGTAGAGCGCCTCGAACTCCTGCTGTTCGTCGATTCCGGCGGCGGTGTCGTCGTAGCGGAGCGCCACCCTTGTGGCGACGAATGCGCGCAGCGGGGCACTCCCGGCCACGGCACCGACCTGCGATGCCCACGGCGCCGCCGGATCGAGATAGGACACCGTCGTGCCCGGTGCGGCTGTGGGAGCGACCGAGGTCTGATCGGCGGCGAGAGGCACCGGAGACGCCGCGTCGGCCGCGGCAAGCGGCTCGACGGCGCGCGGAACATCGCGCATCAAGAGCTGCACCTGTTCCTTGGTCAGCGGCCCGCGCAGGTATGACATCGCCCAGCGGGTACCGAACACCCGCGGATGCGAGTCTTTCGCCGAGACGATCATGAATTGCCGCTTCTGGAGCGCGCCGATCGCGGTATCGAGCGCGGCGATGTCGGTTCCACCCGCCGCAGAGCGCAGCCCTTCGAGCACCCGGGCCTTGTCGTTCTCGGTCTGCAGCCGGCCAACGAGCCAGGTGCCCGCATTCGACATCGCCTTGTAGTCCAGATCGACCGGATTCTGGGTCGACAGCACGAGCCCGAGCCCAAAAGCGCGGCCCTGCTTGAGGATCGTCAGGATCGGCTTCTTTGCCGGCGGCGCGGCCGTCGGCGGCACGTAGCCGGCCACCTCGTCCATGTAGGCCAGCGCACGGAGATCGGACGTGCCCGACTGACCACGCATCCAGGTAACGAGCTTTGCGAACACGAGCGTCGTGACGAACATTCTCTCTTCGTCGGACAGGTGGGCCAGATAGACGATCGCCGCGCGCGGCTTTCCCTCGGGCGTGAACAGGAGCGATTGGGGATCGAGCGGCGCGCCCTCGCCCCAGGCCGCGAAGGAGGGCGACGCGATGAGCGCATTGAACTTCAAGGCGAGCTCAGTGCGATCCTTCGGGGGGAAGAAAGCATCGATCTCGAACACGCCGAGCTTGCGGAGCGGGGGAGACTGGATCTCGCCGATCAGGATCCCGAGGTCGAGGTCACGGCCCGCGCGCCATGCGTTCTCGATCAGGTTCGAGAGGAGAACGTGCTCGCGACTCGAGAGCGGGTCGGCAACGATCCCGACGAGGCCGAGCAAGCTTGTCACGGTTCCCTCTATCTCGTCTCGGAGGGTCTCGGCCTCGGTATCCCAGGACAAGGAGGGGGCGCGGAGTGAGCCCAGCACGTTGAGCGGCATTCCGGCGGCTGACCCCGGGGTGTAGATCGTGACGTCTGCAGCGTTTCGCAGCTGCTCGATCTGCTCCTGGCCGATGCCCTGGGAGGCGAGACCGTCACGCCACGTGGTTGCCGTCTTCTCGGCGAGTTCCTCCACGGTGATGTTCTCCGCCTGGGCATCTGAGGCGTTGACCCAGGGCAAGAAGCTTGCAGCGGCAAGATCCGGGAACGTGAGAGCGAGATTGCCCATATCGCCCTTCGGGTCGATGATCAGGGCAGGGATGCCTGCCAGCAAGGCCTCTTCGAGGAGGACGACCGCGAGGCCCGTCTTGCCGGAGCCGGTCATGCCGACGATGACACCGTGCGTGGTGAGGTCGCTCGAACCGATGACGAGATCGTCGGCGCCGGGCTTGCCCGTGGCGGGGTCGATGATTTTGCCGAGGTGGAACGAGCCGCGATCTGCCATGACTGCCAGTCTATGAGGCTAGAGTGCGGTCGTGCTCGAGCAGCTGAGGGTCAGGCCAGGCCATGCCGCGCGAATCGCTGACCGCGACCCGCGCGACGGCTTGGGGCTCGAGAAGGTCGAGGGAACCGCACGCCTGCAGGAGCTACGCGAGCGAATCGATGTGCTCCAGTACCGGCTCTTCGCAGAGCACCGGCACAGCGTTCTGCTCGTGCTTCAGGGACTCGACGCGTCGGGGAAGGATGGTGTCGTCCGTCGCGTCTTCGAGGGCGTCAACCCCACCGGCATCAAGGTCGTTTCCTTCAGGGCTCCAGTGGGTGCCGAGCTGGAGCACGACTACCTGTGGCGCATTCACGCCGCGCTTCCGAGCCGGGGCGAGGTCGGTGTGTTCAACCGATCGCACTACGAGGACGTCGTCGCGGTTCGCATGCTCGAGCTCGCGCCGAAGGAGGTCTGGAAACGCCGCCCGGGACACCTGTGCGCATTCGAGCGGACGCTCGTCGATGAGGGCACTACCGTCGTGAAGGCGTTCCTCAACGTCTCGAAGGACGAGCAGACGGCGCGGCTGCAGGAGCGGATCGACCATCCGGAGAAGCGGTGGAAGTTCCGCAGTGACGACCTGAAGGTCAGGGAACGGTTCGATGACTGGATCCAGGCCTGGGAGGACGTCCTGACGGAGACCTCGACGGACTACGCTCCCTGGTACGTCGTCCCGGCAGATCGCAACTGGGTCAAGGCGCTTGCCGTAGCGACGCTGGTCGTCGATGCGCTCGAGCGCATCGATCCGGAGCTGCCCGAGTCGGAGGACGGCGTCGAGGGCATCGTCATCACCTGAGCCCGACGGCGAAGGGGCCACTGCCTGGCGCACAGCTGCCTACCCGAGGATGGGAATCACGAGGCTGGACGGGCAGCCGCGACGGAGCAGCGCTAGCGCCTCGACCACGTCTACGTTGACCGAATGCGCGATCGCATAGGCGTCCTCGAGCGCGATGCCCCACTCAGCCAGCACCTCGAACCGGGCGCGAAGTAGCTCGTCGGCCGGTGCCGGCAAGAGCGTCTGGAACTGTGCCGCAGTCATGACGCCTCCTTCTGCTGATCGTCGTCGCCCCGCCGAGGGCGTTCGAACCAGCTGTTCGGGTCTGCTACCCGAGGATCGGTGTCACGAGGTGGGCCGGGCAGCCGCGCTGGAGCAGCGTGATCGCGTCGAGTACCTCGACGTCCAGGTGGCTCGCGATCACGAGCGCGTTGCCTGGTGGACAGCCGTGCCAGGTAAGGCTCTCGAATCGCGCGCGCAGGAGCTCCTCGGCTTCCGTTGCCTCGAGCATCTCAAACTCTGCCGCAGTCATGACGTTCCCCCTCGATCGCCGCTTATATGGAGGATCGGAGTCTTCCCGCACAGCGGGTAGGGGGGAATCACCCCTCGGGGGGGATCTCCATCCCTCAACGGGGTGAACGTTCTTCTCAGAGGACGATCCGCAATGCGATCTCCGGCGAGCAGCCCTGCGTGACCAGGTTCGTTGCATCGTGGAGATCCACCTCGACGTGGCTCGCCAGAATCAGCGCGCTGCCGGGGTCGTAGCCTGCTCGGATGAGTTCCTCGAAGCGCCAGCGAAGCACTGCTTCGACCTCCGGAGTCTCGAGCTCCTCGAACTGTGCTGCGGTCATTACCGTCCTCCAGGATTTGAATGCGCCAGACGAACGAAACACGTATCGGCAGAACCTGGCCCCGCCAAAAAGGGTAGGCTCCCTACCCCCTTCGGTACGGGGATGACCCTGGCGGAGGAGGCCGAGGATCGCGGGCCTCGAGGCCCGCGACAACCGCGTGCATCTCCTCGTCGTCGAGGCAGGCGATTCTTCTCAGAGCCAGCGCTTGAGGCGGAAGAACCCGAACATTCCTACGATCGACGCGAACATCAACACGATCACGAGCCAGAACGCGTACCGCGTCCCTTCGCCGGGGAAGTGAACGTTCATTCCGAAGATGCCCGAGATCAGCGTCAGCGGCAGCAGGATCACGCTGAAGATGGTGAGCACGCGGAGGACGTCGTTCTGCCGGTGGGAGATAACCGACTCATTCGTCGACTCGAGGCCGTCGACCACTTCCTTGTAGTTATCGAGCTGATCCCAGATGCGTTCAGCGGCGTCGACGATGTCGTCGAAGTAGAGATCGAGCTCCTCGGGCAGGAACTTGTCGATCCGGCGCTCGAGCGCTCGAAGCGTCGAACGGCCCGGCTTGACGACCTTGCGATACGAGATGATTTCCTGTTTCACGTTCGAGATGTCCCGCACGACGTCCTCGGCGTAGCCCTCGAACATGTCGTCCTCGATCGAGTCGAGCTTGAACCCGATCTTGTCGAGAATCGGAAAACAGTAATCGAAGAGGTCGTCGAGTACCTCGTAGAGCAGCCGCCCGGTACCCTTCGCGAACAACTGCTCGCGTAGCTCATGGTCGTTCTCGCAGCGAGCGAACAGGCGGGTGACGGGCAGCAGTTCGCGGTTCGGGATCGTGACGAGGTAGTCAGGCCCGATGAAGACATCGAGCTCGGCAGCGTTCAGCCGCTGGATTGCCTTGTCGTAGACCGGAAAGTGGAGGACGATGAAGAGGTACCCGTCGTCCTCGTAGTCGTCGACCTTCGGCCGCTGCCGCTTGGAGACGATGTCCTCGACGTCGAGCGGGTGCCAGCCAAAGCGCTCGGCGAGCATGTTGGCCGTGTCGAGATCGGGCCCGACGACGTTGACCCAGGTGAGGTCGCTAGCGCTGAGCTCGCGTATCGGTGAAGCGCGTGCAACGACCTCCGCCGTTCCGCGGCCGCGGGTCCTGCGTGTGATCCGGGGCAGGCTCGGCATTGGTACTTAGAGGATCGTCGATCGCGAACACCATGTTCGTGATTGTAGCCGCCATGCCTCCAAGACGCCCCCTGTGAGAACGACGCTCGAGCGAACGTCTCGCGCCAGAATCGAACACAGGGCGAGCGATGGAGCGCGGCGAGCTGGATGACCGTCAGTACACTGGCCGCTTCAGCGCCCGTAGCTCAGGGGATAGAGCGCGCGCCTCCGGAGCGCGAGGTCGAAGGTTCGAATCCTTCCGGGCGCATCCTCGGACGACCCAGGTTGATTCCGTGCAGTGCCGGCAGCCGGGTGGTCGTTCTATTCGGCGTTCGTCGCTTCGAGCCGCAACAGGCGCCAATCGATCGCCGAAGCCATCCGGTCGAGCTTCGTGAGCAGCTTCTCCCGCTCGGCCTCGAGCGCCGCTTCTGCAGCATCGAGTCGACGGCCGAGGGCGCGGGCATCTGCGCTGCTCCCAGCAGGCGCCCCGCTGCCGGTGGCGGGAGCTCCGCCGCTGGCGCCAGCCCCTGCACCCGCACCTGCCTCGACATCGTCGACACGGGCTTCGAGCTCGTCGAGTCTGTGCGCGACGCCGCGGGATCTCATGACCTCCGCGAGCGCTCGCTCCTGCTCGCCGAGGTGCATGCTCATCCGCTCGATTGCCATCCGCAGGCGCTCGAGCTCGCGTTCGGTGTCACCCTCCGGCTCCGTCGGCGTTGGCGCCGCGGGTCTACCGTTGCCTGCGACCGGAGCCGAGGCGCCATCGATGACGAGCGCAGCGAGGGTATCGAGTCGCTCCTCGAGGCGGGCTGCTTCGTTGGCCCACGCTGTGCCGTTCACCGGGGCCTCGGCGAGGCGGCGCGCGAGTCCCTCGCGGAGCGCCTCGGCAAGCTCTTCTCGCAATGCTGCGAGGTCCTCGGGGCCGACCGTAGGATCGGTGTGCTGCACCGCTGCCTCCTCGAGGGCAGCGATTCGTGCAGCGGAGGCGGCAATTTCGGTCGCAAGCTCGTTCCTGGTCTCGACCGCGGCGACACCGAGTCGTTCTACTGCTGAGTCGGAGGCGGCACCGGCCGTGGCGGCTGCCAGGTCGTCGACGCGAAGGGCGAGCGATGTCAACCGCGCAGCGAGCTCGGGATCTCCTTCGGGTCGCAAGGCCAACTCGTTGGCGGATGCCCGAAGCTCCGCCAACGACGCATCGTCGGCTTCGAGCCGGAGTCGAATCTCGTCGACATCCGCCCTCAAGCTGGCCGAGAGCTCGTGTTCCCGCGACTCTTCGACCCGGAGCGTGAGCTCGTCCATCCTGGCTGCGAGTTGCACGAGTGTTGCGTCGCCTGCACCACTGCGGTCCGCGAGCGCTCCAACGGCTGCCCGGAGGTCCGCCACTGACTCATCTGCCGTCAGCGCTTCGAGCGCCTCATCCAACGCTGCGACCCGGGTGGCGAGAGCGGCGTCCGCAACGGGGCGAGCTGCAATCTCGGCTGCAGCCGCCGTCGCTGCTTGCAAACCCTCAGCCAACTCCTCGACGCGGCCGGCGAGAGCGGTGTCGACGAGGGGTCTAGCCGCGAGCTCTTCGACCGTGACGGCGAGCGCCTCCAGACGGGCGGCGGTTTCCTCGTCGCCATGACGTCGTCGCCCGAGCTCCTCGAGCGCGCCGCGAAGTTCCTCGATCGCTTCCGCCCCTGTCCCCGAAGCGGTCACCGCGGCGAGGCTCTCGATTCGGCTGGCGAGATCGGCCACGAGGGCCTCCACGCCCGTCAGGCGCGCGGTATCCCGCATCTCGGAACCGGCAATCGCATCGACACGCAGGCGAAGCTCGTCGACCGACGCTCCGTTCGCCGCGGCCGCGATCCCGGCTGTGAGGTCGCCGAGGCTCTGCTCGATACTCTCCAGCGCATCGCTCTTCGCCGCTTCGCTCAAGCGACTATCCAGCTCATCGAGCCGGCCCTCGACTTCCGGCAGCGTCTGGGGCAGCGCCGCAAGCGCATCGACGTCACGCCGAATCCCATCCAGCAGCTCGTTGTCGTTTGCAAGGGCGACGCGACTCTCGAGGCCTTCGAGTGCCGCTCGCAGCTGCTCGAGATCGCCCACACGGGCGACGCCGTCGAGGCGGACGGCGAGCTCGTCGACGCGCTCCAGCAGACCGGGCTCGAGCAGTGGGCTTTCAGCCAGCGTGGCGAGTGACGCGCGCGCCTCGGCTAGATGCTGCGACTCCGCTTCGATGCTGGCGGCGAGCTGCTCGAATCGGTTCTCCAACGCTTGCCGGAGCGCTTCCAGATCGGCTGCAGAGGCTGCTCCGGCTGAGGCCGTTGCGAGTCGTTCCGCGAGTTCCGCGGTGCCCGCCTGCATCTCTCCGAACGACTCTTCGATGCCATCCGTTACCTGATCGAGACGGTTGCGAACACCCTCGAGACCCGATTCGAATCCGTCGACGCGTTCGAGCAACGCGTCGACATGACTACGCGCATCGGCCAGGCTCGATGCGAGCGTTTCCGATGAGACCGACGCCGCCGCACGACGCTCGACTTCTGCGAGGAGCGGCTCGGCAGCGCCGACGCGGCGCGCGAGGTCAGTGACGGCAGCTTGAACGCGCAGGGCGTACGAGTCGTCGTCGATCAGCGTGGGCTCCGTCGGCTCGCCCCGGGCGGGCGTCGTCTGCGACCCGTTGAGGAACTCGTCCGGGCGTGCGGGGACAGGAGCCTCGGCCCACTGCTCGGCGAGCGCGCTCGCCAGTTCGAGTCGCGTGATCACTCCCCGCTCAACGAGTATCTGCCCTAGCGGCTGGCCCGACTTCTCCTGTTCCTCGGCGGCAACGGCGAGCGTCTCTGCGTCGACGAACCCGTGTGAAAGCAGGACGTCACCGATTGTCGGGCGGGTCATGCCGTCAGTCACAGTGACGGCGCTCACTCTGGGTTAGCCCGCTTCGATGCCCACCGGAAGGGGCGGGCAGGCCGTGGCGAGGCGGCTGCGGTGCGCACACTGGGTTGTATCGGTTCGCTCCTCCTCCGGCTCGCTCACTCGTCCCAGGGAGTCCTCGCCGGCGTCAGCGCCACGCCGGCAAAGTAGGCTGCAGTTGTGGAGGTCGAGGCCGACATCATCCGCTTGCAGCTGTCGGAGACGTTCCGGATCGCGCGCGAGTCCCGCGACTGGGAAGACGTCGTCCAGGTCGAACTGCGGCATGGCGGCCACGTTGGCCGTGGGGAAGCCGCGCCCATCGATCGCTACGACGAGACGCCCGAATCGGCGGTTGCGTTCATCGAGGAGCACGGAGCTCTGATCGGCGACGATCCGTTCGCACTCGAGGAGATTGGAGCGCGGCTAGGTGACGTGCCCGGCGACCAGGCGGCAAAGGCAGCGCTCGACGCCGCGCTCCACGACCTGCAGGGGAAACTCCTCGGTGTGCCTGTGTGGCGATTGCTCGGCCTACCGCGCATTGGTCCGCCCACGTCGTGGACCATCTGGCTCGGCGACCCGGATGACATGGCGCGTCGCACGGAGCGTGTCGCCGGCCGCTTCAAACGACTCAAGCTGAAGCTCGGCGGCGCCGACGGCCTCGACGTCGAGCGTGTCCGCGCCGTCCGCTCGCGAACCGACCTGCCCCTGCAGGTGGACGTCAACGAGTGGTGGTCACTCGATGAGGCGCTCGATGCGATCCCACAGCTCGCGGGGCTTGGCGTCGCTTACGTCGAACAGCCGCTGCCGGCGGCAGACACCGGCGCCGAGGAGCTGAAGGCACGATCCTCGATCCCGATCTACGTCGACGAGGACTGTCACACCCTGGACGACGTCGCCCGGTGCGCCGAGATTGCCCACGGCATCAATATCAAGCTCGCGAAGTCAGGCGGGATCCGTGAAGCGATCCGGATGGCGCATGCCGCACGGGCGCTCGGGCTCGGGGTGATGCTCGGGTGCATGGTGGAGTCGGGTATCGGGATCGCCGCCGGCTGCGTCGTCGCGCCGCTCTGCGACCACGTCGACCTGGACGGCAACCTTCTTCTCGCCGAGGATCCCTGCCCTGGGGTGACGTTCGTCGACGGCGTTCAGGTGCCTTCCGAGGAGCCCGGTCTTGGCGTCGGCTAAAGCATCGTTGGGGAAGCGAACGGTCGTTTGCCCCATCGGCCCGTTCACGTCGCGGCCGCTACAGGAACAGGCCGCACCTGGCCCCTACGAGGTCCCCCGCTGACGGTTTCTCGGCCAAGCAACCGACGTGTTCTCATCCTGGCCGAGGGGTACTCGGGGGACCCGCACTACGGCAAGACGATGGCCGGCGTGTTGCGCTATCGCGGCGAGGAGGTCGTCGCTGTTCTCGATTCGACACGAGCCGGTGAGGTTGCGCACGGCACGCCGATCGTGGCCGATGTCGACGCGTCGCTGGCGTTTCGGCCCACCGTTGCACTCGTCGGGGTCGCCACGCAGGGTGGAACCTTTCCGCCGGCCTGGCGCGAGCTTCTGAAGGACTGTGTCCGACATCGAATCGCGATCGAGAACGGCCTCCACGAGTTCGTGAACGACGACCCGGAGCTCGTCGACCTGGCCAAGCAGTTCGCGGTCACCCTTACGGACTTGCGTCGACCACCGGCCGGGCTCGGAGTGCCGACGGGCGCCAATCTCGAGCTGCCTGCACGCACCGTGCTCACGGTTGGCTCCGACTGCGCGATCGGGAAGATGACCGTTGCGCTCGAGCTCGAAAGAGAGGCCCGCAACCGAGGGCTTGCCGCCGTCTTCGTGCCGACGGGCCAAACGGGTATGGCCATCGCCGGCTGGGGCCTTTCCGTCGATGCGGTCGTCGCGGACTTCGTGGCCGGTGCCGCGGAGCGACTGGTCGTAGAGGCCGTCGAACGCGGGGGAGAGCTGCTCTTCGTCGAGGGTCAAGGAGCCATCAGCCATCCCGCCTACTCGGGGGTGACGCTCGGACTGCTCCACGGCTGCGCCCCCCACGCGCTCGTCCTCTGCCACAGAGTGGGAGACACCGAGGTGGAAGGGTATCCGGGCCAGCCCCTGCTCTCACTGGACGAGCTGGTGGAGCTGTACACGCGCGTTGGTCTGCCGGCCCGTCGACCCGTCGTGGTGGGCATCGCGCTCAACACGTCCCACCTCGACGACGACGCCGCCAGCGCAGCCATTGCAGCTGCGAGCGAGCTGACGGGGCTGCCTGCCGACGACCCTGTCCGCTTCGGGGCGGGCGCTTTGCTCGACGCGGCCGTCACCGAGCGCTAGACCCAAGCGCGCCAAAAAGGCAATAGATCCTCTACAGTTCGGGTGCTGCCCCGGATGGGGGAGAGCCACGACCCAACATGATGAAGAACACCTGTGCGCATGCCGTTGTCGTGGCTGCCCTCGCGGTGGCTGCTCTCGCGCTCTCAGGCGTCGCCGAATCGGCGGACATCGGCGCCAACGACGACACCGGCAAGTTTGCCGCTGACGGCGGTAGTTCGTTCTTCGAGAAGATGAGCGGTCTCGGCTTGCGGCAGACCGTCATGACGGTGAGGTTCCTCCCCGGGCAGCCAGACACGATCCAGGGAAAGGAATTCCTCGACAAGGCAGTGCCCGTGGCTCGAGCCGAGGGGCTGAAGGTGGTCTTCGCGATGTATCCGTATCCGCCGAGCGCCCTCACGCGGACGGGCGCGGAAGCCAGGGCATTCGGCGACTACACGGCGCTCGTTGCGCGGACATACCCGCAGGTCCAGCAGTTCGTGATCGGCAACGAGCCGAACCAGCCGGCGTTCTGGCGACCACAATTCTCCAGGCGAGGTGTGGTGCTATCGGCGCCTGCGTTCGGTCGTTACCTCGCGGCCGCGTACGACGCCCTGAAGGAGGTCGATCCCGGGATCACCGTCGTGGGCGTCGGCCTGTCTCCACGAGGCAACGACAACGCGTTCGCACGGAACAATGTCTCGACCTCGCCCGTGCGATTCCTGTCGTCGCTCGGCGCGTGGTACCGCTCGAGCGGCCGCACGATACCGCTGATGGACGGCTTCGCCTTCCATCCGTACCCGCGGAACGCCACGGATCCTCTGGTGCGTGGCTACGACTGGCCGAACGCCGGCTTCATCAACATCGATCGGGTCAAGCAGGCCTTCTGGGACGCGTTCCACGACACATCCCAGCCGACGACCGAGGAGGGCCTCAAGCTCTATCTGAACGAGGTCGGCTGGCAGGTGCGTACGGCGGGACTGCCTGGCTACACGGGCATCGAGAACGTGCCGGTTACCACGGAGCGCAAGCAGGCAGCTGTGTACGCCGACCTCGTGCGCCGATCGGCATGTGATCCGGACGTCGCCGAGGTCAACTTCTTCGGCTTCTACGACGACGTGTCGCGCGATCAGGGCTTCCAGGCTGCGTTGCATCGTCTCGACGGGACGCCTCGCCCCTCGGCGGCAGCCGTCGCGTCGGCCATCGCACAAACGACACGTCACCCGTGCACCCATCGACTCTCCTGGAAGCCGGCGACCACCGTGAGTGGTGCCCGGATGGGCGAGCCGAAGCTGCAGAAATCGGGTGCCGTCCGCACGCTCGTCGGCGCCAAGGAAGGCGCCACTGCGCTTGTCTGCCTGGTCCGCGCCGGGTCCAAAGCGCGCCGCCAGGTCTCCTCTGTCACCTCCCTGTTGCGTAGCGCCGTAGCACCGTGCTGGCGCGGCAAGCTGACACCTCGCTTCGGCCTCACGGCGAAGCTCGACGTGCCACCGGCGCTCAAAGGGCTCGTCTTCGTCGCCGCACGCATTTCGGCGCAGGCGAATCCGGCTCGGGGCTCGTCGTTCGTTGCGGCACCGTTCGGCCCCTGACGTCCCGCTCTCGAGGAACTATCCCGGGAGGACGGGTGTTCTAGTATCGGGGCATGAAGAAGCTCCGCCTCGGTCTTGGCTATGCCGGATTAACGGCGCTCTTGTTGTCGTACACGACGTCGGCTCGGATCGCCTGGGCTGTGGTTGCGATGATCGCGGGACTCGCGGCGTTCGGAGTGATCCTGTGGGAGCGTTGTGCCTCCCGTTGATAGGACAACCCGGTTCGTGGCGCAGGTTCCGAGTCCGGTTACCCGGTCTTGGACTTCGTCGGCGGGTTTCCGGATGACGCGACGTGCCTTGACTATCTGTGGCGCGAGCGTCGTCGGCGGTGCCCTGGTCAGCACACTTGCCTACGGATAATTCCCGCTCTTGACAACGAACAGGTGTTCGTGCATCATGACGAACAGATGTTCGTGCGACTACTCCTCGTTTCCGTTCTCGCCGCCGCGATGTGGGCCCTCTTCGCCCGTGATTCCGGCGCCGTTGGGCCCGAGCGCTCCTATCGGGTAGAGCCCGGTGACACCCTCTGGTCGATCGCCGCCACGTCGTACGGTGGCGACCCACGCGCAGGTGTCTGGAAGCTCCGCGAGCGCAACCACCTCAGCGGGACAACGATCGCGCCCGGTCAGCTGCTTCGGCTCCCGTAGGCACGTCCCGGCGGCGTCTCGTGCGGCGTCCCGTTCCGCCTGAACAGGACGCCGTGGCGACCGTCTAGAATCGATCCGCCGGCACGACCGGCGCATCGACCGGAAGGGAAGACGCATGGCCACCGATCGCATCCTCGAGCTCCTTCGCCGCCCCGTCGACCCCGACGAGGTCGCCGAAATCCGCGAGCTCTGGAAGGTGCACTCGATTGCCGAGGACAATCGTGATCTCCCGGGGCTCATCTCGACGTTGACAGAGGACTGTGTCTATTCCGTTGCCGGCACGGGGGCGCGATGGGAGGGGCACGAGGGTGCAGCCAGGTTCTACACGGAGCTTCTCACGGCCTTCCCTGATATCCACTTCGATCTCGACTACATCGTGATCGGGCCGCAGGGAGTCTGCGAGGAGGCGATCGTGACTGCGACGCACGAGGCTCGCTGGCTCGATCATGAGCCGACCGGTGAGCGCCTCGAATGGCGCAACGCGATCTTCTTCCCGTGGGATCCAGCCGCACGCCTGTTCAAGGGCGAGATGGTCTACACCGATCTCGCCCTTCCCCGGTAATACACTCACGCCCTGTGGACCTTGACGTCGTGTTTCTGGGGACGTCGGGCTCGGCTCCCACAGCCCAGCGGGCCACCTCGGCGACGCTCATCCGGCGAGGTGGAGATCGGCTGTTGATCGACTGCGGCGAGGGAACGCAGCGACAGCTTCTCCGGTCCGATGTCGGCCTGGTCGATCTCGAGGAGGTCTACCTGACCCACTTCCACGCGGACCACTATCTGGGCTTGCCCGGCATGCTGAAGACCTTCGCCCTACGAGGGCGTGATGTGCCACTGACGCTGTACGGCCCGTCAGGACTCCGCGATCTCCTCTCCAGCCTGCGGCGCGTCTTTGGAAAGCTGACCTACCCGCTCGAGACAGTCGAGCTCGGTCCTGGCGACGTGATCACGCGCGCTGAGTACGAGGTACGCCCATTTGCCGTCGATCACGGCCCACAGGCGCTCGGTTACCTCGTGGCCGAGAGGGCTCGGCCCGGTCGCTTCGACGTGGCCGTAGCCGACTCGCTCGGTGTGCCGCCGGGCCGCGAGCGAGGCGCGCTGCAGCGAGGCGAGGCGGTTGTGCTCGAGAGCGGTGCGTCCGTACGGCCGGACCAGGTCCTCGGCCCTCCGCGCCCCGGCCGTTCCGTCGCAATCACCGGCGACACTGCACCCGCCGCATCGGTCGTCGACGCCGTGGCGGGTGTCGACGTGCTCGTTCACGAGGCGACCTTCTGCGCAGACGAACGACAGCGAGCCCGGGAAACAGGTCACTCCACTGCTGCGGAAGCTGCTCTCGCGGCGCGGGAGGCAGGCGCCCGCCTTCTCGCGTTGACCCATATCTCGAGTCGCTATTCGGGAGGCGAGGCAGCCGAGGAGGCCCGCCAGCTCTTCCCCAACATTGTCGTTCCGGCCGATTTCGACGTCATCGAGATCCCATATCTCGAGCGTGGTGATCCGGCTCTTGTTCCGCGAGGGGCCCGGCGGCGACGGACTCCAGCCGCGTCCGCACCTTGAGCGAAGGAGGGGTTCCCGATTTCGGTGCACGCGCAAGGGTGTACGACGTGTTGCGCCCGGCCGATCGGGCCTGGTGGGCTCGCTTTGCCGCTCTCGTCGAGCTCGGCGATCTCAGGGGCCGGCGAGTCCTCGATGTCGGCTGTGGCACGGGCCGGCTCGCGACCGCCCTCGCCACGGAAGCTCACGCGAGAGTGTGGGGAATCGACGAGAACCTCGAGATGATCGCCGTCGCCCGCGAGGCGGTGCCGGCCACTGTGGGCATCAGACAGGGGGTAGCGGAGCGACTTCCGTTCCGGAATGGCTGGTTCGACCGGGTCACGATGTCACTCGTGATCCATCTCGTCCGTCGAACGGAAGCTCTCGCAGAGGCGCGACGAGTCGTTGGCCCTGACGGGCGGGTCGCGATCGCCACCTTCCATCCGGACCACTTCACGACGTACTGGCTGAACTCGTTCTTTCCCTCGATCCGGGAGATCGACGCCGTCAGATTCCCGACACCCGAGACGCTCGCGAACGCCCTCCGCGAAGCGGGATTTCAGCGCTTCGAGACGAGGCGATTGGTCGCGGAAGAGTCGATCGACCGAGAGACAGCGATTGCGCGGATCCGCGGTCGACACATCTCGACGTTCGATCTTCTCTCGTCGGAGGAGATCGACGAGGGCACCGCCCGAGCAGAGCGGGAGCTACCTGCACGGGTGAGGATCCGGCTCGATCAGCTCATCATCGTTGGCTTCGCCGACGACGCATCTGCGTCGGGATAGACCGCGAGGGAAGAGTCGACTGCTGTCGGGCCGGTGGTCTACACTGCGGCGACATCCCCTTTAAACCGGTCCGAGAGGCCGGAAAGGACGAACGGTGAAGACGCACTCCCCGGGCCGCGAGGCGCCCAAGATCCTGCTCGATTCGTCTGCTCTCGAGCGGACGCTCTCTCGGATCGCACACGAGCTCATCGAACGCAACGCCGACCTCGATGCGCTTGCGCTCGTCGGGATCCACACGCGCGGCGTCCCGATCGCCAACCGTCTGCGCGCACTCGTGGCTGAGCGCTCGGGTGTCCAGGTCGCAACTGGTGCCGTCGACATCACGTTCCACCGAGACGATGTTCTCGTACGCGGCGGTGCTCCACCACTCCACCCCCAGCCGGTCGTCCGCGGAACTGCGCTGGACTTCCCGCTCGAAGGCAAGACTGTGGTACTCGTGGACGACGTCCTCTTCACCGGGAGGACGATTCGTGCCGCCATCGACGCCCTGCTCGAGTACGGCCGGCCGGCCCGGGTGCAGCTCGCCGTCCTCGTCGATCGAGGGCACCGCGAACTTCCCATCCGGCCGGACTACGTCGGCAAGAACGTCCCAACCTCACTCACCGAGCGCGTCCGGGTCGAGCTCGCCGAAACCGACAGCAGCGATCGCGTCATCCTCATCGACGGAGGCACTCGTGACTGAAACAGACCTGCGATCGGCCCGCCTCGACGGGGAGCGACCCCACGAACCGCGCCGCCACCTCCTGGCCATCTCCGATCTCGATCGCAACGACGTCGAGCGCCTCCTCGGCACGGCGGCGACGATCGCACGCTCGCTCGATCGCGAGGTCAAGAAGTTGCCCGTCCTTCGGGGCCGGCTCGTCGTCAACCTGTTCTACGAGTCGTCGACACGAACCCTCTCGAGCTTCGACCTCGCGGCCAAGAGGCTCTCGGCCGACACGATGGCACTTCGCTCCACCGGTTCGTCGGTCGACAAGGGAGAATCCCTAAAGGACACGGCGCTCACCCTCGCCGCCTACGACCCGGACGTGATCGTCGTCCGGCACCCCCAGATCGGCGCGCCGCTGATCGTCGCCGAGGTCACGCAAGCACACGTCGTCAACGCCGGGGACGGGAAGCACCAACACCCGACTCAGGCTCTACTCGATCTCTACACGATGCGCGAGGCACTGGGCCGGCTCGACGGCCTTCACGTCGCGATCGTCGGCGACGTTCTGCACTCACGAGTGGCCCGGTCGTTGATCGAGGCGCTTGCGCTCGTCGGTGCGCGGACGACGCTCGTGGGCCCGCCGACGCTCCTGCCACGCGGCATCGAGCACATGAGCTGCGAGGTCACATCCGAGATCGGCGACATCGGTGATGCCGACGTGGTCTATGTCCTCCGCATGCAGCAGGAGCGAATGCTGGCGGGTGCCGCTTACGTCCCGTCGCTCCGTGAGTACGCGGCCGAGTGGGGGATCACGCCCTCTCGTCTGCGTGCGGGTCAGGTTGTCATGCACCCCGGGCCGATGAATCGCGGCGTCGAGATCGACCCACGCGTGGCCGACTCTGACGTCTCTCTGATCACGGAGCAGGTGCGATCGGGGCTCGTCGTACGCATGGCCGTTCTCTACGACCTGCTCGCCGGCGGTCCTGTCGATCTCCGCCCGGCTCTGGCGGTCGCATGACACTCTTCTGGCCAGCCGGCAGCGGCGACAGCCTGGCGATACGAGGAGCACGAGTGATCGACCAGGCGCAGGGAATCGACGGCGCCTTCGACGTCGTCATCGACAACGGTGTCATCGTCGGCATCGAGCCGGCGACTGAAGCCGCGCGCGGGCTCGTGCTCGCTCCCGCCTTCATCGACCCACACGTTCATCTCCGCGTGCCCGGCCGCGAGGACGAGGAGACGATCGCATCGGGCACTGCTGCCGCAGCAGCCGGCGGCTACTGCGCGATCCTCGCCATGCCGAACACCGATCCAGTCGTCGACTCCGTCGCGGTGCTCGGAGCCCTGATCGAGCTGGCTCGGACGGAGGCGGCGGTTCCGACCGGGTTCATGGCGGCCATCTCGAAGGGGCTCGAAGGTGAGGAGCTCACTGAGATGGCGGAGCTTGCACGACTCGGTGCCGCCGGATTCACCGACGATGGCCACCCGGTTGTTTCAGGCCGGCCTCATGCAACGGGCACTGCAATACAGCGGCGTCACGGGGAGGATGCTGGCACTGCACGAGGAGGAGCCAACGCTCTCGCGCGACGGTCAGATGAACGAGGGGCCTGTATCGGCAGCACTCGGCTTCGCCGGCTGGCCCTCGGTGGCGGAGGCGGTGATGATCGAGCGGGACTGCACTCTTGCTGCATACGAGCAACGATCTCTGCATATAATGCATCTCTCGGCCAGTGAATCCGTCGCCGCGGTGCGGGCCTCGCGAGCCCGGGGCATCGCCGTGAGCGCGGAGGTCTCGCCGCATCATCTCTGTCTCACCGACGACACCGTGCGCACTCTCGACACCAACCGCAAGATGAACCCGCCACTTCGGTCGGAGAAGGATCGGCAGGCGCTGCTCGAGGGACTACGTGACGGCACGATCGGCTGCATCGCGACGGATCACGCACCGCACGCCGGCCACGAGAAGGATGCCCCTTTCGAAGAGGCACCTTTCGGTGTCACCGGCCTCGAGACGGCGTTCTCAGCGATCTACACGTTGCTCGTCGAACCCGGCGAGCTCGACCTCGGACTCGTGCTCGAGCGAATGTCGGCCGGGCCAGCCCGGATCTTCGGGCTCCCTGTACCGACCGTCGAGGAGGGTGCCCGCGCGAACCTCGTCCTCATCGATCTCGACACCACGTGGCGGGTCTCCTGCGATGGATTCCGGTCGAAGTCGGCGAACTCGTGGCTTCTCGGCGAGACACTTCACGGAACGATCGTCAAGACGATCGCCGACGGACGGGTGGTGTACGCGGCATGAGCAGCGGGTACCTCGCCCTCGAGGACGGCACCATCTTCGCGGGCCGCTCGGTTGCAGGGCCTGGTGTCGCATTTGGCGAGGCCGTGTTCACGACGGCGATGACCGGCTACCAGGAGACCGTCACCGACCCGAGCTTCGCTGGACAGCTCGTCACGTTCACCGCACCGATGATCGGCAACTACGGCGTCGCGGACGCTCGCCTCGAATCGCCGCAGCCATGGGTGAAAGGCGTCCTCATGCGTCGCTGCGGCGGTGGTGACTGGGCGCAGTGGCTGGCCGCCCATGGCATCGTCGCACTCGAGGACATCGACACCCGAAAGCTCGTGCTCCGTATTCGGGAAGCCGGTGCGATGCGCGCGGCAGTCGTCAGCGACGAAGGAGAGCTTGCGGCCAGTGCAGCCGTCGATCTGATCGGAGAGCAGCCGCTCATGGAGGGCCAGGCACTCGTCGCGGCCGTCTCGGCCGTCGAGCCCAGCGTCTACAACAAGGAAGGTCGAGTGCGGGTCGCGGTTGTCGACTACGGCGCCAAGACGTCGATCATGCGTCGACTGAGTCAGGTGGGTGCAGCGGTGACGGTGTTCCCGCATACCGTCGAGGCCGATGAGCTTGCCGGGTTCGACGGAGTGCTGCTCTCGAACGGCCCCGGTGATCCGGAGCCGCTCGTCGCCGAGGTCGAGACGATACGGAGGCTGCTCGGCCGCACGAGCGTCCTCGGGATCTGCCTCGGCCACCAGCTTCTCGGGCTCGCCACCGGGCATTCAACGTACAAGCTGCCTTTCGGCCACCGCGGTGCCAACCACCCGGTTCTCGAGAAGGCGACGGGTCGCGTTCTCGTGACGAGTCAGAATCACGGCTTCGCGGTCGCACCGAGCGACGACCGCGAGGCGACGTACGTGTCGCTGTACGACGGCACGGTCGAGGGTTTCGACTATCCCGAGCTCAGCGCCCGCTCGGTGCAGTTCCATCCCGAGGCGGGGCCGGGAACCCATGACGCCTGGCCGATCCTCGAGCGCTGGGTCGCGGGGCTCCAACCAGCCTGATGCCACGCCGTACCGATATCTCGTCGATCTGCCTGATCGGGTCCGGCCCAATCGTGATCGGCCAGGCCTGCGAGTTCGACTACTCCGGCTGCCAGGCACTCAAGGTGCTGCGAGAGGATGGTTTCCGCACGATCGTGATCAACTCGAATCCCGCCACGATCATGACGGACCCCGGGTTCGCCGATCGGACGTACATCGAGCCGCTCGACATCGAGGGCGTGACCGACGTCCTCCGTCGCGAGCGGCCCGACGCGCTGTTGCCGACGCTCGGTGGCCAGACCGCACTGAACCTCGCGATCGAGCTGTCGGAGGCGGGTGTGCTCGAGGAGCTCGGAGTGGAGCTGATCGGAGCTCGCGTCGACGTGATCAGGCGCGCAGAGGACAGATCGCTGTTCCGCGACGCTGTCGAGAGCTGTGGGCTGCGGACGCCACGTTCCCAGATCGTCACCGCTATCGATCAGCTCGGTGAGATACCGGCGCCCGCGGTCGTACGCCCCGCATTCACGCTCGGTGGGCACGGCGGGGGCTTCGCCGAGACCGAGACAGAGTTGCGGGCGATCGTCGAGCGCGGGCTACGCGAGAGCCCGATTACCCAGGTCCTCGTTGAGGAGTCGGTTCGCGGCTGGGACGAGTTCGAGCTCGAGGTCATCCGTGACCTCAACGACAACGTCGTCATCGTCTGCTCGATCGAGAACCTCGACCCGATGGGGGTGCACACCGGCGACTCCGTCACGGTCGCCCCGCAGATGACGCTCTCGGATGAGGCCTATCAGGAGCTGCGTGACGCTTCGGTCGCGATCATCAGGGCGGTTGGTGTCGAGACCGGGGGCTCGAACATCCAATTCGCCCGGAGCCGTGAGACGGGTGAGATTCGCGTTATCGAGATGAACCCACGGGTCTCGAGATCTTCCGCACTTGCATCGAAAGCAACCGGCTACCCCATCGCAAAGGTGGCCGCGAAGCTCGCAGTCGGCTACACCCTGGACGAGATCCCGAACGACCTCACGAAGACGACACCCGCGAGCTTCGAGCCGACCCTCGACTACGTCGTGGTCAAGTTCCCCCGGTTTGCATTCGAGAAGTTCCCGGGAGCGGATGCGACTCTGGGAACGCAGATGAAATCGGTGGGCGAAGCGATGGGAATCGGTCGCACCTTCACCGAGGCGTTCCTCAAGGGCTTCGGCTCGCGCGAGCTCGATCCCGGCTCCGCGACGCCGTGGGCGACGTTCGACGACATTCCGGACGGCGTTCACCCGTGGTTCAAGGAGCAGCTCGCCCACGCACGTCGCGAACTGGCCTCACTCGACATCCTGCGGGCCAAGCGTGCGGGCTGGGGCGACGACTCGATTGGAGCCGCCTGGGGCACGAGCGGAGACGACGTGCGCCGAGTCCGTTACGCGAAGGGCATCAGGCCGTCCTACCGTCGTGTCGACTCATGCGCCGGTGAGGTCGAGGCTGGCTCGAACTACTACTACTCGACGTGGGGGGAGGACGATGAAGCTCTCCCGCCCGCGACGAAGCCGCGTGTCGTCATCATCGGCTCGGGGCCGAACAGGATCGGGCAGGGCATCGAGTTCGACTACTGCTGCGTTCACGCCGTGCAGACATTCCGGTCGCTCGGATACGAGGCGGTGATGATCAACTGCAACCCGGAGACGGTGTCGACGGACTACGACACCTCGGACCGGCTGTACTTCGAGCCGCTCTCCCCCGAGGAGGTGCTCGCCGTCATCGACCGCGAGCAGCCCGAAGGAGTCGTCACGCAGTTCGGCGGTCAGACTCCGCTCCGGCTCGCTCGCCATATCGAGGCGGCGGGGTACACGATCATGGGGACGCCGCTGTCGGCCATCGACCTCGCCGAGGATCGCGAGCTGTTCGGCGCGCTGGCCGACGAGCTCGGCATCCGCTGTCCGCCGTGGGCGACCGTCACTGGGCCTCACGAGGCCGTTGCCGCTGCAGCCACGATCGGCTATCCGGTTCTCGTTCGGCCCTCGTACGTGCTTGGTGGCCGCGCAATGCGCGTGTGTTACGACGACGTTCAACTGCGCGAGGCGATGAACGCCGTATCGGGGTCGGTGCTCGTCGACCGATTTGTCGAGAACGCCGTCGAGATCGACGTGGATGCACTCTGCGACGGAGAGGACGTGTTCATCGCGGCTGTGATGCAGCACGTCGAGGAGGCCGGAGTCCACTCGGGCGACTCCTCGTGTGTGCTGCCGGCGCAAACCCTTACCCTCGCGAACGCGCTCGAGATCGAGCACATCGTCAGGCGCCTCGCACCTGCGCTCGGGGTCGTCGGGCTTCTCAACATCCAGCTCGCGATCGCTGATTCGACCGTGTACGTCCTCGAGGCGAACCCTCGAGCTTCGCGCACGGTCCCGTTCGCCTCCAAGGCGATCGGGATCAATCTCGTCGAGGCAGCCTGCAAGCTCGCCGCAGGGCAGAAGCTCCGCGATCTGCAGCTTCCGACACCGCGGCCGTTGCAGGTCAGCGTCAAGGCAGCAGTGCTCCCGTTTTCGCGCTTTCCCGGAGCCGACCCCGTGCTCGGACCGGAGATGAGGTCCACGGGTGAGGTGATGGCGAGCGCGTCCGATCTGCCGACCGCCTTTGCGAAGGCCGAGCGCGCCGCAGGCCGCCCGCTGCCGGCCTCGGGGACAGCTTTCCTCTCCGTGAACGACTCCGACAAGCCGAGCGTCGTATCGATCGCTGCCGCACTAGCGGGCCTCGGCTTCGAGCTCGTCGCGACCGACGGCACGGCGCGGACACTTCGCACTGCAGGGCTCGAAGTGGGGGAGGTGGCCAAGGTCGCCGACGCCGAAACGGGCGAGCAGACCGTCGTCGACTTGATCGAGGACGGCCGCTGCGACCTGATCATCAACACGCCCCAGGGATCAGGGGCACGTGCAGACGGCTATCGGATCCGCGAGGCCGCGCTGATCGCGCGCGTTCCGTGCATCACCACGATCTCGGGCGCGGCCGCAGCCGTCCACGCGATTGCAAACGCGCGTGCAGAGTCGGCGCTCTCGCTCCAGGAGCGCATTGGAATCGGAGCGTGAGCGAGAGAGCCGAGCTTCGCGTCGTCGCGACGGAATCCATCGGTCCCTACACCTTGCTCAGATTGGCGGCGGGCCTGCTCGAGCCGGGTGTTCCCGGGCAGTTCTTCATGCTCCACCCGCCAGGACACGTGCTGCCGCGGCCGATGTCGCTCTGCCTTGCGGAGGCGGGAGAGCTGTGTTTTCTGATCGACCCGATCGGGTCCGGCACGCGAGCACTGTGCAGCCTCATCCCAGGACAGTCGCTTCACGTTCTCGGCCCTCTCGGCAACGGGTTCGATCTCAATGTGCGCCGCCCGTTGCTGGTCGGGGGCGGGATCGGCGTGGCACCGTTCCCGTATCTCGCGCGCGTGCTCGGTGTGCCTCCCGCGATTCTCGGCTTCCGTTCGAGCAACCACGCCGAGGCGGCTGCTCTTCTTCCCGGCGCTACCGTCGTGATCGATCCGACATTCGTGACCTCGCTGCTTCCAGACGAACCTGTTGACGTCCTTGCCTGCGGTCCGGAGCCGATGTTGGAGGCAATTCGCGAACGCGTACCGCGCGCACAACTCGCCTGGGAGGCGCCGATGGCTTGCGGGTACGGCGCGTGCTACGGGTGTGTAGTCGAGATCGACGGCCATTTCGAGCGTCTCTGCGTCGCGGGACCGGTTCTGCGGGCGGCATGACCGTCGCTCTCGTCAACGCAAGTGGGTGCCTCGATGCTCTCACGGCGCCGCACGTGGCAGCCGAGTTGGACGCGTTCGTGACCAAGACGATTACGCCAGATCCGCGTGAGGGCAACCCACCGGTCCGGATCGCCGAGACGGCGTCGGGCATGCTCAACTCGATCGGCCTCCAGGGACCAGGAATCGAAGCATTCCTCACTCACGTCCTCCCGGCCCTCGCCGACCAGGGGTTGCGCCTCTGGGTCTCTGTCGGCGGCTTTTCGGCCGGCGATTACGCCGGGATCTGCGAACGTCTGGACAGCCGGACAGACGTCGACGTCATCGAGCTCAACCTCTCCTGCCCGAACGTCGAGGAGGCTCCCGAGTCATCCGCCCAGATCGTCGCGGGTTGTCGCTCGCTCACATCGAAGCCGCTCTACGCGAAGCTCTCGCCGGCGACCTGGGACATCGCCGAGTCGGCGAAGGCGGTCGTCGCGGCTGGAGCGGACGGGCTGTCTCTCATCAACACGATCCGGGGGATGGCTCTCGATCCGGTCACCCTCCGGCCCAGGCTCGGCCGCCGGATCGGCGGATACTCAGGCCCCGCACTCAAGCCGGTCGCGCTCGCCTGCGTGTCGGCATGTGCACGTGCGGTCGATGTTCCGATCGTCGGCATGGGTGGCGTGCAGTCGGGAATCGACGCTCTGGAGCTGATCGCGGTGGGTGCCAGTGTTGTCTCTCTTGGCACGGTGTTGTTTGCTGATCCGGCGGCACCAGGGCGGATCCGGCATGAGCTGATGCACGAAGCCACGGCGCGTGGTTATCGCGATCCGCTCGAAGCTCGGGCAATTGCCAACTGTTAGCGCTAAGAAATACCTGCAAATGGGCGAAAACAGTTCGACTTGACCGAGACTGCGGGGTTGCTAGACTCGTCCGCTCATGGTCGCGTCCAAGATTCAGGTGCAGGCACCAGCCCGGTCGCTCGATCAGAGGATGGAAGCGCTGAAGCGAGCCAACGACATTCGCGTTCGGCGCGCGCAGCTGAAGAAGGACCTAAAAGACGGCACTGCACAGATCGAGGGCGTCCTGCTCGACCCGCCGGAGTACGTTTCAACGGCCAAGGTCTTCGACATGCTCATGGCAGTCCCAAAGTTCGGCCGGGTCAAAGCCGCTCGGCTCTTGAACCAGTGCAGGATCAGTCAGTCGAAGACTGTAGGCGGCCTCTCCGAGCGGCAGCGCGCGGAGCTCGTGTCGCTGTTCAACCGCTAGAGCGGTCAGCCCGAGGTTGACTACCGCTCCGGTGTTCGTGATCACGGGCCCCTCGGGCGCCGGCAAAGGCACGCTGATCAAGGCACTCGTCGAGCGCGTTCCTGCCCTGGAGGTCGCAATCTCGGCGACGACGCGTACGCAGCGACCCGGTGAGAGTGACGGCGTCGAGTATCACTTTCTGACCGAGGAGGAGTTCCTCGCCCGGATCGCCGAGGGCGCGCTCCTCGAGCACGTGAAGTACGTATCGGGCAAGCGATACGGCACGTTGCGCTCGGAGATCGAGCGAGTGTCGGAGGACGGCCGTGTCTGTGTGCTCGAGCTGGAGCTCGACGGCGCCCTACATGTCCAGGCCGACGTACCCGGAAGCGTCACCGTTTTCATCGCGGCGCCCGTCGAGGAGCTCGAGCGTCGGCTCCGTGATCGTGCCACCGAATCGACGGGAGAGATCGGCGACCGCATCGAGCTCGCACGGAACCAGCTCGAACAGGCCCACCGGTTTCGCTACATGGTTCGCAACGACGACGTCACTCGGGCGACCGGTGCGCTCTGCGCGATCGTCGAGCAGGAGCTCGAGTTCGCAGCTACCATTGCGTCCTCGTGATCGAACCTCGTATCGATGATCTGCTAGAGCACGTCGACTCGCGCTACGCGCTCGTCATCGTAGCTGCGAAGCGTGCCCGCCAGATCAACAGCTACCACCACCAGCTCGGTGAGGGCATCGGATTCGACTCTGCACCGCCCCCGCTGATCGAGTCGCGGTCGAAGAACTACCTGACAATGGCGATGGAAGAAGTTGCTCAAGGGAAGATCCGCTACACCTCCCCGAAGTAACTCCCTCGCTGTTCGTTCGTCTGCTGCCCTGCGTGTAAGACCTGAGACAACCTGATCAACCTCTCCGTGTTCGGAGCGGATGCACCGAGACGGCGTGTAATCGGCACACTAGGCACGTGGCGCGGATCATCCTCGGGATCACCGGCGGCATAGCGGCATACAAGGCGTGCGAGGTCATCCGCCTGCTCGTTGGCGCCGGGCACGATGTCGTGCCCGTGCCGACCCGTGGTGCTGAGCGGTTCGTCGCGGCCGAGACGTTCTACGCATTGGCCCGACAGCCGGTGCCGACGGATCCCTATCCGCACCTGCGGCGCGCCGACCTGATCGTTGTCGCGCCGCTCACAGCGCACACGATGGCGCGGCTCGCCCACGGGTTCGCCGACGACATCCTGACCGAGGCGATCCTCGCGCACGACGGTCCCGTTCTCGTCGCACCCGCCATGAACACTCGGATGTGGGCCAACCGCGCGACCCGCGCGAATCACGAGTTGCTGATCGCGCGCGGGGTCGAGATCGTGGGGCCCGTGGACGGTGAGCTCGCCGAAGGCGAAGTCGGCCTCGGGAGGATGGCAGAGCCCGCCGAGATCGTCCGCCGCGCTGAGGCACTTCTGCGCCCGTCGAGTTCGCTCGCGGGAAAGCATGTTCTCGTCACTGCAGGCGGAACGCGTGAGCCCATCGACTCGGTGCGCTTCATCGGCAATCGCTCGTCAGGGCGCATGGGGCTCGCCGTTGCGGACGAGGCGCGCCGCCGTGGGGCGGACGTGACCTTGCTTCTTGCGAATGTCGCAGCGTCGCCGCCCCGAGGCATCGAGGTGGTGCAGACGCCGACGGTGGCAGATCTCGAGCGCGAGGCCCTTGCACGCTCGGATGCCGACGTGATCGTGATGGTCGCCGCCGTAGCTGACTACCGTGCCGTCGCCGCTCTGGATGGCAAACGACCCAAGGACAGTGCGCCGTGGCAGATCGAGCTCACACCGACGCCCGACGTTGCGCACGCTCTGGGCCAGGCGCGTCGTCCAGATCAAGTCCTCGTTGCCTTCGGCGCAGAACACGGTGCCGCGGGACTCGAGCGGAAGCGGGCGATGCTCCATGACAAGAATGTCGATCTCGTCGTCTACAACGATGTCGGACGTAGCGATATTGGCTTCGACAGCGCCGAGAATGAAGTCACACTCATGACGGCCGCCGGCGACACCCTCGTGCCACGGGCGCCGAAACCTGTCATCGCGGCAGCCGTGCTCGACGAGATCGAGCAGATCCTCCGGAGCCGCTGAGCGCTAGAAGACTCGGTACCCGCCTGGCGCCGCGGCCGCCGACGTGAGGGTTGACGTGCTTGGCACCATGTGTCGATGAGTGAGGCATATGACCTCTACCAGCTGGGCCGGAGCCGGCTTCGGGACGGAATGGCCGCTCAGGCGACGGTTCCGCTAGAGAAAGCGCGACGCCTCGAGCCTGAAAAAGCATCGATTCGTGAGGCACTGGGCATCGCTTACTTCAGGATCACCGACTGGCGCGCAGCGGAGCGCGAATTTCGAAAGGTGCTCGAACTGTCGCCCGTTGACGACTACGCCCACTACGCCCTCGGTCGTGCGCTCGCAAAGCAGGGCCGGCATCTGGAAGCGTCCGCACATCTGAAGCTCGCTCACGTTCTGCGCCCTCGGGAGCCGGAAGAGCTCTCGCTCGACGCCGGTGCTTGACGGGCGTTACGGCTCGTCGAGATCGGCGAGGAGAGTGGCATAGCGACGGAAGCGTCGCGTCGCCTGGCGGGTGAACTCCGCCGTGTAGCCGCTCGAAGCCTCGTCGTCGAGCGAGCTCGCGTATGTCTCACGAATGTCGAGCAACCGATCGGCGATGGCGTCGACGACGAGTTGGTAGTCGCCGTACGCCTCTTCTGCGTCCTCTGCCCCCGCGGAGTTCCAAGCCGCCTCCGCTTCGACCGCCTCGTCGAGCAGGTCTGCGTCGTCGGCTGCGAAGAGGTCGAGCTGCCGTTCGACGAGGTCATGGAAGCGGTCGCGCCGGCGGGCCCTCACAGGAGCTCCTCGTACAACGCGACGTGCGCGGCTGCGGCGTTGTCCCACGTGAGCGTCGCACGTGCGCGAGAGGCGCCCTCGCGCGCCTCGGCAAGCGCATCGGCATCGTCGAGGAGCTCACGCACAGCATGTTGTAGGCCCTGGACGTCTCCCGGCTGCACGACGCGGCCGGCGCCGAACGCACCGACGAGCTCCCCGAGGCCGCCGACGTCGTAGACGACCGCAGGTATGCCGGCACCGATCGTCTGGAGGAGCGCGCCCGACTGATCGAGCTCGGCTCGATATGGAAAGACGCCGATTGTCGCGTCGCCGAGGGCTGTCTCGATCGCGGCCCGGTCGAGGTACCCGAGGCGCCACTCGACACGATCGCCGGCTGCCGCTCGGATCGCGCCGAGCTGGATCCGTGGATCGCCGGCGACGAGCAGGCGTGCGCCTGGGATGCCGAGGACGGCCTCCACTGCATCCGGGAGCCCCTTGTACGGACGAATGACTCCGAGGGCGAGAACCGTGCGTCCATCGTCTTTCCGCCGCGGGTCGCTACGGGTGGCGGCGTGTGGGATGACGCGAAGTTTCGTGCTCGCGACGCCGAACGCCGCTAGCGTCTGTCGGCCGTGCTCGCTGTGGGTGACAACACGGTCGAAGTGGCGAAACAGCCGGCTCCACGTGCGTGTGTGACGCGCCGTCCGTCGGGGGAGGAGGTCGTGGGCGGTGAAGACGAGCGGCTCACGCGTGCGGAGGAGCCAGGCGTCGGCCTCGGGTGCCGCGACCCACTGGAGATGCACGAGATCGCAGCGGCTGAGCCAGACCCTGGCCAGCGCGAAGGGGTGTTCGAGCGCTTTCGCGCCGAGGCGCCCGGCTCGCGATTCGATCTGTGTCGAGAGGCGATAGAGAGAGTCATCGACGGTATATCCCTCCGCGCGCGGCACTGCACCGAACCGGAAGCGGGACGTAAGGAGCTGCACATCGACGCCCCTGCGGGCGAGCGCCGCTGCGAGCGCGTGGTCGTATGGCGGTGTGTACGCGGGGGGATCCGCGATGACGATGCGCATCGCGCCTAGCGTAGTCAGGAGGTCAGCTGGGAAGCGTTCGGGTTCGAGGTGGCACCCTGCGTGTCGACGCTGACGGGCACAATGGGCGAGTGCCGGCCACCGAGCCACCGAACGTGTCGACAAGCGCCTTGGCAGTAGCGCGATCCGCGTTTCCGGTTCTGGAGCAGATTGCGTATCTCAACGCGGGGACGTTCGGGCCGCTCGCCAGTGCAACGGTGGCCGCCGCCCACAGCGCCCTCGAACGCGACCTTCGTGAAGGACGCACCGGTCTGCCGTTCTTTGCGAGCGCCATGGAGCTCCGCCAGACAGTGCGAGAGCGCCTCGCGGCGTTCGTCTCCGCCGATCCGCTTCAGGTCGCACTGACAGGAAGCACCACTGACGGTTGCAACATCGTCCTCTCTGGGCTCGGACTCGGTCCGGACGATGAGATCGTGACAACGACTGACGAGCATTTCGGGCTGCTCGGGCCACTGGGTGCTTCGAGCGCCCGGGTCATCGTTGTCGAGCCCGATCCCGACAGCATCAAGGCGGCCGTGACCCCTCGAACTCGCCTGCTCGCGCTGTCGCAGGTGCTCTGGACGACCGGTCGTGTGCTGCCGGTACGTGAACTACGCGAGGCGACCGGCATTCCCGTTCTCGTCGACGGTGCGCAGTCGGTCGGTGCGATTCCGGTTGCCGCGACCGGATCCGATTTCCTCACGATCTCCGGCCAGAAATGGCTCTGCGGTCCCGATTCGACGGGTGCGCTGATCGTCGCCGATCCTGATCGATTGGAGGTGACGTCGCCGAGCTACTTCTCCCAGGCGACGTACGAGCCCGACGGGCACTTCGAGCCTCGTCCGGGCGCCGCACGGTTCGAGCCGAACTGGTGGCCGTCATCGTCACTCGCGGGCCTCCTCGCGGCGATGGAGTCGCGACCCGCATGGGCGTTCGACCATGCTGCGGCCGTCGCCGAACGCTGCCGCGAGCTGCTCTCGACCCGCGTCGAGGTCGTGACGCCTGACCCGTGCTCGACGCTGGTCGCGTTTCGCGCCCCGGGCGAGTCTGCCGCGCTCGTGGAGACACTTGCAGCGGCCGGCGTTCACGTGCGAGAGATTCCGAGGAGGGGGCTGATTCGGGTCTCGTGTGGTTGGTGGACGTCGGACGGCGACATCGACCGGCTCGTGGCGGCGCTGCCCGCGTGAAGAGGAACGGTTCTTGCCCTTGTGGCGCAGTTCGCTTTTCGATCGACGGCCCTCTGCGTGACATTCTCGTCTGCCACTGTGATGCGTGCCGCGCAGCGACAGGTGGCCCGTGGTCGGCTTCCGCGGCGCACCGGGAAGATCTCACCATCTCGAACGCCGATGCCCTGCTCTGGCAGCCTGCGGCCGTTTCCGAGCACAACGCGAGCCGCGGCTCATGCCGCACGTGCCGCACGTCGGTCTTCTGGGATGCGCCCGGCCGTGAGACGGTCTCGTTCGGCGTCGCGACGCTCACCGATCCCGCGGGACTCGAAATCGCAGGACACATCTGGGTGGCAGAGCCTCGAAGCCGTGACGTCTCGTCCGGAGAAGCTCCGAGCTACAGCGAGGGCCTGCCTCCGGGCACCACGGTTCCCTGGAGAACCTGACGCCCGCTCCGCACGGTCAGGAGCCTACGACGCAGAGACGGTGAGGCCGAGTTCCCCGGCGATGGGCTGAAGCGCAGCAACGACGTTCGCGATGTGCTCGTCGAGCTCGAGGCCGAGAAGCTCGGCGCCCGCGTAGACCTCGTCTCGATGGACGCCCGCGGCGAACGACGGCTGCTTCAACTTCTTGCGCACCGACTTCGGCTCCAGTCCCTCGAGGCCCGTGGGCCGGACAAGACCGCAAGCGTGGACGAACCCGGAGAGCTCGTCGCACGCAAACAGCGTCCGCCTCAGGGGCGTGTCTCGGGGAATTGAGAGATGCTCGGCATGCGAAAGAACCGCCTCGATGACGACTTCGGGATAGCCCTCCTCGCGCAGGATCGGGGCACCGTCCTGCGGGTGCTTGTCGAGCGTGGGGTGGATCTGGTAGTCGAAGTCGTGGAGAAGGGCCGTGCAGCCCCACAACTCCTCGTCCTCGCCGAAATAGCGCGCATACCAGCGGGTCGACGCCTCGACCGCCAGCGCATGACGTAGAAGCGACTCGCTCGTCGTGTACCGGGTAAGGGTCGCCCAGGCGTTGTCGCGGGTCACGTCCACAGCACGGGTACGATAGCGCCCCTCATGCAGTCGTTCGTCATCCAGGGTGGTCGCCCGCTCTCCGGCACGATCCGTGCGTCCGGAAACAAGAACGGTGCCTTACCGATACTTGCCGCGACCGTGCTCGCCTCGGACGAGGTGCATCTCTCCAACGTGCCGCGGATCCGAGACGTCGAGGTGATGGTGGAACTCCTCGTCGATCTCGGAGCCGATGCCGTCTGGACCGGACCGAACGAGGTCCGCGTTGACAGCTCCGGCGTCTCGAAGACCGAGCTCGATCCGGATCTCTGTCGCGAGATTCGGGCCTCCTTCCTGCTCGCCGGTCCGCTCTTGGCACGCTTCGGCCGGGCCGTGGTGCCGCCTCCCGGCGGCGATGTGATCGGGCGCAGACGCCTCGACACCCACATTCATGCATTCGCTGAGCTCGGCGTCGAGATGGAGATCAACGGCGCCTACGACCTTCGCGCGAACCGGCTCGTCGGCAAGCGCATGTACCTCGACGAGGCATCGGTGATGGGCACCGAGAACGCAATCATGGCAGCCGTGCTCGCCGAGGGAGAGACGATTGTCGGCCACGCCGCCTGCGAGCCCCACATCCAGGACCTCTGTCGCTTCCTCGTCTCACTCGGGGCAGAAATCGGGGGCATCGGATCGAATGTGCTGCGGATCCAAGGAGTCGATCGGCTCGGCGGCGCGACGTATCGGATCGGGCCCGAGCACGTCGAGGTCGCGAGCTTCGCTGTGCTCGCGGCAGTGACGGGCGGCGACCTGACGATCGAGGACGTCGAGCCCGACGATCTCATCTCGATCGTGCCCGCATTCCGGAAGCTCGGGATCGAGCTCGACGTGGGGGAGTCCACGCTCCATGTTCGACCCGGGCAGCAGCTCGGAGTTGTCGACGACCTCGGCGGCCAGATTCCAAAGATCGAGAGTGGGATTTGGCCGGCCTTCCCAGCCGACCTCACGTCTATCGCCGTTGTCGCCGCCACGCAGGCAACGGGTACGGTCCTCGTGTTCGAGAAGATGTTCGAGAGTCGGCTCTTCTTCGTCGACAAGCTCGTCTCCATGGGCGCGCGCATCATTCTCTGCGATCCACACCGTGCCGTTGTCACCGGCCCCGCACAGCTCGTTGGTCAGCGACTCGAGAGTCCAGACATCCGCGCCGGTATGGCAATGGTGATTGCTGCCCTCTGCGCCGACGGCCAGTCGAGTATCGGCAACATCCGGCAGATCGACCGAGGCTACGAGCGAATCGACGAGCGGCTGCGAGCGCTCGGGGCCGATATCGAGCGCGGCGAACTGTGAGCGGCGCAAGGCTTGCTGCCGGCCGCGGCCGCGCGAACGTCGCGACGGGCGTGCCCCTGCTCGATCATCTTCTCACGCTCTTCGCGAGCGCCGGTCAATTCGATCTCACCCTCGAGATCGAGCCCGACGAGCCGGTCGCCGAAGTCGACGCGGCTGGGGCAGCGATCGGTCGCGCTGTGTCGCCGCTTCTCCCGTCGGGCGCGCATGGGAGCGGGGTCATGCTTTCCGCCGAGGCGCTCGCCATGGTGGCGGTCGAGGCCTCGGGCACGGCGCTCGTGGCCTCGAACGCCGACCTCACGGGTGCAGGCGGTCTCGGCACGGATATCGCAGCTCGATTTCTCACATCGCTCACCGATGCGGCTGCAGTCACGCTGCACGTCCGGCTGATCGAGGGAGAGAACACCGACCATGTTCTGGAAGCGATCTTCAAGGCCCTCGGAGTCGCACTCGGTGTGGCGGCGCGCAGCGGCGCCTCCCGCGCCGAGGTCAGCGCGCTCGACAACTAGGACAACCCTCTAGGAGGAACGCATGGAGAAGTCCGTCATCCGCACCGAGAATGCACCTGCACCGTTTCAAGGTGCTCCCTACAGTCAGGCCATCCGCGTTGGTGAGCTCGTCTTCGTCGCGGGACAGCTCGGCTTGAAGGTCGGTGACACAGCGGTCGAAGGAGACGTCGCCGCGCAGACCGAGCAGGCGCTGCGGAACCTCGCGGCCATCCTCGAGGAGGCTGGGAGTTCGCTGGCGAACCTCGTCAAGACGAGCGTCTTCCTGCAGAGTCTCGGAGACTTCGCTGCCATGAACGAGGTGTATGCCCGTCACGTCGGCGATCGTCCGCCGGCCCGCTCCACGTTCGAAGTCGCCAAGCTGCCGTCAGGAGCGCTCGTCGAGATCGAGGCGGTAGCCCACTTGTAGGGACGATGCGTTGCCTCGCCCTCCCTTCGCAGAGCTGCGCACGTCGCGGCCGCTGCTCAGCGTGGGCAGAATCCCACCTGTGCCAACCGAGATCCGCTCGTACATCCGGTCACTCCAGATAGACGCCTACGTCGTCGGGGGCGCGGTTCGCGACCAGCTCCTCGGGCTGCCGCACTCCGACGAGGACTTTCTCGTTCCCGGCGTCGACCAGGCAGGATTGCGTGAGCTCCTGGAGCGGCACGGCAAGGTCGAAGACATGGTGGTCCACGGGCAACTCGTCGGTGTCCGCCTGTTTCCGTCCGATCGTGCAGTCCGCTCCCTCGCTCCAGCAGGGATCGAGCTGACTCCGCCGCGCGCCGAGCGGTCCACCGGTCCGGGCCACCGTGACTTCGCGATCGTCAGCAACGGGACCATCAGCCTCGAAGAAGACATGGCTCGCCGCGACTTCACGATCAACGCGATGGCAATCCGACTCGATGGTGGCGCCTTGATCGACCCCTTCGGCGGCGTAGCCGATCTCGAGCGGCGAGAAGTCCGCACCGTCGGGCCGACGAGCTTCGAGGACGACCCGCTTCGCCTCCTCCGCGCCCTGCGATTCGTCGCGCAACTCGACTTCGACCTTGCGCCAGAGACGCTGATCCAGATGCGAACGGAGGCGTCCGGCATCGCGCATGTGTCGGCGGAGAGGATCGGTGGCGGCATCAAGGCGGATGCAATGGGTGAGCTTTCGAAGCTTCTCCAGGGACGCATGCCACAACGTGCCTTGCTCCTCGCTCGCGATACGGGGGTGCTCACCGAGGTGATCCCCGAATTCTCACGGGCGATTGGCTATTCGCTCGGTTCCGCGCGGCAGCCGCTGCCGCTCGACGAGCACATCTTCAGTGTCGTGCAGAACGCAGCCGATGCAGAGGACCGACTCGTGGTGCGCCTAGCCTGCCTACTCCATGATCTCGGCAAGCCCGAGACGGACACGGAAGGCACAAGCCACGCCGTTGTGGGGGTCGTGCTCGCGAATCGGATTCTGAAACGGCTTCGCTATCCGACACACGTCCAGCAACACGTTGTCAGCATCATCGCCAACCACACGTTTCAGCTGGACGAGCCGATAGACGATCTGTTCGCTCGGCGCTTCCTGGCACAGTACGGCGACGATCTGGCACTGGACTTGATCAGCCACAAGCAGGCGGACCTACGCGCCAAGACGGTGCCCCGGCAAGAGCTCGAGGCCGTCGCCGTTCTCCGGCGGCGTGTCGAGGAAGAGCGCTCGCAACCGCACCGCATCGCCGACCTCGCGGTTACGGGGGACGACCTCCAGGCAATTGGGTTCCGGGAGAGCCCTGCGCTCGGGCGCGCCTTACAGGTCCTCCTGAACGAAGTCGTCGACGAACCGGAACACAACAACCGCACGTGGTTGCTGGATCGCGCCGCTCAGGAGCTCCAGTGAGTGACAACGCCATCCGCGAGGCCTACGAGTCCGTCTGTGCCGAGGCGGGAAGCGGCGTCACCGTTGTGGCGGCCACGAAGTACATCGCCCCAGCCGAAATGGGCATGCTTGCCGATGCGGGCATCGCGGTCGTCGGCGAAAACCGTGTGCAGGACATGCAGAAGAAACACGAACTCGTGGGAGACAGCTTCCGATGGCACTTCATCGGTGCGCTTCAGTCGAACAAGGCCCGCGTCGTAAACGAGCTGTGCGACCTCGTGCACGCTGTCGACACAGATTCGACAGCCCGTCGACTCGCGATCCCCTGGCTTCTCGAGGTAAACCTCACAGGCGAACCCTCGAAAAGTGGGGTGGGCGAGGAAGAGATCGAAAGCTACCTCGGCCGTTACCCGTTGCTCTGCGGGTTGATGACGATGCCGCCGTATGCGGACGACCCGGAATCCAGTCGCTCCACCTTCCGTCGGCTGGCACGCCTCGCGCAGCATCATGGTCTACCACAGCTCTCGATGGGCACCTCGCAGGATTGGCGCGTTGCCGTCGACGAGGGTGCGACGCTGATCCGGATAGGGAGCACGCTCTTCCGTACCTGAATCGTCCTCTGGATCATCTAGCATGCCGCCGCATGGGTTTCTCGGACGTCTGGAACAGAACTCTCGTCTACTTCGGTATCGCCGAAGACGAGGAGTGGGACGAGGACGGCCTCGAGACCCAGGAGGAGCTCGACCGTGAGTACCGGTCGCGGTCGACACGACAGAACGTCCGGCGCCTCCCTCGCCGCCGCGAACCCGATGGGTGGACCGATGAGAGCTCGAGCGCCGAGGCGGCGCCCGCTGCCGTGCCGTCCTCGTCTCGGTCGTCGCGGCCGACGAGGCTTCGCTCGGCAGACACCGGGAAGGCGAGCGTGCACCTCGTCCTCCCGCGTAGCTTCAACGACGCGCAGCAGATTGCCGACAAGTTCAAGGACTCTGTCCCGGTGATCCTCAACCTGCAAAGCGCTGACAACGAGCTTTCCAAGCGCCTGATCGATTTCGCAAGCGGCCTGACCTATGCGCTTAACGGCAGCATGCAGCGGGTCGCCGACAAGGTCTTTCTCCTCACCCCGAGAAATGTCGAAGTCTCGGCAGAGGAGCGTGCCCGGATGCTCGACAAGGGCGGCTTCTTCAACCAGGCGTAGGACCGAGCCTCTCGACGGTGCCGGCTCCCGGCCGGCGCAGGGATCCACCGCCTAGCGACGAAAGCTCGTTCGTGGGCTCTGCCGACGCTATCTCTGTGCTCGCCGACACGGCGTCGTCCGTGCAGCGGTTCGTTTCGGTGTTCTTCGAGGTCTATATTCTCTTGATCCTCGCGTATGTCCTTACGTCATGGATCAAGATGCCCTATGCGCTCCACCGGTTGCAGCGGTTTCTCGATGACGTGTGCGAGCCGTACATCCGTCTTTTCCGTCGTCTCCTCCCGTCACTCGGCCCACTCGACCTTTCCCCGATCGTTGCCGTCATCACGCTCATCATCGCCCAGCGCTTGCTGCTCGGTCTGATCGGGCGCCTGCTGTAGAGAAGGAAGGAGAGTCGTTATGCCACTCACACCCGTAGAGATCCGCCATATCGAACTCAAGCGTGGCCTGTTCGGATACCGAAAGGCTGCCGTCCATCGCCTGATGGATGACATCGCCGACAGCTTCGAGACGGTTTGGCGCGAGCGCTCGCAGCTCGTCGAGCGGGTCGAAGAGCTCGAGACGGAGGTCACGCGTCACGTCGAGCTGGAGGGTCTGCTGCGTTCGACCCTCGTCTCGGCTGAGCGTGCTTCGCAGGACCTGAAAGAGAGCGCACGTCGCGAAGCCGACGTCATCGTGACGGAGGCGAACGCCGAGGCGCGGAAGGTCCTACGCGACGCAATCACCGAGAAGGAGCATCTGATGGGCGACGTGCGACGCGTGCAGGCGCTGCTTCGCGCGGCGCTCGCAGTTGTCGAAGAGGCACCCGCCGATGCGGAGGAGACCGAAGACGTCAACGACGCAGCACCGGCGGGGTCGCCGGAATGGACCGCCCAGCCGCGGTCGGCCATGTCTCTCCCAGCGGTCTTGCCGCCTCCGAGAGACGAATCGGATGAGGTACGGAAGCTCGCCGGCTAACCGCATCTATCCTATGGGGTGATGGGGACGTCCACGACTCGACTCCAACTCCGTGTTTCGCCCGGGGCCGGCCGCTCGGCAGTGGTTGGGCGCCATGGTGATGCCTGGAAGGTACGCGTTGTCGCTGCCCCCGAACGTGGACGCGCAAACGCTTCGGTCGTTGCGCTCCTCGCCGAGGCGCTCGAGCTTCGGCGGCCCGACATCCGCATCGTCAGCGGGGCCGGGTCTCGCGACAAAGTCGTCGAGCTCGTCGGGATCAGCAGCGCCGAGGTGGAGCGACGCCTCGTCGTCGCCCAGAGGGGGCCCGCATGACCGTCGATCTCGCGCTTCGACGTGCTGAGCTCCTCCGCATGCGCGAACGGATCCTGCGAGCGACGGCAGAGCTCGTGGCGGACGAGGAGGGCGAGGGCGAGATCAACTCCGCCGCCGGCGACCAGCACATCGCCGACCACGCCACGGACCTCGTTGACAGAGAGCTCGACCAGTCGCTCGGGGACAACGCCGACAACGTCATCGCCGAGATCGACGAGGCGTTGTGGCGAATCGAAGCCGGGACGTATGGAACCTGCGCCGTGTGCGGCGCCGTCATTCCGGATGAACGGCTCGAGGCGGTCCCCTACGCGATCCTGTGCCTGGACGACAAGCGCCGTCAGGAGCACGGTTGAGCGAGCCTGCCAGGAGCGATCCGCCGCGACGGGTCGACATTCGTGTGGGATCGTCCACGAATGCGCTACAGCCGATCTCGAGCGCAGAACGCCGTCTCGGCGCCGGGCCTTCACAATGGGTCGCTCTGGCAGTCATCGCAGCAACGGCGATTGTCGCCGATCAGCTCACGAAGGCAATCGTCTCCGCGCGCCTGTCGTTCGGCGACACGGTCGCCTCGATCGGCCCGTTCAGCATCCATCACGTGCAGAACACCGGCATCGCGTTCGGCCTCTTTGCACACTCGACGACGGCGGTCATCTTGCTGACGACAGCAGCAGTGGCTGCGATGCTCGTCTTCTTCGGCCGCACAGCCCAACGGCACTCGCTCCTGCCCATCTCACTCGGCCTCGTAATCGGCGGGAGCATCGCGAACCTGATCGATCGTGTCCGGTTGGGCCATGTCACAGATTTCCTCGACTTCGCGTACTGGCCGGCGTTCAACCTCGCCGACACCTTCATCGTCGTCGGCGTCGGGCTCCTTTTCGCCTCGTTCGTCGCTGCCGACCGAACGAGCCCGCGCGTTGGCACGGCTCCTCTTTCGCGTTCCTGACGATCAGGCGGGCTCGCGTCTCGATCGCGTTCTGGCGGAGCGGCCCGAGCTAGGATCGCGAGCGCTCGTCGAGCGGTTGATCGCTGCCGGACTCGTTCTCGTCGACGGTGAACGTCGAGCGAAGAGCTTTCGGCTCGAAGGTGGAGAGGAGATCAGTGCCGCGATTCCAGCTGCCGCGGCGCTGGAACCGGAGACAATCGACATTCCTATCGTCTGGGAGGACGAGCACCTCCTCGTCGTCGACAAGCCGGCCGGCCTCGTTGTTCACCCTGCGGGGTCGACCCGCACCGGAACGCTCGTTCAGGGATTGCTCGAGCACGGCGCCGAAGGCGGCGAGGACGACGACCGCCCGGGGATCGTCCATCGTCTCGACCGTGACACCTCTGGATTGCTCATCGTGGCCCGCTCAAACGAGTCGTACGAGCTGCTGCAGGAGATGATTCGCTCGCGCGAAGTCGAGCGCACGTACGCCGCGCTCGTCCGGGGTGCTCCAAAATCCGCGTCGGGGCGGATCGAAGCCCCGATTGGACGTGACCGGCGCGACCGCAGTCGCCACTCGCTCGATACACCGACCCCACGCGATGCCGTCACGTGGTTCGATGTTCGCGAGACGATGCGTGATCACGCGCTCCTCGATGTGCGGCTCGAAACGGGGCGGACACACCAAATACGGGTCCACCTCGAGGCGATCGGCTTGCCGGTGAGCGGCGACCCCACCTACGGCGTGGCAGGGGATCTCGGGCTCGACCGCCAATTCCTCCACGCCCGCCGACTCGTCTTTCGACACCCTCTCACTGACGCCATGATCGATATCGCATCCGAGCTCCCCGACGATCTGAACAGCGCCCTCACGGTCGCACGTCGCTGAGCCCGCGGTACCCGTGTCGTTGGTCTGACCTGGCGGGCTGTCCGGTACCATTGGCCACTCACGTTCCATCAACCCGGCGATCAGCGCTTGGGCGGTGGTGCCGCGGCTTCGCCATCGGAGCCCGGTTCCGTCCTGGCCCTCCGGAGCAGTACATCCGAAACCACAGCGAAAGGGGCTGGTCCCGTTGGCAGTCGTCTCCATGAAGGAGCTACTGGAGGCTGGAGTTCACTTCGGCCACCAGACACGCCGTTGGAATCCGAAGATGAAGCGATTCATCTTCACGGAGCGCGGCGGCATCTACATCATCGACCTGCAGCAGACGCAACAACTCGTCGAAGACGCGTACGACTTTGCGCAGGAACATCGCCGAGCGCGGCGGCACGATCCTGTTCGTCGGAACCAAGAAGCAGGCTCAGGACGCCGTTCGCGACGAGGCGACGCGCGTTGGCATGCCGTTTGTCGCGAATCGCTGGCTCGGCGGTCTGCTCACCAACTGGCGCACCATCTCCGACCGCATCGCCTACCTCCACGACCTCCGCCGCCTGAAGAACGACGGGCAGCTCGCGCTGCTGCCGGCAAAAGAGCGAATCACGATGGAGGCCGAACTCGAGAAGCTCGAGGCCAACCTCGGTGGGGTCGCCGATATGAAGCGCCAGCCGGACGCGATCTTCATCGTCGATCTCAAGAAGGAAGCTCTCGCTGTTCGCGAGGCGCAGCGCCTGCATCTCCCCGTGATCGCGATCGTCGATACGAACTGCGATCCAGACGAGGCCCAGTTCGTGATTCCAGGCAATGACGATGCGATCCGCTCGTGCTCGCTCATCGTGCGGGCGCTCGCCGACGGTATTGCCGCCGGCCAGAGCAAGGTGTCCGAGAAGGACTTCGCCGCCAAGGCCGCGGCCGCAGAGGCTGCCGCGGCAGCGCAGGTGGCTGCCGAGGCCGCTGCCGAAACCGGCGCTGCCGAACCCGTTGCCGAAGAGCCGGCACCCGTCAGGACAGGCGACATCGAAGAGATCGAGGGCATCGGGCCTGCCTACGCGGACAAGCTGCGAGCGGCGGACGTCACGTCGATCGAGGCGCTCCTCGAGAAGGGCGCGACGCCCGAGGGCCGGGCTGCGCTCGTCGAGGAGACGGGCATCGATGCCGTGCGCGTTCTCCGCTGGGTCAATCATGCCGACCTGATGAGGGTCAGCGGCGTCGGCCCCGAGTTCGCGGAGCTCCTCGAGGCAGCTGGAGTGGACTCCGCACCCGAGCTCGCCCAACGCAATGTGGAGAACCTCGTCACGGCGCTCGCCGAGACGAACGAGGCGCGAAGCCTCGTCCGTCGGGTTCCGGGCGCGACCGAGGTTGCCGACTGGATCGAGCAGGCGAAGGCGCTCCCGCGCCTCGTCTCTCACTGAGAGGAGACGGAGTGTCAGAGATCAGCGCAGGCCTCGTCAAGGAGCTCCGCGAGCTCACGGGCGCAGGCATGATGGATTGCAAGCGTGCACTGCAGGAGACGGACGGCGATCTCGACGCTGCCCGGACACTGCTGCGCGAACGGGGCATGGCCCAGGCGGGCAAGCGGGCTGATCGGGCGACGACGGAAGGGCTTGTCGGGTCGATCATCGACGGTGGGGTGGGCACCATCGTCGGCATCGGCTGCGAGACGGAGCCTGTTTCGAAGAGCGACGAGTTCCAGTCCTTCGCGGAGCGTGTCCTGCACGCCGTCCACGAAGACGGCGTCGCCGCGACCGAGACGTTCGACGACGAGCGCATGGAGTTGATGGGAAAGCTCGGCGAGAACATCGTCATCGCAGGTGTAGAGCGATATGACGACGCAGGCACGATGGCGGCGTACATCCATCCGCCGGCCCACAAGATCGGCGTCCTCGTCGACCTCGATGGGGGCGACGAAGCGTTGGCCCGACAGCTTGCCATGCACATCTCGTTCGCTGCACCCGAATGGGCGACGCGCGAAGACGTGTCTGAAGAGGCGATCGAGGCGGAGCGGCAGGTCTACCTCAACTCCGACGAGGTGCTATCCAAGCCGGAGGCAGCACGTGAGAAGATCGTCACCGGCATGCTCGGCAAACGGTTCTTCGCAGCGTCACCCGGCGGCGTCCTCGTCGACCAGGCGTGGATTCACGACCAGTCCACGTCGGTTGGGGCAGCGCTCGCGGCCGCCGGGGCCACGTTGAATGGCTTCAAGCGGGTCTCGGTCGCCGGATCGTGAGCACAACACCCGACGATGCGGTACGGCGGCCGCCGATCGCGGCTGCCTCGCCGTTTCGCCGCGTCTTGCTCAAGCTGTCAGGTGAGAGCCTCATGGGCGATCGCGACTACGGCGTCGACCCGAAAACGGTATCGGCGATCGCTCGCGAGGTGGTCGAGGTTCGGCGTGGCGGAACCGAGCTCGCGATCGTTGTCGGCGGCGGCAACTTCTACCGAGGTCTGGCCGCCGCGGCCGACGGCATGGATCGCGCAACTGCCGATTATGCGGGCATGCTCGCAACGTTGCTCAACGCCCTTGCACTCCAGGACGCGCTGGAAAAGCACGGAGCGCAGACGCGCGTGCAGTCGGCGATCGCCGTCTCGGAGGTTGCGGAGCCATACATCCGACGTCGCGCCATGCGTCATCTCGAGAAGGAGCGCGTCGTGATCTTCGCCGCCGGAACGGGCAACCCGTTCTTCACAACCGATACGGCAGCTGCGCTCAGGGCACTCGAAATCGGAGCCGAGGCGATCCTGATGGCGAAGAACGGTGTGGAGGGCGTCTATGACGGCGACCCGCGCACCGATCCGGACGCGCGGTTTCTGCCCGAGATCACGCACCTCGAGGCGATCGAGCGGGGTCTGCGGGTCATGGACACAACCGCGCTTTCCCTCTGCATGGACAATTGGGTGCCGATCCACGTCTTCGAGCTCGCGGAAGGGAACATCGTCCGCGTGGCGTCTGGGCAGCGGATCGGCACGATCGTGGCGACGCCGAAGGAGGCCTGAGGTGACAGCAATCGAGGACTTTCTGACCGACTGCGAGTTGCGGATGGACAAGTCGATCGGATCGACCCGTAACGAGTTCAATAGCGTTCGCACGGGGCGGGCATCCTCGGCGCTCCTCGACCGGATCACGATCGACTACTACGGTACGCAAACGCCGCTCAGCAACATTGCCACGATCTCGGCTCCCGAGGCGCGCCTGCTCTCGATCCAGCCGTACGACGTCTCACAGATCAAGGCAATCGAGAAGGCGATCCAGGAATCCGATCTCGGCTTGACTCCGTCGAACGACGGGAAGATCATCCGGCTGCCGATCCCCGCGCTCACCGAAGAGCGACGCAAGGAGCTCGTGAAGGTCGTTCGCCGCTACGCCGAGGAGGGCAAGGTTGCCGTCCGCAACGTCCGCCGCGACGTCATGAAACACCTCGAGGATCTCGTTCGCGACGGTGACGTCGGCGACGACGAGGAGCGTCGGGCCGAGGCTCAGGTGCAGAAGCTCACGGACGACCACGTCAAGAAGCTCGACGACCTCCTGAAGCACAAAGAGGCCGAGATCATGGAGGTGTAGGGGGTTGTTCCCCGGCAAACCTCGGCGGCGCACCCCCGTGTCGCGATGACGGCTGTAGCGAAGCCCTCCTCCCTTTCGATTCCGGCTGATGAGCTGTCGGCGCGTACCGTCGCGATCATCATGGACGGGAACGGCCGCTGGGCTGCGGGGCACGGCCGGCCCGTCGAGGATGGGCATCGAGAGGGGACGCGAGCGTTGCGGCGGACAGTCGAGGCCGCCATCGATCTCGGTGTTACCACGCTCGTGGTCTACGCCTTCTCGACGGAGAACTGGTCGCGGCCCCCGGACGAGGTCGCGGCCCTCATGCAGATCCTCGGTGAGACGATCGATCGAGAGCTTCCGGATCTTGCCCGGCAGGGCGTGAGAACACGGTTCCTCGGCCGGCGTGACCGCGTGCCGGCCGATCACCGCCAACGCATGGAGGACCTCGAACGATCGACAGCGCACCTCGACACGCTGTGCCTGTGGATCGCATTCGACTACGGCGGTCGCGCCGAGCTCGTGGACGCAGCTCGGAAGTGCATCGAGGATGGCCTCACCGCCGATTCGGTGGACGAGGCGGCGATCGCAGCCCGGCTCAACGCACCGGAGCTGCCGGAGATCGACCTTTTGATCCGGACGTCGGGCGAGTTCCGGCTCTCGAACTTCATGCTCTGGGAAACGGCGTACGCCGAATTCGTGTTCACCGACACGCTCTGGCCCGACTTCGGTGCCGACGATCTCCGGGCGGCGCTCGCTGCGTTCTCTTCGCGCGATCGGCGATTTGGCGGCCGATGAGCTCCTTCTGGTCGCGAATCGCCGTTTCTCTCGTCCTACTGCCCGTCGTCCTCGGAATCGTCTGGCTCGGCGGCTGGTGGCTCCTGGCGATCGCAGTCGTCGGGGGCCTGATGGCCCTGCACGAGCTCTACGTGATGGGCCGTGGCCTTCGGCCGATCGTGCTCGGAGGGTACATCGGGCTGATTCTGACGCTGGTCGGCGCCGAGGTCGGGGACAGCTCGTGGATGGTAGGCGGCATCTTTGCGACGGTCCTCGTCGCGTTCGTCATCTTCGGGTTCTCGGATGCGCGGCCGTCAGCGACGGCGTCCATCTCGCTGACGCTACTCGGCGTCGTCTGGGTCGGCGGTGGCATCGCCTCGCTCATCTTGCTCCGCGAGATCCCGGAGAACGGCCGCCTGGTCGTATTCACCGTCCTGATCGCAGTGTTCGCCGACGACACCGCGGCGTACTTCGTCGGTCGAACGATCGGCCGCCACAAGATGGCCCCAAAAATCTCTCCGGGGAAGTCGTGGGAGGGCTTCGTCGGCGGAACGCTGGCTGCGATGGCGGTCGCTTTCTTTGCCATGTACGACCAGGGCTTCCTCACCGATATCGAGGCACTTGCGCTCGGGGCTGTGATCGCGCTCTCCTCGACGCTAGGCGACCTCTTCGAGTCGGCGATCAAGCGTGACCTCGGCGTCAAGGACTCCGGCCGTGTCCTGGCGGGACATGGGGGGGTGCTCGATCGGGTCGACTCTCTGCTCTGGGCGGGGCCTGCGGCGTTCTACGTTGTCCTGGCCCTGACGTGACGTCGTTCGATTCAGGCACCCTGCACCAATGACGCGCGTCGCTCTCCTGGGGGCAACCGGCTCGATCGGTCGTCAGGCCATCGAAATCATCGAGCAGGACAACGACCTCGAGCTGTGTGCGCTCATGTCTGGCTCCCAATCGCTCGCTGCGCTGGCTGCTGCCCATGGTGTAGAGCACGTGCAGGTCGCCGGTCACGCCGACGAGCTCCTCGACGCGTGTGAACCCGACATCGTGCTCAATGCAATTGTGGGCTTCGCAGGTGTGCACGCGACACTCTGGACGCTCGATCGTGGTATCACGCTTGCGCTCGCGAACAAGGAGAGCCTCGTCGCTGCGGGCGAGCTCGCGATCGCGGCGCATCGCCGTGGCGGCGGGCTGTTGCTTCCGGTCGACAGCGAGCACTCAGCGCTGTTCCAGTGCCTGGAAGGACGGCCGCGGGACACCATTGCGGCTCTCGTCCTGACCGCTTCAGGTGGGCCGTTCCGCGGTCGCGCGGCGACCGAGCTGGAGGAGGTCACCGTCGCCGACGCGCTCACCCATCCGACGTGGTCGATGGGACGAAAGATCACTGTGGACTCAGCCACCCTCGCCAACAAGGGCCTCGAGCTGATCGAGGCCCACTGGCTCTTCGGAATCCCGTACGACAACATCGAGGTCGTGGTGCATCCAACCTCGATAGTTCACTCGCTCGTGCGCTTTCGGGATGGTGCTCTTCTGGCGCACCTCGGAAACCCCGACATGCGTGTGCCGATCTCGTTTGCGCTCGGCTACCCAGATCGCCCACCGGTCCCCGTCGAGCCGCTCGACCTGGCTGCGGGGCTCGACCTTCACTTCGAGGCTGCTGACGGTGAGACGTTCCCTCTCTTGCCGCTGGCGCGGGCTGCGGGCGAGCGCGGCGGCACCTTCCCATGCGCCTTCAACGCCGCCAACGAAGTTGCGGTTGCCGCGTTCCTCGATGGCAGAATCGGCTTCGTCGAGATCGCCGGCACCGTTGCCGCCGCGCTCGAGAACGTCGACGGCGCGCCGGCCCGGGATCTCGAAGATCTCGTTGCGGCTGACGGGGAAGCCCGCCGCGCCGCAGAACGAGGGCTCGTTCCCGCATGACGATTCTCGTCTCGATCCTCGGGCTCGGCCTCCTCGTCTTCGTCCACGAGCTCGGGCACTTTGGTGCATCACTGGCGCTCAGGATGCGCCCCCGGAAGTTCTACATCGGCTTTCCACCCGCTGCCGTGAAACGCACGTGGAACGGGATCGAATACGGGATCGGGATGGTCCCGCTCGGAGGGTTCGTCAAGATCCCCGGCATGCATCGGCCGGCGGCGGCGGACGTCGACCCGGTCTTCGGCCCCGCGGTCGAGGAAGCCCCGGAGCTTGCTCGGCCGGCCGATCGCCTGCGGCGGTCTCTCGCCGCCGACGACCACGAGAGCGCCCGTCAATCCCTGGCGCTCTTCGCGGGCCTCGCATCGGAACAGCAGCTTTCGGATCAAGCCGCCCGCGGCGTCGAGAAGGGCGTCGCAGATATCGGTGACGCTCTCGGGCCGGATGCGTACTGGCGGGCCAGTACGTGGAAGCGAGTCCTGGTGATTTTTGCCGGCCCGGCTGCCAACATCGTCCTTGCACTCGTTCTCTTCACGGGCCTCTACATGACCTCCGGTGGCAAGCCGACGACTGTCGTCGACAGCGTCCGGCCGGCCTCCGCCGCCGAGGCTCTCGGCCTCCGTGCCGGCGATCGAATCGTCTCGATCAACGGGATCCCGATGACGGCCGAGAAGATCTCGCGGACGATCGCTACTTCCGAAGGTCGGCCGCTGAGGATCGTGGTGCTCCGCAACGGAACGCGCATCGTCTTCGCGCCCCGCGCCGCGCAGAGGGACAGTGGTGTATATCGGCTCGGCTTCCTCCTTCAGGGGGAAGGGCTCTCCGGCCCCGCTGCGGCGAGGGAGTCGGTCCGCCTCACCGGTCGCGTCTCACAGGACATCGTGGGATCGCTCGGGCACCTCGTCACCGGTAAGGGGCGGAAGGACATCTCGAGCCCGATCGGCATCGTTCAGGGCTCGTCAGATGCTGCGAAGGAGGGCACGGGCAGCTTTCTCTGGGTGCTCGCGCTCATCTCGCTTTCGATCGCCCTCCTGAACCTGCTCCCGTTGTTACCGCTCGACGGCGGGCACATCGTGTTCGCCATCATCGAGGGTGTCCGTGGGCGTGCCGTTGGCCGTGCGGTGTACGAGCGCGTCTCGATCGTCGGGATCGGGCTCGTCCTCCTCCTCTTCGTGCTCGGGCTGACGAACGACGTCGGACGGCTGTCCTAGCGTCGACAGGAGTGGGTCGAGGCGCGTCCGTCGTGCTCTTCGCCGAGCGCCTCCCACGCATCAGGGAGCAGCAGGGCGGCGTCGAGAAGCTCGTGGTAGCTCCTGCGCGTGATCTCGACCGCACCGAGCGACTCGAGATGCGGCGTCGACCATTGAACGTCGAGCACCCGAGAGCCACCTGCTGCGGCAAGAAACCCGACAAGGCCGAGCAGCGCAGCTTTCGAGGCTCCGGTGCGGCGGAAGAACTTGGACTCGGCGGCAAAGAGACCGTTGATCCCGACCCCGTAGAGGCCTCCCGCGAGTCCGTCCTCATCCCAGGCCTCGACGGAATGCGCCCAACCGAGCTCGTGCAGTCGCGCATACGCGATGACGAACGACGCGTCGATCCAACCGTGCGGTCGCGCAGGGTCGGCACACCCGTTGATCACGTCGCCGAAGGCGGTGTCGACGTGGATCTCGTACGCACGAGCGGCCCGGCGTAGCGAGCGGGAGGCGTCGAACCCGCGCACCGGGATGACGGCCCGCCGGGCCGGTGACCACCAGATCAGCTCGCCGTCGACTCGCATCGGGAAGAGCCCGGCCCGGTAGGCCGCGAGGAGTGTCGCTGGCTCGAGATCGGCACCGAGCCCCCAGGCGTCGTGTGGATGGTCGGCGGGAGGGCGCGCGAACGCCCAGGTGGGGGGCGGGGGTTCGATCCTCATGTCTCTACACTTGATCTCGATGAGCAGTGTCGCGCAGATCCGCGTCGGCGACGTCACGATCGGTGGCGGCGCACCCGTTGTCGTTCAGTCGATGACACTCACGAAGACGCACGACGTCGAAGCGACGACGGCGCAGATCGCAGCGCTCGTGTCGGCCGGCTGCGAGGTCGTACGGTGCGCCGTCCCGAAGATCGAAGACGCCGACGCCCTTGCGAGAATCGTCCGTTTCTCTCCCATTCCCGTGATCGCGGACATCCATTTCAATGCCTCTCTCGCTCTCCGCGCGATCGACGCGGGTGTGGCCGCGGTGCGGATCAACCCGGGAAACATCGGCGGCCCCGACAAGGTCGAGCTGGTCGTTCGCGCAGCGAAGAAGGCCGGGGTAGCCATGCGAATCGGCGCGAACTCCGGGTCCCTTCCCGAACACCTCTCTGGCCTCGCACAGCTCGACCAGGCCGAGGCGCTCGTCGCCGCTGCGCTCGAGGAGGTCGAGCTCCTGGAGAAGCTGGACTATCGAGACTTCAAGATCTCCGTCAAGGCGACGCATGTCCCGACGATGATCCGTGCCTATCGAATGCTTGCGGCAAGAGTGCCCTATCCGCTCCACCTCGGTGTTACCGAGGCCGGGACCCCGTTCGCTGGGACGATCAAGAGTGCCGTCGGGATCGGCTCGCTGTTGGCCGACGGGATCGGCGATACCTTCCGCGTGTCGTTGACGGCAGACCCGGTCAAGGAGGTCGAGGTCGCGTGGGAGATCCTCAAGGCGCTCGGGCTCCGCGAGCGCGGACCGGTGATGATCGCCTGTCCTTCGTGCGGCCGTGACAACGTTGGCGTCGAAAGCCTCGCCGTTGTCGTCGAAGAACGCCTCAAGGCATATCCCGAGGCGTTCGAGGTTGCCGTGATGGGCTGTGCTGTGAACGGACCGGGGGAGGCGGGCGACGCAGACTTCGGCATAGCCGGCGGGCGAGAGGTCGGCTTTCTGTACGCGCACGGCAGAGTGCTGAAGAAGGTGTCGTCCGACATCCTCATCGACGAGTTGTTCCACGAGATCGATCTCTGGATCGCGGGCGGCATGCAGCGGCCGAAGCGCCTGAAGATGGCAAAGCCGGCAGCTCTCGCCATGGCCGAAGCCTCGTTGATCCCACTCGACTAGGAACGACACTCCCGTTCTCCTCGGCGCTGGTGACGGTGCGCCAGTCCCCCTCGAGACCGCGTTGCCAGGTTCGGTAACCTGCAGCCTCATGGTCCGGCGCCAATCAGAGCTGTTCCTCCCGACGTTGAGGGACGACCCGGCAGACGCCGACGCGATCTCGCACAAGCTGCTCGTCCGCGCAGGGATGATCCGTCAGGTGGGTGCCGGCCTCTGGAGCTTCCTGCCCGCCGGCTGGCGCGTACACGAGAGGATCGTCGGACTGGTGCGCGAGGAGATGGACGCGATCGGTGGCCAGGAGATGTCGATGCCCGTCGTGACACCAGCCGAGCTCTGGCAGAAAACAGGCCGCTATGGCATCCCGGAGCTCTTCAGGCTGGACGATCGATCGGGCCGCCCGTTCGTCCTCGCTCTGACGCACGAGGAGACCGTGACGTTCCACTTCGCCGAGCTCGGCTCGTACCGTGACCTGCCGAAGATCCTCTACCACTTCCAGACGAAGGGCCGTGACGAGCCGCGGCCACGCGGCGGGTTGCTCCGAGTTCGTGAATTCGTCATGAAGGACTCGTACTCGTTCGACCGCGACGAGGCAGGTCTCGACATCAGCTTCCAGAAGCACGCGACCGCCTACCAGCGGATCTTCGATCGCTGCGAGCTCGAGGTCTTCGCCGTTCAGGCCGAGTCGGGAATGATGGGCGGGAGCGAGTCCCTCGACTATCTCGCCCCATCGGGGTCGGGTGAGAACACCCTCGTCACCTGCGCGAACGGCGATTATGCTGCTGACCTCGAGATCGCCCGCGGCATTCCTCGAGTCCCGACGTTCCCGGATCGACTCGACAAGCCTTCGGAGGTCGCAACGCCGGGCATCGCGACCATCGACGACCTGGCGGGGTTGCTCGGGATCGATCCTGCCGCGACCTCGAAGGCGATGCCGGTGACCAAGGAGGACGGAACACTCATCCTGGGCCTCCTCCGCGGTGACGACCGCCTCGACGAAGCAAAGCTCGCGACTGCTCTCGGCAGCGAGTTTCGGCCCGCCACCGAAGACGAGATCCGCGCCGCCTTCGGTGCCGACCCCGGCTCGCTCGGGCCGGTTGGGTTCGAGGGCGAGATCGTCGCCGACGATGCACTCCGAGACGGCCAGTTCGTCGCGGGAGCCAACCGCACTGGGTGGCACCTGCGTGGCGTCGAGCATGGCCGTGATTTCACCGCGCGCTTCGCCGACATCCGGCAACCGGTCGAGGGCGACGCCTGTCCGGCGTGCGGCGGGCAACTCGGCTTCCAGACGGCGATCGAGGTCGGCCACATCTTCAAGCTCGGGGCCAGGTACTCGACTCCGCTCGGTTCGACGTTCCTGGATGAGGACAGCGTCGAGCACGACGTGTTGATGGGCAGCTACGGCATCGGTCCCGGGCGCGTCATGGCTGCTTCGGTCGAGCAACGTCACGACGAGCACGGCATCGTCTGGCCACGCTCGGTCGCGCCGTACGACGCCCATGTTCTTGCGCTTCACGGCGCTGCACCCGAGGTGCTGGAAGCCGCAGTTGAGGCAGCTGAACTGCTGTCCGGTGGAGGGCTCGAGGTGCTACTCGATGACCGCGCACAACGACCGGGAGAGAAGTTCGCCGACGCCGACCTGCTCGGTGTCCCGATCAGAATCACCGTCGGCAAGAAGACACTGGACGACGGGGCGATCGACGTGCGCGTCCGGGCAACCGGCGCCGACGATCGCATTCCGCGTGAAACCGTGCTTACATGGATAGAGGAGTTCTAGTGGCAAAGCGGCGTACGTTCTCAGACGATGGACTCGGCCCGACGATGGAGCGGCTGATGGCCGAGACGGGGCTGACGTACAGGGCTCTCGCGGACAAGACCGAGCTCTCGGCGGGATATCTGAATCACATCGTCCACGGCAACCGGCCGGTGCCGTCGAACGATGTGCTCGCACGACTTGCTGAGGCGTTTGGCGTCAAACCAGAGCACTTTCGCGAGTACCGCATTCGTGCGATCACGGACAAGCTCGAGCAGATGCCGGATCTCGTGGATCGGCTCTACAGGAAACTCGGCTGACGTTCCGCAGGGCCTTGTCCTGAGCAAGTGCCGGTGCCGCACGGACGAGCGAACGAGACAGCAATCGAGGTGACCGCGACGCCGTGCGGTCCTCGTCGTCCTGGCATCCCGAGAGAATGAGCTACGACTGTCGTGCGCGAGGCGGCACGTGACCGTCTGACCATGTGGAACGAATATCCATGGAACAGGCATCGGCAGCGCCTCGACAATCCCGTTGGTGCTTCTTGGGTGATTCGTCTCACCCACCGAGGTCTATCGTGCATCCCCGAGCTAAGGCGATCACTGCGCTCGTCCGCGTGGTGGCTCCGCTAGAGCTGGTCGCTCGCCGCGGCCGCGAGGAGCGGGCACGCCAGGAGGAAGAAGAGGATCACGGTGAGAAGAACTGCGACGATCACGATCTCATCCAACGTCATGACTGAGAACACCGCGTGAGATCGACGTTCGGAATTCGTGAAGGATGGATGGTCGCTACGATGACGCCGTCGCGGGGCGTGGCGCAGCCTGGTTAGCGCGCTAGTCTGGGGGACTAGAGGTCCCGAGTTCGAATCTCGGCGCCCCGACTGTCGAAAGCCCTGCTCCCGCGGGGCTTTCGACGTCTCAGTGGGTGGCGAGGGAGGGCGTTGCCGGGCTTGTGGTAAGCAAGTGGTAAGTTCGCCGAGCGACCAGGTGCTGCGGGCGCGGATACAGCGCGGTGGCCCGACCGCATCGTTGAGATGACGACGAACACGGCTCAGAGGATGGCGCCATGTGTTCAGCGGTTCAGGACTGCGCTCGAGGAGGGCGACCTCACGCATGACGGCGACGACGATCTCCGCCGGCATGTGCTGAACGCGAGGTTGCGGAAGGCGGGCCGTGATGAGTACGGCCGCGGCCGCTACCTAATCGAAAAGGCTGGTCTAGGCCGCTTGATCGACGCATGCGTCGCCTCTGTCCTCGCCTATGAGGCCATGTCGCAGATGGACGAGCCCACCGCGGACCCGCTGGTCGCGTTCTTGTTTGCCTAGCCCGCGAGAAGGTTTACGTGCTTGTGCGTTTGGTTCTCCTGCCGTTCCCCTTCTCGGCGATCCCTCGTTTGGGTAATGGCGCTGAATCCCCGCCCATCCTAGGTTTCGTATGTCGACTCGGGGAGTGGACACTGGGAGTGACTGGTGGTGCTTGGCGGAGAGCGTGCCAAGCACCCCGGCTCCAATGCGGCAGTGGCTCTCGCGGATGGTGACGCTGCGTTAGTCGTCGCGGCTGAAGCATCCTCATCAGAAGCCTCGTATCCACTTGCGAGAGCGGTGACGTTGACTTGGTGGAGTACCCGAGGGAGCAACCCGCCTTGTCTCAAACCACTGTCTAATGCAGAATCGCACAACCGTGAAGGGGAAAGTCGTTCCCGTCCTGATCGGCGGATTCGTCGGTTTCGCTGCTGGGGTCGCGTTCGCACTGGCGACGAGCCTCGTGATTGCGATGGTCGTTCCTAACTGCGGTGGCGAGTGCGCTGGAGCGCTGGTGGAATGGGCGATCATCCTCTGCTTACTGATTGCCAGCCCTTGGTTGGCGCGTGGCTGGGAGTGGTGAGGGGTCTGCATCGAAGATCCCCACCGTGGACGGTTGAGGCTAGGGACGACCTCCGGTGAACGTGAGCCATTCACGCGCCGGACGCGGCGAAACCACCTGACATAACGAGCCGCTCGTTGATGGTGAGGGCCGTGCGTGGTTGGCGCCTCGACGAGGCATCGGGATTAGGACCGGCAGCGACGGCTGAAGGTGGCGGGCCCAGCTAACTCCGCACCTCTCAGGGGAGGAAAAGTGCGAAGTCGATACGTGCTGGACCCACCCAGCCGCCGCAGAAAACGGGCCGGCCGACAAAGTCCCCTGAGCTTGAAAACCCTTACCTCGAAGGCCAACCCGTGGGCGCGAGTGTACTCCGATGGTGGATCGGTTACCAGGCAGGTCTCTGGTGACCAGCACCCTATTCGGGGCGCGGAAAACCTACCCGTCGGCCGCATTGTCAGCTGTTGCAGGTCGTCCTACTGTGAGATGGCTGGCGTCGTGGGCGATGGCTGCCAGCACAGCGCGAGGGGGAGCGACTGCCCTACTCTTCCGCAGCCGCTCGCCCTCGCGCTATCGCGCTCTTCTCTCGCGCGGTTTGCGGGCTATTTGGAGCGGGAAGAGAAGAACTACGGTCGCGGTGGTCACGCGCGAGTCGGCCCTCGTGGTTCAGGGACAACCCCAAGACTGATCCGCTCGTAGCTTTCCTCTTCGCCTAGCATCCGCTGGGAGGTTTTCGCCGCTCGGTGCCGAACGCGCACAGTGTCAGGTACGAGCACCGCGGACTGGAGACACGGATGGTGTGGTGGTGGTGGACGACCGTGCTGATGCTCGCGAGCATGTTGAGCCTGAGTCTCGGCTTCTATTTCGGCTGCATGTGGCAATCGTCCGTCGGGCGCTGGCCTGACGAATTGAAGAGCGACCCCTAGACGCACTCGCTGCGCCCTCCGGTGAGGTCGGGCGGTGGGTTCCTCATCAGACTCTTGCCTAGTCCGGAATCCACAAAGCAAAGGGACGCTCCGACAGAGCTACCCGCACCGGTGGACGGAGACGGTTGGTGGCACTAGCGCTCGATCTGTCAGTGTTCGCGCCAACCAAAAGATGGCCGGCGTCCGATCCGACGTTTCGAGCTTCGAGAACGTTCTCGATGTGGACTGGTGTTGGCTCGGCGTTGACGACGATGCCAATGAGGGCGCACCGCGAGACCACGCTTGACTGGAAAGAGTTCAGTGCCGCCTAACAAACCCAATCTGGGTTGAGCCGACCAGACCGGCGCTGCGTAACTGGTACGTGCAGGTGGTCTTCCCCGTTGCGCTTGTGGGAGCGGGCACCGAGCCCGTCCAGACGGTTCCTGCGGCTACCGCAACGCGACGCTTAGGCGCGCCGTCGACGCTGATGACTACCGGCGTTCCGTCTTTGCCAATGAGCGTCAGCTCGAGCCTGCCTGGCCCGCACGCGTAGACGAGTATGGTGACGGGCTCGCTGATGTCGCCGTTGGGCCGTAGTCCTACCGTCACGGTAGAGAGTTGTGGCGGCCCGGGAGTGCGCCAGAGACGCAGACCGGCTTGACCGACGCCCTCCTGGTGACTCTCCGCCGTGGCGATCCCGACGAGTGTGAATGCGGTGGAGGCGAGCACTTCTCGTGCGGGCAGCGGATGCCCGCCTTTGTCGAGGAGGCGGCCGTCTGGTCTGGGGCTTGCCTCGCTGGCATTCGGTATTGGGCCTGGGGTTGGGCTGGGGAGTTTCGCGATCCAGCGGATGCGGTCGTTCCAGTAGGCGTATTCCCAGACGGCGTTCCAGAAGGGATTGCCGTCGTAGAGGTAGAGGACGTCTGCTGATGTTGCTGCCTCGTTCACCCATGAAGGAGACTCTGTGCCGAAGAACGCTACGCGGTCGACCCGCGCACGCTTGTCGATCTCCTGCACCGCTAGGACGGAGGTCACCGCAAATGCGGCGCCGACGAGCGCCGCCAACAGCGGCGCGGCACGACGCGGGATACACAGGGTGAGCGCGGTAATGGTTATGACCGCGGCCACCCAGATGAATTCGAAGGCCACTGGCGAAGTCAGACCAAGTAGCCGCGAGAGGGGAATCGTCATGAACGCGTCGGGCGCCGCGTAGGGGGTCGACAGCGTCCGTACGGGCAGCAGGACGGCGGGAATAGCGGCAACAGCAGCGATGATCGACGCGGCGGGTTGTGGCCGCGGCGGGCCGCCGGAGAGCCAGACAACGAAGCAGACGAGAAGCGGCGGGACTGCGACGATGAGATTGCGCTCCGCGAGATGGCCGACGAAACGCGAGGCGAATATCCCGACCTGGAGCGTGAACCAGACGGACGCCGAGAGCGCCACGGCGACGAGAGCCAGCACTTGCGGATCCCGCTCGCGTCCCCGCACAGCCTCATAGGCGAGCAACAGCATCGCGATCAGAGGCGCCCCAAGGACCACGAGAAACAGGTCTCCCGCATGTCTCAACACCCAGCTCACAGTCGCCTGCAAGTCGTAGCCGCCGCTCACTGTCACGCCGTAGGCTCCGAGCGGCGATGCCGCTGAACCGGTCGTCAAGAGCTCAAAGCCGAGCACGACCAAACCGAATGCTGCAATCGCGATCAGCATTGGCGTGAACCGCCGCACGAGCCCGATGTCCCGTCCAAACAGTGCCGCCAGCCCGATAGCCGTGAGCGAGATCGGCAGCAGGACGACCCCTTGGAGCCGCGTGGATGTCGCAAGCAGACACGTCGCTAAGACCACGGCCTGACGAGAGACCGTCGGCTCCACGAGGGCGCGTGCCATCGCCCACAACGCAAGTGTCGCAGTGAGCAGAAAAACGGACTCGGTCATGAGAAGGCCGCTGTAGACAGCAGCTGGAAGCAAAGAGGTAAGGACGGCGGCCGTCAGCGCCCAACGCGCACCGGCAGCAGGGCGGGTCCACGCGAAGACAACCGCTGCCGCCAACGAAGCCACGACACTCTGGGCGACCTGCACAACCGCGATCCCGGTGGCCGTGCCAAACACCGCCTCAGGCAGCCCAGCCAGCACAGGGTAGAGGCCGAAAAACGGCGCGCTGCCGCCGAGTAATCCGAGCCGCCCCGTTTCCCAAAACGAGCGGCCGATCAGCCCGTACACCATCTCATCGGGAGCGATCCAAGGAGTCGCAAACGGACGAGCAGCAACGGCATGCAATCCGGCCGAGCAGACAACGATCGCAGGAACGGCGAACGCCACACCGCCACGAACCACTCCTGACGACTTAGGCAACCCGCGGATGCGCGGAACAGGCGAGTGACGGAACGACACAGGCAGCGACACACGACTCACCCGACCGAGTCCACCGCACCGCCGTCACGGCATCGAGCGGGCCAAGATCGGCGACAGACCGAGCACTGTGGAGAGCTCCCGTGCTCACAAAGCCGAGACGAGACACCGTAGGAGTTCCCGTATGCCGCACCAATTCCAGGAGTCAGGATGATGCGACGCTCTACAGCCGACGCATCAAGTCCAAGGTTCGTCAATCGAGTCACGAGCAACTCACTCGCCCTCACATAGATCCGCAGGGACCTCCGCTGCCGTCACCGGCAGTCAGGCAACAAGGACATCCAAGCACCCTCACCGACATAAAGTCAAACGTCACAATCTAACCCGGGCGCAGGCCACGCCGTGCAACGGGTTGTTCATCTTGTGCCATCCCGCTATTCTCAGTGGCTCATTCGTTTCGCGCACCCGGCATGCGGCGCATGGGTGTGGGGAAGGACATGCGCGTTGGGGCAACGGGCGGGAGATGCGGCCGCCGCAGGCACTCCCGCCCGTCGGCCTCGCTCGTCATGGCGCAATGCCGCAGGCACTCCCGTGTAGGGCGAGCGCACAGTCCGTGTTCGGGTTGAAATCCACCGAAGCCAATGCGTATCGTTCGGGCGACTTCGAGGTTGCGCTCGATTCCAATGTCAGCCTCTCTCGCTCTCGACAACCATCTCGCCACGGTACTCGTGTTCGGGCCGCTCATCGGATCCGTGGTATTCGAGCATCGCCGCTTCCGCAATGATTCTCGCCGGCGCGCATCCGACCGGACATACTGGGCTTTGCAGGCCTGGCAAATAACGGGACTGGTCTTGGGAGTGTTCTTTGCGTCGAGGTTTCCCGGAGCCGCACTCCCCGGAGACGCGTGGCTTTGGCCCGTTCTGGGATGCTCGATCGGACTCGCGGGAGTCACGCTGCGCTGGTGGGCCATCCGCACCCTGGGGATGCACTTCACTCGCAACCTCCAAGTCGGAGTCGATCATCAACGCGTCTCCGATGGCCCGTACCAGCGCCTGCGTCACCCGTCGTACACGGGTGCGATCCTGATGTTCGCCGGCGTTGGCATTGGTCTGGGGAACTCGCTCAGCCTCGCGGCGTGTGCGCTACTTCCGACGATCGGGTACGTCCGGCGAATCCCGGCCGAGGAGACGCTCCTGCACCGCGAGATCGGTGACCCGTACGCCGAATACGCTCGACACACGTACCGCCTCGTTCCAGGCATCTGGTGAAGCCGAAGCAGCCCCTTCACCGATGTCGCGCCCTGCGCCTCCCAGTAGGTCAGGACGGTTGGGTGGCTGGGACAGGGAAGAATGGGCGTCGTCCTATCCCAGCCACTCGACGTCACGGGGCGGCTCCATGCGTCGTGACGCTCTATCCAACGCTCTCGACACTACGCCTCTCGATGTTGAAAGTGCGTTGCGGTCTGGTTGATCTTCGGCGTCTCACCTGTCGTGACGGTCCGAACCGTCGGCCGGTCTGCACCTGGCGATCGGTGTCCAGCGCCGACTAGGGAAGATCAAGCGGATACATCGGAGCGTGCACCTAGCGAACTTCCATCTCGAGATGCACCTCTCCGAGGTGCTCGCACGCGGGGCAACGGAACGAGATCCAGGTGTCGAGGACAGTCCGGGGGGCTTGCCTCGGCTCGGTGTCGTTCAGGTGGACGTCGAACGGTGCGCCGCAGGTCGGGCAGGTCAGGTTGATCGTTGCTCCGGCGATTGGCATCTGAGGTGACTGATCGTACGTCACAGCGCCCGTCGTGGCACACCCACCGAGCTCGGGGATTCCCCCGGGTCTTCGGCGTAGCCTGCTGCATCCAGTCCCAGTCTCCGGAGGCCCCTCGTTGCGCCACGTCGCCGTCGTAGCTCTGATCGTGCTGGTCGCCGCATCCTCGGCGCTCGAAGGTAGCGCTGCAACGTCTCCGAGACCCATCCGCGTGACGCTCGACGACAAAGCCAACGACGCCAGCCCAGCGGATCTCGACCTCACATCCGTCTCGCTCGCCAAGCGCGACGGCACTGTGATCGTGCGGATGACGGTGCGAGGACCGATCACAGGCAATGCCAGCTACACGGCGGATATGGCGGTCGGCGTGACCTACACGCGCGTCGTCGCCAAACGCACGGCGGGCCGAGATTCGTTTCAGGTGTACGGCGATGGGATCGGAACGACCGACGTCGCCGGGGCGATCAACGGCCGGACTGTGACCGTGACCGCACCCATCCGCGATCTCGCGTTCGGGACTCCGGCGCGAGTGCGCGCCTATTTCTGGTCTCGACCGACCAACGGCAGAAGCGGCGTTGGCGATCGCGCACCGGAAAGCTCGCGAGGGATGGTCTGGCTCTGCCTGTCCGATCGCCGGCCGAGACCGAAATGGGGGCCCTGCGTGTGGCCGTGAAGGCTGCGTGTGGGACGGCACGGCGGATTCACGGCTTCGCTGGCAGATCGAGGGCATAACAGCCCCGGCTCTAGCTGTTTGACTCCCGTCGACAGCCCCCGAGGAATAGCCTGGATCCCTCTCTCAAGGGATCCTCGGCTACCGCCGATACCCGCATTGGCGGCGCCGCTCGGCTCCGTGGCCCTGTTCTCTGAGGCAAGGAGCGGCAGATGCGTTATCGCATGGCAGTCTTGGCGGTTGTGGGAGCAGCGGTGGCTGCTGTCTTGAGCCCTTCCGCCGGGGCGGTTGCACCGGGCGCAACGGTTGATCAGAGCCAGGCGTTGACGCTGGGTTGCGCGGCGTTCACGCCGGGCTTCGTCATCGGCCAGGTGTTCACAGCGGGTTTCTCCGGGCGACTCAGTGATGTTGATCTCACGCTCGGCAACTCGGCAGGTGCCTCCGGCCCGTTGCACGTGACACTCACCCATGTCGATGGTGCCGGGCATCCTGACCTCGCTGCGGAAATTGCGAGCCTCGATCTCCAGCCTGCCGATATCGCTGCACCGGGCCCCGCTGGGGTCGATCTTCAGTTCGGCAACCCGTCTCTCGCTGCCGGAACCCAGTACGCGATCGTCGTCTCGACCGCAGATCCAGCAGGCTACGACATCTGTGGCGCCGGTGACGGCGGCATGACCGACTTCTATACGGGCGGCGAGGCGTGGGGCACGATGGATGGAGGTGGATCATGGTCCGACGTCGGGGGGGACGCCAACTTCGCGACGTACATGCTGCCACTCGAGTCTGCCCGTGCCGGTTACTGCCTGGCCGGCCGCTTCCTCGACCTCGCGGCAGGGCAGCCCGACATCGACCCTCTCTACAAGGGCGCCGTGCTCTCCATCTTCGTTCGCGGCAAAGGCATCACCTGCGACCCGCCGCCGCCCGGCTACACACTCCAGGGTCGCACGACCGACGGCGAGGGGGTTGGCAAGGACGTGTACGCGTTGTATGCGCCCGCCACCTAGTCGGCCGCAGGCTTACCCTCCGAGGTTTTCAGGGGCGTCTTTCAGTCGTCGTTCGTACTCAGCGCACCACTGCTCGAAACGGCCCTGAGCCGAAGCGAAATACTCACCGATCTCGTCTCCCAGAGCGGAGATCTCAGCGCGGAGTTGGAACAGCTCGAAGTCGACACGCCGGTCGGGATTGCAGACATGCTGTGCCTCTCTGACCACGGCGACCGAGGCTCCACAAGCGGGGCACGGCATGAACGGGGGATGGGAGAACGACGCGGACATCGGCTCTGATCGACAGGTACGACATCTATCGGCCCGAGCCTGCTTCAGCTGGAGCCCGGACGTTGTCTCACGCCCGGCAGCCGGTTGCGTTCTCACACGCGAGGGGCCGCCTTTCAGCGGCCCCTCGAACCTGCAGTTGTGTCCGTAACTACGCGGTGGCAGGCTGCGGCACAGCGCCGAGCTGGACGAGCATGCCGAGTGCATCCATCAGTTCCCACTCCTCGGCGATCTTGCCGCCGGCGATGCGTGAGACCGTGAGCCCACTGACCGTCACCTCTTTGCCCGTTGGTGCGATCCCCATCAGTTCGCCAGTGTGGGTGCCTCGCCCGGTCCACCGGGTGACAACCTGTTCGCCCTCGGCGATCTGATCGTCGATCGTAACCGAGGCGTCGTCGAACGCCGACAAGTAGATGCCGACGAACTGCCTGAATCCCTCGCGGCCCCGGATCGGCTCCGGTTGGGTCGGATCGTGCCCGACGTACTCCTCGGCGATGAGCTGGTCGATGATGGTGAGGTCCCGATCCCGCCAGACCCCGTCGACAACGCGTCGCACGATCTCCTTGTTAGCACTCACGGCAGCTGCGCCTCCCTTTGTCCGTAGCGTGCGACGCAGCACGAGGAGGCCGGCGACTGCCCCAGCGAGGACAGCCAAGAGGACGACATTCACACGGCGGCTCGGCCACGTCATCAGAGAGTCTCTGACGCTAGCACTTTGTGTCTAAAAGCACAAATAGCCTGGAAATCGCGGCATTCTCGAGTATCAGCCCTGTCGCGTTGCAGCCGCCGCTGCCGCGGCGCCTACACTGACCGAGTGCGCCGCTACCACCTGACCACGTTCGGCTGCCAGATGAACAGCCACGACTCCGAGCGCATCAAAGGGATGCTCGAGTCACTCGGTCTCGGTGAGGCGACATCGAAGGACGAGGCCGACATCGTGGTCTTCAATACGTGCACGATCCGCGAGAAGCCCGACACGAAGCTTTCCGCGTATCTCGGTGACGCGGGTGCGCGTAAGCGGGCAAACCCCGACATCGTGATCGCCGTGGGCGGCTGTTTCGCGGAGGCACAGCAGGAACGGATCTTCGAGCTCTACCCGCAGGTCGACGTGGCGTTCGGACCTGGCTCGATTCCACATCTCGGCGACTGGGTCGGAGCGGGGGGTGCCGGCGTAGAGCGCGGCAACTTCGGCACGCACGACCACTTTGCCGGTCATTTGCCCCAACACCGTGAGCGGCCCGCCCACGCCTGGGTACAGGTTTCGATGGGGTGCAACTCGACATGCTCGTACTGCATCGTTCCGGCCGTCAGGGGACGAGAGCAGAGCCGCCGGCCCGGTGAGATCGTCGCCGAGGTGACGCTCCTCGCGAACGACGGGGTGCGTGAGATCACCCTGCTCGGCCAGAACGTCAACTCGTGGGGCCGTGACCTGGCTCCGGATCTCCGTACCGAATTCGGCGAGCTTCTACGTGCCTGCGACGCCGTCGACGGAATCGAGAGAATTCGTTTCACGAGTCCTCACCCGAAGGACTTCCGCGAGCCCGTTGTCGCAGCGATGGCTGAATGCGCGGCGGTCTGCGAGCACATCCACTTACCGCTGCAATCCGGTTCGACGCGGATCCTCAAAGCGATGCGGCGCACGTACTCGCGTGAGCGATATCTGAAGCTTGCTGATCGGTTGCGCGATGCGATACCTGACCTTGCACTTGGCACGGACATCATTGTCGGATTCCCGGGAGAGACCGAAGCGGACTTCGAGGAGACGCTCGCCGTCGTCCAGGAGGTGCGGTACGACAGCGCCTTCACGTTCATCTATTCGCCGCGCCGAGGGACAGATGCTGCGACGATGGCCGACCAGGTGCCCGAGGCCGTGAAGCACGAGCGGCTCGAGCGGCTGGTCGAAGTGGTGCAAGGAATCGCAGCCGAACGGAACGCAGAGCGCGTGGGCCGCGTCGAGGAGGTTCTGGTGGAGGGCCCGAGCAGAACCGATGCGGGACGCTTGCGCGGCCGCACTCGACGCAACACGACGGTTGTGTTCACCGGGAGCGGCAAGGTGGGTGACCTCGTCGATGTCTTGATCGAAGGCTCCACGTCGACGACGTTGCGCGGCCGGGTCGCTTCAGCCGTGCCTGCCTGACCGGACGACCGATGGTGGCCGTGATCGCTGTGTTCGGTCCGACCGCGTCCGGGAAGACGGCGGTTGCGGAGGCGATAGCGGATCGACTCGGGACGGGTGTCGTCTCGTGCGACGCCCTGCAGGTGTACCGGGGCCTGCCCATCCTGACAAACCAACCCAGCCGCGCGACTGCGCTCGTCGGGATCCGTTCTGTGACCGAGGAGATGTCGGTCGGTGCCTACGCGGCGCTCGCTCATGTCGCGATCGACGATCTCATAATGCGGACCGGATCCGCCGTCGTCAGCGGAGGTACCGGCCTCTACCTGCGAGCGGCATTGGCCGACCTCGCCGTGCCGCCGCCACCTGCTGCCGGTGTTCGTGAGCGGATCCGCGCCGAGGTCGCGAGTGATGCGCCGGCTGCCCATCGACGCCTCAGCGAGATCGATGCTCGCGCGGCAGCGGCTGTCCATATGAACGATCACCGGCGACTCGTGCGCGCACTCGAGCTCGCCGAAGTCGGTATATCCCTCGTACCCGCCGACGATCGCCTCTGGGCGAGCGCGACCCGACACCCGACGTTGATCGCAGGTCTCGACGTTCCGACCGACGAGCTCGAGCGCCGCATCGTCGCCCGCACGGCCGCGATGTTCGAGTACGGCGTCGTCGCGGAGGTTCGAGCTGCGCTCGCGCAAGGGGTCTCGCAGACCGCTGAGAAGGCGCTCGGTCTCGACGAGATCGCATCGATGCCCGAGCTCGACGCTCACAATCGCATCGTCATCCGAACCCGCCGCTACGCCGCCTATCAGCGGAAGTGGATGCGCCGTATCCCCGACCTCGTTAGCGTTGACGGCACCCTGAGCTCGGAGGAGGCGGCGGATGCAATTCTCGAAGTGGCACGCGCTCGGCAATAGCTACCTCGTGCTGGAGAAGGCCGATGCGGGGCCGCTGACGCCGACGCGCGTACAGAGGCTCTGCTCTGTCGCTACGGGGATCGGCTCCGACGGCGTGCTCGAGATCACCCGACGGGACGCCACGACCGCAGTCGTCACGATCTGGAACCCCGACGGGTCGACGGCAGAGATGTCCGGGAACGGTGTTCGGATCGCGGCCCGCTGGTTGGCGGCGGAAGTCAGCGCGACGGAGGTCATGATCGAGACCGCAGGTCGTCGAATCGCTGCCCGGATGCTCAATTCGCTCGACACTGTCACCGACGTGGGCGCGTTCAGCGTCGGTGAACCTGAGACGGTCGACGGGATCGAGCTGACCACCGTCTCTGTCGGCAACCCACACGCTGTGATCCGGTTGGATGAGCCAGAGCGCGAGGACCTCCTCAGACTTGGACCACTCGTAGAAACGCACCCCCGCTTCCCCGATCGCACAAACGTCCAGCTCGTCCGGGTCGACGGCCGCCACGACCTCACAGTGCTCGTCTGGGAACGAGGAGCAGGGGAGACGAGCGCCTCCGGCTCCTCGTCCGTTGCCGCAGCCGCAGTCGCGATCTCACGCGGGTGGTGTGACAGCCCGGTCAGCGTGCATCTGCCCGGCGGCGTTCTCCACGTCCGGATCGCAGATGGGCGTGCATCACTCACCGGCCCCGCCGAGCGCGTCGCCTGGGGTTCTACGATCCTCTAAGGCGAGGGCCACGACCGATCAGACCGCGATTTCGAACTCCCGCAGCACGTCGTTGAGCGACGTCTTGAGATCAGTCGAAGCGTTGCGCTCGCCGACGATGAGCGCGCACTGGAGTCCGTACGAACCGCTGGCGAACTCCTTCTGCCGAACGCCGGGAAGCACGACCTTGCGCGCCGGCACTTCACCGCGATACTCGACCGGCTGCGGGCCCGTCACGTCGATGATCGGGATCGACGCCGACAGGACAACGTTGGGCGCAATCACGGCTCCGGCCCCGATGCGGACACCCTCGACGATCACTGCTCGAGAGCCGATGAAAGCGCCATCTTCGACGATGACGGGCGCTGCCTGGGGAGGCTCGAGCACGCCGCCGATGCCCACCCCGCCGGCGAGATGCACGTCGGCACCGATCTGAGCGCACGACCCGACCGTGGCCCAGGTGTCGACCATCGTTCGTGGACCGACCCACGCACCGATATTCACGTACCCGGGCATCAGCACACACCCCTCGGAGAGGAACGAGCCATAGCGAGCCACTCCGGGTGGCACGACGCGCACACCGCGATCGGCGTAGTCCGACTTGACGGGAATCTTGTCGAGGAAATGGAGGCCGCCGACGTCCATCGGCTCCACCTTGCGGATTCGGAAGTAGAGGAGGATCGCCTTCTTCACCCATTCGTTCACGACCCAGCCGTCCGCCGAGGGCTCGGCGACGCGAATCGCTCCTGCATCGAGCTGGCCGATCGCCTCCTCGATCACGTCCGGGTCGAGCGACGCCCCGGACTTCCACATCGCCTCGATCTGCTGCGCAAGTTCCATCGGAGGTGATTCAAGCGGATCCGGAGACAGGGTGGGAATCGAAGCGCTCAAATCGTCCGCTCGAGGAGCTCGATTGCCTTTCGGCACTCGTCTTCGGTCGCGACGAGGGCGAAGCGGACATACCCCTCACCGGAAGGGCCGAGGAACGATCCGGGAGCAACGAGAATGCCCTGGTCCAACAAGCGGGTCGCGAAGCCCTCGGATGTCTCGCCGTCTGGGATCGCGACCCACAGGTACATCGTCGTCGGCCCCCCGGCGTTGCGGAGTCCGACCCGGGCGAAGAGCTCGAGGAACAGCTGCCGCTTGCGGCCATAGGCTGCGCGGGCACGCTCGACGTGCGCCTCGTCCCCCCAGGCGACAATCGAGGCACGCTGGACGAACTCCTGTGGCGCCGTCCCTGTATTGGGGCGAAACTGCTTCAACGCGGCGACGAGCTCCGGATCTCCGGCGACGAAACCGGAACGGTAGCCGGTCATCGACGACCGTTTGGACAGCGTGTTGAACACCGCGAGGTTCGTCCAGTCGTCGAGCTCGAGGGCCGAGACGGGTGGCTCGTCGAACCAGAGCTCCGTGTATGCCTCATCCGAGGCGATGACGAAGCCGTGCTCGCGGGCAAGCAGCGCAACGCGCTCGTAGAACCCCAGCGAGGCAGCGGCCCCCGTCGGGTTGTTCGGGTAGTTGACCCAGAAGAGGGCCGTCCGGCGCCACGTCTCGAGGGGCACGGCGTCGAGGTCGGGGAGGAAGCCGTTGCTCTCGAGCAGTGGCAACTCCTCGATACGCGCGCCGGCGAACTGGGCTCCGCGCGTGCCAACGGGATAGCCGGGCTCCGTCACGAGGACGGTGTCACGGCCCCCCGCCAGATCGAGCACGACCTGCGCGAACGAGAAGATCGCCTCCTTCGAGCCGAGCGTCGGGATCACCTGTGTCTCGGGGTCGAGCGAGACTCCGAACCGGCGGCGGCCCCAGGATGCCACGGCCTCGCGTAACTCGGGTAGCCCGACCGCGGCCGGATATCCCATCCGCTCACGCACTCCGTCCCGCAACGCCTCGATGATGCGTGGATCGGTCGGCTCGCGCGGATCCCCCATCCCGAAGTCGAACACCTCGAGCCCCGCTGCCCTTCTGGTGGCGGCAGCTTGGTTGAGCCGCACGAACGGGTAGGTCGCCTGAGCTCGCAGAATAGGGGAGACGGGCATCGGTTCAGGCCGTGAGGAAGCGCAGGAGCGTGTCGAAGGCGGTGACCAGGGAATCGATCTGGACGAGCTCGTCGCGACGGTGGGCATAGCGCGTCGCGCCCGGGCCGAAGTTGACGGCGTCGATACCCCGTGTCGTGAAGTCCGCGACATTCGTCCATGCCTGCTTCGGTTCGAACGCGAGATCACCCGCGTCACGCAGTGCACGGACGAGGGGGGTGTCCGTGACAACGGTGGCAGGCGGCGAATCCCCGGTGATCTCCAACTGTGCACCGTCCGGCGTGAGCGCGTGAAGGAACTCGGCAGCGCTCTGAGGGGTGCGATCCGGCGCGTAACGGAAGTTGACTGTGGCGACGGCACGGTCGGGAATGACGTTGTCCGCGATCCCGGCCTCGAACCGTGTGATGGACGCAACCTCGTAGAACGGCAATCCGCCGACGATCGCCTCGCGCCGCTCGAGGGCTGCAATGGGGGCCAACCCTTCGATCGCGTACTCGATTGCGTTCTCGGCCGTCCAGGGGCGTGCAGAGTGCCCACTGACTCCGGAGAAGGTGATCCTCGCATTCATGTTGCCGAGGCAGCCCGCCTGAACGGTGAGATCGGTTGGCTCGAGCAGGATCGCAAGGTCGGCGGCGGACGCGATCTCCGAGCGCTCGAAGAGGTCGGGCAACGGGCTGAACTGAGCGGGGAGCTCCTCCTTGCCGAAGAGAAGGAGGGCAACGTCGATCGGCCCGGGCTGGCCGAGGGCCAGTTCGCGCACGATCTCGAGTGCGACCGCAACACCACCCTTCATGTCGGTCGCGCCGCAGCCGTGCACTGCGCCACCGGTGATGTGGCCGGGAACGTTGTCCTGGGCCGGAACCGTGTCGTAGTGCCCGACGAGCAAAACGAGTGGGACCCCTGCTCTCCGCTGCCGTGCGAAGACGAACGCGTCCTCGGACGCGTACTCGGCCTCGAAGACCGACGGAACGAGGGAGAGGAGGTGGCTGCGCACCTCTGCTTCGTTCAGGCTCTCCGACGGAATGTCAACGAGCTCGAGTGTCCGCTGCGCGAGGCGCTCGCCTAGCCCTGTCATCTCGCGAGCGTACCGGCATACTCCCCGCATCACCCGTCGATCCGAACCCGCAGCAGGGCTCGAGCCCGAGAAGGGGCTCCTGCTCGCCGTGCTCCCACGAGGGGCTGACGCCGAGGACGAGCTCGGCGAGCTGCGAGAGCTGACCCGGACGGCGCAGGTCGAGCCGGTCGAGTCGCTCGTTCAGCAGCGCGGCCGCCCAGATCCGAAGACCTACATCGGCAAGGGAAAGCTCGATGAGCTGAAGATGCTCTACGAGCGCTGTGAGGCCGACGTCCTGATCGTGGACGATGAGCTCGACCCGACCCAGCAACGTGCACTCGAGGACGCGCTCTCGACCCGTGTCGTCGACCGCACCCAGCTGATCCTCGACATCTTTGCGCAGCACGCCGTCAGCGCCGAGGGCAAGCTGCAGGTCGAACTCGCTCAGCTCGAGTACAACATGCCGCGGATGCGCGGCATGTGGAAGCACCTCGAGCGGCTCGGGGGCGGGGTTGGTACCCGCGGCCCCGGTGAATCACAGCTCGAGAGCGACCGCCGGATGGCCAGGCACCGCATCACGCAGCTGCGGGCGAGACTCAAGGCCCTCCAGGCCCAACGTGGCGTGAGACGGAAGGAACGCAAGCGGGCAGAAGTGCCGACAGTTGCCCTCGCGGGGTACACGAACGTCGGCAAGTCGACATTGCTGAACGCGCTCACAGGGGCCGACGTGTCGGTCGAAAACCGCCTCTTCGAGACGCTCGATCCGACGACTCGCGGGTTCGAGTACGACGGCAAGCGGTACCTCGTGACCGACACCGTCGGGTTTATCCGGCGGCTGCCGACGCAGCTCGTGCAAGGGTTCGCCTCGACACTCGAGGAGACGCTTGTTGCCGACTTGATCCTCCACGTCGTCGACGCCTCACTCCAGGAGGACAGGCTGCACGAGCAGATTGCCGCTGTGAACAGCGTCCTGACAGAGATCGGCGGAGACGACCTGCCGATCGCGCTCGTACTCAACAAGATCGACCGGCTCGACCCGTTGGGCCGACGCCGGCTCGCGAACCGCTTTCCCGAGGCGCTGCAGGTATCGGCTGTTACCGGCGACGGCCTCGAGGCGCTGCGCGAGCGAGTCGCGACGCTTTTCGCGGACCGATTCAACGACGTGCGACTGCTCGTTCCGTACGACGAGGGGCCCGCGCTCTCCGCGCTCTACGCCCTCGGTGCGCCGATCGATGAGCGGCGTGACACCGATGCGGGCGTCTATATCCGCGCCAAGCTGTCGCACCGCGACACGCGTCGCTTTGCGAAGTATCTCGTCGCAGGCGATGACCTGGAGTCAGCGGCGACGACGTGATCGATCTGCGTGTCATGAGAATCCGGGACGACGCCGTCCTTCCGACACGGGCTCATGCCGGCGACGCGGGCCTCGACCTGACCGCCTGCGAGACGGTCAGGATCGGCGCCGGCGAGCGCGCCATCGTCGGGACGGGCATCGCAGTCGCGATTCCTGATGACCACGCGGGGCTCGTCGTGCCCCGGTCGGGCCTCGCACTCCGCAGCGGCCTCTCGATCGTCAACACACCAGGTGTTATCGACACAGGCTACCGCGGCGAGGTCCGCGTGATCCTGCTGAACACCGATCGCGAGCGTCCGTTCACCGTGGAGGCAGGGATGAGAATCGCTCAGTTGCTCGTCGTCCCGGCGGTCGCAGTCGACGTCATCGAGGTGAGCGAGCTGACGCTTTCGGCTCGAGGCGAAGGTGGTTTCGGCTCGACGGGATTGCAATGAGGCGACGACCGTGAGACCGGAGCCACGAGTCCGCGTCTCGGCCATCCTCCATTGGCGCGGACGCATTCTGCTGTGCCGCCACGAAAAGCGCGGGGTAGACCATTGGCTTCTTCCGGGCGGCGGCGTCCGTAGCGGCGAGAGCCTCACGCAGGCCCTGCTTCGCGAGCTCGCGGAGGAGACGGGGCTCGTCGAGGGCGGCGACGAACTGCCCGTCGAAGGCCCTGTCGTGATCATCGACTCGATCTCGCCAGAGCGCAGCCTCTGGTCGAAGCATGTCGTTCATATCGTCTTCGCGGGCGAGCTCAACGGGTCACTCGTCGACATCGTCTCTCGCGACGAGGCGGTTCGAGGGCACCGGCTCTTCGAGCTCGACGACCTCGAGGGCCTGGCGCTCCATCCTCCGATCGGGCGCTTCTTGCGGCGATTTCAGCCCGGCGACCCGTGCGTCTACCTCGGGGCCCTGTGGGCACCCTAGATCGTTCTCTCAGCTGGGACGGGTGTTTCAACGTCCGAGACCTCGGCGGCCTGGAGACGACCTCAGGACGCCGTACACGACACGGTGCGGTCGTGCGAGCGGACAATGTGCGCGGATTGTCTCCGTCAGGCTGGGAGGCGGCGCTCGATCACGGTGTCAGACGGCTCATCGACCTCCGCTTCGAGGGCGAGGGGCACGGGGAGACGAGCCCTCCTGAGGGTGTCGGGGTCGTCGCCGTCTCGCTCTTCGGACAGCACGACCCCGACGTCGCGCGGGCGTTCGACGAACGTGTACGGAACGAACAGGACGTCGCAGCAGTCTTTGCGGCCGGCTACATCGACACGCTCGCGAACCGCTCGGATCGAGTCGCCACCGCCGTCGCCGCCGTGGCCGATGCCGATCACGCCGACGCCGTCGTGATCCACTGCGTTGCCGGGAAGGATCGCACGGGAATCGTCTCGGCACTCCTACTCGGAGTGGCGGACGTCCCCGATCAGGTCGTCGCTGACGATTACGCCGAAAGCGGTCCAAACATGGAGGCTATCTTCGTGGACTGGCTCACGAGTGCAGGAAACACTGCGGAGCTCGAGTTCCGGCGACGACTCGTCGAGGCCCCTGCCGAGACGATGATGGCAGTCCTCTCCTGGTTGCGGCACAGCGCCGGTGGCGCGGCCGGCTATCTCCGGCGGGCAGGGCTCACCGAGGCACAGATCTCGCGGCTGCGCGTACGCATGGTCGAGCCAGCCTGAACCACCCTTGCCCGAGCACTCAACGGCCGCCGCGAGCACGTGCGCGACCTGCCGACACCGCGTGGGCGAGGTGCTCCAACTCATCCTCGAGAGGCTCGAGGCTGGAGTCGCCCCCGGCGTGCGCGAGCGCACGTGCGAGTAGCCAATCCGCCAGGGCGGGGTTGCGGGGTAGCAGCGGGCCGTGGAGATAGGTGCCGACCGCTGACGCGACGCGGCAGCCTTCGAACCCAGAGTCGCCGTCGTTGCCGTGACCAGCGAGCACCTGCCCGAGCGCGGTCGCACCGGCATCGAGCATCGTCCGGCCGGCGTGGTTCTCAAACCCCGCGACGGTTGTCGTCATCCCGTCCAGGTCGACCTCGAGCAGAACGTCACCGATCAGACGCCGATCACCTGCGACCGTCTCCAGAGGAAACAGGCCCGCTCCGGGTAACCACGAGCCGTCACGGCCTCGATATCCGCGTCCGAGGAGCTGGTAGCCGCCGCAAACCGCGAGGAGCGCGGTTCCACTCTCGACCCCTTGCCGCAGGCCGTCGCCCCGCTTGGCGAGGTCGGGCGCCACGAGCGCTTGCTCTCGGTCCTGTCCTCCGCCGACGTAAACGAGGTCGAATGACGAGGGCTCGAACGCGTCGCCCGGCCCGACGGCCGTCACCTGCAGGCTGTGCCCCCGTAGAGCTGCCCGACGCTCGAAGACGGCGATATTGCCCCGGTCTGCGTAGATGTTGAGGTAGTCGGGATAGAGGTGCGCCACGCTGATGTTCACGGGCTTCCCTCCCAATAGGGCCGAACGAGACCTCGATCGGCGGCGATTGCCCGGAGGTCGAGCATCGCCGTATACGTGGGAAGCACGCCGAGCTCTCCGCCGGAGGGGACGAGGGCGAGTCCACGGTCGAGCGCTTCGCGGAGGTCCGGGATGACCTCGAGCTGTGAGGACGGGAAGCCTCCGTACGTGAACCGCAAGGCCAGCTCGGCAGCGCGCTGTCCCGAGGCGACAATGTGTCCCGCGCGGGCGAGGAGCGGCTCGAAGTCGACGTCCCAGATCCACGAGACGTCGCGCCCATCAGCGACACGATCGTTGAGTGCGATGACGAGCGTTGCGGGAACGCCGCCCTCCTCGAGCGTCCGTACTGCCTCGTTCGCACCGGCGGGATTCTTGATCAGCAACATCAGGATTCGGCGGTCACCAGCCTCTATTCGCTCGAACCTCCCAAAGGCGGCGACAAAGGTTCCGAGCCCCGCGACGATCTCGTCGAGCGACGCATCGAGCGCGAGACTTGCGGCAGCAGCGGCAAGGGCGTTGTAGACGTTGTAGAGACCCGGGAGCGGGAGACGGACGCGCACAGTGCCAGCGGGCGTGACGAGGTCGAAGACGGATGCCTCTAGGGCCTGGAGGTCGATCGATCGTGCTGCAACGTCGAGAGGAGGTCTCGCGTGGCCACAGGCATTGCAGCGATAGTCGCCGAGGTGCCCGACATACGCTGCGGCGTAGTGGTACGGCGCGCCGCAGCGCACGCAGTACTTCGAATCAGCGGCGTGCTGGAGGGCGGGCCGGGCCAGCCGCGGATCGTCGACACCGAAGCGCAGCGATTGGCTACGGCCGTCTGCGAGCTCGGCGACGAGAGGATCGTCCGCATTGACGATGAGCATCGAGGAGGAGGGGAGGGCGGCCACCGCGGCGCGCCAGCGCTCTGCGATGTGCTCGAGCTCTCCGTATCGATCGAGCTGATCGCGGAAGAGGTTCCCAAGCGAGATCACCCGCGGCCGGACGCGTCGCATTACTTCGGGGAGCGCGAACTCATCGACCTCGAGGAGTCCGAGGTCGGCACCGCTCGAGGCGAGAAGCGTCGAGGCGACCCCCGAGGCGAGGTTGGCGCCCGAGTTGTTCCACGCCAGCCGGTAGCGGGAACCGACGATATGGGCGACCATCGCGCTCGTCGTCGTCTTGCCGTTCGTGGCGGAGATCACCGCGACGCCGGCAGGAAGCCGCGCGGCGAGTGCATCGACCGCATCGGGATCGACCTTCCAGAGCAGCTTGCCGGGCAACGTCGTGCCGCCGCCACGCCCGGCGGCACGCGAAAGGCGTCCGACGAGACGAGCCGCAGACGTTTCGACCGTCAGGCGTGCTCCCATGCGCCCGAGCCTACCGGTGCCACCGCTCTGCCCTACTTGCAGTTCTCGCAAAATGATCTACAGTCATTGCATATGGCCAGGCCACGTCGCCGGCACCCGGCCCTCGCCGGGATAGACGAGGCAGCGCTTGCCGAGTTTCGCGCTGGGATCAGACGGCGCTACACCGACGAGCAGATCCTCGAACAGCTGCGTGCGAGCGCGGATCGCCTCGGCCGCTCGCCCACGATGCGCGAGTTCGCCGCCGATTCGGAGGCTGGTATACACCCGCAAACGGTGATCGAGCACTTCGGGACGTGGAACGCCGCCAAGCGTGCAGCAGGACTGACGCCACGCCGGTTCATCAGCCGCGGCGAGCTCCTCGAGCAGCTCAGGCACCTCGGTGAGGAGCTCGGCCGGATACCTACAGCCCGGGATCTCGACGCGAACCGCCGTCGCATGGCATCGAAGTCCCTCATCTGGCATACCTTCGGATCGCTCAACGCCGCTCTCAGGGAAGCTGGCTTCGATGTGCCGCTCGGCGACGAGAAACTCGAACGCGCCGTCGAGCAGGGAGTCGAGCTGGCACGCGAGCTGAGGCGTCTACCGAAGATGGCCGACTGGAAGGAGGCTCGCCAGAGAGATTCCTCCCTCATGTCGGAGTGGCAGGTCTACCGGCTCGTCGATATCGACGCCGGACCCTGGGCCGCGTTTCAGTTCCTCGTACGCGAGCGCTTGCGCGAGGAAGGCGTCACGGTCCGACCCGACGGGTCATTCTGAAGAGCCTTTGCTGACTCCTTCGACCGGCGCAGCCCTGCCCCGAGGCTCTACGGCGCGAGCGTGGCGAGCTTCGCGAGGCATGACACGCCCTCGTGTGGCGCTCTCACCGGCGGAAGCACGGTCTTCTCACGGTAGGAGCGATCGACACGAAACCGTGACTCGCTGACGGTACGCCCTTGCTCGATCCGGAGCAACCGGCCCTCGGCGACCTCGCTCTTGCGAAGTGTCAGCCTCAGAGCACCTTCGACCACCTCCAGCGCCGCCTTCGTCGAGGCGAAGAAGAGCTCCCGACGCGAACGCCCGATCCAGAGGGGCCGAGCAATCCCGCGCGCGAGGTTGATGCCGGTCGGGACACGCTCGTCGATCCAGGCGGCGGCCATTGCACCCCGCAACTCCTCGAGCGCGCCCTGATCCGACGAGGTCGCGTCCATGAGGGCGAAGATTGCCTCGGAGTCGACTGTCATGTCCGGCTCGGCGCGTGCGAAGCCATGCCGAGCGAAGATGTCCTCGTCGTTGACGATGATCCCGTTGTGCACTCCGACAACTGAGCCATGGCGGATCGGATGGTTGTTCGCCACGATTCTCGGATGGCCCTTCGTGTAGTCGCGAACGTGAACCAGCGCATCCGTGGCGTCGCGCGGTAGCTCGACCTCCGCAAGAAGTGCAGTGGCTCCCGAGCGTTGCTTGTGGATCGTCACGCCGGCGCCCGAGCCGGAGTGGGCGTAGCCGACAGCGTCTGCACCCCGTTCCGCGATCCCGGCGAGCAGCGCCTGGGCAGCCAGGGTGCGGTCGACGTCGGAGTCGACGTCGAGGCTATATCCCGCGATTCCGCACATCAGTGGATCGATCACCTCGGATTGGAGGGGTGTAGTGAACGTATCGGCAGGACATGAGGGATCTGTACGAACTGCGCAAGAAGATTCCTCTGCAGACCAGGGTCCGGCCGCCTCTGCGCAAATGCCTCAAGTGGGGGAGGCACGGCGCCGATACGTGTGGCGTGGATGGCAATCTTGCAGAGCCGCTCTTCGATCCTGTTGGTGACGATGCCGCCGTCGAGGCGGTCGACACAACAACGCAGGACCCGCTGAAGCTCTACGTGCGACAGATCGGCAACGGTCGCCTGCTCACACATGCCGAGGAGCGTGAGCTCGCGCGGCGCAAGGACGCAGGTGACGAGGAGGCCAAGAGCCGCCTGATCGAGTGCAACCTGAGGCTCGTGATGTCGATTACCAGGCACTACACCCGCGCCGGCGTGCCTCTGCTCGATCTCATTCAGGAAGGGAACCTGGGGCTGATTCGAGCAGTTGAAAAGTTCGACTACACGCTCGGCTACAAGCTCTCGACCTATGCGACCTGGTGGATCCGGCAGTCGGTCTCACGGGCACTTGCAGAGCAGGGTCGAACGATTCGCCTCCCCGTTCACGTTGCCGATCAGGTGCGGCGTGTCACTCGCGCAAGGCGCACACTGGGTCAGAAGCTGAACCGGGATCCGTCGATCGAGGAGATCGCTCTCGAGGCCGATTTCACGATCGAGAAGGTGGAGAGCTTGCTCGAGCTCGTCCAGGATCACGTTTCACTCGACACGCCCATCGGTGACGGTGAAAGCGTTATGAGCGACCTGATCGAGGACGTGAACGCGATCGCGCCGGAAACCGAAACCTCGGAGAATCTCCGCTCATCGGAACTTGCAGAGGCATTGCTCCGGCTGAACCCGCGTCAGCAGCGCGTCCTGACCGAGCGATTCGGGCTCGACGGGGGACGTCCGAAGACGCTCGAGGAGGTAGGAGTGATCCTCGGCATCACCCGCGAGCGGGTCCGTCAGCTCGAGACGCGTGCCCTCCGTGAGCTGCGCTCGGTCGCGCCCGCACTCGAGCTCTACCTGCGGACGTAGGCTCGAGACCCGGCTGACCCCGGCCGGAGACTAGAGAGCCGCCAGCATCTCGCGCTGGCCGGCAAGCCGGCGCAGCGAATCGAGCTCGATCTGCCGCACCCGCTCGCGCGTCAGACCAAGTCGCCTCCCGATCTCCTCGAGCGTCTTCGGCTCGGTGCCTCCGAGGCCATAGCGCAACGTCACCACTTCGCGCTCCCTCTCGGGTAGCGACTCGAGCGCGGCGCGAAGCGCCTGACTGCGGAGCTCGAGCTCCACCTCCTCCTCGGGCAGCAATGCCTCTCCGGCGACGAAGTCACCGAGCACGGCATCGCCGGCGTCGCCGACAGGCGCATCGAGGCTGGCGGAGGCCCTCGCAGCGGCCTTGACCTCCATCACCTGCTGCACGGTGAGATTCGCCTCCTCTGCCACCTCCTCGATCGTCGGTTCACGACCGAGTACCGTCCAGAGCGTGCGATCGGCGCGGTTCATTTTCTGCAGCCGCTCCACGATGTGGACCGGCATTCGGATCGTTCGCGCCTTGTCGGCGAGTGCTCGTGCAACTGCCTGACGGATCCACCACGTCGCATAGGTCGAGAACTTGAAGCCACGGCGCCAGTCGAACTTCTCGACGGCTCGAATCAAGCCCAGCGTCCCCTCCTGGATCAGGTCCAGAAACGGAAGTCCCTGGTTCCGGTAGTTCTTCGCGATCGAGATCACCAGGCGCAGGTTCGACTGGATCATCGTTTGCTTCGCGACGAGGTCTCCGCGCTCGATCCTCTTCGCGAGCGCCACCTCCTGTGCAGCCGTGAGAAGCGTATGGCGCCCCGCCTCGCGCAAGAAGAGCTGCAGCGCGTCGGTCGTCGAATCCGCCGTGGCGGCCGGAAGTGGGGGAGGCTCGGGAGCAGAAACGGGGTCGATGACATCGATGCCTCGCTTGTCGAGCTCACGCAGGAGCGCATCGTGCTCGAGCAGGGAGAGGTCATGCGCCTCCACGAGCTCGGCAACGTCGTGCACTCGGATCGTGCCGACGTGCTCGCTCGTTTCGAGGAGCGCCCGGACCTCGTCCTGCGCCAGCAGGCTGTCAATGTCAATAGTGGTCATTGGTTGGGGTCGCGCGACGTGTCCCACCACTCTCCCACCAACGATGGGTGCTTGTCCAGCCCCCCGGCCGCGGGAGCTGGACGAGCACCGGGGGTCTCCGACTCAGGCCTGACTCGGGGCGGGTGAGGTGTCCTCGATCGGGATCACGACATTCTTCTCACGCACGCTCTTTCCCGACATGTATCCCACAATTGCGACCAGGAACATGATGGCGAGCGTACCGAGTGTGAGTGAGTGGAACGCGATCCGCGACACGCCCCAGTTGTCCTTGAAGTCGTAGCTGACTCCAAGTAACGGCTCGAGCGTTCCCGGGAACACCGCAACCCAGGATCCAAGTAAGGCCCAGGCGGTGACGATCGCGACCAGGATCCACATCACGCTGTTGCCGCTCCCCGGCACCCGGTAGGCACGGTGGACGTTCGGTTCCTTGTAGCGGAGCTTCAGCGCTGCAGGAAAGATCCAGAGGTACGACAGCAGCGTCGTCGAGGTCGCCATCGCCAGAACCACGCTGAACGCATCCGCAGCGCTGCCACTCTTGAGCAGCAGAACGGCGGCGAGCATGAACAGCGAGGAGACGACTCCCGACAGCACGTTGCACCGCACGGGAGTTCCGAGCTTCTTGTTGAAGACGCCGAACCATGGAAAGAACGAGCCGTCGTAGGCCGAGACCGCGAGGACACGATCGGCACCGATCATCCAGACGGCACCTGACGTCATCAGCGTGAAGATGAAGCCGACCACCGTGAGGCCGAACAGGAAGCTCTGCGCGCCGCCGTAGACCGTGTACGTCTCCTTGACCGCATCGACGAAGCCGCCGATTCCGGTGATCTTATCGGTCGGCAGCACGAGGACGATGCCGAGGATGGGAATGATGTACAGAGCCATCCCCAACGTTCCAGAGCGGAGCACCGAGATGGGGACATCGCGCTGCGGGTTGACCATCTCCTCGGCCGCGCCGTTCTGCAGCTCGAAGCCGACGTAGTTGAAGAGGATCACGGGAGTGAGCGCAAGAAAGACGGTCAACGTCGGGCTCATGTCGCCGAAGGAAAACCCGTTGACGCCGTTCTTCACTGCGTAGACCACGAGGGTGAGGCTGAAGAACCCGAGCACGAGCACACGTGCGATCGCACCGGCATTCGGGATCCATTTGCCCTTTTCGATCGCCGCAATCGCTACACCGATCGAGAACCAGATGAACAGGAGCTTGAAGACGAAGTCGCCGGGCGAGCCGAGATCATCGATCCCGAGCCCGGGCAGGTCCGAGGCAGCCCAGGCAGCGCTCGCGATGAACGCGAGTGAGCCACCGACCCAGAACGGATTCGAGGCCCAGTAGACGACGGCAGCGACACCCGCGTGCAAGCGCCCGAACGACAGCTTGACCCATTCATACGGCCCGCCTTCCTCGGTGAACGAGCTCCCGATCTCGGACATGATCAGCATGTAGGGCACAACGAAGGTCGCGGCCATGACGACGAGCCAGAAGAATCCTTGCGGGCCGTACGAGGCAGTCTGGCCAAGCGTGTCGAGACCGACGAGCGCGCACAGGGTGAAGAACACCATGTCGAAGCGTCGCAGCGACTTCTTCAGCTTCGCCTTCTCGTTGAGCGCCAGCTCGGTGGTCTGTTCGAACGGTACGTCTGCGGTCGTCATGGCTGCACCCTTCGCTCGTTGAACCCGGGCGGTGAGTCTACACCTGTGCCCTCTGAGGGTTTGGAGGCCGCACCCGCTTCACACACGATAACCGGTGTTATGTCAAGCTACGGAATTGGTAGATCTCCACGGCACCCTCCCCTCAGGTGCGGGCAAGAAATCCGAGCAGGGCCTCGTTGAACTCGTCCGGTTCCTCGTAGGGCAGCATGTGGGCGCTCCTCGGCAGCACGACTTCTTCACACCGTGGCAGGATCGCCGCCAGCTCATGTGCGGAGGCTGCGAGTGTCGTCCGGTCGTGGGAACGGTGACCGTCCGTAGCTCGTCCCGCAGGTCGAACATGCCTGCGTCCTAGCCAGTGCTCGGCTTTCGCGGGCGAGTCGCGACGGAATGTCCCGGAGCGACCACTAGAACGCCGCGTCGCGTATTCCGGAGGCGATCAGGAGCAAGATGAACGCTGCCACCGCGAGCCGGTAGACGACGAACACCGTGTAATTGTGGCGGCGCACGTACCCGAGCAGCCAGCTGATCGCGAGAAGGCCGCTGCCCGCCGACGCGATCGTGCCGACGACGAACGGTCCCACCCACCCCGAGGGGAGATCTCCGTTGAGCACGTCCGTGTAGCCCTTCAACAGCACAGCTCCGAGGACGATCGGTACGAGCAGAAGGAACGACAGCCGCGCCGCAGCATCGCGCGTGAGGCCGAGGAACCGCCCGGCACTGATCGTAATCCCTGATCGCGAGACCCCCGGCGCGAGAGCGAGGGTTTGCGCGAGCCCGACCAGGAACCCCTGGCGCAGACTGAGCTCCCCGACGTCCTTTCGCTCTGGCCGTCGGTCGGCCCAGTACAGCACGAGGGCGAAGACGGCCATGAGTACGGCGATCTGCCACGGCTGCCCGAGGCGATCCTCGATCACACTCTGGAACGCAGCCCCGATAAGAGCAGCAGGAATGCTCGCGACAACGATGATCCACCCGATCTTCTCGTCCTCGCCCTCCACAGAGCGACGCCGCAGACTGCGAAGCCAAGCGACGACGTATCCGACCAGGTCGTGCCAGAAGTAGACGACGACAGCGACGAGCGTTCCGAGATGGAGAGCTACGTCGAACGTCTTGTTGAAGACTTCGTGCTCCTTCAGGTACGTCCAGTCACCGAGCCACGGGACGATGATCAGATGGCCAGAGGACGAGATCGGAAGCAACTCGGTGAAGCCCTGGACGAACCCGAGCACGAGTGCCTGCCAGTCCGGGAGCTTCGCAGCATCGTCTCCCCAGCCGATCAGCGTCAGGAAGACCGCGGTTGCAATCAGCGCAACGGCGGTTCCGTAGACGGCGGTTCGACGCACGCGCGCATCCTAGCCTGTGCCCGAGGGAGCTCGTTCTTCTGGGCAGCGAATCGATAATCCGCGGAATTTGCGCCAATCGCCGGCCAGAGGCACTTGACCCGCTTCGGCCGAGACCGTAGGTTGCCTCTTGCACCGAGCACGGAGCGCGAGTAGGTCGAAGCTCTGCACGGAGGCCGTACGCGGAAGCGGAAGGTCAACGGGTTGAGTGGACGAAAGCGCAACCGGCTCGGTGAATTTTTTTGGTCCGGATTGGGTCAGCAGAAACGGTTGACCATTCGGAAAAGGCTTGTCGCACACGATGCTGTGCATGCCCGGCTATCCTCTGACAATGCACCTGCGGCCGCCGAGCATCGACCGTGGCTCCCAGTCGTTCGCGTGGGCGGTCGTCTTCTTCCTCATCCTGTACTTCGGCATGGTTGCCGTGGACGTGAGCAAGGCGACGGCGCTGCTCATCTCCCTCGTGAGCGCATTTCTCATCTTCCTGTTCATCCGTACGCGCGGTTAGACCGGCGCAGACCCCATGCCGCTATCTGCGGCTATGGGCGACGAGGCTTGCAATCAGCCGTCTGGCCAGTTCCGGTCCAATCGCCTCATCGAGCCGCACGCGGGCTGGGACACGCCCCTCTGCCGTACCGAGCGACAGGCAATGCCGCAGCAACAGGCTGGTGCCGGCGCTCTCTTTCGTACGCGACGTGATGATGGCTTCCATGTCCTCCGTCATCGGTCATCCTCCCGCTGCTGAATGATCCCTCCACCCAGGGAACAAGGGCCGCAGAGCATCTGGAGTGATATCGGAGCAGGCGGACGACGCAGCTCTAAGCGTATTCGATGAGCGCGTGCACGTCGGTACCAGGGATCCGGTCGCGGCCGTGAAGGAACGCAAGCTCGATCACGAAGAGCGCGCCGACGACAACGGCACCGAGACGTTCGACAAGCTCGATCTTCGCCTTCGCAGTACCCCCAGTGGCAAGAACGTCATCGAGGACGATGACTCGCGCTCCCGGCGCCATGGCGTCGGAGTGCACCTGGAGTGCGTCTGTGCCGTACTCGAGGTCGTAGGTCGCCTCGATCGTCTGCCACGGCAACTTCCCCGGCTTTCGTGCCGCTACAAAGCCACAGCCGAGCGCGTAGGCAAGGGCACCGCCGAAGATGAATCCGCGGGCCTCGGCTCCGAGAATCACGTCCGGCGTGCGCGGACCCGCCCATGCGGCAAGCCGGTCGATCGTCTCGCGGAAGGCGCGGGGATCGGCGATCAACGGCATCACGTCCTTGAACAGGATCCCTTCAGTCGGAAAGTCCGGGACATCGCGAATCAGGGACGCCAGATCGAGCTCGGTCATCGATCCGCCACCTCCTTGAGATCTCGCGTGAGGAGCAGCTGTGCCAGCTCCTGGGCAACGCCCGCAAGGACCTCGAGATCCTCGAGTGCTGCCGCACGCCGCTCCAGGTTCCGCGAGCGAAGCGCAGGTGCAACGACCTGCTCGAGCAGGGCTGACTGACGCCCAGCTGCAGTGCGAAACGCCCGCAGGTGCCGCGCGTCGATGCCGTGGCGAGCGATCCGGGCACAGGCGAGCGCAATGTCCGCTTCGCTCTCGCGGTAGAGGCGCTCTCCTCCTTCGATCCGAGGGGCGAGGAGGCTGAAATCCTCGAGCTGGCGCGCGAACTCCGCCGAGATACCCGCCCGTTCGCAGAGATCGGCCATATCGATCTCCTCCTCCTGCCCGCGCAATCCCGTGGCACGGCGTCTCGCCCGATCGGCCGTTGGGGCGCGCAGCTCCTCACGGATCACGCGAAGCGGTAGAAACTCGTCGCGCTGGAGACGCAGAATGGTGATCAGCCGCTCGACGTCGACCTCGGCGAACAGCCGGTACCCACCCCGGGTCCGGCTCGGCTGGAGCAGGCCCTGGTCCTCGAGATATCGGATCTTCGAGATCGAGATGTCCGGAAACTCGTCACGTAGTCGCTCGCAGACAGCACCAATCGTGTGCAGACCCGCGGTCGGGCTCGGCTCGGAGACGATCGTCATCGGCGCAGGAACGTCATCCGGTATTTGCCGACCTGGACCTCGTCGTCGTCCTCGAGAACGGCGCTCTCGATCCGACGCCGGTTGACGAACGTCCCATTGAGACTGCCGAGGTCGCGAATCGTGTACATACTCGCGTCCCGCACGAGCTCCGCATGACGGCGGGAGACCGTGACGTCGTCGAGGAACACGTCGCAGTCGGGCGACCGGCCGATCAACGCGCGATCTCCGATCGCCTCGAAGCTCTCCCCCGCTCTACCGCCTCCCGACCGAACGACCAGCGCCGGGCCATCGATGCTATCCCTCGTAGGAACGGTATCGAGGTCGTCCGGCCCAAGACTCAGCGTCGTCTCGCCGACGTTCTCACGTACGAGCAGAGCCCCGCAGCGCGAGCAATACGTCGCCGCCTCGGGACTCCGGAAGCCACATTCCGGGCAGTAGATATGGCTCATTGCCCTCCGCCGAGGATGGGCCCGAGATCGTCGGGATCGACGTGGCTTCCTCCACCCCGCGAGCGCTTCGCACGCTCGGCTCGGACGATGTCGATCTGCGCATGCATCACCCTCCGATTGAGCGAAATATCGTCCTCTTCCTGCTCGAGCCGCCGGATCTCCAGCCAGAGGGCGTCGTCGTCCAGCGTGGCCAGATCCGGGAGAGGATCGAGCTCGACCTCGGGCGAGACTTCACCTGTTCCCGTATAGAGCGGGCGCTCGAGTGACGTCACCGGCGTCGATTCGAAGCTCCCTGCCGCAACTTGCGCCTTGAGGCGCCCGGTGCGCTCGGCCCGGAGAATGTCGATCCTGCCGTGGAGGACACGGCGTCGGCGCGAGATCGCGTCTTCCCCGGCCTCGAGTTGCGCGAGCAGCGTCGACAACTCGTCATCGGAGAGCGGCAGCAGGTCGGGGAGTGTTTCCACGGGTGCCTTTCCGTTCGGCTTGGATCGGTGATCGAAGATGCAGCGTAGCGAAGGGGTCAACCTCAGCTTGAGGCTTCGTTGCCTTGCAGGACGATTTCGCCCTACAGACGTCACTCCCTGCACGATCTCGGCGGCCGACGCCGACGCCCACACCCTGGATCGGGACGCCGGGACGGCGGTCAACTCGGCTTTCGCGCTCCGACTTCCCTTCGTGCAGCGATGACGTACTGCGCCGCGGCAATCACCGCAAGCGCGAGGTTGACCCAGAAGCAGGCAAGGGGCCACCACGTCCCCTGCTCCGTGACGAGAACGAACCCGATCGAGGCATAGAGCCCCCAGGTCGCGATCTTGCCCAGTCGGGAGACTTCGAACTCATAGCCACGCGGGACGACGAGCTTGTAGCCGCCGATGAGGAGGAGATCACGAAGGAGGATGAGGAGAGCCACCCAGGGCAGCCGGTCGAAGGCGACGAGCAGCACGACGGCCGTGTCGATCATCAGCCGGTCCGCGAGTGGATCCGCAACCTTGCCGAACTGCGACTCGACGCGCCATCGGCGCGCGAGGTATCCATCGAGCTGGTCGGTGCAGGCGGCGACTCCGAAGACGATTCCTGCCGGCCAGCTCGGCCCGGTTCGCTCGTCGAGGAGGAGCCAGACGAAGAGCGGGATCGCCGCGAACCGCAGCAGCGTCAACGCATTCGGGATCTGCCGGACAGGCGCCGAGACTGTGTGTGCTGGCATCGTGCGGCAAGACTAGACGAGTGATTGGTAGCGTCGGGAGCCGTGACAGATCCGCTTCCGCTTCCGGGCTTCGTCAACAGCCACAGCCACGCCTTCCAACGTGCGCTGCGCGGTCGTGCTGCCGGAACCGACTTCTGGACGTGGCGCGAAGGGATGCTCGAGGAGGCCGAGCGGGCCACGCCCGAATCGGTCAGAGCGACCTACGCTGAGGTCTACCGTGAGATGCTCGCGGCGGGATACACGGCGGTCGGCGAGTTTCACTACCTCGGTGCTGACGAGGCATTTGCGGCAGCCGAGGCGGCGGCTGCCGCTGGGATTTCCATCGTGCTTCTCCACGCCGCGTACGAGCGCGGCGGGCTCGAGCGCATGCGCCAGCCATCGGTAACTGCCTACCTGACCGAGGTCGAGTCGCTTCGCGCCGCCGGGATCGCAGTCGGTCTCGCCCCCCACTCCGTACGCGCCTGCTCTCGCGAGTGGCTCGTGGAGATCGCCAACTACGCGACGACCGAGCAGCTGCCGCTTCACATCCATGCGGACGAGCAGCCGAGAGAGATCGAGGAATGTCTCGCCGAGCACGGCTGCCGACCGATTCAGCTCCTCGCCGAAACCGGTTGCCTGACGCCGCGCACCACCATCATTCACGCCACGCACGCAGACGACGTCGAGCTCGACCTCGTGGCAGCCGCGGGGGCTCGGATCTGCGTTTGCCCGACGACCGAGTCCGACCTGGGTGACGGCTTTCTCCGGGTCACCGCTGTCAGAGAGCGCTCGATCGCCCTTTGCATCGGTTCCGACTCGAACATGCGCATCGACCCCCTCGAGGAGCTCCGCGAGATCGAGGGGATTGCGCGGCGGCAAACCGGCCTGCGCGGGATCCTCTCGACCAGAGAGCTTCTCGAGATCGGCTCGACCGAAGGAGCGCAGGCGCTTCAGCTCGCAGCGTGGTCGCCAATCCGGATCGACCTCGCCCATCGCTCGCTAGCCGGCGTGCTCGCCGAGCACGTGCCAGCGGCCCTTATTGCCGGCTGCGGCGCCGATGTGGTCATTGCGGAGCAGAGATGACACCGCTCGAGGTAACCGAGGGCACGTTCGACCACGATGTCGTCGAGCGGTCGGTGGACACACCGGTGATAGTCGACTTCTGGGCGGAGTGGTGCGGCCCGTGTCACGCTCTCGCTCCGGTGCTCGAGGCCGCCGTCGAGGCGCGGGACGGCGCCATCCTGCTCGCGAAGGTGGACGTCGATGCGAATCAGGGTCTCTCCCAGGAATACGCGGTCAGCGGCATTCCCGCAGTCAAGGCGTTCCGCGACGGCCGCGTGGTCGCGGAGTTCACGGGGGCACGGTCGCGCACCTTCATCGATGTCTTCCTCGACGATCTCCTGGCGCCACCCACGATCCGACATCCTCCTCGAAGAGCTTCGTGCAAACGGCGAGATGCCCGTCGTCGTCGCCGCCCTGGACGCCGGCGACGTCGAGGGCGCATTGAGAATCATCGTCGAGACCGTGCCTGACGCCGTCAGCGAGGAGCGCGAACGGCTTCGTGAGGTCGCCGTCGCGCTTTTTGATCGCCTCGGACCCGACGATCCACTCGTAGGCACGTACCGCCGTCGGCTGGCGGCCGCTCTGTACTAACCCGTCGACAGCGGCAACCCGTGCTCGCCTCCGTCCCGCTAGCGACCGCTCTGATCGCGGTAGCGACTTGCCCAGAAGGCAGTGCGATCGAGATAGGCGTTCTGTGCCGCCCGTCCGACGAGGCCGTAAGCGCCGTCGTACGAGGCGTACGGCGCTCCGATTGCCTTCGCAGGCTCGATCTGTGTTCCCTCGTGCCATTCGTTGTAGCTCGTGATCGTGACCAGATCAGCCGCAGCGCGGATCGCACCTCGCCACATCCGGTCGTACGTGGCGCCGCGCGCCCTCATCCGCCTGCGGGCGTCTCCCGTGGCGCGGAGGGCGTCGTAGCCCGGCCCAACGGATGGCGCGCACAGAAGCCCGAGCTTCTTCGCCGACGCGCAGATCCGCGGAAAGGACGATCCGTCGAAGATGTAGACGTCATAGGTATAGAGCCCGGCGAAGCCACCGGCGAGCGCCTTGCCCGGCAGGTTCGTGTTGGCGAACAGGCGCACACCGGACAGACGCTCGTTGAGCGCACGCCAGTCGGCATCAGACGCCGTGGTCGAGTCGTAGATGTAGAAGTCGGTGATCCCCGCAGCCTCGAACGCGCGAATCTCCGGCTCGAGAAGCGCCGGTGTCCGGCCAGGGTATGGCTCGACGTGTAGCGCGACGCGGAGCCCAGCGGCTCGCGCGGCTCGCGCCACGGCCGGCAGCCGCGCTGCCTCGATCGAGCCCTGTCCCCACCACGAGATGATCACCGTCTGGACACCGGCCGCAGCGATCTCGTGCATCTGGGCGCGGACGACTGCAGGATCGGACGAGGAGTAAGCACCGCGGACGGGGAACCAGTCCGACGCGATCTGGGCTGGAGGAGAGTTGCCGTGCTGCTGCCAGTGTTGCCAGACGCCGTCTCTGGCAACTGTCCCGTACCACGGGTAGTAGAAGATCGCCACTTCCCTCGCAGCGGCACCGACGGACGGGGCCGGACCGAGAATGCGCGCGTTTGCGCCCGCCGCGACGAACGCCGCAGTTGCAATCACCGCCGCCAGTGAGCCCCAGGTTCTCCGCAAGGCCGCGAGACTGTAGCGGTGAGGAGCGCCGAATGGAAGGCCATTTGCCGACTATGCGATGATTTCGGCTCGATGGATCTCGAGCCACGCGACGACAAGGCCACAGCGGCACGAGCCTCGCGAGCGGCATCTTCAGCTAGGAGCTCAGGACGTCGATTCGTAGTCGCGCTGCTTCTTGCGGTCGGAGCGATACGCGACCGCCATCAGGATCAGGAAGACGATGACGAATGCCGCGACCATGCCAAAGCGGTAGGCGAGGCGATTGAAGATCAGAAATCCGATCAGCCCGAGGACGCAGAGCCCGCTGATGCTCCCGCCGACTTCCGCCAGAATCTTCTCTCTACGTCCACGATGACTTCCTTCGGTTAGCGGTGTCAACCACAGTCTGAACCTCACGTCCCGGCTCTGCCAGCGGCAGCATCAGCCGGGGTTCGCATGTAGCGCGCACGTCCGACCGCAATGATTCGGTCGGGCTCGTCCCACGGGCAGATGTCGACGTCCGCGGTTGCGAGCGTCCGACCCGCCGTCAGGCAGCGGCCCACGACCCGATGGGGTACGGGCGCTGCCAATCGCAGGAAGTCGCAGCGGAGGTCGACGGCGATCCAGTCCCCGGGGCTTGTGTGTGCGACCGCGTACCAGCCGGCTGTATCGACACAGGTCGCAAGTGTGCCCCCGTGAAGGAACGGCCGTGGCTGCTCGCCTCCGAGAGCGCACGGAGGCGGGTCGAGCCGGAGTACCACGGCGTCGGCGAGGAGTTCCACCGCGACCAGCCCTATCGTGGCGTCGAGGGGTGAGGCTGGGTCGGCGAGCAGGTCGGTCACGGCTGCCGATCGTAGTCGGTTCGACTGTGTCCGGGACGCGGCGCGGTCATCTCCGCCCACCTGGATCAGCCTGCTTCGGCGGAGACTGGCCCGAGCATCTGGGTCAATGCGCGATCTCGATCGATCGGCTCTCGCGGATCACGATCACCTTCACCTGTCCGGGGTACTCGAGCTGGTCTTCGATCTCGCGTGCGATCTCGTGCGAGAGCAACGCGGCTGCGTCGTCGTTGACCTCGGTCGGTTCGACGATGACGCGGATCTCCCGGCCCGCCTGGAGGGCGTATGCCTTCGCGACTCCCGGTTTTGCTGCCGCGATCTCTTCCAGCGAGGCGAGACGCTTGATGTAATGCTCGAGGCTTTCCCCTCTGGCACCCGGCCGCGAGGCGGAGATGGCATCGGCGGCGATGAGCAGCACGGCTTCCACCGTCTGTGGCTGCACCTCGTAGTGATGCGCCTCGATGGCGTGGACGACGCCGTCTGGCTCGCCGTAGCGGCGGGCGAGCTGTGCCGACACCGCAGCGTGCGTCCCCTCGACCTCGTGGGTCATCGCCTTGCCGATGTCGTGCAGGAGCGCCGCGCGACGCGCTGTCTTCACCGACGCGCCGAGCTCGGCTGCCATGATCCCGACGAGGTGGACGACCTCGAGCGTATGCTTGAGGACGTTCTGTCCGTAGCTCGTCCGGTAGCGCAGTCGCCCGAGCACCCTGACGAGCTCCTCGTGGAACTCGCCGCAGTTTGCCTCGAACACCGCCTGCTCCCCGGCGAGGCGCACGTGATCCTCGAGCTCGGCCTTCGAGAGGTAGTACATCTCCTCGATGCGAGCCGGGTGAATCCGGCCGTCCTCGATCAGCTTCTCGAGCGTCAGGCGCGCGAGCTCGCGCCGGAGGCCGTCGAACGACGAGAGGACGACCGCGTGCGGCGTGTCGTCGATGATGAAATCCACTCCGGTCAAGTGTTCGAGGGCTCGGATATTCCTGCCCTCTCGGCCGATGATCCGGCCCTTCATGTCGTCTGACGCCAACTCGACGACGCTGACGGTGGTCTCGGCTGTGTGGCTTGCCGCCACACGCTGCAGCGCATCGGCGATGAGGGCACGGGCGCGGCGCTTGGCGTCCGTCCGAGCCTCCTCCTCCAGCTGACGCACGGTTCGGGCGAGCTCGTGCCGCACCAGGTCTTCCGATCGTTCGAGCAGTTGCCGTTTCGCCTCGCCCAGTGTCAGCCCGCCGACCCGCTCGAGCTCACGCATGACGCCGTCGTTTCCTGCTTTGAGTTCGTCCTGGAGGTGTTTCGTGTGCGTCTCGCGGTCGGCGACTCCTTGCTCCCGGCGCGCCAGCTCCTCCCTCTTCGTGTCGAGCTCCGCCTCCCGTTGGTGAACACGCTCCTCCGATTTTGCCATCTGCAGCCGACTCTGGTGAATCTCGCCCTCGATCTCGGCCCGCAGGAGCACGGCCTGTTCGCGAGCCTCGATCTGGGCCTCACGGCGGGTTGTGTCGGCCTCTCGCTCGGCGTCGGCGAGCAGCGAGCGCCGCTGATCTTCCGCAAGGCGCAGCCGAGACGTGCTCGCTGTGCGCAGCCATGCCCAGAGGCCGATTGCGCCTACCGCGATTCCGAGTAGAGCTGCAACGACCGTGAGCATCGACGCTCCCTTTCGAGGGTGTGTCCCACGGCGATGGCCGCGGTAGCTCACATCCGGACACCGCCTGCACGGCAGCATCCCGTCAACCGGTCGTACAGCGTTCTCTATCCTGGTCGGCGTGCCCTCCTCGGGGCCGTGCCGTTGGTGGGTGGGCTCGAGTGGCTGCGGGTCATGGGTAGTGGCCGGTTTTCGGGAATGCGCACTGTGCAGGACAAATGTCGAATGAAGCTTCTCTATTCTATCGCTTCGGCGGCGAGATCTGCAACGAGCGCTTCGAGACTCGCTTCCGAGAACCCTTTGGCGGCGAGGAAGCGGGCTGTCTTCGAACTTCGGCCGCGCGACTCGATCAGGGTCGTCGCACGTGCCGCCTCGGGCTCGAGGCCGGCGATCGCGAGCGTGGCCTCATCTGCGGAGACCCCCTGGCGCACGAGATCGTCGGCGATGAAGAGATCGCCTGCACCCCTGCGCGCAAGAAGCGCAGCCCGTCCCGTCGCAAATCTTCGGTCGTCGACCAAACCGGCGCGTTGAATCGTCTCGAGCGTCTGGCGTCGCAGCGCGCGCGTCGTCCCTCGATCGGCGAGTCGTCGCTCGAGAGACGCTGCCGTATGGTCTCGCGCGCGGAGAGCACGCAGTGCTTCTCCCTGAGCCTCGAGGCGTCTGAGCTCGCGTCGCAAGAGTCGCACCGATCCACGATCGAACAAGCCCCCCACCGAGAGCCCAGCCTTGTAGACCGCCTCGAGCGGCACCACGCGCCACGGCCGACCGTCGAGCTCGACCGCGACACGGCCCGGTCCCCGCGCGCGAAGCGCGGTGACAACGGGAGCATCGACGACGGGAACGCCCATCGGTGCCATTCCTGTCGTGTGCCTGGGCTTCGGCTCAGGCCTCGACAGTGACCCGCTCCTCCACCGACTCGTCGTCCTCGACCGGCGTGACCTCGACGTTTACGGGCCCGTCGGACTCGGGGAGCAGCCGTGCGGAGACAACCTGCTCGGGCGGCGCCTCTGCCTGAATTCGACCGAGGATCTGCTGGACGAGGTCGGGGTGCTCACTGAGGAACGCCGTCGCGTTCTGACGACCCTGTCCGAGCCGCTCATCACCGAAGCTGAAGTACGAGCCTGCCTTCTGGACGACCTTGCGCTCGATCCCGACGTCGAGGACAGTGCCTTCCCAGGAGATACCGCTGCCGTAGATGATGTCGAACTCCGCCTGCTTGAACGGTGGTGCCACCTTGTTCTTGACGACCTTCACGCGCACGCGATTGCCGTAGGCCTCCGTTCCGTCCTTGAGCGTCTCGATGCGGCGAATGTCGAGTCGTACCGACGCATAGAACTTGAGCGCCCGGCCGCCCGGCGTCGTCTCTGGCGAGCCGAACATGACGCCGATCTTCTCGCGCAGCTGGTTCGTGAAGAGGCAGATCGTGTCTGTGCGGTTGAGTGTGCCGGCAAGCTTGCGGAGCGCCTGGCTCATGAGCCGTGCCTGGAGCCCGACGTGAGTGTCACCCATCTCACCCTCGATCTCGGCCTTCGGCGTGAGCGCCGCGACGGAGTCGATGGCCACGACATCGACTGCGCCTGATCGCACGAGCAACTCGCAGATTTCGAGCGCTTGCTCGCCCGTATCGGGCTGCGAGACGAGAAGGTCGTCGATGTTGACGCCGATGCGCCGGGCGTACTGGGGATCCATCGCATGCTCGGCGTCGATGAACGCGCAAATGCCGCCTCGACGCTGGGCCTCGGCGATCACGTGATAGACGAGCGTCGTCTTCCCCGACGACTCGGGCCCGAAAACCTCCACCACACGGCCACGCGGTAGGCCGCCGATCCCGAGCGCCATATCGAGCGAGAGCGACCCCGTCGACACCGCGCCAATGGCGACCTGTGCCTGGTCGCTCATGCGCATGACCGAGCCCTTGCCGAACTGTCGCTCGATCTGGCCGAGCGCAACGTCGAGCGCTTCCTCACGTTTCATCTCGTCACTCCTTCTCGTCATTTCCGTGATCGTCGTCTGTGTAGGTAAGCACGTCCGTCGGACGTAATGCAAACACATGTTCGTGCCCGCAGATCCTGCTCCTCCTCACTCCGACGCTAGCGAGTGAGGTGTGCCAGGTCCGTGCCGAAGCTCGAACGAGAGTGTGCGCGTGTTCTCCGGAAACGGAGCTGATCCCCCCGCTAGCCGGCAGCGAGAGCGAGCATGCGCCGCACGAGATGGAGTGCGACGACGGCCGCACGGGCTCGGATCCATTCCCGCTCGCCCGGAATCTCGAAGCGCAGCGAGGTCTCGCCTGCTGGACCGACCACGTGGAAGAAGACGAGGCCGACGGGCTTCTCGGGTGTCCCCCCTCCCGGTCCGGCGATGCCGGTGACGGACAGGGCGACGTCCACTCCGAGGCGTTCACGCGCGCCCTCAGCCATGGCCTGCGCAACCTCGGCTGAGACGGCGCCATGTGCGGCCAGCAGATCCGCCGGGACCCCGAGCAGCGCCTCTTTGATGCTGTTGTCGTAAGCAACGACGCTGCCGAGGAAGACGTCACTCGAGCCGGCAACGGATGTGAGCCTGGAGGCGACGAGGCCACCAGTACAGGATTCGGCGGTGCCGAGCGTCAGCTTGCGGTTGCGGCACTCGGTGAGCACGAGCTCCTGGATCGACCGCTCGTCGCGGCCGAAGAGGTATTCCGCGAGTGGCGCCACGAAAGCCGCTTCGAGAAGGTCGGCGCGGCTCTCGGAACCGGGCTCGACGATCAGATCGACGTGGATCTCGAAGTCGCGGGCGCAGATCGTGACCTCGACCCCGTCTCCGTCGCCGCCGATATCGGCGAGGGTCTTCGCAATCACGGATTCGCTTGCTCCGAAGAATCGCAGCACGCGGCGTTCTGGCCGCTTCGTGCGGGCGAGCACGAGCTGGAAGGGCGCTGAGGCGACGGCGCGTGGCCACAGGCGCTGCAGCTCGCCCGGCGGTCCCGGTAACACGACGACCAGACACTCTGCCGTCTCGAGAACGACGCCGGGGGCGGTGCCTGCAAGACCGAGGGAAAGCGACCCCTCCGGAAGCTTCGCCTGCTTGCGGACGCCGCTCGCGAAGTCAGCGTACGGGCGGCCCAATCGCTCGGCGAACCTGCGTGAGATCTGCTCGATCTCGCTCTCGAGAGCCTCGTCCACGCGGAGCGGACGCTGAGCCACACGCGCCACGAGCTCGATGGTGCGATCGTCGTGCGTCGGGCCGAGACCTCCCGAGACGAGGCAGACGTCGGCCTCGAATCCTTTCCGCAGCGCCGTCTCGAGCTCGCCGGGATCGTCGCCGACGATCGAGATCTGCGCGGGCTGCAGCCCCAGGAGCAGGGCCTCGCGAGCATAGAACGGTCCGTTCAGATCAGTCCGCTCGCCGCGAACGAGCTCACTTCCCGTTACGACGATGGCGACTCGCGGGCGATTCAAGAGGCGGGCGACACCGTGAGACGTCCGTTCTTCGGCAGCTTCACGCGGACGCCCGCGACGCGCACGATGACATTACGAGGAGACGCGACCGTCAGATAGAGCTTTCGCGACGCGAACCTCTTGGTCTGGCCTCGCTCGAGCGTGCCGCGGTACAGCGGCACGCCCGCACCGGTTCCGACCCTCACCTCCATGAAAGAAGCCCCACTCGCTGCGGTCACCGACACACCGTGTGCAACCGCAGCCGGTGTCGAGCTCGGCCGCACGTTGACCCCCTGGACCTTTGGTTCCGTCGGGCCGCCGAACTTCCAGGCTGCGATCACGAGGGACGTGAGGAGGACGATCGCCATCACGGCGATGATGACGAGACGGGACTCTCGATGCTGCCGCTGACGCCTGCCCTGCGTTGGGACTCGCCGCGTTTGCAGGGGCTGCTCGTCATCGCCGGCGACGAATCTCGAGTTGTACTCGTCGACGTACAACTGGCCGTCCATGCCGAGTGCGTCCGCATAGGTACGGAGGAAGCCCTTGATATACGTGTGACCCGGGAGCTGATCGAACTGCTCGGCCTCGAGCGCGCGAAGGTATTTCGCCCGCACTTTTGTGCGGAACTCCATCTCGTTGAAATCGAGGCCTTGACGCGTGCGGGCCTCGCGAAGGCTTGAGCCGATCTCGAACATGACGGCCAAGTGTAGATGAGACTGCGAAGTCTCCTTTGCCCGCCAACCCCGGTGGCGCGTTTGCAGACGCGCTAGCCGACGGCGACGAGGAGTCCGTAGACCGAGACCGCAATGGTGGCGGACGCGGCCAGGCAGATCCCGAGGATGCCCAGGAAGCGCCCTATCCTGGTCGCTTTCGCCCCGCCTGCGCGGCCGAGCGTCGCTCCGTCGAATGACCGGGCGCGGCGGGCCACGATGATCGCGCCCAGACCGAACGCAACGGCGACCGGGATGGCAAAGCCGGCGTGCAGAAGGTCGTACGAATCCGAGTAGCGGGTCGCGAAGACCGCGATCGGCAGGGTCAGCGTTGCCAGCGTGCCGAGCGCCACGGACCATGCTGCGCGGCGGTTTCCCATCATGACTTCCTGTACGGGCGACCCACTGCTGCCGGAGGGATCGAACGACCGACGACGCCCGCCACGGCGATCAACGTGAGCACATATGGCAGCGCCTGGAACAGCACAGCCGCGGATTCGGAGTACTCGGGGAGCCGCTGGGCGAGGGCGCTCGAGAATCCGAACAGGACGCACGCGGCAGCGGCGCCGAATGGTCGCCAGTTGCCGAAGATGACGGCTGCGAGCGCGATGAAGCCACGGCCGGCCGTCATGTTCTCGTTGAACGAGTTGAGGAACCCGATCGACAGGTACGCCCCGCCGCACGCAGCGAGCATCCCCGACAGCACGACGGCGCCGTAGCGGATTCCGTACACGGAGATTCCGACGGTGTCAGCCGCCTTGGGGTGCTCTCCGACGGCACGAATCCTCAGTCCCAGAGGAGTCTTGAACAGAACAACCCAGGAGAGCGGAATCAGGATCAGGGCGAACCAGATCATCAGGTTGAGATCGCCGAAGACGACGTCGAGAAACGAGAACCGGTTCAGGAAGCCGAGGTGCACGGCCGGGATGCCGGAAATGTCCGTCGGCGTGCCCTGCTGGCCATAGATATCGACGTAGAGGTAGCCGGTCAAGCCGAGCGCGAGGAAGTTGATCGCAGTCCCGCCGATGATCTGATCCGCGCGGAGGTGGATCGACAAGACAGCGTGCAGCAGGGCCATCAGCCCGCCGGCGAGAATCGCCACGAGCAGGCCCAGCCACCACGCGCCGAGCTTGTCGGCGCCGAGAATGCCGAAAAAGGCGCCGATCAACATCATCCCCTCGAGCCCGATGTTCGTGACGCCCGACCGCTCGCTGAACATGCCTCCGATCGCGGCGAAGATGAGCGGCGTCGCGAATCGCAGGGTCGACGCGATCAGCGCAGACCACACCACGACGGTCTCGAGCTTGCCGACACCCGAGAGAGTCGCCAGATAACCGACTCCGAATCCGAGCACCCCCGAAGCGACGGCGAAGCTCGCCGAACCGCCTCTCACCGCGGATGAGGACGCCGACGCCGAGCATGACGGCGATGAGGCAGACGACGAGGCTCCAGACCCACGACCGCGCAGAGATCGGCGGCAGAGCGATCCAGACGCCGACGAGGCCGAGCGCGATCCCGATCCAGGCGACGGCGCGCAGTCCCCGTGGGGCGCGGGCAGCAGCGGGTAGCGCGATCGACGTCACGCTCGCCTCTTCCGCCGCACCCGCGCCATCAACCAGAGCACGATCACGTCGGCACCGACGAACAACACGACGAGGCCCTGGATCAGCAACGTCAGATTGGACGCGAGGTCGGGTCGAAAGACCTCGGGGTCGAGGTTGCGAGTGGCCGTGCCGGTGAGCAGTCCGCCGAAGAGGAGCGCCGCGAGCGCAACGCCAATCGCAGTATTGCGCCCGAGTAGCGCGACAGCGATGCCGACGAAGGCGATCGTCGCCCCCTGGATGCTGTCCGTGGCGAGTCGGAACTGCCAGCCGAGCACGTCCATTGCGCCTGCCGTGCCTGCGAACGCACCTGAGATCGCCATCGCGAGGAAGTAGTTTCGCGGCACGCTGATGCCGCCGTACCGCGCCGCCTCGGGATTGAACCCGACCGCCTTGACGCCGTACCCGAGCGTCGTGCGGCTGAGGATCAACCAGTAGACGACGAGCGCCCCAATCGCGACGAAGAAGCCGACGTGGAGGCCCTGGAAGACAGGATCGCCCCAGAAGACCGGAAGCTTGGCACCGTCGACGACGTCATTCGAGACCGGAACGAACGGCTGCCGATCGTTTTGGAGCGGCCCACCGAGGCCGAACAGAAAGACACCGATCCAGATCGCGATCCAGTTGAGCATGATCGTCGAGATCACCTCGTGTGCGCCGACGGTCGCCTTCAAGAATCCGGCGATACCTGCCCACAGGGCACCGCAGACAGCGCCGGCGATGGCGGCGAAAAGGATGTGGAGAAGCGAGTTCATGCCCTCGAACGACGAACCGATCCAGACGGCGAAGATCGCGCCGACGATGTACTGGCCCTGGCCTCCGATGTTGAAGAGCCCGCAGCGGAAGGCGAACGCGACGGCGAGCCCGGTGAGGATGAGCGTCGTCGTGATGATCAGGGTCTGCTGCAGGTTGAAGGCAGCAGCCTGGCGTTCCGCTCCGCTCACCCACGGAAGGAACCAGTTGAACCCGGCGCCCTCGAAAATCGCTCGATAGGTGGCGAGCGGATTCTTCCCCGTCGTGATGAGAACGACGAGGCCGCCGACGGCGAAGGCCAGAAGCGCCGTCAGAACCGGAGCGAGGATGCCGCCCGCCTTCTGCGCAATGTCGTAGCGCCCGAGCAGCGATTGCTTCACCTCGGGCCCGAAGCCGGACGGGTCGAGCGGTGCACCGGCGGGCGGTTGCTCCTGCTCGCTCACGCCGCCTCCTCTCCACGACCGCCGCCGGTCATCGCAACGCCGAGCTCCTCCTCCGTGGCCGACGGCAGGAACTCCCCGACGATCTCGCCCTCGTAGATGACCAGAATTCTGTCCGAGAGCGAGAGAATCTCCTCGAGCTCGAGCGAGACGAGGAGAATTGCCCGACCCTCGTCTCGTTCCTCGACGAGGCGCCGATGCACGAATTCGATCGCTCCGACGTCCAGACCTCGCGTGGGTTGGGCGGCGATGAGAGCGCGGGGGTTGCGGTCGATCTCCCGGGCCAGGACGACTTTCTGCTGGTTGCCTCCAGAGAGGCCGCCGGCGCGCGCCTGCGGACCCCCGCCTCGAACGTCGTAGTCCTTGATCAGCCGAGCGCCACGCTCGACGAGACGACCCGGGAACAACCAGCCGAATTTGGAATCGGGGGGCCGACGGAAGTCGTGCAACGCGATGTTCTCGGCGATCGAGAACTCGAGAACCAGGCCGCGACGCTGCCTGTCCTCCGGGATGTGGCCGAGGCCGGCGTCGAAATGCCGGTGGGCGCTCGAGCTCGTGACGTCGTCGCCGGCGACCGTGACGGTGCCGGAGGCCGGCTTTCGCAGGCCCGTCATCGCGTCGATCAGCTCCGTTTGCCCGTTGCCGTCGATCCCGGCGAGACCGACGATCTCACCGGCTCGAAGAGTCGAGCGACAGGCCGCGGACCTTCTCGATCCCGCGATCGTCGAAGACGTGCAGATCTCTGACCTCGAGAAGGGTGTCGCTCGGCGATGACGGGCCCTTGTCGACGCGCAGCATCACCTCACGGCCGACCATCAGCTGAGCAAGGCTCTGCTCGGTCGACCCGGCCGCGGGTAGTGTCTCGATCATCTTCCCCCGTCGCAGGACGGTGATTCGGTCTGCCACCTCGATGACCTCGTTCAGCTTGTGGCTGATGAAGATGATCGATTTTCCCTGCGCGGTGAGACCTCGGATGATCTGGAAGAGCTCGCCTGCCTCCTGCGGTGTCAGAACTGCGGTGGGCTCGTCGAGCACCAGGATGTCGGCGCTGCGGTAGAGCGCCTTGAGGATCTCGACTCGCTGCTGCTGTCCAACCGTGATGTCCTCGATTCGAGCCTTCGGATCGACGGCGAGACCGAAGCGATCGGAGATCTCGCGCACGCGCTCGTTCGCCGCGGCGATGTCGAGGAATGCACCCGCGTGGGTCGGCTCGGCTGCGAGAACGATGTTCTCCGCCACCGTCATCACCGGTATCAGCATGAAGTGCTGGTGCACCATCCCGACCCCCGCAGCGATCGCTGCGCTCGGCGAGCCGAGCTGCACCGGCTTGTCTGCGATCCTGATCTCACCCTCGTCCGGGTGGTACAGGCCGTAGAGAATGTTCATGAGGGTCGACTTGCCCGCCCCGTTCTCCCCGAGCAGAGCGTGCACCTCACCCTCGCGAAGGTCGAAGCTCACGTCGTCATTCGCGACGATGCCGGGGAACCGCTTCGTGATGTGGTTCATCTCGAGCACGGTGCGGGGCACGTCGGTCATCGAGCGACGATTCTACGGGACCCAGGAGGGCAAGGCGACGGATGGCACCGGCGAGTCTCCCGAGGCCGTCCGTCTCGCCGCGAAACACGGGAGGGCAGGCCCCGCGGCCTGCCCTCCCGGTCGTTCAGTGCCTGACTGACGGGATTACTTCACCGTGGTCGGAATACCCTTCACCTTGCCTGTGCGGATCTGATTCTCGAGGATCTTCTCGGCGGCCACGATCGAGGCCGGCACTTTCGGCGAGATCGTGCCGAGCCCGACACCACCCGCGCGGACCGAGAAGCTCGTGTTGCCGAAGCCCTTGAACGTGCCCGTCTTCGCCTGTTTCATCGTGCGCAGGACGCCGACGTCGACACGCTTCACTGCACTCGTGAGCATGTGCGCGCCGAGATAGGCCTGGTCAGCATCAACGCCGATGCCCCAGATCCCCTTGTCCTTCGCCGCAGAGAGTGAGCCGAGGCCGCACTGACCCGCGACCTGGAACTCGACCTGCGAGCCCTGGGCGATGTGATTGAGCGAGAGCTCCTTGCACTTGCTCTGATCGACGAAGTTCTGCGAATAGTCGTACAGCACCTTGGCCTTGGGATTCGCAGCCTTTGCGCCGGCCTGGTACCCGGCGATGTAGTGGTCGACAGGCGGAATCTTGAGACCGCCGACCGCGCCGATGATCGAGCGGCTTCTTCTGCGACATCAGCGTCTTGATCGCGAGCCAACCGGCGAGGTACCCGGCCTCCTGCTCGCGGAAGAGAATCCCGCGCGTGTTCGCCGGCTTCGAGGCGAGCGCGTCATACGAGTAGTCGATGATCGCGAACTTGCTGTTCGGGAACCTCGCCGCAACCGTGTTGAGCTGTTCGGCCATCAGGAAGCCGACGGCGATCGTGAGATCGGCCCCGCTCTGCGCGCACGCGAGGAGGTTCGGAATGTAGTCCGCTTCCTTCGTCGACGTGAACACCGAGGTCTTGACGCCAAGGGTCTTCTCCCCGTCCAACCGACCTTTGTTGGCCAACTGGTTGAAGCTTCGGTCGTTCAGACCACCGACGTCCGTGACGAGACACGTGTCGCCTGCCGCAGCCTTCTTGCTGCCGGCCGCAAGGCCAACGCCCGCAAGTGCTGCAACCACCACGACAGTGATGACTGCCCGTGAGCAGTGCCATCAACGTTCGATTTCTCACTCCATCCTCCTGAAATTCATCGCTTGTACAGTTCTCAATTGATCTGACGAGCGATCGTAACCGGAAAGTTGTAAGCGAGGTGTTCAGTCCACCAGGACGCGCTGGAGATCGGTCGCTTCGACGAGGACCCGCCTCGGCTTCGAACCCTCGTAGCCCGAGATAATTCCACGGCGTTCGAGCATGTCGATCAGGCGGCCGGCACGGGTGTAGCCGACCCGGAGCCGACGCTGAATGAGTGAGACCGAGGCGGTTTGCGTCTGCACCACGATCTCGATCGCCTTGTCGAGAAGCGGATCCTCGTCGGGGTCGAAATCGGCGTTCCCGTCGGCCATCTCCTCGGCGTAGCTCTCCGGGACCTCGAGCAAGGTCTCGTCGAGCACCTGGCCGCGCTGGCGCCTGCACTGTTCGACGACCATGGCCACTTCCTCCTCGGCGACGTACGCGCCCTGGACGCGCTGCATGCGCGAGGTGCCGAGCGGCTTGAAGAGCATGTCGCCCTGGCCGAGCAGGCTCTCTGCACCGGAGGTGTCGAGAATGACGCGGGAGTCGGTCTGGCTCGAGACGGCGAAGGCGATCCGCGACGGGACGTTCGCCTTGATCATTCCCGTGATCACGTCGACCGACGGCCGCTGCGTTGCGAGGACGAGGTGGATACCGACCGCCCGCGACTTCTGAGCAAGGCGAATGATCGCGTCCTCGACCGTTTGCGGGGACACCATCATGAGGTCGGCGAGCTCGTCGATCACGACCAGGAGATACGGGAGCGGCTCCTCACCTCGAGCCTTGAAGGTCCGGTTGGCCTCGGGCAGGTTGCGCGCCCGGATGATCGAAAGGCGCTCGTACCGACGCTCCATCTCTGCGACGACGTTCTGCAGCACCGCCGATGCCTCCTTCGGATTCGAGACGACCGGCGTCAGGAGATGTGGGATCGACTCGTAGTAGTTGAGCTCGATGCGCTTGGGGTCGATGAGAATCATGCGCACCTCGTCCGGCGTCGAGCGCAGGAGGATCGAGGTGAGGAGGGTATTGATGCAACCCGACTTGCCCGATCCGGTCGTGCCCGCGATGAGAAGATGCGGCATCCGCGCGAGGTCGGTCCAGACTGCGTTCCCGGAGATGTCCTTGCCGAGCCAGACCGAGAGCGGGCTCGCCTGGCCGGGCATGTCCCCGAAAATGTCGCCGAGGGTGACGAGCTTCGGTGAAAGGTTCGGTACCTCGACACCGACTGCCTGCTTCCCGGGGATCGGGGCGAGAATGCGGATCTCTGTCGTCGCGAGCGCGTACGAAAGATCGTCCTTCAGTCCCGCGACCTTCGAGACCTTCGTTCCCGGCGCGAGCTGGAGCTCGTAGCGAACGACTCGCGGGCCCGCGATCTGCCCGACGATCGTCGCATCAACGCCGAAATGGGACAGCGTCTGGACGAGCTGTTCGGCGGTGCGGGCGCTCGCGACGCCGTTGTCGCCCTTCGCCGGCGGCGAGGGCTTCAGGAGTGACCGATCCGGCAGTCGATACTCACCGGTCGGCGCCTGCTCGAAGTCGATCGCCTCGTCCTCGCCGGCGGTGACCGCGTCAGGGCCGAGTTCGTCCACGGGCATGACCAGCGGAGGCGCTTCTGCCGACGTCGCAACAGCCGCGATGACGTCCGGGTAGCTCTCAACCGCATCGACGACGGTCCGGCGGCGTGCTCCGACAGGCTCGACGTCGAGGTCGACGGCTCCTCCCCACTCGGGTAGCTCGAGGCCGTCGAACGACCGACGAGCAGCACTCCCTGCGCTGCGCAGCGCTGTGCCCGACCGACGGAGCACGGCTCCGGCTGACGCGCCTGTGAACAGGAGCGTGCCCGCGATGAAGAGCGCGACGCCAACGATCAGCGCGCCCGTGTCGCCGATGACGTGCGCAAGGCCGCCCCCGAGGGCGCCACCAATGGCGCCTCCCTCGTCGCGCCCGAGGGCGAGCATGAGCCCGAACGCTCCCACGACGAGGCCGGTGCGAAAGGGCTTCAGGTCGATGATCTTGCTTCGTACGAGCATCAGCCCGCCGAGGGCGAGGAGGACGAGAGGGATGCCGTACGCAGCGGCGCCGAATACTCCGTGGAGACCATCCACCACCTGCTTGCCGACCGCTCCCCCATCCCAGCCGAACCACAGGAGTGTTGCGAGGAACAGGCCGACCGCGACCATCCCGAGTCCCCAGAGCTCAGGATGGTGATGCGATCGGACCTTCTTCGCCGTCCGCTTCTTGACGCGAGACGGCGTACGCGGCTTGGGAGCCCGCTTGACGGGCTTCTTCCTCGTGGCTGCCATGGACTTGGTGGTTCTGCAGCAGCGTCCCGTATCCTCCGCCGTATGCCCATCGTGATCGGGATCGCTGTCGCCGGAGCGCTCGGGGCGATGGCACGCTACGGAGTCGACGAGCTGATCGGCCGTCGCACCGGCGCCTTTCCGTGGGGGATCTTCGTCGTCAATATCACCGGAGCGTTCCTGATCGGAGTGATGGTCGAGGCGCTCGAGCCGCGGTTCGAGGGCTCATGGGTGCGAGCAGCCGTCATAACGGGCTTCCTCGGTGCCTACACGACGTTCTCGACGTTTTCCCTCGACACGTTCCGACTGCTCGATGCCGGACATACCGGTCAAGCTGCGTTCAACGCCTTCGGGACGCTCGCAGCAGGGCTGATCGCGGTATGGCTCGGCCTCAGTCTCGGCCGGGCGCTCTAACGCATCATTCGGCGCGTGCCCGCGCCTCCTCGATGATCCGCTCGGCGTCGGCACGATTTCCGAATCCACGTGTCTCGGTCTTGCCGTCTTCGAGGTCCTTGTAGACCTGAAAGAAGTGCTCGATCTCGTCCCGGAACTCCGGCGGTATGTCGTGGATATCGCTCACCCTCATCCAGGCCGGATCCTTGAGCGGTACGCAGATCACCTTCTCGTCAGGGCCCTTTTCGTCGGTCATGTGGAACAGGCCGACAACCCGCACTCGGATGCGGCAACCCGGGAACGTCGGTTCGCCGACGAGGACCAACGCGTCGAGAGGGTCACCGTCCTCCCCCATCGTGCCCTCGATGAAGCCGTAGTCGGCCGGGTAGCTCATCGACGTGAAGAGCCTGCGATCGAGAACGATCTCCCCGAGCTCCGGGTCGAGCTCGTACTTGTTTCGCGAGCCCGAAGGCACCTCGACGAACACAACGACGCTCTCGGACATCAACCCAACCTCCCGATTCGCTCAATGAGTAGATCGAAGAATCCAGCAGTGTCGAGGTCGATTCCGACATGGGCGTTCGTCGGCCGATCGGTGCGCTTCCACCGGTCGACAACAGTCCTTCCCCGACACAGGTTCGATTCCAGCTCGACCTCGACGTTGCTCTCGATCGTCGTCACGAGCCCTGGCCGGATCACCTCCGCGACCGCGACGGCGTCGTGGATCGGCGCGCCGTCCCAGCCGTACGTTTCCCGGTGATAGACCGCAAAGTAATCGACGAGATCGGCGACGAATGCCCCGATCGTCCCCGTTGCGCGGAGGCGGCCCTGCAGTGCCGGGGTCGTAACCGCTCGATGCGTGACGTCGAGGCCGATCATGGTCGTGTCGAGTCCGGAGTGGAACACGGCCTGTGCCGCCTCGGGGTCGGCCCAGATGTTGAACTCCGCCGCCGGCGTCATATTCCCCTCACCTATCGCCCCGCCCATCAGGACGATGCGCTTCACGTTTGCGCCGCCCGTACGCTCGAGGAGCAAGGCGATGTTCGTGAGCGGCCCGGTCGGAACGAGCGTCACCGGGGTCGGGCTCGCCGCGATCGCGTGCGCCATGAAGTCGACAGCGTGCTCGCCCAGCGGTGCTCGGCCGGCGGGAGGAAGTGCGGGACCGTCGAGGCCGCTGTCGCCGTGGACGTGCGACGCGACGGTGAGCTCACGCGCGAGCGGGCGATCCGCTCCTGCGGCGACGGCGATGTCGGCACGACCGGCGAGGTCGAGGACGCGGAGGGCGTTCGCCGTTGTCTTCTCCAGGGTCTGATTCCCGTGCACGGTCGTGACACCGAGTAGGTCGAGTTCGGGGCTCGCGAGTGCGAGGAGCAGCGCGATCGCGTCGTCGTGACCGGGATCGCAATCGAGGATGACCGCGGTTCTCGATGGTGTGGTGCTCATGCGCGCAGTATCGCGTTGATTTCGGCAGCCGTCGGCAGGGAGGGCTGAGCTCCCAGCCGCGAGGCGGCGAGTGCCCCCGCCGCACAGGCGCGGGTCAAGGACTCCTCCTGACTGCGAGACTCGAGTAGCGAAACGAGCAGGCAGGCCGTGAACGCGTCTCCGGCAGCGGTACCGTCGACGACGTCGACCGACGGTGGCCTGGCGCGGGCGACCTCCTCCCCGTCCTCGAGCAGAACGGCTCCTTCCTCTCCGAGCGTGAGGGCTACGAGGCCGTCGGTTCGCGCGAGTGACTCGAGCTCGAAGCGGTTGACGACGGCGAGATCCGGGTCGACCGAGATCCGCCGTGCCGGCGCGGCATTGAGGCAGAACATTCCCGTCGCCTGCTCCCAGGCGGCGACAACGGCGTCGTCGGGGATCTCCTGCTGACACAAGACTGCGTCGGACGGTGCCAGGTCGAAGCCGCCGACGAGCGCGTTTGCACCCGGAGAGACGACGATCGTTGTCTCTCCATGCGAATCGAGAGTGATCAGCGCAATCCCTGTGGGCTCGTCGACCTCGCGCAGATCGAGCGCGACCCCGGCCTCACGCAGGCCCGTCAGAGCCTCAGCGGCGAACGCATCCCGCCCGACAGCTGCCACCATGCGGACATCCGCACCGAGGCGGGCGCAAGCGACGGCCTGGTTGGCCCCTTTGCCCCCCGGATACCGCTCGAGCGTCGCCCCGGTGACGGTCTCGCCGGGACGGGGAAGCACCCGGCAGCGCGCGACGAGGTCGAGATTGACCGACCCGACGACCGTGATCCGAGGAGCAGGCATCGGTTCAGGGTATGCGAGGGCATGACCCGGAAGCGTCGGGCGCCGATGTGGTAACGCGCTTCGGAGGGCGACGCTGCGCGTCGCCCCTACGCTTCGGCTCAGGCCGCCAGAGCCCTGAGGTCGTCGACCGTCGAGCCGAGAAGCGTGTCTCGGAGATCGAAGAGGCCGGCCCAGAGCGACGAGCGATCAGGAGCGCTTTCGAGGCGAGCCGCATCGGCCAGCCCCTCGAGAGCCCTGACCAGCACCGCAAGCTCGAGATACACGGCTGCGACGCGGTTCGGACATGCGTGGACTCCGGCCCGGTCGAGCACGGGGCGCCACTCGACGAGCTCACCAGCGCCCGGTCCGCCGTACCACGAACGGCCCTCCGCCCGTTCCGGCTGCAGCTCGAGCAAGTAGCGCGAGAGCGGTGCCTCGAGGCCGGAAAGTGCGGTCTCGACGCGGTCCGCCGCGTGCCGGAGCGCGGCCTCCCGGGCGCCAGCTGTCGCCGGCAGTGCCTCACCACGGTTCCAACGCTCGAGCAGACGGCAAAACGCGAGCGCTGCCGCCTCGCAGGCACGGAGTTGCTCCGTCAGCCTCCTCGCCGTTCGATCCGTTGCGGCGTACTCGCGGATCACATCACACCAGCCGGGCTGCGGCGGCGCAAGGGCCATCCCCCTATACCTCGATCACCACGGGCAGGACCATGGGCCGCCGCCGCGTGCGCGCGTACACCAGCTTCGCGATTCCGTCGTGCATGTGCTCCTGCAAGAGCTTGATCTCGGTGATGCCGTCCTCGGCGAGCTCGTCGGCGATCCGGTCTGCCTCCTCGCGTAGCTCCTCGAGCAGCTCTTCGTTGTCACCGAATCCTCTGGCAATCAGCTCAGGCGGGGCGATCTCACCACCGTCTGACAGGGCCACGGTCGTAACCACGATCAAGACTCCGTCCTCCGAGAGTCGCCGTCGATCGCGGAGGGCGACGTCCTGGACATCGCCGACGCCGAGACCGTCGACGAAGGTGACACCGGCAGCGATCCTGTCGACGATGCCGACCCCTCGCGGCGTCAGCTCGACGACCGAGCCATTCTCTGCGATCACGATTGCCGAGGCAGGAATTCCGGCGTCGCGACCGAGCTTCGCGTGGGCCGCAAGCATCCGGTACTCACCGTGGATCGGCATCAGCGCCTTGGGTCTGACGAGCGAGAGCAACGTCCGGAGCTCTTCCGCACACGCGTGACCCGAGACGTGCACCGGCGCAATCTCCTCGTGCAACACCTCCGCGCCGAGGCGTGAGAGCCGGTTGATCGAGTCGTGGACGCGCAGCTCGTTTCCGGGCACCGGCTTTGCCGAGATGATCACAGTGTCACCACGCTCGACCTCGACGTTCTGATGATCACCGTAGGCGATGCGCGTAAGGGCCGACATTGGCTCCCCCTGGCTCCCGGTACACAAGATCATGACTCTGTCGGGCGGCAGGTCCATGGCCTCCTTCGGCGAGACGAGTGCGTCTTCAGGAAGGTTGACGTAACCGAGATTCCGCGCTATGCCCATGTTCTTCCGCAACGATCTCCCGACGAGGGCTACCTTGCGGTCGTTGGCAATCGCTACCTCTGCTGCCTGCTGCATGCGGTGGATGTTGGAGGCGAAGCTCGCGACCAGGATTCGCCCGGTGCGGGTCGGAATCAGCTGCCGGAACGCCTCGCCGACGAGTCTCTCCGAGCCGGTCATGCCCGGGCGCTCCGCATTCGTCGAGTCGCCGAGCATGAGGTCGACGCCGCGGTTGCCCATCTCTGCGAGCTTGCCGACGTCAGTCTTGAGGCCGTCGACGGGCGTGTGGTCGAGCTTCCAGTCGCCCGTATGAAGGACGCGCCCGGCGGGGGTCTCGATCACGATCGCAACGCAGTCGGGGATCGAGTGCGCCATGCGCACGAACTCCAGTTTGAACGGACCGATCTGCATGCCGTCACCGTCCGGCTGGGCTTCGCGAAGCGTCGTCGCGGCTGAGAGCTTGTGCTCGTCGAGCTTCGACTTCACCATCGCGAGCGTCAGTTTCGTGGCAACGACTTCGCCGACCTCGATCTCCCGCAGCACGTACGGGAGGGCGCCGACGTGATCCTCGTGTCCATGCGTGAGAACGATCGCAAGGAGGGGCGTGCCCTCGAGGTGCGAGAAGTCCGGCAAGACGAGGTCGACACCGAGGTGCTCGTCACGCGGGAACGCAAGCCCTGCATCGATCAGGATCCGCTGGCCGTCGAACTCGTAGAGGGTCATGTTCTTGCCGACCTCGCCGAGGCCGCCGAGCGGGATGATGCGGAGAGCGTTACTCATCGGTCGCGTGTGAGAGACGGGGCGATCATCGTGGGCGCAGTGTACGGATGGGTCGTGACCGCGGGGTGGTCGTGGCGACTGCAACGTCACCGATTGCGTGCGTCCCTCGAGCCGCTAGGTTCCGCCGAATGGCGCTCGCGATCTCGACAACGTCCGATGGCTGACGAGTCGACGAGTTCGATCTCAGAGACGGCGAACCGTTGTCCGCGATCGCGGAACCTCGTGCGGGTGGAGCCGCACTGATCTGGGCGTACGGCAGCACCGAGCTCGAGGAGCACGGTTTTCTGGCGGGGGGAAGGTACTGCCGCCCGGCTACGAGCTGAGTCTCTAGCTCAGACCCTGCCTACGCCGCCGCGGCTTCCAGTAGCTCGAGGCGCTCGAGACAACTCCGAACTGCAGACTCTTCCTCTTCCGTCGGGTCGACGAGTGGCAGCCGGAAGCCACCGACGTCGTGACCCAGGAGATTCAGCGCCGTCTTGATTGCGATCGGATTGGTCTGCACCCGAAGGAGGTCAATCGCGGGGCGCAACTCCTCATCAAGTGCCCGGGCTCCCTGGTGGTCGCCCGCGCGATAGCGGCGGATCATCTCCTTGACTCGAGGCCCGACGATGTGCGTGTGGACGCAGATGCCGCCGACGCCCCCCACCTCGAGGAACGGATGAATGAGGTCGTCGTCACCCGCGTACAGGTCGAGGCCGGAGGCGACCACGTGACGGGCGGCGTCCAGGGACGGCTTTGCCTGCTTGACGGCGGAGACGTTCGTAATCGCAGCGAGCGCCGAGATCGTGGCCGGCTCGGCGTCAACGACGACGCGGCTCGGGATGTCGTAGAACACGATCGGCCGGTCTGTCGCAGCAGCGATCGCTTCGACGTGTGCGACTATCCCCCGTTGTGGCGGCTTGTTGTAATACGGCGTCACGATCAAGAAGCCGTCGACGCCGAGCTCATGGGCGCGGCCAGTGAGATGTACGGAATGGGCGGTGTCGTATGTCCCCGTCCCGGCGAGCACCGTGTGGGTGCGGCCGATCTCGTCCACCGCCACCTCGTAGAGCGCGAACCGCTCGTCGTCGGACAGCGTCGGCGCCTCGCCGGTCGTACCGGTTACGACAACGCCGTCGGAGCCGTGCTCGACGAGATAGCGGCAGAGGGCGCGAAAGCGATCGAGGGCAACGGCACCATCAGGCTGAAACGGCGTTGCGATCGCGGTGAGAACCTCGCCGAGCATGGGCCGATTGTACCCCGGTCCGCGATGCGCTATTGATACTTCAGGACAACGCCGACGCGAGGGAGACACCGTGCTGCGCGAGTTCAAGGACTTCTTGATGAAAGGCAACATCGTTGACCTGGCCGTCGCGTTCGTGATCGGTGTGGCTTTCGCAGCAGTCATCAACTCGCTCGTGAACGACCTGATCATGCCGCTCGTGGCGATGGTGATCGGGAAGCCTGACTTCAGCGGCCTGACCTTTACGATCAACGATGCAGTCTTCCACTACGGTGCCTTCATCACCTCGGTGATCACGTTCGTCGCGATCGCCGCGGCTGTCTTCTTCATCGTCGTCAAGCCGATGCAAGCGGTCAAAGCGCGACAGGCCGCACCAGGCGAAGAAGCGGTCTCCGACGAGGAGCGACGCCATCAGGAGCTTCTGGCCGCGCTCAAGGCGCGTCCGTAGGCGTTGGCCGTACCGTAACCACGCAGTAGAGCCGGTACGCGTCGCCCGCTATCTGACCGCGGGCCTTCGTTACAGCAACGCTTCGAGGCCGACCGTCAAACCCGGCGGTAGGCCACGGAGCCGATCGAGCGCCAGCAGCACACCCGGCACGAACGCTTCGCGCGAGGTCGTGTCGTGTCGGATTGTCAGCGTCTCGCCGGGGCCACCGAGGATGACCTCCTGGTGGGCAACGAGGCCCGGCAGACGTACAGAATGGATCGGGATGTGACCGCCCATTCCGACCGCAGTCGCCTTCGCCGTTCCGGATGGTGCGTCGAGCTTTGTGTCGGCGTGGAGCTCGATGATCTCTGCGTTCGGGAATGACCTCGCAGCCTCGGCGGCGAACCGCATCATCAGAACCGCACCGAGTGCGAAGTTCGGCGCGATGAAACACGGGACGTTTCTCTCGCGCGCGAGACCGTCGAGGCTCGCCAGGTCATCCTGACTCAGACCTGTCGTACCGATCACGCACGGAACACCTGCGCCGAGAGCGACGCTCGCATTGCCGAAGACCGCCGTCGGGGCCGTAAAGTCGACAGCCGCATCGAAGCCATTCAGGTCGACGGACTCACCGACCTCGACACCCGTGACGTCGTGCCCGGCGCCGCGAAGTGCCGGCAGCAGGACTGCGCCGACCTTGCCCTCGCGGCCGAAGAGCAGCGTCTTCATGCGGCACGCACGACTGCATCGGGGTTGACGCGCGCAACCGCTGCTCGAAAGCGTTTCTCGCTTGGCCCGATGCCCGCAGCGGAGAGACGCTCGGGAGCGTAGAGCTCACGCGCAAGAGCTGCGACCTCCTCTGCTGTGACCGAAGCAATCCGTCGCTCGGACTCCTCGATCGAGACGATCTCCATCTCTGTCACGGTCGCTTTGCCGAGCCGAGTCATTCTCGCCGAGGTGGACTCGAGCGAGAGGAGCAGGCGCCCCTTCATGTTCTCCTTCGCGCGTTCGAGCTCTCCCGTCCGGATGTTCCCGGCACCGACATCGTGCAGCTCCGAAGCGATCACGTCGAGGCACTCACGGAGGTTCTCCTCGCGCGTGCCGACGTAGATGCCGATCTGCCCCGCGTCGAGGTATTGCGATCCGTAGGTGTAGACGGAATACGCCATGCCGCGCTTCTCCCGGATCTCCTGGAAGAGGCGAGATGAGGCGGACCCGCCGAGGATGGCATCGAGGAGGGCCGACGCATAACGGCGTGGATCGTCACGCTGGATTCCCGGACCGGCGAGACACACGTGGTACTGCTCGGTGTTCTTGCGCAGAAAGCGGAGAGCAGGCAACGGTGTGCGGCTCGCAGGCTTGCGGGGTCGCGCGAGCGAGATTGCCCGATCACCGTTGCGGCGCGCGGCGAGTGCCTCCGCGATTCGATGGTGGTCGACGTTGCCCGCGGCGGCGAGAACGATACTCGGCCCGATGTACGAGCCGCGGTGGTAGGCGAGCAGCGATCTCCGCGAGATCGACGCGATCACATCCGCCCTACCGATGACCGGCCGACCCAGCGGGTGGTCTCCGAAGACCGCTTCTGCGGCGAGATCGTGGACGAGATCCTGCGGATTGTCATCCACCATTGCAATCTCCTCGAGCACCACCTCCCGCTCCGAATCGATGTCGATCAGTGCCGGCGAAAACACCATGTCCGTCATCACATCGAGGGCGACATCGACGTGGTCGTCGGGGACCCGTGTGTAGACGACCGTCGTCTCGCGCGAGGTGGCGGCGTTGAGCTCACCGCCCATGGCGTCGAACAACTCGGCGATGCGGACGGCGTCGAACCGCTCGGTGCCCTTGAACAGCAGGTGCTCGATGAAATGCGACACACCGGCCTTGTTGACGTGCTCATCGCGAGAGCCGGCGCCGATCCAGAGGCCGATCGCCGCGGACCTGACACCGTTGATGCGCTCGGTGATGACACGCTCGCCGCCGGGGAGGGTTGTCAGCTGGTGCGGTTCCATCGTCTGCACCCTAATTGTGGCTCCGGGTGCGCGCGCCTCGGAACCAGAACCTTCGCGGCAATCCAGCACGCTCGAGACTGACCCGACGGTTGGGTTGCGCCGGTAAGGGCAAGCATGCAACCTGGCCGGTGACCGAGCTTCACGACCGTTGGGTACCGCACGCGACGGCGACCGACTATGCCGCTGCCCTCCAGCTCGTCTCGGAGGAAGCGGCGAAGCTTCTCGTGGACGAGCACGGCTTCACGATCGAGGACGCGTTCATCTTCCTCTCGGTCGCCTGCGACGCCGGCGTTGCTCAGGCGTGCAAGCCGGCAGAGGGCTTCGGCACGATCGCGCGGTTCTCGATCCCGAAGATCGACGCCTGCCCGCGGCCCTTCCGCGCGTAGTCCGACCCTTCGAGACGGGCTGGTCTCGTTGCAATCGGAACCGGGAGAATCACTCCGAGGGACTACGCCTCGACGAGGATCACCAGTGTCTCGGCGAGAACGCCGTCGTGGTCCATCGCCGCAGCAGCGTCCGCGGTTTGCATGGCACCCATCAGGGCATCCATGTCGGCAACGTCCATGAGCACCGCCACGCGAGTTGGGTTCTGCGGGTCGACGAACTTCCGGATATTCGTGACGCCGAGGGGACCAAAGAACTCTTCGCGCTTCGGTGAGGCAAGCCAATGCTGCGTGTCCTTCACATCGTGGTAGCCAATGACGGTTGGCATGGCGTCTCCTCAGCTTTCGTAGGGCGAACTCGGTTAACGGAAGGCGTCTTGATCATACGCCCACCCTGTCGCTCCGTGCTGCGGCATGATCACGGTATGACCGGTCGAGAGCACGCACCTGAGGCGGCGGCCTGGCCCGGCGCCATCGCCGCGATCACGTTGTTCGAGGAGGACCTGGAGACAGCGAAGCAGTTCTACCAGGCCGTGTTCCTCCTTCCCGTCTTCTACGAGGATGACAACTCGGCCGTGTTCAAGTTCGGCGACACACTGGTCAACCTGTTGCGGACGAGCGAGGCACCCGATCTGATCGCCCCCGCCCCGGTCGCCGCAGCCGCTGCAGGCGCCCGCTTCCAGTTCACGCTCGCCGTCGACGATGTCGATGCAACGTGCGAGCGGCTGCGAGAACGTGGCGCGGAGCTGCTCAACGGGCCGATGGACAGGCCGTGGGGCATCCGCACGGCGAGCTTCCGTGACCCCGGCGGACACATCTGGGAGATCGCGCAGTAGCCGACCGATGGAACAGCACACCGGCCCCGCTGCCATGTCGTTCGGCTATGCCGAGGGGAGGCTGTCCCAGCTCATGGGGTCCCAGCCGCAGCTCTTCCGACCCCGCGTATGCCTGTTCCGGGTCGGATGTCTCCTTCTCCGCGCTCGCCCCGTAGCGCGCCGCGCGCTCCGACACCGGGTAGAGCAACTGCTCATCCTCTGACCGCGCGCCGACCGTCAGGGTCACGCTCGGCCCGTTGCCCGCGCCCACGCAGACTGCTCTATTCCCACAGGACTGAGGATTCTTCGAGTCGGCCCCGGGCACTCCGCAAGCCTCCGCGTTGGGATCTGGCGCCAACGCTCGCCACACCTCTGGGTTTCGCTGCGACGGACGCTCTCCCACGCCGGATGGCCCCGCAAGCACCACATAAGATCACCCGGGGAAGAGCATCACTGTTCGAAGTCAGTCCTCAAGAAGACGCACCCGACAATAAGGAGGCCCTCGATGTCGAAGGCAGTGTCCAGGCTGAATCTCTCCAAGGTTGGCCGCGTCAGTGTCACCGTTGCCGACACAGATCGCGCGATCGACTTCTACGTCAACACGCTCGGCTTCGAGAAGGTGGTCGACGTCCCGATGGGCGAGGAGATGCGATGGGTCGAGGTTGCGCTCCCGGGAACAGTGACGACGATCGCCCTCGCCCCACCGCCGCAAGACCGAGAGGCCGACGGTAGCCAGACGGGGATCTTCATCGATACCTCCGACGTCGATGCCGACCACGCCGCACTCAAGGCTGCCGGCGTCGACGTCGACGAAGAGGTCACTCGCTGGGGCGACCCCGTGCCGCCCATGTTCTGGCTGCGCGACCCGGACGGCAACTCGCTCGTCATCGTCCAGCCGTCGACCTAGCCGGGCTGCAGACCGACGCCTCCGCGACTGCGCTACGCCTCGGAAGGTGTTCGAGACAACCGGAGGAGAGCTCGTTGTGGGGAGGCAGCAAGCTGCCTCCCCACAACGATGTCCTTTTGACCGTCGCGCTAGCGGCGGTTGCGGTCGCGACCACCACGGTCGTCCCGCGGAGGGCGCGGCTCGCGCGGCGGGGCGTCCTTCGCCCGCTCGATCAGCACGTCGGGCATGACGAGCCCACCGTCTTCGTGCTTGGCGACGAGCTTGAGGCCAATCCGACCCCGCTCCTTGTCGACCTCCTGCACGATGACGTCGACGACGTCGCCACGCGCCATCACATCTTCGATGTGCGCGACCCGACCAGGCCCGACATTCGAGACGTGGAGCAGGCCGTCCGTCCCCTTCTTCAGCTCGACGAAGGCACCGAACTCGGTCGTCTTCACGACCTTGCCGGTGTACGTGTCGCCCACCTCGGGCGACTTCGTCAGAGCGGTGATCGCCGCTACAGCAGCATCGCCCTTCGTGCCCTCGGTCGCGTAGACGAGAATCGTGCCGTCCTCGCCGATGTCGATCTGCACGTCGTAGTCGGCTTCGAGGCCACGGATCGTCTCGCCGCCCTTGCCGATCACCATCCCGATGAACTCGGGGCTGATCTGCACCGACGAGATGCGGGGTGCGTGATCTGCGAGCTCTGCACGCGGCTCGGAGATCGCCTCGGCCATCTTGGCGAGGATCTCGGTTCGCGCCCGCTTTGCCTGCTGGAGCGCGTCTCGCATGATCTCCTGCGTCACGCCGGTGATCTTGATGTCCATCTGGAGGGCCGTGATGCCGTCCTCGGTACCGGCAACCTTGAAGTCCATGTCACCGAGATGGTCCTCGGCGCCCTGGATGTCGGTGAGGATGACGTAGTCGTCGCCTTCCTTGACGAGGCCCATGGCGATGCCAGAGACCGGTGCCTTGATCGGCACGCCGGCATCCATCATCGACATCGTCGAGCCGCACACCGAGCCCATGGACGACGAGCCGTTCGACTCGAGCGTCTCCGAGACGAGGCGGATCGTGTACGGGAACTCCTCGGGACCCGGGACAACAGCCTCGAGTGCCCGCTGCGCGAGCGCACCGTGCCCGATGTCGCGGCGCTTCGGCCCCCGCATGAACCCGGTCTCGCCGACCGAGTAGGGCGGGAAGTTGTAGTGATGGATGTAGTGGCGATCCTGCTCGAGGGAAAGATCGTCGATCCTCTGCCCCTCCTTGGCGGTGCCCAGCGTGCAGAGCGTCAGGATCTGCGTCTCGCCGCGTGTGAACAGGCCTGAACCATGCGTTCGCGGGGCGAACCCGACCTCGACGTTGATCGGCCGGATCTCCTCCGTGCCGCGACCGTCGAGGCGCCGCTTGTCGACCGCGATGTTCTTGCGGACGATGTCCTTGTAGACCGCATCTGCTGCCTTCTTGACCCATGTCTTCGTGGTCGCGTCCTTGTCGTCCGTCTCTCCGTCAGAGGTCGGGAAGGGCAGCGTGACGCCTTCGACGATGCTGTCGAAGAGAATCCCACGCTTGCGCGACTTCAGGTACTTCGAGTCTGACTCCGCGTCGGTCAGCGCCCGCAACTGCGTCTCGAACTGCTCACGGACGGGACCTTCGACCGCGACGAGCCGCTGCTTGTCGAGCACCAAGCTGAGACCACCCTTGACCTGCATCTCGCGCACCATGTCTTCCTCGGTGGAATCGAGAGTGACATCGGGGCAGACCTCGTCGACGATCTCTCCGACGATCGCCTCTGCTGCCTTCAGGCCCTGGGACTGGATGCGCTGCCAGATTGCGTCGCCGTGGGCCGCCTCGAGCTCGACTGTCAGCGCCGGGTCGACCCACTTCGGCTTGCCGACCTGCTCGCGCAGATCGTCGATGACGTCGCAGATGCGCTTGATCTCGGTGTGGGCGAGCTCGAACGCGAGCAACATCGTGTCTTCCGGGATCTGGTCAGCCCCGGCCTCGATCATCGTGAGCGCGTCCCGGGTCCCGACGACGATCAGGTCGAGGTCGGAGTCTTCGTCCGCCTCGATGAGCGTCGGGTTGACGACGAGCTCACCGTCGATGCGCGCCACACGAACTGCCCCGACCGGTCCGAGGAACGGCAGCGGGGAGATGGCGAGCGCTGCAGACGCACCGTTGATGCAGAGGACGTCGTGACCGTGGATCATGTCTGCGGAGAGGACGGTGCAGATCACCTGCACCTCGTTCCTGAAGCCCTTTGGCCAGAGCGGGCGGATCGGGCGGTCGATCATGCGCGCGGTGAGAGTCGCCCGCTCGGACGCCTTCCCTTCCCGCTTGAAGAAGCCGCCCGGAATCTTCCCGGCGGCGTACATGCGCTCCTCGACGTCGATCGTCAGCGGGAAGAAGTCCGCGTCAGGACGCGCCTCCTGCCGGCCGACGGCTGTTGCGAGGATCATCGTGTCGCCCGAGCGGACGACGACTGCGCCGTCGGCCTGCTTGGCGAGCTTGCCGGTCTCGAACGTGATCTCGCGACCACCGATCTCGACCGACACCGTGGCGTGACGCCCGGTTGCGATGCTCATATGTGTATTCCCTTCACTGTTCTTGATTCGGAAGGTGGAAGTTTGAGCCAGCCGCGCGAGCGACGCGCGGTTCGATCAAACACCCACCTACCGCCGGTGGGACGTGCGCCGAGATGGTTGAGCGGTAATAGACGTGCGTGTCGGGGAGGGGCTGCACCAAGCAGCGTGTTCGGCTCGATCGACGGTAAGGCTGGTGGCCTGGCTGTTGATCGAGACGGACGCGTTGCGCCGTGTGCAGGCCCTCATCCGCGCGCGCGTATATTGCCGGTCAATCATCTACCGGCGCAGGCCCAGTTCCTTGATGAGAGCGCGATAGCCCTCGAGGTCGTGCCGCTGCATGTACGCAAGGAAGCGGCGACGGCGTCCGACGAGCTTGAGTAGCCCTCGCCTCGAATGATGGTCCTTCGAATGGGTGCGCAGATGCTCGGTGAGGTCGTTGATGCGCTTCGTCAGCATCGCGACTTGCACCTCTGGCGAGCCCGTATCGGTGGACGCCCGTCCGTGCTTGTCGATCAGCTCCTGCTTGGCTTCCTTGGTGAGGGGCATGTCTCCTCCTTGCGTAGACGTCTCCACACTCTCCGCGCGGCGTGAAGGAAGAACACGTCCGGCCGAGAGAGGGTCGGCTGGGATCGTAGCACCCATGCGGGATTTGGGTCCATGACACGTCCCGAGTCCGGGGCGATATGGTCGGTTCGTGCACGTCGTCGTCATGGAGGACTACCAGCGAGTGGTCGAGCGGCTCGGCTGTTTCTCGTGGGCCTCGGAGCACGACGTCGTCGTCCATTCGAAGCGGCCTCTCGATGTCGCGGCACGGGCGGCGCAGATCGACGACGCCGAGGCACTCGTGCTCATCCGGGAGCGCACACCGATAGATGCGCCCCTGCTCGATCTGCTCCCCCACCTCCGGGTGATCTGCCAGACCGGGCGCGGAATTCCTCACATCGACCTCGAGGCCTGCACCAAGCGCGGCATTGTCGTCTGCACGGGGTCGGGGTCGGCGTACGCGCCAGCCGAGCTCACGCTGGCGTTGATCCTCGCTTCCACCCGCTGTCTCGTAGACGACGTTGTCGCCCTGCGGTCCGGTGCGTGGCAGACGACGGTCGGATCGGAGTTGTACGGCGGCACACTGGGCATCGTCGGGTACGGGGCGATCGGTGCGCTCGTTGCCCGGTACGGCACGGCGCTCGGCATGCGCGTGCTCGCCTGGGGCCGCGCTGGTTCACTCGAGCGCGCACGGGCTGACGGCTGCGAGCCGGAGCCCAATCTGGATTCACTTTTCGCGCGCTCCGACATCGTGAGCCTGCACGCGAAGCTGTCGCCCGAGACTCGGGGACTCGTAACGGCGCAGCACCTCGGTCGGATGCGGCCCGAAGCTCTGCTCGTCAACACGGCTCGCGCCGGTCTGATCGCGACCGGTGCCCTCGAGGCGGCCCTTGCGATCGGGAGGCCGGGAAGAGCCGCCATCGACGTCTTTGCAGAGGAGCCCGCGACGAGCGACCCTCTGGTGACCAATCCAGCAGTTCTCGCGACGCCACATCTGGGCTACGTGACCTGGGAGACCTACGAGAGCTACTTCCGGGAGGCGTTCGCGCAGGTGGACGCGTTCGCCGCCGGAGCGCCGGTCGGCGTGGTCAATCCCGAGGTTCTCGTGGGCGGCACCTAACGGTTCTACGGTGTGACGCGGGAGACGCGCCGGACCGGTCACCGTGCCTCCCGTCTCGGGTCTCCTAGATCGGCCGCACCGCCGACCTCGTCGCATCGACGTCACGACCGATCTGGGCTACGAGCTCCTCCTCGGACGCGAATACAGCCTCGTCGCGAAGCCGCTCCCACACCTCGACCACGAGTCTCTTGCCGTAGAGGTCTCCGTCGAAGTCGAGGAGGTACGGCTCGATCCGCCGCTCGGTGCCGCCATAGTGCGGATTGGTCCCGATCGACACGGCGGCCCGGTGCTCGAGCGCCGCACCCGCATAGATCCCGTACCGAGGACAGGCGAGATGTGCCTCGAGCGCCAGATTCGCCGTCGGATAACCGAGGGTGCCACCACGCTGATCCCCGGCCACGACGACACCGTCGAGCTCGTACGGGCGTCCGAGCATCGACGCCGCTGCTCCGATGTCGCCACCGTGCAGGGCGCGTCGGATGGCCGACGACGAGACCCCAGGCACGGGATCCACCTCGAGGACGTCGAAGCCGAGCCGCTCGAGCAACTCGAGGTCGCCACGTCGGCGGGATCCGAAGCGGAAATCTGGCCCGGCCGCGATCGCCTCGGCTCCGATTGCCCGGAGGTAGCGGTCGGCGAACACCTCCGGCTCGAGGGCCATCAGCTCCGTCGTGAACGACGCCACCAACGTCGCCTCGATGCCGGCTTCACCTAGCAACTCGAGCCGCCGCTCGAGCGTAGAGATGAGTTCGACGTGGTTGCCGAGCGCGATCCGCGGATGCGGGTCGAACGTGATCGCGGTCGGAGCGAGGCCCGAGTCGACCGCTGCTCGAACAACACTCCGGTGACCTCGATGAACACCGTCGAACGTGCCAATGGCGACCGCGCGCGGCTGGCGCTCGAGCTGTGCAGGAGAGTGCGCGATCTTCACGGGTCGACGCCATTTGGACCGGAGCCGGTGATCGCGGCCTGATCTCTGTCGCGCTCACGATCTCGCTCGGCACGGCTCCGTCGTTCCGCCTCGGCCTCGGCAACCGTGAGCCCGACTCGTCCGAGAGCCTCCTCGAGCGTTAGCACGTGCTCGGCGTCGGCCTCGTCGACGGAGAACGGCCCGACCTCGGTTCGCCTCAAGGCCACGCAGTGGCCACCGAGTGCCTCGGCAATCGAACGGACATATGTCCCGGAGCTGACACGGAGATCAAGCGTCGCGATCCCGTTTGCATACGCGATGACATCGAGCGCGTCGACCCGCGATCGCCGCACTGGCATCTCGACGACAACACCTCTACGGTGGAGATGATATGCGCGCTCGCCCCCGACTCTGACGGCCGAGGCCGTCGGGATCGGGAGCTCGATGTCACCTCGGAGGCTCACGAGCGCGGCTTCCAGACTCTCTGGATTCAGTGGCTCGTGGGCCTCGAGCCGCTCGCCCTCGGGGTCGCCCGTGGTCGTCCGACTCGAGAGATCGACGTCGGTGAGGTACCGCTTCGGCAGGCCCACAAAACATGAGGCCATCCTAGTTGCCCTTCCGGACAACAAAAGAAGGAGCCCTGTCGCGAACGGGTCCAACGTACCCGCATGCCCGGTCTTCGCACGTGTTCGCGAGCGGACACCCGCCAACACTGCGAACGACGAGGGCCCTGCGGGCTTGTCGACGAGAATTACTCCGGTCGGGTCGAGACCCTTTGGGATGGCCATCTCTGTCGCGACTCAGTCAGACGCGCGCGGCCGCTACGCCGGCGAACTCGGACACGATGAACGCCGCGATCTCTCCGATGGGACGGTCGCTCGAGAAGCCCGCTGCCTGTCGGTGGCCGCCTCCGCCCGACTTCCGCGCGATCGCCGAGACATCGATGCGGTCGCTCGAGGACCGAAGAGAGATCTTCCTCGCCTTGGCCTCGTCGTGCGGAGGCTCACGGATGAGCGCTGCCAGTTCCGCGCCCTCGACCGCGCGCAGAACGTCGATGATTCCCTCCGAGTACGGCTCAGCCGCCCCCACGTCACCGAAGTCGCCCCGGAGCAGGTACGAGACGACCACACGCCCCTCCTCGTAGAGCACTGCTCGATCGAGTGCCCGTGCAAGCAACTTCAGCTTCGCGAATTGCATCGACTCGTAGACGCCCTGGAACACTCGTTGCAAGTCGGCGCCGGCCTCGAGCAAGTCGGCGGCGAGCCTGAGCGCCTTTGGGGTCGTGTTCGAGTACTGAAACCGCCCCGTATCGGTCACGAGCCCTGTATAGAGCGCCTCGGCGATCGAGGGAGTGAGAACGACGCCGAGCTCGACGAACACGTCGGCGAGTACTTCGGCCGTCGATGACGCCTCAGCAGCGATGAGATCGACTGTGCCGAATCGCGTGTTGTCGTGGTGGTGATCGATGTTGACAACCACCTCTGCCTCGAGCAGGCGCACGTCGGTGAGCCGCGTCTCCTGTGCGCAGTCGACTGCCACGAGGACCCGGTGCGAACGGTCACGCGGCACCTCACGGAGCAAGCCGCGCGCGGAGAGCTCGAGAAATCCATATTCCGCCGGGAGCGGCGCGGTGCCGGCGAGCACCATGATGCTGTCCTTGCCGAGCTCGGCCAGAGCCAGATGCGTGGCCAGCAGCGAGCCCACCGCGTCGCCATCCGGGTTCTCGTGTGAAGTGACGAGGAAGGCATCGTGAGAACGCAGAACCTCGACGACGGCATCCATGTCAGTCGTCTGTGTCATCGCTCGTCTCCTCGGGGCCGGGATCGAGCTCGTCGATCAGTTTCGACATTCTGACCCCGTCCTCGACCGACGGATCGTATTGGAAGATGAGCTGCGGGGTGCGGCGTAGCCGGAGATCCTTGTTGATCCGGGCCTGCAGGATGCCCGCGGCGCCGTCGAGCGCGACGAGCGTCGCCTGCCGCCGCTTCTCGCCGCCGTACACGCTCAGCCATACCGTGGCCTGCGCGAGATCGGATGTCGTGACGACGCCGGTGACGGTGACGAACCCGATGCGCGGATCTTTCAGCGTCGGGATCATTTCGGAGACAACGGCCTTGATTGCCTCGTCGACCCGTCGCATCCGTGGTGACCGAGACGGGTTCCGCGTCATAGGCTCGAGCTCCCGGCGCGCCCACCCGAAACGATCGAACGGAAACCGCCGTAGTAGACCGGCCCAGCCTGTCCAGCGAGCGTTTGGGGCACCCACCTCCCTGGGCAGCACACTGTCGGAACGTTCCAGGGCGGCGTCCTAGTCATCGAGCGTCACCAGCTCGCGCTCGTGGGAGATCAGCTCGAACTCCTGAGACGCGAGCCAGCGCTCCGCGGTGTCGATGAGACGATCGGCCTCGCCGGCGTCTCGGGTGACGCAGGCAATCGTGAGTCGGGAGCGTTGCCAGACGTCGTGGTGATCAACCTCTGCGATCGAGCAGGAAACGCGTTTGCTCAACTGCGCCTTGACCGAGCGCAGGTGCATTCGCTTCTCCTTCAACGAATGGCTTCCCGGGAAGAAGAGCTCGAATGAATAGATGCCGATGAAACCCGTGGCCACGCCTCCATTGAAGCGGTCGTAGCGGTCGTTCGAATTCTGTTCGGGCCGGGAGGGGTTTGGGCACCGGGGCGGTACGGTGATCTCATGAACCGCTTTGCCGCGCCTGCTCTGGCCGCAGCTGCGCTGTTGCTCCTCGTCGCTCTGCCGGCCCGAGCCGCTGCCGTTGCGCCTCGGACCGTGCTCCACTACGGCGATTCGCTGACTGTCGGGACGGGGCTCTACCTCTCGACCTTCCTTCCGGGCTGGTCGATCACCCAGTCCGCGAGCATCAGTCGACACACGGACGAGGGGCCTGCGGCGGTCAGAGCGTTGAGCTCGAACCTGCCGCGGGTTCTCGTGATCAGCCTTGGTGCGAATGACGATCCGGGCGCGGTCGACGCGTTTGCCAGTGACGTGCGTCGCATCGCCCTGACGGCCGGGCGTGACCGGTGTGTGATCTGGTCGACTGTCGTGCGGCCGCCCTACAACGGCGTCTCCTACGAGGGCTACAACCGCGTGCTTCGGCGCACGGCCGGGAGATATGCGAACTTCCGAGTCTTCGATTGGCAGGCACTTGCCAGGACGCATCCGCAGTGGTTCGGAAGCGACGGTGTGCACCCGACTACGGCGGGCTACCGCGTGCGTGCAGCCGCGCTCGCGCGGCTCATCAGGTCCTGCTGAGCGGGTGACGGCCGCAACGGCCGGACGGGTCACTCGTCGTCGACGGGGTCTGCCACAGCCACAGGAGGTGGCGCAGGCGCCGCCTCTTCCAGATCGGTCCGCTCGATCTGTCGTGTCTCGTACGCCTCGAGGATGTCGCCTTCCTTGAGGTCGTTGAAACCCTCGAGCAGGATCCCGCACTCGAAGCCCTCGCTGACCTCCCGTGCGTCGTCCTTGAAGCGCCTCAGCTGCGCGATCGACGTGTCGAATATGACCGTGCCGTCTCGCACCAGGCGCACCTGCGCATTGCGGCGGACGACGCCGTTCGTGACCATGCAGCCGGCGATCGTGCCGAGGCGGGAGACCTTGAAGAGCGCGCGCACCTCGGCCTCGCCGATCGTCTCTTCGGTCTGGACAGGCGTCAGCATGCCGACGAGCGCCTGCTGGATCTCGTCCGTGAGCTGATAGATGACGCGGTACGTCCGGATATCGACGCCCTCACGCTCTGCCAGAACGCGTGCTTCGGCGCTCGGACGCACGTTGAAGCCGATCACGAGCGCGTTCGAGGCCGACGCAAGGTTGACGTCGTTCTCGGTGATCCCACCGACGCCCGTGTGGATCACGTTGACACGAACCTCGGAGTGCTGAATCTTTCCGAGCTCGCCGAGGAGTGCCTCGACCGAGCCCTGAACGTCGCCCTTGAGGACGATGTTGAGATCCTGAACGACCCCCTCCTGCATCTGGGTGAACAGGCTCTCGAGCGAGACGCCGCGCTTGGAGCGTTGCGCGAGCTGTTCGCGCCGGAGGCGACCGGCCCGCTTCTGGGCGAGATCCTTCGCGAGGCGCTCGTGCTCGACGACCCGGGCGAGCTCACCTGCCGGCGGCGGACGGTCGAAGCCGAGAATCTCGACAGGATCCCCCGGGCGGGCCTCCTTCACCTTTTCGCCGAGGTAGTCGTACAACGCCCGCACCTTGCCGGACGCGTCGCCCGCAACGATCGCGTCGCCGACGCGTAGCGTGCCGCGATGGACGAGCATGGTGGCTACAGGGCCACGGCCGACATCGAGGCGCGATTCGATGATCGGCCCTGATGCTTCAACCGAGGGATTGGCGCGGAGGTCGAGCTCGGCGTCCGCCACGAGCAGGAGCTTCTGGAGCAACTCGTCCAGGTTCAGCTTCTGCTTGGCGGAAACCTCTGCGAACTGCGTCGTTCCGCCCCACTCCTCCGGCTGCAGTCCTTCGGATGCGAGCTCTGACCGGACGCGGTCGAGATTGGCATTCGGGACGTCGATCTTGTTCACCGCGACGACGATCGGGACGCCTGCAGCGCGGGCGTGCGAGATCGACTCCCGTGTCTGCGGCATAACGCCGTCGTCGGCGGCGACGACGAGAATCGCGATATCGGTGACCTTCGCTCCTCGAGCGCGCATCGCGGTAAAAGCCTCGTGGCCGGGTGTATCGAGAAAGGTGATCCTGCGACCGTCCAGGACTGCCTGGTACGCCCCGATGTGCTGGGTGATCCCACCTGCCTCGGTCTCGACAACGGAGGTCTCTCGGATCGCGTCGAGCAGAGTCGTCTTGCCGTGGTCGACGTGGCCCATGATCGTCACAACCGGCGGGCGCGCTGCCAGGTCTGCGTCGACATCCTCGAACACTTCGGGCTCAGTGTCGTCGTCAGCCGCGTGCTTGATGACGACCTCACGTTCGACCTCGGTTGCGATCAACAGCACCGAGTCGTCGCTGAGCGTCTGGGTGATCGTGACCATCTCCCCGAGGCCCATCATGATCTTGATGATCTGCGCCACCGTGATTCCGAGCGCGGCAGAAAGATCCTTGACGCTGACTCCCGAGGGGACGGTGACAGGCCCCGTCGGCGCGGCAACCGGCTGCTGACGTGGCTGCGCATCCGTCGCGGCGCCGCGATCGCGAGCCTGGCGGCCGTCGCGGCCGCGGGTGTTGCCGCCGTCGATGACGACTCGGCGCTTGCGTCCTGAAGGCCCTCCGCGAGGGCGGATCGGGCGACTGGGCTTGTTTGGCTCGTCTGCCATCAGCTGTCAGTGTAGTGGCGCGCGAGTTCCGGCTCGACGAGCACGGTGCGGCGCAGCACCCGGTTGAAGCCCCGTGAGGCGATCGCGCGTTCGAAGCAAACGAGACGTCGACACGTGTACACGCCTCGACCCGGGACGCCCCGACCGGCCGTCAGACGGCCGCCGACCGATCCGAAGCGGACGAGGTCCGCCTGCGGCGCCTTGCGACCACAGCCTGCACATGTCCGCTCCGGCGAGGTGGTCATGCGTCAGGGGACTCGTCCTCCTCCGCAGCCACTGCGACCGTCTCATCGGACTCGGCAGACAGGTCAGCTGCCGCGTCCTCGATCGCGTCCTCGATCTCAACGGCATCGTCGACCGAGATCTCTCCTGCGGCGACGGCCTCCTCGACGATGCCGTCGAGGAATCCCTGAGCTTCGACGATGTCAGGATCGGCGATGCCGTCCTCGCTCTCGTCGTCATAGGGCACGGCGGCGGGAGGAACGGTGCCGTGCAGCGCCTGGTGTGCCGGCACGCCACAGTAATGCGACCCGGGGAGCGCCGCGTTCGGGCAGCGCTTGCCGTTCGTCAGCATTGCCGAGCAGCGGCCCGAGAACTCCTGCGTATCGTCCTCACCGGCGTATGCGGCTTCTGCTTCCGCCTTGGCAAACTCGCTGTCCGATTGGATGTCGACCTTCCATCCCGTCAGCCGCGCAGCAAGACGGGCGTTGAGGCCCTCCTTGCCGATCGCCAGCGCGAGCTGATCATCCGGGACGACGACCGTTGCCTCGCGGGTGTCGTCGTCGATATAGACCTCGCGGACACGTGCCGGCGACAGCGCCTTGGCCACGAATCTCGCCGGTTCAGCGTTCCACGGGATGATGTCGATTTTTTCGCCGCGCAACTCCGATACGACCATGCGGACCCGCGAGCCTCGGGGACCAACGCACGCGCCGACCGGATCGACGCCTTGCGTGTGCGACTCAACCGCGATCTTCGAGCGGTACCCCGGTTCCCGGGCAACACCGCGGATCTCGACGAGGCCGTCGGCGATCTCCGGCACCTCGAGCTCGAACAGCGTCTTGATCAGCTCCGGATCGCGCCGGGACAGGATCACCTGCGGCCCTTTGGTCCCCGACCTGACCTCGGTGATGACGGCCTTGATCCGCGAGCCCTGCTCGTACCGCTCACCGTCCACCTGCTCGGAGCGCGGGAGCAACGCTTCGACGCGCCCGAGGTCGACGAGCACGTTGTTGCGATCGCCCGCCTGCTGCACGATCCCGGTGACGACCTCGCCCTGGCGGTCGATGTACTCGTCGTACATCATCGCGCGCTCGGCCTCACGGATGCGCTGCTGGATAACCTGCTTTGCGGTCATCGCCGCGATTCGACCGAAGCCCTCCGGGGTTGCATCGGCTCGGACCATCAGGTGGTCGGGTACCTGCGTCCAGTCGAGCTCGAGATCGGCGTCGGATACGAGCGTGTGTTGACGCTCGCCGGTCTCCTCCTCGATCCGCTCGAGCTCGTCGATCGCAGCCTCACGAGCCTCGTCGACGAGCCGTTCCTCGAGATCAGACGGGATCTCGATCGAATAGACACGGAAGTCACCCTCGTCGTCGAGGATCACTTCAGCGTGGCGGGAGGCACCCGGCGTCTTCTTGTAGGCGGCGAGGAGCGCGTCCTCGAGCGCCGCGACGAGCGTGCCCGACTCGATGCCCTTCTCGCGCTCGATCGTGCGAATGCCTTCCATGATCTCCTGGCTCATCAGCTCACCTATCCCTCGTCGATCAGGTTGCCCCGGACGATGGTCTCGTACGGGATGTCGAGCTCCGTCTCGCCGACGGCGATCCGGAGGCTCCGTTCTGCGACGGCCACGACCGGGCCGCGGAAGCGCTTTGTGCCGGCGATCTCACCCGCCGTGCGAATCTGGACGTCACGGCCGATGGCCGCGCGAAAGTGCTCAGAGGTTCGGAGAGGTCGGTCGGGGCCGGGAGAAGAGACGTCGACCGTGTAGTCCCCGCGGTAGTCGCCGAGAATCTCGGTGACGCGGGCGCAGAGTGCATGATCGACGCCCTCGGCATGGTCGACGTAGACACAGAAGCGGCTCGGCGAGAGCAGCTCTACCGCGAGCACTTCGACCCCGGGAACGGCACGCTCGACTGCGGGAGCGATATCCCGGGAGAGCTTGCGTTCGGTTGCGATCATGTCGGCCAATTGGTGCTCCTCGTCGCGCCAAAAACGACGTCTCCTCAACAAAAATGGGCGCCTTGCGCCCATTTCGTCAAGCCTTGAAATGCGGTGAGTAGAGGATAGCACCGAGCGTGCGCGGGAGCGGCGTCGGCGCGGCCGAACCCCTACTCGTCGAGGATCAGCGTGACCGGGCCGTCGTTGACGAGCTCGATCTGCATCTGTGCGCCGAAGAGACCTGTCTCCGTGTGAACGCCGAGCTCACGGAGCGCCTGACAGAACCGATCGTAAACGGGCTCGGCTTCATCGGGGCGTGCGGCAGTCGAAAAGTCGGGCCTCGCTCCCTTCTGCCGCTTGGCATCCGCGATCAACGTGAACTGGCTGACGACGAGTGCTTGGCCACCTGTGTCGAGCACGGATCGGCCGAACCGCCCGTCGGCATTCGCGAAGACGCGCAGCCGCGCAACCTTGCCTGCCAAATGCTCCGCTGCTACCGGACTGTCGCCGTCGGCGACACCCAGCAGAACGACGAGCCCGGGGCCGCACGAGCCGACGATTCGACCGTCGACCCGTGCCGACGCCGACGTGACCCGCTGAATAACGGCCCGCACCGCGACAATCTTTCCCGAAATCCCTCATCCCAGGGACATTTGCTGCCGATAGCAGCATCATGGAAGCGGCCCGCAACCCTCTGCCTGCACTAGGAGCGCTCCTGCTTCGGGACGGTGCGATCACGCCGGAACAGCTCGAGGAGGCGCTGGACGAGAAGCGGTTGACGCCCGAGAAGCGTCTCGGCGAGATCCTGGTCGAGCGGGGCTACGCAACGAGGGCGCAGGTAACGCGCGTCCTTGCGGAGCAGCACGAGCTCGAGTACGTGGAGCTCGACTTCCCTTCGATCGAGGTCGAGGCAGCAATGCTGCTCCCGGAGAACCTTGCGCGGCGCTACCTCGCGCTGCCGATCCACTTCCTCGACGATGGCTCCGTCATGGTCGCCGTCGCGGACCCGACCAATGTCATGTTCTCCGACGAGCTACGGCTCGCTCTCGGCGTTCCCGTTCGCGTCTGCGTTGCCGCGGCTGACGCGATCGAGGCTGCGATCGGTCGGATCCACGTGGAAGCGACGGTCGACATCGAAGAAGTCATCACGGACGCAGCGGAGACGGAGGACGACGCGACGGTTCTCGATCTCGAGCACAACACGCCGGCCGTCGTATTCATCAACCGCGCCATCTCGAAGGCACTCGACCTCGGTGCCTCGGACATCCATTTCACACCGCAGCAGCGGCGCGTCTTCGTCCGCGTTCGTGTCGACGGCGTCATGCGCGAGCTCACGTCGATCGCCGGTACTCATGCCTCTGGCATTTCCAGCCGCCTGAAGATCATGGGCGGGCTCGATATCGCTGAGCGTCGGGCTCCGCAGGACGGTCGTGTCTCGATCAGGCGCGGTGGTGACAGCATCGACGTGCGCATCGCGGTCTTGCCGACCACCCACGGTGAGAAAGTAACGCTCCGCATCCTGGCGCAGGGCGAGGCGCCCGATTCGCTCGATGCACTCGGCATGTGGCCACGCAGCAGAGCTGCTCTCGAGCGTGCCATCAGTCGGCCGTTCGGTGCCGTCGTCGTCGTCGGACCGACCGGATCGGGTAAGACGACCACGCTCTACACCTGCCTCCAGGTGCTGAACACCCCCGACAGACAGCTGACGACGATCGAGGATCCCGTTGAATACCGCGCTGCCGGCCTCGATCAGATCGAGGTCAATCCGCGCGCCGGTTTGACATTCGCGAACGGTCTCAGAACGATCCTCCGGTCTGACCCCGACATTCTGCTCGTCGGCGAGATTCGCGACGAGGAGACCGCACAGATCGCATTCCGCGCGGCCATGACCGGCCACCTCGTGCTCACGACGCTGCACGCGCAGACGGCGGCGTCGGCCATTCAGCGGCTCACCGACATGTCGATCGAACGCAGCATCCTCGCGACGTCGATCAACTGCATCATCGGCCAGCGACTCGCCCGGCGAGTTTGCCCATCGTGTTGTGAGCCGACACTCCCCGAGCCACAGGTGTTGCGCGCGCTTCGTGTACCGGACAACTACGGGGAACTGAATTTCTACAAGGCAGTTGGTTGCTCCGAGTGCGGCGATACCGGGTATCGCGGTCGAGTGCCGCTGTTCGAGATCCTCGAGATGACAGACGAGATCGCGCTGCTCGTCGGTGCGCCGACGCGTGAGATCGAGGCGATGGCTATCTCTCAGGGCATGTTCACGCTCCGCGAAGACGGCGTGCGCCTCGCGATGGCAGGAATCACGACGCTCGACGAGATCCGACGGGTCGCCGGCGACGCGGTCGGCTAACACCGAGGCACAGCGTTAGGCTCTCGGCCGAATGGGAGTGGTCGAGCTCGAGGACAAGGACGACCTCGCCGCCTTTCTGCGGCGCAACATCCGCACCCACGTCTACGAGCTCGGCGATCTCGATGAGTTCGACTGGCCCTATACCCGCTGGTTTGGCTGGGAGCGTGCCGGGCAGCTGGAGCAGGTCGTCCTCCTCTACAGCGAGCCCTCTGTGCCGGTTCTGCTTGCAATTGCAGATGAGCCGCTTGCCGCGATGGAGGAGCTCCTCCGGGCGATCCGGGCCGAGCTTCCCGCGGCGCTCTACGTTCACGCGACCGCACCTGTCCTCTCAGTTCTCGAGCAGCGGTATTCGATCGAGGGCCCCGAACCTCATCTGAAGCTCGCTCTCGAACGTACCGATCGGCTCGCCTCGTTCGCGGTTCCGGTCGAGCTTCTCGGCGACCTCGATCTGGAAGAGATCGACGCGTTCTACCGAGCGGCGTATCCCGGCACCTGGTTCGTGCCTCGGATGCTCGCAACGAATCGCTACGTCGGCATCCGGGACAACGGGCGACTCGTCTGCATCGCGGGTGTGCACGTCCATTCTCCGACATGGCGTGTCGCGGCACTCGGCAACGTGGCGACGCTGCCGGAGCTGCGAGGACGGGGTCTCGCGCGAGGAGCCTGCGCCGCCCTCTGCCTCCTCCTGCTCGCGGACGGCGTCGAGACGATCGCGCTCAATGTCCGAGCCGACAACGCACCGGCGATCACGGCGTACCTGCAGCTCGGGTTCGAGGTCGCGACCGCGTACACGGAGGCGAGCCTCGAGCTTCGTCGCTCGGGAGAGGGCCAGTCTCGATGCGCGGTGTAACACCAGGAGGCCGCCACAGCGTCTGACGGCCAACCGTCGTCGGGTTTTCGTCGGGCAAGAACAAACGGTTGCCCCTGTAAGCAGGGAGGGCTCACAGGGAACCGTAGGTTCCCTGCTTCAGGATCCGCGCGAAGCGCGGCAATGGGCATCAGCGGAGGTGAGCCCGCGATACGCTTTTCCATCGCGGGCTCACCTCCGCCCGAAATGGTGCGCTCGGGGAAGTGCAGCGCCGACATCGAGCTCTGCCACACGGCGGGCAAGAGCTCCAAGCGTCTCTACTGCGGTGACGAGAATATTCCGATTCTCCCCCACTCGTTCGTAGCGGCCATGAGCGAGAAGCAGCGGCTCGTTCCGGACAATTGCACGATGCTGCTCGTACACGTTCTTCGGCACGATCAGGTTCACCTGACCGTGCTCGTCCTCGAGCAACATGAACACGATCCCGTTCGCCGTAGAGGGTCTTTGCCTCGCGATCGCGAGGCCCGCGTAAGCCACGGTTGACCCGTGCGCTGACCGGTGCAACTCATCACTCGAGAGCGTTCCTTCAGGGAGATGCGGACGCAGCAGATCGAGCGGATGGGTGCCGACCGACAGGCCCGTGCAACGGTAGTCGGCTGCCATCCGCTCCCAGCGCGTCAGATCCCGAAGTGCAGGAGTCGCCGCAGTGGGATCGAGCGAGAGCGTGAGTTGCTTCGCCGTACCATGGGTTCCAGGGACAGAGGCAGGTCGAGCCGCGAGCCCGAGGTCCCAGAGGAGATTTCGTCGCTTGGGCGTGAGCTCAGTGCCTTCCCCTCCTTCCACGAGCGCCGGCTTCGAGCCGAGTGCGTCGCACGCACCACCCTCGACGAGCGCGACGAGACCGTCTTTCGAAAGAGGTGCTCGTCGAGCGAGGTCCCCGACGTCCTTGTAAGGCCCGTTCACCGCTCGCTCAGCCGTCAGAGCCGAAGCATCGTCCTCTCCCACCGACTGGACGTACGCGAGGCCGATGCGCACTACCTGGGGGGCTCGTGGCGATGCCACAGGGTGATCGTCGCTCGGAGTGAGCGAGCACCAGGTCTCGCTCAGGTTGACGTCGGGCGAGAGAACCTCTACCCCGCGCCGCTGGGCATCGCGGACAAGACTGGCAGGCGGGTAGAAGCCCATCGGCTGAGCATTCAGGAGAGAGCAGAGAAACTCGGCCGGATAGTGATGGCGTAACCATTGCGACTGGTATGCGAGCAGCCCGAATGCTGCCGCGTGAGACTTCGGGAAGCCGAAGCCGGAGAAACCGACGAGCTTGTCGTACACGAGATCTGCGGTCTTTTCGACGACCCCGTTTCGGACGGCACCCTCGATGAACCGCACTCTGTGCGACTCGAGCGCCGCACGGCTGCGCTTGCGGCTCATCGCGCGACGCAGGCCTTCTGCCTCTCCCACGGTGAAGCCCGCAAGCGCGATCGCCACGTCGAGCACCTGGTCCTGAAAGACGACGACGCCGAGCGTCGAGCGAAGCGGCTCCCGCAACGCCTCATGGTCGACCGGGTAGACAAACGTCGGATCCTCACGCAGCCGTCTCCTGTGCTCGATGTAGGGATGGACCGCCTTGCCCTGGATCGGGCCGGGACGCACAAGCGCAACCTGCACGGTGAGGTCGTCCATCGTCTCCGGCTTCGTGCGCAGAAGGCTCTGCATCTGGGCCCGACTCTCGATCTGGAAGGTGCCGACCGTGTCTGCGCGCTGGATCTCCGCAAAGACGCCCTGATCGTCGAGCGGGATGCGGGAGAGATCGATTGGCGCGCCGTAGATTTCCGCAATCTTCTCCACGCACTCCTCGACAGCGGAGAGCATCCCCAGCCCGAGCAGATCGATCTTGAGGAATCCCGCGTCGGCGCAGGAATCCTTGTCCCATTGGCAGAGTTGACGTCCCGCCATCGCGGCGGGCTGCACCGGGACGAGATCGATCAGCGGTCGCGTCGAGATCACCATGCCGCCCGGATGCTGGGAGATGTGCCGTGGCAGGCCGGCGATCTCCGTCGCGAGGAACTGAAAAGCACGCCACCGTTTCGAGACCAGCTTGCGCTCGGCGTCCGGGAGGCCGGCCACCTCTTCGGCGATGCGGGCAGCGTCCCATCCGTCGGTGAGCCGGGAGAGCCGCTCGAGCTCTGCCTGCGGCAACCCGAGCGCCTTGCCGACATCGCGGATCGCACCACGGGAACGATAGGTGGCAAAGCTCGCGACGAGTGCGGCATGCTCGTGGCCATATCGCTCCGTGACAGCGACGATCAGCTTCTCGCGAATGTCGCGTGGAAAATCGAGGTCGATGTCCGGGGTCGAAGCCAGCTCATGATTGAGGAAGCGGCCGAGCGAGAGCTCGTTGGCGACCGGATCGACGTGCGAGAGGCCGGTGAGGTAACAGACAATCGAGCCGACAGAACTACCGCGGCCCCGTCCGGGTGGAAGGAAGCGGCGCGATGAGTTGCGTCCTCGTACCTGGAGGGCGCACTCCCGCGCGAGCTCGAGCACTTCCCAGTGCAGCAGGAAGAACCCGGCGAGCTCGAGCTCGTCGATCAGCGCCAGTTCGCTCTCGAGGCGAGCACGGGCCTTTGCTAGCAACACCGCGTCACGAGGTGAGTACCGATCGGCGAATGCGTCGTTGCAGATCTCGGCGAGCTGTCGGATCGCTGGTTCGGTCGCGTCAGAGAAATCGGGATAGCGGTAGCCGAGCTCCTGCGTGAGGTCGAACTGCAGGCGTTCTGCGATCTCGACAGTGCGAGCAGCAGCGGCAGGATCGCTACTCGCGAAGCGCTCAGCAGCTTCCCGGGGGGAACGCAGGATGCTCTCGCGATTGCCACGCCGCTCCTGCTCGCAACCGTCGAGGGAGGTACGGCAGCGGATCGCCACGAGCGTGTCCTGGAGGAGCGTGCGCCTCGGCGCATGAGCGTGCACGTTGCCGGTAGCGACGGTAGAGACGCCGAGGTGCTCAGCGAGATCGCAAAGGGCCGCATTGCGACGAACGTCACCACGCTCGTACGGGCGCTGCAACTCGATGAAGAAGCTCTCGCGACCGAATGCCCGAGCGAGCGCGGCTGCGGCATTCGGGTCATGCACGGCGAGGCCGTTACGGGCGCAGCCGGAGAGACAGATGAGACCATCCGCGTGCTCCTCGATGAATCTCTGACCCACAGACGGGGCGAGTGGCTCACGATCCTCACGGCCAACCCGGCGAGTGCCTGCGTGCGCCTCCGTGAGGATGCGACACAGGTTGGCGTAGCCCTGGCTCGTCTCGACGAGCAGCGTCACATGAGACCCGCCGTTTCCCGCTCCGGCACCGGCAAAGCCGGCACCTCCGCTCCCAAGCGACTCCGTCAAGCCTACGCCGCGTCTTCCCGCTCCGGCACCGGCAAAGCCGGCACCTCCGCTCCCAAGCGGCTCCGTCAAGCCTACGCCGCTGGGTGTCAGTGTCAGCTCGGCGCCGGTAATCGGTCGCAGTCCGAGGTCTTTCGCGGCGTAGGCGAACTCGAGCGAGCCGTAGACCCCGTTGTGGTCGGTTAGCGCAAGTGCCGGGTAGCCGAGCTCGACGGCGCGAGCGGCGAGTTCCTCGGGCAGAGACGCACCATCGAGGAACGAGTACGACGAATGACAATGGAGCTCGACGTACGTCATGCTTGCCGTCGTATCGTTGCCCCATGGGCGATCGAGACTCGGCACACGCGCGCTACGAGGACATCGTCGATGCGATCTGCGCCTGGCACGACGAGGCCCGGGCGGGAAAGGTCTTCGGGATGCCGTGCGTGAAGCGCGCCGGGAAGGTCGTGTTCGGCTTCTCCCGCACCGGGATGGTGTTCAAGCTCACCGATCCGGAGGTGCACAGGCGCGCCCTGGCCGTTCCCGGCGCGCACCTCTTCGATCCGTCCGGCCGCGGCGAGGTGTTCCGACAGTGGGTGGTGGTACCTCCCGCGGAGGACGGCGAGTGGGAGGCGCTCGCCTATGAGGCGCTCGGCCAGGATCATTCGCTGCCGCCGGAAGCGCTCGGGGCGTGAGAAAAGCGCTTGCGCCGCACAACCGGGTTCGCAAACGACCACCGCTCCAGGGGCGAGGCTCCGCCTCGCCCCTACGAGACGAGACGGCCGGGGCTCCGCCTCGCCCCTACGAGACGAGATGGCGGCTTCGTCGACTCCTACCCACGAACGTCTCCGCTGGAGCGTGCGAAAGCGCTTGACGTCAGCCACGCTGCGTGAACCAGCAGCCACGCTCACGGTCTCGGTAGACGCACAGATTCTGCCCCGACTCGAGCACGACCTCGTAGTAGCGGCGGTCGACCGGCTCCTCCGTCCACCAGCGGTCGACGACGCGCCATTCCTCGCGCACGAATGCGACGTGTTGGCGGTTGACGATGCAGGGAGTACCGTCGACACCGTTCTCCACGAGCGCTGGACGAGGAGTGTTGAGGCGCCCGGCAGTCGCTCGTGACAGTGCATGCGGACGGCTGGCCCAGGATCCGCCGACGGCACTCATGATTGTCCACGACGCCCGGCGAGCGCGGCAGACTCCCCACCTGCCCCACCCGCTCCACCTACCCCACCCGCTTCACTCACGGGCACACCGCAGGACGTCACACGTCTCGGGGCACGACGAGCGCACGCGCCTCTGGAATGCGCGACCACGGCGCCACCTCCACCACCGCGCACACCGACCCCGTGCCTGTGCTGGCCCGCACCTGCCTCAATCCTTCGCGCAGTCGCGCATCCATCTCCGCCCCTACCGGAGGAACGAGCGCAAGCTGATTCCCGACGTGGGCGGCGAACTCCACTGCCTCGAGTCGCAACTCTGTCACCGGAGCCGGGATTTCGAGCAGCTTGGGCCCGAGCGCCGCCCTCAACCGACCGCGATCTGCGGTTGCCTCGCGCAACGTCGTGGCCCGCCGCCACGAACCTCCACCGACGAGCCGAGCCGACATCGCCACCTTGCGCAGCGGGCGTCCCGCCCGTTCTGGCCGCGCGAGCAAGCGATCGAGCAGTGCTCCGAACGCCCTTCGTAACGTCAGCTCGTTTGCAACCGCCTCGGGGAAGGAGAGGGCCTCCACCAGCTCTGCCGCAGGCGATCGCCCACGCACACGGGCTTGTTGAGCAGTGTGACGCTCCCCGCCTGCGAGGCTCCACGCCCGCTTCCCCTCTGGCCCCAACCGTTCCTCGACAGCGCCGCCGGGAAGCGACGCCAACTCGCCGAGCCGGCGCACGCCGAGCCCTTCGAGCTCGGCGTACCGGTTCGACGGGAGCGGCAACAGCGAGAGAGGGAGCGGCTCCAGGAAGCCCTGCTCCTCCTTCCCTTCGACGATCACTGCCTGCCCGGGCCGTGCCACACTTGCTGCCGCCAGGGCGACGAAGCGACGGTCGCCCGCGCCTGCGCGCGGGTCCCAGGCAGATCCGACGGAGGCGAGCGCCTTCGCAAGCGCTGCCTCCACTCCACCGTAGAGCCGTTCGACGCCGCCGGTCTCGAACGTGACCCTACCCGGCTCGGCAGGCTCCACAGAGAAGCCTGCGTCCTCGAGGCGGCGCAAAACCCCCTCCCATTCCTGCTCGACCGCGGCCGGATCCTGCTCGATCAGCACGAGGCCGGGGCACGTTGCGAGCGCCTCCCCCATTCGCATCCCGGCCTGCACTCCGGCAGCCTCAGCAGCTGCTGTGACGGGCCCGATGAGCGCGTCTCTACCCGGCTCCGGTGCGAGCGCTGCCGGCACGAGCGCCAACCTTGGCCTGGAGCGCAACGCGGCCCTCAATGCGAATCCGGGGATGAGGAGACAGGCGATCATCGAGCTCCTCTTGTTGTACACGAACATATGTTCGTGTGTCAAGGGGGCCGAAACGGATCAGAGATGCACGGCGCGGAAGCACTCCGCAAGGTACGGAAGTCGCAGGATGCCGTTTTGGGCGTGCACCGTGAACAGATCGTCGACCTTCTGCAATACGGGGGCGCGCTCCTCGTCCGAGAGCACGGCGCAGTAGCTACGGGACAGAACGAGCTCCTGCAATGTCTCCCGGCCGACCTCCTGAACGTGAGGCCCGAAGACGGCTCGCTCCACGGTCCCGAACAACCCGCTCGCGTCGATCGGATCAACCGCACCGGCATCGATCCCCGTCCTTCCCACCATCGCATCACTCAGCTCGGCCACCCACGCCTCGCTCTCGTCGCGGACGTTCCAGATGAGCGCGATCCTTCCACCCGGACGGACGATGCGCGCGATCTCACGCAGTGCCGGCCCGTGGTCGAACCAATGGAACGCCTGCGCCACGATGACGACGTCAGCACTGGACGTATCGAGTGGGATCGCCTCTGCTCCACCCTCCACCGCGGTCGCTTCCGGAACGGCGATGCGGAGATGCGCAATCATCTCGGGCAGCGGCTCGACCGCCGTCACCCGATGTCCCAACGCAACGAGAGACCGCGTCAGCTTGCCTGTCCCGGCACCCAGATCGACGATGTCATGCGGCTCGTCACCCACGAGCCAACGCACGGCATCCTCGGGGTAACCGGGACGAGCTCGCTCATAAGCCTCCGCGACCTGGCCAAACGAGCGCGCCCGCGTCTCGCGCGTTTCGGGCTCCACGTGCGGATCCTATGCCGCGGAGTTCGGCGTCAGCTCGAGCTCCGGCAGTGTGCGGATGCGCAGTACCGGCGATGGCAACAGCCACAGGACTCCGCCGAGCGCTCCGATGGTCGCAATCCAGAGCGTCGGTCGCAGACCGATTCCGGCCCCGAGCCATCCCCCCGCTAGCGCGCCGAGCACCCGAATGCCGTAGTTCGCGAACATGTACGCCCCGGACACACGGGAACGGAGCTCGGGCGGGATGACTGCCGCAAGGATGGTCCCAGCGCTGATGTCCAGCAACATCACTCCGAGACCGGAGCCGAACTCGGCGAGAAACAGCAAGGCGAGGATCCTGCGCTCCGGACCGGATGCAAGCGGGACGAGCAGAAGAGGTGCGGGAAAAACGACACAGCCGACTGCGAGGCACGGTCCGAGACCGATCGCCCGCGAGACAGGCGCAGCAACGACCGAACCGACGAGTCCTCCTACGGCACCGGCGCCGAGCACGAGCCCGAGCGCCCCTGCGCCGATGCCGAGCGAGCGTGTCGCGTAGAGCACGAAGAGCGCGAAGAAGACGAAGTTGAAGAAGTTGATCGTCGCGGTCGCGAGAAGCATTGAACGTACCACCGGCGAGCCGACGACGAAATGGATGCCGCTACGGATGCCACCGCCCTCCCTGTCGGGAGGCGCCTCCTGCGGCACGATCCGGGCGAGCAGCGCCGCCGAGCCGATGAACGTGAGCGCATCTGCGATGAGCGCAACCGGCGCCGAGAGCGCCCGGACGAGCAGCCCGGCAACGCTCGGCCCGGCCACATACGAGAACGCGCGGCTGCCGTTGAGAAGAGAGCTACCCTCGACGAGCCGGTCACGCGCGACGACCGAGACGAAGAGGGACGCATCGGAAACGCTGAAGAGCACGCTCATCGCTCCCACCGCGAATGCGACGACGAAGAGCTGGGCATATGTGAGGCTCCCGATTGCATAGGCGAGCGGTACGGAAACGAGCAGGAGAGCGCGGCCGATATCCGTCGCGACCATCACGTGCCGCCGCCGGCCGTGTCGGTCGACCCAGGCTCCAGCGTGAAGTGCGAGCAGCAGGTTCGGCGCCAGTGCAGCAGCGGTCAGGTACCCCATCTGCGTCGGGCTCGCATCGAGAGTCAGCACCGCGACGAGCGGCACAGCGAGCATCGAGATCTGGTCGCCGAAGAGCGAAACGGTGTGGGCACCCCAGTAGCGCCTGAACATCGGGCTCTCGCGGAGGAGCACCGGGAGGCGCCGCCCCACGCGACCGGTCTCTGCGAGCGCGTCGCTCATTCGTTCGCGGTGGGGACTGCGATCTGCAGGAACGTGACGGGCCTCGAGGCCTCAGGCCGGAGTGTGGCATCGCCAACGCGCGCCAGATACGGCTCAGCGAGCTTCTGGAGGTCGCCGCGGAGCTCGGCGAGCTCGACAGCGGTGAGGTAGAGGAGCACGTCGCCGAACGACGCTGACTCCTGCCACTCGACGGGCTCGTCGTGGCGGGAGACGATCCAGCGCGCGAGGCGCTCGAAGTGCTGCTCGGTGATCAGGAGCTCGAACTCTGCCGTGGCCGTAGCGAGCTCGGGCGTCGGTGCGATATCCGGCCAGCTCGTGAACAGCGAGGTCGCGCGCCAGGGACGCTGTCGCCCGGTCCCGCCGGGAGCTTCCTCGACGAGCCCGTACTTCGCGAGCTGGCGGAAGTGGTACGAACAGCTGCCGGAGCTCTCCCCGGCGAGCAGTGCAGCAGCCTGCGTCGCGGTCAGCGGCCCTTCGCGCCGCAGCAGGCCGAGCAGCTTCAGTCGGCGCGGATGGGCGAGTGCGCGCAGTGCGCCCGGATCTCGTAACTCGATCGAATGTTCCATCTCCATGAAAACATATCTTTGCAAAGATTTCTTTTCATTGCAAGCCTCGCCTTCGCCGAAACGCCGCGACCGCAAGCCCGTGGTCGACGATCGGGCGCGGATACGACGGCGCTAGGAGACCTGGCTCGGCAATGTCTCGTGCGGGCACGTCCGCGAGCTCCGGCACGTACCGTCTGACGTACGCCCCCTCCGGGTCGAGCTTCTTCAGCTGTGCGGCCGGGCTGTAGACACGGTTCGGGCGTGTATCGACTCCCGTTCCGGCAATCCATTGCCAGTTACCGATGTTCTGCGCCACGTCACCGTCGAGCAGCAGGTCGAAGAAGTGCCGGGCACCCTCCCTCCAATCGATTCCGAGATCCTTGACGAGAAACGAGGCAGCCACCATGCGTGCCCGATTGTGCATCCATCCTTCCTCGCGCAATTGCCGCATGCCTGCATCGACGAGCGGAAAGCCGGTGATGCCTTCTTTCCACGCCGAGAGCGCGTCGGGATCGTCGAGCCAGCGGTCGCCACGTGGTCGCATGTCCTCGACCTGTGTGCGCGGCCGAGCGAAGAGGATCTGCGCATAGAAGTCACGCCAGCAGAGTTGCCGTACGAAAGCATCGCCGCCGCGCTCCTGCGCCCTCACGGCGAGTGCACGCGGCGAGACGCAGCCGAAGTGCAGATAGGGCGAGAGTCGTGAGGTCGCGTCGGCTGCAAGCGCGTCATGGCCACCAGTGCCGTAGCCAGCGAGGTGAGAGTGCACCCACGCTCGCGCCCGCTCGACGCCCGCGGTCTCACCGCCGGGCAACGGTGCCGCCTCCGCGCTTGCGGGCACCGGACTCGGCCTGATCGTTGCAGGCAACCGAATCGCGTCAGGAGTCTGCTCCGGGGCGCCCAGGGGCACCTGCGACCAGGCGCGGTGATACGGCGAGAAGACCTGGTAATGATCGTTGCCGGTCGGTGCGATTTCTCCAGCGGGAACGACGAAGTTGCCATCCACGAGGCGAAGGTCGAGCTCAGCTGCAAGCCGACGCTGGCGACGAACGGCGTACGGGCTGACGTCGGCGTTCGCGAAGATCGTGACCGTCCCTATCTCGCGTGCCGCACGGACGGCCTCAGCGATCACGTCGCCGCGGCGGACGTCGAGCGCACCACCGAGCTTTCGGAGTGACGCATCGAGGTCGGCGAGTGACTCGAGGAGGAACGAGTGACGGTTCGACGCGGCACCGTAGCGCGTGCGGCCGATGCCTTCGTCGAGCACGAAGAGCGGGAGCACGGTCTCGGCTGCGGCAAGCGCGGCCATCAGGGCGGGGTTGTCATGGACGCGCAGATCGCGCGTGAACAGAACGATCGCGGCTCGCACGCGGGGCCTTAGCGGATCTCTGCGGCCACGCCGTGCATCCCCACGAACCGAGGCACGACGTCGAGAACGCTCTCACGAGCGCAGTACGGAAGATCCGCTTCGAGCTCTGGACCGTGATTGATCAGGTTGCGACCGCTACGCGAGGCGCGGAACGCTTCGTCGGCCGTGGGGTACGACGCTGCGAGCCGGGCTGCTGCCTCGGCAGCATCGCTGCGGTCTCCGCCGAGCAGTTCGGCGATCCGGCCCGCGACGTAGCTGTCGTCGAGTGCAAACGACCCCTTGACGCCTGCGCAGAAGATCGCCACGTTGTCCCCGTGGACACGCGCCGCCTCGGTAACCGCATCGAGGTTGAGAAGGGAGGCGATCAACACCCGTCCACACCGCTCCGCAGCAGTCACTATCGCGCGGGTGCCATTCGTGGTCGAGATGGCGAGCGTCGGCGAGCGCACACTGAGGTACTCGCGCGGTGAGTTGCCGAGATCGAATCCGTCGATGAGCACGCCGAGGCGCTCGCCACCAAGGGTCACCTCCGGCGAAGCAAAGGCACGCGCATCCTCGACCTCCGCGGCACACCAGACGCGCTCGTAGCCGCTCGCGAGGGCCTGGCAGATCGTCGATGTGGCACGGATGACATCGATGACGATGCCCGTCGGAGCGGCAGCCTGCTCGTCAGGCGTGAAGGCGACGTGAACGTGCACGTCGCTACGCTAGCCGTCCATGTCCGAGACGCCCCGCTGCTACCGCCACCCCGACCGCGAGACCCTCGTCTCGTGCTCGGAGTGTGGTCGGCCGATCTGCGAAGACTGCATGACCTTCGCCCCGGTCGGGATTCGTTGCCCGGACCACGCGAACGTCGGTGCGGTCAAGCCGTCCGCTGCGCGCACGATGCAGAGCGTCCGCCGGACAACACGTGTCATAGCGGCGCCGGCGACGATGACGTTGATCGCGATGAACGTGGTTGTGTACGTCATCACCGCCGCGCAAGGAGGCGGTATCAACCTTCCGGGAGGCAAGCTCTTCTCCGACTGGGCCCTCCAGGGCCTCGCCGTCTCGAACGGGGACTGGTGGCGGCTCGTCACCGCGATGTTCCTCCACGGCAGCATGCTCCACCTCGCCTTCAACATGCTCGCTCTCTACTGGCTCGGGACGATCATCGAACAGGCCCTCGGAACTCCTCGTTTCCTGCTCGTCTACTTCGTCTCGGGCCTCGCAGGATCGGCAGGGGCGCTGTGGTTGAGCTCGGCGTTCGCCGTCACCGTCGGTGCTTCCGGGGCGATCTTCGGTCTCATCGGCGCTCTCCTGATCCTGGAGTACCTCGCTACCGGATCGCTGATGGGGCAGGCGCTCGTTCTCATTCTCGTGAATCTTGCGTTGACCTTTGCCGTCCCCGGGATCTCGATCGGAGGGCACCTCGGCGGTCTTGTCGGCGGTATCGTCGCGACGTACGCGCTGATGCGCTACCGGATGCCGCCACAACGGACGGTCGGCATAGCCATCGCCGTCGGCGTCGGCGTGCTCAGTGTCACGGTCGCGTACGTTCGCGTCCGTGGCTACATCGCCTAGCGCAACGATCAGCCGCCGATCACGAGTGCTGTCACGCCGGCGTCCTGGAGCGCCGCCTGGGCAGCGGCAAGCCGGGCCAGAGGCACCCGGTACGGCGAGCAGCTGACGTAATCGAGCCCGAGGCCGTGGCAGAACGCAACCGACCGTGGCTCGCCACCGTGCTCGCCGCAGATCCCCATCTTGAGACCCGGCTTGCGACCGCGGGCGCGCTCGATCGCAATTCGCATGAGGTCGCCGACGCCTTCCTGGTCGAGCACCTCGAACGGGTTGCGCTCGAGAATCCCTTGCTCGAGGTAGTAGGTGAGGAACTTCCCCTCTGCATCGTCACGCGAGAACCCGAGTGCCGTCTGGGTGAGATCGTTCGTGCCGAACGAGCAGAAGTCGGCGACCTCGGCGATCTCGTCGGCTCGGATGCACGCCCGCGGCAACTCGATCATGGTGCCGCAGAGGTACGCGATGGTCGGCTCCTCAGCGGCCACACGCTCCGTCAGCTCCCGCAGGCGGGACAGCTCCTCGCGGAAGCCGACGAGCGGGTGCATGATCTCGACGAGGGGCGTCTCACCCGTGCGCGCTTCGACCGCCGCAGCTGCCCGGACGATCGCGCGCACCTGCATCTCGTAGATCTCCGGGAACTGGAGTCCGAGCCGGCAGCCCCGGGTGCCGAGCATCGGGTTCGCCTCGTGCAGGTCGAGAATCCGACGCGTCATCGCCTCCGTCGTTGCTTCCTCCGGGGCAGGGAGAAACTCGTGCAGCGGGGGGTCGAGCAGGCGAATCGTCACCGGGAAACCGGCCATCGCCTCGAAGATTCCCTCGAAGTCGGACTGCTGAACCGGCAGCAAGCGATCGAGGGCCGCCCGCCGCTCCGGCTCGGATTCGGCCATGATCATCTCCTGCACGATCGGCAGCCGATCCGCTGCCATGAACATGTGCTCGGTGCGGCACAGTCCGATGCCCTCCGCCCCGAATTCCCGTGCCTTGGCTGCATCCTCAGGCGTATCGGCGTTCGCGCGCACCCGCAGCCTGCGAAGCTCGTCGGCCCAGGCCAGAATCGTGCCGAAGTTCTCGTCGATCGCCGGCGGGACGAGCCTGACAGGGCCGACGATGACACGTCCCGTGCCGCCGTCGATCGTGATCACGTCGCCGAGCTTCAACGTGTGCTCGCCTATCGTCACCGTGCCGGCGCGCGCGTCGATCGAGAGCCCCTCGCACCCGGCCACGCAGGGCTTCCCCATGCCTCGCGCAACCACCGCGGCGTGCGAGGTCATCCCCCCGTGAGCAGTAAGAACCCCTCGCGCCTGAATCAGCCCGTGGATGTCGTCGGGTGTCGTCTCCCAGCGGACGAGGATGACGTCGTCGCCCGCCTTGCCACGCAGCTCCGCGGTGTCGGCGTCGAGCACGATCTCTCCCGACGCTGCGCCCGGCGAGGCATTCAGGCCCCTTGCTGCCACCTCGACCGCAGCAGCCGGGTCGAGCATCGGATGCAGCAGCTGGTCGAGCTGGCCAGGGTCGATGCGCGCCACCGCCTCCTCCCGCGAGATCACTCCCGCTGCCGCCATCTCGACCGCTACCCGCAACGCAGCAACGGCCGTGCGCTTCCCCGTTCGAGTCTGCAACAGGAAAAGCCTGCCCTCCTCGACCGTGAACTCGATGTCCTGCATGTCTCGGTAGTGGGCCTCGAGCCGCTCGAGCGTTTCCTCGAGTTGCGCGTAGGCCTCCGGCATCAGGTCGCGCATCGCCGAAATCGGCTCGGGTGTCCGAATGCCTGCGACGACATCCTCACCCTGCGCGTTGACCAAGAACTCCCCGTAGAGCACCTCCTCACCGGTTGACGGATCGCGAGTGAAGCACACGCCCGTCCCCGAGCTCTCGCCCTTGTTGCCAAACACCATCTGCACCACGTTGACCGCCGTGCCGATGTCCTCGGGGATCTCGTAGGTGCGCCGATAGACCTGTGCCCGGGGCGCGTCCCAGGAGTCGAAGACCGCCCGATAGGCCCTGCGCAACTGCTCACGCGGGCTCTGCGGGAAGCCTGAGCCAACCTCCTCCTCGTAGATCCGCTGAAACGCTCCGATCAGCTCGCGAAGATCGTCGGCGCCCAACTCCAGATCATTGGCAACTCCCCGTGCTGCCTTCAGATCGGCGAGGGCGCTCTCGAACCGATTCCCACTGACGCCGTCGACGACCTCACCGTACATCTGAATCAGACGCCGGTACGAGTCATAGGCGAACCGCGGGTTACCCGTCGCCGTGGCCTGCCCTTCGACTGCGACGTCGTTCAGCCCCAGGTTCAGGATGGAGTCCATCATCCCGGGCATCGACACCGCGGCGCCTGACCGAACCGAGACGAGCAACGGGTCCGAGGGATCGCCGAATCGCTTGCCCGCCTTCTGCTCCAGTGCGGCAATGTGCTTGCCGACTTCGTCGTCGAGGCCGTCCGGCACCTGCTTGCCACCAGCGATGTAGGCACGACAGGCGTCGGTCGTGATCGTGAAGCCCGCCGGGACAGGTACCCGGAGCGCAGTCATCTCGACGAGGCCGACACCCTTGCCTCCGAGAAGCTCCCGCCCGCCCGGAGCCTCTTCGTCGTAGTCGTAGACGTAGCGCACGCCGCGATCCTCGCACAAGCCACCAACAGTGCGAAGCACACCTGCCTGCTGTTGGCTGCCGGAGCCCGGCACGTGGCTGCGAGAATCGCCCTCGTGCCGGGCGATACCGAACCGATCGACAGCGAGGCGGTCCTCGCGTGAGAAAGATCTCCGTCATCGCCTCGGCGAGCGGGAACGGAAAGACGACGGTCGGCCGCGAGCTCGCCCGCCGCCTCGGCACACAGTTCATCGAGCTCGATGAACTGGTGCACGGCCCGAACTGGTCGGAGACGCCCGATGACGAGCTCCGCCTTCTCCTCGAGCCGATCCTCGCCACAGACACGTGGGTTGGGTCATCGACGGTGGCTATCGCGGCAAGATCGGAGATCTGGTGCTCGCGCGGGCCGATGCGGTCGTCTGGCTCGATCTCCCGGTGCGTGTCTGGCTCCCCGGCCTGATGGGAAGGACCGTGCGACGCCTGCGAGGCGACGAGGAGATCTGGAACGGCAATCGTGAGACTCTGCGAGGAGCAGTCTGGGGCCGTGACGCGCTCATTCCCTATGCGCTGCGGACGCACCGATCCCGCCGGCGCCGCTACCCGGTCGAGCCGGCGTCGCTCCCGATTGTGAGACTACGCTCGCGAGCCGAGGTCGAGCGGTTTCTCAGCGGTGCCGGCGGGCCTTGAACTCGGCCAGCCACGCGAGCACCCGGAGCCCGATCCAGACCGGCGTCAGGATCACGTAGAACAGCAACACGGAGATCGCGAGCGCGACCGACCACAGCCCCCAGTAGCGAAGCGGCACCCATCCCTTGTCCTCGAGCGAGCGGCCCTCCGCACGCCACAAGCTCCGATTGCTCACGACGACGACACACGCTTCTCGCGCTGACGGTCGGCGACGAGCTTGATGACTCGCATCGCGGTCTCCTCGACCGAAAGGTCCGAGACATCGAGGATCGGGCACGCCAGGCGCCTGTGAATCGCTGCCGCCTCGTCGAGCTCTTCGTAGACGTCGAGCAGTCCGGCATACCGCTTCTTCGGCCCGCCCATCGTCGCGACCCGGTTCGACCGGATCTCCGAAAGCCGCTCGGCCTCGATGGTGAGGCCAACCACCTTCGCGGGGTCGATCTCGAAGAGCACGTCGGGCGGTTCGATCCCCTTGACGATCGGTACGTTGGCAGCCTTGTGCCCGAGATAGCCGAGGTAGATCGACAGCGGCGTCTTCGACGTGCGCGATACCCCGACCAGGACGACGTCCGCCTCGTCGAGCCCCCCGCCGACGCCGTCGTCGTACTTGACGGCAAACTCGATCGCCTCGATCCGCTTGAAGTACGTCTGGTCGAGCGGCGGGCGGGCGCCCGGCGTCATACGAGCCGCGGCGCCCGAGACGCGTGCAATCGAGTCGATCGGGTGACCCAGTAGGTCGCAATAGTGCACCCGGGCGCGACGGCAAAGCTGACGCATCGCCTCGCGCAATCCTGGCTCGACGAGGGTGTACACCATCACGGCCGGCCGACCGCGTGCGGTCGCAACCGCGAGCTGGAGATCATCGACCGATTCGACGCGCGGATGGCGAATCTCGGAGAACATCTGCTCCGGAAACTGCGCCTCGAGGGCGAGCACGAGACGCGCTGCAGTCTCCCCCGTCGAGTCCGAGACGATGTGGAGCTCGACCGGTGTCTGTTCGGTACTCACGCGCGGGAGGGTATCCGCGCCTGGATACGATCGCCTACGTGACGGCCCCGGTGCTCCCTGTCTCCCTCTCCGACATCGAGGCTGCCGCACAACGACTCGACGGCGTGGCCGTGCACACTCCACTGCTTCGGTTGTCCTGCGCCGGGGAGGTCTACGTCAAGCCCGAGAACCTGCAACGGACGGGCTCGTTCAAGTTCCGCGGTGCCTACAACGCACTCGTGTCGACCCCGTTCCCGCTGATCGAGCATGGCGTGGTCGCGGACTCGAGCGGCAACCACGCTCAGGGCGTCGCGGCAGCGGCTGCGCTTCTCGGCGTGCCGGCGACCATCGTGATGCCCGAGAACGCGGCACCGGTCAAGGTGGCACGCACAGCCGCCTGGGGCGCCGAGATCGTGCGGTGTGCGAGCTCGAGCGACGAGCGTCAACGAATGGCTGCCGAGATCCGAGCTGCGCGCTCCCTCGAGTACATTCCGCCGTTCGATGACGCGCGGATCATCGCGGGGCAGGGCACCGTGGGGCTCGAGGTCGCGCAATCGCTCCCCGAGGTGCTCACTGTTGTGGTGTGCGTCGGGGGCGGCGGTCTCATTTCGGGTGTCGCGACGGCAGTCAAAGCCCTCTGCCCCTCGGCCAGAGTGATCGGCGTCGAGCCAGAGCTCGCTGCCGATGCACGGGACTCGCTGCTTCAGGGACGGATCGTTCGCTGGCCCGCAGAGGAGGTGTCGCGCACGATCTGCGACGGCGTCCGCACCCAGGCCCTCGGCGAGCTGACCTTCGCGACGATCGTGGCGCTCGTCGACGACATCGTGACCGTGTCCGAGGAGGCGGTACTGGAGGCGATGCGCTGGCTTGCACTCGAGGCAAAGCTCCTGGTCGAGCCGACGGGTGCGCTCACGCTCGCAGCCGTGCAGAGCGGTGCCGTGACGATCGAAGGGCCGGTCGTCCTCGTCGTGTCGGGCGGGAACGTCGATCCCTCCCTCGCCGCGAGGGTCATCGCAGGCAGCCTCAGCATCGCAGCAGGCTGAGATACCCGACCGTGCGCTGGCCGCCTGGCCAGGACATGCCGGCGGGAGCCGGCTACGCCAGAGCGTCGAGCGCCGTGCGCACGAACACCGTGATGCCGTCGCGCAAGGCAGCCTCGTCGATGTCGAATCGCGGATGGTGGTGCGGATACGAGGTGCCGATCTCGTCGTTTCCGGATCCGACCCAGAAGAACGCTATCGGTGCCACCGCCGAGTAGGCCGAGAAATCCTCGCCGCCCATGACCGGTGGAAACTCGACGAGCGCGCTCTCGCCGAGCTCCGCAACGACGGCCCGCTGGATAGCGTCCGACGCATCACGATCGTTCACGACCGGGTCGTAGCCGACTTCGAAGTCGAACACATACGTCGCGCGGTGCGCGGAGGCGACGCCGGCGATGACGCGCTCCATCGCGGCACACACCTCGGCTCGCCGGGCGACGGAGAGCGTCCGCACCGTTCCCCCCAACCGAACGGAACCGGGGATCACGTTCCGTGCAGTGCCTGCTGCGAGCGTCGTCACGGAGACGACAACGGAATCGAAGGGATCGGTCTCCCTGGCAACGATCTGCTGGAGGTTCGTGATCACCTGCGCGGCCACCGCGACCGGATCAACCGTCTCGTGTGGATTCGCGCCGTGGCCTCCGCGGCCGACGATGTCGAGTGTGAAGAGATCTGCCGCAGCCATCACCGGGCCGGGGACCGACGACACCTTCCCTGTTTCGAGCGCCGAGAGCAGGTGAACACCCGTGATCAGATCCGCGCCCTCGACAGCACCCGAGTCGACGACAGCACGGGCTCCCCCCGGCGGCAACTCCTCTGCATGCTGGAAGAGGAATCGCACTTCCCCGGAAAGCTCATCGCGCCTCTGTACCAGGATCTCGGCCGCTGCGAGGAGAATCGCCGTATGCCCGTCGTGGCCACACGCGTGCATGACACCCGGGCGTGTCGAGACGTATGGGACCTCGTTTTCCTCGAGAATCGGTAGCGCGTCCATGTCCGCGCGGAGGACGACCACCTTGCCGGGCCGAGCGCCGCGCAACCGTGCCATGACGGCCGTGCCAGCTGGGCGCTCGATCTCGAGCCCGCCGAAGGACCGCAATGTCTCCTCGACGAACGCCGACGTCTCGTGCTCTTCGAACGACAACTCGGGGTTGGCGTGCAAGTGACGGCGCCACGCGATCGCGCGGTCTTCGGCGTCGTCCGAGACGAGCGGTGTCGTCTGTGTTGTCATCGCCACGATCAGTGACGCTACCGGGACCATCGGTCGAGCGGCCCGGGTAGGGTCAACGCCATGGCCGAAGCCGTCACGATGGAGAAGATCGTCTCCCTCTGCAAGCGACGCGGATTCGTCTTTCCGTCGTCCGAGATCTACGGTGGGCTCGGCTCGTCGTACGACTATGGGCACTACGGCGTGCTGCTCAAGGACAACATCAAGCAACGCTGGCTCCAGGCGATGGTGCAGGAGCGCGATGACATCCTCGCACTCGATTCGTCGATCATCCTGCATCCGGAGGTCTGGAAGGCATCCGGCCACGTCGGTGGGTTCTCGGATCCTCTCGTCGACTGCAAGTTCTGCAAGAAGCGCTATCGCGCCGACCATCTCGATGACGCCCAATGTGGCCAACGGCCGAGCAAGCGCCCCGGTGACACGTCCGACTGCGACCTGACGGAGGCCCGCCAGTTCAATCTCATGTTCGAGACGAGGGTAGGCGCGCTCGAGGAGACAGGTATCCCCGTCTACCTTCGCCCGGAAACGGCGCAGGGCATCTTCATCAACTTCAAGAACGTCGCCGGAATCGCGAGGCGAAAGCCACCGTTCGGCATCGCGCAGGTGGGCAAGTCGTTCCGCAACGAGATCACTCCGGGCAACTTCATCTTCCGCACGCTCGAGTTCGAGCAGATGGAGATGGAGTTCTTCGTGCCTCCCGGCGAAGCTGATGAGTGGTATCGCTACTGGGTCGACGAGCGCTTCGCCTGGCACCGTCGCTACGGAATCCGGGCGAGCCACCTCCGCATCCGCCCGCACGACGCCGATGAGCTCTCTCACTATTCGAGCGGGACGAGTGACATCGAATACCTCTTCCCGATCGGCTGGTCGGAGCTCGAAGGTATTGCGAATCGAGGCGACTTCGACCTCACAGCCCACACCACTGCGTCAGGGACGAAGCTCGAGTGGGTCGAGCAGGACGGCAGCCGCTTCACCCCCCACGTCATCGAACCGGCTCTCGGGGTCAACAGGTCGATGCTCGCGTTCCTCGTGGACGCATACGACGAGGAGGTCGTCGCCGAACGCGATCGCACGGTCTTGCGGCTCCACCCGCAACTTGCGCCTGTGAAGGCAGCTGTCTTGCCGCTCATAGGGAAGAGCGACGAGATGACGGGCCGGGCGCGCAAGCTCTACGAGGAGCTGCGGCAGGTTCTCTCGGTCGAGTACGACGACGGCGGCCAAATCGGCCGGCGCTACCGTCGCCAGGACGAGATCGGGACGCCCTACGCGCTCACGATCGACGACCAGACGCTCGAAGACGACACGGTCACGATCCGCGAGCGCGACTCACTCGCGCAGGAGCGGATCTCGATCGCGCGGGCGCGCGAGCACATCCTCGATCGCCTCGCGGAGCCGTGGAGCTCCCCCAAGACAGATTCTCCCTCGCCGTAGGGACGACGCGAAGCGTCGCCCTCCGCAGATCAGCGGCCGCCGTGAGACCGCCTGCCTCGCTCCATCGTCCGCTCTCCCGGGGTGACAAAGCCGAGCTTGGGGTACACATATACTCCCCATCCTGCACTCGTACGAGAGGTTCCGCTCCTGTACCTTCGTGGATGTGGGGAGGATCGGGATCATGCTCGGCGTCGCGTTTCCGTTCGCAGGCGCTGATCTGCTCGTGAAGTCGAGCAAGCCAACCGAGGCGTGGGCCTATCATCAGCGGTCGTACACGTGGCTGCTGCTCTCGGGCGCGCTATTCATCGGACTGGCCTTGATCGTCCGGATCACTCCGCTCGTCGTGGCTTTCGCTGCGGGGGTTCTCGCGGGCGGCCTGCTCGGGAATAGCCTCTCCGCCGCCTGGAACGGAATGGAGGTGCCGAACCCGCTGATGGTCGTCGGCAGCCGCGGCGTCGTTGCGTTCAACCTCGCGGATGTCTGGGTCCTCACCGGCATCGTCCTCCTCGTCCTGGCTCTCGGCTTCTTGCTCGTGCGTCACCGCAGCCTCATCCGGTCGACGACGGACGTCGCAGGGCTCGCGGAGCGGCTTCGCGACCCCTCCTCGACTGACAACGGGTGAGTTATTTAGACATAAGCTCGACAAGCCGTCCTATCACTCGGCTACCATGACCAGCGTGTCGATGAGCACCGAGCCCCTCTTCGTCCCTGCTCTTGCGTCACTCGACGGGTTGGTGCCCCACGAGGGCCTCCTTTCGCCGGACGAGCTCGAGGGTGTTGCGCGCGAGATCGCCGCACGCACGGAGCTCTGGGGGCCGCTCGTGCGGTGTGACGCGAACCAGAGACAGTACGAGCTCGTGTACGAGGACGATCGGATGGACGCGTGGATCCTCTCGTGGATGCCGGGGCAGGGAACCGGGTTCCACGATCACTACATCTCGGGCGTGGGGCTCTGCGTGGCAAGCGGTTGCGTGCGCGAGGACATGATGGTGTATGGCGCTGAACATCAATCCCGCCGGCTCTGCGCCGGTGAAGCCCGCCGTGGTGGCCCTGGCTACATCCATCGCGTCCGCCACGACGAGGGTGCGCCGGCCGTCACGGTTCATGTCTACTCCCCTCGGCTCGACTGGGTCGGTCAATATCGACTCGATGAGCATGCCGTCATGCAGCGTGAGGTTCGTCCCGGCCGCAACGAGCTCACAGAGCAGCTGATTGCCGACGGCGCGCTGGAGCACGTGCTCGAACGGTTCTGAGCGGCTCCGCCACCACCGACCCACAGAACGAGTTGTTCGACGTTCTCGACGCCGATGGTGTTCCCACGGGCGTCCGTAAGCGCCGGGGCGCCGTGCATCGCGACGGCGACTGGCACGCGGCGCTTCACATCTGGGTCGGAGGGGTCGATGAGGGAGGCCGGCCCTTTGCCCTCTTCCAGCGCCGCTCGCGGACGAAGGACACCTGGCCGGGCTCGCTCGACGTCGCAGTCGGGGGGCACTTCCGCGCCGGAGAGACACTTACGGACGCACTCCGTGAGGCGGAGGAGGAGATCGGGCTTTCCGTCGGGACAGGGGACGTCACGCGGCTCGGCCGCCGCTTTGCCCACTGCCCGAGCGGGCGCGACAACGAGGTTCAGGAGGTGTTCGCACTCCGGTCGGACCTTGCCCTCGACGCATACCGTCTCCACCCAGACGAAGTGGATGCCGTCGCAGCCGTGTCATTGGTTGACGTCCTCGCACTGTTCGAAGGCCGACGAACCTCGGTCTCAGGCGTCGAGCTACGCCGCGACGGCACTGTCCCCACCGTCGCTCATCTCACCGTCGCCGGATTCGTCGCAGGCACCGGCGACGGCTATCCGGTCCGCGCCCTGCAAGGGCTGCTCGACGTGATCGCCGGCAGAGCACCCGAGCCCTTCGAGCTCCGCTAGAGGGGTTCGACCCAATCAGGCCGACAGCGTCTTCAGGCGGAATCCGCCGTGATGCTCATACGACGCCGTCACGACTGCGAGTGCGTCACGCAGCGCTCGGTCCCCGAGACCTGCCGCCGCTGCAGCCGCGATCGGCGAGTGCAGCAGCACCCGCATCCCGTGCACGCCTTCGGGCGAGAGCGAGATCCCACTGAGGTCGCAATCGGCACAGACGCCTCCGCCGGCCGCGGGCAGGAACGAAACGAGCGATTCGGCCGAGCCGCACTCGACGCACGTCTCGAGGTGAGGCATGTAGCCGGACACCCACAACAGCTTCAGCTGGAACGAGAGCACGACGGGATCGAGTGCAGCCCGGGACCCGGGCTGCACTGCAGCGTCGTCCAACGCATCGAGAAATCGGGTCAGCGCCGTGAACGCCTTCTCGTTGGCCTCCTGTTCGGTGAAGAGCTTGAGCATCGCCTCGAGCCCGATCATTCCTGCCTGGAGCCGGTAGGGCTCGGAGCGGATGCGGTCGTGGGAGCGGACGAGCGATGCGCCGGTGACGGTGTCGAGGTCTCCGCGGCCCTGGTGCAGAACGAGCTCGACGTGGGAGAACGGCTCCAGGCGTCCACCGAACCGCGACTTGGTCTTGCGCACACCCTTGGCAACCGCGCCCACGCGGCCCCGCTCGTGCGTGTAGAGGTGCAGAACTCGGTCGGCCTCGCCGAATCGGAACGAGCGGAGGACGACGGCTTCCGTCGTTGTGGATCGAGCCATCACCCCAGTGTACGAGCGGCCATGGCCGGAGCGGCCGACGCTGTTTCTCAGCGGCCACGGAATAGCCGGCCGTTTGCAGGCGTTTATGCCCCTGGTGCCCAGGGTCATCCTCTACACGACAGAATGGTGCGGCTACTGCATCCGGGCGAAAGCCCTTCTCGATGCTCGTGGGCTTGCCTACGACGAGGTATCACTCGACCACGATCCGGGCTTTCGCCAGCGCGTCTACGACCTGGGTCACCGCTGGACGGTACCGCTCGTCATGATCGACGATGAGCCGATCGGTGGCTACGACGAGCTCGTGGCGCTCGACCGCTCAGGCCGTCTCGCTGAGCGCCTCGCGGCCTAGCCGCTCGAACTCAGCCTCGGTGACGGGTTGTCGTGGTGGGACTCGCATCGCGGCTCCCAGCGGTCTGGCAGTCCGGGCAGAACGTCGTCGTGCGACCACCTACGACGATACGAACGAGGATCATCCGGCAACGCTCGCATGGCTCCCCTCCTCGACCGTAGACCCGGAACTCGTTCTGCATCGATCCGTAAGACCCGTCCGGGAGCGCGTAGTCGCGAAGTGTCGAGCCCTGGCGAGCGATCCCTTCCCGCAGGACTCCGCGAATTGCGCGATGCAGGCGCGCGAGCTCAGCATCGTCGAGACTCCCGGCCAACCTGAGGGGGTGGATCCGGCTATGCCAGAGAGCTTCGTCCACGTAGATGTTTCCGAGCCCGGCGATCGTGCGCTGGTCGAGAAGCGCCGCCTTGAGCGGCGCCCGCCGCCCCTCGAGACGCGTGCCGAGGCGACTGGCCGAGAACGCCCCGAGCGGCTCTGGCCCGAGCCTGGCCTGCAAGTAGGGCGCGAGGTCTCCCCGCTCGAAGAGCTCCCACGTTCCGAAGCGCCGAACGTCGCGGTAGGAGACGTCCGATCCATCGTCTAGACTGACAACAGCACGTGTATGAGGATCGTCGGCCAACGCTCCTCGTGGCGCGTGACGCAATGACCCCGTCATCCGGAGGTGCACGAGAAGAGCCCGACCAGAGTCGAATCTCACAATCAGATACTTGCCCCGGCGCCCGACGCCTGCGACGCGCTCCCCGACGAGCTCACCCGCGACGATCGCCGGGTCGAACGGTCGTACGAGGCGTGCATCGTGAATCTCGACGTGCTCGAAGCGTGCTCCCGTCAGCACCGGCGCAAGAGCTCGGCGGACGGTCTCGACCTCGGGCAACTCGGGCATCTGCCTAGTCTAGGCTCGGGCTGCTCTCAGTCTCAGGCCGCTGAACAGAGCTGGGCTGCTCGCTCAGGAGACGATTCGCTCACGAGACGATCTCGAGCACGATCCCCTGCGTGGCAGGCGCCTCGTCGGCGATCGTGTATGCAGCGAGCACCGCTGCCGCGGCTGCTGCTGCTGCTGCGTCGTCGCGCGCGTGAACCTCGGCGAGATCGTCGCCTGCCAGCACCACGTCTCCGCGCTTGGCAAAGCACACGACGCCGACGGCGTGGTCGATCAAATCGGCCTTCGTTCGCCGGCCGGCGCCGAGCTCGAGTGCCGCGACTCCGACTGCGAGCGCCCCGACCCGCCCAACGATGCCGTCCCGTGGAGCCGACACGGGTAGACGCACCGGAGCGTCTGGCAGCGCGTGAGGGCTCGGGTCGCCGCCCTGGGCTCGAATCCACCTTTCGTAGGTGCCGAAAGCATCCCCGCTGGCTACCGCTTCCTCGGCCCGACGCCGGCCCTCCTCGACATCGAGTCCGAGATCGGAATACGCGAGCAGACGCGCGCACGCGTCGAGAACGAGCTCTGTGAAATCGGCGGGGCCCTCGCCACGCACGGTGTCGAGCGCCTCGCGGATCTCGAGCGCGTTTCCGACAGCACGACCGAGCGGCTGCTCCATGTCGGTGAGGAGGCACGTCACTTCCTTGCCGGCTCTGCGGCCGAGCTCGAGCATCACCTCGGCCAGCACTCTCGCCTCGTCGATTGTCTTCATGAAGGCACCGTCCCCGACCTTGACATCGAGCACGATCGCGTCCGCCCCAGCCGCGAGCTTCTTGGACATGATCGACGACGCGATCAGAGGCACGATGTCGACCGTCGCTGTGACGTCGCGAAGGGCATAGAGCTTCTTGTCGGCAGGAACCAGGTTCGCGCTCTGGCCGACGATCGCCACGCCTACGTCACGCAACTGCGAGACCATCTCGGTCATCGTCAGCTCGACCCGGAACCCCGGGATCGATTCGAGCTTGTCGAGTGTCCCGCCGGTGTGTCCGAGCCCTCTCCCACTCATCTTCCCGAGCGGCACCCCGCAGGCCGCGACGATCGGGCCGACGGCGATCGACGTCTTGTCCCCGACGCCGCCGGTCGAGTGCTTGTCGACCACCTTGCGCCCGAGCGCGGCACCGAGATCGAGGGTTTCGCCGGAGCGGATCATCGCGTCGGTCAATGCGAACGTCTCGCTCGCCGTCAGCCCCTTGAAGTAGACCGCCATGCACCACGCCGCCATCTGGTAGTCGGGTACCTCGTCGCGGGCATATGCGAGCACGAGGTCAGCAAGCTCGTCGGCAAGGAGCTCTTCGCCGTTGCGCTTCCGCTCGATCAGGTCTGCGGGGCGGATCACCGGTCTCGTTCTAACAGAGGCGCCGACGCGCCGGGCCAGATGCGCCTCACGCGCGCTTCGCCACGAAGACGGTCACTCGCGTGCCGGCGCGAACCGGACCGACGTCGACAGGGACGCCATCGGCACGCGCCTCGTCGACGATGGTGATCATCGAGAGAACGTAGCGCCGGATCGCCTCGGCGTCGGAGAGCGTGACCTCGCGCGCGTCGTCGCCTTCCTGGTTCGCATAGACCGACCGGCACGCCTCGAGCCCTTCCTCAGTTCCATACTGAGCCCGCACGAACTCCGGGCCGTCGAGACTCACGGCTCGATGATCAACGTGCCGGGGGCACCCTTCCCCGGGTGCTTAGCTCCGAGCCAGGCGGCAACGGTGGCACCGACGTCTCCAAACTCTCCGCCTTCGTGAATGCGCCCGGCTGCGTTGCGTCCGGCCGCGTATGCGAGCAGCAGGGCGTGCTCGCGCGAATGATCACTCGAGGGCGTCGTGGGGTCACATCCGTGATCCGAGGTGATGATCAGCAGATCACCTTCACGCAGCGCGTCGAGGATGTCCGGGAGTCGGCGATCGAAGTCCTGGAGGCAGCGGTGGAAGTTGACCGGGTCGTTGCGGTGGCCCCAGAGCTGATCGGTCTCGACGAGATTCGTGAAGACGAAACCCTCGCCGATGTTCTCGAGAAGCTCGATCGTGCGGTTGATGCCGTCCACATTGGACTTGGTGGGAAACGACTCATCGATGTCGCAGCCGGCGAAGATATCCGAGATCTTCCCGACACCGTAGGTTGTGTGACCGGCGTCACGAACGGCGGTGAGATAGTTCGGGCGGCGAGGTTCGAGTGAGAAGTCATGTCGGTTGGGCGTGCGCTCGAACCGCCCCGGCGTCCCGAGAAACGGGCGGGCGATCACACGCCCCACCGCGTGCTTGCCGGTGAGGATCTCCCGTGCCGCGCGACACCCGTCGTAGAGCTCTTCGAGAGGGATCGTCTCCTCGTGCGCGGCGATCTGGAACACGGAGTCCGCAGACGTGTACACGATCCACTTGCCCGTCTTCTGATGCTCCTCGCCGAACTCGAGGATGACGTCCGTTCCCGACGCGGGCTTGTTGCACAGAACGCCCCTGCCGGTGCGGTTCATGAAAGGGTCGATCACCTCGTCGGGGAACCCGTACGGGTAGGTGGGGAACGCCACCGCGGTTACGACACCCATCAGCTCCCAGTGGCCGGCTGTCGTGTCCTTTCCTCTGGATCGTTCGAGCAGCCGACCGGCGACCGCCGGCGCGCCCGGCTGCGGCGGACACCCCTCGAGCTGAGCGACGTTTCCGAGACCGAGGGCCTCCAGGTTCGGCAGGTCGAGACCGCCGACCGCGCGAGCGACGTTCCCGAGCGTGTCCGAGCCTTCATCCCCCCACTCGGCCGCATCCGGCAACTCACCCGCGCCGACGGCGTCGAGCACGATCACACAGGCCCGCGGCATGCGGGTAGTCTACGCACGAGATGCGAACCGTTCTCGGACTGATCGAGCTCGTGTTTTACGTGCTCTCCATCCTGACGCTTTCCGCGGCGGTGACGTGGACCGTCGTCAAGATCTCGCCGACCAAGTCGGCCAAGCGGCAGCCCGACAACGCTTGATCGGTGGCTTTTCGCGTCATTCGTCTCGATGAGCTCGAGTGGACGACGCGCCCCCATGCGCCGGGGGAAGCTGCGCGCCACGTGAGGGAGTTGAGCGAACTCGCCGGCTTCGGGCACACCCGCGCCAACGTCTGGCGCTACGAGCCGGGGGCCAAGGGTCGCCGACACGAGCACGCGCTCCAGGAGGAGACGTTCGTCGTGCTCGCCGGGACACTGACGATGTACCTGGGCGATCCGCCACAACGTCAGGACGCAACCACAGGGGACTTGATCCATGTCACGCCGGGCACACCCCTCCAGACGGCGAACCACGGCGATGAGGACCTCGTCGTCTATGCCTACGGCAGCCCACCCGACCATGGCGCCGCTGTCCTCGACCCCGCGGTGTAGCCGCTCCAGGACCGCTGCAGGCCCGCGACTCAGACCGTCAGGATGCTAGCGGCGCGTCGGCGAGCGGCGTATACGGCAGTCCGTGTGCGCTCGCGACCGCCTCGTACGTGATCTTGCCCCCGACGACGTTGACTCCCCTGGCCAAAGCCGCATCCTCGGCCACGGCCCGCGAGACGCCCTTGTCGGCGATCGCCTCCACGTACGGGAGCGTCACGTTCGTCAGTGCCTTCGTCGACGTGACCGGAACAGCGCCCGGCATGTTCGCGACGCAGTAGTGAACGATGCCGTCGACCTCGAAAACGGGATCGTCATGCGTTGTCGCGTGCGACGTCTCGAAGCAACCTCCCTGGTCGATCGCGACATCGACGAGCACCGCTCCGGGTCGCATCAGGCCCAACATCTCGCGCGTCACGAGCTTCGGCGCTATCGCGCCGGGTACGAGCACCGCGCCGATCACCATGTCGGCGTCGACGAGCACCTCCTCGATCTGGAGGCGGTTCGACATCGCGAGCGTGACCCGGCCGTCGAGTGCGATCTCGAGATCACGCATCCGCTCGACAGACTTGTCGAGCACCCACACGTCTGCCTGCATCCCCAGAGCGATGATGGCTGAGTTGAGCCCGACGACACCGCCACCGAGAATCACGACCTTTGCCGGCGGCACGCCCGGAACGCCACCGAGCAGGATGCCGCGACCGCCGTGTGCCTTCTCGAGCGACCACGCACCCATCTGGGGGGCCAGGCGCCCTGCGACCTCGCTCATCGGTGCGAGCAGCGGGAGCTGGCGATCGGCTCTCTCGACCGTCTCGTAGGCAATACCCGTTATCCCCGAGTCAACGAGAGCGCGGGTTAGGGGCTCATCGGCGGCGATGTGCAGGTACGTGAAGAGCGTCAGCCCTTCCCGGAGACGGCCGTACTCCTCGGCGATCGGCTCCTTCACTTTGAGCAGGAGCTCGGCCGCCGCCCAGACGTCCTCGACGGCTCCGATGCGCGCGCCGACCGCCGTATACGTGGCGTCGGGGAAGCCCGAGCCGACCCCGGCGCCTGTCTCGATGACGACCTCATGACCGCGCTGGACGAGCTCGAGGGCCCCTGCGGGCGTGAGGGCGACGCGATATTCGCGCTGCTTGATCTCCCTGGCAACTCCGATCCGCATCGCGGCGGCACGATACAGGAAGCACGGTGTACCCAATGGGCACCTGGCGACAACCGGAGACCAGGTGCGTTAGTTCAAGCGCAGAGCCAATTGCTCGACAAGGCGCCGCTCGTCCGGTCCAAACGTCGGCCCGGTCCCGGCGGCGGCGTTCTCAGCGGCCCGCTCGGGCTTCGATGTCGCAGGAATCACGAGATCGACCCGTGGATCGGCCAGACACCACTTCAGCAGCGCCTGCGGCCAGGTCTCGACCCCGAATGCACGAAGCGGCTCGAGCTCTCCCTTTCCCGGCTCACGCCTCAACTCGGGACCCCGTGCTCCGCCGAGCGGTCGCATCACGAGGACTGCTATGCCGAGCTCGTCTGCGAGTGGCAGAATCCGTGGCTCGCACTGACGCTCGAGCGGGTTGAGCGGAATCTGGACCGTATCGAATCGACCACTCCGCAACGCAACTTCGAGCTCCTCGACCCTGCCGGCGTCCCAGTGCGTCACACCGATCCGGTCGATTCGACCTGCGTCTCGTTCCTCCTCGAGCCAGGGCAGTTGCTCACGCCAGGCAACGAGGTTGTGCACCTGCTGGATCTCGACTCGGCCGAAATAGCGTCGTTGGGCCTCGTATTGCGCTTGCCCCTCTGCAACGGATTCCGCCCAGACCTTGGTCGCAACGACGCCCTCGGAACGACGTTCTCGGAGGGCGCTGCCAAGCGACGCCTCGGCGGCGCCGTACATCGGCGACGAGTCGAACACGGTCGTGCCGGCTCCGAGCGCCGCCGCCACAACGTGGCTCGCGAGGCGCTCGTCGTCGAGGAACGTCCCGTAGGTGCCGAGACCGATGACGGGGCCAAGACGTCGTCGTTCCATTACCGCGACTCCAGCCGGGCGCGTGCATGACGGCCCGCTGCGAAAGCCGAGGCGAAGAACCACGGATCGTCCGACGGCCCTCGCCCCATGTGCATGAGAGTCAGGTTCGAACAGGCATCCCTCCAACCCTCGACGTCGACCTCGACGACCTCTCCGAGATTCTGGTCTCGATTCAGGCCGTGCGGCCAGGCGACCTCGCGCGGGCCGAGCATGAGCCGGAGTGCAGAGTGCGTGTGGTGGGAAACACCCTGATGGCGTTCTCGTGTATCTCCTGTCGAGTAGCGCACGACCACGACCGCGATGCCGCCGAGTGCCGCAGTCGTGTTTGCCGCTTCCGCGACCGCCAGGCCTCCATGGCCGAGCGCCGAGCCGCTACCGACGATCCCGGGCCCGATGCCGCAAACGACGACGTCGAAGCCCCGCGTCTTCGCCCAGGCCAGCGCCGAGGCGATGGTCAGTGCCTGAACGTCGCCCTCGAAACAGGGTGCCACTGCAATCGTCGACTCGAGCAGCCGGCGCGTCTTCAGCTGCCGCACGCTGTCCGAGAGCGCGACGGGCAAGGCACCGCCACCGATCTGCACGTAGGCGACTCGTATACCGGACCCGATCCCAGCGACGACCGGGGCGAGCTGGCTGTGGAGCCCGCAGCAGACCACCGGCAAGCCTTCGAGCCCCTCCGCGAGCCTACCCTCCTCTTCGACGCAGCCGGTCGCTGCCTGCCCGCTCGTATACGGAAGCATCATCACGTGCGCCGACGTCGGTGGTTTGAGACCGAGTCCACGCGTCATGTTCGCGTACAGGATGTTGAAGCCTCCAGATCCGAGTTCGAGGTCGAGCCCTTGGGTGTTGACCAGCACCGTGTCGCCGACCTCGACCTGACCCGTCTGCCGCGGGTAGGCGATACATGTCTTCCCGTCGACCTCGCAGCGAATGAGATCCTCGAATTGCTGGGTGACCGCCGTGACAGTTCCCCAGCGGAGCGTCAGTGCCACGTCATGCCACCCGCGCCGCCTCCACGATCGCGAGCGTCACCTCGACCATGCCCTCGAGGTCCGAAACGGCAATTCGCTCGTCAGCCGTGTGGATGTCGGCCATCCCGTTGGCGAGGTTGACGCACGCGAGGCCCCGCTCGTTGAAGACGTTCGCATCCGCAGCACCACCGGAGAACGCAGTCGTCGGTTCGTATCCGGCGCGACGCAGGCCTTCCGCGGCGACGCGCACCGCCAATTCGTCGTCACGGAACGTGTAGGCGCGATACGACTCTTCGATTTCGGTCTCAACGGTGCAGTCCGAGGTGGTGGCGGCGAAGCCGATCGCGTCGAGCATCTCCTGCACGAGCATCGTGAGCGTCGCTGGATCCCGCGACCGTGCCTCGGCGTCGAGGGAGCACCACTCGGGGACGATGTTGCGGGCGGTCCCACCCATGATCAAGCCGACGTTCGCGCTCGACTGGTGGTCGATGCGACCGAGCCGCATGTCTGCGATCGCCCGCGACGCGGCGAATATCGCCGAGCGTCCCTCTTCCGGGTACATGCCTGCGTGGGACGCGCGTCCATGGAACCTCGCCACGATCGACATCTGTGAGGGTGCGCCGACGATGATCTCGCCGATCGGCGCAGCCTGGTCGTAGACGTACCCGATCTGCGCCTCGAGCCGGGTGTGGTCGAACGCATACGCGCCGAGCAAGCCGACCTCCTCCTTCGGCGTGAAGAGCAGCTCGACGCCGGCATGCGGTAGGCGTTCCTCGACGATTCGGCGTGCCGCCTCCAGCATGACCGCCACTGCAGACTTGTCGTCGGCGCCGAGGATCGTGCCCGCCCCATTTCGGACGACGCCATCCTCGACAACGGGATCGATCCGGCCTGCCGGCGGCACCGTGTCGAGGTGCGCACAGAGGAAGAGCGGCGTCCCTTCGCCACCCCGGCCGGGAAGCCGGCAGAGGATGTTTCCCATCGTCGACCCCACTGTCCGGCCCGCATCGTCCTCGTCCCATTCGAGCCCGAGGTCATCGAGCTCGGCCAGCACGCGGTCGGCAACTCGCCGCTCCTCGCCGGGTGGGCTCGGGATCGCGGCCAGCTCGAGGAAGAGCTGGAGCACGTCGCTCAGCGTGCAGCCTCGACGACGCCGGCTCCCCGCCTGGCCCGCGCCCGTTCGAGCGCCGCGCCGACGAATCCACGGAAGAGCGGCGCCGGCCGTGTCGGACGTGACTTGAACTCGGGGTGGAACTGACTCGCCACGAACCAGGGATGATCCGGCAGCTCGACGATCTCGACGAGCCGGCCTTCCTGGTAGGTGCCAGAGACGACGAGCCCGTTCGCTGCGAGCTGGTCGCGGAACTGGTTGTTGACCTCGTAGCGGTGGCGGTGGCGCTCATGGATCGTTGCCTCACCGTAGATCTCCCGGGTGTGCGTTCCTTCACCGAGTTCGACCGCCTGCGCGCCGAGTCGCATCGTGCCGCCGAGATCCTCGATCTCCTTCTGCTCCGGCAGCAGATCGATCACGGGGTATGGCGTTTCCGGATCCATCTCCGTCGAGTTCGCCCCGTCGAGACCACAGACGTGGCGGGCGAATTCCGACACGGCAACGTGCATGCCGAGGCAGATGCCGAGATAGGGGATTCCTTGCTCGCGCGCGACGCGGCAGGCGAGGAGCTTCCCTTCCCAGCCACGAGAGCCGAAACCCCCCGGAACGAGCACACCATCCGCCGTTTCGAGCTCCGCAACGGCTTCCTCGTAGGTCATGTTCTCGGAGTCGAACCAGCGCACGTGCACCTTGGCGCCCTGGTGCATGCCTGCGTGCTTGAGCGCCTCGTGAACGGAGAGGTACGCGTCGTGCAGCTTCACGTACTTGCCGACGAGTGCGATCTCGACGTCCTCGCGCCGCTCGACGATCAGATCGGTCAGGTCCTTCCACTCACCGAGGACCGCGGGCGGCGCCTTCAACCCGAGCCGCTCGCAGACGAGCTCGTCCAGACCCTCACGCTGAAGGAACTCCGGAATCAGGTAGACGTCCGGAACGTCGGGCGAGCCGATCACGGCCCTGGTGTCGACATCGGCAAAGAGCGCGATCTTCTCCCGGATATCGTCCGACAGCACGTCGCGGGAGCGGCACACGACGATGTCTGGATGGATACCGATGCGCCGCAACTCGTTGACGGAATGCTGCGTCGGCTTCGTCTTCAACTCGCCTGCCGCCTCGATGAACGGCACGAGCGTCACGTGCAGATAGAGGACGTTCTCCTGGCCGACCTCACGCCGGAACTGGCGGATTGCCTCGAGGAAGGGCAGAGACTCGATGTCACCCACCGTCCCGCCGATCTCCGAGATGACGACGTCGGCGGGTTGGGCAACAGCGCCGCGGCGAATCCGCGCCTTGATCTCGTTCGTGATGTGAGGGATGACCTGCACGGTGGCGCCGAGGAAGTCGCCCTTGCGTTCCTTGCGGAGGACGGTTTCCCATACGGCGCCGGCGCTATGGCTCGAGTTGCGCGAGAGGTTCTCGTCGATGAAGCGCTCGTAGTGCCCCAGGTCGAGGTCGGTTTCGGCACCGTCCTCGGTGACGAAGACCTCGCCGTGCTGGAAAGGGCTCATCGTGCCAGGGTCCACGTTCAGATACGGGTCGAACTTCTGCGCCTGAACGCGGAGGCCTCGCGACTTGAGCAAGCGGCCGAGCGACGCGGCGACGATCCCCTTGCCAAGGGCGGAAACGACACCACCGGTCACGAAGACGTACTTGGTCTGGTGCTCGGTCTCCACTACATCCTGCCGAGGCGATCGAGATCGCGAAGCACGGGAGTCGTCTCGATCAAGGCGCCGAGAGATCGGCGCTCACCGGCGAAGGTCAGGAGACCGAGTGCACCGATCGCACTCCAACGCCGCATTCCCGTGAGTCGCTCCACGGAAGAGAAACCTAGCACGGCGCCGAGCGCGTTCGAGCCTGCATCTCCGAGCATTGCCATCTCCCTGAGATCGTAGGGGGCGAGCAGGACGGCCACTGCAACGGCTCTTTTCGGGGGCCCGCCGGTCAGCAGCGTGCCGATGCCGAACGCCTTCAGGGCTCGTCCTGGCCTCGTGTCGAGCTGATTGATCGAGTTCGCCGCGAGACTCACGAGCAGCGCCGCCGAGAGCGAGCGCGTGCGTACGAGTGCGAACAGGGGGATTCCCACCAGCTTCAACATGCCCGTGGTCGTGCCCGTTCCGACGTGTGCACGAAAGCCCCGCTCAGGCCCACTCCAGAGATCGTCCACGAGACCGATGGCGGCGACCGGAGCGACGGATGGCACGGCAAGACCGATCACCACGCCGACGAGAGGCAATCGGATCCCTCGGAAATTCACAGCTTGTGGCCCACAGGCCAGCAGGAGCTCGACGAGCTGACGACCGCGGTGCGCGAACCCGCGCAGATCACGACCCGTCGCACGGTGCTCGAGCGCGAGCTCGACCTCCTCGACGTCGAGCCGTGCACGGGCTGCATCGATGGTCATCCTCGTCTCGACGCCGAATCCCATCGCGACCGGGAACACGGCGGCTCGAGCCCTGGCCGAGAGCCATCGCTGGCCGGAGAGGGGCTCCCGTACGACAACGCCGGAGCGCAGCCGGATCAGTGAGCGGGACGCTCTCTTCGCAAGCCCGAAACCCCCTCCGTCGGAAACGCTGAACACCGCGACGGCGAGATCTGCTCCTGTCCGAGCAAGGCCCCGAATGTCTCCACGAAGATCGGCGTCGCAGAGCAGCAAGGGGCCGGGTTCGATCTGGCGCTCGGCCAGTGTGAGCGCCTGACCTTTGCCGCGGCGTGTCAGCCGGATCACCTGTGCGCCGGCCCTCTCAGCGACCGCCGCTGTTGCATCGCGCGAACCGTCGTCTGCGACCACGATCGCTGCGTCAGGGAACTGAGCGCGAAGCGCTCCGACCGCTTCGCCGATCCCTTCCTCCTCGTCGCGTGCTGCGATGAGAACGCTCAACCTGGTTCCAGCAGCTTCGATGTCCGTTCACCCCTGCGACGGCGCTGGAGGAATCGGAGGCAGGATCCCGTCACGGGCCGTCTCGTTGATTCCGTAGTTGCCCGGCTCGGCGCCCCCGAGGAGCAGTACGAGTCCGAGGCGGCCCGCAGCGGTATCGATCGAATCGACGGTAGACAGGCCTGCGAGTGAGAAGGCAGGGACGGCGCTCGAGCTCGTTCCTGACGCCTCCGTGCCGACCGCAGGTGCGCCGGATCGTTCGAGCCCGGTATAGACCCCGGCAAGAAACACCTTTGTCGCGCCGCGCTGTGGCTCCGCCGTTCGGATCACGACGACCGCATCGGCCGGGACTGCCGCAGGCCCTTCGCGCTCCTGCACGATGATCCCGTCCACCGCATCCCAGAGCGGCGTCTTGCCACCGACTACGAGTTCACCAGCCAGGGCCCTTCCGAGATCGGGCAGCCGATCTGGACCGGCGAGCTTCGCCGAGGTCGGCTGGCGTCGGAGAACGTCCTGAACCGCCTTGGTATCGACGGGAACGCCGATCGATCGGGTGCGAACGACGGTGCCACCCGCATCACGCACCGCCTTGCCGACAGCGAACGAGACGCCGCGATTGATCGGCCCTACGAAGAGCACGGCGACGCGCTTACCGCGGAGCCGACCTGATACGACCGACGGATACGCTCCCTCAGCGACGTCGCTCAGCGCCCGCTGGACGCGACTGGCCGATTCGAGCGACTGCCGAGCGTCGTCGCGCTCTTTCTGCAGATCTGCGATCTGGCGCGTCAGATTGGCCCGTTCGGCATCGTTGACGAAGCCCTTCCCGGAAAGCCCGACACCGACGAGAATGCCGATCACGAGCGCAACGAACACCGCCGTCAGCGACGCCACGTGGTAGCGGAGATCGAACACGAACGAGAGTGTAAGCCGCGGCGGCCTCTATAGACCCAGCGCGTCGCCAATCGAGCGGCCAAGGGACTGGATCACGTTCCGCAACGCCGGTGAAGCCAGGACGGCAACGACGATGGCCGTGACCCCTGCCACCGCGAACGTGACGAGCGGCCAAACTCCGATCCGTGGCGACACGAGCCGTGACACGCCTTTCGCGTCGACGAGCGACTCTCCGACCTTGAGCCGAGTCACGAACGTGGAGGCCATACCCTCTCGATTCCGTTCCATGAACTCCACGAGGTTGAAGTGCGTCCCGACCGCGACGATCAGCTCTGCGCCTCGCTCGTGCGCGAGCAACAATGCGATGTCCTCACTGATGCCGGGCGCCGAGACTGTCGCGAACGCTAGGCCCAGTGCCGCGAGACGGTCGGACCCGGGCGCCCGTCCGTCGGCGTACGCGTGCACGAGGAGCTCAGCGCCGCAGCGAAGCGCAGCATCCGAGGCCGAGTCGAAATCGCCGACGATCACGTGCGGCTTCAAGCCGATGTCGAGCAGCGCATCTGCGCCGCCGTCGACCGCGACGAGCACCGGCTTGAAGTTCCTGATGTACGGGCGCACGATCCGTAGGTCGCTCTTGTAGCCCGGCCCCCGTGCGACGACGACAGCGTGGCGGTCACGAAAGCGCGTGTTGAGCGGCGGAAACTCGATTCCTTCCGCGAGCAAGCGTCCCTCGTCGCGGAGATGGCGCAGCGTGTTGTCGGCGAACGATTCGAGTGCCTCGGTGACGCGACTCTGCTGGTCGGCTAGAGCACCGACGAGCGACGCCTCGGTGAGCTCGACGCCGTCTGCGAGACGCGTCCCGTTCCGCCAGACCGACCCTCCCCGCACCGTTACGGTCTCACCGTCGGAGAGCTGTTCGAAAAGACCCGAGCCTAGAGCGTCAACGAGGCACACACCGGCACGGACGAGCTCGAGCGGCCCGGGGTTCGGGAAGCGCCCCGAGCTGGAGGGTGACACGTTGACGACGGCGCGGATGCCACACTCGGCCAGCTCCTCCGCCGAGACACGGTCGAGATCGACGTGATCGATGATGGCGAGGTCGCCGGCCCGAAGCCTTTTGACGAGATCCTTGGTCCGTCGCCCCAGTCGCGCCGTCCCGACCACCTCGGTCACGTGCGTGGCTCCGAAGCGATTGCGGCCAGGAACTCTTCGCCACCGAGCATGCGCTCGATCTCGACACGCCGCTCGTCAGCCGAGAGCTCCTCGATCCGGGTATGGGTGGGGTCGCCGGGTACCTTCTCGACACGGAAGTGACGCTCGGCCACGCTTGCGATCTGTGGCAGGTGAGTAATCGTGATCACCTGTGCCCGCTCCGCGAGCCGCGCCAGTGTTTCGGCGACCCTGTGCGCAGTGACGCCGCCGATGCCGGCGTCGATCTCGTCGAACACGAGCGTCTCCCCACCGGCCACAACTGCGAGCGCGAGCGCGATCCTGGAGAGCTCGCCGCCGGACGCGGTCTCCGCGACCGGCCCGAAGGGCATCCCGGGATTGGGCCGGATCAGAAAGACCGTCTCGTCGCGCCCGCTCGGGCCCGGCTCTCGGTCACGAAGCTCGATCTGGAACTCGCCCTCCCCCATGCCGACGCTCTTCAGATTCTCGGCGACGGCCGCAGCAAACGGCTCTGCGGCCGCCGTTCTGGCAACGTGCAGGGACGCTGCCGACACCTCGTAGTGGTCATCCGCGCTCGCGAGCTCTGTCGTCGCTGCCGTCAGGGGATCGACGCCGTCGTCCAGTGCCCCCAACTCGACCAACGCCGCGTCGCGTCGATCGAGCAGCTCGTCGAGCGTCCGGGCGCCGAACCGACGTCGGAGATCGGAGATGAGCTCCAGTCGCTCCTCGACATCGTCGACTCGCGTCGGGTCGACATCCAGCGAGGCGACAAAACGGTGGATCTCACTTCCGACCTCACTCAGCCTGATCGTGAGCTCGCGGAGCTCGTTCGCGGGCGCCTCCAGCTCGGGAGCGAGTCGTGTCAGCGGGGCAAGCGCACGTTCAGCGGCCGCCGCGAGTGATGCAGCTCCGTCTCCGTCGTCAGGTGCGACAGCCGCTGCCGCCGCTGCTGCTCCTTCGATGAGATCGGAAGCGTGCCGCATGCGGGCTTGATCCGATCGAAGCGACTCGTCCTCGCCTCGTTCCAGCGCTTCGGTGTGCGCGACGAGCTCCCGCAGCGCGCCGATGCGCGCTGCGTCGGCTCCGGCATCGCGTGCAATCTCGTCGTGGCGTCGTCGCGCGGCGGCGAGTGTCCGCCAGGCGGCGCGGCCCTGCCGGCGCAGCGCGGCCTGGTCGTCACCGACGAACGCGTCGAGGACATCGAGTTGGTACGCGGGACGGGCGAGCCGCCGCTGTTCGAACTGACCCGACATCGAGATCAGTCGCTCGGCGGCGGCGGCTAGATCCTCGCGAGGAATTGCCCGACCCCACGCGTAGGCCCTCGTTCGGCCGTCGGAGAACACCCTTCGCGCGAGGACGAGCCCTGGCTCGTCCTCCGGGCGCAAATCGACGAGCGCCTCGAGTTCACCGTCATCGAAGAACTCTTCGGGGACGTCGAGCTCGGCTTCGACGTACGCCTCGGTGCCCGCCGGCCCGACGGCCGCCGAGTCCCCCTTGACACCCAGGAGAAGCCCGATCGCCTGGGCGAAGATCGTCTTCCCGGCGCCTGTCTCGCCGCTCAGGACGTTGAGCCCCGGCTCCAGCTCGAGGTCAGCCTCTCGAATCAGGACAAGATTCTCGATCCGGAGGCGACGCAGCATCGAGGAGATCGTAGACCGGGAACGCCTGCTCCACATCTGCCCCGCGGGGACGGGGCTCGGACAGGCGAGCCCTACGAGCTCCCGAAGCTCTGGCGGTAGCGCCGGACGAACGTTGCATCGGAGAGCGTGCCGATGAGCGAGCGCTTCTCACCGAGCCTGATCGACACGCACGCCTCCGGCCCTGCGTCAGCGAGACGATGGCCGTCGACGAGCACGGCACAGCCAACGTCCGTTGTCCGGTTCCAGACGAGGAGATCACGCCCACGTGGCACGACGAACGGTCGCGCACGCAGGTCATGGGGTGCGACGAAGGTGAGCGCCATAGCGTCGAGTCCCCACATCAGCACCGGGCCTCCGTTCGAGAGGTTGTAGGCCGTCGAGCCGGACGGCGTCGTGCAGATGAGCCCGTCGCAGGGGACGCGGCCGAAGTTCTCTCCCCCGACCGACCACTCGAGCTCGACCATGCGCCCGAGCTCACCGCTCGTCACGACTGCGTCGTTCACGGCAACGAACTGCTTCCCGTCGACCTCGACATCGAGAGTCGCGAGCTCGACGACCTCGAGCTCCCCGGCGAAAACGCGTGCCATTCCCGATTCGAGCTCGTCACGGGCGATGGCGCTGAGGAACCCGACACGACCGAAGTTCACGCCGATGACCGGGATTCCCAGCCCGAGGAACCGCTGGAGCGCCCGGAGCATCGTCCCATCGCCGCCCAACACGACCGCCACGTCGACATCGTCGGGCGTCACCTGCATCTCACCTGCAACGACGACGAGTTCCACACGTTCTGCTCTTGCGACTGCCTCGAGCCGCGCGAGCCCTGATCCGAGGGCGTCTGGCCGGCCGTGGAGCACAACGGCTGCCCGCTTGACGCGGTTAGCCGACGGCATCATCGATCCAGCGGTCGAGCTCATCAGTGTCTGTCGGCTCCGGGCTGTCGATCAGGTGGACGAGAAACTCCCGGTTTCCCTTCGGTCCGGGGAGACCGGAGTCTACGACCCCTGCAACCCTGGAGCCCCATTCTGCTGAACCCCACGCCGACGACGCGACGCACACGTCGTGCACGGCACGTCGCCGAACCTCCGGATCGCGAACAACACCCTTCGGCGCGTTCGCACGCCCCACTTCGAATTGCGGCTTCACGAGAACGAGCGCCTGCCACCCGGGCGCGGCAAGACGCAGCAACGGCGGCAGCGCTGTCCTGACCGAGATGAACGAGACGTCACAGACGACTACCTCGGGTGGAAACGGCAAGCTCGTGACGTTACGCGCGTTCACTCGCTCGAGCACGATGACACGGTCGTCCGATCGCAAGCGGGGATGCAACTGCCCGTAGCCGACGTCGAGCGCGATCACGCGAGCGGCGCCGCTCTGCAGCAGGCAGTCGGTGAAGCCGCCGGTCGACGCGCCAACGTCGAGGCAATCCTTGCCGGTCGGATCGACACCGAGCGCCTCGAGGGCATGCGCGAGCTTTTCGCCGCCCCGCGAGACGAATCGCGGCGGACGTTCGACATCGAGTATGACCGCCTCGTCGAGCTGGGTTCCGGGCTTGTCGTAGCCCCGGACGAGGCCGGCGATCACGAGCGCCTGCGCCTGGCTGCGCGTCTCCGCGAGGCCACGCTCTACGAGCAGCATGTCGAGCCGCTTCTTCATCGTCCTGGCAGGCTAGCCGGATGAGGGAGGAACAAATCCTGGTGGCGGGGTACGAGCTCTCCATCGCCCGCCCCGACGATCCGGAGAGCCTCATCGACGAACGACGCTTCGACGAGGACGAATTCCTTCCGTACTGGGCCGATCTGTGGCCGAGCGGACGTGCGCTCGCGGACTACGTCGGACAACTCGAGCTCACGGGAACGAGGGTGCTCGAACTGGGCTGCGGGCTCGCGCTCCCCTCGTTCGCAGCGTCTCTCGCGGGCGCCGACGTCGTCGCGACGGACTGGGCTCACGAGGCTGTCGCTCTCGTTCTCACGAACGCAGCGACCAACGGTCTCCGTGTGGAATCGGCAGTGCTCGACTGGAGTGCGGTGACCTCGGACTTCGGTCGCTTCGAGCTCGTGCTCGCCGCCGATGTGCTCTACGAGGCGCGCAACGCCCTGCCGCTGCTCGCACTGCTCGAGGAGACTGTCGCCACGGGCGGCGAGGCGCTCCTCGCCGATCCGGGCCGTCGCCACGCGGCGGAATTCTTCGATCGAGCCCGGGCCACCGGGTGGTCGATCGAGCATGTCGATGTCGCTGGTCTTCCGAGAGGCGGGATCGCGCGTCTCGGCCGGTGTTAGACCGGTGACGGATCGAGGCTTGTCGCCGTGCTACGCCGTTCGGACTGCGAGGTCGTCGACGATGGCTCGAAGGACCGACGTGTCGGCCTCGATCGGTGCCAACGCCTGTCGCGCACGGCCGGCCGCCTCGCGTGCGAGATCCCGTGCGCCGTCCACGCCAAGCCGGGTCGCGTACCCATCGCCATCCAGGACATCGTCGACGATTTGAAACAGGAGGCCGAGCTCCTCGCCGAAGTCACGCCAGGGCGCCTGATCCGCTTCGGGCACCTCGGCTACCCAGAGGGCAAGCCCGACCGAGGCGGCGAAGAGTCGGCCTGTCTTGAGCCGGTGGAGCTCGGACAAATCGGCGTGGTCGCCCGTGATGTCGAGGTATTGCCCACCGATCATCCCGAGCGTCGCGTCAGCGAGCTCCCGAGCAGGGCCTGACGTGGGGTAGGAAAGCGCGAGCCGAAGAGCCTCGACCAGCAGTCCATCGCCCGCGAGCACTGCCACGCCCTCGCCGTACACGACGTGCGTACTCGGGCGGCCCCGCCGTTCGTCGTCGTCGTCGAGCGCAGGCAGATCGTCGTGGACGAGCGAGAACGCATGGACGAGCTCGAGCGCTGCGGCGGCGGGTAGCGCAGACTCGGGCTCGATTCCGGCTGCCTCGGCCGTCGCAAGGCACAGGATCCCGCGGATTCGCTTCCCACCCTCGAGTGCATAGCGCATCGACTCTTGCTGCGAACCGAGCTCGGGCGTCAGGGCCAGCTCGGCGAGATACGCCTCCACCAGGCGAAGGAGCGCGTCAGGCGCCCGCATCCGCGCTCGCACGTGCACGTTGCACCTCGGCCTCGATCTGCTTTGCGAGCTCCGCGATCTCGGCGAGGTCGTCGACAGCAGCGTCCACGTCGCCTGCCTCGGCAAGCTGCTCGAGGCCGTCGAGCTTCGCCCGCAGGCGCTCCGCCAGCTCCTGCGCCCGGCCCAGGCTCTCGTTCGCGCTCACGCGTCTGCCTCACGCTGCACATGGCCGAGGATGCCGTTGACGAGCCGCGCCGCATCTTCGGTCGCGTACCGCTTTGCCAGAACCACTGCCTCGTTGATCGCTACTTCGGCAGGCACCGTCCCCTCCTCGAGCTCGTAGACGCCAATTCGCAGAATGTTGCGCTCGAGCGTACCGAGTCGATCGGCGGCCCAGGCGTCCGATGCGCCGGTGATCCGTTCGTCGAGGCCAGGCGCCCGAGCTGCAATCGCCTCGGCGAGCCCGAGCGCGAATTCATCCGGTGTCCCGTCGTACAACGACGCGATGGGCTGACCCGTCAGATCCCACTGGTAGAGGAGAAACAGGGCTGTACGACGAGACTGACGCCGTCCCGTCTTCGCAACCGTCACGTGAGCTCCTCGAACGTCACGTTCACGCTCGTCGGGAGGCCCGTCGAAGCCTCGATCGCGCGGGCGACGGAGCGTTGCACTGCCTCACCAACGTCTGGCAAGGAGCTCCCGAGCGCGGCCTCGATGCCGAGCTCGACATGCACCGAGGACGACTCGACGGTGATGCGCAATCGCCTACGAGGCCGTCGCACATGAACGTCGGCAACTGCCTCGGCCGACCGGGCGGCGAGCGATGAGAGCGCAGCGCCGGTCAGTTCGATCCGGCCGTGCGGCCCGTCGAGAACCAGTCCCTGATGGCTCATGTTGCGGACATCGACGGGAGGCGGCCTTCCATCTCGGCAAGGTAGCTGGTCGAGTAGTCGCCCTCCCGAAACCGCCGCGAACGCAGAATGTCGATTGCGACATCGCGGGTTGTCGGGACGCCTTCCACGACCAGTTCCTCGAGCGCTCGGATCGCGCGTGCGATGGCGGCGTCGCGATGATGGTCGTGCACGATCACCTTTGCGATCATCGAGTCGTAGAACGGCGGAATCAGAGCGCCCTCGACGACGGCCGTGTCGACCCTGACGCCAGGCCCGAGTGGCGGCCGAAACCGCGTGATCGTCCCGGGCGTCGGCGCGAAGTCCCGGCGCGGGTCTTCGGCGTTGATTCTCACTTCGATGGCGTGCCCCGATCGCGACGCTCGGCCGGTGACGGAAAGTCGCTCTCCAGCTGCAATCCGCAACTGCTCTCGAACGATGTCGACGCCCGTCGTCATCTCCGTGACGGGATGCTCGACCTGAAGCCGGCAGTTCACCTCGATGAACGACGGCGAGCCGTCGGGGCCGAGGAGAAACTCGAACGTCCCCGCGTTGACGTAGCCGAGCTGACGACACGCGCGTTCGACGGAGGCTTCCATCGCCTCACGCGTCTCCGGCGTCAGAGCAAGCGAGGGAGACTCCTCGATCAGTTTCTGGTGTCGTCGCTGGATCGAGCATTCGCGCTCGCCGAGCGTGAGGACACCGCCGCGGCCGTCACAGAGCACCTGGATCTCGACGTGACGCGCAGGAACGAGGGCCTGTTCGAGATAGAGCGAGCCGTCGCCGAACGCGGCCTCGGCTTCGGCACTCGCAGCCATATAGGCCGCTTCGAGCTCGGCCGAACTCCCGACGAGCCGCATCCCCTTGCCACCACCCCCAGCTGTGGCCTTGAGCAGGATGGGGAAGCCGATCTCGACAGCTGCCACGCGGAGCTCTGCGAGGGTCGCGACCCCCTCGGAGCCGGGCACGAGCGGCACGCCTGCGGCGCGCATCTCGACCTTGGCCCGGGCCTTGTCCCCGGTCTTCTCCATCACGTCCGCCGGTGGCCCGACGAAGACGAGATTGCTTTCCGCACACGCGCGCACGAACGCGGGATTCTCGGAGAGGAATCCAAAGCCCGGGTGCACGGCCTCGCAGCCCGTCGTCTCCGCGGCTGCGATCACGTTCGGGATCCGCAGATAACTGTCGGCCGCGGCGGGTGGCCCGATGCACACGGACGCATCCGCCATCTCGACGTGAAGCGCGTCGCGGTCGGCCGTCGAGTAGATGGCGACCGCTTCGATGTCGAGCTCGTGCAGTGCTCTGATCACGCGAACCGCGATCTCACCCCGGTTCGCCACGAGAACGCGGGAGAACATCGTCAAACGATCGGTTGAACGTCGACCGGATCGAGCTCGAAGAGCAACTGGCCGAATTCGACCGGCTGGCCACTCTCGACGTGGATGGCCCTCACGCGCCCTTCCTGCTCTGCTTTGAGCTCGTTGAAGAGCTTCATCGCCTCGAGGAGACAGATCGTCTGCCCGATACTGACGACGTCACCGACCTCGACGAACGCAGGACTCCCAGGCGACGACGAGCGGTAGAAGACACCCACCATCGGCGACTCGACCCGGACAGCTGCCCGTCCGGACGGCACCGCGAAATCAGCCTCGGCGCCGTCGGGGATCGGAGCCAGCGGTGCAACGGCAACGCCGGTCTCGTCTGCCCGTCTGACCGAGACGCGCATGCCTTCGTCTTCGATCTCGATCTCCCCCACCCCGGACTCCTGCACGATCTTCACGAGCTCGCGGATCCGCTCGGCACGGGTTGCATCCACGTCGCCCAGCAGGAGCGACGCCTCCCTCGAATGGCGCTGCCTGATCGTCTGCAGCAGCGTCTGGGCCTCTTCGCCGAACATGGCGAGGAGGACGAGATCCTCCTCACTCGCAGCAAGCCCCTCTGCGGCCTCTCGCACATCCTCGGCACTTGGCGGATCGTCGTCGAGACCGGCACCGCTGCTCGTGACGAGCGCAACGGCACGCGCAACCCCTTCCTCGATCGGTGCCGGCGTCGTGCCGTAGCCGCCTTCCACGAGCAGGCGGAACTCGTCCAACACCGTGCCGTACCGGCGCGCGGAGAGAATGTTGAGCAGTGCCTGCGACGCGAGGATCTGCCCGATCGGTGCGGCGAGGGGTGGCCACCCCGACTCGGCCCGGATGCGCACGACCTCTGTCAGCGTGTCGAGCAGACGATCGCCGGCGGCATGCGCACGGAGATGGACGTCGAGCGCGGCGACGAGCCCGGCGGGAAGGTCGTACTCCGCAGCCCGAACCGCGATTCTCGGCGCTACCGGAGCGACGGGCTCATCGCCGATGTGTTCGTCGATCAGATCCGCCGACTCCCACAGGGGCGCCGTGTCGACGCCCGTGTCACGGCCGAGACCGTGCAGTGCGTCGACAAGCGATTCGCCCGAGACCCGGTGGAGGGTCAGCGCCAGTGGGTAGACGGCAGTGGCGATCAGATCAGCGCCGACCCGTGTCGCAACGACTGCATTGAGCAGACCCGTGCCTGCTGCCCCCTGCACGAAGAGCCCGACGGGCAGGCCGGTCTCCGCACCGATGCGTTCGACGAGCTGCTCGGTCAGGTGCGGCAAGAGTGCATCGGTGGGATCGTTGATGATCACACGGGTAGCTCCGAGTGCGGGAATCTGCTTCGCGCGCTCTACGAGCGCGTCGATCTCACCGGTGCGGCCGGCGCTGTACACGAGCCCCACGTGGAACTCCTTGCCCGCCGCCACGATCGCCTCGCCGGCTTCCTTCAGGTTCGAGACGTCGTTGAGGGGATCGTGAAGCCTGAAGATGTCGATGCCGTTGTCTGCTGCGCACGAGACGAACCGGCGCACGATGTCCTCTGAGACGGGGCGCGACCCGACGAGGAAGCGACCCCGGAGCGCCAGGCCGAGCGGGGTCGTCGTCCGTGCGTCGATCGCGCGGATGCGCTCCCATGGGCTCTCGACGGCGCGACGCACGGCCGAGTCGAACACGCCGCCGCCCGAGACCTCGAGGTATGCGAATCCGGCCCGGTCGAGGATCTCGGCGATCCGCAAGACTTCGCCCGTCGGCAACTTGCCGGCCAGCGGATCCTGCGAGAGCAGACGGATTGTCGTATCGACGATCTGGGGCATGTCGAAAAAGGACTTTACCCTTGACTCCGGTGGACGGCTCCACGCCCATCCCTCGGGCTGCTAGGCGCGCGAGATGTAGCGGGCGTCGCTCGGGTCGACCTTGATCCGGTCACCCACGTTGACGAAGAGGGGTACCTGGACGACGGCTCCGGTCTCGAGCGTGGCAGGCTTCATCACGTTCGAGACCGTGTCGCCCTTGACTCCGGGTTCGGTCTCGGAGACGGCGAGCTCGACGGAGGCGGGCATCTGGATGCCGGACGGCTTGCCGTTGACGGCGAGAATCTGCACGATCGACGACGGCAGGATGTACGCGAGCTCGTCCGCAACGTCTGCGCGTGGAAGGCCGAACTGCTCGAACGTCTGCTCGTCCATGAAGTGCGCCTCGGTCCCGTCGTCGTACAGGAACTGGACGTTCTTCACCTCGGTGTGCACGCGGGCGAACTTCTCCCCTGCACGGAACGTGTCGTCGATCACGGCGCCCGTTTCGAGGTTCTTCAGCTTCGTGCGAACGAACGCTCCGCCCTTACCCGGCTTCACGTGCTGGAAGTCGATGATCCGCCACATTCCGGCGCGGTGCTCGATATGCATGCCTGTCTTGAACTGGTTGGTGCTGACGATGTCGGCCATTCGGCGGCGCACGATACCTGTCGCGCCCTCGTCGCAACGGGCTAGGCCGCCGTCAGCAGCTCCTTCGTGAAGGAGGTCAGGATCTCGCAGCCGTCCACGGTGACCACAACCAGATCCTCGATCCTGCAGCCACCGACACCCGGAACATAGAGCCCGGGCTCGACGCTGACGACGTTCCCGGTCGAGAGTACGTCGTTCGACTCGGGCCGGAGTGTCGGTGCCTCGTGCACCTCGAGCCCGACGCCGTGCCCCAGCCCGTGGCCGTAGGAGTCGGCGAGACCCGCTTCGGCGATGGCAGTGCGCGACGCTGCGTCGGCGTCGCTGCCGCAGACGCCGGCTCGCACTGCGGCGAGGCCGTCGAGCTGGGCCTGCGCAACGAGGCCATAGATCTCCGTGAGCTCTGCGGACAGCGAGCCAGTTGCGAACGTCCGCGTGCAATCGGAGCAATATCCGTCGACGACGCATCCGATGTCGATCGTGACGAGCGTGCCCTCCTCGATGATGCTGTTGCCCGGGTGGGCGTGCGGTCGAGCACCGTTTTGCCCAGCGGCGACGATCGAGCCGAACGAGAGGCCGTCGGCGCCGTGGTCATGGAACGCTCGCTCTATCCACCACGCCACGTCCGCCTCCGTGCGCCCGGCCAGCCGCTCCTTCGCAAGGGCGGCGTAGACGTCGTCCGAGATGGCGGCGGCTCGGCGCATCGCATCGAGCTCGCTCTCATCCTTCACGACGCGCAACGCCTCGACGAGACCGCGCGTCGGCACGAGCGTCGCACCCCCCTCGCCGAGTGTCTCCCAGCGGGCGAACGGGATCTTGGCTGCCTCGAAACCAACGGTTCTGCCCGCGAGCAACCCGGCCAGCGCTCCGGCGATATCGCGCCGCGTCTCGACGAGCTCGACGCCGTCGACTGCCCGAGCGGCCTCGGCATAACGGAAGTCGGTGTAGAGCGTCGCGGCCCCGCCCGGCTCGACGAGCAATGCGCAGTTCGTGCTCTCGAAGCCCGTCAGGTACTGCACGTTGACGCCGTCTGTGACGACCAGAGGCTCGCTGAGCTCCGCCCCGAGTCGTTCGAGGCGGCTCACGGGCGTTGCTCCGCCAGCATCACGAGTGCTTCGCGGTACCCGTCGAAACCCTTGCCGACGACCCGCATTCCTCCGAGGCCGGACAAGACCGAATGTCGACGCCATTCCTCGCGCGTGTCGACGTCCGAGATATGCACCTCGACGAACGGCACCGTGAACGGCTCGAGTGCGTCGTGGATCGCCCATGAGTAGTGCGTCCAGGCTCCGGGGTTGACGATCACACCGCCGGCTGTGCCGAGGGCCTGATGCAGGAATCCAACGTACTCGCCCTCGTGGTTCGTCTGCCGGCACCGAACCTGCAGGTCGAGCTCGCGCGCCCAGGAGTAGATCTGGGTCTCGAGATCCTGGAGCGACTGATCCCCGTAGGTCGACGGGTCACGGCTCCCGAGCAGGTTGAGATTTACGCCGTTGAGGACGTCAATGCGCACGACCTGACTCTAGACGAGTGATTCGGCTAGCCGGCGATGAGGCTGTCGAGCGCGGCTCGCACATCGCCGGCGGAAACCTCGTTACCCCATGTCGGGTCGCCTGGCCGTTCGAGCAGGACGAGCCGAGGCGCGCCGGCAACCGTCTTCTTGTCACGGCCGAGGGCGGCCCAGGCGGCATCGCGGTCGACGCGGACGGGTTGCGGATCGAGCTCTCGCTGCACGACCGCCAGCGCGGCATCGTTGCCGGAGAGCCGCAACGCTGCCACCATCCCGAGCGCGACTGCCTGCCCATGTGGGAGGTGATAGCCGGCGGCGGCCTCGAGCGCATGGCCGAACGTATGGCCGAGATTCAGCATGTTGCGGGGGCCGCGGTCGTGTGGGTCAGCGAGACACACCGCGGCCTTGAACGACGCGCAGCGCCGGACGAGCTCAGCAAGCGGCAGCTCCCAGACCGGGTTGTCCATCAGCAGTCCCGTCTTCACGACCTCCGCCATCCCGTTCTTCAATTCTGCTGCAGGGAGTGTTTCGAGCGTCCCCGGATCGACCACGACCCTCGTCGGCCAGTGGAACGCGCCGATCAGGTTCTTGCCGCCGGGAAGGTCGACGGCGGTCTTCCCACCGATGGCTGCGTCTACCTGGCCGACGAGGGTCGTCGGGATCGCCACCCACGGCACTCCGCGCATGTACGTCGCGGCAGCGAAACCCGCGAGATCCGTGGTGCACCCTCCCCCGAGGCCGACAATCGTCCCGTCTCGGCCGATCGTGAGTGCGCGCCAGAGCCGTTCGAGGACGGCGATAGCCTTTGCCGGCTCGCCCGCGGGCACGTCGTGCGACGCAATGTCGCGGTCGCCGAGCGCAAGCTGAGCGGTGACTCCGTGAATGCCGGCAACGTTGCCGTCGGCGACGATCTCGACGGCACCGCTGCCTGGCACGAGCTCGCCGAGCAACTCGATGGCTCCGGTGCGAACGGTGATCCCCGCCGCAGCGAGCACGATCCCGTCTGGATCGCGCGCGTGAGCGTCGGCCGCCTCCTCATAGACGGGCAGACGTGCGCGATACAACGTGTGAAATGCCGATTCGTCGATCGCGAGCGGCCGCCCACCCTTGCTCGCCCGCGTCCAGGCGATACCCGGGTCGACGTCGAGCAGTACCGTGAAGGCCCGGCGTCGGATGCAATCGCGGGTCTTGGCCGAGAGTACGGTGCCACCCCCAAGAGCGATCACGGCCGGGTCGGGAGCGTCGAAGACGGTTGCCGCGATCGCCTCCTCGATCGCTCTGAAGCCAGACTCGCCGTCGCGTGCGAAGAGCTCTTCGACCGTTGCGCCCGTCTGCCGCTCGATCTCGTGATCGAGGTCGACGAACCGACGGCGCAGGCGTCGAGCGACCTCCCCACCGAGCGTCGTCTTGCCCGCGCCCATGAACCCGGCGAGGGCAAGGTGGCGGTCTAGAGCGCCTGACACGATGACCACGCGCTGGCTGGGCGTGATGGGCGAGTGCGATGCGAGGACGAAGCAGCGTGCCGCCCAGCGCGGTCAGGCAGCGCGTGCTTCATTGTGTCAGGTGCTCTGAGTGCGTTCGCGGCCACCGGATGCGCTCGAGGTAGGCGCGATGAGCCTCGGTGAAGTCGACGATCGCGTCGCCGCCGAACTTGTCCCTGGCACTGCAGGCGAGCTCCCAGGCGACCGCGGCTTCGGCGACGACGGCAAGTGCCTCTACAGCCTGTACGTCGCTTCGCTCGACGAGTGCCTGTGCAGCCTCACCCGTGGCAAGATCGACGGAGTCGAGCGGCTTCATCAGCGTCGGCAGCGGCTTCATGGCGGCGCGCACGACGAGAGGCTCTCCGTTCGTGATTCCGGCCTCCAACCCGCCGGCGTGGTTCGTGCGTCGGGAGAGCCCCGGGTCGATCTCGTCATGCGCTTCCGAGCCGCTCACGCGCGCGAGCGCGAAGCCGTCGCCGATTTCGACCCCCTTTACCGCCTGAATTCCCATCAGGGCGAAGGCGAGACGCGCGTCCAAGCGGTCGGACTTCTCGGCATAGGAACCAAGCCCCGGAGGCAGCCCGTCCGCGACGACCTCGACGATCCCTCCGAGGGTATCGCGCTCCTTGCGGGCTGCGTCAGTTGCCTTGCGCATGCCTTCATCGCCACGAGCGCCTCCGACCTCGAGCGGTCGCCCCTCGACCGAGATCCCGATCGTGGCGAGAAGCGCCTTCGCGACAGCGCCTGCCGCAACGTGCGTTGCGGTGTGACGCGCGCTCGCCCTCTCGAGCGAGTTGCGCACATCGTCATGCCCGTACTTGAGCACGCCGGCGAGATCGGCATGACCGGGACGCGGCAGCGTGACAGGCTTCGTTCCCTTGCCGTGCGGCTCGCCCTCCGGCTCCCAGGGACTCATGCCCCACGTCCAGTTCTTGTGGTCGAGGTTGCGAACGACCAATGTCAACGGCGTGCCGAGTGTGTGCGCCCGCCGGAGTCCGGAGAGCACCTCGACGGTGTCTGTCTCGAGCTGCTGGCGCGGGCTCCGCCCATAGCCGAGTTGTCGACGCCTGAGGTCTGCGTCGATTGCCTCCCGGTCGAGATGAAGCCCAGCAGGCAGGCCGGTGATCACCGCCACGAGTGCGGGGCCATGCGATTCTCCAGCGGTAACGAGCCCGAGCGACACACCTTCGATCCTAGACCGACGGCGCGACGTGCGCGGAGTGAAGAGCTAGCGACCGCCGGTCGATGTCGTCGACGGTCACTGACCCTGACCCGGCCCCGCTGCGGGTTCCGCCGGTCTACCAGGCGCGCCGGTATTGATCGGGAGGAGTCGGTTCGACGCCGAGCGTCTGCGCGGCGCGGCGCGGGAAATAGGGGTCGCGCAGCATCTCACGCGCGAGCAAGACGACGTCGGCCTGGCCGGAGGCGACGATCGCCTCGGCCTGAGCCGTATCCGTGATCAACCCGACCGCCCCAGTTGCAATTCCGGCCTCCCGCCGGATCCGCTCCGCAAACGGGACCTGGTAGCCCGGCCCTACAACCATCTGCTGCGAGCGCACGAGGCCACCGGACGAGACGTCGATCAGATCGACTCCGAGCTTTGCCAGCAGCGCTGCGAGATCGACGCTCTCATCGATGTTCCAACCACCCTCGGCCCAATCGGTTGCGGAGATCCGCACCCATAGCGGCAGCTCCTCCGGCCAGACGTCACGGACGGCCTCGACAACCTCGAACAGAAGCCTGACTCTGTTGGCAAAGGTGCCGCCGTATTCGTCAGTGCGCTCGTTGGCCAACGGGGACAGGAACTCGTGTAGCAGGTAGCCATGCGCCGCGTGGATCTCCACGACACGAAAGCCGGCGCCCGCGGCACGCCGCGCGGCGTCCTGAAACCCCTCGATGACGGCGAGGATTCCGGGTGCGTCGAGCGCCGTCGGAGGCTCATCATCTTGCTCGAGCGGGATCGAGCTCGGGGCCACCGGCTGCCAGCCACCGTCAACGGCCGACAGGCGCGCACCCCCACGCCAGGGGACATCGGAGCCAGACTTCCGGCCCGCGTGAGCGAGCTGCATCCCGGGCACCGCCCCACTCCGCTCGATGAAGCCGGCGATCGGCGCCCACGCGTCGGCCTGAGCCTCGTTCCAGATCCCGGCATCCCATGGTGTGATCCGTCCGTCACGCACGACTGCGGTGGCTTCGGTGAACACGAGCGCTGCTCCGCCCACCGCACGGCTGCCGAGGTGTACCTGATGCCACTCGTTCGGGAGACCCTCCTCCGAGGAGTACTGACACATCGGAGAGACCACGATCCGGTTTCGCAACGTGACCGAGCGCTGCGTGAGCGGATCGAAGAGCGCCATCGCCCCTTTAACGTGTCGGCGTTCCACCTTGTTCCCGGCACCAACGCAACCGGGAACCTCGTACCGCTAGTCGCCGCGCAGCGCGGAACGCATCGCGACGAGCGGTGCGGCAAGCCCCGTCCACCGCTCGAACGAAGCCGCCCCCTGGCCGAGGAGAACGTCGAGCCCGTCGACGACGATCTCACAGCCTGCGGCCCGCGCGGCCGTGGTGAGCGCCGTTTCCCGGCCGTCCGGGAGGTAGGCAAGGTCGACGACTTGCATGCCGTCGTGAGGCGCGACGATGAGCTCCTCCTTCACCGGCGTCGCGTTGACGAGCACGTCATAGCCGTCGGATGAGGGTGGCCAGCCGGGCTCGCGGCGGCTTGCCATCGTCACCTCCGCGCCGGCGCGCGCGAGTGCGTCGGCGACGGCGAGCGCGGCACCGCCCACTCCGAGCACGAGTGCTCGCCGTCCGTCCGAATCGATCTGGTCGGTCACGGCGTCTCCGTCGGTCGACGAGCCGAGCACGCGACAATCATCGAAAACGAGCGTATTGACCGATCCGGCCGTTCGCGCGATGTCGTCCAACTCGTCGCAAAGGGCTATCACCGCCCGCTTGTGGGGGATCGTCACGTTCGCCCCGGCGAACCCCATCGCGCCGAGACCCCGCACGGCATCCGCGAGCAACTCGGGCGGCGTCGGCAGAGGCACATAAGCCCAGTCGAGACCCAGGGTCGCGAACCCCGCGTTCTGCATCAGCGGCGACAACGAATGAGATGTCGGCCAGCCGAGCAGCCCGACGAGCGTCGTCGTACCTCTGATCTCGATCACGTTACGACCGTAGCTCCAGCGCGCGCGAGGTCGAGCTCCCAGCGTGTCATCGGCGAAGTATCTCTCGAACGCGCGACGGCCCGCCGGACACCACTCTGTCGCCCGTTCAGTTGCAGGCGTACCCGAATTCGCACACCTTGCGAAGGAACTCGCTCTCGCTGGCCGTGAAGAAGTGCCGAGTCGTCCCCGGGATGCGCACGTAGTAGAGATAGTCGACCGCCGCGGGGTGTGCGGCGGCCTTGATCGACGCCAGGCCGGGATTCGCGATCGGCGTGGGCGGCAGACCGGGGAAGCGCCGGCTGTTGTACGGGTTGTCGCTTGCGATAGCCGCCTTTGTCAGCGACCTGGTGCCCGGGATCTTCAGGCCGTAGCGGATCGTCGCATCGATCCCGAGCGGCATCTTGTTGTGAAGACGGTTGTAGATCACCGCGGCAACGAGCTTGCGCTCGCGGGGCGCCGCGGTCTCCTTCTCGACCATCGACGCGATCTTGAGCACGTCGTACGGCGTCAGGTTCTTCGAACGGGCATACGACAGGTTGACGCGAGCGAACGCCTTGCGGAACGCAGTCAGCTGGTCCGCGACGAGTTCGTTCCCGTTGGTGAACTGTGTGAACTCGTAGAGGGCGGGAAAGAGGAATCCTTCCAGCGAGCGACTCTTCCAGTCGTGCAAGAAGACCTTCGGCGGGCGTGCGTTCGAGACGGCGGTCAGGTATCGCACCCGAGTCAGCTTCGGCGTCACCCCGCGTTTGGCGATCGCGATCTTGCGGACGGCAGCGACCCGATCTCCCATCTCGCGGACGTTGAGCCCCTCTGGGAAGATGATGCGGAGGCGGGCGACGGCGGGCACAGCAGCCGTCGTCTCGGAGGGAGGCGAATCGCTGCCGCAACCAGCGACGATGAGAACGACCACCGCAAAGACGGCGAAGAAGGGTCGGGTCACTCGCGCGCCCCGGAATCGAGCCAGCTCTGGAGCAGGTGGGCCGCGGCCACGGCATCCTCGGGTGCGCTGCCACCGAATCGCTGCGCAAGCGCCGTCGTGAAGCGTTCGTCGGCCGTCTCGACGGTCACGGCGACGAGGGCACGCAACGCGTTCACGAACACCTGCGTTTCGTCGGCCTGCTTCCCGTGCTCACCGCGGAGTGTCAAGGGGAGCCCGACCACGACGCGTTCTGCATGGTGCTCGACGACGAGACGCGCGATCTCAGCCAGGCCGGCCTCGGTTGCCGCTTTCCGGACGACGCAGACGGGACGGGCAATCGTGCCGCTGGCGTCCGAAACGGCGACGCCTGTACGAGCCGAGCCGTAGTCCAGCGCGAGGATCCGCATCGTCAGAGCTCGATCTTCGGGCAGCGGTTCACTGGGTCACGTCCCGGGCTCAGGAGGCGGCAAGAATCATGCGTTCGGCTTCGGCGAGTGCTTCCCCCAGCCGCTCGGGATCCTTGCCGCCGGCGCGCGCCATCGTGCGGCGGCCGCCGCCCCCGCCGCCGACGATCGCCGCAGCGCTCTTGACCACGTCGGATGCGCTGACCCGCTCGGCAACGAGGTCGTCGAAGTTGGCGATCAACGTCACCTTGCCGTCGTCGACGCCCCCGAGCACGACGGCCGCCGGGCTATGTCGCTGCTTGAATCGGTCGGAGAGGTCGAGCAGTGCGTCTCCGTCGACTCCTTCTATCTGCTGGACGATCAAGTTGAAGCCGTTCTCGGCGCGAACCGACGCTTCGATGTCCCGGCCATCGCCTCCTGCCGTAGGCGTTCGCTTGAGCTCCTTGCGTGCCTCGTCCAGCTCGGCGCGAACAGCGTCGAGCTCGCGCGAGCGGCCGTGAAGCAGCGCCCACGCCTCACCGGAGGTGACTGCCTCGATCCTCCGTGCGCCTGAACCGACCGATCCCTCGGAAAGGATCGCGAACGCTCCGATCTCGGCGGTCGAGCGCACGTGGGTGCCTCCGCAGAGCTCGCGCGACACTCCATCGATCTCGACAACGCGGACGATGTCGCCGTACTTCTCCCCGAACAGCATCATGGCGCCCAGCTTCCGTGCTTCGTCGATCGGCGTCTCGAAGACGTGCAACGGATGGTTCTCGAAGATGGCCGTGTTCACCCGCTGCTCGATCTGCTCACGCTCGTCGGCTGACAGTGGCTGCGTGTGCGTGAAGTCGAACCGGAGCTTGTCGGGCCTGACGGCTGAGCCAGCCTGCTTGACGTGCTCCCCGAGTACGTCTCGGAGAGCCTCCTGCAGTAGATGGGTCGCTGTGTGGTTCGCCATGGTGGGGAACCGAACGCGCCACGGAACGACGGCCCTGACCCTCGCTCCGCCCGCGAAGCCGCTCCCGCGAAAGATCAGCACCTGGTCGTCGCCGATCCTGTGCGCCTGAACGAGCTCGGCCCGGACGGTCGGATCGCCGTCGAGCTCGATGATTCCCTGGTCGGACACCTGCCCGCCGCCGGCGGGATAGAAGGGTGAGTCACGCAACTTCGCGAGGAAGGTGCCGTCACCGAGGTCCTCGAGTGCGTGAAGCTCCGTCAGCACATCTGTTCGGTGGTAGCCGACGAACGTCGTTGGATCGGCTGCACGCGCGAAGTCGGCCGCGCGTTGCGTGTCGGACTCACCACCGGCACGCGAAATCGTGCGGTGTTCGGCCATCCTTGCCCGATAGTCATCCACGTCGACGGGCTGCCCTCGTTCCTCGGCGAGCTCGACCGTGAGCTCGAGCGGGAACCCATAGGTTGCCGCGAGCGTGAAGGCGTTCTCGCCCGAAATCGCGTCCTGCCCGGCGAGATCGTCGAATACCTTCAAGCCGCGCTCGAGTGTCTCCCGAAAGCGCTCCTCCTCGGCCTGGACGACCGATTCAATGCGGTCGGCGTGCTCGACGACCTCCGGGTACCACGGGCCGACCTGACCGACGACAACTGCCGGGAGGCGGTACACGCCCTCGAGGCCGATCCGTCGGGCCTGGACGACGGATCGCCTGATGAGCCGGCGGAGGACGTAGCCACGGCCCTCGTTTGCGGGAAGCACTCCTTCTGCAATCAGGAACGTCATCCCGCGGCCGTGGTCGCTGAGCACACGATGTGCCTTCGTTGCCACGGGCGACGAACCGTATTCGGCGCCCGACTCCCGCTCGATCCAGTCCATGATCAGCCGGAAGCCGTCGGTGTCGAAGATCGAGTCCGCGTGCTGGAGTAACATCGCTCCGCGCTCGAGTCCGAGCCCCGTGTCGATGTTCTGCTTCGGAAGCGGCGTCAACGTGCCGGTTTCGTCGAGGTCGTACTCCATGAACACGAGGTTCCAGAACTCGAGGAAGCGCTCACAGCGTTCGCAGCCCGGCGCGCAGTCGACTTCTCCGCAGCCGTACTCCTCGCCGCGGTCGTAGTTGAGCTCGGAGCACGGTCCGCACGGGCCGGTGGCACCGGCCGGGCCCCAGAAGTTCTCGGACCGCGGGAGCCCGATGATGCGATCCCGCGGAACGCCCTTTCGCAGCCAGCCCTGAACGGCTTCTTCGTCCTCACCGAGACCGAGTTCGGGATCACCGGCGAATACCGTCGGCCAGATCCGCTCGGGCTCGAGCTGCATCTGCTCGACGGCGAACTCCCAGGCGAGGTCGATCGCTCCTTCCTTGAAATAGTCGCCGAACGAGAAGTTGCCGAGCATCTCGAACATCGACGCGTGTCGCGCCGTCAGCCCGACCTCGTCGAGGTCCGTGTCCTTGCCACCGGCGCGGAGGACCTTCTGCACCGTCGTGAACCGCGGCGCCGGCGGATTCTTCTGGCCCGAGAAGTACGGCTTCAGTGGTTGCATCCCGGCCGAGATGAACAGCGTCGAGGGATCCTCGGCGGGTGGGATGAGCGACCACGACGGAAACCGCATATGGCCTCGCTCTTCGAAGAACGAGAGGAAGCCCTCGCGGAGCTCGGCGGACGTACGCATCACGCGATCGTAGCGGCGCCTCAGGAGCCTCAGTCTCGACGGACCGGGTTCCGGGCCTTGCCTACGCTGCGGTTGGCTCGTCCGGCGGAATGGGTGCCGGCGGGGGCTTCGGAACCGGAGCGGGCTGGGGCCACGGATCGGGCTTGGGCTGCGCCTCCGGTCGTGGCTGCGGTTCCGGCCGATCCGTCTCCATCGGCGTCCTGCCGGCGTGTCGCAGGTCGTCGCGGAGGTCGGCTTCGCGTTGCCGGGCGGCGCCCCGGGCGGCCGTCGTTGCATCCCCGAAGTTCTTCGACTTGCGGAACTGGGAAAACCCATGACTGACGCCTGCCGCGAGACCCGAGATCTTCTCCACCGGCGTCACGATCACGGTCGAGATCGCGCGCACTGCCGTGTCCGCGCTGTCGGCCATCGAGACGGCGCTGTCGGTGACCGTGTCTGCCTTGTCGAGCTGATAGTTGACACGATCGACGGTCGAGCCGGCCTTCACGATCACCGGAAGGAGGTCGCGCTCCGTGCCCTTGATGAGGGACGACAGGCGCTCGAAAGCCTGTCCGAGCCGAAACAGCATGAAGGCTGCGGCAAGCCCGATCGCGACGAGGAAGACCGCGAGTCCCCAGTACGCAGCATCTCCGGCGGTGGACGCGAGCAATGTCATCAGCGGGATCCTACCCGGTTGCGCTGACGATCACGCCCGCTCCGACGATCGCCTCGTCGTCGTAGAGCACAGCCACCTGACCTGGTGCAACGGCAGATGCGGGCTCCTCGAGCGCCAAAGAGAACCCAGCTGCCGTTCGCTCAACCCGGGAAGGCACCGGGTCCGATCTGTACCGCAGCTTCGCATCGGCCCGGTCGACGGGCACGTAGAGGCGCCCTTGCACGTCGACGCTCCTCACCTCGAGAGCCTCGCGGGATCCGACGACAAGCGTGTTCGTCATGGCGTCGGAGCGGAGCGCATAGAGCGGTTCTGGCGTGGCGAGTCCGATGCCGCGTCGCTGCCCAGGGGTGTAGCGCCAGACGCCGTCGTGCTGACCGATCTCGGCGCCATCCTCGTCCACGATGGGGCCGGTGCGGCGAGCAAGTCCCTGCCGTTCGAGAAACGATCGGTAGTCATCGCCGGCGAGAAAGCATGCCTCCTGGCTCTCGGCTCGCTCGGCGACGGCCAGGCCCGCGACTGCCGCCTCGTTGCGCGTGCTCTGCTTCCCCTGGTCTCCGAGCGGGAAGGCAACGCGGTCGAGCAACGCCGGATCCACCGTTGCGAGCATGTAGGACTGGTCCTTGGCCGGGTCGGCCCCGCGAGCGATGAGCCGGAGGCCGTCGCGCTCGACGATCCGCGCGTAGTGACCGGTCCAGAGAACGTCAGCACCCGCTCGCGCAGCAAACGCAACGAGTGCCTCGAAACGGAACTGCCCGTTGCATCGCATGCATGGATTCGGTGTCAGTCCCTGGGCGTACCCTTCGACGAACGGCTGGACAACCAGAGCGCGGAAGCGCTCGCGGAGGTCGAGCGTGACATGGGGAAGGCCCAGGCGGTGGCACGTCTCGCGCGCTGCGATCACGGCGTCCGGTGAGCAGCATGCTCGCTCGGAACTGGGACCTGCCGGATCGAGCCAGAGCCGAAGCGTGACCCCGATAGCGTTCGGCGCTGCACGGAGGAGTGCGACCGCACTGTCGACACCACCGCTCATCGCGACTGCTATCCGCCCCGGGACGCGAGCGGCCGCAAAGACCGGAGCGATCGCGTTGGCAAGTGCGTCGGCAGCGAGCGTTTCGCCGGGTACCGCAGCAACCTCGAGCAACGTGAGTCCGAGGAGCGATCGTTCGAGTCCGGGCGCGTCGGCGGCGACGATACGGCTGTCCTCGACGAGGAGTCGGACGGTCGCGTAGTCGTCGCCTCGGGCCGAGTCTCCGATCAGTTCGAGTCGGGGCACTCCCTGAGGCTACCGGCAGTCCTGCAGTCCGCCTGATGGCGCCCCCGTTGAGGGCTAGCGAGAGTGACGCGTCGCACGAACCGGGTTCGAAGCAAACAATTTGAACGGGTCTCGTTGGTAGTAATGGTGACCGTGCCCGCCGGCAGAATGCACGCGAACGAGGTCGAGACAGACGAGGCGCTCGTCCGTCGCGTGCTCGGGTTGCAGATGCGACGTGGACGCGTCGTCGCGGGCGGGCGCTGTCCCAGGCGGTGATCGCGCTTCGTACTACCTGCACACCTACCCGGTGATCGTCCAGGAAGCCCGGCGTTGGCTCGCCGAGGTGCTGTCCGACTCGGAGTAACGTTCTCGCCTCGATCTCGAGAGGACTAGACTCCCGACCCGACCCCCGCCAGAGGAGACATGAGATGCCCGAGTACGCGCGCGTGGCCACGTTCGAGATGGATGATGCGGCGCTCGATGCGCTGGTCAGCCGGATCGACGCCACAGATGGTCAACCGGACGGCGTGTCCGCCAAGCGAATCACCATCCTCGCCGACCGCTCAGCAGGAAGGGTTGTCGTTGCGATTCGCTTCGGCTCCGAGGACGAGCTGCGGCGAGGCTCGGAGGCGCTCGAGGCGATGAGCCCTCCCGACGTCGGGAGCAGGCGCCGCGTTTCTGTCGACTCCTACGAGGTCGTCCTCGAGCGAGAAGGTTCGTAGGAGCCTGCTACAGGGGCGACGACCTCGATCCTGTTGCCCCACGGATCATCCAGGTGGAAGCGGCGCTGCCCTGGGATCTCGGCGTCGTCCGCCCACCGCAGGTCGACGCCAGAGCCGGCGAGCGCACCGGCAAGCTCTTCGAGATCCTGATCCGAAGCGGCGAGCAAGGCTGGGTGAGCTTTCGTCGCCGGCGCGAACGGATCGGCGACGCCGACATGCAGCTCCAGTGGGCCTGCTTGAAACCAGCACCCGCCTCGTGTCTCGAGGAGCGGCGGCTTCTCGATCTCGGGAAGTCCGAGCAACCCGCCGTAGAAGGCCCGTGCCGCAGCCTCGCACCCCGGAGGTGCCGCGACCTGAACGTGATGGAGTCCGACGATGCCCGTCACAGGGACGGGCGACCGTCGTACTCGGTTTGCGGTCTCGCGGCGACGACCACGAATGTCAGACCCGCCTCACCGGCGACGACCTTGCGCACAGCCTCGGCATCGACGCGGAGGTAGTCCCCGGTCACGACCCCCACCGCGTCGCCGTCCACGGTGAACGTCCCGTCACCCTCGAGCACGATGTACACCTCCTCGTGACCTGTCTCGGTCTCGTCGTGCTCGAAGCCTTCGATTCCGGCTGGCAAGCGAACCTCGTTGATTCCGAATGCGTTCGTACCGAGGGCGCGGCGGATCTTGAAGAAGACATCACGAAACGATTCGACCGCTGGATCGTTCTTGTTCACGAGCGTGTATCCCATCTCGGGAAACCGTATCGCTTCCTGGTGGCTGGCGGCCGCACGGCCTGCGCAAAAGTGACTGCCCGAGTGGCAGGCGCCGCTCTAGACCGACGAGTGGCTCGGGCTGGGTCGCTTCTCGGCGAAAACGCCCCACCCTGCCGATGATTCCCGGAGCCAATTGAGAACCTGGCGAACCAGGTGGGTGCGCTGCCAGCCTCTGGCAAAGCCTCCGCCGGACACACGCTCCCTTGATGAGTCTTGGTTCACGTTGAAACTCCGGGCCACGCACAGGGTCGAGCACGACTGATTCTAGACGATCTCAGCGAGATCGAGCCCCGCCTCGAAGCGGGCCTCGGCACGTGGGGCGTTGCTGCCCGCGTCGCCGCGCTAGCTGCTCGGGCGGGCGGCGAACCGCCAGTCGATCTCCTGGGTGCCGTCGAGCCCGAGGAAGCTCGCGAGCCTCTCGGTCAGCTCGAACTGACGACCAGCGCTCTTGAGCTTGTTGTCGATGACCTCGGTGAGCACCGTCTGGCCGCCGAAGCGCAGCAGCAGCTTGGCGCCACACGGGAGGACAGGATGCGTGACGCCGAAGGACTTGTCGGTCAGGATCAACCCGCATGACGTCTTCTCCGCGTCACCAGCCGGCCCGCGGGAAGCTGCGAGAGCCGAATACCATCCGCCGCCGGGCGCAACCGCCGCCGCCGGAGCGTTCGTGGCGCTCGCTTGCCCGCTCCGCTGTTCGGTGACTGCGAGCGCGATCACTCCGGCGAGCAGCGCGACGGCTGCGAGGCCGAGCAACCGTCCTGCGACCACTGCAGACATCTAACGCAGCCCTCGCACGTCACTGTTCGGCGATCCGGTGATCCGCGCGCGCCGGGCGGAGTGAACGAGTGCTCCGCGCTCCTGCAGGCGGGATTGGAACGACACCGGGAGCCGAGGCACTAGGTGCCGGATGCCTTCTGGGGCTCGATGACACGAAGGCCGAGCTCGGCGAGCTGCGCGTCGGTGATCTCCGACGGTGCGCCGCTCATCGGATCCAGTCCTGCCTGGTTTTTCGGGAAGGCGATCACATCGCGCAAGTTCGGCTCACCCGCCAGCACCATCGTCATCCGGTCGATGCCGAGCGCTATGCCGCCGTGAGGCGGCGCACCCATCGCGAGCGCGTCGAGGAGGAACCCGAACTTCGCTCGCTGGTCGTCCGGGCTCATCGCGAGGAGATCGAAGACTCTCGCCTGGATCTCGGGCTCGTGGATCCTGAACGAGCCGCCACCGAGCTCGTTCCCGTTCACGATGAGGTCGTATGCGTACGCGAGTGCGCTGCCGGGGTCGTCCGCGAACGTCTCCCGCCACTCGTCGGTCGGACGCGTGAACGGGTGATGAACCGCGGACCAGCGGCTCTCGTCCTCGTCCCACTCGAACATCGGAAAGTCAGTCACCCAGAGAAACGTGAACGCCTCGTCGTCGATGAGGCCGAGGTCTCGCCCGAGCTGCAGACGCAGCGCACCGAGCACCCGCGACGTCATAGCGTGTGCGTCTGCGGCGAAGAGCAGCGTTTCTCCCGGCGCGGGCGCAAGGGCCTCGAGCTCCTGCTGGGAAAGGAACTTCGCGATCGGCGATCGAACCTCCCCGACCTCGTCGCAGATGACGTAGGCGAGCCCCTTGGCGCCGAGTTCCTTGGCTCGCTCTTCGAGAGTCGAGACTTCCGATCGCGTGAACACCCTCGGCACGCGTAGAAGGCGCACTGCCTCCGCATTCGCGAAGACACCGAACTCAGAACCCCGCGTTGCGCCCGTCACATCCTCGATCTCGAGCGCGAAGCGAGTGTCCGGCTTGTCCGAACCGAAGCGCCTGTCGGCTTCTGCGTAGGTCATATGCGGGAACGGCCGCGGAATCTCGGCGCCGAGACACTCGCGCCAGACGGCCGCGAACATGTCTTCCATCAGCAGGAACAGCTCGTCGCGGTCGGGAAACGACATCTCCATGTCGAGCTGGGTGATCTCCTGGACGCGGTCGGCGCGAAGGTCCTCGTCCCTGAAGCAGATCGCGATCTGGTAGTAGCGGTCGAAGCCGGCGATCATCGTCAGCTGCTTGAGGAGTTGCGGGCTCTGCGGCAAGGCGAAGAACATTCCCTTCTGGAGCCGGCTCGGAACCACGAAGTCTCGGGCACCCTCGGGAGTGGACTTGTAGAGAAGCGGAGTCTGGATATCGAGGAATCCGGCTGCTTCCATCTGGCGCCTGATGATTCCGACCATCTGAGCCCGCAGACGGATGTTGCGTTGCAGCTTGTCGCGCCGGAGGTCGAGCCAGCGGTAGCGCAGACGAAGTGTCTCGTCAACGTTCTCCTCATCGAGCTGAAACGGCAGCGGAGTCGACCGCGAGACAATCCGAAGCGTTGCGACCTGGATCTCGACTGCTCCGGTCGGCAGGTTCGGATTGACGGCATCGGCGGCACGCGCGACGACGTCTCCCTCCGCCTGGAGGACGAACTCGTTGCGAATCTCCTTGGCGAGCTCGGCAGCCTCCGGAGCGTGCTCGGGGTTGATGACAAGCTGCGTCATCCCAGTACGGTCGCGAAGGTCGACGAACACGAGCCCCCCGTGGTCGCGGCGACGCGCGGCCCAGCCGGCGACTGTCGTGCGCGAGCCGACGTGCTCCTCGCGGAGCTCGCCGCACATGAGGTCTCGCCAGCTCATGACGACAGTCTGCCGACCACGTCGGCGTGGGCGAGCGGTTCGTCCGCCCGTCCCTGTCGCCGCAGGACAGCCTGGTCGGAACTCACGATCACCGTCGCAGCGGCACCAAGCCGAGCCGATTGTGTGACCTGCCCCTTGAGCGAGCGGCCGGCGTAGTCGGTGTCGGCCGCCACGCCGTGCCGCCGAAGGTCGGCGAGCCAGCTCGCAACCTGTTCTCTCGGCGCGCCGTCATCGAGCGCGAAGAAGACGTCGATCGTCGACGGCTCGCCCGTGACCCCGGCATCCCCCATCGCGAGAAGCAGGCGCTCGAGACCCGCGCCGAACCCGACCCCCGGTGTGGGCGGACCGCCGATCTCCTCCACGAGGCCGTCGTAACGACCACCGCCGGAAATCGTCGAATTCTCGTTGTCCATCGGCCCGATGAACTCCCACGTCGTCCTCGTGTAGTAGTCGAGACCGCGAACGAGAGTCGGCACGACCGTGTATGTGACACCCGTCGCGTCGAGGTCGGCCCTCACGGCGGCAAAGTGGGAAACGCACGCGTCGCAGAGCGATTCGCCGATCTTTGGAGCCTCGTCCAAAGCAACCCGCACAGCCTCCGGCTTGGCGAGGAAGTTGTCGAACACCCGCAAGGGACTCGTTGCCACCTTCGCACGCGTGTCGGCATCGAGACGATGCTCGTTGGCCGCGAGCCACGAACGGAGGGATGTGAGGTACACCGGACGGCAAGCTTGGCAGCCGATCGAGTTGAGCTCGAGGTGGTAGGCCGTCACGCCGAGACGATGGAGCAGCGTGTCGTAGAGCTGCAGAAGCTCAGCGTCGATCGACGGATCGTCGGAGCCGATCGCCTCGACGGATGCCTGCCAGTGCTCGCGATAGCGCCCTTTCCCGGGCGTTCCGTAGCGGTACATAGGCGCGATCGTGAACATCTTCGCGGGCTGCGGGTCACGGTGCATTCCGTGCTCGACGTACGCGCGACAGATCGGCGCTGTCCCCTCCGGACGCAACGTCAACGGCCGATCGGAGCGGTCGACGAAGGTGTACATCTCCTTCTGCACGACGTCCGACCCCTGCCCCGCCGTCCGCGCGAACAGCGCCGTGTCCTCGAAGACTGGCGTCAGCACCTTGCGGTAGCCGTACAGCGCGCAGAGGCGCTCGACCTCCCCGGTTACTCGCTGCCACAGCGGCATCTCGGCAGGGATCACGTCGTGAGTGCCGCGTGGGCGCTCGATCTTCCCGTTCATCGCGCGTTCCATGAGGCACGGAGGGAACCGAGAAAAGGGTTCCCGGCCAGCTCTGCAGCAAGCGTCGTCTCCGGGCCGTGACCGGGATGGACGACCGTCTCTGGCGGATACGTCTCGAGCAGTGACGCGATGGACGCCTCGAGAGCATTCCAGTCTGCTCCGGGAAGGTCGGTGCGCCCGACCGACCCAGCGAAGAGAACGTCGCCCGAGAACAACTCACCGCTGGCGAAGTAGGCGAGATGGCCGGGCGAGTGGCCGGCTGCCCTCGTGACAGCGAACGACACCCCCGCACCCTCAACCGTCTCGTCACCGTCGAGCCAGGTGTCGGCGGTCGCGCCGCGCACGGTGATTCCCGGCGGCGTGAAAGCGGCCGGCTCCTCGATCAACAGTCGATCGCCGGCCGGCGCATACACCGCTGCTCCCGTGTGCTCGGCGAGATCGGCGAGGCTCACGATGTGGTCGAAATGGCCGTGGGTGACGAGAATCGTGGTGCAGCGCGCCCCCACGGCGGCGAGAGCCCGTTGGATCGACGTCGCGTCGCCGCTCGGATCGACAACGACCGCCTCGGTTGCCGACGGCGACGACCGGACGAGGTAGGTGTTGGTCCCGATCGGCCCGAGCTCGAGCTGGTCGACGACGAGAGACATTCCGCTCCGAGTGTAGAGGCTCGATCTGTGAGCGGGGTGCGTGCCCTCCTTGTCCGGCCGCGGCAACGGACTGACCCAGCCAGCCCTCGCGAGCGCAACGGGCCGGAAGACGACGCGACGACACGTCGGCCGCAGCTCGCGGCGTCCGTGGCTCGTTGTCAGCGCCTCAACGCGATACGGTGGTGGCCATGCAGTCGTGGGATCTCATCGGCATGGAAGCTCCAGAGGGCATTCGGACGCCGGTCGTGCTCCATTCCGGTGATGCCCGCGCGATCCTGCTCCGTCTCGAAGCAGGGCAGACACTCGGCGACCACGAGGTGCGCGAGCGTGCGTGGCTCACCGTCATCGAGGGCGAAGTGGAGCTCACGAGCTCCGGGGCGTCGACAGCCGTCAGCGCGGGCACTCTCGTCATGTTCGACCCGGGCGAACGCCACTCGGTCTCGAGTGCCGCGGGCGCACGGGTCCTCCTCCTCCTCGCGCCGTGGCCGGCGGCCGGCCACTACGGCACCGACGAAACCTCGCAACAGACGCACTGACACCGTGTCTCGCAGGCGCTCGAGGCTGCCGCGAGAGCCCGGCGCGTCCTACCCGCGGTTCAGGCGCTTCTGCTGCTGGCGCCAGACGACCCGATCCATGAAGTAGCTGAACGGAACGAAGGCGCCGAGAAGCAGACATGTCTGGGGGATAGCCCGTTGGAACGTCATGTTCTTGCCGCCGAGAAGCATCACGGTGGCGAGGAAGATGGGCGCGAAAATGGCGCCCCGTCTCAGCACGCGACGCCATGACGGCGGCTGAGCCTCGCGACCCCGTCGCCCTCGCTTGCTCGGTTGGGTGCTCTGCCCCTTGACGGCGGGCGTCCCCTTCCCGGAGCGATCAGGAGGCTTGCGCGGCCCTTCCGGTCGCTCGACCGGCTGCTCGACACCGTCCTCATCGACGTAGACGAGGTCGTAGTCGTGCCGCTTTTCCTTCGCCCGGCGCTTGCGCTGCTTCTGGGTCGCCATGGGAGGATTATGCCGACCGTCTGAACGTGACGGCTCCGCTCTCCACTACCGTGTGGACGATGTCGCCGGCGAGGTGGTAGGCGACGTGGCGCCAGTCCGCTGCGTCGAGCAGGACGACGTCGGCAGCGAAGCCGGGCGTGAGGCGGCCGATGCGATCGGCGCGGCCGAGCACGTGCGCGGCGTTCGCAGTCGCCGCCACAAGTGCCTCCTCAGGTGCCAGCTTCATCTGCGTGCACGCGAGCGAGAGAACGAGCGGCAAGCTGTCGCAGTACGCACTGCCGGGGTTGAAGTCTGTGGCCAGCGCGATCAGCGCCCCTGCGTCGACAAGCGCGCGAGCAGGGGGCATCGAGCGGCCGAGGAACAGCGCGCTCGCAGGAAGCAAGACACCCGTGACATCGCTCGCTGCCAACTGGGCGACGCCCGCGGGGCCGGTCGCTTCGAGATGGTCGACCGAGCGAGCTCCGAGCTCGAGTGCGAGCGAGATCGCCCCCGACTCGGTGAACTGATCACCGTGCAGGCGCAGCGCAAGGCCGACGTCGCGGCAGGCCTCCAGATACCGTCGGGCCTGCCGAGCGTCGAACGACCCTCGTTCGAGAAAGACGTCGGCGGCCTCGGCCAGCGCAGCGGCGTCCTCGAGCACCTCCGCCAGGAGGAAGTCGAGATACGAGTCCGCGTCGCTGAATTCGGGAGCAACGGTGTGTGCCCCGAGCCATGTCGGAATTCCCCCAGCTGCACGGATGGCCCGCAACTGTGCAAGCTCCGTCTCGCGATCGAGGCCGTATCCCGACTTACCTTCGAATGTCGTCGTCCCGTGAGCACGCATCCAGGTTCGGTGGAGAATGGTCGCCTGAAGGAGCTCCTCCTCGCCGGCTGCACGGGTGGCACGAACGGTGGAGAGGATCCCACCGCCTGCGGCATGGAGATCCTCGTAGGAGGCGCCGGCGGCTCGGAGCGAGAACTCGTTGACTCGGTCGCCTCCGAAGCACGCATGGGTGTGGCAATCGATGAGCCCCGGGATCGCCGAGAGCCCACGGCCATCGAGCTCGATGCAGTCGCCAAGGTCGGACGGAAGATCCGCCATCGGCCCAGTCGAGACGACCCGCCCTTCGCCGCACAGGATGAACGCGTGCTCGGTCACCCGCACATCGCGGAGATCCGTCCCGCGCAACGGGCCACCGTTGCCGGCAGGCGTTACGACCTGTGCGAGGTCGCGAATCAGCAGTCGCGTCACGTCGTCGCGGCGTCCGGTGGCAGCCGGGCTGACGGGTCTCTTGCCGGGTCCGAGCCAGCGCTCCGACCCACGCTCGGCAAGTCGAGCCCACTCTCACGCGCGGCGTCGAGCGCTTCCGGGTATCCGGCGTCGGCATGACGCATCACACCGGTTCCGGGATCGGCCGTGAGGACCCGTTCGAGCCGGGTAGCCGCGTCGACGGTTCCATCTGCCAGTACCACCATGCCACTGTGGATCGAGTTCCCGATCCCCACGCCTCCGCCGTGATGGACGCTGACCCACGTCGCGCCAGCTGCCGTGTTGAGAAGCGCGTTGAGGATCGGCCAATCGGCGATCGCATCGGAGCCGTCGCGCATGGCCTCCGTCTCGCGGTACGGCGATGCGACCGAGCCCGAGTCGAGGTGATCGCGGCCGATCACGACGGGCGCCGAAACTTGGCCGCTGCGCACGAGCTCGTTGATCGCGAGACCCGCCCGGGCGCGGTCGCCATAGCCGAGCCAGCAGATCCGGGCCGGGAGACCCTGGAACGCGACTTTCTCGGGAGCCATCGAAAGCCACCGCTGCAGGAGCGTGTCATCGGGGAAGAGCTCCTCCAGCGCTCGGTCGATGACCGCGATATCGGCAGGATCGCCGGAGAGCGCGGCCCACCTGAACGGACCGATTCCACGGCAGAAGAGCGGCCGGATATAGGCCGGGACAAAGCCCGGATATGAAAACGCGTCGGTCAGGCCACCTGCATAGGCCTCCCCTCGTAGATTGTTGCCATAATCGAAAACGTAACATCCCATTCGGACGAAGTCGCACATGGCGCGAACATGAGTCACGATCGACTGCGAGGCGAGCTCCAGATAGCGCTTCGGATCACGTGCACGCAGCGCGGCCGCCTCCTCGAAGGGCACCTCCGCAGGGACGTAACCGGTAAGGGGATCGTGGGCGGCAGTTTGGTCCGTGACAAGATCGAAGTGCTCACCGCGAGCAACGAGCTCGGGAAAGACATCCGCCGCATTCCCGAGGAGAGCGACCGAGAGAGGCCGGCGGGCGTCCGCAGCGGCGCGGACGCGCGCTACGGCGTCGTCGAGCGATCGCGCCTGCTCGTCGACGTAACGGGTCGCGAGCCTGCGGTCGATCGAGCGTTGATCTACCTCGACGCACAGGATTGCTGCCCCGGCCATCGTCGCAGCGAGAGGCTGGGCACCGCCCATGCCGCCGAGACCGGCCGTGAGGACTGTGCGTCCCGCAAGATCCGCAGTCCCGAAATGCACTTCGCCGGCGGCGCAGAAGGTCTGGTAGGTCCCCTGCAGGATGCCCTGCGTCCCGATGTAGATCCACGATCCCGCGGTCATTTGACCGAACATCGTGAGACCCTCTGCCTCGAGCTGGCGGAACATGTCCCAGGTGGCCCATTTCGGAACGAGCAGCGCGTTCGCGATCAGCACCCGGGGTGCACCCTCGTGCGTCCGAAACACCCCCACCGGCTTCCCCGACTGCACGAGAAGCGTCTCGTCGCTCCGCAACCTCAGCAAGGTCCGGACGATGTCCTTGAGTGCCTCGTGTGACCTGGCGGCCCGACCGGAGCCGCCGTACACGACGAGCTCCTCGGGGTGCTCCGCGACCTCGGGGTCGAGATTGTTCAGCAGCATCCTCAACGGCGCTTCCACCTGCCACGAAAGGGCATTCAGCATCGTGCCTCGCGGAGCCCGAACAGCTGAGAGATCGCCGCAGAGCGTCTCGACCCTCTGATCGACGTCGCCCGTCACGTTTCGCTCCCCGGTCCGCTGTTGTTCTCCTGAGACCCGTGGACTGCGTCGAGAGACGCCGACGCGTCCGCTGCATGCCTCATGAGGATCCGGCGACGGAACCGCCACCAGCTCCAGGCGATGGCGACGACGAAGAAGACCACCGCCACCAACACCGCTCGGGCCGGATCCCCGCCGGTGAGCCAGGCAAGGGCGACGAGCAGTGCCGCCATGACGCCGTACACGAGGGCGGTGTCACGGTAGGGGTGAGCGGGAATCGGACGCTCACCCAAGCGTGTCCGACGCGCCATCAGAGGAGCACCCCACTGGCGTCTGTAACCACTGCCAACATGCTGCCGTCGCGGATCGAGGCCGCGACCCGTTCGATATCAGCGGAGAGCGAGCGGTCCTCGCGCAACCGCTCTGACAGCGTCCGAACGTGAGTCCGAGCTGCCACGACTCCTCGTCCCGGCTCGAGCGGCGCCAAGAACTCGACCGCCTGGGCACCCGCCAGGAGCTCGATCGCCAGCGATCGCTCAGCATTCGCAATCACCTGAAGTGCCTTGAGACCGGCGGCATTTCCCATCGAAACGTGATCCTCCTGCCCTGCGCTCGTCGGGATCGAGTCGACACTGGCGGGGTGTGCCAGAACCTTGTTTTCGGAGACGAGCGCCGCCGACACATACTGCAGGATCATCATTCCCGAGTTGATGCCGCCCTCGCGTGTCAGGAACGCAGGCAAGCCGTCCGACAAGCTCGGGTTGACCATCCGTTCGACCCTACGCTCCGAGATGCTCCCGAACTCCGCCACCGCGATAGCGAGGCAATCGAGGGCGAACGCAACCGGCTGGCCGTGGAAGTTTCCGTTCGAGACAATCTCGCGCTCGTCGAGAAGGACAAGCGGATTGTCGGTGGCTGCGTTGATCTCGATCGCAACGGTGCGCTCGACATAGTCCAGCAGGTCGCGGCTGGCACCGTGCACCTGAGCCGCGCAGCGAAGGGAGTAGGCATCCTGCACCTTGTCGCACCAGCGGTGCGACTCGAGAATCGCGGAGCCGTCGAGTAACTGCCGGATGTTCGAAGCCGACGCAACCTGGCCGGCATGAGGTCGTGCGGCGTGGATTGCCGGATGGAAGCTCGTCAGTGATCCCTGCAGCGCCTCGAGCGACATTGCGCACGCGATGTCTGAGATCCTGGCGAGTCGGCGCGCTCGGACGAGCCCGAGCGACGCCATCGCGCACATGAACTGGGTTCCGTTGATCAGGGATAGTCCTTCTTTCGCCTGGAGCCGCACCGGTGCCAGCCCTGCTGCGGCAAGCGCTTCTCCACCTGGCCGTCGGACCCCGTCCACGAACGCCTCGCCCTCGCCGACGAGTGGCAGCGCAAGGTGAGCGAGAGGAGCGAGATCGCCGCTGGCTCCGACAGAGCCACGGGCTGGCACGAACGGCACGATCCCGGAGGCCAGAACCGAGAGCAACAGCTCGACTGTCTCTACGCGCGCCCCAGAGTATCCCTTTGCAATCGCGTTCGCACGGAGCAACATCGCGGCGCGAACGACCTCGTCCGGGTATGGCTCGCCGACGCCGCACGCATGACTGCGAAGCAGGCGCAATTGCAGCTCTTCGGCCTGATCATCCGGAATCGTCTCCGAGACGAAGCGCCCGAACCCGGTATTGACACCGTAGGTGTGCTCTCCGCGGAGCTCGTCGAGCAGCGCCCGTGAGCGCCGCATGCGCTCGACCGCACTCGGAGCAAGTGCGGCCCGACGACGACCGAAAGCAACGTCCCAGACGTCCTCGACGGAGAGGTCGTCGCCGGTCAACAGGAGCGCTTCGGTCACGGACCGCGAGTGTAGTCCGACCTGAGATCGTTGGTTGTCCGCGGCGGCGCGGATGCGGACCGCGCGCCGTCTACGACCGACCCTGGAGGCCCCGTCGGGGGAGCGAGGCTCCCTTCTGGAACGGTAGCCCCGAACTCGTGACGTGTATGTGTCGAATCTGTGCCAGCTTCGAGTCGCTTCGTTCAGGCTCGCCGTCGATCAGAAGGAGGTGGTTGCACGCGCTAGCGCATCCGGAGGCGCCGTTCGAGCACGCGGTCGTCCGCCAGCGCGTCGAGTCCGAGCAGCGCTGGCTCGACGACCGAGCTCTCCGGGAGCAGACCGACGAGCTCACTCTGTCCGAGCTCGACGCCACGCGCTGCGGCCGCCTCTCTCACGTACTCGACCACGCTGACGAGCGGCGCGGCTTCGACGTCGATCACGTTGACGGATACCTGAACACGGCCGCTGCGCGGGAGCAGCAGGCCGAGCGCCTGGACACCTTCCATGCCTCCGCTTGACGCGCGTATTGCGGCAGCGATCATCCGCGCGTCACCGAGGTCACCTGTCGCGAGGTCGATGTTGAAGGCGATGAGAAGTGGTCGCGATCCGATCAAGACTGCGCCGGCTGCCGGATCGAGACGCGAAGGGCCAAAAGCAGGCCTGAGCTCGCCGGCGTCGATCCGGCGTTGCAGCTCAGCCGGCCCTCCGCGGCGGAAGAAGGCGGGCCTACGGCCCTCTCCAACGGCACCGTAGAGGAACACCGGCACGCCGACCTCCTCACCCACACGCCTCCCCAATGTCAGCGCGACCTCGCTCGCCAGATCCATCCCACCGTTTGGAAGCGGCACGATCGGAACGACGTCTGCCGCACCGATACGAGGGTGAATGCCGTCGTGTGAGCGGAGATCGATGAGCGCCGCGGCGCGGGCGATCCCCGCCAGGAGCGAATCGACGAGCTGCTCTTCATCCGCGACGATCGTGAATACCGAGCGATGGTGGTCGATGTCCGAGTGGACGTCGAGGACGCGCCCATGCTCCGCGAACGCACCGCAAATCGCGGCCAGAACATCGGGATCGCGCCCCTCGGAGACGTTCGGCACGGACTCGAGCAACGTCACAGCGCTCAACTCTACGGTGCTGTACGCGTCATCCTTGCACCATGGCCCATGGAGAGACCGACGACACGCCCGCACCGATGAGGAGATACCGCTCGATCGGCACGCTCCAGCAGGACCTCGCTCGCTGTCGCCGCTGCAGCGATGCCGGCTTCCCGATCGAGTCACAGCCCGTCGTCCAGGGCGGTGGCGACCGACGGGCTTACCTGTACGGCCAAGCGCCCGGCGTCGTCGAAGGCGCAGTGGGAGCTCCCTGGCGAGGTCGTGCCGGCGTGACGCTGCGTCGCTGGCTCGGGCTCGACGAAGAGAGCTTCGACGCCATCTTCTACTGCGCGTCGGTGACCCGTTGCTTCCCCGGGAGAACCTCCGGGCGTGGTGACCGCACGCCGACACCGTTCGAGCAACGACTCTGCGGTACCTGGCGCGCCGAGGAACTACGGTTGCTCCGCCCCGCGCTCGTTCTCCCGGTCGGCGCCCTCGCGGCCCAGGCGATCGTCGGCGCTCGGACACTTTCGGAGTGCGTCGGCAAGAGCTACCTCGTTGACAACGCCATCGTGATACCCCTTCCACATCCCTCCGGAGCCAGCGCGTGGCTCAACGATTCCGTCAACCGCAGCCGCCTCGGCAAAGCCCTGACGCATGCCCGGCGGGAGATCGCACGGCTCGACGACGACGCGCACGATCGGAATCGTTGAAACCGTGTGCGAGGATGCTCTGGTGGCGATGATGCTCGACCGAGACGGTGTAGGCGCATGACCCCACTCGACCCGGAGATCGAGAAGCTCATCGACGGCCCCGTGTCGGCCGAGGCTGTTCGAGAGACACGGCTCACGCCTGCCGAGGCGATCGCAGGTATGCGCATTCGACTCCCGGAACGGGGCAACCACAAGCTGAGGCGTGTCCTCGACCGCGCCAATGGCGACGCACAACTGAAGGCGTGGTGGCACGTCTCCAACGTGAATGCCGTCGCTCGAATGCAGATCAACGACCACTCCTGGGTGCACATCCAGGTCGTTGTCAACATCGCGCTCAAGTTGCTTCGACAACTGACGAAGCACGGCGTCGAGCCGTCTGCCGTCCGCGACTATGGCATGACGAACGATGATTCCGAAGTGATCGTCGTTCTCTCGGCACTCATGCATTGCGTCGGCATGTCGGTTCACCGTCGGGGTCACGAGGACTTCAGCCTCTTTCTGTCGGAGCCCAAGATGCGCGAGTTGCTCGAGGACATCTACGACGAGCCCGACCGGACGGTCGTCATCTCGGAGGTGCTTCAGGCGATCACGAGCCACCGCTCCGATGGCGAGCCGCTTGCGCTCGAAGCGGGGATTCTCCGTGTTGCCGACGCACTCGACATGGCAAAAGGTCGCTCACGCATCCCGTTCGAAGCCGGTTCGGTCTCGATGCACTCGCTCTCTGCTGCCGCAATCGAAGAGGTCACGATCGAGGACGGTGACGAGAAGCCCGTGAAGATCGAAATCCTGATGAACAACTCGTCGGGGCTCTTCCAGGTCGACGGACTCCTGAAGGCCAAGCTGCGGGGCTCGGGCCTGGAGCCCTACGTCGAGGTGATCGCGCACATTGACACCGAGAACGAGAAGCGGCTCGTGTCGGTGTATCGGCTCGACGCCTGAAACCCCTTCTGGGATCCCGGCCACCGAAGGCCGACCGAGGGTGAGGTTGCTACCATCCCGCGCGAGCCCTGCGGGATCGTCTAATGGTAGGACGCCGGATTCTGGTTCCGGAAGTTGGGGTTCGAGTCCCTGTCCCGCAGCTCCGGTGGATTGCCCCCGCAAGGGGGCTTTTTGTTGTGTAATGAGACAACGATTGTGACAGCGAATTCAAGGATTTTGTAAGGATCGACGCACGAACTTGTAGCTCGTTCGCTACGGTGATTGCAGCGAGAGACACGAGCGGCCCGCTTTCGCGCGGCGCCGTGAGCCCTGTCCCCGAGATGGAGGTCAGACCTGAGAACCCTAGCGATGGGTGCGTGCGCCCTGATCCTGATGATCTTGCCGGCGACGGCCCAGTCACAGTCCGATGCAGATCTAAGCGCGCAGCTGACGCGCCACCTGAGCACCATGAAGAAGGACAGGCAAGTGCTCCGCTTCTTCAAGGCCCACGGCTGGATTCTGAGTGACCCGCGCTTTGCAGCCGAAGCGAAACGTCAGTTGCGACGTCACAGCCTGAGCTTCGCGCGGACACAACGAAGAGCCGCCGCCGCGAAACGCGCACTCGCTCGCCGCAGCCAGACCCGCCGGCTCGCAGCGGTCGCCGCGACAACTCCGCAGACCGTCATCTGCCGCATCTTTGGTGACTACTGTCAACAGGCGCTCGCCGTTTCGCGCTGCGAGTCGGGCCTGCGCACAGATGCCGAGAACGGCCAGTACCTCGGGCTGTTCCAGATGGGCTCGACCGAGCGTCGTCTCTTCGGCCACGGCCCATCGGCCGCCGAGCAGGTCACCGCGGCCCATCGGTACTTCGTCGCGTCCGGCCGTGACTGGGGCCCGTGGTCGTGCAAGCCCTGAGGCAAGGGCGCGCCTGGCTCCAACGTTTCGTCTGCAAAGTGCGGAACCCGGCCCCGGGGCCGGGTTCCCCCGGTCGTCGAGACGTGGTAGGTGTCCGGGTGTGACATGGCTTCGGCGGAACAGCAATCGCCTGAGGCCGCTCGACGAAGCGGCCGCGTACGCGCGCTGCCACGGCGATCGTGACGACTCGGTACGCATCGTGAAGCTCCCCCCTCGCCGCACGCACTATGAAGCGCTTCTCGCGACGGGTGAGGACATCCGCCGCAGTCTCGAAGCCAGGATCGATGGCCGCGAGGACGACGCGCCGGCAACACGTCCCGCCGGCTAAGACGTCGAATCCACGCCCTCCGGTCTCCCCCTGCCGATCGGGTGCGGTGGCATGATGACCACCATGACCCGAGTCCCGATGCTCGACGAGACGAGCGCACCTCCCGCATCTCTCGCCTTCGCGGCTGCGCACGAAGCCGCGGGCAGCCGGATGACGAACATGAAGTGGACACTGGCGCAGGCTCCGGAAGCGTTGCACGCGCTCCTCGAGTGGTACCCGCTACACGAGCGGGTCGCGGCATTCCTCGGGGATCGACGGGCGACACTCTACTGCCATGCGATCTCGACCGAGGCGGACTGCCTCATCTGCTCGACGTTCTTCCGCCGGATCATCATGGACGCAGGTGAGAATCCCGATGCGCTCGGGCTCGACGAAGACGACGAGCTCGTCGTCGCCTTCGGAATGCGTCTCGCGCACGACGCCCACGCCGTTGATGACGAGCTCTACGGGCGGTTGGCCGCCCGCTACTCGGACGAACAGATCGTGCTGCTGACAGCCTTCGGGGCGATCATGCTGGCAACGAACGTATTCAACGACGCCTTGCGCGTGCCGCTCGACGCTCACCTCGAGCCGTATCGGGCACGATGAGCGGTCGTCCGGTCGCTCTCGTCACGGGCGCTGCTCATGGGCAGGGTCGCGCCACGAGCGTCGCGCTTGCGCGCGAAGGGTACGACGTCGTAGCGCTCGACATCGCGGCGGCGCTCGCGTATCCGGGCTACACGATGGGCACGAGCGACGAGCTCGACTCGTTGTGTGCAGCGTGCGAAGAGCTCGGCGCTGCCGCCCTGCCCGCCGTCGCGGACGTACGCGACGACGAGGCCGTGTCCGCGGCCGTCGACGCTGCAATCACACGATTCGGACGTATCGACGTGCTCTTCAACAACGCAGGCATCTGTGCCTATGGCCTCGCGCACGAGCTCACGGAGAACGCGTGGGACACGATGCTCGACATCAACCTGAAAGGCCCATGGATCGTGGCGCGGCGCGTTATCCCGCATATGATCTCGGCGGCGAGCGGTGTGATCGTGAACAACTCGTCGGTCGCAGGCCTACGCGGGATGGGCCGCCTCTCCCACTATTCGGCCAGCAAGTGGGGCCTCGTCGGGCTGACGAAGTCATGGGCGATCGAGCTCGCGCCGCACGGGATCCGTGTGGTCGCGATCCATCCGACCGGCGTCGATACGCCGCTCAACGACGGTATTGCAGCGCTCGAGGGGATGACGGCGCTCGAGATCGCGGAGCGCTCGGCAGGAAATCTGTTGCCGGTGCCGTGGATCGAGCCGGAGGACGTAGCGCAGGCCGTGGTGTTTCTCGTCGGCGACGGAGGGCGCTACATGACGGGATCGAGCCTCGTCCTCGACGCCGGGCTTCTGACCCGCTGACGCCAAACCGGCGCGTCGGGGTTCGCTACACTCCCTCGCCGCACGGCCCATTCGTCTAGTGGCCTAGGACACCGCCCTCTCACGGCGGCGGCACGGGTTCGAATCCCGTATGGGCCTTAGGGCAACACATCGTGGAAGAACTGCAAACTCACTGATCAGGCGGGTTCGCGTTTGAATAGAGCGATCGCGGCCACTCGCCCACTGCGCTCGTGCACCGCGGAAAAGTCACAAATGACCGCCTCACGCGCACACCGATGCACGCGTCGAAATTGCCTAACAAGGCGACAGCCTATCGTGCGCTCCACCGGCTGACGGCGCCCACCGCCAAGGCTGGAACCGGTAGGAACAGTTCGATAATCTGCGTGAGTTCTGCGGGCGGACGGCTTCGTTGCGACCACGACGCGCGTTTCTCGACACATACCGCGTTGCGCATGATCACGTGTCAGTAGTCGCCGGCACCTTCGCTCATTCAATGGACCAACAGCCGCGTGCGCCCGGGGACGGCGACGTAGAGCAGCGCGCCGGCACCCGGCAGTAGAAGCACCACCGCAAGCCACACCACACGCGCCACCCACGACAGGGTCGGATTCCGAACCGCGTCCACCAGCGCCCACAGCCAAATCACAAGCACCGGAATCCCGACCAACAACAGTGGAATCACAGTGTCACCACTCATCAGACGCACCATAGAGGGACCGTTCGGCCTCTGGGGCCTGCCGAAGCGGTGTGCCTGGAAGGAAAGCCCGACCCTCGTTGCCGCATGACATTCGCTGACCGGGCCGCCTGGACGCCTCTCGCGAGCGCCACGTTGAGGCGTTCCTTCGCCACTGAAGCTCGACACCCGAGAGCGGTGCGCAACCAGCACACGCCGAAAGGGCTCGGGCTAGGGGCAAGAAGACCGGCCGTTACGAACTTCTACCCCCGCCCGACTCCCGAGCTCAGTTGGCCCCCGACAAACGAGCTCTAGCCACTACACGGCCGCCCCTCGGGGAATCTTGCGTGCCGAATGGAAAGCCTTCGTCCGTGACGTCGCCGGTGGGCGGCGCTACGGTGGGGTAGAACGCCGGAGCGGGCCGGTACATCACACCTCCCCCTGAGACCGACCCGCTCCGACCTACTCATCGGATCGGTAGGGCGTGTTTCGCACGAACCGTTCCTCGAGATGCCTGTCGAGGACGCCGCAGCCGAGGTCAACTGGAATGACGCGGAGGTGGCCTCGTCGCTACGATCACACTCGCCCGACGGAACCTCCGCGAGTCCACCGAGCAGACATGGCCAACGATCCCGACGCGCTCTTCCCCTCCGGCTCGACGACACGGAGAGGACTGCTCTCTGCCTTCAGCCGTCGAGCTGCGGAGGCACTGCCCGTCCCTGAAAGCCTCGTCCCACGGGACATCCGGGATCCTTTCGATACCGATGTCCTGTTCCACAGCGAAGCCTTCGACAGTGAAGCCTTCGACAGCACGAGCTCTTTCGACGAGGAGCCGCCTGATTCGATCGAACCCGTCCTCTCGGGGGAGGAGCTGATCGCAGAGATACACGCGTCGAGCAAGGAGACGGGCATGCACGTCTGGTGGCTCGGACAGAGTGGGTTCCTCGTTCAGATCGCCGGCGAGAACCTTCTGCTCGACCCCTACCTCTCCGACTCACTCACAACCAAGTACGCAGACACAGACACGCCGCACGAGCGCATCACGAAGCTCATCGTCGACCCCGAGCTCCTCTCGTTTGTCGACGTCGTCACCTCGAGTCACGCCCACGGCGATCACCTCGATCCAGGCACGCTGCGGCACGTGCTGAAGGGTGATGCCGCATTCGTCTGTGCTGCAGGCAGCGAGCACATCGCCGCTGAGTACGCGGGACGCCAGCCCGACGCCGTCCTTGGCATCGACGACGACGCGACCTTCGGAGGATTCATCATCCAGGCGGTACCGGCCTACCACGAGGGTGCACCCGAAGCGGTCGGCTACGTGATCCGCAACGGCGCCTACGCCCTCTATCACTCGGGCGACAGCCGCCGGGTGCAGGGGATGGCCGAGGCGGTAGCGCCCCATGGCGTCGACATGGCCTTCGTGCCGATCAACGGGCAGCACGGCAACATGGACGGCGCCGATGCAGCCAGGCTGGCGTACGAAGCAGCCGCACACCTCGCCATTCCCTGCCACCACGAGATGTTCCGCTTCAATACGGCGAGCACCTCACGCTTCGTCGCCGAATGCGTGCGGATCGGCCAGGAATACCGTCTTCCGCGCGCCGGTGAGCGGATCACGGTCGACTACGGCTACTAGCCTCACTGGCCCGCAGCGCCGCCGGTGAGACCTCACCCGCAAGGGTCAGCCAGCCGTCCAGCCGTTGTCGAGCACGACCGGCGCGCCGGCGAACGACCGGCCTCCCGGCCCGAGGAGAAACGCCGCGACCTCGGACACCTCCTGGGGCTCGAGTCACCCTTCCAGGCGTCACGGGCCTCCGCGGACGTAGATGACCTGGCCGCTGACATAAGCGGCATCGGCCGAGCAGAGAAAGGCGATCACGCCGGCGACGTCGTCAGGCTGCCCGACGCGCCGCAGCGGCGTCTGGCTCGCCGCCATGTCCTGGAAGTCATCGAACGACATCCGGAGCCTCGCGGCGGTTTGCTCCGTCATGGCGGTCGCGATGAAGCCCGGCGCGACGCAGTTGACAGTGATCCCGAAGGGGCCGAGCTCCAGCGCCAGCGTCTTCGCGAGGCCCTGGATTCCTGCCTTGGCAGCCGCATAGTTCGCCTGGCCGCGGTTCCCGAGAGCCGAGACAGAGGAGATCAGGACCATCGAGCCGCGCTTCTGCTCGACCATCTGCCTTTGCGCAGCCTGCGCCGTCAGGAACGTTCCTCGCAGATGCGTGTCGATGACGGCTTCCCAGTCGTCGTCCGTCAGCTTGTGGATGAGGTTGTCCCGCAGGATCCCCGCGCATGTGACAACGATGTCCAGCCGCCCCCGTGGCTCGATAGCGACTGCAATGGCCGCCTCGACCTCTGCCCGCGATGTCACATCGCAGCGGACTGCACGGCCGCCAATCGCAGCCGCCGTCTCCGTTGCGGCGACGAGATCGAAATCAGCGACGACGACATCCGCCCCCTCGGCTGCCAGCCGGCCCGCCGTGGCCGCGCCGATGCCCCGTGCCCCGCCCGTTACGAGAGCGGTCGTGCCCGCGAAGCGACCCAGATCGGTCATCGCAGCATCCTGAAGACGAGCTCAGCCACACACACCGGCTTTTCGGCACCCTCGCGCTCGATCGTGGCGACGAGCACTGCCTGGTCGCCGCCCGGAATCTCGTCCAAGGACACGACCGCGACCCGCGCCCGGATCCGGGACCCAACAGGCACCGGCGCCGGAAACCGCACGCGGTTCGTGCCGTAGTTGATGCTCATCCCGTAGCCGGTTGTCAGGCCGGCGAGCGACTCGGACACCAGCGGGGCGCAGAGCGACAGCGTCAGATACCCATGCGCGATCGTCGTACCGAATGGACCATCGGCCGCGCGCACGGGGTCGGTATGAATCCACTGGCCGTCTTCGGTCGCGTGCGCGAATTCGTCGATCCGTGCCTGGGTCACCTCGAGCCAGCCGGTGGGCTCGAGCTCTGTCCCGATCAGATCGCGTAGCTCACTCATGTAGGTCCCCAGCGTACGACGCTCGCGCACAACGCGTAGCCGGTACCCGCCGCGAGCGGAAGCACGAGGTCGCCGTCGAAGATCGTGTCGTCGCGACCTGACGTCGAGTGCCGCGCCCGGCGGACGAGCTCAGGCGGCGATGGTTGCGCCGTGGCCGAGACGTGCAAGCGAGACCTCGCGTCCGAGCAGTTCGAGGCTCTCGTACAGTCCGGGCGAAATCCGAGACCCCGTGACTGCGACACGGATCGGGAGAAATACCGTCTTCGGCTTCGCTCCCAGCCGTTCGCAGAGCGCCTTCAGAGTCGCTTCGATTGCTGCGGCGTGCCACGGGTCGACAGTCTCGAGCTCGGTCGCCGCCTCGCGGAGGACGTGCGCATCGAGCAGAGCGGGATCGGGCTCTACTTCTTCGAAGAGGAATCCTGCAAACGCAGTGAACTCTCCGAGGCGACCGATCTTCTCCTGCACGATCGGAGCTGCCTCCCGGATTCGCGTCTCGTCCCAGTCACTGCCCTGCTCACGGAGGAACGTCACCAGCGCATCAGCGTAGGCGCCGATCGCGAGCGCGCGGAGGTACTGGCCGTTCATCCAGTCGAGCTTTGCGTAGTCGAAGGTCGCCGGGCTCGCGCCGACGCGATCGAGCGTGAATCGTTCGACGAGCTCCTCGCGAGACATGATGGTCGTCTCGCCGTCAGGCGCCCACCCGAGCAAGGCGAGGAAGTTCATCAGCGCAGGAGCGATATAGCCCGCATCGCGAAACTCGCCGACGGAGACGGCGCCGTGCCGCTTCGAGAGCTTCTTCCCATCCTCTCCGAAGACGTTCGGGGCATGTGCATAGACAGGCAGCTGCGCGCCGAGGGCCTCCAGCACGACGATCTGCTTCGGGGTGTTGGAAACATGGTCGTCACCGCGGATCACGTGCGTGATTCCGTCCACCCAGTCGTCAACGGGTGAGGCGAAGTTGTAGACGGGCCGGCCGTCGGTGCGGAGAATGACCATGTCCTCGAGCTCCGCGGCGGGAAACTCGATCCGGCCCTTGACCGCGTCCTCCCAGCCGATCGTGCCATCCTCCGGCATGCGAATCCGGATTGCGCCGTCGTCTTCGTATGCCCTGCCCTCGGCGACCAGCCTCGCGGCCTCCGCTCGACAGCGCTCGGCTCCGTCGAGCTGGTAGCGCGTTTCCCCATCCCACTCGATCCCGAGCCAGCGCAATGATTGCTCGATCTGTTCCACCGACTCCGCAACCTCTCGTCCTGTGTCGGTGTTCTCGATCCGTAGCAGGCACTCGCCGCCGTGGCCACGCGCGAAGAGCCAGTTGAAGAGAAAGGTTCGCACTCCTCCGATGTGGAGGAACCCGGTTGGGCTCGGTGCCATGCGGACGCGGACGGTCATCAGGCGGGCATTGTAGGCGCGAATTCCGCCACGGCTACTGGGCCCGGATCGCGCGGACGGATGGAATCGCCAGAATCGACGCACCCCTATCGCGGCTAGCCTAGACGGATGCTGTTCGGCGCCCATGTCTCCTCCGCCGGCGGCATCTGGCAGGCGATCGACCGGGCAGAAGCGATCGGGTGCGACGCGGTGCAGGTCTTCACCCAGAGCCCCCGGATGTGGCGACCGACGAACCACACCGCCGAGGCGACGGCCCGCTTCCGGGAGAGACGGGCGGAGGCCGGGATCGAGAGCGTGGTCTGCCACGCGCTCTACCTCGTCAACCTCGCATCGCCCGATCCCGTGATCCATGAGAAGTCCGTTGCCGCGATGAGCGCGTCACTCGAGGCGGCTGCGGCGATCGGAGCGGAGGGCGTGATCTTCCACGTCGGCTCTCATCTCGGCGCCGGCTTCGAGGCGGGGCTCGAACGCGTGGTGCCTGCGCTTCAGGAGCTTCTGAAGCTGACGACGGACGATCTCTGGCTCCTGATGGAGAACTCGGCGGGTGCCGGAGGCACGATCGGCCGCTCGACTGACGAGCTCGCCGCCATCCACGCAGCGCTCGATCATCATCCTCGCCTCGGGCTCTGCCTCGACTCCTGCCACTGGTACGTCTCGGGCGTCGACGTGACCGACGAGGGCGTCCTGAACGCCGCCGTCACCGATCTCGATGAGAAGATCGGGCTCGACCGGCTTCGTTGCCTCCACGTCAACGACACGAAGGCATCGCTCGGCTCGAATCTCGACCGACACGACTCGATCGGTGTCGGCCTCATGGGCGAGGGCCTCCGACCGTTCATCACCCACCCAGCGTTCCAGGAGCTCCCTGCGATCCTCGAGACTCCTGGACCGGACGGGCACGGTCCCGATGCAGCGGAGGTTGCGCGTCTGCGCGCACTGCACGGCGTCTGATCAGGCGAGCCCTGCGGTCGGGCGAGGCGCAGCCGCTCCCCCGTCAGCTGTCCGCGATCTGGGCGAACACGCGGAAGCTCGGGCTCGCAACCGGCATCTCGAAGAACTCCGGGTTGCGACAGCCCACCTCGTCGCCACGCCGCTCGTAACACGAGACCACCTCCGAGTGGCACATCGGGAGCGGAGCGCGACGTGCGACAACAGCACCGAACCCTTCACGGCGACGCTCGGCCGCGCCGAGCAGATCGAGGTCGATTTCGACGTCGAAGATACGTTGCATGCAGCCCATGTACGTGTGCCCGAACGCCTCGTAGGCATAGACGAATGCACAGGCGCGGTCGACGCATGCACCTGGGTACACCACCTTGTCGCAGTGCACTTCGCAACGACGACACTCGACCTCGTCCTGAGGGCGCAGCGGCAGTTCGATCGGCGTCGCGGGCGAGAGGCTGTCGGTCATCTCCTGGAATCGTCGCAGGAGCTATCCACTCTCCGCAAGACTTGACAAACCGGCGCGTTTCAGGTTGTGCAGTCACCCTCGCGGCTCAGTTCGGCGGCCGGCCAGCGTCGACGGGTCTGCAGCGAGCGCCGCAGCCGTCAGGATCAACGGGATCAGAGCCCAGCTCCCAGGGCCAAGGCTGCGCAATCCACTCCCGACTAGGCTAGTCGGGCGACCGTGATACGACGAATCCTCCTGGCCGGCCTGGCCCTCGGCCCTGCTGTCATCGCCCTCCACTACCTGACCTCCGTCGGGGACACGGCTCTCTTCGTGCTCTCGGCGCTCGCGTTGATCCCACTGGCCTGGCTGATCGGGGAGGCGACCGAGCACGCAGCCGAGCACACCGGCCCCGGTGTCGGCGGCTTTCTCAACGCCACGTTCGGCAACGCCCCGGAGCTGATCATCGCGCTGATTGCGATCCACGAGGGGCTCACGGGCGTCGTCCGCGGCTCACTGACGGGATCGGTCGTCGGCAACCTGCTGCTCGTGCTCGGCTTCTCACTCTTCGCGGGCGGAAACGGCACCATCGAGCGCTGGTCGAGCTTCCTGTCGTTCGGGATGATCGCGATCGCGATCTGCCTCTTCCTGATCCCGTCGATCCCGAGCTGGAGTAGCGACCCCGACGCACAACGCATCGTCGATCTCTCCGTTCCCGTTTCCGTTGCGCTTCTCGTTGTCTACGCCGTCGTCACGGTCTATTCGCTGCGACGGCACCGGATCGTTCACGTCTCGAGCGATGACGAGATCGATGCCTGGTCGCTCAGGGCCTCACTCGCGGCGCTCGGCGTGGCAACGGTTGTGACGGCGCTCGTCGCCGAGACGCTCGTCGGGTCTCTCGAAGCGTTCTCCGCCAAGGTCGGATTGTCGGACTTCTTCGTCGCAGCCGTCATCGTCGCGATCGTCGGGAACGCTGCCGAGCACGGGGGTGCGGTGATCGTCGCCTACCGCGGAAAGATCAAACTCGCAGCAGAGATCGCGCTCTCGTCGTCAGCACAGGTCGCAGTGTTCCTCATCCCTGCAGTGACGCTGCTCTCCTGGCTGATCGATCCACTCGCACTCGGGTTCCGGAAGGTCGAGATCGCAGCACTTGCGGCATCGCTCGCAATCGTCGTCGTGACTGTCGGCGGTGGTCGCTCGACGCGATTCCGGGGAGCGATCTTGATTGCCGCATACATCGGCGTGGCGGCCGCCTTTTTCGTCGCAGGTGACGCGGCCTAGCCGCCTATCGTCCTAGCCGAACGTCGACGGTGCCCGGGTGAGTGAGTAGGTCGCGAAGTAGAGCTTCGTCACCATGCCCTCCTCGTCGACCATCGTCTGCACGCGCGACATCCGATCGAGCGCGGCCTTCGGTAGCACTGCGTCATCACCCTCGGCGAGGAACGTTCCCCAGCGGGCGAGATCGGCTGCCGTCGACCACAGCCAACCTGCGGCACCCGTCGACTCGGTCACGTCGGGATCCGGCTCATCGTGAACCGAATCGGCGTACGGGTCGACGTAGTACGGGCGTGCTTTCGGTTCGGCTGGACGGAGGCTCGTGCGCGCAAGTCCGAGCGGGTCGAGGATACGACGTTGCAGAATGTCGGCGTACGGCTCCGCGCCAACCCGCATCACGATTTCGCCGAGCAACGCGAAAACCAGATTCGAGTAGTGCCATAGCTCACCGGGTGAGAGAACCCGAACGACGACTCAAGCGCCGGCATATATCCCCAACACGGCAGGCACCCGTTCGAGCGCCTGCTCGATGTCTGCGTCGCCCAGGTCGAGGTGCGTCACAGCACGAATATGCGAGTGACCGTAGGTCGGGGAAAGCGCGACTCCGGCCTCCCGGAGCAGAGCAATCACCTCGCCTCGAGACAGATCCAGTCGTGACGTATCGATCTGGACGAAGTTCGTCTCGACCCGGTCGCGTTCGACGGGGAGCCCTGCCGCGAGCCAGCCGTCCGCAAGCCGACGCGCCCGTGTGTGGTCGATCACCAGACGCTCGACGTGATGATCGAGCGCGTAGAGGCCCGCAGCGGCGATGACACCAGCCTGGCGCATTGCGCCGCCGAAGAAGAACTTCTGTCGCCATGCAACCTCCATCAGTTCGGCCGGACCCGCCAGAATCGCCCCGAGCGGACAGCCGAGCCCTTTCGAGAGGCAGAGCGTGACCGTGTCGACGAGCGAACCAATCGCCGCCGGACGCACGCCGAGAGCGACGGACGCGTTCAGCAGGCGGGCCCCATCGAGATGGACGCCGAGCCCCTCTGCTCGTGCCGCGGTCGCAACGGCTTCGAGCTCTTCGAGCGGCCACACGCGGCCCCCTGCAACGTTGTGGGTGTTCTCGAGCACGACCACTGCGGGTCGTTGATCGACGACGTCCTCCGCCGTCGACGCCGCGGCCCGAACCTGTGCGACTGTGAGTCGACCCGCGGAGCCTGGCAGACCGTGAGAGAGGAGCCCTGCGTGTGCTGCGGCGCCGCCGAACTCGTAGATCAGGATGTGCGAGTGCTCGTGGGCGATGAGCACGTCGCCCGGGCGGCTGTGCAGCTTGAGCGCGATCTGATTTGCCATGGTCGCGGTCGGGAGAAAGAGCGCTCGCTCCTGGCCGAGGAGCTCGGCGACGCGATCCTGCAACTCGTTGACGGTCGGGTCCTCCCGCATCTGCTCGTCTCCGACGACGGCGGCGGCTATCGCCGCGCGCATTCCAGGCGTTGGACGGGTGACGGTGTCCGAGCGGAGGTCGATCACGCAGCGCATTCTGCACACGCCACGGCTGCGCGCGGAGCCGCGGCTACCCTCCGAGCGTGGACATCGAACTCCTCGGGACCCATCTGGCCGCCTGCGGAGAGCCCGCGTACCGGACCCGGCAGGTGTGGGAATGGGCTGCGCGTGGCGTGACGGGCTACGACACGATGACGAACGTCCCCGCCTCACTCCGCGAAGGTCTCAACGCCGCCGTCCCGTTCTCGACGCTCACGGTCGCCGACGAGCAGCAGGCAAGGGACGGGACGGTCAAGACGCTCTTCCGTACCGATGACGGTCATCCCGTCGAAGCTGTATTGATGCGCTATCGCGACGGCCGCCGCTCGATCTGCGTCTCGTCCCAGTCGGGCTGCCCGCTGACGTGCACGTTCTGCGCGACGGGAGCAATGCAGTTCGGACGCAACCTGACCACGTCGGAGATCCTCGACCAGGCGCTCCACTTCAGGCGCCTCGAGGCGATCGACCATTGCGTCTTCATGGGCATGGGCGAGCCTTTCATCAACGTCGACAACGTGATTGCGGCGGCGCGACGGCTACCGGATGTCGGCATCACTCCCCGTCGGACAACGATCTCGACGGTCGGCTGGCTGCCGGGCCTGACCAGGTTCATCGACGAGGTGGACGAGCCGATTCGGCTCGCGCTCTCCGTGCACGCGGCGAACCCAGCCTTGCGCTCGCAGCTGATGCCCGTGAACGACCGTTATGCACTCGCTGACGTGCTCGCAGAGTGCCACCGCTACGTCGAGCTACGCCACCGCAAGGTGTACATCGAGTACGTGATGCTCGAAGGCGTCAACGACACGCCCCGCCACGCTGCCGAGCTCGCGGCGATCCTCGACCCGAAAGCCTTCAAGGTGAACCTGATCCCATATAACCCGACCGGGATGTACGGCGGCTCCTCGCGCGATGCGATCGCCGCGTTCAAGCACGTGCTCGATCGGGCACGGATCCCTGCGACCGTCCGCCTGACCCGCGGCCGCGACATTGCCGCCGCCTGCGGGCAGCTTGCAGCGACCCGTTGACCCGACGCAACCGGGATGCCGAGCCGATTCGCCGAACACTAGGAAGAACTCGAGCCTGGGAGTAGACTCGCGCTCACGGGCTGGCCTTCGAGGTAAGGGTTTTTGCGATCAGGGGGCTTTGTCGGCCGGCCCGTTGTTCCGCGGCTCGGCGGGTTCAGCGCTTTTCGGCTTCGCACTTCCCCTCCCCCTGAGAGGTGCGGAGTTACGCTGGGCCCGCCACCTATTTACCGGCCGGAACATACTTCGGCTCGCCCGCAACCCTCGGCGATGCGATCGGGCACCGGTTTCGGGAGACTACGGGTCGGTCCGAGGCTGCGCGGCCTGACGAGGCTCTAGCGCGCTCGGAGTCGTCCGCAGCACCGTCGCCATCCACCTGGGCAGCCACCAGTTCCAACGGCCGAGAAGCTGCATCGAGGACGGCACGAGCAACAGCCGGATCAGCGTCGCGTCGATGATCACACCGGCGGCAAGGCCGATTCCGAAGAGCTTGATGTCGAGGCCCGGGCCTGTCGAGAGCGCGAAGAAGGCAAACATCAGCACGCCGGCGCCGCTCGTGACGAGCTTGCCGGTACGAGCGAGGCCACTCGAAATCGCCTCACTCGTATCGTGGCTCTCGTCGTACGCCTCTCGAATACGCGTGATCATGAAGACCTCGTAGTCCATCGAGATCCCGTAGAGGAAGGCGAAGATCATCAACGGGATCCACGAGATGACGACCCCGGTTGCCTGGACGTTCCAGATCAGCTCGCTGCCATGGCCCATCTGGAAGATGAACACCACCACGCCGTACGCGCAGCCGAGCGAGATCAGATTGAGGACCACAGCCTTGAGTGGCAGCACGACCGACCGGAACGCACGCGCAAGAAGGATGAAGGTGAGGACGATCACGAACAGGAGCACCCAGCCGAAGTTCCCGTAGACAGCGTGTACGAAGTCGCGCTCCTCGGGTGCCGAGCCGCCGAGCGTCGCCGTGATCCCCTCGCCGGCTGCCGCCCCGGCAGCGGGCAGAACGCGATCCTGCAGATCCGAGATGATCGTGCGGCTCTGCTTCGCAGACGCGTCGTAGGCCGAGAACGCCTCGAGCAGCGCCTTGTCGCCGCGCTGCCAGCCATCTCCGGGAGGCACCGTGACTCCTGCGACGCCGTCCGTCGCGGCTACGGCATCCGCGATCGCCGCGAGCTTGTCGGGAGCGGAGGTGCCTTCGACGAGGACGGTAAACGGCTTGAACACGCCGGCCGTGATCCCGGCGGCCGCAAGTGCCTCGCGGCCTGCGGCGGCGTCAGCCGCTGCGGGCTGCCTCGCGACCTCGGCGTCACTCGGGTTGATCTGCACTGCGGGAATCAGGAGCAGGACCACTGCGACCATGCCGATCAGGAAGATGAACAGTGGTCGCCGCGCGACCATGGCGGCCCAGCGACGCCAGAAGGGGCTCTCCGCATCATCCGGCGTCAGGAGCCGCTTCGGCATCACCCGGATGCGGTTGATCTTCGGCCCGAGCAGACGCAGCAATGCCGGGGTCAGCGTGATCGACGCAAGAACGCAGACGAGCGGAATGAGCAACCCGCCGAGGCCGATCGAACGGATGAACGGCAGGGGGATGATCAACATGCTGACGAGACCGATCGCCACAGTCGTGCCGGACACGATCACCGACCTGCCTGCGTGTTGCATCGTCTCGACGATCGCGTCGTCGACCGTCAGCCCCTTCGCCATCTCCTCACGGAAACGGAAGATCATCAACAGCGAGTAGTCGATGGCAATCCCGAGCCCGACGAGGGCGACAAGGAACTGCACCACGATCGAGACGTCGGTGACGTACGTGAGCCCGAGAACGCAGAGGAACGTCGTCAGGATCGACGAGACCGCAACGAGGAGCGGCATCAGGACCGCCGGGAGCGTCCCGAAGACGAAGAGCAGAATGACGAGCGCTCCGACCGCGCCGAGGAGCGTCTCTGCGAGCACGCTTGGTCCGCCGGCTCCGCCCTGAGACTGGAAGATCGCGTCGACGCCGGTGACGTTCGTCGTCACTCCCTCCGGCGCCTTGGCCTTGATGGCCGCGCGCGTCTCCTTGATGGGCAGCACTGTTTCGAAGGTCGATTCGCCGGCCGGGTAGATCTGGGCGAACATCGTCTTCCTGTCGGCCGAGACGAACGCGTCGCTCTTCGTCGAGAACCACGAGCTGGTCCGTGAGCCCTGGTTGACGGCTGAACCAGCCGCGATCGCGGCCTCGAGTCCGGATTGCCGGCGAATGTCCCCCTGGTCGACGTGGAAGACGACGACCATTGGATACTGACGACCCGTGCCGAAGGTCTCCATCGTGCGCTGGTTCGCCTCGTAGGCGCTGTAGCCGGGGATCGAGAACTGCTCGAACCAGCGATCCGAGAGCTTGCCGGCCGCCATCGCTCCTGCCACGGTGAGCACGATCCACGCGCCGACCATCAACCAACGACCGCGGATCGTCAGGCGAGCGAGCGTCTCCACGGTCGGACCCTACCGCGTGAGAAGATGCCTACGCGCCGGTTGCGATGGGATCGCGGAATGCATGCTTGACGATCGGGTCCTTCGCGGCCTTGACCTCGTCGAGCCGGCGCACTGGGCGAGTGTGCGGTGCGTCTTTCAGCAACTCCGGGCTGTCTGCCGCCTCTCGCGCGATCGCCTTCATCACCTCGATGAACGCGTCGAGCCGCTCCTTCGGCTCGGTCTCCGTCGGCTCGATCATGAGGGCCTCGGGCACGACGAGCGGGAAGTAGATCGTCGGTGGATGGATGCCGTAGTCCATCAGTCTCTTCGCGATGTCGAGCGCCGAAATCCCATGCTCCTTCTTGAGCCCCCGTGCAGACAGAACGAACTCGTGCATGCAGAGACGGTCATATGCGACCTCGTAGTCGTCCTTCAATTGCGCGAGCACGTAGTTCGCGTTGAGCACGGCCGTCTCGGACATCGCCTGCAGATCCCTCCCGTAGGCGCGCATGTAGGCGTACGAGCGAACGAACACTCCGAACGGGCCGGCGAACCCGCGCACACGACCAATCGACTTCGGGCGATCACGGTCGAGTCGAAAGGCCACGCCTTCACGGACGACCTGCGGTGACGGCAGGAACGGCTCGAGCTCGGCACGTACTGCAACCGGTCCTCCCCCCGGGCCGCCGCCGCCGTGCGGCTGCGAGAAGGTCTTGTGAAGGTTGTAGTGGACGATGTCGAAGCCCATGTCGCCGGGACGCGACTTGCCGACGATCGCGTTCAGGTTCGCGCCGTCGTAGTACAGCAGCGCCCCGCGCGAGTGAAAGATCTCCGCGACCTCGACGATGTCCTCGTCGAAGAGGCCGACCGTCGACGGGTTCGTCAACATCAGACCGGCAGTGCGCTCGCTTACTTTCGCCCGCAGGTCGTCGAGGTCGAGGTTGCCGCGCTCAGTCGTCGCAACCTTCTCGAGCTTGAACCCGGCCATCGTCACGCTCGCCGGGTTCGTGCCGTGTGCCGTGTCGGCCGTGATAATCGTGTCGCGCTGCTCGCCTTCGCCTCGGTCGGCGAAGTAGGCGCGCATCAACATCAACCCGGTGAGCTCGCCCTGCGATCCGGCGGCCGGCTGCAAGGTCACTGCAGGGAGGCCGGCCACTTCGGCAAGGATCTGCTGCAGCTCCCACATCAGCTCGAGCGCCCCCTGTGCGCCTTCGTCGTCTTGATGGGGATGGAGGTTCGCGAAGCCGGGCAAGGCCACGACACGCTCGTTCACCCGCGGGTTGTACTTCATCGTGCACGAGCCGAGCGGGTAGAAGCCGGTATCGATCCCGAAGTTGCGGTCGGCGAGGTTCGTGAAGTGCCGCACGATCTCGTTCTCGGCGAGCTCCGGCAGGCGAGGCGGCTCTTTTCGTGCGAGCGCGGCTGGTACCTCGGGGACCGGTAGGCCATGGTTCGGTACACGCCCTGCGCGACGTCCCACCTGGCTCTTCTCGTAGATCAGTTCCATCAGCCGCACACGTCCGCGAGCACATCCGCAAGCCGGTCGATGTCGGCCGGAGAGCGCCTCTCGGTCACTGCGACGAGAAGGACGTCGTCCATCCCCTCGTAGTCGCGGCCGAGGGCATACCCGGGATGGACACCATGCGCCCGGGCATCGCGGATCACATCACGCGCCGGGCGAGGCGTCCGAAATGCGAGCTCCTTGAACACGGGTTGATCGAACGCAGCTGGGAGCGCGATCCGCTCGCGGGCATAGGCCGCGAGCGCCATGCAGGTCTCGCCGAGCTCACGGAGACCCTGAGGGCCGAGCCATGCGAGCGTGACGAGCCCTCCGAGGGCAAGCAGGGTCTGGTTCGTCGTCATGTTCGATGTCGCCTTCTCTCGACGTATGTGCTGCTCACGTGTCTGGAGCGTCAACACGAAGCCGCGATCCCCGTCGAGATCGGTCGTCTGACCCACGATGCGCCCAGGCATCCGGCGGATGAACTCGGTGCGCGCCGCGAGGAAGCCGTAGTGCGGTCCGCCGTAACTCTGCGCGTTGCCGACGCCCTGTCCCTCGCCGATCGCCATATCGCAGCCATACGCTCCAGGAGCCTCGAGCACGCCCAGCGAGGTGGGGTCGACATGGGCGACCGCAAGAGCACCAGCCTCTCGGGCAGCCGCAGCGAGCGCCGGAGCATCCTCGAGGCAGCCGAAGAAGTTCGGCTGCGGAAAGATCACTGCGGCCGCGCCCACTGCAGCAGCTGCAATCCGTTCCGGGTCGGTGACGCCGTCCTCGTGCCCCACCTCCACGACCTCGAGCCCGAAGCCTGGCGCATAGGTTTTGACGACCTCGCGCACCTGGGGGTTGAGCGTCTCGGCGAGGACGATACGAGTGCGTCCGGTGGCGTGCTTCGCGATGAAGCAGGCGTCAGCCGCCACCGTGAACCCGTCGTATCCCGATGCGTTGGAGACGTCCATCCCCGTCAACTCACAGATCGCAGTCTGGTACTCGAAGATCGCCTGCAGGACGCCCTGGCTCATTTCGGGTTGATAGGGCGTGTAGGCGGTCAGGAACTCGCCACGCTGCAGGATGGTGTCGACGATCGCCGGCACGTAATGGTCGTAGATTCCCGCACCGAGGAAGGAGAGCTCCACTCCTGTATGGGCGTTCTTTGCCGCCAGTTCCTCGAAGTGCCGGAAGAGCTCCGCCTCCGCGAGAGCGGGCGGAACGTCCAGCTCGCCGACGAAACGTACGGCCTCGGGGATCTGCGCGAACAGGTCGTCGATCGAGGCGACGCCGATCGCGGCCAGCATCTCGTCCCGATCGTGATCGGTGAGCGAGAGGTACCCAGCCGTCATTGCTCGGTCACAACGACCCGGTAGGCGTCGACATCGAGGAGGTCGTTGACCTCGGTTGGATCTGTGAGTCGGATGCGAATCAGCCACCCTTCTCCGTAGGGGTCGTCGTTGATCGACTCTGGCTCGTCGACCGCCTTCTCGTTGACCTCGAGGATCTCGCCCGACAGCGGCGAGATGACGTCCGAGACTGCCTTGACCGATTCCACCTCGCCATAGGGCTCGTCTTTGACCGTGAGGCCGCCAACCGCTGGGGCCTCGAAATGCACGAGCTCGCCGAGGGCGTCCTGCGCCCACCACGTGATGCCGAGCACAGCCTCGTCGCCGTCGATGCGTGCCCAGTCGTGCTCGGGGTGGTACTTCAGATCATCCGGATAGCTCTCTGCTCCCGCCACCTAGCTCTCCTCCTTGACGTAGATCGGTTTCTTGACGGCATGCGCGCGGCGCGGCTTGCCGCGAACGTCGATCACAAGCTCGGTGCCGACCACCGCCGAGGCGGTGGGGACGTAGCCCATCCCGATACCTCTGTCGAGCATCGGCGAATGAGTTCCCGATGTGACCTCACCGCCACCTTCGATCGCCATTCCCTGGCGCGGCACGGCCTTGTCGTCCATCACGAACGCGACCAGCCTCCGGGCAGGCCCGCGCTCCTTGATCCGGCGTAGCTCGACGACGCCGCTGAACTCCTTCTCGAAGACACAGGCCCACCCGAGGCCGGCCGAGATGGGATCTGTCGCATCGGTGATGTCATTGCCGTGCAACGGATAACACACCTCGAGCCGGAGGGTGTCTCTCGCACCGAGGCCGCACGGTGTCGTCCCGTTCGCGAGAACGGCATCCCACAACTCGGTCGCATCCTCGGCGGCGCACAACAGCTCCACGCCGGCTTCGCCGGTGTATCCCGTACGGCACACCATCACCTCGATCCCCTGAACCTCACCCATCACGTGTGTGAATGCCGGTGCCTCGGGCAGCTCGAGCGAGGAGATCGCAGTCGGGCCCTGTACTGCGAGCAGTGCGTACTCGTCGGACGCATCGCGAACTTCGGAGCCCTGGATCTCGTGCTCCTTCAACCAGCCGTAGGCAGCGTCACGGTTGCCGGCGTTCACGACGAGGAGAGTGTGAAACGGTCCCAATCGATAGGCGATCAGGTCGTCGACGATGCCGCCGGAGTCGTTCGTCAGCAGCGTGTACTGCGCCTCACCGTCGGCCAGTCGTGAGATGTCGTTCGAGAGAAGGCTCTGCAAGAGCTCCATCTGCTTTGGCCCTTCGACGTGAATCTGCCCCATGTGCGAGACGTCGAAGACCCCCCGATCGCGACGGACGGCCAGATGCTCGGGGATGACGCCGTCGTACTGCACGGGCATCTCCCAGCCGGCGAACGGCACCATGCGCGCGCCGAGCGCGACGTGGCGGTCGTACAGCGGCGTCCTTCTCAGGCTCAGGCCAGCAGCGGTCACGATGCGACTCTAGACGAGCACCGCCGACCGTCACGGAACCGCCGTTGCAGGATGCTCAGTCTTCGCGCAGGAAGCTCGGGATCTCGATGTCGGACTCAGCGCTCGTGGGCCGCTCGAACAGCCTCTCGCCGGCTGACGGAGCGACGGTGCCCGGCGCCTCGACGCGTCGCCGGCGCGGCCTGCCACCGAAGCCCGTCGCGATCACCGTCACGCGCACGTTGTCGCCCATCGACTCGTCGATGACCGCACCAAAGATCACGTTCGCGTTCGGATCGGCGTGACCGGTGACGACCTCTGCAGCCTCGTTGACCTCGAACAGCCCCAGGTTGGATCCACCGGTGATGTTCAGGAGCACACCCGTGGCTCCGTCGAGCGTCGTCTCGAGCAGCGGCGACGAAACGGCCGCGTTCGCAGCGTCTGCGGCGCGGGTATCGCCCGCTGCCGTCCCGATGCCCATGAGCGCCGATCCGGCATCCCGCATGATCGTCCGCACGTCCGCGAAATCGAGATTGACGAGCCCCGGGACGGTGATCAGGTCGGTGATTCCCTGGACGCCCTGTCGCAGAATGTCATCGGCGATCCCGAATGCCTCCGTGACGGGTGTCTTCTTGTCGACGACCTGGAGGAGTCGATCGTTCTCGATCACGATCAGCGTGTCGACGCGATCGCGAAGACTCTGGATTCCGACCTCTGCCTGTTCGGCTCGCCGTCGGCCCTCGAACCCGAACGGTCGCGTCACGACGCCAACCGTGAGCGCCTCGAGTTCCCGCCCGAGCTCTGCCACGACCGGCGCAGCGCCTGTACCGGTCCCACCACCTTCACCTGCCGTGACGAAGATCATGTCGGCGCCCTTGAGTGCCTCTTTCAGCTCGTCGCGCGTCTCCTGCGCCGCAGCCAGTCCGACTGCAGGATCGGCGCCTGCGCCGAGGCCCCGGGTCGCCTTGGAGCCGATGTGGATCTTCACGTCCGCGTCCGTCATGAGGAGCGCCTGCGCATCGGTATTGACCGCGATGAATTCGACGCCGCTGAGGCCCGACTCGACCATGCGGTTGACGGCGTTCGTGCCGCCGCCACCGACACCGACGACCTTGATCACCGCGAGGTAGTTCCCACCTTGTGTATTCATGAATATCTCACCTCAACCTGCCTGGACGTCAAGCTCTGATCGAGCTATGGAGTGTGCTTGAAACGGCTTTCGGAGCCAGGGTACGGACTCCTTGTCGGCATTGTCAACGGAAACCTCAAGGTGTTGTTGAGGGTGAACTATCAAGCTCGACCTGAGAGTTGAGGGTTCCTGCGACCGGACGCTCGGGCACGGCGACGTCGAGATAGGTCGCCTCGGGGGTGAGGAGAGGGATGACGCGCGCCGCAACGGCGAGCTTGAGGGCGACATCCAGCGGATCACCGAGCCGCACCTCGAGCCCGGACCGCAGTCGCAGTGTGAGAGCGTCCGGCGTCGCTGTGACCGAGCTGACGCGCCCTGGGAAACGGGAGCCGGCGAGCGGCGCGACCGCGGCGACAGCGGTTCGGAGGTCGCCCGTCGTCGATGCGCCGAGACGGAGATCGACGCTGCGCTTGACCCAGATCCGGGCCAGCGCGGGCCGATCTCGCCGATCGGCGCTCGCGATCACCCTTCCGCTCGACGAGACGAGATACGAGTCGGCACCCTGGCGCACGACCGCGACCGCCCTCTCGGGCACGACGACGACGTGGAGGGTATGTGGAAAGGCCCTGTCGAAGCGTGCGCTTGCAACCGTCGGCAGTGCCTTCACCGCCTGGAGGGATGCGTCCAGGTCGATCTTCAGCAGGCTCGTGCCTCGGGTCGAGACGAGAGCTCTCCGTACCTGCGTTGCCACGGCAGGCGGCGCACCTGCCACGTCGATCGTGCGGACAGCGAATACACCGGTCTCACGAGCGCCGATCCACGCCACCACGGCACCGACCACGATGAGGAAGGCATAGGCGAGGGAGCGGCCGGAGGGGACGAGTCGCAGGAGATCGAGGCGCTCGCCGTTGATCCGGCGCTGAAGCGGGACAACGACACTCTCCGCGCGCGCGCGGGGACGCGATTCCTGTTCGACTCGTCCCCCGCTGGCCACGCGGCAGTTTTCGCCGTGCGCGCGCCGGCTCCTACCGCGGCGCGGAAACCGGACCTACTCGACGTCGATAGCGCCGAGGAGCACCACCTCGTGCTCGAGCTCGACGCCAAACTCCTCACGGACGCGGCGCCGCGCCTCGGCCATCAGGGCAAGACAGTCGGCAGTCGTCGCGTCACCCACGTTCTCGATGAAGTTCGCATGTCTGGGCGAGATCACGGCACCTCCGTGGCGGTAGTCCTTCAGTCCACAGAGCTCGATCATCTTGCCGGCGCCGACCTCGCCCGCCGGGTTCTTGAACACCGAGCCGAACGTCCGCTTCGTGGTCGGTTGTGTCGCTTTCCGCCGTTCGACGAGATCGCGGACACGGGCGCGGATCTCATCGGAATCGCGCGGAACGAGTTCGTACTCGACCGCTGCGACGACTTGATCGCGCTGTAGGTTCGAGTGGCGATACGACAGTCCGAGCTCCGTGCCGGTCAGCCAGCCAGTCCCGTCAGCCGTCGCGATCCGAGCGCGGTTGACGATCGCGCGCCAGTCGCTCTCGTAGGCCCCGGCGTTCATCCACACGCCTCCTCCTGCTGTCCCCGGAATGGCACAGGCGAACTCGAAGCCGCCGAGCTCCGCGTCCCTTGCCCGGTGGAGGCAGACGGCGTTCGTCGCGCCACCGCCGGCGACGAGAGCGGTTCCCTCCGTGCGCGCCTCGGCCAGCTCGCCCGCCAGTCGCAGAACGAGCATGTCGACCCCGGCGTCGGCCACCAGGAGGTTCGAGCCGAGACCGACGGCGGCTACAGGTAGATCCCGTTCGCGGGCGGCTCGCAGGTTGACCTCGAGCTCGGCAAGGGTTCGCGGCTCGGAGAACGCCGTTGCGATCCCACCCGTGCCGATAGTCGTGAACCGCGAGAGTTCGACACCCTCCCGGAAGAACGGGCCGTCGTTGGTCATCGGCGCAGACCGTCGACGATCGCATGTGCGATCTTCCACGGCTCCCCCACGCCGAAGGTGATGACGAGATCGCCCGGACGCGACCAGGCGAGAGCAAGCGAGGCCGCATCAGCGGGCGAAGGCGCCCACCCTGCCCGGACGCACGGGGGAAGCGAATCGACGACGAGCTTGCCGCTCACTCCTTCGCGTGGCGCGTCGCGGGCACCGATGATGTCTGTCACGATCGCCGCGTCGGCGAGTCCGAGCGCCTGTCCGAGCGCCTGATGTAACTGACGCGTGCGCTCGACGACGTGCGGTTGATAGACGGCGATCACCCTGCCGCTCGTCAGCGATCTCGCCGTGCGGAGCGTTACCTCGAGCTCTGTCGGGTTGTGGCCGTAGTCGTCGTAGACGGTGACGCCCCCCTGCTCCCCAACGAGCTCGAACCGGCGACCCACTCCCGCAAAGCGAACGATGGCCGCTTCGGCGTCCGAGCGGCGAACGCCGGCGAGCTCGAGTGCTGCGAGAGCCGCAGCGGCGTTCTGACGGTTGTGATCACCCGGCACGGCGAGCTCGAGCTCGACCGGGACGAGCTCCCAGCTGCGCACGACATGCGGGACTGTTTCGAGCCATTCAGCGAAGAATGCGCGCAGCTCTGCCTCTGACGCATAGGTCGAGTGGTGGTCGAGCTCGATGTTCGTGATGACCGCTATCTGAGGAGCGAGCGAGCCGATCGACCGGTCGGATTCGTCGCCCTCGACGACGAGCCAACCGGCACCGGCACCGGCGTTGCCGCCGAGCTGCGGGACGATCCCGCCGATGATCCAGGCCGGATCGTGACCGGTCTCCGCGAGCACGAAGGCGATCATCGCCGCCGTCGTGGTCTTGCCATGTGCTCCACCGACGACGATCGCCGGCTGCGCAGCGACGAGCTCGGCCAGAAAATCCGCCCGGCTCGTACCGTTGATCCGGTGCTGATGCGCCGTCGAGACGACCGCCTCCCATCCGTCGGGTGTGGTCGGATCGCCGCCGAGGTCGACGTCGATCCCGGCCAGCGAGCCCAGGAAGATCGTGTCGCGGATGTCCCATCCACGTACCTCGGCACCGAGTGCCCGGGCGATATTTGCGTAGGCCGACATCCCCGAGCCGCCGATCCCGACGAAATACAGCCGCCGCCCCTGGAGGGCCTTCTGGTGATTCACGACATCGCTCTCGTCAGCGGCGGGCAAGCGCCATCACCCCGTCGGCGATCCTGTCCGCTGCGTCCACCCGCGCCATAGACAGCATCGCTGCCCTCATCGCCGCGAGCCGTTCCGGATCCCCGAGCAGTGCAGCGACGAGGGCGGGCACCGTGCTGATCTGCGCGTCGGGGACGATGACGGCCCCTCCACCCCGTTCGAAGTGCCGGGCGTTGAGGGTTTGGTGATCCGCGGTCGCGTAGGGATACGGAACGAGGATCGACGGCGTCCCCGCTGCGGCGAGCTCCCAGACCGTACCCCCGGCGCGCGAGACGGCGATGTCGGCAGCCGCGAGAACGTCCCCGAAATGTGTCGTCTGAGGCATCAGCAGGTAGTCCTCGCGCTGGATGCGGGGACGCAGGCTCGCGAAATCGCGTTCTCCTGAGACGTGCACAACCGAGGGACCCTCCCCACCCCAGGCGGCGACCGCCATCTCGTTGAGCGAGGTCGCACCGGCCAGAGCTCCGAACACGGCGACCGTCGGAGTTTCTGGGTCGAGACCGAATCGGGCTCGAGCCTCGAGACGGCTCCGTCCGAGATGGGCCACGGGAATGGGGCGCCCAACCACCTCCACCTTCGAGCCCGTCCGCCCCGGGATCTCGTACGCGAGGAACAGCTTCGACGCGAGTGGTGCCGCGAGGCGATTCGCGAGACCGAGATGGGCATCGGCCTCGGTGAGCGCCGCCGGGATCCGGCACACACGAGCGGCGAGGATCATTGGCCCGGCCACGTACCCACCGCCTCCGAGTACGACGTCGGGTTGCCGTCGCCTCAGGATCGCACGGCAGGCGAACGGCGCGGTTCCGGCGCGCCAGAGCGCGCGCAGGAGCGCCAGTGAGGGCTTCCGAGGGAAGCCGCTGATCGCGAACGTGTCGAGCTCGAAGCCAGCCTCAGGAACCAGCTGCGACTCGACGCGGTCGGGACTCCCGGCGAACGTCACGGTTGCTCCGCGGGCGCGCAGCGCCTCCCCGACTGCGAGCGCGGGCCTCACGTGACCTGCGGTCCCTCCCGCCGCGATCACGACTACGAGCTTCGACAACTCGGTCATTCACAGCGATGTTAAGGAGAACACCGGTGGCGGCGAGCAGAACTATGAGGGACGACCCGCCGTACGAGACGAATGGGAGTGGAATCCCCGTCAGCGGTGCGATCCCGAGCACCGCGCAGAGATTGACGGCTGCCTGCCCGCAGACGAGCGTCGTGATGCCCGCGGCGAGCCTCTTACCGAACGGGTCACGGCACTGAAGCGCAATCCGGAAACCCGCCCACGCGAACACGCCGAAGGCCATGATGACGAGCGTGGAGCCGATCAGGCCGAGCTCCTCTCCGACGATCGCGAAGATCATGTCGGTATGTGCCTCCGGCAGGTAGAAGACCTTTGAGACGCCATGGCCAAGCCCTTCACCGGTTATGCCGCCTGAGCCCATCCCAATGACCGCCTGGACGGTCTGAAAACCCGCTCCCTGCGGGTCCTGCCAGGGATCGATGAACGTGAGGAAGCGGTCGCGGCGGTAGGGCTCCATGGCGATGGCGCCGGCGCCCAGCACCAGCGTTATCGACCCGGCGAGAGCGAGAAGCCGGAACGGCACCTCGGAGACGAGCAGGATGCCGGCCACCATGATCCCGAGAGCGATTGTCGTGCCGAGGTCGGGCTCGAGCATGATCAGGACGGAAAACAGGCCGACGACGAGGCCAAGCGGCTTCATCAGCTCGCCCATGGTCCGAGGCGTGGGCCTCCGCGCCAGGAGCGCACACGTCCAGACGCAGATCGCGATCTTCGCGAGCTCGGACGGCTGCACGCTGATCGGCCCGACCAGGAACCAGCGGTGGGCTCCGTTGATCGCCGGCGCAGCGACGATCACGGCGACGCAGAGGACGAGGGCTCCGACGAGAAGGATCGGTGCGAGCGCACGGAGTCGGTGGTAGTCGAAGCGCGACGCAAGGACGAGAAGGAAGAGCCCGGCGAGCGCGTATGCCCCTTGCTTGACGAGAAAGCTCATCGGGTCGCCGGCACCGAGGGCAGCCGACGCAGACGTGGCGCTAAAGACCATTACAAGCCCAAACGCGACGAGTCCGAGCGTCACGAGGACGAGGAGACGTTGCTCGAGCTGGCCGGCGGATCTCACTCCTGGAGCTTCTGCACCAGCTTCCCAAACTCCTGCCCGCGCTCCTCGTAGCTCGTGAACTGGTCGAAGCTTGCGCAGGCCGGCGACAACAGAACCACATCACCTTCCTCGGCGTCTTTCGCCGCCGTGGCGACAGCCGCCGCGAGATCGCCGCAGCGAGAATGGGCGACCCCGGCTCGCGAGAGTGCCTCAGCGATGACCTCGGTCGCCTCTCCGATCAGGTAGGCGCGATCGTCGGCTCCGAAGGCCTCCGCGAGCGGAGCGTATGGCTCTGCTTTGCCCCGGCCGCCGAGAATCACGAGCTTCCGGGCCCCCGGGAACGATGCCAGCGCGCGCAACGCCGCCGCGACGTTGGTCGCCTTCGAGTCGTTCACGTACCGCACCCCGGAGATCGTGGCCACGTCCTCGATCCGATGTTCGACGCCTGGGAAGGTCCGCAACGCTTCTGCGATCGCCACATCAGGGATCCCGGCGGCGCGGGCGGCGGCCGTCGCGGCCGCGGCGTTCTCTCTGTTGTGCATCCCTGGGATCAGCGGCTCGGCCGGCAGCAGATCAGCGCCACTGAACTCGACCCGCCGTGCCGCTCCTGGAACCGGCTGGAACCCGACCGGCACGACCGCTACATCGTCCTCGTTCTGGAGCGCAAACACGCGAAGCTTCGCGGCCGCATATGCGTCGAAGGTGACGTGGCGATCGAGGTGGTCCGGCTCGAGATTCGTCAGCACGGCGATCCGGGGGTGGAGGCTCTCGGTGCCCTCGAGCTGGAACGACGAGAGCTCGCACACCACCCACGCGCCGGGGTCGACGGCATTCACGAGGTCGGTCAAGGGCCGACCGATGTTTCCCACCACCTCGGCCGGCATGCCGGCGGCTTCGAACATCGCTCCAAGGAGGGCGGTCGTCGTCGTCTTACCGTTCGTGCCGGTTATTCCGACGAAGGGGTTGGCGAGCAGCCGCACACCGAGCTCGATTTCCGAGATGACCGTGATGCCCCGGCGGAGCGCAGCGGCGACCGGCTCTGATGAATCGGGAACCCCCGGGCTCTTGACGACGAGCTCGACGCCGTCGAGGGCATTGTCCTCCCAGGCGCCGAGTCGCACGTCGGCGGCAACGCCGTCGATGTCGACCGCGGTCGATCGGTCGTACGCGACAACGTCACAGTCCTGCGCCGCCAGGGCGGCTACCGCTGTCCGGCCCGATCGCGCGAGACCCACGACGAGAGCTTTCATGTGAACGTCCTCCGGAACGCCACTACAGCTTGAAGCGGAGGTAGTAGCGGTAGTACAGGACGAATCCGATCGTGCACAGGATCGCTCCCACGATCCAGAATCGCACCATGATCTTCGTCTCGGACCACGCCTTCATCTCGAAGTGGTGGTGGATCGGCGCCATCAGGAAGACGCGCTTTCCCGTGCGCTTGAAGCTCGCCACCTGGATCATCACCGACAGCGCCTCGATCAGATAGATCCCTCCGATGAAGACGAGGAGCACCTCTGTCTGGGTCATCACCGCGAGACCCGCAATGGCACCACCAAGAGCCATCGAGCCTGTGTCGCCCATGAACACCTCGGCCGGGAAGGCGTTGAACCAGAGGAAGCCGATCACGCCACCGATCAGCGCTGCCGCGAAGATCGCCACGTCGAGATAGTTGCCACTGCGATCCCCGACCGGGCCCGAGCGGATCCATGAGATGGCGGCGATGGCGAGAAAGGTGAGGATCGAGATGGCACACGTGCCAGCGGCGAGACCGTCGAGGCCGTCGGTCAGGTTGACGCCGTTCGCGGTACCGGCGATCACGACGAAGAGGAACGGGAAATAGAGCCAGTGCAGGTCGATATTGACGTCGATCAGTGGGAAGTAGATCTCGGTATCGAGATATCCGACCTTCGTCACCACCCAGCCCACCCCGATCGTGATCAATACGAGCCCGAGCATCTTCCATCGCCCCGAAAGCCCGAGCGAGCGGCGTTTCCGCACCTTCAGGTAGTCGTCGGCGAAACCGATCGCCGCGCAGCCGAGCGTCATCCCGAGCAACGCCAGCCCGGGGATCGTGTACAGCGAGAGCAGGAGAAACGGTGCGATCGCAGTCGCCAGGATCAGGAGGCCGCCCATGGTCGGCGTTCCTTGCTTGACGATGTGGCGCGCGGGGCCTTCCTCGCGAATCTGCTGGCCGACACCCGTTCGCCGTAGCCACTCGATAAAGGTCGGTCCGATCACGATGGCTATGACCATCGCGAGGAGACCGGCGATCAGGACTCGGACCATGCCCTTGACCGTTTCTCGATCGAGGCCGGTATGCCTTCGAGCCCGACCGAACGCGACGCCTTGACGAGAATCGCGTCGCCCGGACGTAGGAGGTGTGCCAGGTCCTCGAACCCGGAGGCGTCGGCCATCCAGTATCGAGACGGCGGCCCAGCTCCCCCGAGATACGGACGAGCGCCTTCGCCGACCGCAAGGACGAGCTCGATCCCGAGCTCCAGTATGAGCAGCCCGATCTCGCCGTGGTATCGCTCCGAATCGTTGCCCAGCTCGGCCATCTCGCCGAGAATCGCCACCCGTCGGCGAGTCCCGGCACGCGCGACGAGGTCGCGGAGAGCCGCCTTCATCGAGACGGGGTTCGCGTTGTAGGAATCGTTGACGACGATGCCGCCCCCGCTGAGCGCCGTCTCCTCCCCACGCCAGGGGGAAAGCTGGATCGCGTCGGCACCGCCCTGCGCCCGATCGATGGGGAGACCGAGGGCGTGGTAGGCCACGAGCGCCGCTAGTGCGTTCTCCGCCATGTGCCGGGAGGTGAACGGAAGCGTCAACGAGATCTCGCTGGCTCCGAGCGAGAACGTCCACATGTGGCCCGAGCCGACGACGGCGCTCCGGTCGAACCGGACGATCTCGATGTCGGAACGCCCGAGATACGGCTCGAGCTCGGCTGCATCCGCCGGCACGACCGCTATGCCACCTGTCGGGAGCGAGGCGATCGCCTCCGCGTTCGCCTCGGCGACCCGCTCCACGGTGCCGACGAGCTCGAGGTGCTCGGGGCCGATCGACGTAACGACCACGACATCCGGGCGAGCGACCGCGCACAGCGCCGCGATCTGCCCGAGGCCGCGCATGCCCATCTCGGTCACGAGCACGTCAGTGTCCGTTTCGAGCCTGCACACCGTGAGGGGCAGGCCGATCTCATTGTTCTGACTCGCGTGTGCCCACACGGTCGGAGTTGCGACGCTACACAGCGCGCCCAGGATGTCCTTCGTCGACGTCTTGCCGGTGGAGCCGACGACGGCGATGACCCGCGCGTCACTCTTCGAGCGGACGAGGGAGGCGAGGACCGCCAGAGCAGCTTCCTGGTCGTCGGGGACGAGAGTGCTCGCGCCTCGTGAGGCCGCCTCTGCAACGTGTGCAACGCCCGTGTTGAGCGCGATGAAGAGATCGCCGGGGCCAACGAGACGCGAGTCGGCCTTGATCCCTCTGATCTGGCCTCCGGTATCGCCGTCACCGCGGAGCTCGAGCTTTCCAAGCGCGAGGGCGGTTACCTCGTCCCAGCCGACGGGGATCACGCGTTGAAACCTGCCTCGCGAAGTGCTTCCGAAGCGACTGCACGGTCGTCGAAGGGCACGACGATCCCTCCGGTGTCCTGACCCTGTTCGTGACCCTTGCCTGCAATCACGACGACATCGCCGGGTTCGGCGAGCGCGAGGGCGCTTCGGATCGCGCTGCGCCGGTCCGGATCGATCTCGACTGCGGTCCCGGCTCCCTGGAGCACATCCTGGATGATCCCGAGCGGATCCTCGCTGCGCGGATTGTCAGACGTGACGATGACGTGGTCGGCGCGCTGGACAGCGACGGCTCCCATCACTGGGCGCTTACCCCGATCGCGATCGCCGCCGGCCCCGAACACGCAAATCAGGCGTCCTTCACCGAGCTCGCGCGCGGCCTGAAGGACGATGTCGAGCGAGTCCGGAGTATGCGCATAGTCGACGATCACCGCGAACGGCTGGCCCTCGTCGACTGCCTCGAACCGTCCCGGTACACCTTTGAGTGCCCGCACGCCCTCGGCAATGTCGTCGTCGTCGACATCCAACAGGATCCCGCCGGCGATGACGCCGAGGATGTTTTCGACGTTGAAGCGACCCCGCAGCGGCGTCTCGACCCGGATCCCACCGGCTCGGAATCGACTACCGCCTGGGCCTAGCTCGAGATCGTCCGGCCGTACTTCCGCCGAGTCCGTCATTCCGTAGGTAACGAGGGGTGCGCGACGGGACTCTGCGAGCTCGAGCGCCAATCGGCGGCCATGCTCGTCACCCACGTTGACTGCCGCGGGTGGCGGCTGCGCACCGGTGAAGAGTCTGCGCTTCGCCTGGTAGTAGTCCTCCATCGTCCCGTGCAGATCGAGGTGATCCTGCGAGAGGTTCGTGAATACGAGCACGTCGAAGCGAACGCGATCGAGGCGACGGAGGACAGAGCCGTGGGACGATGCCTCGACCACGACGCTCTCGTCGCCGGCGTCGAGCATTTCGCGGAAGAGCCGCTGCAAATCGATCGCCTCTGGGGTCGTGTGCGGTGCAGGGCGCGACGCTCCCCCCACAATCCAGTCGACCGTCCCGACGAGCCCGGGCGAGCGACCGGCGGCTTCCAGCACCGAGCGCATGAGGAACGCCGTGGTCGTCTTGCCGTTCGTACCGGTCACTCCGGCGACCTCGAGCGAACGCGTCGGTTCTCCGAAGAACCTGTCTGCGGCCACACTCATCGCAGCGCGAGCGTCGTCGACGAGCAGCTGGGGCACGTCGAGTTCGAGGGGACGCTCGACGACGAGTGCTGCGGCTCCGGCAGCGAGAGCACTCGCCGCGAAATCGTGCCCGTCCACGCGCGCCCCGGGGACGCAGAAGAACAGTGTTCCCGGACCGACACGATCGGCGTCGTAGGCGAGGTCGGTGATCTCGACTGCTCCACGGGCACCGGTCTCGCTCGCGGCGAGCACGCGCGTGAGTTCGTCAAGATTCACAGGGTGACATTCTACGGAGGCGCATCGTCCGGCCTCGAGCGACAGCCGTCCTACTGGTTCGATGGACCCCCGGAGGCGGTCTGCGCTGTCTTCGTCTCGGGCGCGTCAGGCGGCACCTCGAGGTACTGGAGCGAGAATCGAGCGATATCGCGGAACGCCGGGGCCGCCACCACACCGCCGTAGATGTTTCCGCGCGGCTCGTCCACCATCACGAGGATCGCGAGGCGCGGCTTCTTCGCGGGAACGAGGCCGACAAATGATGCGACGTACTTGCGCACGTAGCGGCCGTTCTCGGCCTTCTGTGCGGTACCCGTCTTGCCTGCGACGGTGTAACCGGGAATCGCCGCCTCGGTACCGGTGCCTTCGAGCACCACGTCTCTGAACATGGACATCATCCTGTCTGCCGTATGCCGTGAGACGACCCGCGTTCCCTTGGTGGACGCCACGCGTTTCGTGCCGACCTTCTCCACCAGGTGCGGCGTGACGCGAACGCCGCCGTTGCCGATCGTCGCGTAGGCAGAAACCATCTGGAGCGGCGTCACAGCGATGCCCTGTCCGATCGGAACGGTGCCGATGGTCGAGCCAGACCAGTCCCTGAGCGGCAGCACGAGACCACGACTCTCACCCGGGTAGTCGACGCCCGTCGGTTTGCCGAACCCGAACCGGTCGATCCAGGCGGCGAGCTCGCCCTGACCGAGCTTTTCGGCGATCGTGATCGTGCCGATGTTCGATGACTGCGCGAGGATGTCCTTGACGCTCATCACCTCGGTACCGCGAATGTGGGCCTCGTGGATGACGCGGTCTGCCACCTGGATCGTCGGCGCGAGCGTGAACGTCGAGTTGGGCGAGACGACGTTGTCCTCGAGCGCCCCGGCGATCGTCACGATCTTGAACGTCGACCCCGGCTCGTACGCGTCCGTGACGGCTCGGTTCCGCCGAGCGTCCGGAGATGCCGTCGCGAAGCTGTTGGCGTCGAATGTCGGATAGTTCGCCATGGCGAGAATTGCTCCGGTGCGCGGGTCCATCACGATTGCGGCTGCGCCGCGGGCGTCGAACTGCTTCACCGTCCGTGCCAGCACCTGCTCAGCGTCAGCCTGGACCTGATGGTCGATCGTCAACGTGACATTTCGTCCCGGCCGCTCGGGTCGTGAGGTGACGACGTCGATCGCGCGACCGAACGGATCCTTGACGATCGTCTCGAAGCCGTTCCGACCCGAGAGCGTCTTGTCCAGCGAGCGCTCGAGTCCGTCGAGGCCGTGATTGTCGGTTCCGGCGAACCCGAGCACATGCGAGGCGACAGTCCCCTGCGGATAGGCGCGCAGCTCCTCGGGATAGAACCCGAGGCCCGGGATCGCCCGCTTGCTGAGGGCCGCCGCCTTCGTCGGGTCCGTCTGGCGCGCGATGTAGACGAATCCCTTCGCCCGGTTCTTGAGCTCGGGGTACAGCTTGTTCGCGTCGAGCCCGAGCGTCTTCCCCACGATCACGGCAGCGCGTTGAGCGTCGGCGACGTTTCGGGGATCCGCGTACACCGTCGTCGCTTGCTCGCCGATCGCAAGGGGCTCGCCGGTGCGGTCGTAGATAGTGCCCCGGCCTGCGGGAACCTCGATCGTCTCGCGATGCTGCGTGATCGCCATCTTTGCGAGGCGGTCGTGCTGCACACCCTGCACCCAGGCTGCACGACCGATCGCCACGGCGAATAGGAGCGCGAAGACAGCTATCAGGACGCGGATCCGCTGATTCGCGCGGCGGCCTTTCACTTCGCCCCGAGCCGGACGTACGTCGTCGTCAGTGGATCAGCAGCCTGGAGCCCGAGCTGGGTCGTCGCCGCCTCCTCGATCCGCACGTTGGCGGACGCGCTCGAGAGTTGTGAGCGAAGCAGAGCGTTGTCGGCTCTTAGCTGCGCTCGCTCGCGGCTGAGCCCGTCGAACTGCATGTTCAGCTGAAGGACCAGCACGTTGAGGGCGACGATGCCCGCGAGAAGCACTCCGACGACGATGATCGAGACGACCCCACCTGCAAATGGAGCTCGAGAGGTTCTGTCCTGCGGCTTCTCACGCCGCTCGCGACGGGCAACGGGCGCCTCGGCGATGGTCGACATCTAGTGGATCTTCTCGGAGGTTGTCATGCCTTGACCGCCACCCGCAGGCGTGCGGAGGTTGCCCGCGGGTTGAGGTCGGTCTCGGAGGCGGACGGCCGGACTGGCTTCTTGGTGAGCAGGCGAAGCTCGGGCTCCTTGCCACAGACACAGATCGGAAAGTCGGGCGGGCACGTACAGCCACGTGCACCCGCGACCATGAACTTCTTCACGATCCGATCCTCGAGCGAATGGAAGCTGATCACCGCGAGACGCCCTCCCGGGCGTAGCATCTCGACGGCGGCCGGGAGCGCCGCCTCGAGCTGACCGAGCTCGTCGTTGACGGCGATCCTGAGAGCCTGGAAGACGCGCTTGGCGGGATGCCCTTCCCCGAAGCGCGCGGGAGTCGGAATCGACGTCTTGATCACGTCGACGAGGTCTCCCGTGCGGAAGAACGCCTCTTCGGCGCGTCGACGCACGATCGCGCGAGCAATCGGGCCCGCGTACCGCTCTTCTCCGAACCGGCGGAAGATGGTTGCGAGCTCTCGTTCGTCCCACGTGTTGACGATCGTCGCGGCTGTGACCTCGCTGGACGGGTCCATCCGCATATCGAGTGGGGCGTCCGTAGCGTACGAGAACCCGCGCTCGGGCTGGTCGATCTGCATCGACGAGACACCGATGTCGAGCAGGATCGCGTCGGCCTTGATGTCGTTCGAGGCAAGCTGCGTGAGAACGATTGCGAAGTCTCCACGCAAGAAGCGGACGTCGACCCCGGCCTGAGCCTTGAAGCGGTCGAAGTGTGGCTTGACGCTCGGGTCTCGATCGATCGCAACGAGCTTCCCTTGCCCACGTAGCTCGGCCGCGAGAATTCGGGCGTGGCCGCCGGCGCCGAAGGTCGCGTCGACGACGGTTTCGCCCGGCGCGACGGCGAGAAGTTCGCGCACCTCGTCCGCGAGGACGGGGGTGTGATCAGACCTGCTGTGCGGCAAGACGTTCGGCAACATGGTCGGCACTCCCTTCGATCCCTTCCAGGCGCTCCGCCCAGGCGGCGCGATCCCAGATCTCGAGGTGGTCGTTGTTCCCGACCACCGTGACGTCCTTCGTGAGCTTCCCGTAGCGAAGAAGCGGCGCCGGCAGCAGGACTCGCCCCTGCTTGTCGGGCATGTCCTCGGAGGCGCCGCCGAAGAAGTGGCGCTGCAATGCGCGGGTGTCCGGCAGCAGAGGGTCGAGACGGCCCATCCGTTCGGCAACGATCATCCGCCAGGCCTCCTTCGCGTAGACGTCGACGCTCCCGTCGAGGCCCTTCGAGAGGATGACCCCACCGACGAGAGCGTCCCGAAAGCGAGCCGGCAGCGTGATGCGGCTCTTGTCGTCGATCGCGTGGTCGTACTGGCCGATGAACATGCCCGAGGCTCCATGGTTGCTCCCACCTTTCCCCACTCTAAACCACTTTCACCCACTATGCAAGGGACTGACGACTTCTCACCCTTTCGGGCAGTGGGCACGTGACACGCGCCGGCGAATCGTGTTGACTACGCCGGTGCTTGTCGACGGAGATGCGGCCCTCTCGCGACGCGGATTTCTCGGGGCCGCGGGTATTGCTGCTGCCGGAACCCTGACGGCCGGCGTGCTGGCACCACGGGCAAGCGGGGCCGGCGTCGTCGGCCGACTGCTCGCTGCGGGAGGCGACCTGCCCACCGCGCCCGCCTACGTGTCGCGACCCGATCTGGTGCCGCCACCGATTTCGATCCTCGTGCCCGACGTCGGGTCGACGCGGGGTCACATCATGCTCGCGCCGTTCAGTTTCCCGACGACGCCTCCCTCGACCGAGGCGAGTGGGCCGTTGATCGTCGACCGCAACGGACAGCCGCTCTGGTTCCGGCCCCTGACAGCGAGGACAGCGATCGACCTACGCGTGCAGCACTATCGTGGCGCGCCCGTGTTGACATGGTGGGAGGGGACAGTGTTTGGCGGCTACGGCGGCACGTTCGTCATCGCCGACCAGTCCTACAACCGCGTGGCTCGGATCAAGGCGGGGAACGGCTACAAGGCCGACTTGCACGAGATCCTGATCACGTCGCGCGATACCGCACTGATCAGCATCTATAACGAGATCCACACCGACCTGTCACGGATCGGCGGGCCAGTCGACGGCCGGCTCGTCGAGGGGATCATCCAGGAGCTCGACATCCCGTCCGGACGCGTGCTCTTCGAGTGGCACAGCCTCGATCACGTCGACGTCGAGGAATCCTTCGAGCCCGCCGTCACCCGGGACGGCAACGTCGACTACTTCCACCTCAACTCGATCGGCGTCGACCACGACGGCCACCTGCTCGCCTCCGCCAGGAACACCTCAGCGGTCTACAAGATTCACCGGCGCACCGGCCAGGTGATCTGGCGCCTCGGCGGGAAGCGGAGCGATTACACGCTCGGACCCGGGGTCTCCTTCAGCTATCAACACGATGCGCGACGCCATTCCGACGGGACGTTGACGATCTTCGACAACAACGCTTCGGCGCCCACACAGCACGGGGTTGCCTCCGGGCCGCTTCGTTTCAAGCTCGACGCGTCGGCGATGACCGCGACGCTCGCGCGCGGATACCAGGCATCCGAGGTACGTACGTCCTGGGCGATGGGCAACGCCCAACAGGTGGCCGACGGCGGCGTCTTCGTCGGGTGGGGCACGTACCCGGGCTTCAGCGAGATCGGGCCGGATGGTGCACTCCGCTTCGACGCCCGCTTCACAGGCACGTCCGTCACCTACCGGGCACGGCGGCAGCCATGGATCGGACGCCCGGTTACCCGACCCACCGTCGCGAGAACGCCTGGGACACGCGGCGGGACAGTGGTGTACGCGAGCTGGAACGGCGCGACGGAAGTCGCACGGTGGCAGGTGGGCGGCGGCTCGTCCGCACGTGATCTCCGCCCTGTCCGCAGCGTGGCCCGGCAAGGATTCGAGACAGCGATCGCTCTCGGCACGAGTCCTCGCTACCTCGCCGTCGCTGCTCTCGACCGGAATGGCGCGGTGCTCGGCACCTCCCGGCCCGTCGCAGCCTGACGCGGCACAGCTATCCTGGGTAGCGGCTGGCGGTACTAGCCACTCGATCCGGCCTCGACGCCGGTCCTCGTGTCCCGGGCTCAGCTGTCCGGCGACCGGCGATGCCGCCGCCCACCAACGAGCGAAGGGAACGACCATGCGAACGTCGTCGACGGCCGTGGACGCCTATCACCTGCGGGTGATGGTCGAGCGAATGCAGCGCGAAGGGCGATCCGAGCCCGAGATCGTCGCGGCAGTGGAGGAGTCGGACGGCACGCCGTCCGAGCCTGCCAGCCCGACTCGCCGACATTGGCCTACCAGGCTGATCAGGTCGGGCAGGTCGCGGCACTAGCCCGACGCGCAGTCGAGGCTTCCGGTGGCGCTCAGCCACCGGAAGCCTCTCCCGGATCAGCGCGGCTGCCGCACTCCGAGGGCCTCGAGGCGCGGTAGTACCTCCTGCGCGAAGTACTCGAGCTCGCCGACGTAGTCGACGAAGCTGAGCGTCATCCCGCCGAAGCCCGCGTCCCAGAATCGCTTGATCTCTGCGGCGACGTCGTCGGGCGAGCCGATCAACGGACAGACACCGTGACCGCCGGCGAAGCGGCCGCGGAACATCGCGAGCATGTCCTCGCTGAACGACATTGCGTAGAGGCCCTGGAGGCGCATGAGGTTGTCGACCGCGTCCCAGTCGGCGTTCTCCTCCGCGTACCAGCGGTGGAACTCCTCCGCTTCCGCCTTGGTCTCGCGGCACACGCAGTACGACGGCGTGAAGACGCCGACTTCTCGCGCGTAGTTGTCGCGTGCGTTCGTCTTCACGGTCTCGACGACGCCGGCGCCGTCGTCCGGGCCTCCGACCACGGTGAAGACCACGTTCGAGTTGCGTCCCGCGAAGTCGCGACCCTGCGTCGACGAGCCGGCGTTGAGGATCGGCAGGAGGCCGTCGTACGGCTTCGGCATCGACTCGGCGCCCTTCAGCTGCCAGAAGCGGCCGTCGATGTCGTAACGCCCGGGCTCCGTCCAGAGGCGCTTCACGATCTCCCACCATTCCTGCGCGTAGGCGTAGCGGTCGTCGTGGTCCTGCGGTAGATCGACACCCATCGCGTCGTACTCCGGCTTGTTCCAGCCGGCCACGATGTTGAGCCCGGCTCGCCCCTTGCCGATCTGGTCGACGGTCGCCATGGCCTTCGCGGCAACCAGCGGATGGTTGAACGCCGTATGGATCGTTGCGAAGACGAAGATCCTCCTTGTCTCGGCAAGCAACCCCGCCGCCAGTGCGATCGGGTCGAGGACGCCTTCGTGGAAGTTCGTCTCTCCGCCGTAGCCGATCCACCGTGCGATCGGCAACATGAAGTCGATTCCGACCTCGTCTGCAAGCCGCCCGAGCCGCAGGTTGTCGTCCCACGTGGCCTGCCAGCGATCCTCGATCTTCGTCACGGCCATGCCAGAGGAGCAGTTCGCCGAGAAGAGACCGAGCTTGAGGTCGGCACCGTCGAGCAGGGTCTTGGTCACGGAGGTCTCCTTCGTTCAGTCGGTGGGAAGGCCGCGCATGCGACCGGCGTGCATGACGAGCGGCGGGGCGTCGGTCAGCGTTGCCGCGACGACGCGACCGACCAGGATGACGTGATCGCCGGCGTCATGCTGCGCATACATGGCACACTCGATCGTCGCCGCAACGCCCTCCAGCAGCGGCGCTCCGATGACCCCACGCGAGAGCAGGAGGCCGTCGAACTTCTCGGCTCCCTTCCGCGCAAACTGCCAGGCCAATGCCTCCTGATCGGCACCGAGCAACTGGAGAGCGAACCCGGGTGCTTCCAGCCAGACGTCGAGACTGCTCGAGCCGCGATCGACACTCCAGAGAACGAGCGGAGGCTCCTGCGACACAGGAGCCAGGCTCACCATCACGAGCCCCGCGTCTCGCCCATCCGGGTGCGTTGCCGTGACGACGACGACTCCGGTCGTCCACGCACCCATCGCAGCGCGAACCGTGTCACTGTCGACCGACGAGAGCTCACGGAGATTCACGCTCCCAATACTGACATGTCACGGAGGCCCGTGGGCCCCGGGAGCGCTGTTCTCATAGCGCGACCGGCTGCGGCGCGACGCCGCGACCCGTCAGCGCCGCAGCGCCGCACCGCGCGGCGAACGCGACGGCATCCTGGGATTCGAGGCCGACACCGAGCGCATACGTCAGCCCCGCCATGAACGAGTCCCCACAACCGTAGGCGTCCTCGCGAGGCCCGGGGACCGTGCGCCGCGGTATAGGGACCGCCCGGCTGCATCCAGCCTCCGAGGGCCCCGGAGGTGGTGACGACGAGTTTGGGTTCAGGGTCGAGATCGCCGACGTGGTATCGCTCGGCCTCGTCCTCGCCGCTGCCGATCAACGCGTCGAGCTCAACGGCTCCGCGCTTGAGAACGTCACCCTCACGGGCTGTCGCCGTGAGCACAGCTGCGCGACGTGACCACAGCAACGCCTCTACGTCGCCGGCAATGAACAGCACAGCATCCATCTCTTCGAGCTCGTGCCAGGGAAGGCCGTCGTCGCCCCCGCTGGGTCGCAACTTGGGACCGACGGTTGTGATCGTCCGTTCACCAACGTCGTCGATGTGCGTGAATGCCCAGCGCTGCTGCCGGTGGTTCGCGCTCGCGTGCACGCGAACACCGCGCTCCTCGAGCTCGGTGCGGGCGAGGCTGCCGAGCTCGTCGTCGCCGAGGGCCGTGAAGAGATGAGCCTCGTCAGCGAGCAACGCAAGCTGGATCGCGGAAACCCCTCCCCCGCCGCCTGACCTGCTCCCATTCCTCCGTCGAGTGAGCGATCTCGCCCGAGCCGGGCAGCCGCTCGACCCGGGCAAACCGGATCCACTCGACATGCCCGACGACGGCGACCTTCATGCTCCGAAGTGTCTCAGATGCCGGCCGCTGATCGAGGCCGCAGGAATCAGGAGCCTCCCTCGGCGATCTCACGCGACAGCCGGTACCAGCGTTTCACGGATGATGGGCACCGTGGCAATTCCGCCGTTCGAGACGTTCTACGCCGAGCACAACTCCGAGGTTCTCGGGCTGCTGCGCCGCAAGCTCGGCAGAGATCGGGCCGACGACGCCTTTCAAGAGACCTTTCTGCGCGCTCTCCGAGCCTATGAACGACTCGATCACGGTGAGCATCTCCGTGCCTGGGTGTTGACGATTGCCTCTCGTGTCGCAATCGATGTGCATCGACGGACGAAGCCCGCCGGCGAACTGCCGGAGTTGCCCCATGAGGACACGCGACCGGCCTATGAAGATCTCGGCGATCTCACCGCCGGGCTGCCCGCCAAGGAACGGGCCGCTGTAGTGCTCCGTTACGGCTACGACCTCACCTACGACCAGATCGCCACGGCCCTCGACTCCAGCCCCGACGCCGCGCGCCAGGCTGCCTCGTCCGGGGTGCGCCGCTTGAGAAAGGAACACACTCCATGAGCGTTCCAACCGATCTCGACCAACGCTTTCGCGAAGCAGCCGCACGCAGCGGCATGCTCGACGCGGGTTACGACATCGTCGACAGTCCGATCGGGCCGCTGCTCGTCGCCGCCAGCGCACGCGGACTGATTCGAATCTCGTTCGACGCCGCCCCCGAGGAGGAGCTGGACCGGATCGCGCGCGTAGCTGGACCTCGGATTCTGCGCTCCTCGAGTCAGATCGATGGCGCCCGGCGCGAGCTCGACGAGTACTTCGGGGGCAGGCGCCACGCCTTCGATCTCGCGATCGACCTTCGCGGCGTCACGCCGTTCGGAGAGCTCGTGCTGACGGAGCTGGCACGCGTCCCGTTCGGCGAGACGGCGACGTACGGCGATCTGGCGGCGCGGGCAGGCAGGCCCAGAGCCGCGCGGGCCGTCGGAACGATCATGAATCGCAACCCGGTGCCCATCGTGCTCCCGTGTCACCGCATCGTGGGGGCGGACGGCAGCCTCGTCGGTTACGGCGGCGGGCTGGACCGCAAGGTTGCGCTGCTGAGACTCGAAGGAGTGCTTCTCTGACGGTGACCACGAAGGATCGCGGCCGCCAGAAACGATGCAAGGAAGGCAAGCGCCGCGACCGACAGAACGACGCCGTGGAAGGTGGCAACGCCCGCATCACGCACAGCTCCCGTTGCTGACGGGTCGAAGGGAGTGTCTCCGACACCGCCCTGGTGGACAAACAGTGCTCCCGCCAGGGCGCCTATCGCTGCCACCGCGAGGATGCCGCCGACGCGCGCCACCGTCTGGTTGAGGCCGGCAGCGACCCCGGCGAGCTCCTCCGGCGCCGGAGCGAGCGCTGCCGCCGTGATCGGCGCCACAACGGCGGGCAACCCGAGCGCGAACAGGCAGACGCTCGCGACCCCCCACGTCCAGGCGTCGGGTCGCGTCGTCGCCGGCAGGAGAAGGAGCACGGCAACGCCGATCGTCGCCGCACCTGCTGCGATCGGAAACCGGGGGCCGTTGCGATCGGCGTAGCGCCCGAAATGTGGCGCGAGCACGATCAGGCCGATGCTCGGAGGCGCGAACACGAGCCCTGCGACCATCGGTGAGAGACCGAGGAACTGCAGGTAGACGGGCAGGAAGAGGAGGTGCGCTCCGAGCGCGGCGTACAGCACCAGAGTCACGAGATTCGCCGCTGCGAGGCCGGGCATCCGCAGAAGCGACGGTGGAATGACCGGGTCGTTCGAGCGCAGCGTCCAGAAGACGAGGCCAACCAGAGCGATGACGCCCACGACGAGAAGCGGCAGCACCTCCCAGAGGCCACGCTCGCGGACCTCGACGAGGGAGTAGGTGATCCCGACGAGGGCGATCGCGACGAGCGCCGACCCAACGAGATCGAGCGTCGAGCGTCCGGCAGCACCCTCTTCCTTCCCCCGTCCGGCGAGCGCAAGCCCGATCGTGACTGCTGCGAGGGGCACGTTGATGAGGAATACCCAACGCCATGAGACCGTCTGCACGATCACACCCCCGAGCGCGGGGCCGCCAACGGTGGCAAGGCTCGTCAATGATGTCCACAGCCCGATCGCGCGTCCTGCCTGCCCGGCCCACGTCACCCGCAGGAGAGCGAGGCTCGTGGTTGTGAGAACTGCGCCCCCGACTCCTTGCAACGCCCGTCCGCCGATCAGCACGCCTTCGCTCGGCGCGAGCGCCGTGAGGAGCGAGGCGAGAGCGAACAACACGACGGCAACGACGAACGTGCGCCGTAGCCCTACGCGGTCACCGATTGCCCCGCCGACGAGGTAGAACGCGGACAACGAAAGCGCATAGGCCAAGTAGACCCACTGCTGGCCCGAGAGCCCGAGCCCGAGGTCCTCGTCCATGCTGGGGAGCGCGACGATGACGACCGTGGTGTCGAGAAAGGCGAGGGCCGAGCCAAGGGCCGTTGCGAACAGGGTCAGCATCCGCACGCGTCGCCCGACGTCCATCAGCTCACGCTACCCACAGCGGGCGCCGGCGCTTGCGACGACGTCGCCGGCACACGGCCTCATTCGAGCAGCCGGTACCCCCGCCCCCAGACGTTCATCACGTAAGGGAGCTCGGCACCCGCGGCGCGGAGCTTCCGGCGCAGGCGCGATGCATGGGAGTCGACAGTCCGGGTGACGAGTCGGCCGTGGTACCCCCAGACATCGCGGAGGAGCTCCTCCTTGGTAAAGACGCGGTTCGGATCGCTCGCGAGCTGAACCGCCAGATCGAACTCACGGCCTGCGAGCGCCACAGGAACGCCCCGAACTCGCACCTGCCTGGCCCTGCGATCGACGAGGAGCTCGCCGGCCTCCAGCAGCTCGGCGGGGCCGGCAGCGGCACGGCGCAGGACAGCATGGATCCTGGCCACGAGCTCCTGATACAGAGCACGCTCGACGACGTCGTCCGCTCCGCGTTCGAAGGCGCGGACGCGTTCGACGGGGTCAGCGCCCGTTGCCGTCAGCACGATCACCGGGACGTTTCGGTCCCAACGTCGGCCGGGCTCCCCCTCACGCAGCCGCGCGCATAGTTCGGCCTCGCCCGCGAGCACGATGTCCGGCCGCGTACGCTCGGCGATATCGAGCGCCTGCGCGCTCCAGCCGGCCTCCACGACGTCAAAGCCGTCCGAGCTCAGGTTGCGCTCGAGATAGCCCGGACGGTCGGGGTCGGGATCGGCGAGAAGAAGGGCCGCACGCATCCCTTGCACGGTAGGGCTGAGCGCCACCCACCGCCAGATGTCCATTACGCCGCATCTGTAACGATCGCTCCCCAGCTGTCCGGAACGCCCGTGCAGCCGGGCAGTTGCTACTCGCTCATCCACCCACCTCGAGCAGCAGCGCATTCGTCCAGACCTGAACCGTCTTCGCACGACGGTAGTACCGGTGGATGCCCCCTTCGAGTGCGAAGCCGATGCCGCCGTGTACCTGCTGCACGTGCAAGGTCACTTCTCGACACGCGCTACCCGCCCAGGCGAGCGACTCCCGAGGGAAGCCTCCATCGACGTCGGCAGCGGACCAGGCCGACAGCAGCAGGCCGTCTCGCGCCAGTGCCGCATCGGCGAGTCGCGCCTGGACCGCCGGGAGCGCGGCGAGGGGTGCGCCGAACTGCTCACGGGACCGCGCGTGCTCCACGGCCTTCCCGAGTGCCGCGTCTGCGAGCCCTGCGAGATAGCCCAGCGTGACGACGCCCCAGGCTCGGAGCTGCGCCGGAGCGGCTGGGAGCGTCGGGTTGACCCCCTGCAGCGTTCCGGTCCCGTCGAGGGTCGGTTCGCGCGCTCCCCCGGCGACGCGTCCCGCCCCGTGACGAACGCGCCCGGCGACGGTGAGTGGAACTCCGAGGGTCGCCTCGTCGACCAGCGAGAGGGGCGCGACAAGGCGCCCGAGCTCGATCCCCCCGGCCACAGCCGGGCGGAGCAGCTCGGGGTCGTGCCAGAGCTCGCCCCAGCCCACGTCGGCGAGCCGTGCCGCGAGGTCGTCGTCACGGTCGTCCTGCCATTCGCCGAAGACCGGCTCCAGCGGCGCCTCCCACTCCGCGACGGCGCCGCGCACCGACTCCGCGAACAGCTCGAGCTCGGGCTCGATCGTGAATCTCACCCTCCCACCTCGGCGAGAACGGCCTCGGTGTCGGCGCCGAGGCCTGGTGCGGGTCGCGTCGTCGCATCGTCGGCCCCGTCGATGCGAAACACGCCTCCGAGCATCGTCAGCGGTCCCAGCCCCGGCTGCTCGACATCCTGCAGCAGGCCATTCGCACGAATCTGCACGTCAGCGTGCACCGTTTCGCGTGTAAGCACCGGGCCGGCGGGAACGCCGGCGGCGCCGAGCCTCGCAAGCCACGCCTCTACCGATTCTGCGGCGATCGTCTGCTCGATCGTTGCGGTGACCCGTTGCTTCTCCGCGAGCACGTGAGGATCGTCGGGCACGACATCAGGTGTTGCGATCGTTGCGTCGTCGAGGCCGAAGATCTCGATGAACGCCTGCCTCTGCGCGAGATTGAGACATGCGAGTGCGAGGAACCCGTCGGCCGCCTCGTAGCAACGGTAGTACGGGTTCATCGCGAGGCCGCCTGCGATCTCATCGGACCGGGCAGCGAGATCGCTTCGCGTTGCGGCTGCAGCGGGACCGACCGCCTCACCGTCGAGCCACACGAGATCCTGAATCTGCACGGCGAGCGCCGCACCGAGCAAGGACACCTCGACGACCTGTCCCTCCCCTACCGTCCGCGCTCGGACGAGTGCGGCGAGCACACCTGTCGCCAGCAGGTGGCCGGCGGTGAGGTCGGCCATCGGAATGCCGCCGGCGCGCACAGGGACTCTGTCGCCACGCGAGGCGTGCGAGGTCAGGAGCCCCGACCGCCCCTGAGCGACGAGGTCGTAGGCCGGCGTCCCCGCGAGCGGCCCATGAGGTCCGAATGACGTGATGATTCCGACGACGAGCGCCGGGTGCGCGGCGTGGAGCTCGTCCCAGCCGATCCCGAATGCCTCCGCACGCACGGGCGGCGCGTTGTGAACGAGAACATCCGCGGTCGCGACGAGGCTCGCGAGCGCGGATCGGCCGGCCGGCGTCTTCAGATCGAGGACGACCGACCGCTTGCCCCGGTTGAGCGGGACGAAGAAGCGACCGATCCCGGCCGCAACGGGCATTACCTGACGGTACGCATCTCCGCCGGGCGGCTCCACTTTCACGACGTCCGCTCCGAGCTCGGCCAGGAGCGATCCGACGAGCGGACCCGCGACGTATTGCGCCACCTCCACGACACGTACTCCTTCGAGAGGAAGGCTCATCGGAGACCGAGTCCACGTCGCGCAATCACGAGCTGCTGCACCTCGGCCGTCCCACCGGCGATCGTCGAGCCGACCGAGGCGCGATAGAGCGCCGCTGCACGGCCCTGGATCGCCGCGTCGGGTGAAGCGTCGCCCAGCCCTTCGAGACCGAGCAGGTCGATCGCCGCATCCCCGATCGCCTGGGCGAGCCGTGCGCCCGAAAGCTTCGCCATCGCCGACGTCGCGCTACCGGGGTGGCCGCGGTCGAGCGTGTCAGCCGCCCGGAACGACAGCAGACGGGCGGCGTGCAGCTCCCCCCGCAACCTGGCCAGCCGATCCGACGCCCCCCGGTCCAGCCGGGACGTCTCCCGCAGCCGTCCTTCGACCGCATCGAGCACCCAGGCGAACCCTCCGAGCTTCTCGGCCGTCACGCGCTCGAAGTCGAGCGTGTACATGAGGATGTCCCAGCCGCCGTTCAGGGCTCCCAACGAGGTTCGTGGCCGGGATCTCGACTCCGTCGAGGAACGTCTCACACAGATATCCGCCCCCGAGGGTCGGAAACGTCCGCACCTCGATTCCCGGCGTGTCGACGGGACAGACGAGCACGGAGATCCCGCGATGCTTCGCGTTGGGCTCGGTGCGCACGGCGAGGTAGATCCAGTCGGCGAGCTGTGCGCTCGACGTCCAGATCTTGTGCCCGGTGACGACGTAGGTGTCGCCGTGTAGCTCTGCCCTTGTCGTGAGAGCGCCGAGGTCGCTGCCTGCTCCAGGCTCGGAGAAGCCCTGGCAGAAGACGAGCTCGCCGCGCGCAATCGGCGGCAGGAGCTGCTCCACGAGCTCGGGTGAGCCGAACCGCTCGATCGCCGCACCGATCGTCTTGTACGAGAGCAGGTACGAGGAGAGCGGGAGCCAGTGGTAGCCGAATACTTCCTCGACGAGCGTGGCTGTGAGCCGCGAGAGCCCTCGACCGCCAAGCTCAATGGGCCACGACATGCCGATCCAGCCGGCCTCGCCGAGCGCACGGTTGACGGCGACCGAATCGCCGTCCGACAACATCCCCTGGCGCCACCACTCGGCGTCGCTTTCCAGCAGCGGCCGCAGGCCTGCGCAGAAGGCGGCCGCGTCGGCCCTCAGGGCGCTCTGCTCGGCTGTCGGACGCAGGTGCAACGCAGCCCGACCCTACCTGGGAGGATTGCGGGTGTGGAGCACCGGCACGTCTTCATCACCGTCGCGGACGGGACTCGACTCGCAGCACAACTCTGGATCCCCGAAGCCACCCCGGCACCCGTGCTCCTCGAGGCTCTGCCGTACCGGATGGACGACCTCACCGCGACGTACGCATCGGAGTACGAGCGGCTCTGCGAGGAGGGCGGCTTCGCCGTGTGCCGCCTCGACATCCGGGGCACCGGCTCATCGAGCGGCCTCGCGACCGACGAGTACACGGCCGAAGAGCACGACGACATCTGTCAGGTGATCGACTGGCTCGCCGCTCAGGAATGGTCGAACGGGCGGGTCGGCATGTATGGCACCTCATGGTCGGGTTTCAATTCGCTCCAGGTCGCGTGTCTGCGTCCGCCGGCTCTTGGTGCGATTGCCCCTATCTACGCATCCGACGACCGATACACGGACGACGTCCATTACATGGGTGGCGCTGTCAAGGCACTCGACCTGATCGACTGGCCGATCTACATGGTCGCCGGCAACGCGCTACCCCCGGTACCCGCGGTATTCGGCGGCGGCTGGCGGGATGAATGGGCGCGACGCATCGACGAGGTCGAGCCCTGGCTCCTGAAATGGTTCGAGGAGCAGGCCGACGGACCGTACTGGCGCCACGGGTCGGTGCGGCCCGACTACGCCAGAATCACCTGCCCGACGATGATCGTCGCCGGCTGGGCCGACGGGTATACGAACATCGCCTTCCGTGGCTTCGAGGAGCTGACATGCCCGAAGCGCGTTCTCCTCGGTCCCTGGGGCCACGGCTCCACCGCAACGGCCCGACCGGGCCCGCACATCGACCTCGTCCCGGAGCTGATCCGCTGGTTCCGCCGCTGGCTGGCCGACGAGGCGAACGGCGTCGACGACGAGGCCCCGATCGCCGTCTTCGCCCGCCGCTCGACCCGACCCGCACCAGACCTGCCTGAGATGCGCGGCGAATGGCGCAGCGAGCCGACCTGGCCGCCCGAGCGCCTCGAGGAGCAGGTGCTGCGGCCCGAGGGGACGGGCCTGGACACGATCCACGTGCGCGGCGACGTCGGGCGGGCCGCCTGGATCTCGTGCGCAGGTGGAGGGCCGTGGGGACTTCCGGGCGATCAACGGCTCGACGACGCCCTGTCGCTCACCTACGACTGGGATCCGCTCGACGCCGACCTCGATGTGATGGGCCATCCCCGCGTTCGGCTCACCGTCACCTCACCCGTGCCGGTCGCATACCTGTCGGTGCGGCTGTGCGACGTCTTCCCGGACGGGACCTCGGCGCTCGCGGGTCGTGGAATCCGCAACCTCGCACACCGGAACGGGCACGACGAGCCACTCGCACTCGAGCCGGGCGTACCGACCGAGATCGAGATCGAGCTGGAGGCGACGTCCTGGATCTTCGAACAGGGCCACCGCGTCCGCCTCTCGCTCTCCGGTGCCGACTGGCCCAACACCTGGCCGCCACCGAGTGGAGCCCCCCTCGAGATCGACCGTGCAAGTGTCGAGCTCATGCTCCCCGTGCTCAACGGCCCTCCGCTCCTTCCTGCTCCGAGCCTCCCGCCGACGACCGGGAAGGACGCGCACGCTCCGGACAAGGACACGGAGCAGCCACCGATCGTCTGGAGATTCGAAGACGACCAGCTAGGGCACGAAACCCGCGCCGTTACGAGCTACGGCTCCGACTACAAGGCGCCGTTCGGTGCCTCTGTGGAGGAGCGCTACGAGGGGACTGTGGGTGTTTCGGTTGACGATCCAGCGGCGGCGTGGGCTCTTGCCCGCACCGTGTACCGCGTCACGTGGCCCGAGGCAGACGTGCGCACGGAGGCGACGCTCGACGTGCGCTCCGACGCCGTCGCCTACCACGTCGTCATCGAGCTCGTGGCCGAGGAGTTGGCGGCAGTCGCCGGGATGACGCCGTTTCGGCGCGAGCGACGCTTCGAGCGCACGTTCCCTCGCTATCTCGCCTGACGCGAGCCCTGGAGGAGGATGCACGCGGCGCGATGACCCGGAGCCACCCCGGGAAGGTCTTGCAGCTCGGGATCGATCGTGCTGCAGCGATCTTCAGCCACCGGGCAACGGGGATGGAAGCGACAGCCGGGTGGCACGTTCACCGGGTTCGGCGTCTCGCCGCTCAGGATCTGCGGCACCGTCCGCTCGTCGGGATCACGCCTCGGGACGACCGAGATCAGCGCCTTCGTGTACGGATGTTGCGGATTGCGCACCACATCCCTCGCGGGGCCTTCCTCCACGATCCGCCCAGGTACATGACCGCGATCCGGTCGGCGAAGTGCGCCGCGGTCGAGAGATCGTGCGTGATCATCAGAACGCCCATCCCGTCCTTGCGGAGCCCATCGAGGAGAGCCAGGATCCCAGCCCGCACCGAGACGTCGAGCATCGAGACGGGCTCGTCTGCGATCAGCAGCTTCGGCTCGAGCACGAGCGCGGCCGCAATCGCCACCCGCTGGCGCTGACCGCCGGAGAGCTCGTGCGGATAGCGATCGATGAAGAGCTCGGGGGGCGTCAATCCGGCCCGCTCCATCGCCTCGTGTACGCGTTCCTCGCGGGCTGACGCCGAGTCGACCAGCCCGTGGACGCGGATCGGCTCCTCGATCGTGTCGCGGACCGTGAACCGTGGGTCGAGCGACTCGTACGGATCCTGATAGATGATCTGGATCTCGCGGCGCAGCGGTCGCAGCTCCCTTGCGCCCAGGGCTGCGATCTCGGCACCGCAGAAGCGAATCGAGCCTGCGTCACTCGCCACCATCCGGATCACGGTCTGCGCGGTACTCGTCTTCCCGCAGCCGGACTCGCCGACGAGTGCGACCATCTCGCCGGCACCGACCGTGAACGAAACGCCGTCGACCGCTTGCACGGTCAGCTTCGGCTGCCTCGTGAGCGTGCCGTACAGGCCGCGTGAGATCGGATAGCGGGTGACGAGCCCCTCGACCTCGAGGAGCGGCGCGGAGGATGCCTGGGGATCGGTTCCCGTCGTGCTCACGAAGCGGCCTCCGTGACCGACGCGTCGTTCAGATGACAGAGCGCCTCGTGGCCCGGAGCCAGCTCGCAGGCGACGGGGATGAACCGATGCGCACGGTTCGAACACCGAGTCGCAGCGCGGACGGAAGGGACAGCCGACGATCTCCCGGTCGAGCCGCGGCGGTGCTCCCGGGATCGAGATCACCTCGTCGTCGCCGAGCAGATCGGGCGTGGCCGCAAACAGCATGCGGGTGTAGGGATGCCGCGGGTCGTGGTAGATCTCCGACGTTCCTCCCATCTCGACGATCTCACCTGCATACATGACCGCAGCCCTGTCGCACACCTGCGCGACGACCGGCAGATCGTGCGTGACGAGGATCACCGTCAGCCCGAGCTCCTTCCCCAGTGTCTGGCTCAGCTTCACGAGCAGCTCCAGGATCTGCGCTTGCACCATCACGTCGAGCGCGGTCGTCGGCTCGTCGGCGAGCAATACTTTCGGGGAGCAGGCAAGCGCCATCGCGATCGCTGCCCGTTGCCGCATCCCGCCCGAGAACTCGTGCGGGTACCGGTCTGCTCGGTCGCCTGCAATCCCGACGAGCTCGAGCAGCTCGCGCACCTGCGCCCGTGCCGCCTTGCCGCTCGCCGATCCGTGGAGCTCCATCGGCTCGGCAATCTGTTCGCCGATCGTCTTGACGGGGTTGAAGGCGTTCATCGCGCCCTGGAAGACCATGGAGATGTCCTTCCAACGGTGCGGGCTGATCGATTCCTCGCCGCGCGCGAGGATGTCCTCGCCTCCGAGGATGACCTTCCCGGCCACCGAGGCACTCGCGGGCAGCAACCCCATCATGGCGAGGATCGTCGTCGTCTTGCCACAGCCGGATTCGCCGACGAGGCCCATCCGCTCGCCCTCGTGGAGCTCGAAGGTGACCCCCTGCACAGCGTGCAGCTCGTTGCCGTTCGGCAGGTCGAACCAGACGTGAAGATCCTCGACGCGGATGACCGGATCTCCGGTGCTCACTCTGCTCCTGTCTTTCCGCCCAAGGGCCGAAGTCGGAAGCGCCTGACCGAGAGATGGCCGACCGCAAGCCGTGGGTTGAGCGCGTCCTCGACCGACTGACCGATCATCGTGCAGGCGAGGATCACGACGGTGACGCACAGCCCCGGAGGCACGATTGCCCACCAGGCGTTATTGATCGTTGCTTCGCCCGTGAAGGCGTTCTCGATCAGCCGCCCCCAGGAGATCGTGCTCGGATCACCGAGTCCGAGGAAGGTGATGAACGTCTCGGCAAAGATCGCGAGCGCAACCATCAGAACGGTGTTGGCGATCAGGAGGGGTGTCACCTGCGGTAACACGTGCTTGAAGACGAGGCGGCGATTCCCGGCGCCGAGAGCCTGGGCGCGCTTCACGTAGACGCGCTCGCGCACGCTCTTCACCTGGGCTCGGATCAGCCGGGCGGTGCTCGTCCAGTAGATGATCCCGATGATGACGATGATGTTGATCAGATTCCGGCCGAAGAGCGCGGCCGCGATGATCATCAGCGGGATATCCGGGATCACGAGCATGTAGTCGGTAAAGCGCATGAGCACCGTGTCGGTCTTGCCGCCGAAGAATCCCGAGAGCACGCCGACCAGGCCACCGATGACGATCGCGACGAGCGCAGCGACGAATCCGACCAGCAACGACACGCGGCTTCCCGCGATGATCAACGAGAGCATGTCGCCGCCCCCGTCGTCGGTTCCGAGCCAGTGGGCGCTGCTCGGCGGTGCGTACACGGGTCCGGTCTTGGCGGTCGGATCGTAGGGCTCGAGGAACGGGGCGAACACCGCGACGAAGACGAAGAACGCGAGGACGGCGAGCCCGAACATGGCCTGCCGGTTGCCGAGGATCGCGGTGCGGACGAAACCCGGCCGGCTACTCCGGGCGATTCCCTCGGCGAGCGCGTCCTCGTCAGCGGACTGCAGCGGCTCGATCAGGCTCATGCCGTCACCCGCGGGTCGTACTTGAAGTAGAGAAGGTCGGCGAGCAGGTTGAAGAAGATCACCGACAGGGTCAGGAGCATGAAGATCGCCTGCAGGAGCGGGAAGTCGCGCTTGTCGATCGCCTCCACGGTCAACAGCCCGAGACCCGGATAGGAGAAGACGTACTCGACGATGATCGAGCCCCCGATGATGAAGCCGAGTGAGAGAGCAACGAGCGTGATGATCGGCAGCATCGCGTTGCGAAGACCGTGCCTGCGGACGATGGTCCAGTTCTTCAGGCCCTTCGCCCTCGCCGTCAGCACGTAGTCCTCGCCGAGCGTCTCCAGCATCGCCGATCGCACGATGAGTGCGTAGTCGCCGTAGAGAACGAGGCCGAGCGTCAGCGCCGGCAGGATCATGTGCTTGAGGCGATCGATCACGATGTCCCACGTGGAGGCATCGGTGAAGAGCCCGAGTGTCGGGGTCTTGATGCCGGACGTCGGTAACCCGACGGCGCTTGCGACGAAGAAGATGAGCATCAGCGCGAGCCACTGCGTCGGCATCGAGTAGAACGCGAGCGCGGTGAAGAGCCCGCCCTTGTCGGCGACCGTACCGCGTCGCCAGGCGGCGACCACCCCCACGAGGATGCCGAAGACGATCGAGAACAACGTGCCGAGCGCGATCATCGGCAGCGAGTTCTTGATCGGATCGATCAGCTCACCGCTGACGGGCTTCTCGGACGGCACCGACTTGCCGAGATCGAGGCGCGCGAGACTCGACAGGTACAGCCGGTACTGCACCCACAGGGACTCGTCGAGGCCGAGATCGCGGCGCTGGGCCTCCTTGAAGGCCTTGCTGCACTGCTTGCAACGAAGTGCCGAGACCGCGTCGCCGGAGAGGGCGCGGAAGAGCACGAAGTTGAGAGTGATCGCGATGAACACGGTGAGGATCGCGTACGCGACGCGCCTCACGATGTAGTCGGACCCTCTCACTTCAGCGTTCCCCCGCTCCTCTCCGGTGGGTCATGCGGTTTACGACTCGTGGGGCGAGGTGTAGTAGAGCTTCGAGTAGCCGGCTCAGCTCGGGGTAGAAGCCCGTCCAGCGCCTTTGCGTGAGCATCGATCGCGAGCTCGTTGACGAGCTGCGTGTAGTAGAAGTTGTCGTAGACGATCTTCTGCATCGCGTAGACGACTCTTCTGGCGTTTGGCCGGATCGACGGTCGTGCCCTGCTGGTTGTAGAGCTTGTCGTAGGCCGGGTTGTTCGCGCCGGTGTCGCTCCACGAGCACCACTGGGGCCTCGTCACGACCGAGAGCATGAAATCGGGGTCGATGTACCCGACCCAGTCCCACATCGCGATGTCGAAGCCCGTGTACTGCTTGCTCGCCGGCCCGTTGCAGTCGCCCGTCTGCAGCGCGTAGGTGGCGGTCGTGTCGCCGCCGACCTTCTGCGTCACCTTGACGCCGAGCTTGGCGAAGCCGTCCTTGACGATGTCGAGCTCGCGATCGACGTTGAAGTCGGTCGACGTCGGCGTCAGGATCTCGTACTGCATCGGATGGGCCGCCTGCGCGTTCGTGCCGGTCGTCGCGGGAGCGACGCGGATGCCGTCCGTGCCTCTCTTGAAGCCGAGCTTGTCGAGTGCCGCGTTGGCCGCGTCGCAGTCGTACTTCAGCGGTCCCAGGTTCGGGTTCTCGAGCTCGCCGGAGATGTGACCGACGATGCTCTCGACCTTGGTCGCGTACCCCGCGAAGACGACATCGATGATCTGGTCGCGGTCGACGCACATCGAGAGCGCCTTCTTCACCGCGGGCTGGAGCAGCTCGCGGTTCTTCGGCTTGGCCGGATTCGAATTCCAGGTGATGTTGGTGGTCTCCGCGCCCGGAATCGTCGTCACGACGACGTTGTTCGCCTTCTTGACCGCGTTGACCGCCTTGAACGGGACCTGGTCGGCCCAGTCGATGTTGCCCGCCTTCAGGTCGGCGATGACCGCATCGGAGTTCGTGTAGTACGTGAGTGCGACGCCCGACGCGTGTGACGGCGGCCCCCAGAAGCCTGGATAGGGCTTGAACGCCGTCGTCCCCTTCTTCTCGTACTGGGTGATCGTGTAGGCACCGCGCGCCGACGAGCGGCAGGTGAAGCTCCGGGTGGAACGTCTTCAGGCCCTTGCCGTCAGCGCCGACCTTCGGCGCCCAGACGTGCTCGGGCAGGACGAAGAACGTCTCGAGCTGGGCGAGGACGTTCCCGACCGGCGACTCGTAGTGGATCACGAGCGTCGTCGCGTCGGGCGCCTCGGCGCTCTTGACGTGTGCGAGGAGCGGCGGCCGCCACGGCCGTCGCGTCGTCCGCGTACTTGACCGTCGTGTTGATCGTCCAGGCCGCATCGGCCGCCGTCAGTGGCTTGCCGTCCGACCACTTCGTGTCCGGCTTGAGATGGAACGTCCAGTCCTTGCCGTCGGACGATGTCTCCCAGGAGGTCGCCCAGTCGCCCTCGAACTTCATCCCGACGCCGTACTGCACGAGCTGCGGGTAGATCATGATCATCGCGTTCGTCGACTGCGCCTCGACGTAGTTGAAGGGATTGAGCGAGTCGATGTAATTGACCGTGCCGATGCGCAGGACAGCGCTCGTCGAGCCGCTCGCGGTCGTCGTGCTGTCCGACGATCCGCCGCCTCCGCACCCGCGGCTGCCGCGAGCACGACCGAGGCCAGCGCCACCCCTATCACTCTGCGTGCTCTCATCTCGTGACCTCCTGCCGTAGCGGTTGCCGATGGTGTCCGATCGACGCGTGAGTACTATCGCATCCGTCCGTACCCGCCGCACGACCGGACCTCGAGCGGTGTGCCGTCACATCAGGTACCAGTCGAGGAACCCTTCGAGGCGACGGTAGAAGTCGAGCTGAGGCCCGATGCGCAAGAATCCGTGCCCCTCGGTCGGATACGTGACGTATTCGTAGGTCTTCCCGAGCCGGGAGAGCTCTGCGACCAGCTCGGTCGACTGCTCGAACGGCACCCGCCGATCCGTATGGCCGTGCGCTATGAGGATAGGAGCGCGCACGGCATCGAGCCGGAGGACCGGTGACGCCGCGATGTAGTCGGCGCGACGCTCGCTCGGATGCCCCATGATCCGCATCTGCATCTGCACTCCGGCACGGTCTCCCTGAGCCCACGTCGTCAGTGCATCGCAATCGCCGTACTTGCAGACGGCACACCGAAAGCGGTACTCCGGATCGTCGGTGACGGAAGTGAGTGCCATGTACGAGCCGTAGCTCGCTCCGAAGATTCCGAGCCTGTCGCCGTCGACCCACTCGACCGACCGCAGGAAATCCGCGGCCGCGAGGCAGTCCTTCGTGTCGTCGACCCCCCAGACACCGTGGTTGGCACGCTCGAAGTCACTGCCGTGCCCGGTGGAGCCGCGATAGTTGATCGCGAGCCAGGCATATCCCTTGTCGACGAAGTACTGGGCGTGACCGTCCCACTCGCCGCCGTAACAGCCGGCCGGGCCACCGTGAGGGTAGACGAGCGCCGGCGCAGGACGTTCCGCCGAGGCCGTCGAGGGCCTGTAGAGAAACGCCTGCAGCTCGCGCCCGTCGAACGTCGGATACGTCAACTCTTCCGCGACGACGTACGGCGCCCGGGTGACGGCGATAGGCGCCGGCGCATGGATCGCGACCGGCTCTTCACCCTCGGCAACGAGCCGCAGGTCGGGGGGCGTCGTCGGGCTCTCGTAGCTCGCGAGAACCCTGCCGTCCGCCGTCCAGCAGGGTGATCCCCACTCGCCGCCGGCGTCGAGCTCACTCACGGATCCGTCGGCAAGGCTCACGGTGACGAGATCGAACCGGCCCGCCTTTCCCCTCGTTGCCACCAGCCTGGTTCCGTCTGGATGCCACCTCGCCTCGAGGAAATCTGCCTTCGCCTCCGTCAGCTGACGGACGAAGCTGCCGTCGACTGCAACGAGGTGCAGCTCGAACCAACCGGATAGCTCGGATCCAATCGCAAGCGTCGAACCATCGGGCGACCAGTCGAGGGCATAGTCGCGGATCCCGGGCGCGCCGGTGAGTCCCAGCGCAGTGCCCTCGGCGACGTCGACGACGCGGATCTCGTAGCGGCTGTAGTCGCTGTGTGGCACGAAGACGTACGCAACGGTCTTCCCATCGGGGGAAACGAGCGCGCCCTGCTCGTCGCCGTGCTCGTCGAGGTCGCCGTGGCCGCGGACGAGCCGCTGCGGCCACGCGTCGTCAACCGAGACGACGGCGAGCCGGTCGCAGCGGTCGCGCTCAACCGAGACGATGAGACGATCGTTGCCCACCCACACCGGGCTGCCCGCCTCGACGAGGCGTCTTGGCGGCCCTCCGGCTGTCGGCACGAGGCAGACCCAGCCGTCGTCGGCGTACGCCACGGTGGCGCCGTCCGGCGAGAACACAGGCTGGGTGTCCTCCCAGTACGGCTGAGGGTCTCGCCCCGTGGTCAGTCGCCTCGGTACGCCGCCGTCGAGCTCGAGCAGCCAGAGGTCGGAGGTGTCGCGATCCTGGATGAAGACGACCGAGCGGCCGTCGGCCGACACGGCTGGTGATCGCGGCCGCTCCGTCGCGACGACTGCCTCGAGCCGCCAGTTGGGCGGCGGCTTGACGTCCACGCGAGCGGGGCGCGGGATGCCACCGTGCTCGTTCTTCCCGATCCAGACCTGCCAACGGCTCCGGCATCAGCTTTCCAGTCCCTCCAAGGTTGCGAGCACGAGAGCTCCGATCGAGTCGAGATCGTAACCGCCCTCCTGTACGACGACGCACGGCAACCCTTGGTTGGCGACGATCCGACCAGCCTCACGGTAGCCCGACTCCGTCACCTGCAGCGGGCTCTCCGGATCGGCCGCAGCCGCGTCGACGCCGAGAGCGAGCACGAGTGCCTCCGCTCCGTGATTCCGAGCAACGTGCAACACCTCGGCAACCCCTCTCAGCCAGTCGCCGTCTCCCGCCCCCGGTGGCAGCGGCACGTTGAGGTTCGCACCCCGCCCCGCTCCGGCCCCACGTTCTGCCGCGCCACCGAGGAAGTGCGGAAACCAGCCTGTCTCCGGGTCGACGTGCACCGAGCCGGTGAAGACGTCGGCGCGATCCCAGAAGATCGCCTGGGCGCCGTTGCCGTGATGGGCGTCGATGTCGACGATCCCCACCCGCGCCGCGCCGAGCTCACGCAGCCGCGTCGCGGCCACCGCCGCGTTGTTGAGGTAGCAGGAGCCGCCGTAGGCCTTCCGCGTGACGTGATGGCCGGGGGGCCGACAGCAGGCGTACGCGGCGCGGCCCGTTTCGGTGACGAGCTCGGCAGCAGTGAGCGCCACGTCGGTAGCGGCGCGGGCCGCCTCCCACGTGCCCGGCCCGATCAGCGTCATGGTGTCGAAGCAGAACGCCCCCGGCCGTGCCCACGTCGCGGCCGGAACGAGGGGCTCCAGCTCGCCGAGAAGGCCCGGGTGCGGAAAGATGTAGGGAACGACCCTGCTCTGGCCGGGATCCTCCGGCAGCCCGGCCGCCTCCCACTCCTGCCAGGCGGTCGCCAGAAACGCGAGTAGGCCGGGATCGTGCACTGCTCGGAGCGTCGTATCGTCGTGACGGCCGGCCACCACCAGTTCGGCGCCGGCGCCGGTCAGTGCCGCCCGAATCGCCTCGGCGCGAGCCGGAACCTCGGCCGCAGGCGTCCTGACACCAACCCAGATCTCTGCGTCCGGCTCGTGCAGCCGGTGCTCATCCGACCACACGAGCGGAATCGACAGCGTCATGGCGGCGACCCTATAGGCTCGCCCGTGTGGGAGAGACGACGCTCCGTCAGCACGGCCTTCGGATAGGTCATCTGGAGCCCGGCGAGTTCAACGCGATCACGGACGTAGCGGGCGTTCGGGTCGGCCATGTGACCGTGATGCGAGAGGAAGCGCCACCACCGGCCGGCCGAGGAGTCGCCTGCACGGGGGTGACCGCGGTCGTGCCCGGCGACACCGCCGCCGTCTTCCGTCGCCCCGTCCCCGCAGGCGCCGCCGTCCTGAACGGGGCCGGGGAGCTGACGGGATTTCTCCAGGTCTCCGAGTGGGGGCTCATCGAGACGCCCGTCTTCCTCACCTCGACGATGGCGGTCGGCCGGATCTTCGACGGAGCGGTGACCCTCGCCTGCGAGACGGATCCTGCTGTCGGAGTCGATGACGTCGTGATTCCGATCGTCGGCGAGTGCGATGACAGCTGGCTCAACGACGCGCGCACCGTACAGGTCGAGGCTGCAGATGCCGGGCAGGCGGTCGCGTCGGCGCGGGGGGGTGCGATAGAGCAGGGCTGCGTGGGAGCCGGCGCGGGGATGGTCGCGTTCGGTTGGAAAGGAGGCATCGGCTCAGCGAGTCGTCTCGTACCGGAAGCCGAGGCCTCGGTCGGCGTGCTCGTGCTCGCGAACTTCGGTTCGGCTCCAGACCTCCGGATCGACGGGGTGCCGGTGTTTCCGACAATCGGCGATGGCCTCGACCCACGCCCTCCCGCAGGGAGCTGCATCGCAATTGTCGCCACAGACGCACCGCTCCACGGAGGCCAGCTCGAGCGACTCGCACGTCGGGCCGGGCTCGGTCTAGCCCGCACCGGCTCCGTGGCCCATCACGGGAGCGGCGAGATCTTCCTCGCGTTCTCGACGGCGGCAAGCGAGCGCAATCAGCGACAACCGCTCCGGATCGAGCGGACGGCGGTTCCCGATGACCACCTCAACCCTCTCTTTGCCGCCACGGTCGAGGCGACGGAGGAGGCCGTCGTGAACGCTCTCTGGGCGGCAGTCGACACGACCGGTCGTGACGGGCGGGCCGTCCGCGCGCTGCCTCATGAGCCCGTGTTGGCGCTGTTGGCAGAACACAGACGCCTGCAGTAACCCGGAGGTCGAGGCTGCGCCTCGCCCCTACAACCGTCCGGACCTGGCGATCCCCCAGACGAGCCAGACGGCAAAGATGCCCGAGATCATGAAACCGACGAACGAGAGCAGGTGGAGACCAAAGACGTGAGGGCCGTTCTTGGCGAGAACGCCGACGATCGATGAGCCGACGAGCCCACCCAGCACGATCAGCGCGACCGCGATCCGGTTCACGGCGTGATCGATGTGGTACGTGAGATCGTTGAAGCCGGGGTTCCGAATCTGGATTTCCAGCTTCCCCTGACGCGTCTGCTCCATGACGTCGCGCACCTGGTAGGGAAGTTCGCGCGCGACGCCTGCCAACTCGCGCACCTCCGCCTGAGCCCGCAATGACATCCGGCGCGGCGAGAACCGTTCGGCGAGGAGCTGGCGAGCATACGGCCGAGCCACCTCGAACACATTGAAGTCGGGGTAGAGCTCGACGCCTACCGCCCCGAGTGTGGCGATCGTCTTGTCGAGGATGACGAACCGGCTGGGCAGCTGGAGATTGAGCGTGTAGATGAGATTGAGCCCTTCGTGGATCACCTCGATGGGATCGATGCTGGAGAGGCTCGCGCCGTAGTAGCGGTAGAAGAGATCCTCGATCGCGTCCCGCAGCTCCTCCTCGCGCTCCTTCGGATAACGGAGCCCGAGCTCCGACAGGCGCTGCGGCAGCGCCTCGACGTTCTCCGTTGCCGCATCGATGAAGAGCCGCGTCAGGCGCGTCATGTCCTCGTCCGTCAGCCGCCCTGCCAAACCGAAGTCGACGAGCCCGATCCGGCCGTCGTCGAGCAGCAGGATGTTCGCCGGGTGCGGATCGCCGTGGAAGAAGCCATGCCGGAAGATCATCGTCATCCAGGCGTCCGTCATCCGATATGCGAGCTCGCGGCGCTCCTCGGGTGACCTCGAATCGAGATCGAGGTCGGCGAACTGGGTGCCTTCGAGGAACTCGAGCGTCAGAACCCTTCCCGACGAGTAGCGCCAGATCACTTTCGGCACCGCGACTTCTGTCGAGTCGCCGAAGTTGCGCCTGAACGTCTCGGCATTGCGCGCCTCGTGCTGATAGTCGAGCTCTTGCCTGATCGAGCGTGCGAACTCGTCCACGAGAGCTTCGGCATCGATGAAATCGAGTGCGTGCACACGCTCGCGCACGACCCGGGCGGCCGACCGCATCAGCTGTAGATCGGACTCGATCTGGCGCGGCGCATCCGGCCGCTGCACTTTCACGACGACGGCATCGCCGGTCGGCAACGTGGCGCGGTGCACCTGACCGATCGAAGCGGCTGCGATCGGAACCTCGTCGAATGTCAGGAATGCCTGCTCGATCGTGAGGCCCATCTCCTCCTCGATCACTCGCCGCACATCGGCAAACGGGATCGGCGTCACGTCGTCCTGCAGGCTCCGCAATTCGGCGACGATGTCGGGTGGCATCACGTCGGGTCGGGTGGAGAGCAGCTGGCCGAACTTGACGAACGTCGGACCGAGCTCGTCGAGCATCTCGCGAAGCCGCCGACCACGATCGGCCAGCTGCGTGTTGTCGTTGCTCCGTCGCCTGTCGATGAGATAGCCGAAACCGTGCCGAGTCGCGACGCGCCCGATCTCGGACAAGCGGCCGATTCTCCGCTGTGGTCGCACTCGGTCCGCCGTCATACCGTCTCCGTCGTCATGCGGTCTCCCTGTTCACAGCGTGACCGCGGTGGCTCGTTCCCGCAAGGGGCGTTTGCTACTCGGAAGGTTTTTCGAGCAGGCGCACTCGATGCTCGAGCTGCGCGACGCGGAGCGCGAGATCCTCCGCTTCCTCACGCCGAACGAGGCCGAGGCGACGAAAGGCCTTCTCCGAAGCATCCGACGGAAGCGCCCCGATCCGCTCGGCCTCGGCGCGCCAGCTAGCGACCGCGTCACGCACCGCGGTCCGCATCTCGTCACGATCGATGCCGACGCGGCGCGCGAGGTCGTCGGCGACATCGTCCGCCGCCTCGATGGTGAGCGACGCCCAGCCGAGCCCGGCGAGCAGGAGCTGCTCGAACGAGCGTGATTCGGTCGAGCCGTTCGCGTCCATGGAGAGATTGTACGCGGTGCGGGCGAGTATGCGGAGTGTCGGGGCCTCGTTTCAGGCCCTCAGTTGCAGGATCGCCGGCTAACGGGCGCGACCGTGCGGGCGGTTCGACCGGCGCGCGCGACGGCGATCACGGCCTGCCGAATTCGCGGGAGTCGGCGTCGCGACGGTCACAGGGGGTGCTTCCGGCGCCAGAAGCTCGTCTGCTTCTGCCACCAGCGTCGGCGCGTCGAGGACGACGGTGCCACCGACAGACTGCAACTCCGACACCTCCTCGTCCTTGCGGCGGGCGTACTCGGGCTCACGCTCCTTGATCCAGTCGAGCAGCGGTGCCGCGACGAAGATCGACGAATACGCGCCCGAAGCGATGCCGATGAACAGTGCGAAGGCGAAGTCGTTGAGGGTGGCGCCACCGAAGATCAGGAGCGCGACGATCGGGAGCAGGGTGATGAACGTGGTCGCGAGCGACCGCGGGATCGTCTCCCACAGCGAGACGTTCGTGATCTGCCGGAACGAACCACGCTTCATCAGCGGGATGTTCTCCCTGATCCGGTCGAAGATGATGATCGTGTCGTAGATCGAGTACCCGAGCACCGTGAGGACCGCGGCGACCGTCGCGGTCGTCACCTCCCGCCCGAGCAGTGCATAGATCCCGATCGTGATCAGAACGTCGTGGACCAACGCCACGATCGCCGGTACGGCGAACTGCCACTGGAACCGCATCGAGATGTAGCCGACGATGAGAAGCAAGGAGACAAAGATCGCGAGCAGTGCGCTCTTGGCAATCTGGCGACCGAAGCTTGCGGACACGTTTTTGACCCCGAACGCATCTGCATCGACGGTCTTCGTCAGGTCCGCCTGGAGCTTCGCCGCCTCGTCGGTCGTGAGCGTCTCGGTCCTGATCTGGAAGCTCTTGTAGTCGCCGTTCGTGGAGGCTCCGCGCCCCTGGATGACGGCACTCCCCTGGCCGACGCGAGCGGCCTGCGCACGGACGGTCTCGAGCGACGTCGGCGCAGGCGTGGTGAAGGCGATCTGGGTTCCGCCCTTGAAGTCGATTCCGAGATTGAGCCCGAGAATCGCGAGCGCGAGAATCGAGACACTGACGACGGTCGCCGAGATCCCGAACCAGAGCCGTCGGCGGCTGATGAAATCGATCTTCAGCCAGCCCGGAATACCGCCACCGGACGTGCCGATCACCTTGGGGTTTTCGAGGAACTTGCTTCCGGCCAGCAGCGAGAGGAATGCGCGCGTCGCAAGCACTGCGGTGAGCATCGAGATCGCGGTGCCGATCAGGAGCATCAACGCAAACCCACGTACCGAGGATGTCGCGACGGCGAAGAGGACGAGCGCAGTGATCGCGGTGACGACGTTGGCGTCCACGATCGTCGCGAATCCCTTTGTGTACCCCGTCTGGATTGCAGCTTTGACGCTGCGTCCAGCGCGTGCTTCTTCCTTGATGCGTTCGAAGATGACCACGTTCGCGTCCGCCGCGACGCCCAACGTCAGGACGAGGCCGGCAAAACCCGGCAGCGTCAGCGTGACGTGGAAGAGAAGGATCGCTGCATAGAGGAAGGCGGCGTAGATACCGAGCCCGAGCACAGCGATGACTCCGAGGAAGCGGTAGAAGACGAGCAGGAAGAGCGCGACGAGGAGCAGCCCGACGATCGCTGCCTTCTTCGCCTCATTCAGGGAGTCCTTGCCCAGCGTTGCCGAGATTGCCGTCTGGTCGAGGGTGACGAAGTTGACGGGCAGGGCACCGGTCTGGAGCACGAGCGCAAGGTCCTTTGCCTCCTGGACGCTCCCGATACCGGAAATCTGCGCACCGTTCGAACCCGAGATCCCGCCCGGATACTGCTTCCAGTCGATCGACGGCCAGGACTTGATCTCACGGTCGAGGACGATCGCGAAGTGCTGGTCGATCTGCTGCCCGCCACCGATCGTGTTCGAGAGCAGCTTGCCCCGCTGCGCCTCCAAGCGAGTGATCTCCGCAAACCTCTTGGCGCCCTTCTTCGTGAACTGCATCGTCACGATCGGCGCCTGCGTCTGCGTGTCGAAGTCCTGTCGCGTGCCGGAGAGCTTCAGGTCGGAGCCGGTCATCTCCGGGACATCGGGGGGCGAGTACTTGAAGAGGTAGAACGAATTCGACGTCGGGTTCGTCTCCTGGACGCCGGGGCAGACGACCTCGCCGATACCGCAGGAGACGACGACGGTTCCAGGCGGTACCGCAAAGAGTTTGTACCCGTCCGGCACCTTGCCGCTGAACTTGGCGAGCGCAGCCGCCTTTGTCGAGACGGGGCCTGCCACGAGCTTCTTCTGCTTGTTGAAGAGCCAGAACTGCTCGGGCTTTCCCTTGGCTGCGAGTGCCTGCTGGCCCGCGAGCAGGTCGTAGACCGATTTCGTCGCGACCGGGAATCGGCTCGCGTCGATCGACGGTGGTGCCAGGTTCACCTCGAGGTCGAAGAGCTCGAGCTGAGCGGTCTTGCCGATGATCTTGGCGGCTGCTTCGGGATTCTTGACGCCCGGAAGCTGGATCGTGATCTGATCCTTGCCCTGCGTGCGAATCTCGGGCTCGGAGACACCCAGGCGGTCGACGCGATCACGCATGATCGAGACCGAACGGCTGAGATCCTCCTTCGTCAGCTTTCGACCCTTCGGCGGTACAGCCTGCTTCGTGATCTCGAGGCCGCCTTGAAGGTCGAGCCCGAGCGTCGGCTTTCGGTGCAACGGCGACGACGGCGCGACCATCAGGCCGACGCCGACGAGTGCGGCGACGACCAGGGTTACGACGACGATGGCTGTACGGCGGGTCATGGATGCGGCGGGAAGGCTAGCTGCGTCCGGGTGTCGCCGTTTCGTCGGCAGCACCAGGATTTACAGTTTGTTGTTCGCTGTTAACCTCTTCTACCCCTGCTGCGGGCAATTCCGCGTCGTGGACGAGTTCTGCCTCACCATCGACGACATTCTCCCCGTCGTCAATCCCCTCGCCGTCCTCGTCGTCTTCCTCCTCGGCGTCGTCTCCTTCCTCCTCGTCGGGCTTGACGATCGTCGCGAGTGCCTTGCGGGCAACGCGAACATGGATCCCGTCCGCGATCTCGACGATCAGGTCTCCCCCGTCCTCGTCTGCTTCGAGCTCCTGCACGATCCCGTAGATGCCGCCGACGGTCAGAATCTCGTCACCCGGCTCCACGGTCGATAGCCTCCGCTGCTGCTGCTGCGCCTTGGCACGTTGGGGGCGAATCATGAGCACGTACATCAGGGCGAAGAGAGCAACGATGATCAGCAGTCCTGGCACAAATCCTCCTGTGGGCCGACGGAGAGCCGAGAGAGCGCTTCCGTTCGGAATTGTTCGAACACTCCGTGGCGGATCGCATCCCGCGCGTCCGCGGTAAGTCGATGAACGAGCCACAGATTATGCAGAGAAAGGAGCCGTAGCCCGAGGATCTCCTCCTGATTGACGAGATGGCGGATGAACGCGCGCGAGAACCGGGAGCAGGCCGGACACCCGCAGCCCTCTTCGAGCGGACGTGGATCCCGCGCATAGCGGGCGTTTCGGAGGTTCATCTTGCCGGTCGCCGTCATTGCAGTGCCCGTTCTCGCGTTGCGGGTGGGCAGGACGCAGTCGAACATGTCGATCCCCGCGGCGATCACCCCGAGGATGCCTTCCGTGTCGCCGAGTCCCATGAAGTACCGAGGACGATCGGCGGGCAAGAGCGGCGCCGACCACGCGACCGTCTCGAGCATCTCGGCTCTGCTCTCGCCGACGGCGAGGCCACCGAGTGCGTTGCCGTCGAAGCCAAGCGCGACGATCTCTTCGATCGACCGGCGGCGGAGCTCCGGATCCGTGCCTCCTTGCGCGATCCCGAAGCGGAGTTGCCCTGGCGCACGAGGTGCGTCGATCTGTCGTCGCGCCCAGAGGCCGGTGCGCCGAACCGCTTCCTCGTGCTCGGTCATCGAGGCGTCGGCCGGCGGGCAGATGTCGAGGCACATGGCGATGTCGGAGCCGAGGCGCCGCTGGATCTCCGCGACACTTTCGGGCGTGAAGCGGTCCGTGACACCGTCGTAGACCGATCGGAACGTGATGCCGTCGTCATCGACTGCGAGCACCTTGTCGCGGAGCGAGAAGACCTGAAAGCCGCCCGAATCGGTCAGGATCGGTCCGTCCCAGCCGGAGAACCGATGCAGCCCGCCCAGCTCCTCGATCACGTCTTCGCCGGGGCGGAAATGCAGGTGATAGGTGTTGCCGAGGATCACCGACGCGCCCATCGCTCGCACCTCGTCGGGATGCAGGGTCTTCACGGTCGCCTTCGTGCCTACCGGCATGAAAGCGGGCGTGGGGATGTCGCCGTGGGACGTTTGGACGATGCCTGCGCGGGCTTCACCGTCCAGGGACTCGAGGGTGAAGCAGCTCACAGGATCAGCATCGCATCACCGAAGGAGTAGAAGCGATAGCTCTCGTCGATCGCCAGCCGATAGAGATCGCGCACCTGCTCGACCCCCGCGAACGCCATCACGAGCGCGAGGAGCGTCGAACGGGGTAGGTGGAAGTTCGTCAGGAGAGCGTTGACACGCTTGAATTCGAAGCCCGGGAGTATATAGAGCGCCGTTCGGCCCTCGAGTGGGCCGTCGCCCGCGATCGTCTCGAGGACGCGCACCGTCGTCGTGCCGACAGCGAGGACGCGTCCGGCGGCTTCGATCCTCGCCCACGATTCGGGAGCGACCCTGTAGCGCTCGCCGTGGAGCTCGTGCATCTCGAGCTGGTCGACGGCGAGCGGGCGGAACGTATCGAGCCCGACGTGGAGCGTGACGCGCTCCACCTCGAGCTCGGCGAGGATCTCCGGCGTGAAGTGAAGACCTGCCGTCGGAGCGGCCGCCGAGCCGGAGTCGACCGCGTACACCGTCTGGTAGCGCCCGGGCTCTGCGAGCGGTTCCCGAATGTAGGGCGGCAACGGTGGTTCCCCGTCCGGCTCACCATCGAGGTGCACGCGCCACCGTCCCTGCCCGAGCGATTCGCGCAGCTCCACCGGGCCGAGCCGCTCACCCGGCCGAAGCCGGCGCGAGGGACGTGCAAGAGCCTCCCAATCGCCGTCGCCAAGCGACTCTACGAGCAGCACTTCAGCATCACCGCCCGTCTCCCGCTTGACGCTCAGTCGCGCGGGGACCACCTTCGTGTCGTTGACGACGACGAGCTCGCCGTCGAGCTCGTCCGGCAAGTCGGCGAATGTGCGATGGCGAACGGCTCCGCTCGCACGGTCGTAGACGAGGAGCCGTGACGCGTCGCGGCGCGGGGCTGGATGCTGGGCGATCAAGCCTGGCGGCAAGTCATAGTCGAGCTCGTCGGATCTCATCCGACGGCCAGAGTAGCCTTGCGCCCATGGATGATCAGGCACTGGAACGAGCGAAGCGGCGCATCGCCGAAGCGCGAGAGGGACGGAACGAAGAGGGACGGTTCGAGGCGGCGCTCCGGCGCTCGCGCGAAGAGGTCGAGGCGCTCGGTGTCGCGGCGCTCACGCTCGAGACGACATTGCCGGACAGAGTCGGCCAGGCTGTGGAGGAAGGGCTGCGACGCGAGGTCCTCCCTGTCGCAAGGAACCTCGGCGAGATCAAGGGGCTACTCAACAACGCGATCGGGCGGCTCGAACGGCTGGAGCAGGAGTTGATCGCCGAGCGCAATGCACGGCTCGACGACCTCACCCTCGTCGTCGACCTGATCTCGTCCGGCTGGCAGGGCGTCGACCGACGCCTCGAGCGGATCGAGCGGGGCGACACAGCCGAGATCGTCTCGCTGCAAGACCACCGCGCGGCCGCTTCCTGAGAGGACGGCCGACGCGTAGGGGCGACGCGAAGCGTCGCCCTCGCCCTCGCCCTCCTCGCCGGCCCCACCTACAGAACGAGGATCGCCGCGCAGAGCGCCGCCCAGCCGGCAACCGTGACGAGAATCGGTAGATCGCCGAGCAGGATGTTCTCCGGCTCCTCCCCGGCGTCGTCGTGTCGGTGGAGCAGATACAGGTAGCGGAAGAGCCCGAACACGACGAGGGGCACCGTCGCAACGAGTGCGTAGGAGTCGCGCGCGGTCACGGTGTACAGGGTGTAGGCGACGATCGTGGTGCAGGCCACGACGGCGAGCAATCGATCGACCAGGGCGAGCGAGTAGCCCTCGAGCACCGGCCGTCCGGGAGTGCGCTCCACGCCGACGAGCACGAGCTCGGCCCGTCGCTTTCCGAGCGCGAGGAACAGCGCTAACAGGCCAGTACAGACGAGGAGCCACGGCGAGATCCGGACCTCGACAGCGACGGCGCCGGCGATCGCGCGAATGACGAATAGCGCAGCTATGACGAGCACGTCGACGAGAACGATGTGCTTGAGGCGGAGGGTGTACGCGGCCTGGAGCGCCACAAAGGCGGCGAGGCACGCGAGAGAAGCGGCCCCGAGTGAGGCGGCCAGAGCGACAGCGGCGACAGCGAGTGCCGAGGCGAGTGCGACAGCGGTTCGCGTCGGCAGCTCACCGCGAGCGATGGGCCGTTTCCTCTTGATCGGGTGCAATCGGTCCGCGGCGACGTCCTGGAGGTCGTTCACGAGGTATGCGGCACTCGACGCGGCGCAGTAGGCGACAAATGCAGCAATAGCCTGGAGCCAACGGGATGCATCGCCGAGCTCTGCCGCGAAGATGATGCCGGCAAACAGGAGGAGGTTCTTCAGCCACTGCCGCGGGCGCAGAGCCACGAATGCGGCTCGCGCGGGTGACCGGCCCGGCGAAACGTCCGTCAGCCGTGCGGGCTCGACCATCGGGCGATCGTAGTCGGAAGCGGGGCCGCCCAAACGCCCCGGGCGATGCTCCGTGTAACCCTACGCGGGCCGCAAGGGCAACACGAGCCTGAAGCGGCTGCCCTCGCCGACTATCGATTCGAGCTCGATACTGCCGCCGAGCGCGAGGGCGAGCTCGCGCGCGATTGGAAGCCCGAGACCCGTGCCGTGGTTGTCACGCGAGATGAACGGCATGAAGACGCGTTCGCGTTCCTCGACCTGAATGCCGGGGCCCGTGTCGCGCACGTCGATGAGAACGGCGCCGTTTTTGGTGGCTGAGCCAAGGGAGACGGTGCCACCGTCGGGGGTCCAACGGAACGCGTTCGCGAGGAGGTTCGTGATCACTTGCAAGACCCTGTCACCGTCGGTCACTATCGTCGGCGCAGCGGGGTCGTTGTCGAGGTGGAACTCGACCCCCCGCTGCCGTGCCTCCTCGCCGAAGCTCGCATGCGCCTGCTCCACGAGCGCGCCGATGTCGACCTCCTGAGCGTGGACCGTGAATCGATGAGCGTTGAGCTTCGCCAGGTCGAGGACGTCGCCGACCAGTCGCTCGAGCCGGATCGTCTCGCCTGCGACGACATCGAGCGAGGCACGTTCGAGCTCGGGATCGTCGAAGAGACCGTCGCGGATCGCATCGACGTGACCTTTGATCGCCGTCAACGGGGTTCGAAGCTCGTGCGAGACCGACATCAGGAACTGCCGCTCGCGATCCTCGGTTGCCGCAAGCCTCGCGGCCATCTCGTTGAATCGTTCGGACAGATGACTGATCTCGTCGCCGCCGCCGCGGGCTGGGACACGCACTGCGTAGTTCCCGGACGCGATCTCGTCGGCGGCGCTCGACAGCGCCAGCACAGGCCCGGTGATCTTGCGAGACAGCCACCACGAGAGCAAGCCCGCAAGCACGGCCCCGACCCCGAAGGCGGCGGCGAGCCGTGCGACGAGCGGGAGCCATTGATCGCGCAGCTCGGTGCGCGGCTTCGCGACCACGATCGCCCCGAGTGCGTCACTGTCGGGCTCGAGCCTCACCGGCGCAGAGGCGGCTAGATAGAGGCGGCCGTTCCCCGGTGGCGTGAACTCGAACGTGACCGGACCTTTCAACGCCGTCACGCCACGCGGCACCGACGACTCGGGAAGGCGCGTCAACCCGGAATCCTGCCCCGGGAAGAGTGATGCACCGACGTAGAAGATCCTGTCACCGGTCGCGAGCTCGAGCTTCGACGCGGCAAAGTCGATGGCGCCGGACCCCTCATCGGCCGCCCGGAGTGCGGCGTCGGCGTACAGCTGCGATAGCCCAGACGCCTCGCGCTGCAACTCTTGCACCGACTGCCCACGCGTATACGTCTGGAAGAGTCGGAGCGAGATCAGCGCCGCAACAACGCCGGCGATCACGATGCCGAGCAAGAACAGGGCCGGCAGGCGGAAACGCAGCGACCCAATCACAAGCAAAGTGTAGGGCCGAAGCGGAGCCTGGCGTCAGCCGGGCGAAGTCTCGCCGGTGGACACACAGACGGGCTAACCGGCGTCAGGCCGCAGGCGCCGACGTGCGATCCTGCGCGACTTTGTAGCCGACACCCCACACGGTCACGATGGGCGACGCATCCTCGAGCTTGCGGCGGATCTGACGGACATGCACGTCGACCGTGCGCGTGTCGCCGGCAAACGTATAGCCCCAGACGCGCTCGAGTAGCTGGTCGCGGGTGAGCACGAGCCCGCGATGATCGAGCAGCTCCCAGAGGAGCTCGAATTCCTTCGGCGCCAGTTGAATCTCGCGGTCGCCGACCATCACTTCGCGGCGCCCGGCGTTGATCAGAAGGTCGCCGTGCCGGATCTCGTCACCTTCGTCGCGACGGCGGTCGAGGGACGAGCGGCGCAGGACGCTCTTTACCCGTGCGACGAGCTCGCGAGGGTTGAAAGGCTTCGTGAGGTAGTCGTCCGCACCAACCTCTAGACCGATGATCTTGTCCACATCTTCGTCGCGAGCGGTCAGCATCAGGATCGGTACGTCCGACCCTTTGCGGACACGCCGACAGATCTCGATGCCGTCCATGTCAGGCAAGTTGAGATCGAGGATGATCAGAGCGGGCATCTCTGCGGCGACCGCATTCAATGCCGCGCCACCCGTTCCCACCGTCTTGACGATGTAGCCCGAGTTCTTCAGATACAGGGTCACGAACGATGCGATCGCCGTTTCGTCTTCGACGACGAGGATCGTCTTGGGAGCGGTCATGGTTGGATCTTGACTGATTGGGATGACGGTGCGCTACCGTCCTTCACCCCGAATGCGACCTTCGTCGCGTCAAGAGGCAGCGGCGCGCACCCGGCAGTGTCCGAGCCGACACACGTTGCCCCACCGACGGCGAAGAGGCCCGTCGCGCCGACCTGGTCCGGATCGCCGTCCAGCACTGCTGTTCCGCTTCCGTACGCAGAGATCGAGATGCCGTCCCCACGGGCGACGATCTTGTAGTGGCCCTTGAGGATCCGGAAGCGAATGTTCTGACCCCGGAGCCACACTTCCTTGCCACGCGGAACGCCGTTGACGAACGGGCTCGAACCATCGGTCGGCGTCAGGTCCGTGATCTTCAACGAGCCCTTCTCGATCGTCCCGATGAGAGCCTTGGTGCCCGTAACCTGAACGGCCCCTCGGCCACCGACGATCGAGAGCGACCCGCCGGGCGCCCGCGCAGCACCCGTTGCCGTAGCAGCAGACATCGTGAGGGCGAGCAGGGTCAAAGCCAAGAGGCGCATCCGAGATGGAGTATCTGCCGTCGGGATGAGGCTGCAGTGAGACGCCGGTAAAGAATCTGTTAGCGGATGCTCGTCGTCTCGACGCCGGCCGTTCGCGCAACAGGGAGAATCTGCCATATGAACGATATTCTCGAGTTCGGGCGCCTGATCCTCCTCGTCGCCGGCGCACTCTCCCTCGCGATCCTCGTTCGGGTCGTCGCTGCACGGATCGGCCTTCCGACAGCGGCGCTCCTGCTCATCGTGGCGGCGATCGCCTCCGACCTTTCCGACCGCCTCGCCTCGTTACTGTCTTTCGAGGACGTCCAACGAGTAGCGACGCTGGCGCTGATCGTGATTCTGTTCGACGGAGGTATGAGCATGGGACTCGCGAAGTTCCGCTCCGCGGCCGTCCCGATCACCGTTCTCGGCGTGCTCGGCACCTTCGGGACCGCCCCGCTCGTCGGCGTCGCCGCGCACTACGTTCTCGGGTTCGACTGGACTGTGGCCTTGCTGATCGGCGCGGCTCTCGCTCCCACGGATCCCGCGGTCACGTTCTCCGTCCTCGCCGGGAAGGAAGTGGAGGGGCGTTCGGGCACGATTCTCGAAGGAGAGTCGGGATTCAACGACCCCGTCGGGATTGCTCTGATGATCGGGATGATCGAGCTTGCCACGGTGCCCGAGTCAGGAGTCGCCGACGTCGCGTGGGAGTTCGTGCGCGAGATGGGTGTGGGACTGGCGGAGGGAGCCATCGCCGGATTCATCCTGCTTCAGTTGCTGCGACGCATACGTCTGCCCGACAACTCGCTCTACCCGATCACCGTCGTCCTCCTCGCCGGCGTCATCTACGGCGTTGCGGCTGCCTCGCATGGATCGGGCTTTCTGGCCGTGTTCGTCGCCGGCATCATGATCGGTGACGCGACGTTCCCGAGCCGTATCGAAGTTCGTCATTTCCTCTCCGCGCTCGCCGACCTCGGCGAGCTAGCCGTCTTCGTCGCTCTCGGGCTGACGATCAGCCTCTCGTTCATCTTCGCGGGAGACGTGTGGTGGCAAGGGCTCGTCCTCGCCGTGCTGCTCGGCTTCGTCGTGCGGCCGCTCGTCGTTGCTCCGCTGCTGCTGCCGTCGAAGCTGACGCACGGGGAGCGCCTGTTCGTCATGTGGTCCGGACTGAAGGGCGCGGTGCCGATCCTCCTCGCCTCCCTCGCCGTCGTCGGAGGGACGGATCAGGCACCGGAGATCTACGGGATCGTGTTCGTCGTCGTTCTCTTCTCGGTCGTCGTGCAGGGAACATTGGTTCCGACCGTCGCAGGACGTCTCGGCGTGCCGATGGCCGACGTCGACGACTGAGCGCCCACCTACTCGTAGGTGTAGAAGCCTCTGCCGCTCTTGCGACCGAGGAGGCCGGCGTTCCTCATCGCGACGAGCCGCGCCGGCGGCGCCATCCGTGGCTCGCGCAGCCGCTCGTAGAGCGCCTCGGCCGCGTGGACGTGCACGTCGATTCCCACGAGGTCGACGAGCGTGCATGGCCCCATCGGCCAACCCGCGCCGTTCTTCATCGCGACGTCGAGCGCCTCGGGTGTCACCCGTGCCTCGTCGAGCACCCGCAGGCAGTCGTTCAGCAACGGGATCAGGACGCGGTTGACGATGAACCCCGGTGTGTCGTGGCAGCGTACGACCTCCTTGCCGAACCCGGCTCCGACGATGGCTGCCGCCTCCACTGCCGCGACCGAGGTGAGCTCGGCCTGGACGATCTCGACGAGCGGCATCAACGGAGCGGGGTTGAAGAAATGCATGCCTACGACCCGCTCGGGCCGGGTCGTCGCCGCGGCGATCTCGGTCACCGAGAGCGCTGAGGTGTTGGTCGCGAGGATCGCGTCAGTTCGGCAGATCCGATCGAGCTCGGCGAAGAGGGCACGCTTGGGCTCGATCTCCTCGACGATCGCCTCGATTACCATGTCGCAGTCGGCGAGCGCTTCGAGCTCGGTGGTGACGGCGAGCCGAGCGACCGCAGCGTCACGCAGCTCGATCCCGAGCTGACCCTTCTCGACCTTGCGCGTGAGAAAGTGGCCGATTCTGTCGGTCGCTGCCCGACCGAGCTCCGCGGTTACCTCCCGCCCGACCGTCTCATACCCGGCCTCGACGGCGAGCTGCGCGATCCCCGCGCCCATGGCACCGAGTCCGACCACGCCAACCGTACGGATCTCCTGCATCGACCGATCGTAGAGCAACTCGGGATTCACAAGCGGCGTTCGTAGACAACCGGGTTCATTAGGGAGGGGTCACCGGGGAACCGTAGGTTCCCCGCTTCAGGATCACGCGCAGCGTGCAGAAAGCAAACGAGTAGCGTCGCCCGCGGTACGCTTTTCCACCGCGGGCGACGCTACTCGCAACTGGGTCGATCGGAGGCGGAGGAGCTCTACGAGATCGACGGTCGCGCGGAACGGATCGGTCACGACGTCGCCGGTCACGGTCGACAGGGCTGCGACGACTGTGCCGTCGCTCTCCGCGAGCAGGAGCGGCGCCGTCGGCACCGCCCGGTCGACGAGCAAAGCGAGCCGCCGGATCTCACCGGCGTCGGCCGCGCGGGGGGAGCGAATCGCGATCTCACAGCGTCCCTCGACCTGGCGCGCAAGGGCAGGTGGCAGATGGTCCGTTGCCGGCTGGTCAGTCATCCGGGGTACCTCCCTAGTGGGGCGAGCTCGTCGAACCAGGAGCCGCGATCGGCAAACATCGATCTGACGAGGACGATGAACGTATGACGGGCGAATTCCATCTCCTCATGGTGCCCGTGAGGTATTATCAGCACAAATCGAGGTTTTCATGACATCCATTACTAGAACTAATCGTCCTCAAGCGCCGCCGCAGACCGATCACTGGCTCGGGGTCGAGGTACGACACCTCGCGGCGCTCGAAGCAGTGGCGCGGGCCGGGTCGTTCGGCCGAGCCGCCTCCGAGCTCGGCTACACCCAATCGGCCGTCAGCCAGCAGATCGCCGCGCTCGAGCGCATCGTGGGAGAGAAGCTCGTCGAGCGGCCCGGCGGCCCTCGTGCTATCTCCATGACCGAAGCCGGAACGCTGCTGCTCCGTCACGCGGAGGCGATCGTTGCCCGACTCGATGCCGCGCGAGCAGACATGGCGTCGCTCCGCGCCGGCGAGACGGGCTCATTGCGGGTCGCGACCTACCAGAGCGTCGGGGCGCGCGTCCTACCCGAGGTGATGAGACGGTTCATTGCCGACTGGCCCGGGATCGACCTCGGCCTCTCGGAACCGTCCACCGACCCGGCGCTGTACAGCGCCATCGAGCGCGGAGATCTCGACCTGGCGTTCTGCAGCCCCCCACTCCCTGACGGCCCGTTCGAGGCCCTCGAGCTGATGAGCGATCCCTACGTGCTGATGGTCCCTGCCGATCATCCCTCGGCGGGTGCCGACGCAGTCTCGCTCGCGGATCTCGGCGAGCTCGCCCTCATCGGTGCGAGCCAGTGCTCGAGCGGGATGCTCGTCGAGAACCGCCTTCGGTCACTCGGACATCCGGTCGACTATGCGTTCCAGTCCGACGACAACGGAACCCTGCAGGGTCTCGTCGCCGCCGGGTTCGGCGCCGCCCTGATCCCCCTCCTCGCGTATGCCCCCGGGGACGATCGCGTGAGCGTCGTTCGGCTCGACCCCGAGCTGCCACGCCGGGTCGTCGCCGTCGTCTGGCACCGCGACCGCCATCGGTCACCTGCAGCGCGTGCGTTCGTGGAGATCGCGAGATCGGTCAGCGCGGACGTCGAGCGGGACCTGATCGAACCGTAAGACCTGCTCGGTCCTGGCGACTACGCGACGCCCTCGATCCGTTGTGGCGGGACAACGGGTTCTGTCGCGAGCGACGGGATCGACGTGCAGAAGAGCTCGACGAGGTCTGGGTCGAGTTGGGTACCGGCGACCGCACGCAACTCAGCGAGCGCTTCGCTGTGGCTCCGTTCGGCCTGGTAGGGGCGTTCCGAGGTGATAGCGGAGTAGGTGTCGCAGACGGCGATGATCCGGGCCGCGAGCGGGATCTCCGTGCCCGCGAGCCCGTCTGGGTATCCGCTGCCGTCGAACGCCTCGTGCGTCGCGCGCACGATCACGCCGACCTGACTCAGAGCCGGCGCTGCGTTCAGGATTCGTTCACCGATGATCGTATGTGTCTGGACGAAGTCGAGCTCGTGCTGCGAGAGGGGCGCCGGCTTGTCGAGTATCGCATCGGGAATGGCGAGCTTGCCGATGTCGTGCAACTTGGCTCCGAGCTCGAGCTCCTGCAGCACATCATCGTCGAGCTCGAGGCAGCGTCCGAGGGCGACGGCAAGCGAGGCGACGCTGGTGACGTGTCGACGCAAGCTGGGCTCTCGTTCGTAGAGCGCCTGGAGCAAGACGCCGTGGGGCTGCCCCCGCTCGATCAGGGTGTGGTGCTTTCGCGCGTAGAGCCGGTGGTCTGCGATCTGCACGGCGCGCTCACCGTCGTCGGCCTCCTCTGGGATGAAGACGCATCCGAGCGCTGTGGTCACTTCGAATCCGTTCCCGACCTCGCTGAGCGCCACTGCGGTCGTCGCGAGGAATGGTTCGAGCTCGCCCTCAGGGACGCGAGCGAGGACGCAGAACTCGTCGCCGCCAAGCCGGTAGCACGTCCCGGCGGGGCCGACGGCCTCGACGAGCTTTGCTGCCAGGCGCGTGAGCAGTGCGTCGCCGGCGGGGTGGCCGAAGAGGTCGTTGAACCGCTTGAAGCCGTTGAGGTCGTAGAGAACGAGGACGTGCGGGTCGCCTGCGCCGCCGTGCAGGGCTTCTTCGAGGTCGGTGACCAGCCTGCGTCGATTCCAGAGCAGGGTGAGCGGGTCGGTGACCGAGAGCACCTGAATGCTCGCCGCGATCGAGGTGTTCTCTCTGAAAGTGAAGAGCGTGCGAACGAGCACGAGACCGATCGTCGTCGCAGCAAGCACGAGCGCCAGTGCGTTGATGTGTCGGAAGTGATCGTCGATGAAGACGACGAGCGCGATGACCGTACAGACGACGGGCGTTGCCGCAAGCGGCCTGCCCTCGAGAGCGATGCGCCGCGAGCGCCCTGGACGCACCCAGGCAGCGACGGCGAGCAAGATCCCCATCAGCGGCCAGAGGATGTCGAGCAGCGCTCCCTCCTCGTAGGTCCCGGTAACCGAGGTCCAGAGGTAGACCGCATCCGCCACAGCAGTCGCTGCAAAGGCCAGTCCGATGACAACCCACTCGATCCCCGCGTTGCGGCCAACGAGCCAGAAGACACCGACGACGAGCGCGAGCAGGACAACGTCTCCGAGCGGGTACGAGAGGTTCGTGGCGACCGCGAGAGGGGAACCCTCTGTGTGGTCGAGAGCGAGCTCGAGCAGGAACGCAGCCCCGAGCGCGCCGACTGCAAGCGAGACACTGATCCCGTCGAGCCAGACGCTGCGGTTGAACCGCGAGAGACGAGAGCGAACGAGAAGGAGCAGCGCGATGTACGCCGCAGGGTAGAAGAAGAGGTAGAGCGGATCCGCGATGGTCGGTCCGGACGCATAGCCCTGAAACGTCCAGATGACATCACCGATGCTGTACGCGGCGATTCCTGCGGCGAGCCAGGCCCACGCAGCTCGCTCGTCCGGTACGAGAATCACCCGGGCTGCGATCGCAACGAGAGCGAGCGCCTCGAGGAAGAAGTACAACCAGACGCCCACGAATCGATCGCCGGTCGCGCCACCGATGCCGAGACCCGCGTGAAGCGCGAAGACGGCGAGCCCGACGACCGCTGCGACCTGCCAGACGCGCACCGAGAGGCGGAAGTGCGCTCCGCGGCCGGAGCGCTGCACGAGGGCAGGAATGCTCACCCTACGGGTATCGGCGCACCGCGACAGGGACATGAGCGCTTCGTCACGAACGCCGCGAGCCCGGACGCTCAACCTGCTCTCCGTTGCTGCCGATAGACGGAGCATGCTCCTCACGAGCTCCTTCGCCCGAACGGCAGTCCTCATCGTCCTCACAGCCGCTGCGGCAGCCCTCATGCTGGTTCGCGTCAACGCGAGTCAACAGCAGGGAACAGCCACGCCATCGACTCCCGAGGTGTCCCTCGCGAGCCACACGCCGGGGTCCGCCGCGCACGAGCGGCATCAGTATCGGCTCCGCGTCGCCCAGGCGACGACGACTGCCGGGCGCTAGAGGCGTTCGATAACTGCGGCGATGGCCTGCCCCTGGCCGATGCACATGCACGCAAGGCCGTAGCGTGCCCTCCGGCGCTCGAGCTCTGCGAGGAGCGTCGCCGTGATCCGAGCGCCCGTGGCGCCGAGGGGGTGGCCGAGAGAGATGCCGCCACCGTTCGGGTTCACGTCGCCGGACTCCCAGCGTGCGTGCAGGCCGGTGTCGGCAAGGGTCTGCAGGACAACCGAGGCGAAGGCCTCGTTGATCTCGATCACCGCCACGTCGTCCCATTCGAGACCGGCACGGCCCAGAGCCTGCGCGCAAGCGAGCGGGTTGCCGTGCAGCATCCGGTAGGGGTCGACACCGGCAATCCCGAATGACACAAAGCGTGCTCGCGGTTCCAGACCGAGGCGTGATGCCGCGGTCTCACTGACGACGAGCATGGCAGCTGCGCCGTCGACGATCTGGCTCGAATTGCCGGCGGTGACGACTCCGTCCTCGAGGAACGCGGGCTTGAGCGCGGCGAGCTTCTCGACCGAGGTATCACGTCGCGGCGCCTCGTCGACGCTGAACGCCTCTCCCCCTTCGAGGGCGACCGGAACGAGCTCATGCTCGAACAGACCCGCGTCGATGCCTGCGACTGCGCGCCGATGCGACTCGAGCGCGTAGCCGTCGAGCTGTTCGCGCGAAAGCTTCCATTCCTTCGCGATTTCCTCCGCGGAGATCCCTTGGCCCACGATCGGCCAGCGGGCGGCAATCTTCTGATTGAGGCCCGCCCAGCCCTCGACGCCGAGGTTCGAGCCCATCGGCACGCGTGACATCGACTCCACCCCTGCGGCGACGACGACGTCGAGATGCCCCGCCTGAATCGCAGCCGCGGCATTGAACGCTGCTTGCATCGACGAGCCACACTGCCTGTCGACGGTCGTCGCGGCGACGGTCTCGGGCCAACCGGCAACCAGAGCGGCGATGCGACCGACGTTGAACGCCTGCTCCCCGACTTGCGTCACACAGCCCATCTGCACGTCCTCGACCTCCGCGGGGTCGAGCCCGACCTTGCCGACGAGGCCGTTGAGCACGTCCGCCGCGAGGTCGTCGGCCCGAACGGTCGCCAGCGTGCCGTTGCGACGGCCGATCGGAGACCGGACCGCATCGACGATGAGTGCATCACCCACGACCGAAGCCTAGATGATCGATCCGTCGACCCGCCCGATGCCTCCGGCCGGCCCTGCGTTCAACTCGAGTCGATCATCTAGCCTGTCGGTAACGGCACCAAACCAAGGAGACAGAGATGGCTACAGCGGCGACCGGGGTCGAAGAGCGGCTCCTCATTGACGGTCAATGGAGTGAGGCGATAGACGGTGGCCGATTCGACGTCACCGATCCCGCTACCGGCGAGGTCGTCGGCTCGATGCCCGACGCGGGCGAGAGCGACGTGCGCGCCGCAATCGACGCCGCGGCCGCTGCACTCGAGGGCTGGAAGACCCTGCCCGCCCTGCAGCGGGCGCGCATCCTCCGCCGTGCCGCTGACTTGATCCGAGAGCGCCGCGAGACGATCGCACTCGTGATGACCTCCGAGCAGGGCAAGCCGCTGGCCGAGGCGGCCGGCGAGGTCGACTACGCCGCCAGCTTCTTCGAGTGGTTCGCGGGAGAGGCAGAGCGTGTCTACGGGCAGATCGTGCCACCGATGAACCCGACGAGCCGTGTCCTCGTGCTCCGGCAGCCCGTCGGAGTCACAGCCGCGATAACCCCCTGGAACTTTCCGGCCGCGATGATGACGCGTAAGCTCGGGCCGGCGATGGCCGCCGGGTGCACGAGCGTCGTCAAGCCCGCGAGCGCGACACCGCTGACGGCAGCACTCATCGTCCGCGCCATCGAGGACGCGGGTACCCCACCAGGCGTTGTCAACCTCATCACCTCACGATCTTCGGGGATGGTCGCGAAGGAGCTCTTCTCGGACCCGCGCGTCCGCAAGATCTCGTTCACGGGCTCGACCGAGGTCGGTAAGGAATTGATCCGTCTCTCGGCCGATCAGGTCAAGCGCCTCTCACTCGAGCTCGGCGGCCACGCCCCGTACGTGATCTTCGACGATGCGGACCTCGACGATGCCGTCGACGGCTTGATCGCCTCGAAGTTTCGTAATGCGGGGCAGACGTGCGTCTGCGCCAATCGCACGTACGTGCAGAGTGGCGTCTACGACACGTTTGTCAAGCTCCTCGCCACGAGGGTGACGCAGATGGTCGTCGGGCATGGCACGCAGGAGGGTGTGACGATCGGGCCGCTGATCGACGAGCGCGCAGTCGACAAGGCAGAAGAGCACGTCCATGACGCGATCGCCCACGGCGCGCGGCTGGTCGTCGGAGGTGAACGACTCACATCGGCTGAGTTCGCGAACGGCTCGTTCTATGCGCCGACGGTGCTCGAAGGCGTGACGCCAGAGATGCTGATCTCGACGGAGGAGACCTTCGGGCCGGTCGCGGGGATCACGCGATTCGAAACCGAAGAGGAGGCGATCCGCGTCGCCAACGAGTCCGTCTACGGTCTGGCGGCGTACTTCCACACACGCGACTACGCACGGCTTCTGCGCGTTGCCGAGAAGCTCGAGTACGGCATCATCGGCGCCAACTCGGGCATCATCAGTGCAGCGAACGCCCCGTTTGGGGGTATCAAGCAGTCCGGCTACGGCCGCGAGGGTGGCGCGTTCGGGATCGACGAGTACGTCGACGTCAAGTACGTGCTCGTCGGCGGAGTCGGGACGTGATTTCCGGCAAGATCCCGAATCCGCTGGCTCCGCCGACCGGCTCGATATCCTCACGCTGTGGCGCTCTTCTCCGGTAAGCCCGCCACCCCGGCGGCGAGCGATCTCCGCCGCGAGCGTCGCGCGCTCCTCTTGCTGCGGGAGGAGCGATTGAGGGAGCTCGGTGGCCTCACGCTCGAGATGTACCGTCGCGATCACTTCAATGAGACACTCGTGATCGAGCGGTGCGCGGAACTCGTGGCGATCGAGGCACGCGCTAGTGAGATCGAGGCGCTGCTCCAGGGTGCACGGGGCCTCAGACGACGCGGTGCCGCGATCTGCGCTTGCGGGGCACCGGTACTGATGGGGGCGCGCTTCTGTCCCAGTTGCGGCCGCTCGCTGATCGACGAGCAGGGACAGGCGGAGGCACACGAGTGACGCCTTGCCCGCGCTGCGGCGAGGGCATCGCCGTGGGGCAGGAGTATTGCCTCGAGTGCGGGCTTCGTCTTGCCGGAGTGAGCCGCGTCGGCGCCCCGCCGGCAGACCACCGCAAGACTGCGGTGGCGATTGCACTCGCCGCGACAGTCGCGGTCGTAGGAGCTGCTCTCGCGATAACGCTGACCCGCGAGACGGCAACAGCGCAGGCGGTCGTGACCGCCACCGGCGGCAGCGAAGTCGTGGCGACGTCGACGGTCGACACGTCCAGTCGGCTCGAGCAGTGGCCGGTCGGCAAGGGAGCTTGGACGAACATCCTCATCTCGGTACCGAAGGTCGATGGCCGTGACGCGGCCGTTGCACGAGCGGAGCAGGCCCGACAGAAGGGTCTTCGCGACGTCGGCGTGCTCGACTCCTCGCGGTACGCAAGCCTCCATCCCGGGTACTGGATGGTGTTCAGCGGCGTTTACCCGAGCCAACCCGAGGCCGCGAGCCGTTTGCGCGAGGCAAAAGCCGTGCAAAAGGGTGCACGCACACAGCGGGTGAGCAGCTGATTCTCCGCGGCTGATCCGGGAATTTGTTGTCTCAGATGGCAATATTAGGGCGAAGTTTGTAACATCGGCCCAAACCGGGTACACTCGCAGGGGCACTCGGGGAATTACCGCCAAATACGCCTACACACCGCGTTTCCGGAGAAACGAGATTCGAGCGATGGAAGAGCACGCCGTCTATTTGCAGTCCTGCATGTATCAGTACTCGAGGGCGATCTACCGCTCCCTCAAGGATCTGATCGACCCGTACACGGATCAACGGACGCGACTCGAGTCGCGTCGGACAGTGCTCGAGGAGTGCGAGCTGACGATGTCGCGGCTTGCGGCCGATCCGCAGTACTTCGCGCGACCCGACCGTGCACTTTTCCAGGACATTCGTCGCTACTTCCCGATCACCGCGCAGGCGCAGGTCGCCTGGACGGTACGCGAAGGCGTGGGAGCCGCGATCGCGTTCATCGAGCAGCAGATCGAGGCCGGCGCGTTCGATGGTGGCATCGCCCGTTGCAAGGCAACGACCCGGAAGGGCAAGGCCTGCCAGCGGACACCGTTGCCGAGCCGGGACTACTGCCCGTCGCATCAGCACCTCGAAGCACGCACCTCGCTCGCGGCGTAGTCGTTCCTCCGCGCCGCAGACGATGCGTCTCCTCGAGCAGTCAACCGCGCCTTCCTGCGGCATGAGTGAGCGGTAAGCTCGCACAGACGATGTCGCACGACACTGACAAGCTCATCCGCCAGCTCTCGCTCGTCGCCTTCCTCATGGCGGAGCGGCGGCCGCTCACAGCACGAGACGTGAAGGGCAACGTCGAGGGCTACTCGGAGATGTCCGACGAGGCGTTCGCGCGGCGCTTCTATTCGGACCGCGCCGAGCTGACCGGCCTCGGGGTGCCGCTTCACTCGCATCGTGACGAATTCACCGGCGAGGAGCTCTACACCCTCCGCTCGGAGAACTACTTCCTCGATCGACTCGATCTGAAGGACGACGAGCTCGCCGCCCTCCAGACTGCCCTGTTCTACCTCGATGGAAAGTTCGCCTACGCCGAGCCGTTGCGGCTTGCGCTCCAGAATCTCGCCCTCGGCCGACCAGGGTTCCCCGAGGCGCGGACCGACACCGCCGAGCGTGTTCGAGTGAGCGCTCCTGACTACTCACCGGAGCTGGCCGGACGCCTGTCCAAGCTCGAGTCGGCGATCTCGAAGCAGCGCACGATCAAGTTCACGTACTGGTCGCCGCAACGAGACAAGGTCACCGAGCGGACACTCAATCCGTACGCACTCCGGCTCGACGAGGGCATCTGGTACGTCGTCGGGCACGATCTCGACCGTGCCGCCGTGCGCACGTTCCGGGTCTCCCGGATTCGGAGCGACATTCGCTTCGCAACGCGTCGTGAGCGCGACTTCCGCCTCCCGCCCGAGTTCGATGTCGAGGCGCATCGCGTCCCACGACCGTGGCAGATCGGCGAGATCATCGGGAAAGCTCGGATCTCGGTGCAGGGGGACACTGCCTGGTGGGTTCACCGCACGCTCGCAGATGCCGGGGTGCTCGACGATGGTGTCTTCGAAACCGGATTCGCACGTCTGGAACCGCTGGCCGCCTGGGTCCTCCGGCAGAACGGGCGAGCGATACCGCTCGAGCCGAAGGCGCTGCGAGACATCGTCGCGGACGGCCTCGCACGCCTCCGTGCAAGCCACGACGGAGAGAGCCCCGTGCTCGCGCGCGAACGTCGTGTCGACCCTCCTTCCGACCGTGGCGACCGACCGGTCGGACCGATCGCACCCGAGCGGTTCGGCGTTCTCCAGGCACTTCTCGCCCACGTCCTCTCGGCCTGTGGAGACGGCCGCGACGCGCGGCTCGATGCCGACGACCTCGCTCTGCGGTTCTCGATTCCGCGCGAGGAGCTCCAGGAGACGCTGTCCCTGCTCAACCTGGTCAACTTCGGCGGTGGGTGTTACACGGTGTATGCGGAGGTCGACGAGGAAGACAATGTCGTCCGCGTCGACAAGGAGCTGTACGGCGACGTCTTTCGCAGGCCACCGAAGCTGACCCCCCTCGAGGCCCGCGCGATCCGCCTTGCGATCGACTACGTCGGCCCGACGATCGCGGCGGAGGCACACACGCCGCTCGATCGCGTACGGAAGAAGCTCGAGGAGACATTCGGTCAGTTCGACCTTCCACACACACCGACGGGAGACGCCGGCGATGTCGAGGAGGTGCTCGTACGCACACTCTCGGATGCTGTCGAGAAGCGCCGCGTCGTCGAGATCGAGTACCTGAAAGAGGGTGACGAGGGACCGACTACGCGATCGGTGGAGCCGTATTCGTTCGAGCGCGAGCTTCCGGTGTGGCGTGTTCATACCTGGGACCGAACCGCCGACGGCCCTCGCACCTACCGGCTCGATCGGATGCGCTCTGCGCGTCTGACAGAGGAAGAGTTCGAGCCTCGTGACGGGTTCGATCCGCGCTATCTGACGGAGCCGCGGCTCGCCCGACTCTGGCACTCGCCGGTCGTCGCCCGCTGGAAGGTGGAGCGCGGTGCCAGGGCGCTCACCGACAAGGCAGCCTTGTCAGAGCTGCCGTTCAAGACGGACGAGTGGCTTCTCTCGGAGGTTCTCGCCGATGCCGGCGAAACGATCGTCCTCGAGCCCGCCGACATGCGTGCGAGCATCGCGGCTCGGGCTCGGGAGCTCCAGGTGGAGCTGGGTCTCAGCCCTCGTCGGAAGCGGCCGGCAGCACGAGCCTGAATGTCGCGCCGTGGCCCGGGTGTGACACGACTTCGATCTCTCCCCCATGTCCGCGCGCAATCGCACGGACGACGGCCAACCCCAGGCCCGAACCCGGCCGAGTGGTGGTGAGCCTCACACCCGGCTCGAAGATCCGGTCGATGTCTTCCGGTGCGACCCCGTCGCCATCATCGGCGACCGCGATCACGACCGAGTGAGCTTCGCGACCTGCGGTGATCCGCACCGTGCCTCCCGCTGGAGAATGACCGATTGCGTTCGCGATCACGTTGTCGAGCGCCTGACGCAACCGGTCGGGATCGCCTTCCACCATGAGACCCGCCTCGACCTTCGCAACCACAGGTGCGCCGGCCAGGGCCGCGGTCTCGCCGGCGTCCAGAGTCAGCCGGCTCACGTCGAGATGCTCGAGTCGAAGAGATGCCGGCGCGGCATCGACAAGGAGCCTTTCGAGGCCCCCAACGGCCGCGACCGCGAGCTCGACGAGGCGTTTCCTCGTCACCTCATCGGCAGCACGGTACGCCTCCGCTATCGCTGCGAGGGCCGCCACTGGGCTTCGCAGCTCGTGTGCGACGACCGCAAAGCGATCGCTTTCGAGGCTCATGGCGAGCGCCCGGTGATCTGCGAGCCCGCCCAAACGGCGGCATCGGCCAGCATCGGGTCGTCGCTGGCCGCCCACTCCTCGACGAGAGGGATTGCGTCGCCGGTGCCGGTGTTGCCGAGTGCATGAAGGGCGTTGCGCTGTAGCCAGCGCGGATTGTTGCGAGGGACATAGAGCCGGTCGACCTCGGCAACGAGCTCCTCACCATCGCGCGTGAGCCAGTCGATGAGGGAGACGTTGGGGACCGCGTCTTCCGGTAGCGCGCGGCCGGCACGTCGCTTCTCGACTCCACGATTCCAGGGACAGACGTCCTGGCAGATGTCGCAACCGTAGACCGAGGCGCCGAGCTCTTCACGATAGACCTCTGGAACCGGCGCGGCAGCCTGTGTCCAATATGAGAGGCAGCGATTTGCGTCGAGGACGCCCGGATCGTCGAGCGCACCGGTAGGGCACGCATCGATACAGAGTCGGCAGCGACCGCAGTCGAGGTCGAGGGGCGGCGTCGCCTCGATCTCGACATCGGTGACCAGCGTTCCGAGGACGACCCACGAGCCGTAATCGCGGGTGATCAGCATCGTGTTCTTGCCGTAGAAACCAACGCCTGCTCGCCTCGCTCCCTCGCGGTCGACGTGCTGGTTCTCATCGACGAGCACACGGTAGCTCCCACCCAGCTCTCGCCCGAGCGCGTCGAGTTGCGTGCGAAGGAGGGCATAGTGATCACGCCACGCGTACCGGGGGAGGCGACCCTCTGCCGAGTCGGGCTCGGGTCCGTCGACCCAGTAGCACAGTGCGGCCGAGACGACGGTCTTCGCCCGCCCATCGAGCAGGAGCTCGGGGTGGCACGAAATCTCGGGCCGTGCCATCGTGAACTTCATGTCGGCGAAGAGCCCACGATCGCGGCGCCTACTGATGTGCTCCTCCGTCTCGGTGTAGGCCGTGGCAGGGGCGGCGCCGACCACGTCGAGACCGAGCTCCGCGGCGAAGCGGGCAAGGCCCGCGACTGTCACGGGTGGATCTGCCTCGGAGCACGTGTCCCACACAAACGATCCCTTCCGTGCCGAGGCCCCGGATCCTCGCTGGACCCGACCTTCTTCGAGAAAAGACCGCGCTAACCGGTTCGAGGACACGTGCCGCGGACGTACGCTGCCCGGTCAGAGGACTGCAGGATCCAGCGCCACCTCCCGTTCACCGACACGGCGTGCATTGTCGCCGTCGTGATGCCGTCGTCGGAGGTGACCCTCACGGTCACGGCTTTCGAAGGAACTGATTTCGTGCCGACCGTTACCGGGTCGTCGTAGGTCTCGAGCACCTTGATGCTCTTCAGATCCCAGCCTGCGTTCGCTTGGCAGTCGACGAACCGAGCGCGGGTCACGACGCCCTGATCCGAGGGGATGAGCTCATCCCACAGTCGGCCGGACTGCCCACGCGAGAACTCCTTGGTGATCCGACTCACGAAGCTCGCCGGCGACTGGGTGCCAGATTGGGACCCGCCGTTTCCGCCCCCGAAGCAGCCCGCACCAAAGAGGGCCATCGCCGAGACGAGAGTTGACGCCACGACGATCCGCGCGGCTCGCCGGCCACGGACCCGCTGGGACGAAGGTACGTGCGTCACGCGGACACCTCCAGGAGCTGGGAATTCCAGACGACGGGCAGATCCCCGATGACGACCGCGGGGCCTTCCGTGGGGACAAGGAGAGCCGCAAGTTGAGGCCGTGCGCCGAGCAGGACTTCCGCCTCATCGAGCGGAGTGATCGCAAGAGCGGTCGCGTACGCTTCTACCTCAGCACCGTCCGACCCGACGACCGTTGCGGCAAGCGGACCAGAGCGCGCCGACGTCCCGGTTCCAGGATCGATCAGGTGGTGGAGGTGCAGTTCGGGGCCGAAACGCCGCTGGTCGCGCCCCGAGGTGGCAACCGCGCCTTCTTCGATCGTGAGGGTCGCGAGACTTCGCCCCCTTACTCGCGGGTCCGCGACAGAGACCCGCCAAGGGCCACCCTCGGGCGTTGCACCCCAAACGGCGATGTCTCCGCCGAGGTCGACGAGGGCCCCCGGAAGCTCTGCCCACGCCTCGCGCATCGCCAGGAGGGCGCGCGACGCGGCGAGTCCCTTGCCAATCCCACCGAGATCGACGGCGGCTCCTTGCTCGACCCGGCCACTCATCGAGGTCGTGTCGAATTCGACGGTTGCTGCACGGTGCGACGTGGGGTTGCGAGAGGGCTTGCTCCCGTCCAGTTGTTCGAACGAGCGGTCATAGCCTGCGGCGACAAGTGCCGGAAGGATCGTCGGATCGAACCTCCCGCCCGTCTCGTCGCGCATGCAGAGTGCCACTCGAAGTGCGGCGACCAGCCGGTGATCAATGGAAACCCATCTCCCGGATGCTCGGTTCAAGCGCGATAGGTCGCTGTCTGGCAAGAACCGAGAGAGGACGCGTTCGCACGCTCGGACCTCGCGTGCGGCTGCCGTCAAGGCGCGCTTGGCGCGGGACGCGTCAGAGCGGCACGCCGTGACTGCGACGACACAGTCGGTGCCCATGGCACGGAACGGCTCCTGGATGAGTCTGGTGCCGGTCATGTCGTCAGGGCTTCACGTCGACCCGGTTCCCCAGGAGCGATTCGCGAGGATGTCTCGTTGCGTGGGACTGCCCGAGCGGGAGTTGCAGACCGTGGGGCGCGGGGCATGAGAATGCGTGCGAACGTGAGCCAGAGAACGGGCGACAGGGCGATTGCGGCAAAAACGAGCCCAACTGTCCCTGTGAGGTCGGTTCCGGCGTGCATCGCGTGTCCCAAAGCCAGGGCGAAGGCCGGAAAAGACGCATAGTGAAGAAGGCGCCAGCGGCGCTGCCCGATTCGCCGACGCGCCCGAAACGAAACGGCGAGAGCCAGCATCAGCCACCCGGCTACGACCCCTGCTGCAACGGTGGTCGGCCGCCACGGCGCAGCGCCGGGAATGACGACGGCGGTTATGCCGAAGCGCATGACCGGGTCGAGAAGGATCGCCGTACCGTGAAGGACGAGCATCGAGAACGCCGCCCAGATCAGCGTCTGGTGCCAGGCGAAGAGCGTCTTCTGTCGTGTCGGCCTCAGCAGCTTGGTGCTCACCATCAGCCCGAGCGTGACCGATACGGTCAGCAACGCGAACGCGACGAGGCCGGCCGCACGCGCGATCAGCCAGGCGACAGGCATGCCGGACGCGAGGACGTTCATCCCGCTGGTACCGGCGAGGTGCGAGTCGTTGCATGCGTTGCCGTCGAACCGGTGCCCGCGACGACGACGAGACGGCTCGTCCCGTTCTTACCCTTGACGATGACGGCTCCGGGGACGGCCTGCGGCGTACGCGCCGGTGTGGGCTGCTGGCGCGTCCAGGCAAGGAAGGCGACAACGGCGAAGAGCGCCCAGACGGAAAGCACGGTTGCCCAGACAGCGCGCATCAGTCTCCCGGCTCGACTCTTCGAGGTGGTGCGGGCGTCTGCCCGATGATCTGGCTCACCGTAGGCGGCGCAGGTCGAACCGGCGCTGCAGTTCGCGACAGACCGGCGATCGCTCCCGCAGCAGTCAGCACCGTGGCGGTAAGAGCGGCGGCGAGCGCGAACAACTCTCGCCTGCTCGGCACGTTCCTTCCGCCATCGGCCTTTCGGCTCGCTGGCGTTCCATTCAACGGTCGTCGTGCCTGCAGTGGCGCTGATGGGAGTCCTCCTTCTACCTTGACTCAACAACCGTAGACCCGAGCTCTCCTGTCCGCATCGGTGTTTTCCCCCTGCCTCCCTGCGGGGATGCGGCAAGCGAGCGAGGCCGTCTGCGTTTCGGTGCGTCGCGGGGCGGGCGTTCACCGCTCGGGAGCGAGATCGGCATCGGCTGCGACGTGGCTACGGATTCGCGATCGAGATGGCGCCGACCGGGCAGGTATCGCACAGCTGCTTGGCCCTCTCCTCGTCGAGCTCAGGAACGATGACCTCGGCAATTCCCTGCTGGTCCAGCTCCATCACGTCCGGTTCGAGCGCTACGCATTCGCCGGAACCGATACAGCCGTCAGGGTCGACGATCAATCGAACGAGCATCGTGGTGTCCTCCTCGGTATGAGCTGTGGGTAGTCAGTGGGGCTCTGATGCCGCGAACGCGACGAGTTCGCGCGCCTCGCGCAAGCGAGTTGGCGCGTTGAACAGGAGTACGCATGCCGGTGCACCGGCGGAGTCGCGACCGACGACGAGTTGGTCGCCCTCGTCCCACTCGACGGCCTGGCCGGCAACTCCGACCTGCTGGATGCGGAGTGGACCGATGTCGCTGAAGAAATACGGTTCCCGCACATACGGCTCAGTCGAGCCGAGTATCGATTCGGCCACGTGGCGGCCGCTCCAGAGCGCGTTGTCCCAGTGCGGTATGGCAAGACGTCCCCAGCGCGGGTGCGGAAACGAGATGCAGTCGCCACACGCCCAGACGCCCTCGAGCCCGGTCACGCGCAACCGTTCATCTACGGGGATCGTGAGCGTGCCCAGATCCGGACCGAAGAGCTCGGGCGGGAGACTCGAGCGGAAGCCCGCCGCTGAGACGGCGACGTCGCAGTGAAGGTCACCGTGCGTCGTCGTACGCACCACAGCACAGCGAGCGTCGATGTTCGCGGATTCGATCATGCACGAGCCAAGAAACCGCACGCCGAGCCTATCGAGCGTGGTGCGAGCCTCTTCCGACACGCGAGGGAGGAATCGTGCGAGAGGACGGTCGAGCATGTCGACCAGCGTCACCTCGTGCGACGCAGCAAGCGTCGCGGCGGTCTCGGTGCCGATCAACCCCGCTCCGACGACCACGACACGCCTGCGCGGGGAATCCAAGCGCCGGACCAGCGAACTCAGCCCAGAGCCGGTGGCATTCTCCTCGGCATACTCGAAGCCAGGGATGGGGGGCTTCGGGTATCGAAGCCCGGTCGCCCAGACGAGTGTCTGTGCCGGGACCTCCAACCCAGCATCGTCACCCAGCAGGTTTACGACGAGAGTGTGCCGCTCGAGATCGCATGCGGCGACGACACCGTCGATGTGCGTGATTCCCCGCTCGGCGAGTTGCGTTTCGTCTGCGAGCAACGGCACGCGACCCGTCGTGAGCGCGCGTTTCGATAACGGTGGTCGATCGTGCGGGAGCCCGGGCCCGATCATCGTCACCGACACCCCCCGCTCGGCAAGCCGGGCAGCACAGGCGTATCCTGAGACGCCGTTCCCGACGACCACGACGTCACTCATCTACGCGTCACACCGCGCATCGCGCGAAACCTCAGACGTCAGAACGACGAGCCGGAATCCTGCGTTCGTCTGTTCGCCTTGGTGGGAGATTCGCGAGGTCATGCGAGGGCTCAGCCTCCACCTTGTTTGGTTCCCGCCGGTGGGTCGGTTGCGTACAGCTGCCTGAGCCCGTTGGCGAGTTGCCGGCGCTGCGCGTCGCTGAGGCGTGCGTTGCTGTGGAACAGCTTGTACTGAAACGGAGGCATGGAGCCCGACTGCACCGTTTCGATCACGTCGTCGAGTCCAGCCTGTGGCTTGTCCCACTCGGAAAAGTTGAGAGCGTTCCGTCCGCCGTTCACGTCAGCTTGCGCCAACCAGGACGCCGGGGCTATCTCCGTCGCCCACCACCTCTTGGTGAGGTTGGAGTGGCAGTCGTTGCAGGCGTTCTCGGCCAGCGTCTGCACCTGCGCACTCGGCCAGACGGCAGCTTTGGTGACGGGAGGGTTCTTCTCATGACCGTACGGGATCAGCTGGATGAGCCCGAACAGGACGACAAGCGTCATGGCCCCCCAAGAAAGCCGTCGCGTCCACCGGCGCCGCCCACCCATGACCGGCTCCGGAGGCGTCTTCTCGGTACCTGCCGTGCTCACGTCCCCTCCTTCGCCTCGTGTGTTCGTTCAATTCGGCTCGCGTCTCCAAGGTTCATGCTTGGCCGCCCCCGGCGCATCCGGAGTATCTGCGATCTCGACCGCGGTAACTACCGACACCGACCCCGTACGAGATCTCGTGACAGCGCGGATCTGACGGCATCCTCGACAGTGCAGGCGGCGTTGGCTCGGACACGCGACCGACCTCACACGCACGATGGCAGTTGCGCTAGCGGAATCCGATCCGGGCCGGATCCGGCCCGGCCGGCCCCGCCTGGATCGAGCTACCCGAAGCCGAGAATGAACTTGGCGTCGTCGGACATCCGATCGGGCGTCCACGGTGGGTCGAACGTGAGCTCGACCTCGACGCTCTCGACTCCTGGCAGCGCCGCAACTGCGTCGTGAATGCCTTCCTGGATCATCTGCCCCGCGGGACACCCCATCGAGGTCAGCGAGTGGATGACCTTCACGCTCTGGCCGTCGATGTGGGCCTCGTAGAAGAGCCCGATCTCGACAATGTCCATGCCGAGCTCCGGATCCTCGACCCCATGCAGCGCCTCGACGACGTCATTTTCCGTGACCATGACGATGCATTCTACAGTGATGCTGGTGGATGCAGCCTCTCTCGATCACGCACTCCAGCGGGCGTGGCCGCCGCGGACGCTGACGCCGATTGGTCCATGGACGGCGCGACTCGACGCCGGCGTCACGCGGCGCGCGAACTCGGTGCTGACCCATGGAGACGGTGCGGATCTCGATGACGCGACGCTCGATCTCCTCCTCGCAGAGGCCCAGAAGCTCTATGGACGCAACAACCTGACGCCGTGGCTACAGCTGACGGCAGCCGCCTGGCCGCCCCGGCTCGAGGAACGCCTTGACGACCGAGGCTGGCGGACCGGGATCGATCCGACACTGCTGCTGACCGGACCTATCCCCGGTGTAGCGCCGACCCGCGAGGTCGTGCTCGCGCCGCAACCGTCGGAAGATTGGCTCACGCTCTGGTCGACCGTCGACCAGCGAGGCGCAGGGCGAAATCTCGCGATCGTGGCTGCGCTGCTCGCTCGACTCGAGGACGCGATATTCGCAAGTGTTGTGAAGGCAGGCAACGTGGTCGGGGTGGCGCTCGGCGTGGTCGTCGATTCGACGCTCGTCCTCGAGTGCCTTGCCACGATTCCCGACGCGCGACGATGCGGCGTGGCCCGCAGCGCTGTGGCCTCCCTAGCGCAATGGGCCTCTGAACGCGACGCCTGTCGGCTCCTGCTCGCCGTTCAACAGCGTAACGTCGAGGCTCGTCGGCTCTATGACGCCCTCGGGCTCGAGGCAGTCGGCAGGTACGCCTACGCCCGTCCGCCCGCCTGACCGACCTCCTCAACCCGAGCGAGCCTCTCCGCCCGTGTCAAGACGAGGTCCAGAACCTGCCCAATCGCATCGTCGAGAGAGACGTTCTCGATCACGGGCACGTCGAAGCGCCGAGCTCGCTCCAGGAGCACGTCCTGGATCATCCGGATCTCGGTCATTCCCTCGAGGTACTTCTCGAGTGGGCGCAGACCGTCCGTCGCTGTGTCGCGCACCCAGAAGTGGCTGCGGTGCGCATCCTCGTCGCTGATCGCGACCACGCACTGAACGACGAGGGCGTCGGCACGGTCGACCGAGATCATCCCCGGGACGATGTGGACGCCCTCCAGCACCATCGACCACCCCTCGGTCAACGAGCGGTCGATCGCCGCTTCGACGCCCACCAGCACATTCCGTGTCTGATCGAGAAACCCGAGCAACGCGGCGTCGCCCGCGAGATCCTCGTCGGCGTGCGTCAGCCCGAGCTCGGCCTCGAAGCTCGAGTAGTGCACCGACGGCATGAACTCTCGTGAAAAGAATGCCCTCATCGTCTGTCGAATGAAATCCGTCGACGTCACTCGGGTGATACCCAGGCGATGGGCGGCCTCGGTGGCGAGGGTCGACTTACCGGTGCCCGTGGCTCCGCCGACGAGCAGGAGGACAGGGAGCTCGAGATGCTGCAGGGCCTGCAACCGGCGGAGGCGGCGCATCGTTCGCCCCGCCTCCGGGTCGCCTAGGACGTCGCCCGCGATCTCTGCCAGCCGATCGAGGTCGAGCTCGAAGGCGTTCCGTTGCACCATGTCCGAATCGGCGCGACGGGCGAGCTCGTAGGCACGGGTCGGCGTCAAGCCGGTCGCGGCAAGTGCACGGGCCATCAATCCCTTCGACCACGGTGGGCCTTCGTCGCCGCCGAGAGGGAGCGGTGCCAGGTAGCGGCGCTCGCTCATACGCCCACTGTCGCCTCGGTAAGCGCCTCCGTGGCGATCCGCTCGAGCTCGAGGTCGAGGTCGACCTCGCCTGGGAGCGGTACGACGTCGTTGCCGGCGAGGACGACCGGAATCCCGAGCCGGGACGCCTCTTCGACCACGACGTCGATCGCAGCCGCCTTGACTTCCACGACGACGACATCGGCATCGAGGTGTGCCAGCTCGAGTCGTAACGCGGAGCGATCGGAAAGGTTTCCGGAGACGTATGTGACCTCGGCCCCGTAGGCGGCAGCGAGATGAGCAGCGATGCGACCGTGCTGCGCGGTTGGCGCCGTTCCGAAGAAGGCGATCCTGCGGCCCCGCACGTCGTCGAGCGGGCGTGGGCGGAGGACTGCACGTACGACAGGTACCCCGGGGCGCGTCAGATCGGCCAACGCTACGGCGAGCTCGCCGTGCTCGAGATCGTCCTCGGCCATGGCCACGATGACGAGATCGGCTAGAAGAGCGCGGTACGGGTTGAGGTACCCCGTGGTGACTACCGGATCCTGGTTGGCGCCAACGACGAGGATCGAACGGTCAGCGGCGATTGGTGGAATCGCGGCTCCACTGCCGTCGAGGACGATGAGATCGGGACCGAGCTCCTCCGCGAGCCGAACGCCGGCCAGGACATTCGAAACCCCGACCGCTCCGGCAAGGCCCCCACCACAGCGCCGGCAGCCGATGGTCGGCACTCCGGTCAGCGCTGCTGTCTCGAGGTGGTCTGAGGCGGCATGGCGTCCGGCACGAGAACGCTCGAGCAAGTCCGCGACCGTTGGTCGGACCGCGACGAGCTCGGGCGCAGCTGGCCCACCGCGACCCATGGCGACGACAACGACATTTCGGTTGTGCGCGAGCTTCCGCGCCACATGGCCGGTCACTGCTGTCTTGCCCACCCGCTTGCCGGTTCCGATCACCGCGATCGACGGCGTGTCGATTGCCTCGAAACGTGGCGGATCGAGCCTGAAATCGGCACCTTCGTACGGGACGCCGAGCGCGAGGGCGCGCGCGGCCAGCCTGAACCGTGCTGGAGGCCCGAGCACCGGCTCGTCGGAGAGATCGATCACGACATCGGGCTCGAACTCGGCAATCGCGGCCTCGAGGGAACCGACGAGCGGCACGCCGTAGTCTTCCCCCCCACGCAGCTTCTCCGTCCCTCCGACGAGTACCGCGGCGACGATCGTTGCGGGGAGCTCGACCAGGGCATCCCGGACCACGGAGGCGTAGTGCTCCCCGTCGATCACGGCAACGGCTCTCAGGAGCGTGATGTCACCTCGGACTCGATCCGCCCGGTGTATTTCTCGTACTCGAAGGTGTCGGTCGAGAACTGGATGATGCGCTCCTGCCCATGGAACGGATGACGACGCCAGATGTCGACGTGACTGCCGGTTATTTCGATCACGTTGTAACAGGGTCGCGTGTTGCCCCGCAAGCGCAGCGACGAGACCGTGCCGGTATTGACCACGAAGAGGTTCTCGAGCCGCCATGCGTACGGCACATGCTTGTGACCGGAGAGCACGAGTTGGACGCCCGCACGGAGCAGGCACTCGATGACGTCGCCTGCGTCGTACACGACGTTGCGTTCACGTCCGGTCCCCGGCACGGGGAGCAGATGATGGTGGAGCACGAAGACCTTCAGGTCGGCAGGCTCAGCGGCAAACTCCCGCTCGATCCAGGCGTAGCGGCCCCGGCCGATCTGCCCGTGGTCGAGGTCGGGCTCGGTCGAGTCGACCGCTACCACGGTCACACCGGACTTCCGCAAGACGGAGTTCCGTTCACCGAACATCTCTTCGAAATGGAGATAACCGACGTTCCGCGAGTCGTGATTCCCGGGAATGACGACGAGCGACTCGCATTCGATCTTGTCGACGTACTGGCGCGCCAACTGGTACTCGTGCTTGAAGCCGAGCGTCGTCAGATCGCCGGAACAGATGACGATGTCGGGCCTGAGTTCGTTGATCTCGCCGATCGCGCGCTCGAGCAGGCTCGGCTCGAAGTACTGCTCGCCGCAATGCAGATCGGAGAGATGTGCGATGCGAAGGTCGGGACCGGCGCCGTTCGACATGGTGCAAGTCTAGAGGCTTGGCGCTGCCGCTCGGCCGACGAGATGAGGGCCGTCCGAGAGCGGGAGTACCTTAGGGTCGTGCGGTCGGAATCCCACCGGTTCCAGGCGTACCGCGGGGCAGAGCCACCGCGGTTTGCCAACCGGATCGAGTTGGAATGCGCCAGGATCCTCGACTGGTACGGGATTCCGTGGCAATACGAGCCGACATCGTTCGTGCTCGAGCGCGACGCCGACGGTCGGATCACACGCGCCTTCACGCCCGACTTCTTCCTGCCGGACGAGAACCTCTACATCGAAGTGACTGTCATGAAGCAGTCGCTCGTGACGCGGAAGAATCGCAAGTTGCGAGAACTCCGGGAGCAGTATCCGGATGTCAACGTCAAGCTCTTCTACCGGCGCGACCTCGAGCGCCTTGCCCAGCGATACCGACTGAAGCTCGCCTCATAGGACACGACCCCGTCGGCGACGTGTACCTCTCGGCGGCAGAAATTGCCGCGCGTGTTCGCGAGCTCGGACTGGAGATCGCGTCCGACTACGCAGGGTGCGAGCCGCTGCTCGTCGCGCCGCTGAAGTCGAGTGCGGTCTTTCTGGCAGATCTCTCCCGAGCTCTCCCGATCCTCCACACCATCGACGTCATCGAGCTCGCCGGGTACGGGGATGGCCGCCGCGGTGGCGTCCGCCTTCTCACCGATCTCGCCACCCCGATCGAGGGTCGCGACGTCCTCCTCGTCGAGGACGTCGTCGACACGGGGCTTACGCTCGGCTATCTGACCCGCACCCTCTCGGAACGCAACCCCGCCAGCATCGCAGCCGTCACCCTGCTCGACCGGCCCTACCGTCGCCTCGTCGAGAACATCGGTCTCCGCTACGTCGGCTTTACCGTGCCGGACGAGCTCTTCAGCGGATATGGGCTAGGCCTCGAGGAGCAGTGGCGCGCCCTGCCCGATCTCCACTTCGTCCCGGCGGAAGCCCTGCCTGCGGCGGCCAACGACGCTGCTTGACGCCGCTCCCCTGTCGTCCGCCCTCAGAGGCTAGAGATACGCAAGCGGATCGACCGGCGATCCATTGACCCGAACCTCGAAGTGGACGTGCGGGCCGGTCGAGTGGCCCGTGTTCCCTGACAGCGAGATGACAGCGCCTCCGGCCACCGTCGCACCCTGGCCGACGAGGAGGCTCGAATTGTGCGCGTAGGCGGTCGAGATGCCGTTGCCATGATCGATCACGACGATGTTTCCGTAGCCGGAGATCCAGCCGGCGTACACAACCGTCCCGGCCGCCGCAGCACGCACCGGCGTGCCGGAGCCGACGGCGATATCGATGCCCTCGTGCACCCGACCCCAGCGTGACCCGAATCCGCTCGTGACAGGGCCGACGACAGGCCAGCTGAGCTGTCCGCTCGAGGGTCCGGACGCCGGTGGGCTGGCCGGGGACACCGGCGAGGATGCGGTCTGGGCCGCCGCGATCCGTTGCGCAAGCGCGGCGCTCTGAGCCGCGAGGCCGTCTGCTTCAGCAAGAAACGACGCGCGATCCTCACGAACCGTTGCGAGCGCGGTCGCCTTCTCGTTCTCGGCGGCCGTGAGCGCATCGCGCTGCGCGAGGATGGTGTCTCGGGCGGCGCGCTGGGCGTTCACCCGGGCGGCGATCAGAGCCTCCGCCCGGGCCGAATCGTGCCGCGCTCGTTCTGTCGCCGCCCTCACCTGCTGGAGCTCGGTGCGGGTACGGTCGAGAGACGATGCGATCTGTTCGTCCTGCTGCCCGATGCGGTTCAGGATCTCGAGGTTGTCGAGCAGGTCGGCGAACGACGTCGTGCCGAGTGCGAAGGCGATCAGGTCGGGTGAATCCGATTCGTAGATGTTGCGCACCCTCCGCTCGAGCACGGCAACCGCCGTTGCATACTGGGCCTCGAGAACGTCCAGGCGAGCTGACTCGTCTACGATCTTCTGCGCGAGCGATGCGAGGCGCACCCGCTCGGCTGAGAGAGCGACCTCGAGCGTGGCGAGCTTCGCCTCCTCGATAGCGACTGCCGACTCCGCCGCTCGCATACGGGAGGTAATGCCACTCAGCTCCGTCGTGAGCACGCCTTCGGTCCCGGCCGCCTGCTCTGCCTGCGCCCTCGCATGGCCTATCTGCGCATCGATACGGGCTTTGTCGGAGCCCGGGTCGCCGGCGGCGGCTCCGGCCAGCAGGAGCATCAATGCCAGCGCGGCCACCAGGGCCGTCCGCTTCACCATGAGAGCGCTTTCGCGCCGAGAGCCGCTAGACCTTCTCGTTCTCGGCGTCGAGTGCCCGGAGCGCCGTTGCCGCCTCACGACGCAGCGGCCCGACGGACGCTCGATAGTCCTCGTCATTGACCCGCCCGGCGCGGTGATCGGCCTCGAGTTCCTTGAGCGCGCTGAGAGCACGATCACGTTCCTCGGCGAGGGCGAGATGCCGTCGTCGCTCCGGCGTGATCTCGTCGAGCTCGTCCGAGACGGGATCCGGCTCACGCAGAAACGGCAATGCGACCAGAACGACACACACGACGGCGAGCGCCGCTCCCAGCACGATTGCCGTGCTCATCGGCCGCGTGCGGGAGCGCCGGCCTCGTCGTACCGCACCGCGAGCCGCCGTTGCTCGCGGGCATCCGGCCAGAGTGCAATGACGGAGCCGAACAGAAACACGAGCCCCGCGAGCCAGATGAGGTTGACGAGCGGCTTGACGAAGATCCGGAAGTACACCGTGCCGTCGTCGTTCACTTGCTCGGGAATCACGAAGAGATCCTCGCCCGTGAGGTAATTCGTCCGGATGCCGACTTCTGAGGAGACCTGCGGAGCAGGGCCGGCGATCTTGTAGGAGTTCTTGCCCGCCTCGAGCGTTCCGAGGCTCTTGCCGTCACGACTGATCGCAAGATGCGCACGGACTTCCGCCGCATGCGGCGTCTCGCGTTCGGTCAGCCGTTGGAATGTGGCGGTATATCCAGCGACGGAAAGTGAGTCGCCCGGGGCAAGCTTGCCCTCGACCACCGAGTCGTATGCGCTCGCCCCGACGATGCCGATAGCGAGTAAGACGATCGCAACGTGGACGATGTATCCCCCGTAGCGGCGGCGGTTGCGTCCCACGAGCGAGGCGAATGCGACGGGCCACGACTCGTGGGAGAGTGCTCTCCTCGCCGTCGTCCCACGCACGAACTCGAGCCCGATCGCCGCGAGCACGAACGCCGCGAAGCTGTACGCGATCAGGCCCGGAATCGACGATCCTGCCCCGAGCACGAGCAGCACCACTCCCGTCACGAGCGCGACAGCGGCCGGCCAGAGAACGGTGCGACCGAGGCCCCTGAGCGAGGCCCGACGCCACGCGATCAAGGGGCCGACACCCATCAACAACAGCAACGGCAGGCCGAAGATCCGGAGGAAGAAGTCGAAGTACGGGCGGCCCACGACGACCGATTGGCCTCGCACCGCCTCCGACAGGATCGGCCACGCAACACCCCAGAGGATGGTCAGACAGAGCGCGACGAGCAGGAGGTTGTTGTAGAGGAAGACCGCTTCACGGGAGACGAGCGACTCGAGCTTCGTCGTCGAGCGGAGCAGCGGCAGCCGCCAGAGGATCAGCGCCGCTGAAAACGTAACCGCGATGACGATGAACGCGAGGAACCAGGGTCCTATGTCGCTCTGCGAGAACGAGTGGATGGAGTTAACGACCCCGGAACGGGTGAGGAACGTGCCGAAGAGTGAAAGGCAGAAAGCGAGCGAGACGAGGACCACGTTCCAGACCTTGAGCATCCCGCGCTTCTCTTGAATCATGACCGAGTGGAGGAACGCGGTCGCAGCCAAGAACGGCATCAAGGCAGCGTTCTCCACCGGATCCCACGCGTAAAAGCCACCCCAGCCGACCTCGACGTAGGCCCAGTGCGAGCCCAGGAGTTGACCGACACCGAGGGCCGTCCACGCGATGAGTGTCCACCTCCGGGTCGCGACGATCCAGCGTTCGTCGGTGCGGCCCGCGAGCAGCGCTCCCATCGCGAAGGCGAATGGCACGGCGAGTCCGACATAGCCGAGATAGAGGAAGGGCGGGTGCGACATCATGTAGGGGTTTTGCAGGCTTGGATTGAGCCCCGCTCCGTCGATGGGGGCGGCCTGCACCGCAAACGGACTCGCCACCGCAACGAGGAGGAACGAGAACCCGACCGCGATGCCCCCGAGCACGGGGGTCACCCAGACGACGAGATCGCGGGCGCGGTTCCGGTTGACCAGGAGAGCGAGGGCGGCGTAGCCCGTCAGGATCAGCAGCCATAGCAGGAGCGATCCCTCCTGCCCGCCCCAGAAGGCCGAGAGCTTGTACACCCCCGAGAGCGAGCGGTTCGAGTGCTCGGCGACATAGGTGAGCGAGAAGTCGTTTCGGATGAATCCCGCTGCCAACATCGCAGCCGCGACGAGCGTCGAGCCGAAGGCAGCGACGAGGGCGTTTCGGGCGGACAGCGCGAGCCTTCGACGTCGGTATGCGGCCGCGAGCGAACCGGCAACGACCGCGTAGAGGCAGAGGCCGAGCGTGACGACGAGCGCCGCGCGGCCGAGCTCAGCCACGAGAGCCTAGCCCCGAGGTGCTTCGCCTCTGGGCGCCCAGGCGTGAACGCTGCAGCCGGTCCCGGGACAGGCTGTGCCTGTCCCCTACGGGTCTTCCGGTCGAGGGTTCGAGACTCACTCCCCTGCGGCCGGCGTGACGGCGGTGTACTTCGAAGGGCACTTCGTCACCATCGTTCCAGGCGTGGCGACGAATGTGCCGTTCTGCAGGGTCCCATCGATCACGATGTCGCGCCCGGACGCGAACAGATCGGGGACGGCGCCCGTGTACACGACTCGGACGACCGGGCTGGCCGGATCCTTGACATCACGGAGCCGGAACCGCAAGCCGCCTGCGTGGGGATCTCCCGTCGGCTTCCCGACGACGCGTCCGACGAGCGAGACGGTGCCGGTCTGGCCGGTGAGCTCGCTCGGCTTCACGGACGGAGTGCCGCCGCCTGCAATCGAGGTGTAGAGAAGGAAGACTGCGAGCACCGCCGCAATCGAGAGGGCGATCACGAGACGCGCCGGAGAGCGCTTCCTGGTCACCCCCGCAGGATACCCGCGCGAGAGCTCCGGGGACTCGTTAACCCTTTGGCATGTCCACGAATCCCGGCTTCCACGAGGGAGGGATCACAGGGAACCGTAGGTTCCCGGCTTCAGGATCGCGCGAAGCGCGCAGAAAACATCCGCCTGAAGATCCTGCGATATTCTCTGCTATCGCAGGATCTTCAGGCCGGACTGCTGTCGATCCGGGATCTCGTATCCGTGCTCGTGGCAGAGTGAGCCGGGCGAATCCTCTGTGAACGCGTCGCAGTAGCCTTTGCCGTACGAGGCCCGCATGAATGCTGCGACGACCTCGAGGTTCCATTCGGTGACGTCAGCAGCCTCGCGCCAGAGATCGGCGAGGCGAAGATCGATGTCGAGCTCGAGGAGATCGATGCGAGTGGGCTGATTCATATCTCAAGGGTAGGGAGGCAATCGGACGGCATAGAGTTCCCGCAAATGGGCGCATTCGTGTCGAGGACCGTGGCCGGGTCAGGGGATCTCAGGACACCTGGGAAAGCGCCGAGGCACGGCGATCAAGCCGGTGCCGACGGGCTCGCGGCAGAGAGTGGCGCACCAGCGAGCTCTGCGGCCGCCGCTTCGACCTGCCGGGCCTCGTCCTCACGGTCGCGGTCGCGCAAGAACCGCGCGAGCGCCTCGAGCTGACCGATCAGGTGGCGTCGGTAGCCGGTCGGCTCCAAGATCGCGACGGCCTCGCGGAGGAGCGCCTCTGCCTCCTCGTCCCTCCCCTGAGCGGCGCGCACGAGCCCGAGGGCAAGACGTGTCGTCGAGCCCGACGACACGTCTCCGGCGCCGACGGTCACGCGCGCCTCGAGCGCGAACCGCTCCGCCTCGTCGACCCGTCCCTGCTCGAGCAGGACCTGTGCGAGCATACGCTGGCTCTCGACGAGCGTTCCCCTGTCCTTGAGCGGTTTCAGCATCCGGATCGCTTCGCGGAGAATCTCTTCGGCACGTCGGAGGTCGCGCCTCTCCCACACAACGAACCCGAGCCAGTTCAGCGTCCGTGCGAGTGTCAAGGCAGCACCGCTCTCGGCGAAGAGCTCGCGTGCCTGCTCGAGAGACTCCTCTGCGTCGTCGAGTCGACCTTCGAGGGCGGCCTGCCGGCCCACAGCCCGGAGCATCCACCCGCGCGTGGTCGGACTGCCGCTCTCGTTCGCCAGCTCGACTGCGCGGGCCAGAGGGGCGACTGCACGCTCGGGCTCGAGGCGAGCGTTATGGACGTCGTTCAACTCGAGCAGCACACCACTTTGGAGATCGGCACGCCCGATCCGTTCTGCGATGGCAAGTCTTTCGATCGCGAGCCGCTCGACCTCGGCTAGATCGCCCTCCCACCAGCAAACGGTGCTCAGGATCTCCAGGGCATCGAAACGTCCGACATCGTCAGTGGCGTCGATCACCCCGAGCGCGGTGGCTGCGAGCGAGCGGGCCGCATCGTTGTCGCCGTCGCGATAGAGGGAAACGAGCGCGAGCACGGTCAGCGCCCTCCCCTCGATCCGGGTGTCGCCTTCCCGCCGCGACGCCTCACGGACGTCCTCCATCTCCGTCGAGACCGCCGGAATGTCCGTCAGCCGCCAGGCCGCTCGAGCTGCCAGGTAACGCCGCTCGAGTGTCGGCTCCAGCTCGACCGCCCTGACGAATAGGCGCCGGGCGCCACGATTCGCCTCCCGGGCGAACGCCCGACGACCAGCGTGCTCGATCACCGACGCGGCATCAACCGCAAGGTCTGGCGAGACACGCCCCTCCAGTTCGGCCACGAGCTTCGTGGCCTCGTCGAGGTGGTAGGCGCGGATCTCCACGAGCTCATCGGCCACCGTACGGGTCGCGAGCCAGTCAGCCATCTGACGATGGAACAGCGCACGAGTCGATTTCGACAGCCCCACGTAGGCGACGTCACGGATCAGAACGTGCTTGAAGCGGTACGCGTCCTCTCCTCGGATCGTCGAACGCTGTTCGCGAACGAGAAAGTCCCGCTGGACGAGATCGTCGAGGCATCCTCCCAGGTCGTCAGAGCCGTCCGACAGAGCGTCGACCGCGCCTGACCAGAACGTCCGGCCGGCAACCGCGGCACGCCGGAGAACAGCCTTTTCGGCGCGAGGTAACCGGTCGATCCGCGCTGCGATCATCGCCTGCACCGTGTGTGGGATCCCCGTGTCCCGGCCGTCTGCCTCCAGGAGCATACGGACGGTCTCCTCGATGAACAGAGGGTTGCCCTCCGTTGTGTCGAGCACGGCAGCACGTTGCTCGGCCGAGAACATTGCAGTGTCACCACGCCCAAGGGCATCCACGAGGAGGGCGCTGTCCCGCGGCGGCAACGCCTCGAGATCGAGGGCGGCTGCGCGCACCTTCCCTCCTCCCCACCCCGGCCGCTCGGCGAGCAGGTCGACGCGGGCGAGGCAAAGAATCAGGACGGGCACGTCTCGGACGCCCCCGGCGAGATGCTCGATCAGGTCGAGCATCGGCTCCTCGGCCCAGTGGATGTCTTCGAATACCAGCACGAGCGGCTGCAGATCTGCCACCTCCGTCGCCCAGGTCTGGGCCGCCCACGAGATCTCCGAGGCCGTCCTCTCCCCGCCTACGGCGTCGAGCACACCCGAGGCGAGAGCAAGAAGGTTGGCAACGGCTTCGTCGCCGCAGACCTCCCTGAGCTTCTCGGTTGCCGCCTCCATCGAGTCGTCGTCCGTGATTCCGGCCGCGGCTTTCACCATCTCCGCAAGAGCCCAGTAGGTGACTCCCTCACCGTACGGGAGGCATCTTCCCGCGAGGATCGTCGACCGCTCCACACCTGCGACGAACTCGTGTGCCAAACGTGACTTTCCGACGCCGGCCTCCCCGAAGATGGTCACCAGGTGCACGCGCCGGTCGCGAACTGCGCGGGAGAAAGTGTTGTGGAGCAACTCGAGCTCCTCTTCGCGTCCGACGAACGGGACGGAGACGAGGAGTCGGCGACCGACTTGCTCCGAGACCGACACCACGCGCCATGCGTCGAGCCCCTCCGGGAACCCGCGTGCAGCCTGCGCTCCGAGCGGTGTCACGATCACCGTCTCTCGAGTGAGCCGCTCGACCTCGGGCCCGAGCAACACCTCCCCTGGCTGCGCTGCCTGTTGTAGCCTTGCCGCCGCGTTCACTGCCCGTCCGGTCGCGAACGTGGCGTCGGTTTCGTCAGCGACGATCTCTCCCGACTCGACGCCGATCCGAACCTCGAGGCCGAGCTCGCGCACGGAATCGAGGATGGACAGGGCCGCCCGCACGGCTCTCTCGGGATCGTCCTCGTGCGAACGCGGAACCCCGAAGGCAGCCATCACGGAGTCGCCCGCGAACTTCTCGACGGTGCCACCGTGAGCTGCGATGCAATGTGCGACCTGGTCGAAGAAACGCGTCACGCGAGAGCGAACGACCTCCGGGTCGGCGCTGGAGACGAGCTCTGTCGAGCCGACGAGATCGGCGAAGAGGACAGTGGCGAGCTTTCGTTCCATCCCTCAAGGATACGGGGGAGTGGTGTCTCTGCGACCCGAGCGCGTACCGATCAATACGATGGGCTCGTGCTCGACCCCAGGGTCTTCAAGGCGTACGACGTGCGAGGCCTCTACGGCCCCGAGCTCGACGAGGAAGGTGCCTACGCGATCGGCCGCTCCTACGTCGAGCATTTCGAGCCGCGGTCGATCGCGGTCGGCCGCGACATGCGTCTCTCCGCCCCGTCGATGGCCGCAGCCGTGATGGACGGAGCCGCCGACGGAGGCGCGGACGTGCGCGACCTCGGGATGGTAGGCACCGAGATGGTCTACTACGCAGTCGGTGAGCTCGGCCTCGAAGGTGGAATCTGCGTCACCGCGTCGCACAACCCCAAGCAGTACACAGGCATGAAGATCGTCCGGCGTGGAGCATTGCCGGTCGGCGGCGACTCGGGCCTCGACGCAGTCCGGGCAGGCGCCCAGGCGGGGTTTGGCGCCGTGCGACGTCGTGGCGAGGTCAGCTCCCTCGACGTCTGGCCCGGCTTCGTCGAGAAGGTGCTGTCGTTCGTCGAAGTAGACGCGATCGCGCCTCTCAGGATCGTGGTCGACGCAGCGAATGGGATGGCTGGCGCAATGCTGCCGCCCGTCCTCGCACGACTACCTCAGGTCGAGGTCATCCCTTGTTACTTCGAACCGGACGGAGCGTTCCCGAATCACGAGCCGAACCCCTTGCTGGAAGAGAACCGCGCGTTCATCATCGCGAAGACTCGTGAGGAAGGCGCCGACCTCGGCGTCGCCTACGACGGGGACGCAGATCGCTGTTTCTTCGTCGACGACACCGGGCAGTTCGTACCCGGCGACTTCGTCACGGCCCTCCTCGCCGAGGTGATGCTCGGCAAGAGCCCTGGTGGGACCGTCCTCTATGACGTCCGCGCGAGCTGGGCCGTGCCGAGCACGATCACCGCAGCCGGTGGGACCGCGCTCGTCAATCGCGTCGGGCACGCCTTCATCAAGCATCGGATGCGCAAGGAGGACGCGCTGTTTGCCGGCGAGGTCTCGGCGCACTACTACTTCCGGGACTTCACGCAGGCAGATACCGGCATCGTTCCGTTCCTCCTCATGCTCGAGCTCATCTCGACCCGCGGCACCAGGCTGTCCGAGATCCTTCAGCCATTCCGCGACCAGTACTTCATCACGGGTGAGATCAACACCCCGGTCGCCGATGTCCCGCTGAAGCTGCAGGAGATCAAGGAACGCTACGCGGCCGAGGGTGGCCGCATCTCACACCTCGACGGAATCTCCGTCGACTTCGACACGTGGCACTTCAACGTACGGCCGTCGAACACCGAGCCCTTGCTGCGACTCAACCTCGAAGCTCTCTCGGAATCGGAGATGATCGCCCACCGCGACGAGCTCGTTGCCCTGATCCAGAGCTGAACGGTGACAGACCCGCTCGAGCTCGGCAGACTCACAGACCGGCGCCCCCCGTTCAAGTACTCGGCCCTGACGCGGGTCTGGTTCTCCGACACGGACGCACAGGGCGTCGTCTACTACGGCCGCTATCTCCCCTACTTCGACCACGCGCGCACCGAGTACCACCGGCATCTCGGCACGCTCGAGATCCAGGGCGCCGAGTTCGTGATGCGGGCCTCCAACGTCGAGTACCACGCTCCCGCTCGCTTCGACGATCTCATCGAGTGCTTCGTTCGGATCAGCAGGATCGGACGCACGAGCGTGACGTACGAGTGCGCCGCTGTCCGGCTGGCAGACGACGCGCTCATGGTCACCGGGACTCAAACCCTTGTCCTGATCGACCGGGACACGCGGCGTCCCGTCGCCGTGCCTAAACCAATCCGCCTGACTATCAGTCAGTTCGAGCTGTCGGATCTGAGCGGGTGAGCACGCGTGCGCTTGCTGCGATCGATCTGATCCTCAATGCAGGCGAGGATCCTGACGACGTTCTCCGGCTTGTCGTTGCAGAGCTCGTGCAGGAGCCCGCGATTCAGTGGGCCGGCGTCCTGTTTTTCGAGAACGGATCACTCGTCCTCGGGCCCGAAGCAGGCGTGACGGACCCGAGTCGTCGCATCAGCGTGCCGGTTTCCTATCTCGAGGCAATCGTCGGCGAGCTCTCGATCGACGGTAGCGCAGATCTTCCGTTCCTCGAACAGGTAGCGCGGCTGATCTCCACGCACGTCCTCCTCGGCTGGGACACGGGTGGCGAAACCTGGGATCCGTAGCAACACGGACCTCGTCTCGCACGAGCTCTGAGGGGGAGGGCAGGCAGCTGTGACCGCACCGATCGGTGGCTCGCCTCGCCGCGCGGCCGCCCGCCTGAACGGGCGGCCGCAGCGACGTGACCCCCTCTCCCCCTGCTCACAGTTGTAGGCACCCGCCTGGGTGATGCAATCCCTCGATCGAGGGACACGGTGCTAAGTTGGCACCCGTGGAGAGCCGAGCTCGATCGACTGGGCCAGGACCGACGCCGGCCTCGATCCCATCCGCGGGCTACCCGGCTCCCCCTGTAGAGCGCCGCAGCGAGTCGCCCCTCTTCGGCGACGATACCGGCGCGGCCCCGACGTGCACCAATCCGCTTCACGCGGAGCGTGCAGTGAGCCCTACCCCGGTGTCACGCGGTACGCGTCGAAGACGGCGTTCAGCTGACGGAGCGCCGACAACAGCGACCGCAGGTCCTTGACGTCACCGAGCTCGGCCGTGTACCAGTTCTTCGCCATGCCGTCTTCCACCGTGCCGCCATAGGCAACGATGTTCGCGCCGTGCTCGGCGAATGTCCGAGCCACGTCCTCGAGCAGCCGCGCTCGGTCCCACGCCTCGACCGCGATCTGCACGCGGAAGCTCGCACGCGCGTTTCCCTCCCACTCCACCGGTGTGAACCGTTCCGGGTTCCGCATCAGCGCCTTCACGTTCGGACAGTCGGCGCGGTGAATCGTGATGCCGCGACCGAGCGAGATGTAGCCGCGGATCTCGTCCCCGGGTACGGGTGTGCAGCATTTCGCAAGGCGTAGCAGCACATCGTCGACGCCCTGAACGACGATCCCGAGGCTCTCGCCCGTCACCGTTGAGCGCGCCTTCGGCGCCTTGAGCGTGACGGCCGGTTCTTCGGCCACCTGGTCCGTCTTCAACCGTTGCAACACCTTGTTCACGACCTGGCCCGTGCCGAGCTTGCCGGAGCCGACGGCAAGGTAGAAGTCCTCCGCCTTCTTGAAACCGAGATCACGAATGACCTGCGCGAGGACAGCGGAGCCCTGGAGCTTCCGGTACGGCAGGTTCTGGGCTTTCAGCGCCTGGTCGAGCGCCTCTCGTCCCTTTGCCTCCGTCTCACCTTTCGTCTCCCGCTGGAACCACTGCCGGATGTTGTTGCGTGCCCGTGAGGATGCTGCGAGCGACATCCAGTCGCGTGAAGGCCCTCGACCAGATCTCGAGGTCAGGATCTCGACGAAATCGCCGTTCTTCAACTTGTAGTGCAGCGGCACGATCCGGCCGTTCACTTTCGCGCCTACGGTCTTGTGCCCGACATCCGTATGGACCGCGTAGGCGAAGTCGATGGGCGTTCCTCCAGCCGGCAGCGTCTTCACCTCGCCCTTCGGCGTGAAGACGTAGACCTCGTCGTCGAAGAGATCCGTCCGCAACGTGCGCATGTACTCGGCGGGGTCATGGTCATCGCCTTGCCAATCCATCAGAGTCTTGACCCAAGCGACCCATTCGTCGTCGCCCTTCGCCGAGCGGCCCCGCTTGTAGAGCCAGTGCGCTGCAACGCCGAACTCCGCCTCCTCGTGCATCTCCCGCGTCCTCAACTGGATCTCGAGCGGCGTCCCGTTCGGCCCGATCACCGTCGTGTGGAGCGAGCGGTATCGGTTCAGCTTGGGCATCGCGATGAAGTCCTTGAACCGGCCCGGCATCGGCTTCCAGAGAGAGTGGATGATTCCAAGGGCGGCGTAGCAGTCGCGCGTTCCCTCGTCTCCACCACGCTCGATCAGCACGCGCATTGCAGTGAGATCGTAGATCTCGTTGAACTCGCGGCCCTTCTTGGCCATCTTGTCGTAGATCGAGTAGAAATGCTTCGCGCGGCCGGAGATGTCCGCGGGGATGTCAGCCTTCTCGAGATCCTCCTTCAGCTCGGCTGCCGCCGTCTCGACCTGGGCTTCGCGATCGGCGCGGCGGTCGGCGACCATCGCCTTGATCTCCGCATACTTGCGTGGATGCAGGATCTGGAATGAGAGATCCTCGAGCTCCCACTTGACGGCGTGGATGCCGAGCCTGTGAGCGAGGGGCGCGTACACCTCGAGCGTCTCCTTGGCTTTCTGCACCTGCTTCTGCTTGCCGAGGTACTCGATCGTGCGCATGTTGTGCAATCGGTCGGCGAGCTTGATCAGGATCACCCGTACGTCCTGCGCCATCGCGACGATCATCTTGCGGTAATTCTCGGCCTCGGCCTGCTCGCGGCTCAGGAAGCTGATTCGCGTGAGCTTCGTCACTCCCTCGACGAGCTGGACGATGTCCTGCCCGAACGCTGCGTGCAGCTCGTCGACGTCAGTGTCTGTGTCTTCGATCACGTCGTGCAGCAGCGCGGCTGCAATCGTTTGGGCGTCGAGGTGCAACTGTGCGCAGATCAGTGCCGCACCGAGCGGATGGTTGATGAACGGTTCGCCCGAACGCCGTACCTGGCCCCGGTGGGCAAGCTCGGCCGCGTCGAACGCGCGGCGGATCAACTCCTTGTCGACGCCAGGGTTGTAGGCCTCGACGTTCGCAATCAGCTCACTGACGAGGTCGTTCTGATGACGCTCCGCATCAACGACTGCCATGCTCTCAGTCTACTGAGAGGGTCTCAAGAATCGACTCCGCGCTCGAGCCTCGTGGTGACTTTAGCCCGTTCGGGTGACAGGATCTCGGTGCCTTCTGCCGAAATGACTGAGTCCATGGGACTCTTCCGGAGATACCTCGAACGTCGCCGCGTGCTGCGACTCATTGCCGAGCTCGAGCGTTCCATGGCCCGGCCGCCAGGGCGCGGCCTGCCGGCGCAACGCTGAGCGCTGAGAGCGGTGCGCACCGTTTTACTCTCCCAAAGGGAGGGGTCACCGGGGACCATAGGTTCCCGGCTTCAGGATCCCGCGAAGCGGGCAGCAAGCAGATGCGTGAGGGAAGCCCCGATACGCTCTTCCATCGCGGCTTCCCTCACGCCTTCCCGGCTTCAGGATCAGGCGAAGCCTGCAGGAGATACCGACGGGAGGGGGTCGCGATACGCTCTTCCATCGCGCACCCCCTCCCGCTCAGGCTGCCTCCGGCAGGCTGAGCGGCGCGGAGTGCGCCAGAAGCGCCCGGAACGTCGGCGACTCGAGCAGCTGTCGCTTCGCGCCCGCGCCGTCGATTGCGAGCTCGGCGAAGATCTGACGGGCCTCGGGCGTCCAGGTCGACTCGCCTGCTCGCCAGAGCTCGGCGAGCTCCGTGCGACGCTCCTCGTAGGCGCCGGAGGTATCGAAGACCCGCCTGACGACGAGCTGGGGCGCAACGGTGCCGTTCCAACGGTTCTGCTTGAGCCTGAATGCGACGTCGAATCGCGCCCCCGACTGCAGCCGTTCGAGCTGGGCCCCGAGGCCGAACGCGATGGCGCTCCCCGCGTCACGCCCGTGCTGGCGTACCCGAAAGCGAAGGTGCTTGCCTTCACCGACCGTCGAGGCACCCACCGCCTCGCAGGCCGCCACGAGCAGGGTCACCTCGGGGTTGCCGAGACCGAACGGCGACAGCTGTTCGAGCTCACGGGCGACGTCGAGGGTCAGAGCCGCCGCTGGCACGATCGCGTCGATCCGGGTGGTGGACGTAAGGTCCTCGTCGACGAGCACTGCGTCTGCGTACTCGGCAAATGCCTCCGCAAACGTCTCCATCTGGTCCGCGTGGATCGACAGTCCCGCAGCCGCCTTGTGGCCTCCGAACCGCTCGAGATGCTCCGCGCAGGCTGCGAGGCCGGCATGGAGATCGAAGCCGGGAACCGACCGCCCTGAGCCCTTCCAGCGGTCACCCTCGCCGGCGATCAGCACAACGGGACGACCGAACCGCTCGACGAGGCGCGAGGCGACGATCCCGATGACGCCCTCGTGCCAACCCTCACCCCACACCACGTACGCGCGGCGCGAGCGCTTCTCCGGTGGCCACGCATCGACGGCCGCAACTGCCTCGCGGAGGATCTTCTCCTCGACGGCCTGGCGGTCGCGGTTGAGGGTCTCGAGCTCGTTCGCGAGCAGGTCGGCTTCGCGTGCATCGTCTGTGAGCACGAGATGCAGGGCCATGTCGGGCCGCCCTAGCCGTCCCGCTGCATTGATCCGCGGAGCGAGCCGGAATGCGACCGCGGTCGCGTCGACGGTCGCTCCGTCGACACCGGCGACCCGCATCAGTGCCGCGAGACCGGGCTTCTGCGTCCGTGCGAGGCCCCGAAGGCCTGTGACGGTGAGTGCTCGGTTCTCGTCGACCAACGGGACGACATCGGCGATCGTGGCGAGCGCGACGAGGTCTGCGTGCCGGGTGACCGCTGGGTGATCGGCCCCGAGGAGCGCCTGCGCGAGCTTGACGACGACGCCCGTCCCGCAGAGGTCGGGAAACGGGTAATCGGAGGGACGGGTGGCGACGATCGGGCAATTCGGCAGCGTTTCACCGGGACGATGGTGGTCGGTGACGATCATCTCGATCCCGAGCCGGTTGGCCTCCTCGACCTCCGCCACCGCCGTGATGCCGCAGTCGACTGTGAGGATGAGCTTGACACCGTCCTCCGCGAGGCGGGCCACCGTGGCGGCAGAGACGCCATAGCCCTCCTCGAACCGGCTCGGGAGGTGCCAGACGACATCGGCGCCGAGCTCGCGGAGGGTCAAGACGGCGAGTGCGGTCGCGCAGATCCCGTCCACGTCGTAGTCGCCGTGGACGCAGATTCGTTCGCTACACGAGATTGCTGCACGAAGCCGCTCGACGGCCTGCGCCATGTCTCCCAGGAGCAGCGGATCATGCGAGACGCCCTCGGGCTCGAGGAACGCTCTCGCGGCATCGGGAGCCGCGAGCCCGCGCCGCACGAGCACGCTCGCCAGGGTCTCGGAAACGCCGAGCTCGGCCATGAGATCTGCGACGTCGGAGAACGACATCGGCTCCACTTTCCAGCTCGCGGCCATCCAGTCACGATAGGTCCTCCTCCGGACGGTGGGCGAGGCACGCCTCGCGTGATCCCGAAGAGGCCCTTCCGCGGGCCGAACCCCGGGGGACAGGCTGAACCCTGTCACCGGAGCGCGCCGTTTACGAGGGAGGGCTCACAGGGAACCGTAGGTTCCCGGCTTCAGGATCCGCGCGAAGCGCGGCGGCAAGCATGCGCCTGAGGAGGCTGCGATACGCTCTTCCATCGCAGCCTCCTCAGGCGCCACCCTCAGGCGCGCCGGGCGCGCCGCTGGCGTATGGACTCGCGAATCACTTTGACCCAGAGCATGACGAGCCCAACCTGAACCCCGACCACGACGACGGCGATCGGCGCCAGGTACGCCATCTGCGCCAGCGAGTATCGCGTCACCGCGGCTCCGGCGACCCAGATCACGAGCACCACGATCGTCATCGGGATCGCGAGGCGCCAATTCACGTGCTGAGGGTAGCTTTCCTCTTGTGGCCCAGGGCGAACTCAACTACATCTCGGGTAACGACTACGTGCTCGAGTTTCTCGGCTACCGCTTCAGCTTCGGCGCCGACGACTTCCGGGAGCGGGTGACCGCAGCCGCCGTCAAGCTCGCGCTGGTCGAGGACAGCGATCTCGACACCGACGAGGCGCTCGACCTGGTCGAGCTCGCCGCAGACAACAGGATCGCCGAGCCCCGAAGCTCTCTCGGACGCTATCTGATGCGGCACTGGGAGCGCCTGTCGCTCAACGACGGCGAGTCACTCGTGTACTGGCTCCGCAAGCTCGTCTTCCGTGGTGCGTACCTCGACCATCGCGTCAAAGAGGATCTGCTGGACGTGAGCTTCGACGAGGGGACGGGCGACTTCGAATACGCCGAGCCGGAGGGTGGCCGGACGCTGCTCGAGCTGGCGCCGACCCCGAGTTGGCGCGCGCTGCAATTCAAGCGGTAGCAGGCGGCGCAAAGCCGAGGCGCTGCTCGTCTTCGACAGCAGCGATCCGGATCTCCCTGATTGCGCCGAGCGGCACGATCAGCTCTTCCGGCTCGCCGGCGTCGCAGTGCGGACACAGGGTCAGGAACCCGAAGCCGGGCTCGGCAGAGAGCGATGCGAGCCTGTGGAGTGAGCCGTCGGCGAGCTCGACACTGACGCCTGCCCGTTCGAGGCCGTGCTCTGTGCGAAAGTCCTCGATCCGTCGCACGACGCGGTGCACGAAGTCCTCCAGCGGGCCTGTCATGCCCGGTGTCCACAGCTCCGGCATCAGCGCCCCGTCCCGACCGGAAGCACTAGAAGAGGCTCCCGTCGACCCGAACGGCACCGACGTGCTTTCGGCCCAGCCCCGTGATCGTCCTCCCACGAGGGGTCCGTTGCAGGAACCCGAGCTGAAGGAGATACGGCTCGTACACCTCCTCGATCGTATCGGTCTCTTCCCCGAGGGCGACTGCGAGTGTCGACAGGCCCACTGGCCCGCCGCCGAACTTGTTCGCAATCGCCGACAGGAGCTCACGATCGATTCGTTCGAGCCCTTCACTGTCGACCTCGAGCAACTCGAGTGCCTCGCGGGCGATCTCGTTCGTGATCTTGCCGGCGTGACGTACCTCCGCGACGTCACGAACACGCCGCAGGATCCGGTTCGCGATTCGCGGTGTGCCGCGAGACCGGCTCGCGATCTCGTCGGCAGCGTCGTCCTCGATCTCGACGTCGAGAATGGCTGCCGAACGGCGAACTATCGTGCCGAGCTCGGCGGGCTCGTAGTACCCGAGCCGAAACGTCAGCCCGAAACGGTCTCGCAAGGGAGTGGTCAAGAGGCCTGACCGCGTGGTCGCCCCCACGAGTGTGAAGGACGGCAGATCGATCGTCAGCGTGCGTGCTGCCGCTCCCTGGCCGAAGACGATGTCGAGCCGGAAATCCTCGAGGGCCGGGTAGAGGATCTCCTCGGCAGCACGGTTGAGGCGGTGGATCTCGTCGATGAACAGCACGTCGCGGGGCTCGATCGCGGTGAGAATTGCAGCGATGTCCTTCTTCTCGAGAGCCGGCCCGGCGACCGTGCGCAGGCCTACACCGAGCTCCTCGCGGATGATCTGGGCCAGCGTCGTCTTCCCAAGGCCCGGCGGGCCGGCGAGCAGGACATGGTCGAGAGCCTCGTCGCGCCCCTTCGCTGCGTCGAGCGCGATGCCGAGCTGCTCCTTGATCCGCTCCTGGCCGACGAAATCGTCGAGCCGGCGCGGCCTCAGAGACCGCTCGACTTCGTCGTCCTCGGGGTCCAGCACACCAGTCGTGACGCGGTCGCTCACAGAGATAGCCTAGGCACGTGCCCGGATGGGCGTCGTGCACCACCCGAAGAGCCTGAAGACGCAAAGGGCGCAAGGGCGAGGCTTTGCCTCGCCCCTACGGATTCCGCCACCTGTGCTTGGTTTCGTAGGGGCGAGGCGAAGCCTCGCCTCCCTGCCACCCCGCGATCACGCGGCGCGCAACGCGAGCCGGACACGCTCGGCGGGTGGCAGCTCGGGATCGACCTCGGCGAGGCGTTGTTCGGCTTCGAGCACCGAGTATCCGAGCTCGACGAGCGCGTCCCGGGCGACGAGGTGGGTCGGCGCCTCCTCGCCGGCGGGCACGATCGGATCGTCGCCGGTGAGTGAGACCTTGTCCTTGAGCTCGAGCACGATGCGCTCGGCCGTCTTCTTGCCGATCCCGGGGATCGCCTGAAAGCGCGCGTGATCTTCGAGCGCGATCGCACGACGAAGCTCACCGGCCGGCGAGCCGGAGACAACGGCGAGCGCGACCTTCGGACCGATTCCGCTGACGGTGAGAAGCTGTGTGAAGAGATCCCGCTCCGAGGCATCGACGAAGCCGTACAGCTGGAGTGCATCTTCGCGCACGTGGAGGAACGTCTCGACGGTCAGCTCGCCACCGCCCTCGGCTCGGCGCAACACGCCTGGTGTTGCTGCGACGAGATAGCCAACACCGTTGACGTCGAGGAGAAGGCCGTCGGCGCTCCGACCGGCGGGCGTTCCGCGCAGACGGGCGATCACGACGCCATCCGGGCGAGCGGCGACATGAGCGCATGGCAGATCGCGACCGCGAGGGCATCCGCCTCGTGCGAAGTGGCCGGAACCTTGTCGAGTGAGAGCAGCATCTTCACCATCCGCTGGATCTGGCCCTTGTCGGCGCGACCGTGGCCGCAGACCGATTGCTTGACGCGCGCCGGCGCGTATTCGGTGCACTCAATGCCTGCGGTGGCGGCGGCGACCATCGCGGCGCCGCGGGCCTGACCGACGAAGAGTGCGATGCGCGCGTCGGCCCCCACGTACGACTCCTCGAGGGCGACGGCGTCCGGTGCGTGTTGCGCGATGAGACCCTGGACACCCTCGAAAATCACCCGCAACCGCAGCTCTGGCCGCTCGCGAGCGCTTGTCGTCCAGCACCCCGACGCTACCGCCGTGACGCGCCCGCCTCCTTCTTGGACGATCCCGTAGCCGCACGCAGCCGTCCCTGGATCGATGCCGAGAACCTTCACGGATGAAGACTAGGGCTCGATGCGGACGGTCGGCGTTCGGTGCCAGGCTGAAGTTGGTTAGCAAGCTCGAACGTATCCAAGGGATATTCAAATTGTCCAAGGGAGAGGTCACGGGGAACCGTAGGTTCCCGGCTTCAGGATCCCACGAAGCGAGCAAACAGCATCAGCGGCGAAGTGGCTGCGATACGGTTTTCCGTCGCAGCCACTTCGCCGCTTCAGGATCCGCGCGTAGCGCGGCAGCAAACAGATCGTAGGAGAATGGGCGATACGCTCCTCAATCGCGCATTCTCCACGTTCGGTGCCAGGCTGAAGCTCGTTTCGGGCATCGAACCTGTCCAAGGGAGGGGTCACGGGGAACCGGAGGTTCCCGGCTTCAGGATCCGCGCGCAGCGCGGCAGCAAACAGATCGTAGGAGAATGGGTGATACGCTCCTCAATCGCGCATTCTCCTACGACGCAACAGCCTCCAGGACCTTCTCGGGGATGTCGAAGTTCGCGTAGACGTCCTGGACGTCGTCGTTGTCCTCGAGCCCCTCTACGAGGTGAACGACGCGTTTCGCGGTCGGCTCGTCTGCGATCGCCACCGTTACCTTCGGCACCATCGAGAGCTCGGCCGATTCGACGGTGAAACCAGCCGTTTCGACCGCCTCCCGGACGGACGAGAGGTGTTCCGGCGCACTCGAGATCTGGAAGACCGACCCGTCCTGCTCGACGTCGTCCGCCCCCGACTCTGCGACTGCAAGGAACAGTTCGTCCTCGTCGACCCCGTCAACCGCAACGAGCACGATGCCGCGACGTTCGAACTGCCAGGCGACCGCGCCGGTCGCGCCGAGATTGCCCCCGTGCTTCGAGAAGAGGTGGCGCACATCCGCGGCTGTTCGATTGCGATTGTCGGTCAGCGCCTCGACGATCACCGCCACGCCCTCCGGGCCGTAGCCCTCGTAGACGACCGTCTCGAAGATCGCTCCGTCGGTGCCCTCACCGGAGCCCTTGGCGATCGCCCGGTCGATGTTGTCCTTCGGCATCGAATACGAACGCGCCTTCTCGACTGCATTCGCAAGTGCCATGTTGGTGGCGGGATCCGGGCCGCCCTCCTTGGCGGCAACGAGAATCGAGCGGGAGAGCTTGGTGAAGAGCTTGCCGCGCTTCGCGTCTGCGGCGCCTTTCTTGTGCTTGATCGTCGACCACTTGCTATGCCCTGACACTCTGCTCCTCCCGAATGAGCTCCAAGAACATCTCGTGCACCCGCGGATCGTCGGTCAACTCCGGGTGGAACGACGCGACCAGGATACGTCCCTCGCGCGCCAGCACCGGATGCCCGTCGATCTCGGCGAGGATAGCGACGCCGGGTCCGGCGTCGGCGACCCAGGGCGCACGGATGAAGACGCCGGTGAACGGCTCGTCCTCTTCCTCGAGTCTGAGCGCTGCCTCGAAGCTCGCCACCTGGCGCCCGAAGGCGTTGCGCTCGACGACGAGGTCGATCAGGCCGAGTCTCTCGCGGTCGAGGACGATCATACCGGCGCATGTGCCGAAGATCGGTGCCGGGAACGCCTGAATCGCGGTATCGAGCCCGTACAGGCTCATCAGGCGCAGCATCGTCGTCGATTCTCCACCGGGAATGACCAGCCCGTCGAGGCCGTCGAGCTGCTCCGGGAGGCGTACCTCCACCGCATCGACGTCTAGCCGATGCAGCATGGCGACGTGCTCGCGGAACGCACCTTGGAGCGCCAGAACGCCGATTCGCATAGAGGCAAGTGTACGGCGCACTGCCCGGCTTCAGCCGGGCTCCAGCGTTCTCCGTGCGTGACTCGCTACCAGCCGCGAACTTCGAGTCGCTCGCCGTCCGCGAGCGACGCGGAGGAGATGCCGACCATCGGCTCGCCGAGCCCTGTCGAGACCTCCGCCAGGATCTTGGCGTCCTGGAAGTGGGTCGTGGCCTCGACAATCGCCTTCGCCCTGAGATCGGGATCGCCGGACTTGAAGATCCCCGAGCCGACGAAGACGCCGTCCGCACCGAGCTGCATGCACAGCGATGCGTCGGCAGGAGTGGCAATGCCGCCCGCGGTGAACGTGACGACAGGGAGGCGACCGTTCTCGGCCACCCACCGTACGAGCTCGTACGGTGCCTGCAGGTTCTTCGCCTCGGTGTAGAGCTCCTCGGTCCGGAGAGACTGCAGCCGTCGGATGCCGCCGAAGACAGCCCTCATGTGCGTGACGGCGTTGACGACGTCACCGGTACCGGCCTCGCCCTTCGTGCGGATCATCGCCGCGCCCTCACCGATGCGCCGCAACGCCTCGCCGAGATTGGTGGCCCCACACACGAACGGAACCGTGTAGCCCCATTTGTCGACGTGGTGCTGCACATCGGCGGGAGTGAGGACCTCGGATTCGTCGATGTAGTCCACCTCGAGCGCCTGCAAGATCTGTGCCTCGGCGAAGTGGCCGATACGGCATTTCGCCATCACCGGGATAGAGACGGCTTCCTGGATCTCCCGGATCATGCCCGGGTCGGACATGCGCGCTACCCCGCCGTCACGGCGGATGTCGGCAGGAACGCGCTCGAGCGCCATCACCGCGCAGGCGCCAGCGGTCTCCGCGATCACAGCCTGCTCGGCGTTGACGACGTCCATGATGACGCCGCCCTTCAGCATCTCCGCAAGGCCGCTCTTGACGCGCATGGTGCCGGTTTCAGCCATGCGGCCAGTGTAGCGAGGTGCCCACCCCGACGGTTACAGGAGCGGGCACCTCCTACGGGTCACGCGGGAGTCTGTGGAGGCTGCTCACCCTCGGCGGGCGGCAGCTGCTCGGAGACGGGCTCGTGGTGCTCTGCCTCGGCCGGCGCCGCAGGCGCGGCAGGAGCCGCCGGTGGAGCGGGAGCAGGGGGCGCCTCCGGTGCAGCAGGAGCGGAGGGAGCCGCCGGAGCGGAGTCACCGGACGTGCCCTGATCCGTCGCGGCCTTCGCTGCGGCCGCGGCTCCGCCAGCGGCCGCCTTCATCGACGAGCTCATGTCGGCCATCGTGAGACCCGTCTCTTTCATGTTCAAGAAAGCGCCAACCGCCACGGCTATCGCGAGCGCGAGCCCAAGCCAGGCCCAGAAGGTTCGCCCGACCCCTGCCGCCGCTCCGAGATCGCCTCCCGGGGTGGAGATGAACCGGATGAAGGCGAAAAGGGCGATGAGGATCGCGAGGACCGCTCCCGCCATCGCAGGATGCAGCGGCACTCCGACCTTCATCCCGGAAAGGTGAACCGCCTCCCAGACGATGAGCGCTATGGCGAGTAGGCCGGCTAATACGCCGATGCCGTGCCACATGTTCGCAAAGCCGTGCCCTGCATATGAGAACCAGTTGAAGAACGAGACCACGAGGAACGCGATCGAGGCACCCAGCACAAGCTTGGCACCATGGGTGAGCTTCGAGATGTCCATTTTGCGAACTTTCCTTTAGGGGGATGCGGACGGACCCTCGCAATTATCGTTGCGATGTGAGATAGATACAACCGGTTCGGCGCGACTCCTCTCCCCACAGGTGTATCAATGCCTGCCCCCTGGGGTTGCGTCGGGCGGGCGGGGAGTCCGCTACGGGCTTCCCGCCCTCCCCTTTCACCTCGTGCGCTTGCATGGCTCGCCGGCCTCAACCGTCGGCCGCTTCGTGCCGATATGGAGACGATGAGTGCCACCATCGACGATCGCCTGCTCGAGCGCTGGACGGTGAGCCGGCGCCATCAGGACGAGGCGCGTCGCTTTCTCGCCCGGCAACGGCTCTCCGACCCACGAGGCGAGCGCCGTGCACTCGAAGAGATCGTCGGCACCATCTCCGATCTCGAGCAGACGCTCCGCGAGCGAGCAGGTCGGCGCCCGCCTCCGCCTTCCTCGCCCGGTCCGCTTTCTGCCTGAGTAACGTCGCGGCAGGAGCGAGGGCGTCTGTTCCGCCACACGTGGTGTGGTGCCAGACCGAGTAGCCCTACCCGCCATTGGACGTCAACGGAAATTCCCGGGAATTTGCGCCACTGTTGACAACATGAGTGAACCCGCGAGAGGATCGCGGCAAGCGCGGGAGCGCCTCACCCGAGTAGCTCCCGTCGCGGGCCGACCGTTTTCATTCCCCGTGAACGGTCTGCCTCGAGGTATGTCGGCGCCGCCCCGAACAACGGCAAGGAGGGCGGCGCCGACACGCCACTGGTCGCTTGAAGCCTCGTCTCAGCTGAGGCACACTTGCTCTCCCGATGCGCGCGCTGACCATGCTCCCGTTGTGTGGCTTCGTGATGGTGGTCGGCGGCTGGACGCAGGGAACCACTAAACCGGTGCCGCCGAAGTGCCCGGCCGGCCTCAACACGGCGTTCGTGCCCAGGACGGTTTCCATTTGGACGCCCCGCGTGCCCGGCAGCAAGCCCGGCAGCCGCACCCGGCTCTACCAGAGGTTCTGTGGTCCAGCGCAAGCCCTAGTCCACCTCCGCGGCGTGACCTTCCGACTCCGTGGCGGATACTGCGAACGCGCGCTGGCGATACCCGCCTTCTACGTTGCAATCGGAATGAACGGGGTCGGGTCGTCCGAGTACATCGGCCTCTCAGTCCATCATCCGGCGGACCACCCGGGAACGTCAAAACTCGGCGAAGCCCCGTTGGTCCTGGCGAGCTTCCTGCTTCGCGGGACACTCGATATCCGTGCGTCCGAGGGAACGATCACGATCGGACGCTCCATGCAGGACGGCACCTTCGCGCTCCGGCTCGACGACGGAACACCCGTCACCGGCAGCTGGACCTGCGGCCGGGTCACCTGACTGCTAGAGAACGCTGAGTGCGGCTGATTGCTTCGGCCCAGTCGGTCGGGGATCTCTACCCACAGCGCCTGGCTCGTCTTTGTCGTCGATGCGCACAGCCGAATCCGCTGGCCTCGTTCGTCGTAGTCGCCGACAGTCAGCATGTCGACCTGGCTAGCAGCGCGAGAGCAGCGGTGGCAAACCCCTAGCCGTTCGGCGCCCAACATCGTTCAAACCTCTGCCGAACGCCGTGTTGACGCTGTACGGAGGCTTCACCGCCCGAAGCCTCAACCTCAAATACATCGCAATCTCGGCCCGAAATCCGTCCCAGTCAATGGCGCAGAAAGTTTCGCGCCCAGCAACCCCGACCATCAGGTCGATGATGCCCTGCAGCTGACGCGCGACACCCGCCGTGGCGTTGGAGAAGCAACTCATCGTCGCCTTGTAGCGCCCGAAAAACGTCGTCTCGTAACAGCTACTCACCCGCCGCTCCGAGGCTGGCAACGCCTTGTTGAGGAGAACGAGTCGGTGAGTGATGTCTGCGCGCTTCTGGGCCGGCACGCTGCGTGACGCCGCCATGCCTGCAGGCACGACCACGCTCGTGATGAGCAGGCAAGCCAGACAGCGACGCATCTACTTCGGATGATTCCACGTCGTTATGGCAGCAGCAAGGCACAGGCACCGGTCGTGACCTCTACCGGTTCACGCTCGAGGGGATCCGCGAGATCGCGGCCGAGATGTGGCCGGCTGAACCACACGTCGGGAAAGATGTACTTGTCGGCGTGCGCCAGCGTGCTCGTGAAGCACGAACTGCGTCTTCGCCCCCGGGGTCATGAATGGCTGCCCCAGGCGGCGAGATGTGCTTCAGGCCCGTGGGTCAGCTGCTTGGCGTCCGTCCCGTCCGCGTTCATCGTCCAGATCTGGTAGGTGCCCGTCCGGTTGCTGACGAACGCGATCTTCTTGCCGTCGGGTGACCACGAATCTGCGCCGTCGTTGACGGAGCCGCCGGTTTCGTGCGTCAACTGCACGACCTGCGTCCCGTCGGTTCGTACCGTGTAGACGTTCGAGGACTTGCCGTCCTGGCCGAACTCGGGTGCCGAGTAGACGATCCGCGTGCCGTCGGGGGAGCAGTCGATCTTGTCAGCATGGCCGCCCCAAGGCGTGATCCGCTTCAGTCCATGGCCGAAGAGGCCCGCGACAAAGATTGCGGTCAACGAGTCGTTGCCCGGCTTCGGTCGCAGAAAGGCGACCCGCTTGCCGTCGGGCAGGAAGCAGACGGCGTCGCCTCCGACGCCGGGAATCCCGGCAGGGCGGAGTCCCGTGCCGTCTGCGTTGATGACCATGAGCCGCCCTGAGTGGATCTCGAGAAAGACGATGCGGCGACTGTCGGGGAACCAGTTGGGCGAGACGGCGATGTCGCCGCCCTTTGGGAGAGCCTTCGGGGCGCTACCGTCGGCGTTGATCGTGTAGATGACGATTTTCTCGTTCGGGCCGCCTGGGTCCCAGTGACGGGTGAACACGATCCGCGACCCGTCCTTCGTCCACGCCGCGTCCGTCCCGCCGCTGCCCTGAAAGTGCGTCACCTGCCTGAGCCCCGTTCCGTCCGGCTCGATCGTGAACAGCTGCCGGTTGGCCCCTAGCTGCGCCTCGAAGAGGAGACGTCCGTTCTGTCCCTTGAACGTCGTCGGCCCGGACGAAGCCATGGTTGTAGATAGCGCGGTGCCGACGAGCACGAGGCTGGCGCCCAGTGCGCAAGCGGCCACGATCCAGCGCCTTCTGCCCACGGTGCAGTGCACGACAGACATCATGGTCGCCCCTTCCCTTCGTCTCAATCGTGACAATCGCGGGATCGTATGCCGATACGCAAGAGACTTCAAGACTCGCTCAGGGGCTCCGGCAACGCACCGGGTGACGGCCTGATCCATCCGCAGGTCCATGAGCGAATCGCTCCCAACTCCCGCCTCCCGGCAAGGCGAGCACCGGGTGTGCACCGGACGGTCACTCCTGACGTCCACGTCATTAT
>CAWATN010000003.1:0-7931 GCA_963784945.1 uncultured Thermoleophilia bacterium | reverse complement strand
CGCTCCGCGTGGCTCGTGCGATCGCGAACGCGCATCCGAACGACCGCAATGAGCGGCTGGTCTCCCCGGGCCACCTGGAGAAAGCTACTGCGTGGCTTCACCGTGTGCGCGGGATACTCCTTGTGCACGCGAGCTCTGGGCTACGATTGAGGCGGTGTCAACGCCACGCCGAGCTGAGTTGTCGAGGTGACGGCCGCTGCCCGAGGTTCGGCGGTCGTTGGCCGGTGGCTCGTTGCGTCGATGGTGTGCGCGCTCATCGCTCACGCCGCCGTCTACCGCTCGCTCGTTCCGGATGACGGGCTCCACGGGTACTTCGGCTGGTACGTGCCGCTCGTCGCAGTTGCGACTGTCTGTTCGCTGCTCGCGGTCATGGTCGGTGGTCTAGGTCCACGGAGTCGCGCGGCACGGCTGATCCAGTCGTGCTTGCCGGCGCGCTCGAGAACACGTCATCTCGGAACCGTCGTCGGTCTCGCGTCCGGCGGGCTTGCCGTTCTTGTGGTGCAGGAGTCGTTGGAGCGTTCTCTCGGTGCGGGGGCGTTCACGCTCGTGAGCTTCGACGCATCGATGTGGCCGGTCTTGTTAGTGGTCCTGGTCCTCGCTGCGGCTTTGGTGCTCGGCGTTGGTAGGACCGCGATCGCGTTGGGCGAGTTGGTCTTCAACGCGCGCCGGCGGCTTGTTCGGATGACACGCGTTCTGTCGCATCGTGGCACTAGCCCTGGCGTGGATCGGAAGTCTGCGCTCCTCGGGTGGCATGCAGGTTCGCGCGCGCCTCCTCTCGTGGTCTGATCTCCGCGCCCGCGTTGGGTGCCGTTTTCTACCCGAGACCCGAGAGGGAGTTCGCCGAACGTGCCGTTCCCACGTGTTACTGGATTGTCGTCCCGCCGCCTGCGCCTGGTGGTTGTCGCTGCCGTGCTCGGCGCACTCGCGCTTCCTGCGACAGGGGAGGCCCACAGCAGCGCGTCGGTGATCGCGGTCGACTACGAGGCGAAGCTGGCCCGATCGGTGATCACGACGGGTGTCACCGCCCGGGTGATCGACGGAAACCGAAAGCTGCAGCTCACCGTCAGCCCTCCGCACACGGTCGTGGTCGAGGGCTATGGTGGCGAGCCGTTCCTCCGGTTCGACGGATCGGGGGTATCGGTGAACGAGCGGTCGCTCACGGCGGTGGCGAACAAGCTGACGGAGCGTGGAGCGACACCGGCACTCGGCAAGGGTGCGCGGCCGCGATGGCGGTCGATCAGCGGGGATCATGCATTCGCTTGGCATGACCACCGGCTCGCCGTCGTCGCGGGCTCGATGGCAGGCACCGGGCGGGTCGGCTCATGGTCGATCCCGCTCCGGGTCGACGGTGCGCCGGTTCGTGTTCAGGGTGGACTGTGGCACAGCCCGGCGGCGCCCGTCTGGCCCTGGCTGATCCTCGTCCTCGCCGCCGTCGGAATGGCTATTGCCGTCGCGGTGAGAGGGAGCTCGCACGTACGGCGCTCAACCGTCTATGCCTGCGTGGTGGTGGCCGGCGCATCGTTCCTGTCTGCGTCGTCGGGATTCTCGCTCGCGCATTCGACACCTGGGACGTGGGTCAGCGTCTCGCTTCCGTTCGTCATCGCGGCGATCGCGATCGCCGTGTTCGTGCTGCGTCCAGAGTTGCGCTTTGCCGTAGCGGCGGGAGTCGCCCTCCTCATCGTGGCGGAGAGCGTCAGTCAGCTGAACGTGTTTCTGCACGGGTATGTCGTCTCAGCCCTGTCGGCGCCCGTCGCGCGGAGTGCCGTCGCGGTCGCCTTTCTCGGCGGCGTCGTCGCGTCGATCATCGCGCTAACGGGGCTCTTCAGCGACCGCTCGAAGCGTGTGGCGCGGGCGCCGGTCAAGCAGCCCCCGAAGCTCGCGATCCCGAAGGGCCGGAGACGATGAGAGGCTCCGTCATGCTGCTGGCGGTCGCCGCGCTGCTGACCCCCACGGTGAGTGCGCAAGCAGTAGGAGCTGCTGTGCCGACACCGATCGGGCCCGGAGCTCAGTATCACCCTGGCCCGCGTGGCCCACTGCTCGATGCGGGAGGGGCATCTTCTGGGCTCACGTGCTCGCGGGCCACCGAGCCGCGGGTTGGGGCCCATCTCGAGCTGTTCGCTCGTGGTCTTGTCGTGCTCGTCCCAGCTGGCATCGGGCTCGGGCCGCCACTCCGCACGGCAGGCCTGAAGATCTCCGGCACGTGCTCGTACCCGGCGCGGACCCGCGAGCCGACGGGCGTGATCGAGTCCGTGCAAAACCGTCGGGTCACGCTCGGAGACTTCTTCGCGTTGTGGGGGCAGCCACTCGGCCCACGCCGGCTAGCCGGCTTCCGAGCTGCCGGTGTGGAGCGTGTACGTGCCTGGGTGAACGGGCGCTCCTGGCCCGGCGATCCCCATTCGATCCCGCTGCTCAGACACAGCGAGATCGTGCTCGAGCTCGGCCGCTTCATCCCACCCCACGCGAGCTACCGCTTCGAGAAAGGACTCTGACGTGCGTTGCTCTTCTCTTGCTCGTGCACTCGCGTTGCTGACGGTCGCTGCTGCGACGGTTTCTCTCACGGCATGCGGCGGCTCCTCGTCGGGTCTTTCGACTCCGACCGTCGCTGCTGCAAAGACATACGAGCTCGCCGGCTTCCAGCCGAGCGGCGTCCCGCAGGCGGGCAAGCCGACAACGCTGTCGTTCAAAATCGTGCAGCCCTCAGGAGCGACGTTGACGGCGTTCCGCAAGGGAGCAGGCCCGCATGTGGGAGTCCACGTGATCGCCGTCCGCAACGACCTCTCGAGCATCATCCACCAGCACCCGCCGATCTCTGCCAACGGCACGATCGCGACGCAGATCACCTTTCCCTCGGCAGGTCGGTACCGCCTCGTCGTGGACGCCTATCCTGCGTCGGGGCCACAGCCGAACTTCCAGCTCTTTCGCTGGATCACCGTTGGTGGCACGAAGAAGCCCCCCGCGCCGCTTGGCTCAGCCCGGTCGGTCGTCGTCGACGGTTACCGGTTTACGTTGACGGGCGGACGAAACCTGAAGGCGATCGAGCCTGCTCTCCTCGAGGTCAGGGTTACCGGGCCCGACGGCACCCCCGCGGTGTTCAGCCCCTGGTTCGGCGCGTTGGCGCACGCGATCTTCTTCCGTGCCGGCTCGCTCGATTACTTCCACACCCACGTTTGCAGCCCGGGCGCCACCGGATGCACCAGCCTCGTGGGAGCGGCGAAGGTGACCGGCACGTCGACGACCCCCGGAAAGCTCACCGTCGGGGTGCTCGTTCCCGTCGCCGGCACCTGGCGGCTGTTCCTCCAAACCCAGGTGGATGGACACGTGCTCACGGCGCCGTTCACGTTGAAGGTCGCGTGAGTCCGACGCCGCCAGACGATCGCGCGGACGGCGGGTTGGGCGGCGGCGACGCTCGTCGTCACCCTCTCCGCCCGAACGCTCGCCTACGCGTTACAGCCGGGACTCTCACCTGACGGGCGCGACCTGGCGGCGGTAACCGGTGGGCCGTCCGTCTGGACGATTGCAGCGGCGGTGGTCGTGCTTGCTGTCCTGGCGGCCGTGACAGTCGTCTGGCTCGCTTCGCTCGCCGTCAGCGAGCGGCAGCGGCTCGAACCGGAGGCCGTAACGACGTCGGCGAGCATTTCGATCAGAGCCGTCGTCGCGAGGGCGGTGCTGCTCTTCGCCGCCGCGTCCGTCACGTTCGTCCTGCTCGAGTCGCGTCATCCACTGGCAGGCGGGGCTCGGCTGGCACGGCATCCACTGCCTGGTGGGGCCTGTGCACCGTGATGCCGTTCCCCTGCTCGCCGGTCTCTCGCTGATGGCCGCCGCAATCATGCGGGCCGGTTCGCACCTCCTCGCATGGATGCGCCGGGTCATCCGGCAATTCACCACCGGAACGCGCGAAACCCGCATCCTGACCGCGTCTCCGTGGCCGGGTTTGAGCACCGAGCCTCACCGCCTGATCGACGGCGTCCCACTCGGGGCTCGCGGCCCTCCATCTCCTCCGCTCCCGTCCTGCGGCCGGCCGTTGCCGTCCGCTCACCGAGCGAAAGGAAGAACGACTCCGATGACTCACACACCCAAGCGCCACCGACTCCCGGTGCTCGCGATCGCAACCGTCGCCGCGCTCGTGGTCGCGGCGGGCGCCTCGGCCCACGCGATCGTCAGCCCACCCGTCGCCAAGGCGAAGGTTCTGCAGCAGTTCACGCTCTCGGTTCCGACCGAGAAGGAGGGTGCGACGACGACCACGATCGAGCTGACGGTTCCAGCCGGCTTCGCGATCGACTCGTTCGAGCCCGTCTCGGACGGCTGGAAACAGCAGGTACAGGCGACCGGATCGGGAGAAGAAGCTGTCGTGCAGAAGGTGACGTGGACAGGCGGCAGCGTCCCGACCGGGGAGGACTCCGTCTTCCGCTTCAACGCCAGCACCGACGCGACGAAGACGTACACGTTCGATGTCCGGCAAACGTACTCGGACGGAACCGTTGTCGACTGGAACGGCCCCGAGACATCTGATAACCCCGCCCCGACCGTCGAGTCGCTCTCCTCGTTCGGAGGCGACAGCGGCACGTCGACGCTCGAGATCGTGGCGATCGTTCTGGGCGGTCTGGCACTGATCGTGGCGATTGTCGCGCTGGTCTCCGGACGAGGGCGATCGCTCGCATGAGGCGGAGCGGGCGGATACGGCTGACGCTGTTCGCGGTGGTTGCAGTTGCGCTCGTGGCCCCGGCGGCTGCCTGGGCGCACGCTGCGCTATTGCGGACCTCGCCCGCCGCGACGAGCGTCGTCAACACCCCGCCCGCACAGCTCACCCTGACCTATAGCGAAGCCGTCGAGCCGCGCTTCGCGATCGTCTCCGTCTCCGATGCGGCCGGCCACCAGCATTCGTCCGGCCGGCCGCATCGGAGCCCCTCCAACCCCGATGAGCTCGTTCAGCCGCTCGACCATCTCGATCAGGGCTGGTATCTCGTCTTCTGGCGCGTGATTTCCGCCGACGGGCACCCTGTCCGTGGCGCGTACACGTTTGCCGTCGGGCCGAACCCCGGGCCTGCGCCGCAGTTCGTGATTCCCTCGATCAGTGAGACCGCCGCGACTCCGCGGTTGCTCGTGGCGCGCTGGGTCGTCTTCCTGTCGCTCATGTCCGCTGTCGGGCTCCTGCTCATGCGCCTTCTGATCGCCCGACCGATAGGTCGCGGGAAGTGCCGCGCCGTCTCTCCGCGCGACCTCGATCGCGTTTCTCGTCTCCGCAGCAATTGCGCTCGTCAGCATCCCTGTCTACGTGTTGACCGCGACGGCGCAGTTTGCGCTGCGCTCGGTCTTCGACGTCTCGAATCTCGTGCCACTTGCGCGCGCCTCGGCCTTTGGTCGCGGCTACCTCGACGTCGAGCTCACCTTCTTCCTGTTCACGGTCGCCGGGGCAATAGCGATCTTCGTCGATCGTCCGGAACGCCGAGAACGCTCCATTGCCGAACTGGTCGCGCTGGCCGGAGCGATCGGTGCTGCAGCCGCCACGCTCGTGATCCCCGGCCTTTCCGGTCACGCCGGCCAGACCGCACCTCGCGGCCTCTCGCTTGCGCTCGACTGGCTGCACCTCACGGCCGGCTCGATCTGGATCGGAGGGCTCATCGGCCTCCTCGTTCTCTGGGTGACCCTCGGCTCGAGCAGCCGCACTGTCGCACTCGCAACCGTGGTCCCGCGGTTTTCACGCATCGCGTTCCTCTCGGTCATGGTCCTCATCGCCTCCGGCGTCTGGGCATCGGTTCTCCACCTGCCGACGCTCGCATCGCTCTGGCAGACCTCGTATGGGGTCGCGATCCTGGTGAAGGTGGCACTTCTCGCCGGCGCGATGGTGCTGGCGGCGGTGAACCTGAGTCGAACCAAGCCACGCCTCGCCGCCGCAGCCGAGCGGCCGGAGGCCGCCCGCGGTGCTGCGAGCCTTCTGCGTCTCCTCGTTTCCGGCGAAGTGATCCTCGTCGTCGCCGCGATCTTCGCTGCGGGCGTCCTCTCGAGCCTTGCCCCGCCGGCGAAGGCGCTCGGGACCGTCGGCTCGGCAAGCGCCCATGTCGGCCCGGGTGCCGTCTCCCAGGTCGTCGTCATGAACGGCTACACCCTCCGCTTCACCGTCGACCCGAACAGAGCAGCAGCGCCGAACACGGTTCGCGTCCGAATCACGGAGGCCGGCGTGCCCGTTCGGGGCGCCGACGTCACGGCGACCTTCATCATGCTCGACATGGAAATGGGCAACGTCGCCTACCACCTCCCGGAGATCTCGCCCGGTCTCTACGGAAGATCCGCGCCGGCCCTTGTGATGGTGGGCCACTGGGGTCTCTCCTTCGATATCCGGCCTCCCGGAGCCAGTCCGTTCACCGTTCTTCTCATAGACAAGGCAAATGGATGACCACCGAACCGAACGCAGCGCTCCTGCGGCTTCTTGTCGCCCTGGTGGCACTCGGCTGCGGTGCAGTCGCAATCCTCGTCGCGACCTTGCTGGCGGTGGACGTTCTTGGTTAGCCGGCGAATCTCGGTGGGGGCAGTAATCGCCGTTCTCGGTGCTGCCCTGGCGCTGGCTGCGGTGCCGCTTGCCCGAGCAGACGGCGATCCTGCAAGTGACGTCCTCTACGGCGGCAACCTGTTCCCGTCCTACGACAGCGGCATCTCTGCGGCCAAGGTGGAGGCCCTGAAAGCGACGCTCGACGCTTCCAAGAAAGCAGGGTACGAGATCCGCGTCGCCGTGATCGCGAAGCAGGACGACCTCGGGTCCGTGACATCCCTCTGGGCCAAGCCGAGGGACTACGCGCGCTTCCTCGGGGCCGAACTCGGAATCGTCTACAAGAACCCACTGCTCGTCGTGATGCCGAACGGCATCGGCTACTACCAAGCCAACCACGACTCCACGCCGGCCTATGCGACACTGAGGGCGATCAGAAGCGGCCATGGCGATCAGCTCGCCCAGGCGGCAACCGACTCGGTCGTTGCCCTTGCCCGGCAGGCCGGCCACCCGTTCAACCCGAACGACGTTGGCGCGTCGAGCTCGTCCAGCGCGCGAACACCACTGTTGATCGGAGGCGGGGCGGCCGTCGTGATCGTCGCCGCGCTGATAGTCCTCGGCCTGTTCTGGCGCCGCCGGCGCTCCTGAACTCAGATCCAGCAGGTTTGAGGGTTCAAGGCGGGAGTTCAACTGCACTCAGGCGGCGATCGAGTGTGAGCGCGGGTAACTACGGATTCGGCACGCGGGAACTGCCGCTACGCTGGCTTCAGCGCGTAGGCTCAAGGTTGAAGCCGCGGAGTGTCCACACTTCCTCTCTTCGACTGTCTCACCTGGCCTGAGCGCAGCGGGAGTCTTTCGGGGCTTCCCTGACGGAAGGAACCACATGTATGCCACCATCCGCAGCTACCACGGCGTGGACCAGAATCGCATCGCCGAGCTGAAGACCAAGGTCAACGAGACCCTGGTTCCGCAGCTCGAGGAGCTGCCCGGATTCAAGGGCTACTTCCTCGTAGAGGCCGGCAACGGCGTCTTCACCTCGTTCGGTCTCTTCGAGACCGTCGAGCAGGGCGAGGCTTCGACGAAGCTCGTCACCGCCTGGATCAAGGACGAGAAGCTCGACAGGCTCATGCCCAACGAGCCCAAGATCATGAGCGGCAAGATCATCGCTCGGAGCAACGAGCGCGTCCTCGTCGCGTAACGCGACCGCACGAGGGAAGGCCCTTTCGAGGGCCCTCCCTCGTGGCCGCCCAAGTAAGGGAGGTTCCCCGGGAACCGTAGGTTCCAGCTTCAGGGATTCTCGCGATCGGAAATTCCCGCGATCGGAAATTCCCGCGACGGATTTCCGATCTGCGGGAAAATCAGGGAGGTTCCCCGGGAACCGTAGGTTCCAGCTTCAGGGATTCTCGCGATCGGGAATCCCCACTCGGGGATTCCCGATCTGCGGGAATGG
>CAWATN010000002.1:0-21326 GCA_963784945.1 uncultured Thermoleophilia bacterium | reverse complement strand
GGCGAGGTTCGTCTCGGGGTTGTATCCCGCAGCCGGCGGGCACGATGCACATCTCGCCGGGTACGGGCACGACGTTCGTGCCTTTCCGATTCTTCGCACGGCCCGAGGTGACGGAGCTCGTCCTCGTCTCCGGGGGTGCAACAATCCACCTAGTGGAAGGGCACTCCCTCATCTCGACGGACATCCTCGCGAGCTATGCAGCCGATGCTGCGCTCGAGATCGACGGTGTCCGAGGGCTCGTCGAGGGAGCGCGTCCCAAACACGCGGGCGTCAAGGTGGAAAACGACGGTGGCGTCGTCGCAGTCGAGCTCCACCTCGCCGTCGATTGGGGAGCGAACGTTCCGACGGTCGGCGGCGCCGTGCAGATGCGGGTGGCCGAGTACCTCGGGCGGATGGCTGACCTGACCCCGGCGACGGTCGACGTGATCGTCGACGACGTCGGTCCTCCGCCTGACGGGCATTAGGCCGTGCCGGCCCGGGTAGCAGGTCTCACGCGCGGCACGATCGCGACGGCACCGTCGATCTGTCGAGACTGCGTCTGGTGGCAATCGCGCGGTAATCGGACGGCGTCGAAGGAGCGCTGGATCGAGCGCGCCGAGGAGGAGTTCGGCGAGTGGGGGACGATCTACTACGACGACGACGGCTCGGTGCTCGGGTCGATGCAGTACGGTCCTGCCGGCTTCTTCCCGCGGGCGGCCGACCTGCCGGCAGGCCCGCCGTCGGACGACGCCGTGCTCGTCACGTGCGCGTACCTGACGGGCGAGGGAGCCGAGTGGGTCGAGAAGTCTCTCTTCCTGGCTGCGATCGGCGAGGCCCGCGACCAGGGTGCAAAGGCGCTCGAGGCGTTCGCCTACCGCTACCCGGAGCGCGACACGACGGTTCAACGCTTTCTCGTCCACCGCACCGTGTTCCCGCGTGACTTCCTCGAGGACTTCGGCTTCGTCACCGTTCGCTCTCAGGGACGGGTCGAGTTGTGTCGCCTCGAGCTCACGGGCCTCGCGCCGATCGAGGAAGGTCGTCGCGCGAAGGTGCTTCGGGTCGTGCAGGAGGCGTTCGTGCCCCCTGGCGCCCCCGTGCCCCCGTAAGGGCTCCTCAGCGACAGGTAGCGGTTCCGGCGTCGGTGAACGACCCTCCCGCGGCCGGCAGGAACTTCCAGTCGTAGCTTCCCGCGTTCAAGGTCAAGCGCAGGACGCCGTACGTATCCGCATTTCGGACGACGCTGCCGGGTCGCGGCAACAGGAAGGGGTAGTGGCTCCTGCCGCCCGTCCCGACGACGAACGAACGGATTCCCCGTATCGGAGCGAATCGCTCGTAGTCGTGGTCGTGGCCCTCGAGGACGACGTCCGCCTTTGCGCGCGAGAGCAGGTCCCAGAACGGTGCATAGGTCGTGTCGGAGCCGTGTACGCCGGAGCTGAAGCGCGGGTGATGCCAGTAGGCGAGCGTGCACCGGGCTCGGTGAGCCGCGAGGTCTGCCTTGAGCCATTGCCACTGCGCCGAGCCGCGTTCGCAGCCGCCGACCTTGTCGCAATTCGAGTTCAGCACGATCACGTGCCATGCACCGAGGGAGTAGCTGTACCAGCCTCGCTGCGGCAAGTGAAAGAGGTCGATCGCTGCGGCGGCCGTTCCCGTGTTGTACTCGTGGTTCCCGAGCGCTGCGTGAATCCGTGGGACGAGTGGTCCCCAACTCGGCATGAAGCACTTCGCGAAGTCGTCGGCGGAGCCGTTCTCGTAGGCGATGTCACCCAGGACGGCGATCGGGCCGCGGAGCGTCGAGACGAGCGCGGCGGTCTGTTCATCCCCGTCCGACGTGCACGAGGCGATGTCGCCCACGGCGAGGAGCGTCGTCGGTGGCCGAGGAGTGATGCCGCTTGCAGTGCCCGCGACGACGAGCGCGCAGGCGAGCGCTGCGACCGCGTGTCTAACCGGCGGCGACACCGGCGAGCAACACCTCGGCGATCTGGATCGCGTTCAGTGCCGCTCCCTTTCTGAGATTGTCGCTCGCAAGGAAGAGGCTGAGGCCGTTCGCCGTTCCCTCGTCCTTGCGGATCCTGCCGACCAGTACCTCGTCCCCGCCGGCCGCGTCCTTCGGGGTCGGGAACTCCGGTAGCCGCAAGACGCGGACGCTCGGCGCCTCGCTCAGGATCGCCGTTGCGTCGTGCGGCGAGAGCGGCTCCTCGAACTCGACCCAGATCGCCTCGGCGTGGCCCACGAGCACCGGTACGCGCACGCAGGTGGCGCTGATTGCGAGGTCCGGCAACTCCAGGATCTTGCGGGTCTCGGCGCGGAGCTTCGACTCCTCGTCCGACTCGTCGCCCTCCCAGGACCAATCCATCACCAGGTTGTGCTCCGCCGACGGCTCGGCCCGCAGCTGCTCCATGCGTTGCGCTCCGGCCCCGGAGACCGACTGGTAGGTCGCGACGTGGACGCGCTTCAGCGGGACGATGTCATGAAGCGGCTTGAGTACGCAGGTGAGGGGGATCGTGCAGCAGTTCGGGTTCGCGACGATCCGGTCACGCTCGAGTGCCTCGAGCGCCCGGTCTGCGTTCACCTCCGGGACGACGAGCGGATACCCGTCGACGAGGCGGTAGGCGGAGGACTTGTCGATACAGATCGCGCCTGCGGACGACGCAACCGGGACGAGCTCGCGGCTCGCCCCGGTACCGACCGAGAAGAGGAAGAGGTCGACGTCCCCTGCCGACAGTGCCTCGGAGGTCGCCTCCTCGACGAGGATCTCCTCGTCACCGAACGGGATGTGCGAACCGGCCGACCGCGCCGAGGCGAACGCGCGCACGTCGTAGCCGCGCTCGGCGAGGAGCTCGAGTGTGATCGTGCCAACCGCGCCAGTGGCGCCGACGACACCGATGCGTGGACCGGCCATTCGCTCCAGTGTAATGAGACGTCACTCGTAGGGGCGAGGCGTAAGCCTCGCCCTGTGCCTCGGAGCCTCGCCTCGCCGCTCCTCGAGCTCAGGCCTTGAAGTCGAGCTCCGTGCCGTCGAGATCGAGCGGGGCGTCTTCCTCGGGATGGGCCTGCCGCCACTCTGCGAACCAGGCGACGCTTCGCTCGATCCCCTCGTCGAGCGGCACCGCAGGCTCCCAGCCGAGCAGCCCGCGGGCGCGGCCGATGTCGGCCACGTAGCGGGTCACCTCGCCGAGGAGCGGAGGCGCAAGAGTGACGTCCGCCTCCTTGCCGGTCGCTTCGGCGATCAGCTCCGCGACCCGGACGAGCGTGTTGCCCTGACCGTAGGCGAGGTTGATCGTCTCGTTGCGCACGCTTCCCTCCGCGAGGCCGGTGATCCCGCGGACGATCCCTTCGACACAGTCGTCGACGTACGTGAAGTCGAGCACCTTGTCGTTGCCGCCGAACACGGTGATCGGCTCGCCGCGCAGGATCCGATGGGTGAAGAGAGGGATCACGCGGATCATGCGCGCGAGGTCGTTGTCATACCGGCCGTAGACATTGGAGAAGCGGAACACGATGTATGGCAGCTGGTAGCAGCGGGCGTACGAGTACACGAGCGCCTCGCCCGCGATCTTCGACGCGGAGTACGTGCTCTCCGCATAGGCGAAGTCGGCGCTTCCCTCCTCGGTCTGGAAGCGATGGACGTCGCCGTACACCTCGCGGCTCGAGCTGAAGATGATCGGGGTCTGCGTCTGCCGGCAGTACTCGAGCACGTTGAACGTCATCGTCATGTTCTCGAGCGCGCGGGCGGGCTCGCGCACGAGTTGGTGCACCTTCGCGTGCGCGGCGAGGTGAACGACGACATCGGCAGCCGGATACTCGACGCCCCCGATCCCCCCGGCCATCGCCGCGTAGTGCCCGGACAGATCCTGCAGGAGGTAGCGAAAGTCGTCCGTCCAGGCGTTCAATCGCTTGTCGACACCGAAGACCTGATGCCCTTCGCCGAGGAGGCGGAGTGCAAGGTTCGTGCCGATCTGGCCACTCGAGCCGGTGATGAGAACGCGCATCGGGCGAGGATACCCGGCGCTATGCCGGACGCCGAGCCCAGAGAGCCCGTCCCAGGGTGACCTCGTCGGCGTATTCGAGATCCCCGCCCACGGGCAAGCCGCTTGCGAGGCGTGTGACACGGACGCGATCACGAAGACGATCGGCGAGATAGGCGGCTGTCGCTTCGCCCGTCATGTTCGGGTTCGTCGCGAGCACGACCTCCTCGATCCCTCCCTGCTCGACGCGGTAGAGCAGCTGGCCGACGCGGAGATCCGACGGCTCGACACCATCGAGGGGGGAGAGTGAGCCGCCGAGCACGTGGTAGAGCCCACGGTATTCGTGCGTCCGTTCGAGAGAGACGACGTCAACGGGTTGCTCGACGACGCACACGATCGTTCGGTCGCGTCGAGGATCGGTGCAGACGTCGCATAGCTCGTCCTCGGTCAGGTTGCCGCAATCACGGCAGAAACGCACTCGCTCCTTCATCTCGGCGATCGCGCCGCCGAGGGCGAGCGCCTCCTCGTCCGAAACGGAGAGCAGGTGGAAGGTCAAGCGCTGCGCGGTGCGGGTGCCGATCCCAGGAAGCCGGGTCAGTTGGGCAACGAGGTTGTCGACAGCGGGGCTGAGCATGGGATGAGGTTACTCATCCGTCTCGGACGTGCCCGCCGCGTACAGCGCCGCTTCGGACAGCCGATCGAGACGGCGCTCGACGATCTCGACGAACGCTCGCGTCGCAGGGGAAAGCGGCGCGTCGGAGCGCGCGATGAACGCGAAGGTGTCGTAGAGCGGCTCGGCGAACGACGCGAAGTGGAGACCGCGCGAGCCCTGACGGCTGAGCGCAGCCCGCGGAACGATCGTGTCGCCAAGACCCCGTCGTGCGAGCCCGACCGCTGCCTCGATCCCTTCGACCTCGATGACGGGCCGCAACGTGATACCGGCGCGCTGAGCACGGTCGAGCAGCTGGCGTCGCATCGGGTCGTTCGCCCCGTACTGAGCGTCGTAGAGAATCAGCGGCGAGTCGGCGAGCGCCTCGATCGTGACCCGCTCGCCGACCCGCGAGGGCTCGCGACTGACGACCACGAGCTCCTCGAGTCGTGCCACGCGTAGGTCGAGGCCGGCATCATCGACGGGGAGAACGACAAGACCCGCCTCGAGCGTTGCGTTGCGCACCTGATCCGCAACCTCCGATGAATTCAGTCCGACGAGCCGAAGCCGAACGTCGGGATACTTGCGTCGGAAGTCGGCCGCCAGGTCGGCAATCAGATAGGCGGAAGCGGTACCGAACATCCCGAAGCCGAGGGTGCCGCCGCGGAGATCGCGCACCTCGGCGACCGCGTCTCTCGCTCGCTCGACATCGACAAGGACGCGCTCGGCCTCGGGGCGGAAGCGTTTACCGGCCTCGGTCAGGACGAGCCCACGTCCGGCCCGTGCGAAGAGCGCAATGCCGAGCTCCCCCTCGAGCTGACGTATCTGCTCCGAAATCGAGGGTTGCGTCAGGAATAGAGAGCGAGCGGCACCGCTGAACGAGCCGTGCTCGACCGTCGCGAGAAAGTACGTGAGCTGCTGAATCGTCATATAGGAGAAACCTTTATACAGAGAAGATAACTCAGGGAGGGCTTTTTGTTCAAGCATCCGTACATTTAGCTGCATGGCCCGACTGAGAGCACCTCACCTTCGCGGCACCCTCCTCTGCCTTGTGGCCGGGGTTGCGTTCTCCATCTCCCCGATCCTGATTCAGGTGGCCTACAGCCATGGCGCCGCTGTCTCGGGCGTCCTCGCCTGGAGGTACCTCGCGGCAGCCTTGCTCCTCGTCGGGATAGCGGGCCGCAAGGTGTTTCACGTTCCCGTGAGGGCCGCCCTCGGCGCCTTCGTGCTCGGTGCCGTTGTCTATGCACTCGATTCTGCGCTTTTCTATGGCTCACTCGAGCGTACGTCGGCACCGCTTGCGTCCCTCGTGCACTACGCGCACCTCGTGCTCGTCGTCGGGGTGGCCGCGATGATCGGCCGTGAGCGTCTGACGCGCCGCCGCCTCCTGGCGCTCGCGGGGATCCTCGGTGGCGTCGCGCTCGTTGGTGGTGCCGCGGCGAACCCCGATCTGGTCGGGGTCGGGATGGCGTTGGGCTCCGCCGCCGCGTACGCGATCTACGTCCTTCTCTCCGATCGTCTGTTGCGTGACGCTGACCCGATGGCGCTCGCCGCGTATCTGACCACAGGCGCCACGACATCGTTCTTCGTCGCAGGCGGCGTGCTCGGCTCGCTCGGCACCGTGGGCGGTCCGACGGGACTCGTCTGCCTCACGGTTGCTGCGCTCGTCGGCTCGGTCTTCGCAGTGACATCGTTTCTCAAGGGCGTCAGGCTCGTCGGGCCGTCGACGGCCTCGTTGCTCGTCACGGTCGAAGTGCCTGTGACGATCGCCCTCGCTGCCGTCGTGCTCAAGCAGCACCTCGCCCCGGCACAGCTCACCGGAGCGGGACTTGTGGTGGCTGCGATCGTTGGGATGCAGCTGCGGCGTCGACCGAAGCTGCGGCTCGTCCCGAGTCCGGCAGCGCTGCCGGTCGCGCTCGAGCCCGCCGAGCAACTCGCCGCGTAGGGCCGTGACGCGAGAGCGAAGACGCTCGCATCGAAGGATGAAGCTCGCTTCGGAGGGCGACGCTCCGCGTCGCCCCTACAGGCCGGGCAGTCCAAGCGCTCCGAGGTCGGGCATCTGGCTCTTGATCTTCGATTCGACGAGCTCGCTTGCGGAGCGCAGCGCCTCGTTCGCCGCAGCCATCACGATGTCGGCGAGCATCTCGGGATCGTCGGGGTCGATTGCCTTCGGGTCGATCCGGATCTCGACGAGCTCGCCGCCACCATTCGCTTTCACGGTCACCATGCCGCCGCCGGCCGATGCCTCGACGACCTCCCGGCGGGCCTGGTCTTGCGCTTCCATCATCTGGGCCTGCATCTGCTGGGCCTGCTTCAGCATCGCATTCATGTCGAACTTCGCCATCAGCGTTCCTCCACTTCCTCGGCGTCGAAGGTGTCTTTGAGCAGTGAGATCACATCTTCCTCGGAGAGCTCGCGCGGATCCTCCGGTTCGAACAGCTCTGGCGCAGCGCCAATCGTCGTCTCGATCCTGAGTCGCCGGCCGGTGACCTCGTAGAGAGCCTCGCCGAGAATCTCGAGGTTCTTTGGCTCGTCGATCTGGGCGCGGTGGAATCCGGCAGCGGGGGCAAACTCGATCAGCAGCGTTTCACCACGAATCTCGATCGGTCGAGCCTCGCTGAGAAGGGTCGACACCGGAATCGATCGGCTCCTGACAGCGTCGACGACGTCCCGCTGCCAGGCGTCCCTCAACTGGTCGAGCTCGAGCGGCGGCAGCTCGGCGGGCAGCGGCGGGGAAGGCGCCGCAGCGGGAGATTCGGCGGGCTCCTCGGTGGCTTCAGCGGCAACTGGCGCCCGCTCGGTTGAGACGGGGACGACCTCGGCTTGCGGAGCAGCAGCGGGGGCGGTCACTCGCGCCTCGGTGACGACGGCCGCTCCGCCGTGTGGTCGCGCTTCGAGGAGCTCCAGGCGGTGGGCGAGTGAATCGCGAGACAGGTCGGCCTGGGGGCGGGTGACTTTGACCAGCGCGAGCTCGAGCGGGAGCCGCGGGTCACCGCCCTGGCGTATGTCCTCGACGGCAATCGCGAGAAGGTCGATCAGGCGGAGGACCGTCGGCTCGGGCAGTTGATTCGCCTGCTCCCGTAGGCGCTCGCGGGTGTCCTCCGTGACGGGCAGCGACTCGGGCACATGGCCGACGTGCTGGACGAGCAGAAGGTGGCGGAGATGGTCGATCAGGTCGACGACGAGCCTGCCGACGTCCTGCCCTTGCTCGGCGAGCTCTTCGATCTGGACCAGTGCACCTGCTGTGTCGCGATCGATGATCGTGTCGCACAGCCGGAAGAGGGAGTCTTCCTCGATGCCTCCGACGAGCTGGAGCACGTCCTGGACCGAGATCGTGCTTCCGGTAGCCGCGGCGAGCTGATCGAGGGTCGAGACCGCGTCGCGAAAGGAGCCGTGCGCCCCGCGGGCGATGAGAGCGAGGGCAGCGTCGGGTGCGTCGATGCCCTCGCCTTCGCAGACGCGGCGCAGCACGGCGACCAGCTCCTGGAGGCGTGGCATCTGGAAGACGAACGTCTGGCAGCGCGATCGGACCGTCGTGAGCACGCTCGCGAGGTCGGTGGTGCAGAAGACGAAGACGAGATGCGGCGGGGGCTCTTCGATCAGCTTCAGGAGGGCGTTCCAGGCCTGCGTCGTCAACTGGTGAGCCTCGTCGACGATGTAGACCTTGTAGCCGCCTTCCACCGGTTGGAGCATCGCGCGCTCTCGAATCTCGCGGACGTCGTCGATGCCTCGCTGTGACGCCGCGTCCATCTCGATCACGTCGAGGGAGTTGCCGTTGGCGATCGCGCGTGCGATCGGGCTCGCCGCGTCGAAGTCTGCGTTCGGCCCTCCCTCGGCATTCATAGCCTTGGCGAGGATCCGCGCCATCGAGGTCTTGCCCGTTCCGCGCGGTCCCGCAAACAGGTACGCCTGCCGGACCTGGCCGTGTTCGATCGCGTTGCGCAGCGTGCGGACGACGGCCTCCTGCCCGACCACATCGCCGAAGTCGAGCGGACGGTACGTGCGGTAGAGGGCGGCCAAGCGTTTACCGCCTTGCACGCGCTTCGCGCCTGCAAGGCGGTAAACGCGTTAGATAGGGCGTCGGTAGGTGGCGGCTGTCGGACACGGTTCTGGCGCTACGTTGGCACACAGGGGTTACACCTTCGCTTCGACAATGCGTCGTCGTGGACGGACTGACGATATCGGTTGACGTGCGTGAGGGGCGATCAGACGTACCAGCGCAACTCACTGCGCTTGGAGTCCGCCTTTCGACCGTCACTCTTGCCGTCGGCGACTACGCCATCGGCGATCGCGTAGTCGAACGCAAGACCGTCACCGACCTCCACTGCTCGCTTGTCGATCGGAGACTGTGGAGCCAGGTGGCAGCACTCCGCCGCGATCCACGTCGTGCTTATGTGCTCGTTGAAGGTGACAACCTGGATGCTGGCCCCGTTCCCGCTCGTTCGATTCGTGGGGCGTTGCTCAAGATCCTCGACAACGGGATCCGTTTGCTCCACACGCGGACTCCAGAGGACACGGCGCTCTGGCTTCATGTGCTCGCCTGTCAGGAGCAACGCCGAGTCGAGCACCGAGCAACCGTCAGGATCGGCCAGCGCCTGATCGTCGCGTCTCCTGTCGGACTGCTCGCTGCGATCCCAGGGATCGGCATCGACCATGCGAGGGAGCTAGTGGCTGAATTCGGATCCATCGCAGCCATCGCCGTCGCCTCCGAGCGTGAGCTGCAGTCAATCCCAGGCATCGGCCCCGACCGAGCGAAATCGCTAATCAAAGCGCTAACCGAAGCAACCCCTGAACCTGCTCGGTGAAAAGCCGTTCTCTCTCTCTCTCTCTCTCTCTCTCTCTCTCTCTCTCTCTCTCAACGCTTCCTCCGTCTCAGCGGAGGAAGCTTCAGCCCGGTCACGCGCTCCGTCGTCGAAACGGGCTTCCCCGGAGGAATCCGCGTCGCCGGCTCGGGTCGGGCGGAACCGCGGCACCTGAGAGGGAGTTCTTAGCGCTGCTTCCTTCCGGACCTGACGCGGTTCGAACGCTCCCAGTGCGCGGGACCCGACCTGTCAACACCTCGTGCACAGACCCAATCCCGATGAAGCCGCCCCTCGGACGGCGTTCGGTCCCGCTGGAGCGGATTTCGGGTTCAGGGAACCGCTGCCTCCCCACCTAGCGCGACCGGGCTGGCAGAGGGTAGCAGGGTGACAGGCTTCAGCCTGTCACCCCGTCTCCGTTGTTCGCCTTGTTCCTGCTCGAATGCGAGCAGAGCGGCCTTCGCTTCGAGCCCTCCCGCGAATCCGCGCAGCGCGCCGTCGCTGCCGACAACGCGGTGACAGGGGAGGATGATCGAAAGAGGATTGCGCCCATTCGCAGTGCCGACGGCCCGGGTCGCCGTGGGGCGTCCGAGACGAGCTGCCTGTTCGGCGTAGGTCCGGGTCTCGCCGTAGGGGATCTCTGCGAGCGCCCGCCAGGCTGCGAGTTGGAAGGGTGTCCCGCAGAGGTCGAGTGGGAGGTCGAAGGTGGTACGAGCTCCGGCGAAGTAGGCATCGAGCTGCGTTGCGGCCTCGTCGAGTGCGTCGAGCGACGCCGGGTGCAAGGCGACGCCGCCGAGGCCGGCTCGAGCCGGATCATCCCTGGGCCAGAGGACCGCCCGAACGCCGGCAGATGAGCCGACAATCGTGAGTGGGCCGAAGGGGGTGTCGACCCGGCGGGTCGCAAGTGGGGTGGAAGCCATGGGTGGGGTCATGGCATCTACAACGAGCGTCCCTCGCTGCATGTGAGACGGGCGGGTGCTCGTTTCGTTCAGGCGGCGCGCGTCTGGGAGTTGTGAGTCGAAGATCCGGCGGAATGGGCTTCACGGTGGACGAGATTCCATGCGCCGTACCGGGTACAACCATCCCTCCCGCAACGGGCACTGATGAGCTCGGTGTGGACACGACGCCCGGGCTCGTCGCGGAACTGGGTGCTGAACGACCAGCGGTGGAGCCCGATTCGGCAGAAGAGGCTCATTTTTCCACCACCCTTCCGATTGGTTGCCCACCTATACGCCGCGCGGCGGAGGTTTCCCTGCCACGAGGCCTCGGTTCCGGTTCGGGCGGTGGTGCCATGGTGAATGATGTGGCACATGCTCTTCATGGTCATCGAGCGTTTCGAAGGTGGCGACGCCGGCCCCGTGTATCAGCGCTTTCGCGAGCGGGGACGTCTCGCGCCCGAAGGGCTCGGCTACGTCGCGAGTTGGGTTACCTCCGACCTGACACAGTGCTACCAGGTGATGGAGTGCGCCGACCGGGAGTTGCTCGACCGGTGGATGGCGCAGTGGGCTGATCTCGTGCGCTTCGACGTCGTCGAGGTGATGAGCTCGGCGGCCGCTGCGGCTGCCGTCGAGGAACGCGATGTAGCGCGCGAGATAGACGCGCCAATGGCAGTTCGGCAGCAATCCAGAAGACTCGCCTGCGCCACAGGCTCTACGGATACAGCTCTCAGGTGGCTCTCAGCAACCCCTGGTTCAATCAGCACAGATGTTCTTCCTCGGTTACCTGCGGAGCGAGCTCGTACGGCGCAAGAGTCGGACGATCCTGACGGTGCTCGGCCTGGCGGTCGGTGTCTCGCTCGTGATCGCTGTCTCGGCGCTTTCACGCGGACTGGATCAGGCCCAGGCGAAAGCCCTCGATCCCCTCTCGAGCATCGGCACCGACCTCACGGTGACGCTCGCGCCGCAGACGCAGGACACATCGCAGGGTGGTGGCCCTGGCGGCGGTTTCGGCGGCGGTGGGCGTGAGGTAATCCAGGCGAATCAGTCCGTGATCACGGATCTCTCGAAGCTCGGGAAGCCGGGCGAGAAGTTCGTTCACGACTTCTTCCTCCCGGGCACGCAGCTGACGTTCCCTCAGAGCACTGCGGCGCAGATTGCCAAGGTCCCGGGTGTGGCGTCCGTCTCGAGCGGCCTCGTGCTCGCCGCCGTCCACCAGGCGGGGACGGTGCCGAAGATCGTCGCGAAGATCAAAGCCGGCGGCCAGCAGCTCAGGATCGACCGACAGATCCAGCGGCCCTCGGCAGCCGAGTTCGCGACCATGCAGGCGTGTCTCGCCAAGGCAGGGATTACGGTCGGTGGCCCGCCTCCGGACGGCGGCGGAGGAGGGCAGGGCGGGCTCGGTGGCGGCCCGACCGGTGGCGGCGGCAACCGCAGTGCCTTCGCCAAGTGCTTGCCCGCGCGGTTGCAGCGCTTCCGAGCGACGATTACGACACCGGAGCAGACGCTGCAGCAAGTCGTCAACCCACCGCAGACGAACATCAAGAGCTCGAGCTACACGATTGCCGGCGTCGATCTCGAGACGCCAGGTATCGGCGTCGTCACCTCTGCCCTCGTCTCGAGTGGCAGGTTCATCAACGCGAGTGAAGGCGGCGGCGCCCACGAGGCCCTCCTTTCTGCGTCGTACGCGAGCCGCCAGAACCTCGAGGTCGGTTCGAAGCTCGACCTCAACGGCACCGCGTTCACTGTTGTCGGTCTCGTGCGCCCGCCGCTCGGAGGCCAGACGGCAGACGTCTACATCGCGCTGCCACAGCTGCAGGTGCTTGCGAGCCAGAAGAACACGGTGAACGTCCTCCTCGTTCGCGCCAGCAGCGGAGCGTCGGTGGGCGATGTGCAGAAGCAGATCGAGACGCTCTACCCGCGGGCGCAAGTCGCGAGTGCGAAGCAAGTCGCCGATTCGATCAGCGGATCGCTCGTTGATGCCGCGAGCCTCTCGAAGCGACTCGGGACGGCGCTCGCAGTTCTTGCCGCCGTGGCCGCGTTCCTCCTCGCCGTGCTCCTGACGCTCTCGTCGGTGGGGAAGAGAGTGCGCGAGATCGGGACGCTCAAGGCGCTCGGGTGGACGCAGTGGCTCGTCGTGCGCCAGATAGTGGGTGAATCGCTTGCACAGGGGGTGCTCGGCGGCCTGATCGGCGTCGTCCTCGGGATCGTGGTCGCTACCGCGATCGGGGCTTTCGGCCCAACTTTGACCGCGAGCTCGAGCACCGGCGGCGGCGATGGATTCTTCGGCCTCGGTGAGGTGACCGCTCGCACGGTCAGCGACCAGGTTGCGTTGACCGCGCCGATAGCCGTCGGCGTGTTGATCGCGGGATTCCTGCTCGCCGTCGTGGGCGGTCTCATCGCAGGCGCCGCCGGAGCGCTCCGCGCCTCCCGCCTGCGGCCCGCCGACGCGCTGAGGCAGGTCGAGTAGTGGACGCGATGCTCTACGACGTCAAGAATGCAAGGCGCCTGTTCCAGCGCGGGCCGACGACGATCGAGGCTGTTGCCGGGGTTGACCTACAGATCGGAGCCGGCGAGTTCGTCGCGCTCGAAGGGCCGAGTGGGTCTGGCAAGACGACTCTGCTGCAACTTCTCGGAGCGCTCGATCGTCCGAGCAACGGCAGCGTGCTCTTCGAGGGTCGGGACCTCGGCGCGCTTGCCGACAGCGAGTTGGCCGAGCTCCGGCTCAACGCATTCGGATTCGTCTTCCAGCAGTTCAACCTGATCCCTACCCTGACCGCTCTCGAAAACGTCGAGGTGGGCTTGGCGCCAACCGGCGTCAGTACGTCCGAGCTTCGGTCACGGTCGCTTGCGCTGCTCGAAGAGGTGGGTCTTGCAGACCGCGCGTCGCACCTTCCATCCCACCTGTCGGGTGGCGAGCAACAGCGCGTCGCAATCGCTCGGGCGCTGGTCGTCGGCCCGCGTGTGATTCTCGCCGACGAGCCAACCGGCAACCTCGATACCGAGACGGGTGCGGATGTGATCGACCTCCTGGCGGGCCTCGCGAGCAGCCACGGTGCCACCGTCATCGTGGCGACGCATGACACCGACCTCGCCCGGAGGGCGCCGAGGCGGCTCGCAATGCGCGATGGCAAGCTTGTCGGGGCTTCCGTTGCCGGTGGAGTCCAGGAGTACCGCTCAGGCTGATGCGAACGCACGCACGGTGAACGTGCCGGCGCCCTCGATCTTGGGTGGCACCGCCGTGAACTCGAACCCCTGGGGTGGAAGCGCGGCGAGGTTGGTGAGGTGCTCGACGATCGGGATCCCGGCCTTCAGCAGGATGGAGTGCACCGGTCGTTCACCCGTCGCAGTGCCGTCGATGTTCAACGAGTCGATACCGACGCAGGAGACGTCGGCCGCGGCGAGCACCTCGGCTGACGTGCCGCTCAGGTGTGGGTGAGACTCGAAGTAGCGGTCGGTCCCGAAGTGCTCCGAATGGTCGGTGCGGACAAGCACGGCGTGGCCCGCGAGCCCGACTACGTCACCGGCCGTGAGCTCGATCGTCTCGAGCCCTCGGCGATCGAGCACGACCGCGGGAAGTCCCGCGACGTCGCTCGAGCGCGAGATCGGCGAGATCGTGGCCGTCGGCGTAGCGATGGAAGGGGACGTCGATGTACGTTCCAGTGTTCGTGCACATCGTGAGCAGGCCGATGTGGAAGGTAATCCCGGGGCCATAGAGCTCCTCGGCAGCCTCCCGTGAGAGGTGTGTGCCGATGACGGGTGCCGGTAAACCCGGGTACGTGATCATCCCGTCGGTGATGCGATGGCTGAGGTCAATCAGCATCGGAGGACCCTACTGGAGGCGAAGGGGCCAGATCACGGGAGTCCGGCCCGGCGCGGCAGCCCACGGGTCATCCCAGCGAAGTGATCACTTGATGATTTGCAAGTGGCTCCGTAAAGGCGGCTCTTCCGATGGACTTGGGGTCGCCGGCCGGACACCGACTGGCTCTCAGGTCATATCTGCCCGCAGGCCGCTGATCCCGCCGGACTTTCGGAAAGGAACTAGTCCCCGCTCACGCAGTCCCCGCGCACGTCCGGGAACAGGCCAGGACTAGCGCGAGGAGCTGTGGATCACGATGGGACAGTGTGGCCGATGTCGATGTGTTCACGGAATTCGATCCCGGTTTCGATCGACCGCCGCACGGGGCACGTTGCGGCGACCTTCTCGAGGCGCTCGAGTTGGGCTTCGGTCAGGTCGCCGGTGAGGGTGATCGTGACCTCGAAAAGGCGTGGCTTCGACTGGTTGTCGTAGTCGACGTCGACAGTGACATCTCCGAGCTCCCATTCCTTCGTGCGTGCGTACATGACGAGAGTGGTCGAAATGCAGCCGGCGAGGGCGGCAGGCAAGAGCTCGTGCGGTGCGGGCGCGCTGCCTTCGCCGCCCACGGCTACGGGCTCGTCCGTGACCAGGAGGTGCTTGCCGTCGATCACGATCTCTTGCCGCAGGGAGCCCGGGATCGAGCGCGAGGTGGCGGTGAGGCTCATGAGTGACCGAATCTCACGTCGGGGAGGATGCGATCGAGCCAGCGGGGCAGTCCCCAGGCCCATGTGCCGAGGAGGCGGAGTGCCACCGGTATGAGGACGAGTCTGATCAGGAGGGCGTCGAGGAAGACGGCGATACCGAGGATGACGCCCATTTCCTTTGGTGGGAGCGGCCCGGACAGCGCAAAGGTAAGGAACACGGCGACCATCACGCCGGCGGCGGCGAAGATCACCCGCCCGGAATGCGCGACTCCGCCGACCATAGCCTCCCTGGGGTCATGAGCACGGTCGTAGTGCTCCTTCGCCGACGAGAGCAGGAAGACGGTGTAGTCCATCGAGATCGCGAAGATCATCGCGAAGAAGAAGACAGGGCCCCAGGCGTCCACGAAGCCCTGCGGTTCGAACCCGAGCAGGCCAGCGCCGTAGCCGTCCTGGAAGATCAGCCGGGCGACGCCGAACGCCGCGCCGACGGCGAGCAGGTTGGTGACGACGCCCACCGCCGCGATCACCGGCGCTTGGAGCGCGAGCAGCAGAAGGAGGAAGCCGAGGACGAGGACGACGCCGATTACGAGCGGCGTCTTCGCTGATAGCGCCTGCTCGAGGTCGTGATTTTCGGCGGTTGCGCCGCCGACGAGAGCGCCGGTCGGAAGGGCGGCACGAAGCCGGTCGATCGTCGCGCCGACGGCGGGGCTCGAAGGGTCGGCCTTTGGCACGACTTGCAGCAGCACGAGGCCGCCGGTGCCGGTCTGCACCGGCATCACCCTGGCGATCCCGGGATCGGCCTTCGCGATCGAGACGGCGTGCTCCATCGCGAGAACAGGGCCGACGATCTGGAGCGATCCGGGAGCGCCTGGTCCGAATGCCGACTGGACGAGGGCATACCCCTGACGGGAGGTGTCGCTCTTGGGCACCACCTTGATCGAGGGCATCCCCGTTTTCAGTCCGAGCACCGGTAGGGCGAGCGCGACGAGGATTGCGAGCGCGGCCGTGCCGTAGAGGAGCGGCCGGCGCCAGAGGCGCTCGGCCCAGGCGGCGAACGCAGGCGAGCGGTGTTCGCCGGAATGAACCCACTTGACGGCGAGGCGATCGACTCGTGGCCCGAGCTTGGCGAGCACGGCGGGCAGCAGTGTCATCGTTGCGAGTAGGACGAAAACGACGGCAACCATGATCCCGAGCGCCATGGAGCGGAATGCGGGGCTCGGCACGAGCATCACGGCGGAAAGCGAGATGAGCACGGTCGCGCCGGAGAAGAGCACGGCCTTGCCGGCTGTGTCCATCGTCTCGGTGACAGCCTCGCGGGCGCTGAGCTTCGAGCCGAAGAAGGCGCCGCGGAAGCGATGGACCACGAAGAGGGCGTAGTCGATCCCGAGCGCGAGCGCGAACATGAGCGCGAAATTCATGGCCCAGATCGAGATGTCGAAGAACCGCGAGCCAAGGTAGAGCGTCCCGGCCGACGCGACGAGCCCGAGGATCGTCAGCATCAGCGGCAGGCCGGCGGCGACGAGCGAGCCGAACGCGAGTAGCAAGATCACGAGCGTGACGGGCCAGGAGAGGAGCTCGGATTTCATCATCGCGTTGCGGTTGGCGACGTTGAAGTCGGACCACATCCCCGAGGCTCCCGTCACGCTGACGTGCACGCCGTCGGCCCCGGCAGCCTTCAGGTCGCCTTTCAGATGGTCGGCGGCGGCCACCATCTCCGTGGTCGATCCGTTCGCACCGGCGCTGACGATCGCCGTGTGGCCGTCCTGAGAGATCGAGACGCCGGCGCGCGGCAAGGCTACCGATGCCACGCGCGGGTCGGCGCGCAGGATGCCGGCAACGCGGTCGACCGTGGCCTCGAACCGAGACTCGCCGGCCTTCGCAGACGCCGAATGGACGACGACCATCAGGGCGGCGCTCGACTGTCCGCCGAAGTGGCGGTTGATCAGGTTACGTGCCTGCACCGACTGTGAGCCGGATGCCTCCCAGCCCGCGCCCGAAAGTGCTGTCTCGACCCGCGGTGCCAGCACGCCAAGGCCGACGGCGACGACGATCCAGGCCACGAGAACCGCGCGGAAGTGATCGGCTGTCCAGGCGCCGAGACGACCGAGAGGGCCGGCCGTCGTCACCGTCCTGCCCCTTCGAAGATTGCGTTCAGCTCGGCCAGCTGCCGCTGCACACTGCCGCAGACCGTCTCGCAGAGCTCGAAGACGCCCGCGTCGACGACCCGGTAGAAGACCTGTGTTCCTTCCTTCCGGCGGCCGACGATGCCGGAGTCGTGGAGGACACCGAGGTGTTTGGAGACGTTCTGCTGCGACGCAGCAACGACCTCGGTCAGCTCCTGCACCGTCGCCTCGCCGGAGCGAAGATGGTCGAGCAGCTTGATCCGCATCGGCTCACCGATGACGCGGAAGCGCCGGGCAACGAGCTCGACGAGAGCGTCCGGCAGTGGGTGGGGTAGCGACGTCATCGGCTGCAGGCTCATCTCGGCACCTCTCCTCGCTTCGATCTCCGTGGTCTCTCTGCGCCATCCAGTATATACAACTACAAGATTGTAGAAGGTACGTAGTTGTTACTGATCCGGGCTGCGCTATCACCCGGATGCGGCAATCCAAGCCGGGCTCGACACTGCAAGCGACGAGAACAAGGGATGGGAGGTGGCGACGATGGCGACGAGGATCGTGATCCTGGGAGGTGGCACCGGCGGCACGCTGATGGCGAACCGCCTCCGTAAGAGCTACGACCAGGAAGCGGTTGAGATCGCCGTCGTGGACAAGGACGACCGGCACGTGTACCAGCCAGGTCTCCTGTTCGTCCCCTTCGGGCTCGCGCAAGTGGAGGAAATCGTGCGGCCACGGCACCGTCAGCTGCGCAAAGGCATCTCGTTCCACGAGAGCGACATCGACCACGTGGCGCTCGACGACAACACGGTGCACCTCGCCGACGGCATCGCACTCCCGTACGACGTTCTGATCGTCGCGAGCGGCACCCGGCTTGCCCCGGAAGAGACCGAGGGGCTGACCGGCCCGGGCTGGATGGAGAAGGTCTTCACGTTCTACACCCCCGAAGGCGCCACGGCGCTCGCCGATGCGCTGACGTGGTTCGAGGGCGGCAAGCTCGTCGTGAACATCGTCGACATGCCGATCAAATGCCCTGTCGCGCCGATCGAGTTCGCATTCCTGGCTGATTGGTACCTGCGTGAGCGCGGCATCCGCAGCCGGACCGAGATCGTCCTCGCGACGCCCCTCGACGGCTGCTTCACGAAGCCGATTGCCTCGAAGCACCTGAGCTACCTGTTGGAGGAGAAGGAGATCGGGCTCGAGGTCGAGTTCTCCGCAGGAGAGGTGGACGGGGCCCGCGGGCGGCTCATCTCCTACGACGCCCGGGAGATCCCGTTCGACCTCCTCGTCACAGTCCCCGTGCATTCCGGCGCCGAGTACATCGGCCGCTCGCCGGGCCTCGGCGACGACCTCGATTTCGTTCCGACGAATCCGTACACGCTGCAGTCGATCGCACGCGAGAACGTCTTCGCCCTAGGCGACGCAACGAATCTCCCCACGTCGAAGGCGGGCTCGGTGACGCACTTCGAGGGTGAGCTGCTGGCCAGGAACATCGAGCGCTACCTCGTCGGCAAGCCGCTCGACGAGTCCTTCGACGGCCACGCCAACTGCTTCATCGAGACCGGCTTCGGCAAAGCGCTCCTGATCGACTTCAACTACGAGACGGAGCCGCTCCCGGGGCGCTTCCCGTCTGCTCTCGGCCCCCTGCCGCTTCTGCAGGAGTCCCGGCTCAACCACCTCGGGAAGCTGATGTTCCAGTGGATGTACTGGCACCTGTTGCTGCCGGGACGCGACATCCCGGGCATCGCACCCGACATGCACATGACGGGCAAGAAGCCCGTCGAGACGATCGCGTAGAGAGGGAGGGAGACCGCATGGCCACTATTGAACTGAACGGCGTCGAACGGGATCGGGAAGGGTTTCTCACCAACCCCCAGCAGTGGGACGATGAGATCGCCGTCGAGATCGCGCGCGAGGCGGGCATCCTTGAACTGACGCCGCGCCACTGGCAGGTCGTCCGCTACATGCGCGATACCTACCTCACAACCGGCGAGGCGCCCTCGATCCGCACACTCGGCAAGGCATCCGGCGTTCCGATCAAGGAGCTCTACGAACTCTTCCCCAAGGGCCCGGCAAAGCTCGCCGCCAAGATCGGCGGCATCCCCAAACCCCACGGCTGTATCTAGGAGGAACGATGACCACAATCATGGAACCGATCCGCACGGTGGACGACACACCAGCCGCGGAAGAGCGGCTCAAGCCGATCGAGAAGGTCTCGATCATCATCTCGAAGGGGTCCCTGGACGGCGTCTATCCGGGCTTGATAATGGCCAACGGTGCCCGCATGGACGGGATCGAAACGAACGTCTTCTTCACCTTCTTCGGGCTCGAGGCGATCACGAAGAAGCGGCAGGACAAGATCAAGGTCGCCACCGTCGGCAACCCAGGGATGCACATGCCGACCCTGATCGGCGCCCTTCCTGGAATGTCGTGGCTGGCGACGAAGATGATGGCGCGGAAGATGGAGAAGCTCGACTTCCCGCCGGTCTCGGAGTTCGTCGAGATGATCGCCGACTCGGGTGCCGGCATCTACGCGTGCAAGGCGAGCGTCGACATGTTCGGCCTGAAGCCCGACGACTTCGTTCCCCAGGTGACCGAAGTGATCACGGTTGGAGAGTTCTACGAGCAGGCTGCAGGCGGCGAGATCGTCTTCACCTAGGCTGAGCCAATCCGCATGGTTGCGCGGCCTCCCGGCTCGATACCGGCGGCTGTTCCGTATGGGCGCACCTGGGATCGAACCCGGGAGGCACGAGAACGCCGCAACACCTGGCAACCCGCATGGTTACTGAGGTCGCCGACGCCTCGCGCCTCCCTCGGTCGAAGCCTGATTCCTTCCGATTCGATCGGCTTCCGGTGGATTCAGGCACCAGAACCGGGTTTGTGCCCAATCCGAACGGGTGGTTGCGGAGCAACGTATCGGTTGGCAGTGCCGGCTCATGCAGGATCGTGCGCTGAGAAGTCTGGGATGACGCTCTGGTCGAAGTCCGGGGGCGGGGTGTCCTGGACCAGGGAATCGGACTGCACTTCGTCCCCGCTGCGAAGCGCGGCACCGTCATTGCGGCCCCGCCGCCGGAGCACCGTGACCACGATGAGTGCGCCGGCACCGATCGCGCTAGCGACGAGAATCACGTTGCGCACATGGTGGCGCTCCTTCGGCTTCTCCACGAGATGAAGCCGTTGGAGCATCGGTCGGACCTTCGCTAGGTCTCCAGCAAGTTCGAGCTTCCTCTGGAGCGTGAGAGCCATCATGAACCTCCTTGGTCGCTTCGGGTGGCGATCCACGGTCCGCTCCCGGACACCCGGGTGCAGGGCGTACTGGCCAGGCGCCGAGACGTCATTGCCATACCGCGACTCTAGATCAGCGGCGAGAACGGCGCGTCCGACAACGACGTCGCGTTGGATGTCGACTAGCGCGGATCGAGCACGAACTTGATTCCCTCGCCGGCCCGCGTCGCGGAGAAAGCACGCTCCCATTCGTCGAGCGGCCCACCGTCACCGGTGGGTTGGAGGGGAACTCGTCATCGATGATGTGGACGTCAGTTCTGCAGATCCCCGCCGCCAGCACCGCCAGCACGACCTGGCCTCGACCGGGGACTGGTTCGTCCCGCTCGACGACGCCCAGGCTCCCAGGCCCGACTGCAAGCTTCGTCAAGCCTCTATGCCACCGTTTTCATCCCGGGATGATCGTGCGCTCGCCCATCCCGTGCCACCCACCCCGCGTGCTCGACTAGAGTTCGGCTCTGTGCACAGCGGCCGGATCGTGACCGGCACCCGCCTGATCTGCTGCCTTCTGGTCGCGTGGGTGGTCGCCGCGTGTGGTGAACGAGCCGTGGTGCACCCAGCCCCCCGGGCGGAGCAACGCCGCATCGCCGCGGAGTTCGCTGCTGCTCTCCTACACGGCGACTCGCCTGGTGCCAGCGGCTTCCTCGTGCCGGACGGCGACGGCTCGCGCGGGCTTCTCGTAGAACTGAACACGGCACCGTGGCAGATGACCCAACGTGTATCGATCCAGCCCTCCGGTCGCGCCGGGGATAGTTGGCGGTTCCACTACGTGCGCAGGCTCACGTTGAAGGACGGAGGGTTCAAAACGCAGCGCGGAAGCCTGGCCGTGTTCGTCCGGTCGACGGCCGCCGGGGCGGGCATCGAGTACTTCGTGTTCAGCAACGTCCGTACGCGCTTCAGCACGCATCACGACTCGCAGCTGTTGCCGTCGAACCGGTAACGGTTCGACGTTCGTGCTCGGCTGGCAACGATGGCCCGGAGGTTCTGCCTCTCTCTGTCCGAGCCGTTCCGAGCGGGAGGCACCTCGGGAGACCGGGGCCTTCGTCGTTGCTGGCTTGCTCGAGCCGGCCTGAGACAGTGGGCGCACCTGGGATCGA
>CAWATN010000001.1:0-22098 GCA_963784945.1 uncultured Thermoleophilia bacterium | reverse complement strand
CCACCCTCACAGGCTGCAGCAAACCGCAACAGACTGAATCTGCCTGCAATTCGCCGCTTTCAGCGCTGCACCAAACTGCAACAAACTGCGACGAACGGAGACAGGCCGGTACGCTCACCGTAACCTCATCACGGCCTCGCCTTTTCTGGGTGCGTCGAGGAAATGAGGGCGCGAATAGCGTCGCACCCGTCGTTTGCGAAAGTGTTTCCGGCGGGTTAGTGAGCCTCTTCCCACGTCCCCGCCCGCGCCTGCATCGCCCGCCACTCCTCTGCGACCTGGAGGTGCGTCGCGAACCAGACGTCCGCATGGCCCGCGATATAGGTGAGCAGCTCGTCGAGCATTGCGATCCGCGGGTGTCGGCCGATGCAGAACGGGTGGATCACGAGTAGGAAGCAGCCGCCGACCGCATATGAGCCGTCGAACTCCGCCTTCCAGATCTCGAGCACCTGGGCCGGCGTCGCGTAGCCGGACATGTAGGGGAAGAAGTTGAAGAGGAAATACGGCGCGTCGTCGAGTTCCCAGCTGACAGGTAGTTCGACGAAGTCGCGCAGCTGCCCGCCGAGGACGGGCACGCGCGGCCGGTATGGTTCGTCGTGGCCGAAGAGGCTTGAGTCGTAGGCGAAGCCGAACTCCTCCAGGAGATCCGCCGTGTTCGGCCCGAGAGCGAACGGCGGCGACCGGTTGCCGCGCGGCTTCGTCCCGAACATTTCCTCGATCCGGCCGATCCCGCGCCGCATCAGCTCGCGCTCCTCCTCGACCGGGATCTCGAGCACGCTCTCGTGGTAGTAGCCGTGGTAACCGATCTCGACGTCGTGGGCGGCGATCTCGCGACAGGCGTCGGGGTGATCGTCGATCACTTGGCCCGGAACCATGAAGGTCGCAGGGATCTCGTGCTTGCGCATCATGGCCAGGATGCGCGGGATGCCGGCGCGGATGTCGTAATCGCCGCGCGAGAGTGGGCTCGGCGTCGTCAGCTTGAACGTGCCGCTCCAGAGCGTCTCTGCGTCGAAGTCGACCGAGATCGTGACTGCACAGCGATACTTGCCCTTCCAGGTCATTGTCGCCCCCTTTGCGTTGCGGTTTCCACGACGAGCTGCGAAAGATCTGGCCAGCGGCTCTGGACGTCGGCAGTGGCCAACCAGAACGCGTGAGCGGCGCCGAGCACGTGCGCCTCGGTCCAGGGCGGCCCGGTGAACTGGACGCCGACCGGAATGCCGAGATGGTCGAAGCCGGCTCGCACGGCGCACGTCGGCAGTCCGGCGAGGTCCTGCGGGACCGTGTAGCTCATGACTAGCCGGCGGAATTCGGTCGGCGAGCCGAGGTGGTCGATCGTCTCCTCTCCGATCTCGCAGGGGGGGCCCGCGGATACCGGCGTCAGGAGCAGGTCGACTTCGCGGAAGACGCGCGCGAACCCGGCCCGGAGCCGCTGTCGTTCGGCGGCGGCGCGCAAGTACTCGACGGTACCCTCGCTCGCGGCCATCTCGAGGCGGCCGCGGACGTCTGCGCCGTACTCTTCGGCCCGATCCGGGTACAGGCCGGCTTCGCGATGGGTGAAGAGCGCCTCGGCCCGCTGCGTCGCGCCGAAAGTCTCGTAGACGGTGGCCGCCTCCGGGAGGCCGACTTCGTCGACTCCGGCCGCGAGTCCGGCGACCGTCCGCACAGCCTCGTTGAAGATCGCGGCGACGTCGGGTGTGAGCGGAACCTGGTGGAGGTCGGGGCAGATGCCGATCCGTGCTCCTTCGAGACCGCGGGCGAGCGCACCGTGGACGTCCGCGAGGGGCACGTCCTCGGTCGACGGGTCGCCTGGGTCGTAGCCAGCGATCGCCTGGAACAAGAGGGCGGCGTCGGCGGGCGTCCGTGCCATGGGCCCGGGGTGGTCGAGGCTGTGGGCGAGCGGCCAGGCCCCCGCGAGGCTGATCCGCCCGTAGGTCGGCTTGAAGCCGACGACGCCGCAGAACCCGGACGGGACGCGGATCGACCCGCCTGTGTCGCTGCCGAGCGCGAGCGGGATCTGGTGGCTGGCGACCGCGACCGTGGACCCCCCGCTTGAGCCGCCCGAGATCCGATCCGGCGCCCACGGGTTCCGGCTCGTCCGCAGCAACGTGTTCACCGACGAGATCCCCCAGGCGAACTCGTGGGTCTGCGTCTTCCCGACAAGGATCGCTCCCGCGGCGCGGGCTCGGCGCACGGCCTCGGCGTCGGCGGCGGGCACGTGGGCGGCGAACATCGGCGACCCATAGGTCGTGACGACGCTCTCGCTGTCGAATAGGTCCTTGACCCCGAACGGGATGCCCGCCAGAGGACCATGGGCATCGCCTCGAGCGAACGCCTGCTCGGCCGCATGCGCCTCGCGCCGCGCCCGGTCGAGGCAGAGCGCGTTGAAGGCGCAAAGCCGGCCGTCGAGGCGCCCGATCTGCTCGGCGCAGGCGTCGAAGGCCTCGACGGGCGAGACCTCGCGCGAGCGATACGCTTCGCGCAGCTCGAGCGCCGACAGCCGCGTGAGATCGGTCATGGGCTCGGCATCGCCTCTCTGGCAGGAGGCTCCGCAGCGGCGCCCCCGCCTGCCCGGTCGCGGAGGATGGTCTTGAGGCGGACGGCGGCGTCGATCGCTCTCGTCTGCGGCACGTCGATACCGAGGAGGTCGGCGATCTCGATCACGGCGCCGGTAAGGCAGTCGATCTCGAGTGGCTTGCCCTCCTCGTAGTCCTGCAGCATCGAGGTGCGGTGGTCGCCGACGCCGATCCCCGCCTGGAGCCGTCGGTCGATCGAGACGGGCATGGTGATCCCGAGTGCCTCACCGAGGCGGGCGCACTCCACCATGATCGCGCGGGCGAGCGCGACGGCCTCGGGCGCGAGCGCGAGCTCGCCGAGCGTCGCCCCCGTCACCGTCGTGGCGGGGTTGAAAGCGACGTTGCCTATCAGCTTCAGCCACAGCTGCTCGCGAATCTGGCTCTCGATCGGGCACTTGAGGCCGCCAGCGACGAGTGCGGCGGAGATGACCCGGCACCGCTCGCTCGTCGAGCCGTCGGGCTCTCCGATCGCAAAGCGGGTGCCCTCGACGTGGCGGACGACCCCAGGCTCGACGAGCTCGGCAGCGGGGTAGGTGACGCACCCGACCACGCGGGACGGGTCGATCGAGTGGGAGACGATCCCGCCTGGGTCGACCCGGTCGACGAATGTTCCCTCGTGGACGCCGCCGAACGACTGGAAGAACCACCACGGCACCCCGTTCTGGGCCGGTAGGACGACCGTGTCGTCCCCGAGCAGCTCGCCGAGCCGGGGCGCGAGCTCGGGAATGCTGTACGCCTTGAGGCCGACCACCACGACGTCTGCATCCCGCACGGCTTCGAGATCGTCGGTCGCCGGAACGAGTGCCTCGAAATCTCCTCGCGGGGAAAGCACGCGGACGCCGTTCTGCTGCAGGGCCGCGAGCTGAGGGCCCCGGGCAATGAGCACCACTTCCGAGCCGCCGCGGGCGAGTGATGCGCCGACGTACGAGCCGATCGCCCCGCTCCCGAGGATGACGAACCGCATGCTCAGTCCTCCCCGAAGTGGGCAGCCATCCTCGGCCGCTGAACCTTGCCGGTTGGGGTACGCGGGATGCTCTCGACGACATGAACCACACTCGGCACCTTGAACCCCGCCAACAGGGCGGCACAGTGGGCGACCACCGTGGCCTCCGTCACCTCCGCGCGCGGGACGACCGCAGCCCCGACGAGCTGGCCGTACTTCGCATCCGGAATTCCGTACGCGACGGCCTCCGCTACGGCCGGGTGGGCTTTCAGCACCGCCTCGATCTCGAGCGGCGAGATGTTCTCGCCGCCTCGGATGATGATCTCCTTGATGCGCCCGGTCAGGACGAGGTAGCCGTCCTCGAAGCGGCCCTGATCGCCTGTCCGGAACCACCCGTCGCGGAACGACTCTGCGTTCGCCCTCTCGTTGGCCAGATACCCGGACGTCACGCCCGGGCCGCGGATCACGACTTCCCCGACCTCGCCTTCGGGCACCGGGCGACCACTGTCGTCAACCACCTCGATCTCGGCCCCCGTCGGGACACCGACCGATCCGGGCAGCCTGTGGCCGGGGGGCAGGGGGTTCGCGGCCATCTCGTGACTCGCCTCGGTCATTCCGTACGCCTCGAGCATCGGCACGCCGAGGTAGTCCTCCAAGCGGGCGAGGAGCTCGGGCTCAAGCGCCGAGCTGCAGGACCGCGCAAACCGGAGCCGGGAGCCCTCAAGCTTCTCCGGTGCACGCTCGAGCACCATCTGGTGCAGAGTCGGGCTGGCCGAGTACCATGTGACCCCGTGGTCGCGCAGCTGCGACCAGAAGCGCGCCGGCCCGACGCGGCGGGGCACGATCACGGTTCCGCCCGCCGCGAGCTGGGCGAAGGTTGATGCGACGAGACCGTGCACGTGGAAGAGCGGCATCGCGCAGTAGGAGACGTCGTCGGCGGTGAGCAAATAGTGGCGGGCGATCGACCGCGCGGAGGCGACCAGGTTCTGGTGGAGGAGCGGTACCTGCTTGGGTCGGCTCGTCGTCCCGCTTGTGTGAAGGAGCAGCGCGACGTCGTCTGGCCCGCCAACGGATAGCGTCGAAGGTTTCTCGCCCGCTTGCTCGGAAACCAACGTCGCCGGCCGGCCCGCGGCCAACGTCACGTCGATCAGCCGCACCTCCTCCCGGCGCGCACGACGGGCAGCATCGAGCTCGCCGGCTCCGAGCAGGAGCGCCCGTGGCCGGAGGTCTTCGAGGTAGAACGAGAACTCGGCCTCGCTGTAGGCGGGGTTGAGGGGTGCCGCCGCCGCGCCTATCGAGGCGACAGCCAGCAGGATCTCGACGAACTCAGGCCCGGGCGAGAGCGCGAGCGCAACGCAGTCGCCCTGGACGACTCCGAACGACGCGAGCCGGCCGGCCAGGGCGTCGACCGTCTCCGCGAGTTCGCCGTAGCTCACTGCGGCGTTGTCCTCGGGCGCCCGAAGCGCCGGGCGGTCGCCGTCGTGGCGGAGCAGCTCGGACAGGTCTCCGTTTCGGGCTCTGTCGTCCATGTCAGAAACCGGCCGCGAAGCCGTCCTTTCGCGGATCCGACCCCCCGATGAGGCCACCGGGCTCCGTGCGCAAGATCGCCTGGCCGCCTCCGAAGCTGACGGTGTCGTCGTCGCACACGACCGCATATCCTTCTCGCTCGATCTCCCCGGCGCGGTCCCACAGGCCCTCTTCGAGGAACACAGTGTCACCCTCGATCCGAAAGCGAGGCTGGTCGAGTGCTGCCTGGGGATCGAGGTCCTGGTCCACGAGCGCCGACACGAGCTGCAAGTGGGCCTGCGCCTGGATGAATCCTCCCATCACGCCGAACGGCCCGAGCAGCTCGCCGTCGCGCAGCAGCATGCCCGGGATGATCGTGTGGTACGGGCGACGACCGGGCTCGACGCCGCCGGAGATCGAGAAGCAGGAGCCACGGTTTTGGAGGACGACCCCCGTGCCGGGAGCGACGATTCCGGAGCCGAAGTTGCCGAAGAGACTCTGGATGAAGGACACGGCCGTTCCCTCGCCGTCGACGGCGCAGAGGTAGACTGTTCCCCCGCCCGGCCCGGCCGCGACCCCGGGGACGGCTTCCAGTCGTGCGGAGATCGCGTTGCTCGAGAGCAGGTCACTGACGTCAGCGCCGTCCCGGACCCGCGCTTGGGCGTCCTCTAGCGCGAGGCTCGCGCAGCGAATCTGGTTGGGCAGAGTCGGCTCGAGGCGATCGAGGAGGGCCAGTGCCTCGAGTGCTGCAACTCCCTGTGTGGGCGGAGGCAACTCGGCGACCTCGACGTCTCGATAGCGCGCGCGGAGCGGGTCGGTCCAGCTCGCCTCGTATCCAGCAAGGTCGCTCTCCTCGAGCCAGGAGACGGCGCAGACGGCCTCTGCGACCTCGCCGCTGTAGAACTCCGAGGCCCCCTCGGTTGCCAGCAGCCGCAGCGTTCGACCGAGCTCGGGCAGACGAACCCGCTCGCCGGCTCGTGGTGCCGGGCTGAGCTCGGGTGGAACCGCCGCGGCGGCCCAGCTCGTGCTGCGAGCGGAGCTTCCGTCCCACGCTGCCGCGGTCATCGGCGACACGGCGTAGCCACGCTCCGACGCGTCGATCGCGTCGCCGAGGCACATGTCGAGCCCGAGCCGCCCGAAGCGGGAGCTGAGCGCGCCCCAGCCGGCGACGGCGCCCGGGACGGTCACGGACTCGGGGCCGCGATCCGCGACGGGCGCCTCCGGGTCGGCGCTCGCGGGGGCGGGCCCCGCGGCATCCAGGCCGAAGAGCTCTCCGTCGCGCCACACGATCGCGAAGGCGTCGCCGCCGAGCCCGGTCGACATTGGCTCCGTGACACAAAGGGTGGCGGCGGCCGCGAGCACCGCATCGACGGCGTTGCCACCTCGTTCGAAGGCGCGCAGGCCCGCATACGTCGCGCGCTGCTGGCTGGTCGCGATCATCGCCTCGAGGGCGACGGCTGGGCTGCGCCCAAAGGCGTGACGAAACGCCACGGCCGTCAGTCCGGGCCTTTCCGTCCGGGGAGCACCCCTGTGCTTTGTCGACAGTTAGCGATGACTCTTTGCACCGGCAGGATGCCGGGCCTGACGAAGGTGGCGTCTTGCGTATGGGCGCAAGCCCGCCTCGTTGGGTCCGGGACTTCAAGAACGCTCACCAGTGATTGCAGGACGGCCACGATCTCCGATTCCTCAAATTGCGCCGTCTCGGTCGAGAAAGCCATCTCGTCAGTACTGCCCTCGGTCGCTACTGCCCTCGGTCGCTCATGACAACCCTATCAACGCGAGTCATCCCGTGTTTTCCTGTCTGAGCAGGGATTTCATGCTTCTTGGGCGCACATCGGATCCAGCGTCAGTCGACGTCGCTCTCACGAGCGGCGCTGGGGTTCGCGAGCCACGATTCGTGGCTGCCGCACGCCGCCGAGCCGCAAGATCCGCCCGCACCTTGGGCCGCAGGCGGCAAAGGGACTACCCTGTGCGCCTTGGCTGATTCGATCCCTCGAATGACGCACCAAATTGCTGCTATTTGCAGGCAGTTCTATGCGCCCGGGAGGATTCGAACCTCCGGCCTTCGGATTCGAAGTCCAGCCGGGCAGGCTGCAACGAACTGCAGCAGGCTGAATCTGCCTGCAAGTGAACGCTTCCGGCGCTGAACAGACGGCGGCGAATTGCACCGCGCGGAGACAGGCCGGTACGCTCACCGTACGCTCAGACCCGTCCTGTTCATTGTCGGCGATTGCGCGCTGGCGGCGAAAAGCGAACAGGGTAAGAGTGCCAGTGGTTCGCGTGCTGTGACTAGATGTCCCGGCAGGAGGGGTAGGGGTCACTGGACTACGGCGCAGCTGAGCGGCGGATGAAACCGAGTGAGGCGACGACGCACGAGCACTCATTGGCTCTGGTTGGTTGCGACCACGCTCGTAGTATTCATTGTCGCGACGATGATTCTGACCCGCTTGTGAGTTGCGGTCCACGATTTCGCACCGGCATAGTCCCCACCAAGTCTCGCGCGGCCACGCGTTCGCAACCGTCGGAGCAGCTGTTGGGAGTGGCCGCATCACCGCCTCGTTCGGTCCCGTGCATGATGTGTGAGAGATGAGACTAAAGCGTGCGCTTGCGCTGACCGCTGTCAGTCTTACCGCCGTCGCGGGCGCGTCGGCGGCTTCGCCACCCAGCGGATTCTACGGAACCGTGAGGCGTGGGCCGATCACCCCCGTCTGCACAGCAGGCGTCGCCTGTGACGCTCCTGCACCCAACGTCATCCTCACGTTCTCGCGCGCAGGCCGTGTGAGGACGACTCGGACGAACGAGCAAGGTACCTACCGGGTCGATCTTCCCCCAGGGATCTACTCGGTGCGCACGAACTCGAAACCGTTCGGGCAATTGCCCCACCCGGCGAGAGTCCATGTTCGCGCCGGCCACACGGACAAGCTCATCTTCACGATCGACACCGGAATCCGCTGACTTCGCACCCCACTCCCCGAGCACACGAGCGCGAACGCGACTCGTGCGCGATAGTTTCCACCCTTCCTAGGCGGTCTTACGCGGAGTTGGAAGCGCATCCGCGGAAAGGAAGGTGGACGGTGGCAAAGACCTACCGCATGAGCCGCGCAACGCGGCTGATCAACTCGCTCTCCCGGACTCTCACCCGGTTCGGTTAAGTGGCTCGTCGCGGCCTATGGCCGACAAGCTGGGTCGCGAACGCCCGCGCCGCGGGCGAGGTCACGCTCAGCCGCGGCGGACGCTCTCAGCAGTTCGAGGTCGAGGAAGCTGCGTCGACGGCCGCAGTCCCAGTGCTTCGAAACTACATCACTGGGATCCGCGTCACCCGCCCCTACTTCGACGCTGGCCCGTCATCAACCGGCGAGGAAATTGCGGCAGAACTCCCGAGGCACCCAGTCTTCTGTCTTGGCCAACACACACGGAGGCTTTCGTTGTCGACGTCTGAATCGGAGTGAACCCCGGGACGTAGAGTCGGACGATCTCGGCGGCGGTAAGAGCCGCTTCGTTGATGTCAAGACGGCTTGTGAAAAGCGGCAGGCGGTCGCTGGCTGGGTTCGGAGCTACGCTCCGCCGATGGCCGAGTCAGTCGTGACCGGCGCGTTGATCGAGGGCCGCCGGATTCTCCTTTGTCATCGCTCACCTGGTCGCCGGTGGTATCCAGATGTCTGGTGATCTTCCTGGGGGCCACGTGGGAGCTCGGTGAAACTCCGACTGAGGCACTGGAACGAGAGTTGCTCGAAGAGCTCGGCGTTTCGGTGTATTCGCTGCCGCCGGGGCCACTCATGCGGCTCAGCACGGTCGACGTCGAGATGGGCATCTGGTTCGTCGAAAGCTGTAGCTAGCGGCGCTACGTAAGAAGGTTGTTCAATCGTGAGCTCATCGGGTCACGCGTACGCTAACCGAGGCACCCCGGCCCGCTGGCGCGTTGACGAGGACCGGCTCTTCGACAAGCTCGATCTGGTGGTGCGCCGAATTGTCGGTCTTAACGGCGGGAAACGCGGGCGGCCACGGCGGTGCGTGCGCGCTCGATCCATTGTGGGTCGTTCTGCAGGAGGAAGGCGGTGTTCGCCATGAGGAGGTAGCTGTTCAGTTCGAACGCGAACTGAACAGCGTCCTCGGTGGGGAGCTCGCCGGCTGACTGCGCGTCGCGTACGAGTTGGGTGAGGAGCTTTATCCATCCTCGCTGGAATTCTGCGATCTGCTCTCGGACGGGGCCGGGATGTGTGTCGAACTCGGCGGCGGCGGAGGCGAAGAAGCATCCGCCTGGAAAGACCTCTCGCTCGAGGTGTGAGAGAAACAGCTCGCAGACCAGCTCGAGCTTGGCGAGCGGTGTTGCTGCCTGCTCCGCTGGGGCGATTACCTCGGCGGAAAACATCTCGCTGGCTGTGCTGATGGTCGCGAGCTGAAGTTCTTCCTTCGAGCGGAAGTGCGCGTAGAGCCCGCTCTTGCTCATCCCGATGTGTTCGGCGAGCTGACCGATCGAGAGTCCCTCGAGACCTTTGACGGTGGCGAGCTTGGCTGCGGCGTCCAGGATCGTGCGGCGGCTGCGCTGCCCGTCTTCCCGCGGTTTCCGTTGCGTTGGTTGCGGGGCGGGATTGACCATCACTTGACAAGTTAGCACGATCGGTCGTATATTAGATAGAACGACCGATCGTGCCAACTAACGGATGGAGCGTCTCATGTCGAGTACCACTGCACTGCCCTTCGATCGAGCAGCCGTGAAGGAACGCCAGCGGGCGGTCTGGGCGAGCGGCGACTTCGCTGCGGTCGCGACGACGATCGTGCCGGTCGCCGAGCGGCTTTGTGACGCCGCCGACCTGCATGCCGGCTCGAGCGTGATCGATGTTGCCTGCGGGAGCGGCAACGCCGCGATCGCCGCCGCCCGGCTCGGCTGCGTCGTGACCGGCATCGATTACGTGCCCGCACTCCTCGAGCGGGGCCGAGAGCGTGCCGCAGCAGAGAGGATCGACGTCGATTTCCGCGACGGCGATGCCGAGCAGATCCCGTTCCCCGACGAATCGTTCACGGCTGCTCTGTCGGTCTTCGGCTCGATGTTCGCGCCCGACCAGCGGCGCGCGGCCGCCGAACTCGTGCGGGTCACGCAGCCCCGCGGGACGATCGCGCTCGCGAGCTGGACGCCCGACGGCTTCATAGGTGAGATGTTCAAGACGGTAGCCACACACGTACCGCAGTCCCCCGCGCTCGCCTCGCCGATGCTGTGGGGCAGCGAGGAGCACCTGGGCGAGCTCTTCGGCAGCGATGTGTCGTGGGTCCACAAGCGGCGCACCTTCACGTTCCGCTTCGTCTCCGCGGCAGCATTCGTTCAGTTCTTCGCCGCCCACTACGGGCCGACCGTCAACGCACTCGAGGCCGCCGGGTCGCGCCGCCCACAGCTGGCACAGGACCTCCACGATCTCGCCCTCGCCTGGAACCGCATCGAGCAACCCGGGCCGATCGCAGTGCCCGCGGACTACCTCGAGTCCGTCGGATCGAGGCGATGACATGACTGCCACAACACGCCCCCTGGTCGCTCCCGACCGCCGCCGCTGGTTCGCGCTGGCGTTGCTATGCGGCGCCTTCTTCATGGTCATCCTCGACGCCGCGATCGTGACGGTCGCTCTCCCCACGATCCAACGCGAACTGGGCTTCTCCGCCCAAACTCTGCAGTGGGTCGTCAGCGCCTACGCGTTGACGTTCGCCGGCCTGCTGCTCCTCGGAGGCCGCGCCGCCGACCTGCTCGGCCGCCGGAGGGTCTTCATGTTCGGCATCGTGATCTTCACAGCCGCCTCGCTTCTCTGCGGGCTCGCCTGGTCGCCCGCGACCCTGATCGGCGCCCGCGCATTGCAAGGGGTTGGGGCGGCGATCATGACACCCACTGCGCTGTCGATCATCATGACGACTTTCGAGGAAGGACCAGAGCGCAGCAAGGCACTGGGCATCTGGGGCTCCCTCGGCGGGATCGGCGCCACCACCGCCTGGCTAATCGGCGGCTTGCTCGTCGACGGCCCCGGTTGGCAGTGGATCTTCCTGATCAACGTCCCGATTGGCGTCGCCGCGTTCGCGCTCTGCCCCTATCTGCTCAATGAGAGCCGAAACGTGACAGCCCGACGAAGCTTCGATCCGGCCGGCGCGCTCACGATTACCGCAGCGCTCGGGCTCCTCGTCTACGCCGTCGTCGAAGCGCCCACCCGGGGCTGGCACAACGGCTGGACAATCGCACTGCTCGCTAGTTCGGTAGCCCTGTTCGGGTTGTTCGTGCTCATCGAGTCACGACACCCGGCGCCGCTGGTTCGCTTGCAGATCTTCCAGTCGCGAACGCTCGTCGGAGCGAACAGCGTGATGCTCATCTTCGGCGCGATCGTCTACGGGCTGCCGTTCATCCTCACGCTCTACAGCCAGCAGGTGCTCGGCGACTCAGCCGTGCGATTCGGTCTCACCTCGATCGTCTTCCCGATCGGTGCTGCGCTCGGATCGATTTCAGGCCAGGCACTGACGCTGAAGCATGGCTTCCGATCCGTCGCAACCGCCGGTCTGGCGCTCATGGCTATCGGCGCGCTTCTGCTCGCGCACGTCTCCGTCGGCGGCAGCTACTTCGACGACATCCTCTTCGGGCTGCTCGTCTTCGGGCCAGGCGTCGGCCTCACCTTCGTGACGGCTTCGATCGCGGCCCTCGCCGGTGTCGACGACCACGAAGCAGGCCTTGCCTCCGGCCTCTCGAACACCTCGTTCCAGATCGGCGCAGCACTCGGTGTCGCGACCGTCGCCACCGTCTCGCTCACGCGCACGAACGACTTCTTCGCCGCCAACCCCCACGCAACAAAGCTGCTCGGACTCACCGAAGGGTTCCAGTCGGCCTTCCTTGCCTGCGGCCTGATCGCCGCCGCTGGCGCCGTGATCGCACTCGCCCTACTCGGAAACCAACAGCCCGGTACCGCGATCGCGCCGGCGGAACTCCCGAGCAGCAGCTGAAAGGAACGTCACCAATGCAAGACCCAACTCCACGACCGTCCACGACCCACACCAACCAAACTTCAACTTGAGGAGAGAGTGAGCAGATGACGAAGAGATCCAGTACCACCGTTCGATACGAGACGCACACGACAATTGACCGACCCGTGAGCGACGTGTTCGCGCTCTTAGCCGACCTGGACGGTTACAGGACGTGGATGCGCCGCACGGGTTTGTTCCGCCGGTCCGGACAAACCTCCGACGGCCCTCTCGGCCTGGGAACGGCTTACTTCGACGCCACGAGGATGGGCACGTTCCGCGGTGAAGTGACCTACTACGAGCCACCGGCACGCATCGGTTTCCGCGAGACTCTCCGCTGGTTCGGCTCCGACCTGATGGAGGCGCGACCGAACTACATCCTGGAGGCGGACCGGGACAAGACGGTCGTTCATCACGTCGCGGAGGGTGAGCTCTTCGGAATGATGCGATTGATGAAGCCGGTCGCGGCCCTGTTGGCGAGAAGCGAGCGAACCCGAACCGTGGAGTCGTTGAAGCGTTCGCTGGAGTCGGACTAGGTCCCCGACGCGGTCTTCGGGACTCCCAGACCCCCGCAGCTTCGCCACCGAAGTCCGGTGGCGTCGCGACGTCAAGACCCTGCTTGCCGGCGACCGAGGCGACCGTCATCGAGCCGCCCTCCCATTCCACGCTGGCCGGGAACTCGAAGTGCTTGGCGCGGGCCATTGTCTCTCTCCTCGGCTGCAGGTCTCCTTCTCAACCGAGTGTCGTTGGTCGGGCCGAGCGGGGCATCCGGTTGGCCACTGAGCCAAAATCAGTAACAACTACGCACATTATACAAGTATATAGTTGTGTATAGTGAACGTATGAATGCGAACCCGGCACAGTCCTGGAGGTTGCTCGAGCTGTACCAGACGGAGTGGTGCCCGGCCTCGCGCCGGGTACGGCAGCGACTGACCGAGCTGGACGTGACCTACGTGGCGCGGCAGGTGCCGGTCGAGCGCGAGCAGCGGATCGAGCTACTGATGCGGGCCGGCACCGACTCGATCCCCGCACTCGTCTGCGAGGCCGGCGAGGTGCTTGTCGGGGAGGAGGCGATCCTCGCCTACCTGGACGAGCGCTTCCCGGAGCCGACTGGCGCGGAAGCTCACCGATTGAAGGCAATCAAGGCGCGCAAGCGCGAACTCGAGGAGGCAGCACGATGCTTGGAACCCGCTACGCACTGACCGGCGAGACAACACTCTCGCTCCAGGACGCGGTCGACCGTGTTCGCGAGGAGCTCAAGGTCGAGGGCTTCGGCGTCCTCACCGAGATCGACGTCCAGGCAACCTTGAAGGAGAAGCTCGACATCGACGTCGAGCCCTACCTGATCCTCGGCGCCTGCAACCCGCCACTCGCCCACCAGGCACTCCAGGCCGAACCCGACCTCGGCGTCCTGCTGCCCTGCAACGTCGTCGTCTACGAACGCGGCGGCGTCACCCACGTCGCGGCCGTCGACGCAGAGCGAATGCTCTCGATCGTCGAGAACGACCAGCTCGCAGACGTGGCCGAGGACGTCCGCGCTCGGCTCGGCGCCGTCGTCGACCGCGTCGTCTCCAACGAGCACGTCTAAGCCACTTGACTCACGAAAGGAACCCGAAATGACCAGGAACGAAGGAACCATCGATCGCCTCGCCAGAGGCGTCGCCGCGATCATCGCCCTGATCCTCGCGTTCGCGGTCGGGATCGGCTCAGTCGCGGGCCTGATCCTCGCTCTCCTCGCCATTGTGATGGCTGTCACCGCCGCCGTCGGCTTCTGTGCGCTGTACGAGCTGCTCGGCTTTTCGACCGACCGGCACACCGTCGCGCCCCGCTAGCCAGGCCAACCTCGAATCCGAAGGAGAACCACGATGGACGTTTCAGCCGAATCCTTCCAGACCGCAGTGATCGAGCGCTCCCGCGAGCTGCCCGTGATCGTCGACTTCTGGGCTCCTTGGTGCGGCCCCTGCCACGCCCTCGCCCCGGTGCTCGAGCAGGAAGTCGAGCGCCGTGGCGGCACGGTCGAGCTCGTCAAGGTCAACGTCGACGAGAGCCCCGAGCTCGCGAGCCGCTTCTCGGTCAGCGGCATCCCGAGCGTGAAGGCGTTCTCGGGCGGCGCTGTCGTGAACCAGTTCGTCGGCGCGATGCCACCCGCCGTGGTCAGCGGCTTCCTGGATGCGATCGTGGACGAAGCAGCATGAAAGAGCAGACGACAGGCGGGTTGCCGCACCCGCTGCCCGATGTGCTGGTGGATCTGATCGCGCGGCGCTTCCGCGTGATCGGGGAGCCGATGCGAATCAGGCTGCTCGACCGCCTCCGCGGCGGAGAGGCATCGGTGCACGAACTCGCCGGGGCCACTACTGCGTCGCAGCAGAACGTCTCCAAGCATCTTGCTGTCCTGAACGAGGCCGGGATCGTCGCCCGGCGCAAGGAAGGAACCCAGGTCTTCTACCGGGTCGTAGACGAGGGGGTGTTCGAGCTCTGCGAGGCGGTCTGCGGCAGCGTGCAACGACAAGTACTGGAGCTGAACGCGATTCTCGAAGGCGTCGGGAGATGACGTGTCCGTCGCGCAATGCTCTGCCTCCGTCGTGATCGAGCGCGTCTTCGGGGTGCGACGAGGGTGTCCGAGGTGAGGGCGGGCTGCCCGACTGGACGGCCGCGTGCAGCGGCGGTCGGGAAGCGGGCGTAGATGGGCCTTCTCTCGTCCCTGTTCCCGCCGTCCACGAGAGCGCAGGAGGCCCACGACGTCGTCGCGCGACGATCCTCGACGTCCGCGAGCGCCGCGAGTGGAAGGCCGGCCACGCTCCCGGATCGAAGAACATCCCGCTCTCGACCCTGGCCAACCGCACCGGAGAGCTCGCGGCCGACCAGCGCTACATCGCCGCCTGCCGCAGCGGCTCCCGCTCCCGAAGCGCCACCATCCAGCTCCGCAAAGCCGGACTCGACGCAGTCAACCTCAAGGGCGGCATGCACGTCTGGCAACGCGCGGTCCTCCCGCTTGAGCCCCGTAGCGGCCGCATCGTCTAGAGCGCCGGGGCAATGGGCTCGACGGCGACGAAACGGGGTGGGGCTGAGGCGCGAGCAACACGCGGCAATCTCGTGCGGCCGGAGCATGCTCGCGTTACGCCGTCGGCACCAGAGGCGCAAGCAGTCCTTCCACCAGCGGCACTGTGCAAGGGCCGCCGCAATCGGCTTCAGTTACTTCTGATTCGTGTGTACACGTCGCCTCTGAGCCCGCTCATCGACCTTCCGCCGCGGTTGCCCCAGAGCGGAACGTTCGGCGCGTGAGTCCGGCGTTCACGCCGACCGTCGCGGTGCTCCTCGTGCTGCTCGGCGTCGCGGTCGGCGCCTTCGGCACGCTCGTCGGAGTGGGCGGCGGCTTTCTGCTCGCGCCTGTCCTGCTGATTCTCTACCCCCACGAGTCTCCCAAGACGATCACGGCGATCAGCCTGGCTGTTGTCTTCGTCAACTCCGTCTCGGGAGCGCTCGCATACGGATACCAGCGGCGCATCGACTACCGGAGCGGGCTCGTGTTCGGTCTTGCCGGCGTTCCCGGTGCGATCGTCGGCGTCCTCCTTGTCGGCGCGATTCCACGCAAGCCGTTCGACGCGATCTTCGCGATCGTGCTCTTCGCCGTCGCTGCGTGGCTGCTTCTGCGCACGGGACGCGGCGTCGTTTCTCCGCACCCCCACGAAGTCGGAGCGCCACGCGAGCTCGTCGACAGCCGCGGCCGCCGCTACTTGTACCGCGTTCGTCTCGGCGAGGGGGCAGCTTTCGGTGCCCTGGTTGGCGTTCTCTCGAGCTTTCTCGGCGTCGGCGGCGGCATCTTCCAGGTTCCGCTGATGATCGGAGCGCTCGGGTTCCCAGCGGCGATCGCGACTGCGACCTCGCAGTTCGTGCTGGTGATCGTCTCCTTCGTGGGCACGGCAACGCATGTGCTCAACGGAAGCTTCGCCCACGGCCACGGCCTGCGCCGGACGGTCTGCCTCTCCGTCGGTGTGATCGTCGGAGCGCAGATCGGCGCCCGCGTCTCGCTGTCCCTTTCCGCCCAGACAATCCAGCGCCTTCTCGCGATCGCAATCCTCATCGTCGCGCTACGGCTTGCCTGGGCCGCTGCCGCGTAGGACGCGGCAATCCGCAAAGCGAACCGGGTCTGCGCGTTTCCGCTGATGCGGACGGGACGTGTTTCGGCGAAAATGGAAGTGAGTCGAGAGGAGGTTGAGATGGCTGCCGCACCCGAGCTCAAGCCGGCGGAGCCGCAGCAAGCCTCACCGCTACCGGCCCGGCGAGAGCGACATCTGACGCTCGTCCCGCACCATCACACGTTCGTCGACGAACACGCTCGCCGCCTCAGCGAGACTCGCTGGATCACGGCGCTCATCGCGATCGCAACGGCGGCGACCACTGGGCTCTGGACAGCCGCGATCTACGGCGCCGCGGATGCTGCATGGTGGCCGTTCCTGCTCGGAAGCGTGTTCCTAGGAATCGCCGCCCTCGGCATCTTCGTTGTGATGAAGATCGGCTGACACCACGGCATATGCGCTTGTCAGAGCGCGCGTGAGAGCGTGATCGTGGCGACTGGTCGAAGTCATGTTTCGAGTTCCTGGAGCTGTTCTCGACCGAGCATAGGCGTCGCCGACGAGCGCTCACCGCGGGACGCTCTGACGAAGCGTGCCTGGCGGTGCAGGAGGTACTGCAACGGCTCGCTGCATGGACGTGGGGTTCCGAGTGTTGGCGCGTCAGCGTCGAGGGGTGCGGCTGCGACGATGTTTCCCCGAATCTCGGCGATGAGGAAGGCTCCGGACGGAAGCGTCTGGTCTTGGAGACGTGCCATTCTCCGGAGCGCAGGAAGGTCGGTGATCCGGCTTCGTCGGATGTGGATTGGAGCCGCCCGGCTCAGATCTTTGCGCGTGTGTGCCTCTGAGAGAGCGTCGGTGTCGTGATCGGCTGTTCATGGCGTGTTCTCCTGGGTGTCCGCGGCTATCAGGGCTGCGGGAGGGACGGAAGAGTGAGCAGTGCCGGGGGAGGCGATCCTCGCCCCGGCTGCTGCTCTTCTCGAACTAGACGAGCTGTGTAGCGGGCTCTACCTGCGCTTCGCGTGCGGTCTCGGAGGGGGCGACGCGGAGCAGGCGTGCGGCCCAGGCGGGGAGCCACCAGTTCCAGCGGCCGAGCAGGGCGACGGCGGCGGGGGCGAGGACGCCGCGGATGATTGTTGCGTCGATCAGGATGCCGCCGCCGAGGGCTGTGGCGAACATCTTCGCCTCGGTGCCGGGTGTGGCGCTGAAGGCGACGAAGGCGAGGAACATGATCAGTGCTGCGCTCGTGACGAGGCGGCCGGTTCGCCCGATGCCTTCGACGACGGCAGTCTCGGTGGAGCCGGTGCGGTCGTAAGCCTCGCGCATCCGGCTGATGATGAAGACCTGGTAGTCCATCGAGATACCGAACAGGAAGGCGAAGATCACGATCGGCATTTCGACGTTGATTGCCTGTGTCGCAGGGATGCCCCAGATCGCGTTCGAGCCGTAGCCGTCCTGCCAGACGAGCACGGTCAGCCCCCAGGCGGCCGCGACCGAGAGGAGGTTAAGGAGGACGGCCTTGAGCGGCAGGATCAGCGAGCGGAAGGCGCGGGCGAGGAGGACGAATGTGAGGACGCTGATCGCGAGGATCATCAGCGGGAAGTTGCCGTAGACAGCGTCCAGGAAGTCAGCGCTCTGTGCTGCTTCGCCGCCTACTGTGACGCCTGGGATCGCAGTGGAGCGTATCCGGTCGAGTGTTGCCCGGCCGGCCGGCGAGTTGGCGTCCTTGCTCGGGATGATCGTGACGATCGCGGTGCCGTCACGGCGCCAGGCGGCGGGCGCAGCGGTTGACTGGATGCCGTCGACCTTGGCCATCGAGGCGGCGACGCTGGCCGGGTTGCCGGAGCGGACGAGAGCTTCGAACGGTGACAGCGGGCCGGTGCCGATGCCGGCGGTCTTCAGCTGCTCGAGACCGACGCGGGCAGGCCCTTTCTCGGCGAGCGAGTCGGCCTGCGGGTCGCCGAGTTGGATCTGCGAGGCCGCGAGGACAAGTGCAGCGAGGACTGCGGTCGAGGTGGTCGCCGCGATCCAGCGGTGTCGGACGACGATCCGTGCCCAGGCCGACCATGCGCGGCTGGCGCTCTGGTCCCGGTTGGAGCGGGGCCGGTCGAGCCGTGGGCCAACGGTTGCGAGGACGACGGGGAGGAGGGTGTTGGCGACGGCGACGCTAACGAGCGCGATCAAGAGCCCGGCGATGCCGATGCTGCGGAGCGCGGGCATCGGCAGAGCGAGCAGCGAGAGGAGCGAGATCGCAACCGTCGTGCCGCTGAACACGACTGCAGAGCCGGCGTGCTGCATCGCATTGCGGACGGCGGTCTCGTTGGCGACTTCTCCGCCGCGGCGTTCCTCGCGCCAGCGGACGACGACCAGGAGGGCGTAGTCGATCGCGATCCCGAGCCCGACGAGCGCGACGAGGAACTGGACGATCACAGAGACATCCGTGACATTCGCGATCGGCCAGATGAGCAGGAACGTGGTCGGGATAGCGACGGCTGCCATCAGCAGGGGAACGATCGCCATGAACGAGCGGAAGACGAAGATGAGGACGAGGAGGGCGCCGAGGGCGCCGAGCAGGGTCTCGACGAGCATCCCGGTGCCGCCCGAGTCGCTCTCGGCCGGAGCGGCACGCAGCGCGTTCATCCCGGTGATCTCGACAGGAGAGCCGGCGACCGTGACGCCCTCGAGCGCCGCCTGCGCCTTTTTCGCCTCGGCTTGTCCGGGGTCCACGCCACCGACGGCGGGGTGGTAGACGAGCGCGAAAGTAGTGCGTCCGTCGCGGGAGACGAAGGCGCGGTCGTGAGTGGAGGCGTAGGAAGCGATCCGTACGTCCGGCATCGCTTTCTTCACCTGGGCGAACGCCGAGCTGAGCTCGGCGGTGACGCCTGGTGAGTCCACGGTGGTGCCCTTTGCAAGGGTGACGACGGGAACGAGCGGGGCGATGTCGCCGCCGTTGCCGTAGATCTGGGCGATGTCCTTGTTGGTCTCGTAGCCCTCGCGGCCCGGGACGTTGAACTGCTGCGAGAGCGACTTCCCGGCCGGGCCAACCGCCGCGAATGCGGCGACCGTAACAACGGCCCAGAACGCAACGACGAGTCGTTTGTGGCTGAGGATCACATCGGCGAGACGGTTCATGATCAGCTCCCTTCGGTTGGTCGCACGGTGTACGAACCACCCTGGGGCACCCTGTTCCAGCCGACAAGATTTGTTGCCATTTCCGGGACGATCTCGATTTGGCTGCGCTGCAGCCGCCGGATCTCTGGGATGTGTGTGGTTGTTGTGTTCATGCCTCCAGGATGTCGCGCCGGGCCTGCCGGCACCATCCGGAATGACCCTGAGGCGACCCTGAGGAGCTCGCTGGGAGTGATACTGACCTCAACAACCACACGAAGGAGTGACTAGCTCGTGATGGAGCCTTCAGCGGACGTGCCGGCAATTCTTGCGCAGGTAGGCCCGCGCCTGAAGCGGCTGCGAACGCATCGTGGTGTGACGCTCACCGAACTTGCCGCGAAGACGGGAATCTCAAAGAGCACGCTGTCACGCCTCGAGACGGGCCAGCGCAAGCCGAGCCTCGAACTCCTGCTGCCCATCGCCCAGGCTCATAATGTGCCGCTCGATGAGCTCGTCGGCGCCACCGAGATCGGCGATCCCCGGATCAGGCCGAAGGCACGGAAGCGCAACGGGCGAATCGTCGTCCCGCTGAGCGAAAACACGCAAGGCGTCAACGCCTGGAAGGTTCTCATTCCGCCCGAGCGGGGAGAGCCCGAGTTCCGTATTCACGAGGGCTACGAGTGGCTCTACGTGCTCAGCGGCCGCATGCGGCTGATCCTCGGCGACCACGACATCACGATGGGCCCGGGTGAGGTGGCGGAGTTCGACACAAAGCTCCCGCACTGGTTCGGCCCGGCCGACGACCAGCCGGTGGAGGTGCTCAGCTTGCACAACCGAGCGGGCCACCATCCCCACGTGCGCGCCCAACCTCGAAAGGCTGGGCACACGCACGGGGAATGACGCTCCTCAGCGGGAGCGGAGGATCAACCGGCGGCGGGCGCGGTGTAGGTAGGGCATGAGTCCGTAGATCACGATCGGTACGGCGACGGTGGCGAGCACGAACGTCCGCACCACCGGCGTGAGTGTCCCCAGCCAGCTACCAAACAGGAGATTGATCACCGTCAGTGTTGGAAACACAGCGAGCCAGATCATGAACGCGAGCTGATGCCTACTCGGCGGCGACAGAGCCGCAGCGGGAGCCTCATTGGTGTTGGTGTTCATCGGTATTCCTTCCAGTGTCAGGTTGATGTCTTACGTGTCTCTGCTGTGAGCGCCGCTGGCCGCGTGCACGGCCCGCGCGACGTCTTCTGCGACGAGATCTGCGTTGAGGGCGATGGCGGCGGCTGATCCTTCGCCGGCCGCGGTGATCACCTGCGCGCGAAGGTTGGCCAGGTTGCCTGCGACCCAGACGCCTGCGACGCTCGTGCGTCCAGTGGCGTCGGTGATCGCCCAGCCGTCGTCATCGAGGTCGCAGCCGAGCTCGACGAGAAGGTCGTTGTTGGGGACGAAGCGCGGCGGAACGAACAGCGCATCGAGCTCTATCACCCGCTCGTCGTCGAGCTCGACGCCGCGCAGCTGATCATCCTCGATCACGACTCGTTCGACGGTTCCGTCAATCACGGTGACTGACCGCGCTTCCAGCTCCTCGCGTTCGGTAGTGGTCAGGGTTGTGCCTGACGCGAAGTACACGAGATCGGCAGACCATTGACGGACGATCTGGGCGTAGGTCGTTGCGCCGGGCGCCCAGCCGAGCACGCCGAGAACCTGGTCGCGCACCTCGAAGCCGTGGCAGTAGGGGCAATGGAGCACATCCCGAGCCCAGCGCTCCGGCAGCCCCGGGATCTCTGGAAGCTCGTCGCGCAAGCCGGTCGCAATGACCAGCCTGCGAGCCGAGACCGAAAGGCCGCTGTCGAGACGAATCTGAAAGCTCGAACTGTCTCGCCCGACATGCTCAACGGCAGCGTCAACGATCTGCCCGCCGTACCCAGCGACTTCCTCCCGGCCGAGCTCGAGCAGATCGCCCGGCGGGAAGCCGTCGCGGGAGAGAAAGCCGTGCATCGCGGAAGCCGGCGCGTTCCTCGGCATCCCGCTGTCAACAACAAGAACACGACGGCGAGCCCGCGACAGCACCAACGCTGCCGATAGTCCGGCCGCGCCGCCCCCAATTACTACAACATCGAAATCAGTCATAGAGCGAGGTTGCCGACCAATCTCCGACGCGGCAAGAAATGTTGCTGTTTCCGGGACGGTTGACCTCTGGCGCCGGGTCACCTGCGCGTGGTCCCGACCCTCGTAGCCGGTTGCGGACACAGTGCTTGGTTCACGGCCAAAGTCATCCGAGACGTCGTTGAGGCTGCGCGATGACCTCGTCGTCGGAACGTTTGCTAGCGAATCGGCAGCTCGGCATGAACGGAGGTTCCGCTGCCCGCGTCGCTCTGCAAGTGGAGCGTCCCTCCGAGGGCCTCGACCCGGTCGGCAAGGCCTCGCAGACCTGTGCCCTTGCGCAGGTCTGCGCCGCCGCTTCCGTTGTCGCGGATCTCGACGACGACTGTGTCGGTCGTTGTCGAGAGCGCGACCCAGGCTTCAGACGCGTCGGAGTGTTTCGCTGCGTTTGTGAGGCTTTCAGCGACGACGTAGTAGACGGCGGCCTCGACCGCCTCGGGAAGGCGGGCCGATGCACCACCGGTGATCTCGACTGGAAACGGGGCGCGATTGGCGAGTGACTGCAGGGCGGGGACGAGGCCGCGGTCGGTGAGGATCGCGGGGTGAAGGCCGCGAGCGAGCTCCTGGAGCTCTTGAAGCGCGAGTTTGAGATCCTCACCGACGCCCTCGAGTAGCGCCTCTGCCGCGGCAGGGTCCTTGCGCAGGCACTCCTGGGCCATTCGCAGATGAAGGGAGAGGGTGATGAGGCGCTGCTGGGCACCGTCGTGAAGATTGCGCTCGAGTCGGCGGCGCTCCGCGACACTCGCCTCGACGATCC